>NZ_JBIUZP010000002.1:0-310209 GCF_044745105.1 Curtobacterium sp. NPDC087080 | reverse complement strand
CACCGACGCGTTCGAGTTGTCATCCGCCTTGAACGTCGCCGTCGCCGACGCACCAGCATTCACATTCGCGTTCGACGCCGAACCCGCATCCGCCGAAGCATCGTTGGACGAGTCAGCGATGGCGGCAACACGCGACGCCGCACCGGCAGTGCCGTTCGCAGCCGACGAACCACGAGCATTGGTGTTCGACGAGTTGTCCGCCTTCGCGGCCTTCTCGGCAGCACCGAGCGCCGCAACGTTCGCACTCGAGCTCGCGTCGGCAGACGTATCAGCGGCAGCCGTCGTGATCTGGTTACCAGCCGATTTCGCCACCGCGATCGCGTCCGAGTTCTTCGCGGCGTCCGCAATGGAGGTCCGGTCGCCGTTCGCGGCGCCGATCGCGGCACCGACTGCGGCGGCGTTGCCCTTCGCATCAGCCTTGTACGAAGCCGTCGCCGAGGCCGACGCGTTGACGTTCCCATCGACGTCCGCCGCGGCGTCCTTCGACGCGTCGTTTGACGAGTCGGCGATGGCAGCTACTCGGGACGCAGCGCCAGCGCGCCCGTTGCCGACAGCGGAACCCTTCCCGTTCGTGTTCGACGAGTTGTCCGCCTTCGCGGCCTTCTCGGCAGCACCGAGCGCCGAGACGTTCGCGCTCGACTTCGCGTCGGCAGACGTATCAGCAGCAGCCGTCGTCAGCTGATTACCCGCAGACTTCGCCACGGCGATCGCATCGGAGTTCTTCGCAGCATCCGCGACGGAAGACCGGTCCCCGTTCGCCGCGGCGACCGCTGCACCGACCGCAGCAGCGTTCCCCTTCGCATCGGCCTTGTAGGAGGCGGTCGCCGAGGCAGCCGCATTTGCATTGCTCAGCTCAACGACAGGCGATGGCCCTGGTGCAGACAGGTCCTTCGCAAGCCCGAGGGTAGTTTGAAACTTGTCATTGGTCGGATCGCATTGCAATGAAACAGGGTAAAAGGATTTATTGTTCCACAGAACCGCATCCGGGCTGATGAGACCACCCCAACCCCCCCATCGCCAGGACTGACCGCTCGCCCCGCAGGTCTTCCAATGCGTATAAAGGTAAGACATGCTCACGGTGAAGGTGGCGGTGAACGTTAGACATTGTCCCGAACTGTTCTTCACCGGACCGGTTTCGTTCGGTCCAGGAAAGGTGTATGAGTGCGTAGCAGTCTTGGAGAGCCGAACCGCTTCCGCATAATTGCTTGCGATCGAGCCGTACCACGGCGCAGGGTGCGCGTTGGTACCCGTTATCGATGGAATCAGCGAATTGGTGCCGTACACCAGGTAACGATCCCCAACCTTGGTGATCAATCCAGCCCCGGACACGCTCTTGGTACCGATCGACTTCGCGCCCGCAGGAACCGAAGCATACACAGCATCGACGCCGAAAGCAGCACCCGACAGGACCACCATGCCCGCGGCTGATGCAGCAATAGCCTTTCGGGTACCAGAACGCGCTCTTTTACTCTGGGAACTCATTGTCGTTTCTTCCATATCGGTGACGCTCGGTTGACTGCAAACAGTCGTGAACGCCGATTCGAATTTCCGCGTGGGTGGGCCACCCACGCGAGAGCCCTTCCGGATCGCAACCCGGACGAGCGGACGTCACGGGCAGTGACGTACCTGGGTGCCGGTCAGAGCCCGGCCAGTGCGGCTCTCGCCGCGTTCATCCCGGACATGCCGTGGATGCCAGGTCCGGGCGGGGTCGCCGCGGAACACAGGTAGGTGTGGGGCGCGCCAGTTCGGTACGGACGGCGCCCCGCCGTCGGTCGAGCGATCAACTGCCGGAAGCTCGTGGCCCCGGTGTTGATGTCGCCGCCGACGTAGTTGGCATTCACCGCAGCGAGACCGATGGCGGCCGTCGTGTGCGTTGCAACGATGCGATCGCGGAAGCCCGGTGCGAACCGTTCAACCTGCCGAACGATCCGCTCCGTGGCATTGACGGTCGAGCCGTGCGGCACGTGGGCGTACGCCCACACCGGGTTGACGCCGTTCCGAGACCGTCCCGGATCGGCGACGTACTGTTGTCCGACCAGCACGAAGGGCTGGCGAGCCGACGCGCCGGAGGTGATGCGCGCCTCCGCGGCCGACACCTCTGCGGCACGACCGCCGACGTGCACGACCCCGGCGTCCCGGACGCCCTCGGCGGTCCAGGGGATGTCCCCGTCGACCGCGAAGTCGACCTTGAAGGCGGCCGGCCCGTGCACGTACGCGCCGTAGGCGCGCCGGAAGCGCCGCGGCATGGCGTCGCCGAGCATCGCGGCGGCGGCTGCGGGCGTGGCGTCGAGCAGCACGATGTCGGCGTCGTCGAGCTCACGGACGGACAGCACCTCGCGGCGGGTCTCGACCCGGCCGCCGAGGTCGACGAGGTGTCGGACCAGGGCGTCGGCGAGCACCTGTGCGCCGCCTTCGACGACCGGCCACCCCACGGCGTGTGCCGCGGCGGTGAGCATGACCCCGACGGCTGCCGAGAACGGCTCGTCGAGCGCGCCGAACGCGTGCGCGGCGATGCCGGTGAAGAGCCCCTGCGCCTGTTCGGTGCGGAAGGTCGCCGACACCCGAGCGGCGGACTGCGCGGCGATCAAGCCGAACCGTGCCATCAGCAACGGGTGCCGGGGCAGGTGCATCATCGGCTGCATCGCGTCGTCGAGCAGCTCCGGGAACGACTCGGCGAAGCGCTCGAACAACGCGCGCCAGGTGCCACCGTCCGTGCCGAGGCCTGCGGCGGTCGTACTGAGGTCCTGGTGGAGCAGACCGGCGGTGCCGTCGTCGAGCGGGTGCGCGAGGGCGACGGGGGCGTGACGGAACCTGACGCCGAGTGCTTCGAGGTCCAGACTCCGGAAGAACGGCGAGGCGACGGCCATCGGCATGAACGCGGCACCGAGGTCGTGGACCAGACCGGGCTCGGTCAGCTCGGCCGACCCGAGGCCACCACCCAGACGGGCGGTGGCCTCGACGACGGTCACGTCGACGCCGTTGCGGGCGAGTTCGATCGCTCCGGCGAGGCCGTTGGGTCCACTTCCGACGACGTAGGCCTTCACCGGGCTCCCACGAGCTGGTCGTCGGAGGTGGGCTCCTCGCTCGGGGAGCGCTCCGCACCGTTGTCGAGCGGTGAAGCGGGAGCGGGGCTGGCTGCCGTGAGCGGTGTCGTCGGCCGAGTCCGCGCAGACGTGTCGCTCGCACCGCCGGCTGCACGCCAACGGTTCCGGAGCTCGCGACCCATCGCGAGCCAGGTGCGGTCACGGATGAGGACGGAGTCGACGGCGATCATCGCGAGGGAGAAGAACGGCAAGCCCATCAGCACGCCGATCCCGATGTGGAACGAGAGGACGCCGAGCAGTGCGACGATGCGCGTGATGCGGGTTGCCAACATGGGCAGGAACATCATCTGGATGATGATCGTGCCCCACGAGATCGCGGCGACCGCGGGCCCCCAGTAGGTCACCGCGTCCGCGAGCTCGGGCCACACCGAGAAGCGGTCGACGTGGAGCGGGTTGTACACCGCGTACCCCTCCGACCAGGTCTGTCCCTGCGCCTTGTAGAGCGCGCCGGACATGTAGATGAGGGCGACGTGGAGCACCATCACGACGAGCGCGAGGTTGTGCAGCATGGTGTCGTACGGGTGCAGGTGTGCGCGCCAACGAGACCAGCGCCGGACCGCCGTACGGTCCTTCGACCGACGACGGGCGTCGAGCGAGAGCCGAGCTGCCGGGTCTGCGAAGAGCATGTAGATCAGCACCATGCGGACGAGGTTGTCGCTCTGGTCGCTGAGCACGTCGTTCATCTCGATCCAGGAGACGTACCCGATCAGGAACAGCGGCATCACCAAACGCGTGCGCCACCCGAGCATGAAGAGAGCGCTGATGACGATCAGCCCGGCCATGCTGACGGTGAGCAGGATGTCCTGCTGCCCGATGTCGTGGAAGAAGCTCGTCGGCCAGAACTTCGCGAAGTCGCTGCCGGGGTAGAGCGCTTCACCGGTCCATGCGGAACCGGCTCCGTACGCGTAGTACCGCGTCGACCAGTTGGTGACGACGATCGTGATGCCGAGCAGACCGAGGAGGATGCGTGTGACGGCCAGGCCGTACAGCGCCTTCTTGCGCCCGGTCAGCCACTGCTCGACGAAGGTCGCACCTCGTCGCAGGAGGTCCAGCAGGAGGTCGCGGACGTCGGTGGCCACGCGGACGCCGACACAGGCCGTCCGTCGGACGGCGTCGATGAGCGTGTTCATGTCAGTCCTGCTCCTTCTCGTCGTCCGTCTGCGGCGCAGGGGACGGCGTGGCGTCCCGGCGGGAATCCTTCGGTTCGGTCGCCGAGTCATCGGTGGCGAACCCGTCGCCCTGCAGTTGCGGCTCGGCGAGGGGGCGGAAGACCTTCGCGAAGGCCTCCTGCGACTGGCCCGGCAGCGTGAAGAGTCCACGCCACCCGGTCGGGGCCTCCTGCTTGGGCGGGAGCTGCGCACCGGGCTCGTGTCGCTTGGCGAAGGGGATGATGTTCTGGCGGTAGATGTCCACCTGCACGAACACGACGTCGTCACCCCAGACCGCACGGGCGGCCTGCGTTGCGTAGGCGAGGGTGAAGGCGTTCGCCGAGATGAACTTCGAGGCAGCAGCCTCGGCCGTCTCGTTGCCACCGGCCGCCTTGCGGAGCGCGGTCTCGAGGTCACCCTTCCAGGAGTCACCCTCGAACCACCCAGCGGAGACGATCGCCTTCTGACCGTCGTTCAGGTCGTCCCAGGCGCCCTTGTAGTCCGTCGCCTGCTCGGACGCGAGCGCCGCGGCTCGGGGCTGCAGGACCTTGTGGTGCTGCAGCTCGTACTCCGCGTCGGTCGCGTCGATCCACTGCGTCATCCGAGCTGGCCCGGAGCCGTCCTGCACGATCGCGCGGACCTTGAAGTGGTAGTTGCCGTTGATGGGGTCCGGCGCGAAGACCGACCAGCTCTGGCCGAACCACGGGATCTGCCACGAGTAGAGCAGGTGGCCGGGGACGAGCTCGCGGAGGGCGGAGGCCGGGGCGATCCAGAGGAACTGCGCGAACACGTGGAACGCGGTGACGAGTGTGACGAGGACGAGGACGACGCGGATCACGGGGCGTCGTTTCGCGAGGGGTGTCGTTGCTGCGGACATACTGCTCTCTGTGTCGGGTTGTGGACAAGATGTGAAATACACAATACGTCACAGCCCGGCGATGGCGCAATACGATATTTCGCGCAGACGACGAACGCCCCACCGGCCGGTGACCGGTGGGGCGTTCTGTTGGTGAGTCGGGGTGGGTCGGCGGCTCAGTCCGCGTGCGCTGCGACGACGTCGAGCACCGCGCGCCCGTAGCGCTCGAGCTTCGCGCCACCGATCCCCGAGATCTCGCTCAGGGCGTCCTCGTCGGTGGGCTTCACCGCGGCGATCCCGCGCAGCGTCGCGTCGTTGAACACCACGTAGGCGGGCACCCCTTGCTCGCGGGCCTGGGCCGCCCGCCACGCACGCAGCGCCTCGAACAGGCCGAGCGCCTCCTGCGGCACGTCGGTCACCGCCTGCCGTCGGGCTCGCGACGTGCGCGGGGCCTTCACCGGGTCGCGGCGCATCAGCACGCGCGTCCTGCCGCTCAGGACCTCGGCGCTCGTCGGGCTGAGGACGACCGTGCCGAACCCGTCGCCCGACACCGCTGCGTAGCCCTGTGCCAGCAGCTGCCGAGCGACCGCACGCCACTCCCCCTCGCCCAGGTCGTTGCCGATGCCGAAGGTCGCGAGCGAGTCGTGCCGGAGCTCCTGCACGCGCGGCGACTGCTTGCCGACGAGGATGTCCACGAGGTGCGCGACGCCGTACCGCTGCCCGCGCTCGCGCTCCAGGCGGACCACGGTCGACAGGAACTTCTGCGCGGGCACCGTGCCGTCCCACGGCTCCGGCGGCGCGATGCACGTGTCGCAGTTGCCGCAGGCCGTGGACTCCTGCCCGAAGTAGGCGAGCAACCGGACCCGGCGGCACTCGATCGTCTCGCAGAGCGCGAGCATGGCGTCGAGGTGCGCGCTGAGCTGCCGGCGGTGTGCCGCGTCGCCCTCGGACTGGTCGATCATCCGGCGCTGCTGCACGACGTCGTTCAGCCCGTAGGCGAGCCACGCCGTCGAGGGCAGTCCGTCGCGCCCGGCACGCCCGGTCTCCTGGTAGTAGCCCTCGACCGACTTCGGCAGGTCGAGGTGCGCCACGAACCGCACGTCGGGCTTGTCGATGCCCATGCCGAACGCGATCGTGGCGACCATGACGATGCCGTCCTCGCGCAGGAACGTCGACTGGTTGCGCTCGCGGACCTTCGCGTCGAGGCCGGCGTGGTACGGCAGCGCCGGGATCCCCTGGTCGGCGAGCGCGGCTGCGGTGCGCTCGACCGAGTTCCGGGACAGGCAGTAGACGATGCCCGCGTCGCCGCTGTGCTCGGTCTTGATGAAGGTGAGGAGCTGCTGCATCGCGCCGGTCTTCGGCTCGATGCGGTACTGGATGTTCGGGCGGTCGAAGTCGGCCACGAAGTGCGCGGCGTCGTCGAGGCCGAGCCGACCCGAGATCTCGCGGTGGGTCTGCGGCGTCGCGGTGGCCGTGAGGGCGATGCGCGGCACGGTCGGCCAGCGCTCGTGGAGCACGCTCAGCTCGAGGTAGTCCGGCCGGAAGTCGTGCCCCCACTGGGCGACGCAGTGTGCCTCGTCGATGGCGAACAGGGCGATGCGCGCGCGGTCGAGCAGCGACCGGGTGCTCTCGAGCCGGAGCCGCTCCGGGGCGAGGTAGAGCATGTCGACCTCGCCGGAGACGACCGCCCGCTCGACCCGGGCGCGCTCGTCGGGACCCTGCGTGGAGTTGAGGAACGCCGCCTTGACACCGTTCGCGGCGAGGGCGTCGACCTGGTCCTGCATGAGGGCTATCAGCGGTGAGACGACCACCCCGACGCCGTCGCGGACGAGCGCGGGCACCTGGTAGCAGAGCGACTTGCCGCCACCGGTCGGCATGAGCACGAGCGCGTCGCCGCCGGAGACGACCTGGTCGATGATCGCGGCCTGCTCGCCACGGAACGCGTCGTACCCCCACACACGGTGCAGGACGTCGAGCGCGGCAGCCCGCGACGGTGAGGTCGTGGTCGTCGTGCTCATGCCCCCAGCCTACGAGCGCGGGGCGACACGCACCGTCTCGTCCACAGGCGCAGCGGCGGACGGATCAGCCACCGGTGCGTCCCGGTCCGTCTCCGGACCGCGGGCCGGTGCGACTGCCCAGCCCGTGCCTCCCGGCCGGGTCCACTGGCTTCCGCCCGCCCAGACCGGGGCCGGACCGCGGAAGCGGGGCGCCTCGTGTCCCGGGAAGCGACGGTCGAGCCCCCGCCACCACGCGAGGAGCTCGATCATGCCCCAGAAGGCGAGCGAGGTCGCGAGCGTGACCAGGAAGCCGCCCGCGGTGCCGTCCGAGGCGTCGAGGTCGATCTTCGACCAGCCGGGAGCCTGCAGGACGAAGATCATGATGTTGTTGAAGGCGTGCTGCAGGACGGTGGCCTCCATGCCGCCGGTCCGCAGCACGATGATCGCCGCGATCAGCCCGAACGAGCCGACGTCGAGGATGCCCCACACGTTGTAGCCGTTCGGGATGTGCCCGGCGGCGAACACCACGGTCGAGACCGCGACGGCGATGACGACACCGACGATCCGGACCGGGATCCACGACGCGATGGTCTGGATCAGGAAGCCGCGGAAGACGTACTCCTCGGCGGCGCCCTGGAAGGGCACGAGGACCAGGACCATCACGATCGTGAAGGTCAGCGTGGCGGGCGAGACGGTCGACTGCCCGATGGCGTCGTGGTCCCAGCCGAAGCCGCCGTCGAACGAGAACATCCCCCACGTCTGCAGCAGGAACATCGGGATCGCGATGACGATCGTCGGGAGCAGGCACCACAGCGTCCAGCGCCAGCGCACCCGGAAGCGTGTCGACGACAGGATGCCCGCCGGGCCGATCCGGGCGATCTTCACCGCGAGCAGGACGCCGGGCAGCAGCACCACGAGCGACAGCAGGGTGAGCGACAGGATGAGCGGGTCGGTGGGGTCGAGGGCGCCGCTCGTCAGGTCGTCCTGGAAGCCGAGCAACCCGTCCTCGCCCTGCGTCACCCCGATCGGGACGAAGTAGGCCACCGCCAGGACGATCTGCGTGGCGATGTAGTACCCGACCAGGAACGCGAGCGCGACCAGCGGGCGCCACCAGCGCCAACGAGCATCGACACGGGGCAGGCGGTGGTACGGAACGCTCACCCGCGCAGGCTACCGGCACGGGCAGGATGGGAGCCGTGCTCTCCGTCCTGCTCGGCCTGACCGGTGCGGTCGTCTACGGGGCTGCCGACTTCCTCGGCGGACTCGCGGCACGGCGGGTGCGCGCGGTGACCGTCGCGGCCGTCGCCGCGGCGGTGGGCCTGGTCCCGCTGATGCTCGGGGCGGCGGTCGTCGGAGCGACCTTCTCCGGTCCCGCGGTCGCGGCCGGGATCGGAGCAGGGGTCTCGGGGTCGGTGGCGGTGCTGCTGCTCTACCGGGCACTGGCCGTCGGCCCGATGAGCGTGCTGTCCCCGCTGACGGCGGTGTTCGCCGCGGTCACCCCGGTCGCGGTCGCGCTGCTGGGCGGGACGGTGCTGTCGCTCGTGGCGTCGGTCGCGCTCGTGGTCGCGGTGGTCGCGGTCGTGCTGGTCGCGGCGGTGCGGGACGGCTCGGGTGCTCGGGTGACGGCCGCCGGGGTGGTGACGGCTGCGGTGGCGGGGTGCGGGTTCGGCGGGATCGTGCTCGCGTACGACGCGGCACCTCCGGACGCGGGCGTCGCGACGCTCCTGGTCGGGCGGGTGGTGCAGACGGTGCTGCTCGGTGCGGTGGCGGTCGTGGTGGCGGTGCGGTCGGTGCCGGTCGGGCCGGTCGGGCCGGTTCGGTCGGATCGGCCGGGAGGCGCGGATCACGTCGCGCCGTCGGCGTCGGCCGCGCGGTCTGCCGCGGTCGGCCCGCGCGGTCCCCGTCGGTCGGACACGTCGCGTCGGTCACGCTGGCCTGGTTCGTCGCTGCCGTGGCGCCCGCGGAGGTCGTCGGGTCCGTCGCGCTGGTCGAACCGGCCGCGGTGGTCGAGGCGGACGATGGTCGCCGTCGTGGCCTGCGGCGTGCTCGACGCGCTGGCGAACGCCTGCATCCAGGCTGCGCTGCACGTCGGGTCGGGCGACGCCGTGCTCCCCGTGGTGAGCGTGCTCAACGCCCTCTACCCGATCGGCACGGTGGTGCTCGCCGGCGTCGTGCTGCGTGAGCGGCTGCGCGCGGTGCAGTGGACCGGGATCGTGCTCGCCTTCGCGGCCTCGGTCGGCCTGGCGCTGGCGTAGCGGTTTCCGGGCGTCGGCGGCGGCGCCGACGCCGGCGACAGGTGTCAGTCGTCGGCGACAGGTGTCAGTCGTCGGCGATGAGGCGCTTGCCGAGGGACACCGCGCGGTCCGGGGCGTACCCGAGCGAGGCGTAGAACCCGAGCACCTGCTCGTTCCCCTCGCGCACCTGCACGTTGACCTTCGGGCACCCGCGGGCGGTCAGGAGCCGCTCGAACTCGGCCATGAAGGCGCGACCGAGCCCGGACCCCTGCAGGTCGGGACGGACCGCCAGGTAGTTCACCCAGCCGCGGTGCCCGTCGTAGCCCGCCATGCCGACGCCGACGACCGTCCGCTCGTCGTCACGCTCGCCCTGCCCGGCCTGCTCGGCCTGCTCGGCCTGCTTGGCGACCAGGAAGAGCTCGGGCTGCTCGGCCACCTTCCGCGCGATGTCACGCCGCGGGTCGTTCCACGGTCGCAGCAGCCCGCAGGCGTCCCACAGTGCGATGACCGCCTCGGTGTCGTCGGAACGGAAGGGACGGAACACCGGAGTCATCCGGCCACGCTAGCCGTCCCCGTGGGCATCCACAGGTGCGAGGACTCGTCACCTGCTCGTCGGCGTGGTCTGATATACCTGTCCGACCACCCCATCCGGATCAGGAGCACCGTGACCGCACACGACACCGCCCCGACGCGCCGCTCGGCGCGCGAGGACGAGGCCACGCGGCAGCCACGGCGCCCCCGGCGTCGACAGACCGTCGGCGGGGCACTCGTCGCACTGCTGGCCGAGCTCCTGATCATCGCCGGCGCCGGCACCGGTCTCTACGTGGCGTGGACCGCCTGGTGGACGGACGTCGTCGCCGTGAACGAGCAGACGAAGCTCGTCGACGACCTCGGCCAGCGCGCGGCGCCGAAGGTCGAGGGCTCCGAGCACCGCGGCGAGGCCCCTGTGCTCGCCGAACCGCCGGAGGTCACGAGCGTCTTCGGCACGATGCAGATCCCGCGCTTCGGCGCCGACTACCTGCGTCCGATCGGCGAGGGCACCGACCGCGAGCGCGTGCTCAACACGATCGGACTCGGGCACTACCAGGACACCGCGATGCCGGGCGCCGAGGGCAACTTCGCCGTCGCCGGGCACCGCGTGACCTACGGCAAGCCGCTGAACCAGATCGCGGACCTGAAGACCGACGACGCGATCGTCGTCCGGGTGACCGACGCGGCGAAGGACTTCGACGTCTGGTACGTCTACAAGGTCACCGACTCGCAGATCGTCACGCCGGACAAGATCGAGACGATCGCGCCGGTGCCGAACCAGCCGGGCGTCACGCCCTCGGCGGAGGACCGCTGGCTCACGCTCACCGCGTGCCACCCGATGTGGTCCGCCAAGGAGCGCTACGTGACCCACGCCAAGCTCGACTACTGGATGCCCGTCTCGGAGGGCACCCCCAAGGAACTCTCGGAGACGCCGCAGTGATCTTCCCGTTCGTCTGGCGGGTCCTGCCCGGACCGGCCGCCCTGAAGGTCCTCGAGCTGCTCGTGTTGCTCGCCGTGATCGTGTACGCGCTGTTCACGTGGGTCTTCCCGTGGATCGCGGCCGACATCCTGCCGCCGCCCGACGGCACGGTGGACGCGACGCCGTCCCCCTGACCGCAGTCCTCCACCGACCGTTCGCGGTTCGCGGTTCGTCAGACGGTGGTGGTGACCCGCGAGCCGCCCCCCGCGGTGCGCCGCACGGCGATGCGCTCGGGGATCCGCTGCTTGAGCTCCTCGACGTGACTGACGATCCCGACCTGACGCCCACCGGCGGTCAGCCGCGCCAGCTGGCCGATGACGTCGTCGAGGGTCTCGGGGTCGAGGGTGCCGAAGCCCTCGTCGACGAACAACGTGCCGAGCGAGACGCCGCCGGCCTCGGCCTGCACGACGTCGGCGAGCCCGAGCGCCAGGCAGAGCGACACCGTGAAGGTCTCGCCGCCGGACAGGCTTCCCGGTGCACGCCGTGTGTCGGTGGTGTGGTCGTGGACCGCGAGCGCGAGACCGGTCCGTCGCGCCCGTGAGCCGGCTTCGCGCTCGTCGGACGTCTCGAGGGTGAACCGACCGCCGAGCATCCCGCGCAGGCGGTCGTTCGCGGCTGCGACGACGTCCTCGAAGCGCCGCATGAGCACGTACGTGCCGAGGGTGATGCCGCTCGGGTTCGCCGCGGTCACGCCGTTGGCGACGTCGGCCAGGCGGACGATCGCGCGGCTCCGCGCGGACGTGTCGTCGCGGGCCCGGACGGCGCGTGCGACCTCGGCGGCACAGCCGGCCGCGGCCTCGGCACGGTCCGATGCCGAGACCGCCGCGCGGACGGCCTCGTCGGCGAGTCCGGCCGCTGCGACGTGCGCGGCACGTGCGGCGTCCAGGTCGAGCGGGGCGTCCGGCCCGGGGTCGAGGTCGTCCGCGGCCGCGACCACGGCGGGTTCCGCGAGGCCCGCGTCGACGACGGCTCGCTCGCGTTCCGCCGCGGCGACCTCTGCCTGCAGTGCGGTCGCCCGCTCCGGCGGGAGCAGCGCCGCCCGGGCCCCGTCGACCGCGTCGAAGCCCTGCTCGGCCAGCGCGTGGGCGACCTCTCCGGTCCGCTCGACGACGGTCTGCGCAGCCGTGGCCGCCTGCGCCTCGGCAGCGGTGACCTCGACGGCTCGAGCGGCGAGGTCGTCGAGCTGTCGGACCGTCTGCGCGAGGGAGCGGTCGTCCGGCGCGCGCTCGTCGTGGACGGCTGCGGTCCATGGACTGGCAGCGAGGGTCGCCGCACGCCGCCGAGCGTCCGCCACGGCTGCGGTGTCATGGTCGAGCCGCTCCCCCTCGGCCGCGCTCGTCGCGACGAGGACGGCGTGCTCGGCCTGCACCGTGTGGTGCTCGCGTTCGAGCGCTCGGGTCTCGTCGTCGTGGGCCAGCCGGCGCTGTTCGACCTCGGCGACGCGGACGGCGGCCGCGCGTGCGGCGTCGACGCGGGCAGCGGCGGCCGCGGTCTGGGTCGCCAGGGCGTCGGCGTCCGTGTCCCCGACCGCCGCGTGCAGTCGTTCGAGCTCTGCCCGTTCGACCGCGAGGACGGCCGCAGCCTGGGCGAGGGCACCGTCGGCTGAGCGCGTCGCGTCGGCGGCGGCGTCCACCGCTGCTGCGTCGGGGTGGTCGTCCTGCGGCACGGCGACGTCCGGGTGCTCGTGCGCGCCGCAGACGGGGCAGGGGTCGCCCGGGAGGAGCGCCGCACCGAGCTCGCCGGCCAGACCGGCGATGCGCCGGGCGCGGAGGGCCTGCTCGGCCCGCAGGAGCTCCTCGGCGCGGACCCGGCGGTCGGCGACCGTCTGTTCCGCCCGGCGCACTGCGGCGACCGCGCCGTCTCGGGCGTCGAGGTCGGCGCGCACCCGCCGGAGGCGCTCGACCTCGGCGCGGGCAGCCTCGGCATCACCCGCGGCGGTGGCTGCGGTCCGGGCTTCCTCGACGAGGGCCGCCCTTCCTGCGGGTCGCGCCTCGAGCGCCCGGTCGAGCTCCGCCACCCTGTCGAGGAGCAACGCGGCCCGGCCGGCGGCGTCCGTGCGGGCCCGGCGTCGGTCGCCGAGGGTCGCCTCGACCGCGACGAGGTGCCGGACCGCCGCGGCACAGGCCGTCAGGTCGGCGTGCCGGGCGGCGACGTCGACGTCCGTCGGTACGCCGAGGCGCGTGCGGAGGTCGAGCGCCCGGCGGTGGTGCTCGTCAGCACGGACGCGGGCGGCGTCGAGACCGTCTGCCGGGCTCGTGACCCGGGCCGCCCGGTCGGCGAGTGCGAGCCGGTCACGGGCGGCCTCGACCCGGGCTGCAGCGTCGTCGAGGGCACGGCGACGTTCGAGGAGCGCCGCACGTCGCGTCCGCGCCTCGAGCCGTGCGGCCACGTCCTGCTCGTGCTTCCGGGCACGCTCTGCCGCGGCCACCGCCTCGGTCCGTCGTGCTGCGGTCTCCTCGGCGCGGCCGCGGAGCGCGTCGAGGGTCGCCGGTACCGAGGCCTCGTCCGCCTCGGTGTCGCCGGCCGCCTGCGCGAACCGGTTGAGTGCGTCCCGGACCCGGTCGTCGGCGGACTCGACCTCGGCCTGGACCTCACGGCGGCGGGCGGCGAGCTCGTCCGCGGTCCGGTCGTAGACCTGGGTCCCGAAGAGGGACTGCAGGAGCTTCCGGCGGTCCTCACCCGGGGCACGGAGGAAGCGGGCGAACTCGCCCTGCGGCAGCACGACCGTCTGCAGGAACTGCACACGGTCGAGTCCGACGACGCGTGCGACCTCGAGCCCGATCTCGGGGATGCGTGAGGACACCGGCTCGCCCACGGCGTCGCTGGGGTTCGCGAGGCGGAAGAGCTGTGCGGACGCCTGCTGCCGCACCGTCCCGGCGCCGCGCTGCTTCGGGCGGTCGTACTGCGGCGTCCGTCGGACCCGGTACACACCGGCACCGGTCTCGAAGACGAGCTCCACGAAGGGCTCGACCCCCGGGTCCGCGTGCTGGCTGTGCAGGCGATCGTGCGTCGAGCCCTCGCCCGCGAGTCCGCCGTACAGCGCGAAGACCACGGCGTCGATGATCGTCGACTTGCCGGAGCCCGTCGGCCCCTCGAGCAGGAACACCCCGGAGGCGGCGAGCGCCGCGAAGTCGATCGAGACGAGCTCGGGGTAGGGCCCGATCGCCCGGAGTTCGAGTCGGTGCAGGTACATCAGCGCCCCCGGTCGTCGTGCAGCGCGAGGACGGCGGCCTCGTACGCCTCGGTCAGGACCGCGCGGTCGCCCTCGGACGGCGCGGCGCCCGTGGCGAACGCGACGAAGTCGGCGGCGACCTCGACGGGATCGGAGGTCGCGGTGACCGCCCGCGCGGCCTGGCGTTCCGGCCGGTCGGCGGGCTCGTGCGTGATCGCCAGCGCGTGCGGGAAGTGGTCCTTCACGCGGGCGTACATCCGCTCCGGGTGGACCGTGTCGGTCACCGCGACGCGGACCCAGGCGTCGGCGTCCGCGCGGTGCTCGCCCGATTCGATCGCGGCCATGGTGGTCCTGACGTCGACGAGCCGACGCGGGACGGGTGCGGGCACGAGCTGGACCGAGACCGCGCCGTCGGCCGCCAGCTCGACGACGGTGACGCTCTTGCACTGGTGCCGCTCGCCGAACGAGAACGCCAGCGGCGAACCCGCGTACCGGATGCGGTCGCTCGCGCCCACCCGCTGCGGTCCGTGCAGGTGTCCGAGCGCGACGTAGTCGATGCCGTCGAACACCGACGCGGCGACCTGGTCGACCCCACCGACGCGGATGTCCTGTTCGCTGTCGCTCGCTGCCGCCCCGCCCACGAAGGCGTGCGCCACGACGATGCTGCGGGCACCGGGGCGGGTCGCGAGGTCCGTGCGGATCCGTGCGGTCGCTGCCCCGACCACCGCCTGGTGGGACCGGGCGAGGGGTTCGTCCGGCACGTCGGCGAGGGCGTACCGCGTCAGGTCGGGGTGCAGGAACGGGATCCCGTACACGGCGACCGTGCCGTGGTCGTCGTCGATGAGCACGGGTGTGCCGATGCCCGCGGGCTCCGCCAGGATCCGGACACGGTCGTGCATGACCCCTGCACCGAAGCCCAGCCGGGCGGCGGAGTCGTGGTTGCCCGGCGTGAGCACGACCGTCGCCGTCTCTGCCAGGCGTTCGAGCGTGCGGGAGAGCAGCCGGACGGCGTCCACCGGCGGGATGGCGCGGTCGTAGACGTCGCCGGCGATCACGACCAGGTCGACCGCGTGCTCGCGGACGGTGTCGACGAGGAACTCCGCGAACACCGACTGGTGTCCGAGCAGGTCTGCACCGAGCAGCGTCCGGCCGAGGTGCCAGTCGCCGGTGTGGAGGATCCGCATGCGGTCACGGTAGCGGCGGCCGGGGACATCACCGACGAGCCCGTGCCGCCCTGTGGAGGACCGGCACCAGTAGCGTCCCTGTGCAGGGACGTCAGCGCACGCAGCTCGTGCTGGCGGCGAGACGGGCTGCGCGAGGGGCCACACGGGACATGGTCGTCCGCCGGAGGAGCGAGATCCTGGTCGGTGGAGTGGTCCGTCTCGCTGCGGTGCCCGCGTACCACGACGATCGAGTCACTTGCCGTCCGTGGTGACGACGGGGGGAGCAACGGCCCCTGGCTTGGGGGTATCTCAATCGTTGAGATACTTGTTGCATGGACCTCTGACCCGGGTCCGCCCGCGTCCCGCAGATCGCCGCCGCGATCACCACCCGAGAAGAGCCACCCCCGTGACGGACACCTCCCCCGCACTTCCTCCCCTGACCGTCACGATCGGCCTCCCCCCGGCCCCGGTCTCCCCCGATGTCGAGAGCGACCTCGCGGTCGGCGACCCGGCACCGGCGTACCGAGGCGGCACCGACGCGGACGACGCCGGGCTCGCACGGATGATCGCGGCCTTCCGGGTCCTGCAGGTCCGGCACGCACGGGTCCTCGCGCACGAGAGCGCCGCGCAGGGTCTCGGCATCACCGACACACGGTTCCTGGTGCACCTGGCGGCGGCGGAGGGGCAGGCGACGACACCGAAGCAGGCCGGCGACGTCCTCGAGCTGAGCACCGGTGCGACGACCTCGCTGCTCGACCGGCTCGAGCGCCACGGGCACCTCGAACGGCGCCCGAACCCGAGCGACCGGCGGAGCATCCTCGTCCACCTGACCCCGTCGGGAGCAGCCGTCGCACGCACGGTCGGCGCCGCGTACGCCTCGGCCTTCAGCGAGGCCGTCCCCGTCGCCGAGCGGGTCGACGTCGCCGCTGCCCTCGAGGACATCGGAGCAGCGCTCGACCGGCGGTACCGCGCGTCCACCGCACGCTGAGCGCGGACGGGCGCCCTGGAGCAGGGCGCGTACCCGCCGCGTAGCGTCGGCCGCATGACCCCTGCCGAACTCCTCACCGAAGCGTTCTCCCGCGTACCCGAGACCGTGGAGCGCGCGCTCGACGGCCTGTCCGCGGACCAGCTCGCCGCACGCCCGGCGGCCGGCGCGAACACCCTCGCGTGGCTCGCCTGGCACATCGCACGCGGGCAGGACGCGCAGGTCGCCGACCTCGCCGGTTCCGAGCAGGTCTGGACCGCGGACGGCTGGGTGGAGCGCTTCGGCCTGCCGTTCCCGGCCGACGCGCTCGGCTACGGGATGTCGCGCGACGACGTCGGTCGCGTGCGCGCCTCGGCGGAGCTGCTGAACGGCTACCTCCGCGCGGTCCACGAGCGCACCGTCGCGTACCTGGCGACGCTCGCGCCGGAGGACCTCGACGCCGTCGTCGACGAGGCGTGGGACCCGCCCGTGACCCGCGGCGCACGGCTCGTCAGCATCCTCGACGACTGCACGCAACACGCCGGCCAGGCCGGCTACGTGCGCGGGCTGCTCTTCTTCAGCCGCTGACGCATCGCCGACGCGTCCGCGGGACGCAACCTCGGCGACGGCTCGCAGCGTCGTACCGTTGCGAGCTCTCGGGAACGTTGCGTCCTGCGGAGTTCGCGGGCAGGACGACGGACGGGAGGCGCGGTGCCAGCTGGCACCGCGCCTCCATTGCGTCGTGTGGTCGCGTCTAGCGCGCGGCGAGCTCCGCGACGATGCCGTCACCGGGAGCGGCCTGCACGAGGTCCGCCTCGATCTCGGCGTTCTCGAGGATGCCCTCGATCTTCCGGATGCGGCCACGCGGGACGAGCGTGACGACCGTGCCCTCCTTGCCGGCACGACCCGTGCGGCCCGAGCGGTGCATGTACGCCTTGTAGTCGTCCGGGGCGTCCGCCTGCACGACGAGCGAGACGTCGTCGACGTGGATGCCGCGCGCGGCGACGTCGGTCGCGACGAGCACGTTCACCCGGCCGCTCGTGAGCAGCTGCAGGTTGCGCGTGCGGCGCGACTGGTTGAGGTCACCGTGCAGCGAGGTCGCGCGGATGCCGGCGTCCTCGAACTGGTCGGCCAGGCGCTCGGCGTAGGCGCGGGTGCGGGCGAAGACGATCGTCTTGCCGTCGCCGGCGACGAGCTCCTCGAGGACCTGGTCCTTCTGGCGCTGCTCGACGACCAGCACGCGGTGGTCGATGGTCGAGGAGGCCTGGTCCTCGCCGGCGACCTCGTGGACGCTCGGCTCGTGCAGGAACTCGGACACGAGCGACGCGACCTGGGCGTCGAGCGTGGCGCTGAACAGGAGCTTCTGGGCGCGGTTGCCCTGCGGGGTGACCTCGGCGGTCGCGGAGAGGATCTCGCGCACCGGCTCGAGGAACCCGAGGTCGCACATGTGGTCGGCCTCGTCGAGCACGGAGACGACGACCTCGCTGAGGTCGAGCTTCCCCTTGTTCATCAGGTCCTGCACGCGGCCCGGCGTGCCGACGATGATGTCGACGCCACGCTCGAGGGCACCCTCCTGGCGGCCGTAGGGCACACCGCCGTAGATCTGCGTCGTGAAGAGGCCGACCGAGCGGGCGATCGGCTGCACGGTGCGGTCGATCTGCAGGGCGAGCTCGCGGGTCGGGGCGAGGATGAGCGCACGCGGAGCGCGGCCCATCTTGCGCTTCGTGCCGCCGCCGTGCTCCATGAGCTTCTCGACCAGGGGCGCGCCGAACGCGATGGTCTTGCCGGAGCCGGTGCGTCCGCGGCCGAGGACGTCCTTGCCGGACAGTACATCGGGGATCGTCGCCGCCTGGATCGGGAACGGGCTCGTCGCGCCCATCTCGGCGAGGGTGCGGGAGATGTTGCCGCCGATGCCGAGGTCGGTGAAGGTCACGCCCTCGACGTCGGCCGCGACGGTCGCCTCGGCCTGGAGCTTCTCGAGCTTGACGTCGTCCGCGGGGACGTACGCGGGGCGCGCGTCGTCGCGGTCGCGGCGGGGGGCACGGTCGTCGTCGAAGGAACGGCGCTGGGGACGGTCCTCGCGGTCGGAGCGACGGGGAGCGCGGTCGTCACGGTCGAACCGGCGCGGGGCACGGTCATCGCGGTCGAAGCGACGCGGGGCGCGGTCGTCGTCACGACGCGGGGCACGGTCATCGCGGTCGAACCGGCGCGGGGCGCGGTCGTCACGGCGCGGGGCACGGTCGTCGCGGTCGAACCGACGCGGGGCACGGTCGTCGCGGTCGAAGCGACGCGCACCACGGTCGTCGTCACGACGGGGAGCACGGTCGTCGCGGTCGAACCGGCGCGGGGCACGGTCGTCACGGTCGAAGCGACGCGGGGCACGGTCGTCGTCACGACGCGGAGCACGGTCGTCACGGTCGAAGCGACGAGGAGCACGGTCGTCACGGTCGAACCGGCGCGGGGCACGGTCGTCGCGGTCGAAGCGACGCGGGGCACGGTCGTCGCGGTCGAAGCGACGGCCACCGCGGTCGTCGCGGTCGTACCCGCGCCCGCCGCGGTCCTCACGGCGCTGACCGCCGTCGCGGGGCTCCCAGTTCGGGCGGGCCGGACGCTCGCCCTGCGATGCGCGGCCGCGGCGCTCCTCGGCGTCCCAGCGCTGCTTCTGTCGCGGCTGCGCGGGGTCGGCGGCGCGGAAGCCGCGGTGCTTGCTGCTGCGAGCGGCGGGCGTGCCGTTCGCGTGGCGGACTCGGTCGTCGGCACGCTGACGCGCGCCCTTGTCGTACGGGGCCATTGCTACTTTCCGGGGTGCAGACGTCCCACAGCGCCCGGCAGCGACATCGGCGGGGGCTCTTCAGCGGGGAGGGGGTTCTTCCCGTCGCGGATCGACGTGAATCCAGCCCTCGAGCGCACACACACCCAAACGAAACCCGCGGTCACGATGCCGCGGTGCCGAAGGCCGACCGAGTGAGTCTACGCGACGCGGGCGCTCCTGGCCAGCCCTGCCGTCGACGTCCTCCCGGCCACGCGCCGACCCGGCATCGGGTGGCGGGTCGGCGCCGTGCCTCCAGACCGGGGCCGGTGTCAGGACTCGGCGAGCCGCCGACGCTGCTCGGCCACGTCGAAGTCGGCGGCGGGCCAGGTGAGCTGCATGTCCTCGAGCGCGCGGAGCAGGAGCTGCTGCACGGCGAGCCGGGCGTACCACTTGCGGTTCGCCGGCACGACGTACCAGGGTGCCCGGGCGGTCGAGGTGCGGTCGAAGACCGTCTGGTACGCCTGCTGGTACTCGTCCCAGAGCAGGCGCTCGTCGATGTCGCCGGGGTTGAACTTCCAGTGCTTGTCGGGGCGGTCGAGGCGGTCACCGAGTCGCTCGCGCTGCTCGTCCTTCGAGATGTGCAGCATGACCTTCACGATCGTGGTTCCCTGCTCGACCAGACGGTCCTCGAAGTCGACGATGGCGCCGTACCGGCGTTCGATCTCCTCGGGCGGAGCGAACGCGCGCACCTTCTGGATCAGGACGTCCTCGTAGTGGGACCGGTCGAACACGCCGAGCTGCCCGGCCGCGGGGAGCTGCCGCTCGATGCGCCAGAGGAAGTCGTGCGCTCGTTCCTCGTCCGTGGGGGCCTTGAAGCCCGCGTAGTGGACGCCGTTCGGGTCCACCGCACCGACGACGTGCGAGACGATGCCGCCCTTGCCCGCGGTGTCCATGGCCTGCAGCACCAGGAGTACGCGGCGCTGGTCCCCGGCGGTGCTCGCGGCGTACAGGCGCTCCTGCAGGGCCGCGAGGCGGTCGGCCCCTGCGGCGAGGGACTCGAGCCCGTCGATCTTGCGACCGGGGAAGCCCGGCGTGCCGTCGGGGTCGACGCGGTCGAGGCGGAAGCCCTCGTCCACGCGGAGCAGCGGTTCGGGGTCGGTGTTCCAGGCCTTGCGACGACTCACGGGTCCTCCTGCTGGTGTCGTGCCCATCCTGGCACCCGGTGCTCTCGGGCGTACCTGGTGGGCGCGGGCGCGTCGCGGCTGCCGTGCGCTTCCGGGCATACCTGGCGGGATCGGGCGTACCTGGTCGATCGGTTCGACCAGGTACGCCCGTTTCCACCAGGCATCGCACCCGTGATGGGAAACAACGGGCAGCGTGCGACCGAGGGCGGGCGCGGGTGCCGGCTCGACCGTGGGGAGGAGCCCACTCGTCCGGACGGCGGACGCGGTGACGAGCGGGCGGGGTTAGCGTGGACGACGATGAGGTCCGGCCGCCGCACACTGCTCGCGCTCCTCGCCGCGGTCGTGGTGACGGGTGCCCTCGGGTCGTGCAGCAGCACGCCGGCGGGCGACCGGGACGACGTCGTGACCGCGGACCCCGTGATCTACCCGCTGTCGTTGCGCTACCCCGGCATCGAGGTGGTGGCCGACGTGCCCTACGGTCGGGAGCCGCTGCAGCGCCTCGACGTGTGCCTGCCGCCCGACAGCGCACCGGACACCACGGCGACGCCGGCACCCACCCGATCAGGAGCCGCGACCGACGACCCGACCGGTGGCACGGCTGCCCGGGACCGGCAGGACCCCCGACCCGGCGACGGCCGACCGGCGGTGATGCTCGTCCACGGCGGGAGCTGGTCGCACGGCGACAAGGCCACGGCTGCCTACCGGGCGGTGTGCCAGTACCTCGCCTCCGAGGGGTTCGTCACCGTGAACATCGACTACCGCCTCGCGCCGACGGACCCCTTCCCGGCGGGCCTCGACGACGCCCGGCGAGCGCTCGACTGGGTGTTCCGGCCCACGACGCTGCAGACGTACGACATCGATCCGGACCGCGTGGGACTCTTCGGCGGCAGCGCTGGCGGCAACCTCGTGGCGATGCTCGCGGTGACGGACCACGAGTCCGCGGCGTGGGCGGACGGGGACCGCATCCGTGCGGTCGTCGACCTGAGCGGCCCGACCGACCTCACGACGCGGTCGACCGAGCCGGACGGGGTGTCGGCCTCGTTCCAGCGGAAGCAGCTGCTCTACCTCGGCTGCCGGAGCTACGAGGGCTGTCCCGCCGCGCAGGCAGCCTCCCCCGGCGCCCACGTCACGCACGACACCGCTCCGTTCTTCGTGGGCCACTCCACCGACGAGTTCATCCCGCTGTGGGAGTCGCAGGAGTTCGTCGCGACGCTCCGCGAGCACGACGTCCCGGTGACGTTCGTCGCCGTCGAGGGGACGGCGCACTCGATCGCCCAGCTCGACCGAGCGATGAGCGAGCGGGTGGTGGCGTTCCTGCGCGATCGTCTCCGCTGACGAGCCCGACCAGCCCGACCAGCCCGACGAGCCCGACGACCCGGACGGGCCGTGCCCCGTGCGGGTGGCACCCGGACTCGGGCGTGCGGGGGCCGGAGCGTCCGCGCACACTCGAGGGGTGACCGACACCACGACCCGCCCCGCGCGCCCCGTCGCCGAGTGGCCCGCCCGGACGTCCGTCCGGACCTACGCGGAGCTGCTGCTCGGCCTGTCGTTCACCGCCGCCGTGGCCTTCGGCGGGTACTCGGCCGCCACCGGCCACATGGCGATCGCCGCTCAGGGTGCCGCGATCGTCTTCCTCGTCACCCTGACGTGCGTGCTCGTGTCGTGGTTCCGCGAGGTCGAGGCCGAGGAGTCCGGCAGCCGCGACTGACGGCGCCCCACCGGCGAGCGCGACTGACCGCGACCCACCGGCGAGCCGACGGCGGCAGCCCCGCGCGGCCCGGACGCCTCAGTGCTCCGCCGGGGCCTCCCGCTCCGCCTTCCGGTCTGCCCGGCGTTCGCGGAAGCCCTCGACCACCGAGTACAGCGCCGGCAGCACCACGAGGGTCAGCAGCGTCGAGGACACCAGACCGCCGATCACGACCAGGGCGAGCGGCTGCGAGATGAACCCCGACTTCCCGGTCAGCCCGATCGCCATCGGCAGCAGCGCGAAGATCGTCGCGAGCGCCGTCATCAGGATCGGCCGGAGTCGGCGGGTCGCTCCCTCGATCAGCGCCTCGCGGACGCGGAGCCCACGGCGGCGGTACTGGTTGACGAGGTCGATGAGCACGATCGCGTTCGTGACCACGATGCCGACCAGCATGAGCAGACCGATGAGCGACGCCACGCCGAGCGGGATGCCCGTGACGATCTGCAGGAGCAGCGCCCCGGTGGCGGCGAACGGCACCGAGAGCAGCAGCAGGATCGGCTGGAGCAGGCTCCGGAACGTCGCGACCATGATGACGTAGACGATCAGGATCGCGACGAGCACGGCGAGCAGCAGCTGGCTGAACGCCGACGACTGGCTCGAGGCGACACCGCCGATCGTCGCTGACGCGCCCTTCGGCAGGTCGAGGGCGTCGACGGCCTGGGTCACGTTCTGCACGGCCTGACCCAGGTTCGTCGAGTCCGGCGTCACGGTGATCGTCGCGGTGCGCACGGCGTTCGACGTGGTGATCGTGGTCGGGCCGTCGGACTGCTCGACCGTCGCGACGTCGGTCAGCGGGACCTCGCCGCTCGCGGTCGGGATCGACAGCGACTTCAGGGCGTCGATCGTGGTCGGCGGCTGCGGATCGGCGATGTACACGTCGAGTGTGGCGTCGTCGATCTCGACGCTGCCGGTGTCGCGCGGCGAGACCGCTGCGGCGACGATCCCACCGACCTGCGTCTCGGTGAGTCCGCGCTCGGCGGCTGCCGCCCGGTCGACCTTGACCGCCAGGTACGGCTCGGCGGCGGACAGGTTGCTCGTCGCCGAGGTGGTCCCGTCGACGTCGCGCATCGTCGCCAGGACCCGCTGCGCCGCCGTCTCGAGCTCGGACTGGGTCGGCGCGGTGACGTCGACCTCGATGTCGCTGGACCCGCCGAAGCCGCCGCCGGCGCTCGACAGGCTGACCTCGCCCACGCCGTCGATCCGGTCGATGCGGTCACGGGCGGTGGACTGGACGGTCGTCTGGTCGGCCCCGGCGTCGGTGGTGACGTTGTACTGCACGGACGCCGACGCGCCACCGCCGAACGCGGCCTGGATGGACTGACCGCTCGACCCGATCGTGGTCTGCACGGTCTCGACGCCGGAGACGTCACGCAGCACCCGCTCGACCTTGCGGGCGGCGTCGGACTGCACGTCGAGGCTGGTGCCGGGCTCGAGGTCCTGCGTCACGGTGAAGGTGTTCTGCCCGGAGTCGCCGAGGTAGTTCGTCTTGACGAAGGGCACGGCCGCCGCGGTGCCGCCGAGGACGACGAGGGCGAGCACGAGCACGAGCGCCGGACGACCGACCGCCCAGCGGAGGACGGGCAGGTACCCGCGGCGCAGCCGGTCCGACGTGCCGGCGTCGTGCAGGTCGGCGGCCGACGCCAGCGCCCCGGTCGACGTCGATCCGGCCGACCCCGACACAGCCGCCGCCGACCCCGACGCAGCCGCCGCCGATGCCGACGAGCCCGTCGAAACGGTCTCCGTGGACCCGGTGGTCGGCACCGCCGCGTGGCGGTGGGTCCTCGGCGCGCGGAGCCACCAGTACGCGAGCACCGGCACGATCGTCAGCGACACGAACAGCGAGGCGAGCAACGCCATCGTGACCGTCAGCGCGAAGGGCCGGAAGAGTTCACCGACGAGCTCCGCGACGAACGCGACCGGCAGGAAGACCGCCACGGTCGTGAGCGTCGACGCCGTCACGGCTCCGGCGACCTCGCGCACGGCGTCGAGCACTGCCCGCCCACGGTCGACGCCCGGTTGCAGGTGTCGCTTGATGTTCTCGATGACGACGATGGAGTCGTCGACCACGCGCCCGATCGCGATGGTGAGGGCGGCGAGCGTGATGATGTTCAGGGTGTAGCCGGCGGCCTGCATGCCGATCGCGGCGAGGAGCACCGAGGTCGGGATCGAGATCGCGGTCACGAGCGTCGAGCGCCACGACAGCAGGAACACCAGGATGACGAGGACCGCGAAGCCGAGGCCGAGCAGCCCCTCCTCCGCCAGGGAGTCGATGGACTGCTGGATGTAGGGCGCCTGGTCGAACACCACGGTGAACTGCGGGTCGCCGGTGACCTTGGCCTCGATGCCGGGCAGGGCGTCCTTCACGGTCTCGGAGACGTCGACCGTGTTCGCCTCCTGCGTCTTCGTGATCGCGATGGTGAGCGCGGTCTTGCCGTCGACGCGGCTGATCGAGGTGCGCGGCGACTCCTCGATCTGCACGGTCGCGACGTCGCCGAGCGAGGTCGGTGTGGAGGCCGTGCTCGCGCCCACCCCGCCGGTCGCGGCCGTCCCGGTGCCGGCCTGGCCCGCGGCCGACCCACCGGCGGTTCCGTCACCCGACGTGGTGGAGCCCGTCCCCGTGCTGCCCGGCGCCCCGGCGGCACTGCCGGAGTCCGTCGCGGCGCCGCCCGCGGACGCCCCGCCGGCCGACGATCCAGACGCGCCGGACCCGCTCGACGCCGTCAGGGGCAGCCCGCGGATGTCGTCGAGGGACGCGATGCGCTGCCCGGTCTGCACCGAGAGGGTCGTGCCGTCCTGGGTGATCGTGCCACCGGGGATGAGCGTGCCGTTGTCGTCGAGGGCGTTCGAGATCGACTGCGTCGTGAGCCCGCGCGCCGCGAGCTCGTCCTCGTCCGGGGTGATCACGATGCGGCGGCCCGGGTTGCCGAACACGTCGGCCTGCCGCACGCCGTCGAGCTTCTCGAGGTCGGGCACCGCCGTGGCGTTCAGCCGGTCGACGAGCTGCTCCTGGTTGCCGGAGGCGGTGACGGCGAGCTGCAGCACGGGCAGGTCGTCGAAGGACCCGGTGACGATCTGGGTCTGCACGGTGTCCGGCAGCGACAGGGCGTTCACCGCGGTCTGGATCTTGTCCTCGGCGCTCGCCAGGTTCGACCCGTAGTCGAACGAGGCGGACACCACGCTCTGCCCGGTCGACGAGGTCGCGCTCGTCGACTCGAGGTCCGGCACGACCTGGATGGCCTGCTCGATCTTCGTCGAGACGTCGTTCGACACGACCTCCGGCGTCGCACCGGGGTAGGCGCTGACGATCGCCACCTGGGGGAACTGGACGCTCGGGATGAGCTCCTGCTTGAGGTTCGTCAGCGCGACGCCGCCGAACACCGCGACGACGATCGTGACGAGCGCGATGAGGGCCCGGTTGCGGAGGCTGAAGACCGAGAGGAGGTGCACGTGCCGATCCTCGCAGTTCCACCTGCGAACCAGACCGCCGGACACCGATCTGTGGAGAGGACGCGCGACCGGCGGTCAGACCACCGCGGCGAGCGACCCCCGGACGCCTGCTCCTTCGCCACCGATCCGCGACCACGCGCGCCCGAGCACGTCGACCAGGCGCTCCCGGTCCGCCGCGGCCATCGTGTAGGGCACCCGGAGGAACCGCTCGAACCCGCCGTCGGGTCCGAACACCCCGCCCGAGGCCAGCAGCACCCCCTCGGCCCGCGCGGCCAGGACGAGTGCGCTCGACACCGGACGGCCGAGCCCGACCCACGTCGTCAACCCGCCTGCGGGCGACGGGACGTCCCACTCGGGCAGCCGGGCGCGCAGGCCGGCCACGAGCTCGTCGCGACCGGCGCGCAGGAAGGTGCGCCGCCCCTCCAGGACGTCCGCCGTCCGCGGCACGAGCTCGCGCGCGACGAGCTGGTCGAGGACCGGCGTGCCGAGGTCGCCCGTCGGGCGGGCGAGCAGCAGGCGCTGCAACAGCTCCGGTGCGGCCCGGACCCAGCCGATGCGCAGACCGCCCCAGAAGACCTTGGCGGCCGAGCCGATCATCACGACGTCCGGCGACAGCGCCGCCAACGGCGGCCCGCCGACCCCGTCGATGCGGAGCTCCCCCATCGTCTCGTCGGCGACCACGGTCGTGCCGGTCGTCGCGGCGACGTCGAGCAGCAGCCGCCGGGTGTCGGCCGTCATGGTCGCCCCGGTCGGGTTGTGGAGCTCGGGCATGACGTAGGCGACCGCCGGGGCCGTCCGGCGCAGGGTCGTCTCGAGCGCGGCCGCGTCCCACCCGGCGCGGGCGTCGACGGGCACGCCGACGAGTCGCGCGCCGGCCTCGCGGAAGGCCTCGTGCGCGTGCGGGTACGTCGGTGACTCGACGAGCACGGTGTCGCCGCGGCGGACGAGCACACGGGCGAGCAGTGCGATCGCGTGCTGGGCGCCGATCGTGACGACCACCTGCGAGGGGTCGGTCGGGAGCCCGCGCTCGGTGTACCGGTCGGCGATCGCGGCGCGGAGCCCGGGGTCCCCGACTGTGTCGTAGCCGATGCCGGCGAGCGCGGCGGGCACGGACCGGACGGCCCGCTCGACGGCCTCGGCGACCTCGGGTGCGGCGTGCAGCGCGGCCTTCCGCAGGTCGAGCAGGTCGCCGGGCACCACGCCGCCGAGCCGCTCGGGGTCGGGTCGTCCGGCCAGGTCGCGCGGCAGGTGCACGACGCTCCCGGATCCGCGGAGCGACACCAGGAACCCGTCGTCCCGCAGCCGGGCGTAGGCGTTCGCCACGGTGGTGCGCGACACGCCGAGGGCCTCGGCGAGCCCGCGTTCGGCGGGCAGCCGGACACCGAGCGGCACCCGGCCGTCGATGACGAGCACGCGGACGGCGTCGGACAGTGCCTCGTAGGCGGGGGCGTCGGTGCCGTCCCGCCAGTCGGCGAGCAGGAGGGCGGCGGCGCGGGCGCTGAGGGAGACCGGGGGCACGGGGCCACGCTAGCCCGATTGGCTCTCGACGGCCAGGCCAATCTGCCGGGAACATCGGTGCATGCCCCGCTCCACCGCCCTCGTGCTCCGCTCCGTCCAACTCGCCGTCGGGCTCTTCCTCTACGGCGCCTCGACCGCGCTGCAGGTCCGCGCGGTCGTCGGGGTGGGCTCGTGGACGGTGCTCACGCAGGGCCTGGAGAACGTGCTGCCGTGGTCGTTCGGCGTGATCACCGTCGTGTCGAGCGTCGTCATCCTGCTGCTCTGGATCCCGCTCCGTCAGAAGCCCGGCGTCGGCACGCTGTGCAACGTGCTGGCGATCGGACCGTCCGCCGACCTGGTGCTCTGGCTCGTGCCGGAGCCCGACGGCCTGGTCCCCCGGATCCTGCTGTTCGCCGCGGGGCTCGCGCTGCTCGCGGTCGCCACCGCCTGCTACATCGGCGCCGGGCTCGGCACCGGCGCCCGCGACGGCCTGATGGTCGGCGTGCACGAGCGCTTCGGCTGGCCGCTCTGGCTCGCCCGCACGGTCATCGAGGTCACCGTCGTCGTGGTCGGGTGGCTGCTCGGCGGCGACGTCGGGGTCGGCACGGTCGTCGCGGCGTTCGCGATCGGCCCGATGGTGCAGCCGCTCATGCCGCTCTTCCGCCGCCTGCCGTGGTCCCCGCAACGCCAGGGCAGCACCCCTGGTGGCGGCGCACCGACTGCGGCTAGGGTCGCGCCATGCGACTCGGAGTGTCCTCCTACAGCTACGCCCGCTCGCTCCAGCGCGGTGCGCTGACGATCTTCGACGTCGTCGACCGCGTCGCGGAGGCCGGCGGCGAGCACCTCGAGATCGCCGCGGGCGGGTTCGGCGACGACCTCCCCCGGCAGCCCGAGCTCGTCGACCGGTTGCGCGAGCACGCCGCCGCGCGCGGGATCGGGCTCGCGAACCACGTGATCGGTGCGGACCTCTCGGACCCGGCGACCGTCGACGCCGAGGTCGCCCGCGTCCACGAGCACCTCGACGTCGCACACCGACTCGGCATCACGCACCTCCGCCACGACGTCGTCCCGTGGGCCTGGCGGGACGCCGACCACGCGGAGTTCGAGCGGGTGCTCGCGCAGGTCGTGCCGGTCTGCCGCGCGGTCGCCGAGCACGCCGCGACGCTCGGCATCACGACGATGGTCGAGAACCACGGCTTCGCGTTCAACGACAGCGAGCGGATCCTGCGGCTGGTGCACGAGGTCGACCACCCGGGCTTCCGTGCCCTGCTCGACGTCGGCAACTTCGTCTGCCTCGACGACGACCCGCTGCGCGCGGTGCAGCGGGTGCTGCCGGTCGCCGCCGTCGTGCACCTCAAGGACTTCCTGGTGCGCGAGACCCCGCCGGCCGCGGACAGCTGGCTCACGACGCTGGCCGGTCGCGCCGTGCTCGGCACGGTCGTCGGCCACGGCGACCTGCCCCTCGACCGGATCGTGGAGCGCATCGTCGCGAGCGGGTTCGACGGGCCGGTGTCGATCGAGTTCGAGGGGCTCGAGGACGACGTCGACGCCGTCGAGCGCGGGCTCGCGAACGCACGCCGCCTGTGGGCAGCGGCCGGCGGCTCCTGACAGGACCACCCGACCGCCCGGTCCGGTGCCGCTGGTCCGGACGCACCCGATGACGGCCTGGAGGCGCGGTGCCGGCCGACACCGCGCCTCCAGGCCGTCACGGGGCCTGGTCAGACGGACCGCACCCGCACCGTCCCGCCGCTCGCGGCCGACTCCTGCGCCGCCAGCACGATCGCCAGGGTGCGCAGTCCCACGGCCGCGTCGGGCTGGGGCTGCTCGCCGGAACGGACCGCAGCGACGAACGTGTCGAGCATCGCCGCGTCGAAGTCCGGACCGTACGGCAGGACGACCGACCGGCCGGTGGCCGCGTCGAGTCCCCGCACGCTCGGCCGGAAGAAGTCGACGTCGACCGAGCCCTCGGAACCGACGACGGTGAGCGCGAGCCCGCCCCAGGTCGGTGAGGTGTCCGGACGGCTCCACGAGCAGTCGATCGCCGCGATCGTGCCGTCCGCGTAGGTGATGGTGACCAGCCCGGCGGTCTCGGCCTGCGCGCGCGACGCGTGCAGCACCCGGTTCGTGACCGCCGTGACGGTTTCGGCCGGCGTGCCGTCCAGGAGCTCGTCGAGCAGGTCGGCGATGTGCACGACGTGGTCGACGATCGCGCCGCCACCGGACAGCTCCGGCTCGGTGAACCACGAGCGGGTGAGCGGCAGCATGCCGTTGTTCGCCCCGCGGACCGAGAACACCTCGCCGAGGCGGCCGGACCGCTTCGTCGCGGCGAGCCGGGCGAAGGTGCTCGCGAACCGGACCGGGAAGGCGACCATGAGCAGCACGCCCGCGGCCTCGGCAGCAGCGCGCATGGCGAGCCCGTCCTCCCAGGTGGTGGCGAGGGGCTTCTCGCACAGCACGTGCGCCCCCGCGGCGGCGGCCTGCTCGACCAGCGCACGGTGCCGGGCGTTCTCGCTGGTGACCACGACGGCGTCGACCCCGCTCGCCAGGAGCTCCTCCACGGTGTCGACGTACGCGACCCCGAGCGCGTCGGCGAGCTCGCGACCGCGCAGGTCGACCAGCTCGCTGCCCGTCGAGGTGCCGCCCGGGTCGGTGCCGACGACCTCGACGTCGGGCATCGCCTGCAGTGCCGACAGGTAGGACAGGGCGTGCGTGTGCGCGAACGACAGCACACCGATCCGCAGGGCGGTCACGCCGTCGCCCCCTCGTGCGTCCCGGCCGCCGGGGCGGGCTCGAGGTCGACGGGCTGCCCGGTCGCGACCGACCGCAGCGCGGCGTTGACGATGCGGACCGCGGTGGCGCCGTCCTCGGCGGAGACACGGGGCACCGCGCCGCCCCGGAAGGCCCCGAGGTACTCCTGGACCTCGAGGAAGTACGGGTCCTCGGCGGGGTCGAGCTCCGGCAGGTCGCCGCCGACCCCCTCCTCGTCGAGGAGCTCGGCCGTGTAGTTCCGCTCCGCACGGGAGTCGTGCGACAGGCTGCCGAGCGTGCCCGTGGCGGAGAACTCGGTCACGAACGGCAGGTGCGCCGGTCCCCAGATGCCCGCGACGTGGCTGATCGCACCGGACTCGTGGGTGAGCAGCACGTGCGCGGCCTCGACCGGGTGGTCGACGGTGCCCTTCCGGACGTGCACGGCGCTGACCCGGACGACGTCGCCGGCGATCCACCGGGCGATGTCCAGGTCGTGGATCATCTGGTCCATGATGATGCCGCCCGAGAGCTCGGGGTCGGCGAACCAGGCGGACCGGGTCGGGAACGCACCGGAGCGGACGAACCGCAGCACGGCCAGTTCGCCGAGCTGCCCGGCGTCGACCGCGGCCTTCAGGCGGACGTACTCCGGGAAGTAGCGGACCACGTGCGCCGGGTAGAGCTGCCGGCCGGCCTCGTGCGCGAGCCGGACCAGGTCGTCGGCATCCGCGTCGGTGCGGGCCAGCGGCTTCTCGCTGATGACGTCCTTGCCGGCGGCGAGCGCGGCGCGCACGACCTCGGCGTGGGCGTACGTGGGGACGACGACGTCCACCACGTCGACACGGGTGAGGAGTGCGTCGAGCGAGTCGACCACCTCGCCGCCGTGTGCCGCGACGAGTTCCTCGGCGCCGACCTCCGAGAAGACGACGACGTCCCCGAGGCGGAGCAGGTTCGGCAGGTGCGCGTGGGCGATCACCCCCGCGCCGACGAGGCCGATCCGGAGTCGCTGTGCGGTCATGGGGTCCTCCTGGTTCGTGGGTGGTGCGGTGTCCGTGGTGGAGCGGTGGGGTCGGCTGCGGTGCGGGCGAGCAGGGCAGCTCCGGCCAGGCCGGCACCGGCTCCTGCGAGCGACTGCTCGATGCGGGGGGCGGGACGCCAGCCGAGCCGGGCGTCCACCGCGGTGCGCAGCGGGGCGAGGAGGCGTTCCCCGGACTCGCCGAGGCCGCCGCCGACGACGACCACGGCCGGGTCGAGCACGGCGGACAGGATCGCGATCCCGGCGGCGAGCGCGTCGATCGCATCGGCCCACACCGCGGCGGCGACCGGGTCGGTGTCGACGGCGGCGACGATCTCGTCGGTCGCCCCGTCGATGGTGCCGCCGGCCGCGCGGTAGCGCCGTCCGATGTTCCGGGCGGAGGCGTACACCTCGACGCAGCCGCGCTGCCCGCACGAGCAGGGCTCACCGCCCGGTCGGACGCAGACGTGGCCGACCTCGCCGGCGCCTCCGGCTGCGCCGACCACCAGGCGACCGTCGACCACCAGGCTCGCGGAGACACCGGTCCCGATCGGGATGAAGACCATCTCGGCGACGTCCCGACCCGCCGCGGTGCGCGCCGCGATCTCGGCGGTCGCGGCAGCGCGGGCGTCGTGCGCCACCGCGACGGGGACGCCGTACCGGTCGCGCAGGAGTGCGGCGAGGGGCAGGTCGTGCCAGTCGAGGTTGACCGCGACGACCACCGTCCCGGTCTCGGCGTCGACGACCCCGGGCGTGCAGAGGCCGATGGCGGTGAGCGGGTGCCCGGCGGCCGTGGCTGCTGCTGCGAGCCGGTCGACCACGGCCGTGACGGCAGCGAGGGCGGGGCCGCCGGCAGCGGGGTCGGGATCGGGGTGGCCGGGGTCGGGCGTTCCGACGTCGACCGGCCCGAGGGTGGGCAGGACCGCGCGGTCGAGGACGACGTCGCCGACGCGGACCATCCCCTTGACGGTGGTGCCACCGACGTCGACGGCGACGACCGCGCCGGACTGCTCCGGGTTGCCGGGGCGCGCTCCGCCGGGCACGCGCCGTGCTGCGCTCGTCATGCGCTGCGCTCCGCCGCCGCTCGGGCGAGTTCGTCCACGCGGGCCGGCGCGAGCACCTCGTCGATCGCGAGCACGGTCGCGCCGCGGATGCCGGCGTCGCGCGGCGAGGAGCTCGCCCGGACGTCGAGGGCGTCCGCGACCATCGGCAGGCAGGACCGGTAGAGCTCGCCCCGGATCGTCGCGACCAGGACGGACGACGCCGACATCGCGCCCGCGAGCACGACCTCGCTCGGGTTGCAGAAGTTCACGATGCCGGAGAGCACCCGGCCGATGTGCTCCCCCGCCCGCCGGAGCTCGTCGAGGACGACCGCGTCGCCCTGTGCCGCGAGCGCCAGCACGTCGCTCGTCCCGCCGACCTGCCGTCCCCCCGCGCGCAGCCGGGCGACGATCGCGCCCCCGGACGCCACCGACTCGAGGCAGTTCGGCACCCCGCAGGTGCAGCCGATGGCGGCCTCGCCGTCGACGGGGGTGTGGCTGATCTCGCCGGCGGCGCCGCTCACCCCGCGGTGCAGGCGCCCGTCGAGCAGCACGCCCGAGCCGATGCGGGTCCCGAGCTTCACCGCGACGAGGGTGCCCGTGCGGTCGGGGCCCGGACGCTCGGCCAGGGCGATGAGGTTCGCGTCGTTCTCCACGAGCACGGGGGCGTCGGTGTGCTCGGCGAAGAGCTGAGGCAGCACGGCGCCGTGCCACGACGGCTCGAAGGACGGCGTCGCGATGCTGCCGCCCGGGTACGACACGGGTGCGGGCACGCTGATCGCCGCACCGCGGAAGCGGGCCGTGTCCAGGCCGCTGTCACGGGCGAGCTCGACGAACCGGTCCCAGAGCGCCGCGACCGAGGCCCGCGGCCCCGCGGCGACCGGCACCGTGGCGGCGCCGTGCTCGAGCGCGTCGGTGTCGGCGACGATCCGGCCGGCGAGGTCGGTGAGCACGATGCGGACGTGGTGGGCACCGAGGTCGGCCGCGGCGACGAAGCCGGCGTCCGCGACGAGCTCGAGGCGCCGGGCGCGTCGGCCGCCGCGGGAGCCCTCTGCGCCGCTCTCGCGCACGAGTCCGAGCGCGGTCAGCGCATCGACCCGGGCCGAGGCGGTGGAGGGCGCGAGACCGGTGCTCCTGGCGATGCTCGAGCGCGAGGTCGTGTCCGAGACGCGGATCAGTCGGAGGACGTCCCCGACGGACCCCGGACTGCGGTCCATGTCCTGGAAGTGCTGCTCGTGCATGTCGTCACTGTAGCGACGAAACGGTCGATTACCGAACGAAGTCGTTGCAGATTCGACTATTTACTTTTGGTGATCGAACGGTAATCTGCTCGAAACAGCCTGTTCCTAGCGTTCAACGACGAGCCAAGAGGAGGTCCGCATGACGAGTGCGGTTCAGAACCCGACCAGGGTGCGCGTTCCCGGTCGACGGTCGTCCACAGCGGACGCGAGCCGGATGGAACGACGCGAGGGCAGGGCGGGCTACGTGCTCATCGCCCCGACGACGGTGCTGCTGGCGCTGTTCTACCTGTACCCGCTGGCACAGACGGTCTACTACTCGTTCACGGACTGGAACCCCGCGTCCGGCGAGACGAACGGCTTCGTCGGCCTGTCGAACTTCACCGGGCTGTTCCGGGACGGCGAGTTCGTCCGGGCGGCGGGCAACACCGCGCTGTACGTGGTCATCGTCGTGCCGATCACGATGGCACTCGGGCTCTTCTTCGCGGCGCTGCTCGCCCAGCCGTTCCGCGGCCGAGGGGTCTACCGCGCACTGCTGTTCGTGCCGTACATCGCCCCGATCGTCGGCAGCGCGCTGATCTTCAGCTTCATCCTGTCGCCGCTCGGCGGCCTGGTGAACGGCGTGGTGACCGCGCTCGGCGCTCCCCCGATCGGCTTCCTGACCTCGGAGCCGTGGGCACTGGTCTCGGTGATCGTGTTCTCGATCTGGCAGGGCGTCGGCTACACGATGATCATCTACTCGGCGGCGCTCACGAACATCCCGGCGTCCTACATGGAGGCCGCGACGCTCGACGGCGCCGGGCCGATCCGCCGCTTCTTCCGGATCTCGCTCCCCCTGGTCGCCCCGACCACGGGCTTCCTCGCCATCACCGGCGTGATCGGCGCGCTGCAGGTCTTCACGCAGGTCTACGTCCTGACCCAGGGCGGCCCGATCAACTCGAGCGAGACGATCCTCTACTACATCTACAACCAGGGCTTCGTGTTCTTCCACGGCGGCTCGGCCAGCGCTGCCGCCGTCCTCCTGCTCATCGTCGGCATCCTCGTCGCGGTCGTCCAGCTGCGGGTCATCAACCGCCGCGACCCCATCGAGCTGAACTAGGACCGCCACCGTGACCCAGATCGCCTCCCGCAGCCTCCCGGCGGACGCACGCCGCGCCTCCCGTCCGCACCGCAGCCGCCCGTTCGGCGTGCTGTTCCGCAAGCACTCGCCCGCCGTCCTGCGGCACGTGATCCTGCTCGTCGCGGTCGTGCTGTTCTTCGGCCCGTTCCTCTGGATGCTGCTGACGAGCTTCAAGTCCTCGGAGGAGGCACTCGCCTTCCCGCCGACGTTCCTGCCGCGGAAGTGGGAACTGTCGAACTACACCGACATCTTCACCGTCGCCCCCTTCGGGTTGTACTTCTTCAACTCGACGGTCGTGGCCATCGCGACGACCCTCGGGCAGATCGTGACGAGCCTGGCCGCGGGCTTCGCGTTCTCGCGCCTGAAGTTCCCCGGCAAGAACATCGTCTTCGTCGTCCTGCTCGCGGCGCTCCTCGTGCCGTTCGAGGTCGTGTTCACGCCGCTCATCACCCTGCTGTCGTCGCTGCACTGGCTGAACAGCTACCAGGGCCTCATCGTGCCGAACATCCCCTCCATCCTCGGCACCTTCCTGTTCCGGCAGTTCTTCACGTCGTTCCCGAGCGAGATCGAGGACGCCAGTCGGGTCGACGGTGCCGGCGTGTGGCGGCGGATGTGGTCGGTCGTGACGCCGATGGCGACCCCGATGATCGGGTCCTTCGCGGTCCTGTCGTTCGTCTACAACTGGAACAACTTCTTCTTCCAGTTCCTCGTGGCGTCGCGGACCGAGTTCTTCACCGTCTCCGTCGGCCTCACGCAGCTGCAGTCCGCGAACGCGAGCCAGAGCTTCAACCTGCTGATGGCCGGCTCGACACTGGCGATCCTGCCGGTCTTCATCGTCTTCATCATCTTCCAGAAGCAGATCGTGTCGGCCATGGCCGGCGGACTCCGCTGATCCCGCACCACCCCTCGCTCCACTCCTCCTCATCACCCTTCGCTCCACCCGAAGTCCGAGAAAGGACGACTCATGCGCAAGCGACTGCTCGGTGCCACGGCCCTCGCCGTGGGTGCCGCACTGGCCCTGTCCGGGTGTTCCGGCGGCTCCGTCACCGGCAACTCCGGCGGCAGCGGCGGCAAGACCACGATCACGGTCTGGCACAACTACACGGGGCCCCAGGCCACCGAGGTGAAGAAGCTCATCGACGAGTACAACTCCTCGCAGGACGAGATCGACGTCCAGCCCCAGTACGCGGCCTCGTCCGACCAGTTCGACGCGAAGCTCATCAACGCGCTGAAGAACGACACCGGCCCCGACATGGTGCTCGGCGACAGCACGCCGCAGCAGACCGGCGAGGTGATCCAGACCGGCAAGGTCCTGCCGCTCGAGGACTACCTGTCCAGCGGTGACGTCACGAAGGACAGCTTCACCGAGGGCATGCTCTCGACCGGCGAGTTCGACGGCAAGCAGTACACGCTGCCGACCGACATCGGCGACTACGCCGTCGTCTACAACAAGGAGATGTTCAAGGAGGCCGGGATCACCGACACCCCGAAGACGTGGTCGGAGTTCCAGGACGACGCGAAGAAGCTCACCAAGGGCACGACCCAGTACGGCGCCTACCTGCCGATCGGCACCGGTGAGTGGCCGGTCTTCACGTGGCAGTCGATGCTCTGGGGCGCCGGCGGCGAGTTCCTCAACGAGGACAACACCAAGGTCGAGTTCAACAGCGACGCGGGCGTGAAGGCGCTCACGGCGTGGACGGACATGCTGCAGGACGGCTCCGCCTACCCGCAGTCGCTCCTGACCACCTCGACGAACGGCGCCGTCCCCGCGCTCACGTCGAAGAAGGCCGCGATGGCGATCACCGGCGCGTACGACCTGTCGACCATCGACAGCACGCTCGGCAAGGACAACGTCGGCGTCTTCGCCCTCCCCGGCATCGAGCAGCCCGCGATGAACCTCGGCACGAACAACTCGTACGTCATCAAGACGACGACCGCGAAGCAGGACGCCTCGTGGAAGTTCCTGCAGTGGTGGCTCAGCCCGGACACGCAGGCGAAGTGGGACATCGCGACCGGCCTGCTCCCCGCGAACCAGGCCACGGCGGACAACGCGACGTGGAAGAAGTACCTGGAGGAGAACCCGCGCCTCAAGGCCTTCGCCGACGAGCTCGAGTACGCCAAGGCGCGCCCGTCGATCACCGCGTACGGCGAGGTGAGCGCGGCCCTGTCGACGCAGCTGCAGTCCGCGATGCTGCTGAAGACCAGCCCGAAGGAAGCCCTCGACGCCGCGGCGGAGAAGGCCCAGGCGGCACTGGACGACGCCGCGAAGTAGCGGTCGCTCCGCAGGACGGCCCCGCTCCCGACCGGGAGCGGGGCCGTCCTGCGTGCCGCCCTGATGACGAGAGCAGACTCGCGATGTACCGTGACTGCACCAGACGCGATACATCGCGAGTTCGAGGAGGCAACATGGCCCAGGAGAAGTGGCTCGTCGAGGAGCCCAAGGTGATCGACACCGGCATCGTCCGCGCCCTGCGCGTGGGCCTCGCCGGTGGGCAGGTCGACGTCGTCGCCCACGACGAACCGACCGCCCGGATCGAGGTGCACGGCGTGTCCGGCAAGCCGCTCAAGATCGAGCTGGACGGCGACACGCTCACCATCGACCACCCGCAGATCCGGTGGGACGACCCGCTCGGGTTCCTGAAGTCGTTCCGCGGACGTGCCAGCGCCGACGTCAGCGTGCTGGTGCCGCGCGACGCACGGGTCACGATCGGCGTCGTCTCCGCGGGCGTGCTGCTCTCCGGCACGAACCGCGGCGCCTCCGTGAACTCCGTCTCGGGCGACGCCGTCGTCGACGGGCTCGCGGGCGACCTCGCCGTGCACGCCGTCTCCGGGTCGACCACGGTGCGCGACCTCGACGGTGCGCTGACCGTCCGCACCGTGTCCGGTGACGTCGTGGCGACGGGGGCGATCCCGCGCCTCACGGCCGACGGGGTGAACGCCGACGTGGTGCTCGACCTGCAGGGCACGCCCGACGCGGCGCGGATCGACACGGTGTCCGGATCGGTCAGCGTCCGGCTCGAGGACGGCGTCCCCTACCGCTGCACCGTCAGCACGGCGACCGGCGGGCTGCAGTTCGACGACTCCGAGATCCGCGGGGTCCGCGGCTCGTACGTCAAGCAGGGCGGCGAGCTGTCCGGGCAGTGGCTCGACCTGAAGGTCAACTCGGTCTCGGGTGACATCGCGGTCCTGCACGCACCGCCCGCGGCTGCGCCGTCCGCTCCGACGGCTGACGACGACGAGACGGTGGTGCCCGACCGGGGTACCAGCACTGCCCCCGGCGAACGCGCAACCGACGACGAGACGGTGGTGCCCGACCGGGGTACCAGCACTGCCCCCGGCGAACGCGCAACCGACGACGAGACGGTGGTGCCCGAATGAGCCCCGTCTTCGCGCACGGCCACCTGCGCCTGTCCCTGCTGTCGATGCTCGCCGACCGTCCGATGCACGGCTACGAGCTCATCCAGGCCCTCGGCGAGCGCTTCGGCGGCGCCTACGTCCCGAGCGCCGGCACCGTGTACCCGCGGCTCGCCAAGCTCGAGTCCGAGGGGCTCGTCACGAAGACCGTCGACGGCCGCAAGACCGTCTACGCGATCACCGACGCCGGCCGCGCCGAGCTCGACGCCCGCGCCGAGGAGCTCGCCGCGGTCGAGTCCGGGGTCGCCGACTCGGTGCGGTCCCTCGCCGACGGCGTCCGCGCCTCGGTCGGCGAGGCCATGCGCTCGCTCCGTGCGGACCTCGCCGCGAGCGCCCAGGCCCCTCGAGGCCAGACCGCCGACGAGCCCGTCGACGTCCCGACGGAGGGCGCCCGCGCCCTGCGCGAGGTGGAGATGGCGATCGCCGCCTTCCGGCAGCAGGTCCGGGCGGACCTGCGTCGCCGCGCGACGCGCGGGACGCTCACCGAGGACACGGTGACGCGTCTGCGGGACGGCCTGGAGGCCCTGCGCCGCTCCGTCTGACGGCCGCCGGCGGACGGGTGGTGGCGATCCGCGCCTCCCGTCCGCCACACGACGGCACGCGCCCGTCGCGTGCCCCGCGGGGCCTGTCCGTTCCCACAGTGTTGACTCGCACGCGCAACTGAGTAGGTTTGCCGCTCGTGACGAACGAGATCCGGTCGCTGAAGGCGCGACTGATCGGGGATCCCCTGCCCTCGGAGAAGCTCGAGGGACAGCTCCTCCCGAAGCACCTGGCGCTGCCGATCTTCGCGAGCGACCCGCTGTCGAGCGTGGCGTACGCGCCGCAGGAGCTCCTCATGATCCTGCTGCTCGGCGGGATGGCGTTCCTGACCTTCGCGCCGTGGGTCGCGGCCATGGTGGTGCTGCTGCTCGTCGTGGTCGTCGCGTCCTACCGACAGCTCGTCAAGGCGTACCCGTCGGGCGGTGGCGACTACGAGGTCGCGCACCGGAACCTCGGCGAGAAGGCCGGTCTCGTCGTCGCGAGCGCCCTGCTCGTCGACTACGTGATGACGGTCGCCGTGTCGGTGGCGTCGGGCGTGGACAACATCATCTCGGCCCTGCCCGGCCTCGACCCGTTCCGCGTCGAGCTCGCGGTCGCCTTCGTGGTGCTGCTCGCCGGGGTGAACCTGCGCGGGGTCCGCGAGTCGAGCAAGGCGTTCGCGGTGCCGACCTACCTGTTCGTCGGCTCGGTGTTCGTCATGGTCCTGACCGGCCTGGTCCGCACCGCACTCGGCAACGCCCCCGTCGCCGAGTCCGCCGCGTACACGATCGACAACGTCGAGCACACGACGCAGGCCGCCTTCGTGCTGCTGCTCCTGCGCGCGTTCGCGTCCGGCTGCTCGGCCCTGACCGGTGTCGAGGCGATCGCGAACGGCGTGCAGGCCTTCCGCCGACCGAAGATCCGGAACGCCCAGACGACGCTGGTGCTCATGGGCTCGATCGCGATCGTGCTGTTCGTCGGGCTCATCACGCTCGCACTCGTCTCCCACGTGCACTACGCCGAGCGCGCCTGCGACCTGCAGGGCTTCACCGCGTGCGCGACCACGCCGCAGCGCTCGCTCATCGCGCAGATCGCCGCCGCGACCTTCGGGAACGGCAGCATCCTGTTCTTCGTCGTGCAGGCGACGACGGCCGCGGTGCTGCTCCTCGCCGCGAACACGGCCTTCAACGGCTTCCCGCTGCTCGGCTCGATCCTGGCGCGGGACTCCTACACACCGAAGGCCCTGTCGACGCGTGGTGACCGGCTCATCTACTCGAACGGCGTCATCGTGCTCGCGCTCGTCGCGGTCGCGCTGCTCGTGGTGTACCGGGCGAACGTCACGAGCCTGATCCAGCTGTACATCATCGGCGTCTTCGTGTCGTTCACGCTCGGCCAGACCGGCATGGTCCGGCACTGGCTGCGGCTCCTCCGCGCGGACCGCGACGGCACCGCGGACGAGCCCGTCGACCGGGGCCAGGTCTGGCGCTCGCTGACCATCAACTCGATCGGCGCGACGTCCACCTTCGTCGTGCTCGTCATCGTCACCATCACGAAGTTCACGCACGGCGCCTGGCTCGTGTTCGTGATCATGCCGGTGCTCTTCGTGCTGATGCTCGGTGTGAACCGGTACTACCGCGACGTCTCGCACGAGGTCGAGGCGGACGTCGACACGCAGTTCGGCGCGACCGGCGACCACGCGATCGTCCTCGTCAACAGGCTCCAGAAGCCGGTGCTCAAGGCGATCGACTACGCCATCGCGGCGCAGCACGCCGGACTCGAGGCGGTGCACGTCGCGATCGACGACGCCGAGGCCCGTCGCCTGCAGGAGCAGTGGGTCGAGCACGGCATCGAGGTCCCGCTCACCGTCGTGCCGAGTCCCTACCGCGACATCTCGATGCCGCTCATCCGGTACATCAAGGCGCACCGGGCCGAGCACGGGTCCGAGGTCGTGACCGTCTACACGCCGGTCTTCGTCGTCGGCCACTGGTGGGAGACGCTGCTGCACAACCACCGTGGCCGCCGGATCCGCAAGAAGCTGCTGCTCGTGCACGGGGTGACCGTCGCCCTGGTGCCGTGGCTGCTCGACTCGTCCGAGCTGCTGTACGGCCGTCGTTCGCGGCCGCTCCCGGGCCAGGAGCGCCGCGGGGAGCCGATCCGTCCGGCGCTCCGCCGCTCGCCGCAGGGCGTGTTCCACCACGACGCGCAGGAGGACCGGCTCCTCCGGTCGGTGCAGCGGAACAGCCTGCAGCCCGTGGGACGGCCGCTGCAGCGCGACGGCCTGCAGCCGAGGCGCGCGACGCGTCCGGCCGGCCCCGCCGAGGGCGTCGACCAGACGCAGTGCACGGGCGAGATGCGTCTCCTCGTCCCCGCACCTGCACGACGTGACGGCGACCGGTCGTAGCATCGTCCGCGACATGACGATCTCCGACCTGCGCACCTTCGCGACCTTCGACGGCCACGGCGGCAAGGTCTCGAAGCGTGTCGAGGTGCTCGACCACGAACCATCGACGGCCGGACCGTACGCCGGACTGGTCCCGGTGCGCGGCGAGCACCCGCTCGGCGCCCTCGACGAACGACCCGCCGACGACGGCGCCGACCTCGCCCGCGGGGTCGCCAGCATCGGCTGGGTCGACCCCGCGACGCTCCGTGACTGGTACCGGCCGGACAGCGTCGTCGTCACGCGGCTCGAAGCACGCCGTTCCGGGCTCGAGCCCGGGACCTACGCCGACTCACGTGGCCGCGGTCGCGTCCGGATCGACGGCCTGGAGGCACGGCTCGCCCCCGACGGTCGGCCCGCCTTCCGCGCGTTGGCCGGCCCGGTCGACGCGCCCGTCGTCGACGTCCCCCTGCCCACCGACCAGGCGGTGCGCCTGGTCGCGGTGCGTCCGGTCGAGGACGGACTCGAGGTCGTGACCACACCGGTGTCGCCGTTCCTCTCCCCCGGGCGCCACGCCGTGTACGGCGCCGACGTGGTGGGACTGCCGCCGCGGCCGTCGACCGGGCAGGTGTCGGTGCAGGCTGCGGTGCTGCTCGACGGGTCGCTGCACGAGGTCGTCCGGATCGACGAGCAGGCCGCGACGATCTGGATCCGGCAGGGCGACACCGAGGTGCCGATCGCGGCGAGCGGCGTCGGGCCGGACCTGGTGCGCTACACGGCGACGCCGGTCTGAGTGCCCGGTCCCGTGGGGGACGTCCTCGCTGCGTGTCGGGTCCGCCGTCGCGCGTAGGTTCGGCCCATGACCGACGCAGCAGACCAGACCCCCGACGAGTCGCACCAGGGCGAGACCCTGGGCGGCGAGCGTCCCGACCCCTCGACGACCGCGAGCAAGGACCCGGAGCAGTGGGTGACCGGCGACGAGCCCATGACCGGCCCGCAGCGCAGCTACCTCGACACCCTGGCCCGCGAGGCCGGCGAGGAACTCCCCGCGGACCTCACCAAGGCCGAGGCGTCCGAGCACATCGACCGCCTGCAGCAGCAGACCGGGCGCGGCGCGGACTCCTGACACCTCGCTCCTCCCACCGACGCCGGTCCCCGCTGTGGCGGACCGGCGTCGGTCGTTCCTGAGAGCCGGTCCCCGCTTCGGTGGACCGTCTCCTGGACAGCCCCTGGCAGAGTCCGGGCGGTTCGCCGAGGCCATCCGGTCGATGACACGTCACCGCATAGCGTCGGCAGCATGCGAACGACATCGACCTCCATCGGCCTGACCGCGCTCCGCATCGTCCTCGGCGTGGTGTTCATCGCCCACGGCGCCCAGAAGTTCACCCAGGGCATCCCCGGCGTCGCCCAGGGCTTCGCCGGGATGGGCGTCCCGCTCGCCGAGGTCGCAGCTCCGCTCGTGGCGGGACTCGAACTCGTCGGCGGGATCCTCCTCGTGCTCGGCGTCGCCACCCGCGTCGTCGGCCTGCTGCTCGCGGTCGACATGGTCGTCGCGGGCCTGCTCGCCCACGCCACCGCGGGTTTCTTCGCCCAGGAGGGCGGCTTCGAGTACGTGCTGGTGCTCGCCGTGGCGTCCCTCGCCGTCGCGCTCACCGGACCCGGACGGTTCTCGGTCGACGCCCTCGTGCTGCGCTCCGCGCGACGGAAGCGCGGGGTCCGGGAGCCCCTCCCCGCCTGAGTCCTGATCAGGTCTTCCTCCCCGCCACGGGGGACGTCGGTGGCCAGGTGGGGAACGGGGTACATGGTAGAGTGATCGGCAGATTTCAAACCACGAACCGTTCGGTTCCCCGGGTGGCAACCACGCACCCGCCAGGACCGGACCAGAGCCGATCACGAGGGGGTCACGCATGGGGCGCGGCCGTCAGAAGGCAAAGCACACCAAGGTCGCCCGGGAGCTGAAGTACTTCAGTCCGGACACGAACTACGGTGCGCTCGAACGCGAGCTCTCCGCCGGGCAACACTCGGACGAAGACTCCTACGTCGACCGCTGGGCTGACCAGTACGGTGAGGAACCGGGCGACGACGAGGACGAGTTCGAGCCCCAGCAGGACCAGAACAAGTCCGCCTGACCTGAACCGTCGACGCCGCGCACCCTCCGGGGCCGCGCGGCGTCGTCGTGTGCGCGGGCGGCGGGCTCCGGGCTCGTACTCGCCGAGCGGGCCACATCCGTCACACTCGACGCCGTCCGACGACGGAACGCACCCGCCCGCCGGACCTGAGCGGCATGTCGTGCTCGCTCGGTGGCAGCCTCGTCGGCCTGTCGGCCCCCGGTCATCCGACGCACGTCGACCGGCCGCGGACGCCTGGTAGCCGACTCGGCGCTCCCGAGCGCGCCCGATCCGTCACACTCGAAGCCGTCCGACGACGAAACACACCCGCCCGCCGGACCTGAGCGGCATGTCGTGCCCGTTCAGCAGGAGCCCCGACCCGACCGACGACGATCTGCCGACCGCGTCTGACCGGCCGCGTCTGACTGACTGCAGCCGAGGCGCCAGGCAGCGTCAGTCGACCGGGAAGGGTCAGTCGACCGGGAAGAGTCAGTCGACCGGGTGCGATCAGTCACGCTCGACGCCCCGCAGCGACCGGAACTGCCCGCTCGTCGAACCTGAGCGGCGCGTCGCACCCGCTCGCGCCCGCGGCCGACGGGTGCGGCCGGCGCGCCTCAGCCGGCGTAGGAACCGACGAGCCGGACCGCGCCGCCGTCGACGCCCTTGGCGCCCTGCTCGAACCCGTCCAGCCCGCGCGCCGAGGTCGACACGGTGCCGACCGTCCACGCGGGCAGCCCGGCGGCATGCAGGTCCTCGAGCACCGCCGACGCCGAGGCCGCGTCCACGACGGCGAACATCCCGATGCCGAGGTTCCACGTGCCCTCGGTGTCCTCGACCGGCGTCCCCGCCATGTCCGCGAGCACCCGGAACACCGTCGGGGGCGTCCACGTCGAACGGTCGACCTCGACCCAGGTGCCGAGGGGCAGCACGCGCGCCAGGTTCGCAGCGATGCCACCGCCCGTCACGTGGGAGAGCGAGTGGACGACACCGGGCCGGGCGTCGAGCAGGTCGAGCAGCGGCGCAGTGTAGAGCCGGGTGGGCTCGAGCAGGGCCTCGCCCACGGAGACTCCTGCGCCGAACTCCGGCAGCTGGTCGGTGTAGCCGATGCCCTTGCCGGACAGGATGTGCCGCACGAGCGAGTACCCGTTCGAGTGCAGCCCGGACGACTCGATCGCCACGACGACGTCGCCGTCCTGCACCAGGTGCGCGCCGAGCTGTCGGTCGGCCTCGACGACACCGGTCGCGGCACCGGCCACGTCGTACTCGTCCGGCCCGAGCAGCCCCGGGTGCTCGGCCGTCTCGCCGCCGACGAGCGCGGTCCCGGTCGCCGAGCAGCCGCGGGCGATGCCGGCGACGATGTCGGCGATGCGGTTCGGCACGACGCGGCCGCAGGCGATGTAGTCCGTCATGAAGAGCGGCTTCGCACCGACCACGACGATGTCGTCGACGACCATCCCGACCAGGTCCTGGCCGATGGTGTCGTGCTTGTCGATCGCCTGCGCGATCGCGACCTTCGTGCCGACGCCGTCGGTCGAGGTGGCGAGCAACGGTCGCGAGTAGTCCTTGAGGAACGAGACGTCGTAGAGCCCCGCGAAGCCGCCGACGCCACCGAGCACGGAGGCGTTGTGCGTCGCCGAGACGGCGGACTTCATGAGCTCGACGGCCAGGTCACCGGCGGCGGTGTCGACGCCGGCGGCAGCGTACGGGTTCGGCATGCGTGGTCCTCCGCGGAGCATGGCAGACTTGTTCGGTACCACCCGATCCTACGGTCTGGAGCACTCCGCGAATGTGCGGCATCGTCGGCCTCGTTGCGCAGGGGCCCGTCAACCAATCCATCTACGACGCCCTGTTGCTCCTGCAGCACCGGGGCCAGGACTCGACGGGCATCGCCACGGTCGAGGGTCGCGTCCACCACATGCACAAGACGCGTGGGCACGTCCGCGAAGCATTCCGCACCCGTGACATGCGTGCCCTGCTCGGCACCATGGGCCTCGGGCACGTCCGGTACGCCACGAAGGGTGCCGCGAGCAACGAGGAAGAGGCCCAGCCGTTCTACGTGAACGCGCCCTACGGCATCGTGCTCGTCCACAACGGCAACCTGACGAACACCCGCGAGCTCACCCGCGAGCTGTTCGACATCGACCGCCGTCACCTGAACACCACGAGCGACACCGAGCTGCTGGTGAACGTCCTGGCGCACGAGCTCCAGGGCCAGGTCCGCGGCAGCGAGCTCGACGCCGGGCAGGTGTTCGACGCCGTCGAGCGCGTACACGAGCGCGTCGAGGGCTCCTACGCCACGATCGCGACGATCGCGGGGCACGGCCTGCTGGCGTTCCGCGACCCGTACGGCATCCGACCGCTGATCCTCGGGCACAAGTTCGACGAGGCCGGGCAGCCGGAGTGGGTCGTCGCGAGCGAGTCCCTCGTGCTCGAGTCGGGGGGCTACGAGATCGTCCGCGACATCGCCCCGGGCGAGGCCGTCTTCATCGAGATGAACGGTCAGATGCACGCCCGGCAGTGCGCGAAGGACCCGCGTCTGGTGCCGTGCTCGTTCGAGTACGTCTACCTCGCACGTCCCGACTCCGTGATGAACGGCATCTCGGTGTACGACGCCCGCCTCCGCCTCGGCAACCGCCTGGCGGACACCATCGCGCAGTACGCCCCGACCGGGGACATCGACGTCGTCATGCCGATCCCGGACTCGTCGCGCCCCGCAGCCATGCAGGTCGCGCAGAAGCTCGGCATCGACTACCGCGAGGGCTTCTTCAAGAACCGCTACGTCGGCCGCACGTTCATCATGCCCGGGCAGGCCGAGCGCAAGCGTTCGGTGCGCCAGAAGCTCAACGCGATGTCGTCCGAGTTCAAGGGCAAGAACATCCTGATCGTCGACGACTCGATCGTCCGCGGTACCACGAGCCGCGAGATCGTCGAGATGGCCCGTGCCGCCGGTGCGAACGAGGTCACGTTCACGAGCGCCGCTCCCCCGGTCCGCTACCCGCACGTGTACGGCATCAACATGCCGACGCGCGCGGAGCTCATCGCGCACGACCGGAAGATCCCGGAGATCAACCGCGTGCTCGGCAGCGACCACCTCATCTACCAGGAGGTGGCGGACATGCGCGACGCGATCATCGAGGGCTCGGACGTCACCGACCTCGAGATGAGCTGCTTCACCGGCGAGTACGTCAGCGGCACCGTGAGCCCGGAGTACCTGTCGTGGGTGGAGGCGAACCAGCTCAGCTGAGTCGCGTCCCGACGCGACACGCATCGGACGGGAGGCCCGGTACCAGCTGGTACCGGGCCTCCCGTCCGTCGTGTGGTGGCGACCGTCAGCGGTCGGTGCGCTCCACGGGTCCGCTCGCGTCGCCGTGCTCCTCGACCTCGCCGTCGACGGTCTCCTCCGCCGGCTCGACCTCGACGCGCTCCGCCGTCAGGCGGGCGGCGCGGCGGGCGAACACCCGGTCGAGCACGATCGCCACGACGGCGCCCACGAAGGCGCCGATCGTGACGCCCCAGAGCGAGAAGTAGCCGACGAGCGTGCCGAAGTCGGCGTCCTGCTGGTCGCCGCGGTCGATGTCCATGGTGAGCGTCACGACGAGCAGCGTCGCGAGGAAGCCGAGCACCGCGCCGCCGACGATGAACACGCCGAACTTCGGTGCGCGTCGGATGGTGACCTCGTCCGGCGAGCTGACGGCGCTCGGAGCCGGCGTCGCGGCCGGCACTGCCGGGCGGTCTTCAGGTCGGTCGGTGTCGCTCACCAGACCATTGTCCCCCACTGTGGGAGGTGCCGCGGCCTGTTGCGCGTCGGCTGATCCAGGGCATGATGTCCCTACCGGTCGGTATCCACGGAACGCATCCCGTCGGACTCCGACCGCCCGGTCGAGGACGATGTCGGAGCCCGGGAACGGGATCCGCGAGCCGGGGGGAGCAGGCGGACGACCAGGACCGGGAGGTGACGGGGTGCACGAGCAGTCCATCCGCGGGCGTCGCCGGACCCGCACGCCCGGACGTGTGCCGTGGCCGATCGTGCAGCGCCGCGAGGAGGACCGCGCGGTGTCCGTCGTCGCCGAGCACCGTTGGAGCGTCGCGATCGTCGGCGCGCCCGGCCTCGGGAAGACCTCCACCGCCGCCCGCGTGACCGACCGGGTCGCCCGCCGCGACACCACCGGTCGCACCGTCGTGGTGCCGATCACCGCGGTCGCCGCCGGCCGGTCGATGCCGTTCGGTGCCGTCGCGGACCGGTTCGGCGAGCTGCCCGCCGCCCTCGCGGACCTGGTCGACGACGCCTCGGCCGCGCAGCGGTTGCGCGAGACGCACGACCTGGCCGACCGCGACGTCGTCCTGCGCGTCGACGACGCCGACCACCTCGACGCCATCTCGGCGCGCTACGTCGCCTGGCTCGTCCGCGACCAGGGCGCGCGCCTCGTGCTGACCTGCCGCGACTTCACCGCGCTGTCGGACCCGCTCCGCGCGCTGTGGCAGGACGACCTGCTCGAGCGCATCGACCTGGCCCCGCTCGACCTGCACGAGACCGGCGAGGTCGTCGCGCAGGCACTCGGCGCGCAGCTCGAGACCGCCTCGACCGAGCGCGTGCACCGGGCGACGGCCGGCAACCCGCTGTACCTGCGCGAGGTGGTCCGCGCCGCACTGACGTCGGGGGCGCTCGACCAGACCGCGACGGGCTGGTACTGGCGCGGTCGGGTGACCGCGTCGAACAGCCTGGCGGACATGTACCGCACTGAGCTCGGCGCGCTGCCCGAGGACCTCCGCGACGTCGTCGACATCGTCGCGCTCGCCGACCCGATCCCGCTCGCCCGCCTGCTCGGCCTGGTGTCCGGCGGTGACGTCGACCGGGTCGTCGCGCTCGGGCTGGTCGCCGTCGACTCCGCCGAGGACGGCACGAGCATCGTCCGGCCGTCGCACCCGCTCGTGGGCGAGGTCGTCCGCGGGCTCGTCCCGGTCGCTCGACGCACGGCGCTGTTCGCCCGGGCCAACGCCTTCCGGACCACCCGCCCCGAGGGCGCACCGCCCGCCGCTCGGCTCCGCGCCGCGCTCTGGTCGCTCGAGTGCGGTGTGCTGCCCCCGGTCGGCCAGCTGCTCGACGCCACGGAGGTCGCCGTCCGGCTGCAGGAGCACGAGAGCGCCGTCGCCCTGGCCTCCGCTGCACTCCGCACCGCGCTCACGGCCACCGAGCGGGTCACCGCACACTGCCTGCGGTCGATCGCGCACTCGTACAGCACCGGCCGCGAGGCCGGTCGGGTCGACGCCGAGGCCGCGTGGGACCTCGCCCGGAAGCGCGCCGGCGAGGTCGACGACGCCGTCGTGGTCGAGGCGTGCGAGACGCTGGCGAACATCCGCCAGTTCCACGACGACGACGTCGACGCCGCGGTGGCGCTGACCGAGGCGCTGATGCCGCTGGTCGGGCCGGAGACGGCCGAGCACGTGCGGCTGCTCCGGCTCGCCCACCTGGGGTGGGGCGGTCGGTTCGCCGAGGTCCGCGAGGAGATCGAACGGTCGCGCATCCTGCAGCAGCCGACGGTCCCGGTGTCGTTCCTCTGCATCGCGCCCTGCGTGACGATGGCACTCGCGACCGAGGGCCGGCTCGAAGAGGCGGCTGCGTTCGCCCGTCGCGCGATCGCCACGGCCGTCGAGCACGTCGAGGCCGCTCCCTGGGGTGTCGGCGAGAACGTCTCGGTGCTCCACCAGGTGCAGGTGTGGCGCGGGGACATGGCCGACCTGGTCACCGAGATCCCGGTCCGGCGCGGGAGCCCGTTCCTGAAGTACGACTTCACGCTCGAGCTCATCGGGCTCGGCAACCACGCGATCGGGCAGCGCCGGTGGGACGACGCGATCGCCGCGTTCTCCGCCGCGTGCGAGCGCTACGTCGTGGCCGACCACGGCGGGTTCGCGGCGTACCCCTGGGCCCGCCTGGCCATGGCGTACGCCTACGCCGGCGACGCGGAACGCGCTGCCGAGGCCCTCGAGCGCGCCCGCACGACGCCGGGCCGTGCCATGCGGATCACCGGCGAGCAGGTCGCGGTGTCGATCGCCTGGACCGAGACCGTGCTCGGGAACCCGGCGGGGCTGCGGCACGCCGACGAGATCATCGAGCGGAGCACCCGTGACGGGTCCTGGCTGCACGTCATGTACGCGACGACGCAGCACTACACGCACGACATGACGACCGGACGGGACGCCACCGCGTCGCTCGTCCGCATGCGCGAGGCGGCAGCCCGGGTCGACGGCCCCCTCGCCGCGGCGGTCGTCGAGTACGCGGACGCCGTCCTCGCCGACGACCGGACGCGGATCGTGGCGGCGCAGGGGGTGCTCGCGTCGCACGGGATGGCGGTGTCCGCCGGCCGGGTCCGTCCGCCGCTGACGAACCGGGAGTACGAGGTCGCCGAGCTGGCCGCGCAGGGCCTGAGCAACCGACGGATCGCGGAGATGCTGAGCCTGAGCGTCCGGACGGTCGACGCGCACATGTCGCGGATCTTCGCGAAGTGGGACGTGCACGCCCGGTCGGAGCTCGTCGAACTGCTCGGTGCCCGCTGAACGGGCCGACTCCCAAGGGGAGAACCTGACGCCTGATCAGGAAAGGTCCCCGGAGGAACCACGATCGTTGCGGTTTGCAGCACGACTCGCCGCACCGGTTGACAACGAACGCAGTATGTCGCGTACCTTTGACCCTGTCGCCGGGTTCGGACCCGTTCGGGTCGGGTCCGAATCCCGGCGACTTCAACGCTACGCGGCGGCTCCTCCCGATCACATCGGTAGGACCTACCTAAGTCAGTGAGCCAGGCTGCACGACCGTGCCGGCTCGACCGTCAGGCCGCCAGGTGTCAGGCCGCCAGGTGTCAGGCCGCGGTCCGGACCGGCAGGAACGCCGACAGGTCCGCGCGCGACCCGGACGCACTGACCCGTGCCGCTGCGAGGGCCTCGTCCCACCGCAGCTCCCCCTGCGCCAGGGCCAACCACGTCACGGCGTCGGTCTCCACCACGTTCGGCGGTGTCCCGCGGGTGTGCCGCGGCCCGGGCACGGCCTGCACCGCGGCGAACGGCGGGACGCGGACCTCGACGCTGTTGCCGGGGACGTCGTCGGCCAGCCGCTGCAAAGTCCAGCGCACGGCCGTCGCGACGTCGGACCGGACCGACGACCCCGCTCGGACGGCGGCGAGCGCGGCGCGTCCCTCGGCGTCCTCGATCCTCCGCGGCGGCATGTCCCCAGGCTAGCCCTCGCATCGCGGGCGGCGTGTCGCGCTCGGTAGGCTTGCCGCGTGCGAATCCTCGTCCTCGGTTCCGGTGCCCGCGAGCACGCGATCATCACGGCCCTCCTCGCGGAGCAGGCCGGACACGTCATCACGGCAGCACCCGGCAACGCCGGCATCGCCGCCGACGTCGAGACCGTGTCGCTCGACCCCACGAACGGCGAACTGGTCGCCGAGTACGCGATCGAGAACGGCGTCGAGCTCGTCGTCGTCGGGCCCGAGGCGCCGCTCATCGCCGGCGTCGCCGACCCCCTCCGGACGCGGGGCATCCCGGTGTTCGGGCCGAGCCGGGCCGCCGCGCAGCTCGAGGGATCGAAGGCGTTCGCCAAGCGCATCATGTCCGAGGCCGGGGTCCCGACCGGGCGCCCGGTCTACGCCGGCACCGTGGACGAAGCAGTCACCGCCATCGACGAGCTCGGTGCTCCGTACGTGGTCAAGGCCGACGGGCTCGCCGCGGGCAAGGGCGTCCTGGTGACGGAGGACCGCCAGGCGGCGATCGACCACGCCGCCTACTGGCTGCAGCACGGCCGTGTCGTGGTCGAGGAGTTCCTCGACGGCGAAGAGGTCTCGCTGTTCTTCCTGAGCGACGGCCACGACGTCCGTGCACTCAGCCCCGCGCAGGACCACAAGCGCCTGGGCGACGGCGACACGGGGCCGAACACCGGCGGCATGGGTGCCTACTCCCCGCTGCCGTGGCTCGCCGACCGGTGGGAGTCCGAGCAGGCCTTCGTCGCCGAGGTCACCGAGCTCGTCGCGCTCCCCACCGTCCGTCGGCTCGAGCACGAGGGCACGCCCTTCGTCGGCCTGCTCTACTGCGGCCTCATCGTGACCGAGCAGGGCGTGCGCGTGATCGAGTTCAACGCACGCTTCGGCGACCCGGAGACCCAGGTGGTGCTCCCCCGCCTGACCACGCCGCTCAGCGCCCTGCTCACGGCAGCGGCGACCGGCCAGCTCGCGTCGGCACCGCAGCCGACGTTCAGCGACGACGTCGCGGTGACGGTGGTGCTCGCGAGCGAGGGCTACCCGGAGAACCCGCACACCGGTCGGGTCATCACCGGCATCGACGCCGCCGCAGCGCGCGAGGGCGTGTCCGTGGCGCACGCGGCGACCGCCGTGCTCGACGACGACCTGGTGGCGACCGGCGGCCGCGTGCTGAGCGTCGTCGCGACCGGCGAAGACTTCGCCCAGGCCCGCGAGCGCGTCTACGCCGGGGTCGGTGACATCGCGCTCCAGGGGGCGCAGTACCGCACGGACATCGCCGCGAAGGTCGCCCGGTGACCGCCGCACCGGAGCTGCCCGGCTGGCGGCACGTCTCGTCGGGGAAGGTCCGCGAGCTCTACGTGCCGGCCGGGGTCGACGACGTCGCGAGCGCGTCCGAGCTGCTGCTCGTCGCCTCCGACCGGGTCAGCGCCTACGACTTCGCGCTCGAGCCCCCGATCCCGGGCAAGGGCGAGCTCCTGACGCGGCTGTCGCGGTTCTGGTTCGACCGGATCGCCGACGTCCCGAACCACCTGGTCGCGGCGGGCACGGGCGGCACGGCGGTCCCCGACTCCGTGGCCGCCCGGTCCATGCACGTGCTGCCGCTCGACATGTTCCCGGTCGAGTGCGTCGTCCGGGGGTACCTGGTCGGCAGCGGTTGGGCGGAGTACCGCGAGACGCAGAGCGTGTGCGGCGTCCCCCTGCCCACCGGGCTCTCCGAGGGCGACCGGCTGCCCGAGCCGATCTACACGCCGGCGTACAAGGCACCGCAGGGCGAGCACGACGAGAACATCTCCTTCGAGCAGACCGTCGAGCTCGTCGGGCGCGAGGACGCCGAGGCCCTCCGCGAGCTCTCGCTGCGCGTCTACGGCGAGGCGGCGGCGATCACCCGGGAGCACGACGTGGTCATCGCCGACACCAAGTTCGAGTTCGGACGCGACGCGGACGGCACGATCCGGATCGCGGACGAGGTCCTGACCAGCGACTCGAGCCGCTACTGGGACGCCCGCTCCGGCAACCGGACGGACTCGTTCGACAAGCAGATCGTGCGCGACTGGCTCAGCGCGAACTGGGACCGACAGGGCACGCCACCGGTGTTGCCGCAGGAGATCGTCGACCGCACGGCGGCGCGCTACGCGGAGCTCATCGAGCGCCTCGGCGCCTGACCGCGACGTCGGCAGACCTCGCCGGTCGGACGGATCGCGGATCGGCGTGTGCTCGGCCGGGCCGTGCGATCACCGGTCGCACCCCGGTACGGACGTCGCATCCCGTCACGTCGGGGTGCGACGTCCGCAGCGGGGCGCGACGCGACCATCTGACGGTCGGGAGGCGCGTGGCGGGGCCGCCCTGCGCCTCCCGTCCGTCGGCCCGTTCCGTCCGTTCGCGTGGCGGGGCCGTCAGCCTCGCGCGTCAGTCGCGGACGAGCACGACGACCGTCAGGTCGTCACCGGGGTCGTGCTCGAGGGCGCGGGCGCGCACCCGCGCGAGGAACGCGTCGATGTCGGGCTCCTCGCGCCACAGGGCACCGAGCCGCGAGAGCGAGGTCAGGGTCGAGTCCCAGAGCTCGAGCGCCCCGTCGCTCACGATCACGAGCACGTCTCCGGGCTCGAGCTCGAGCGACCCCGAGGACCGAGCGAAGCCCGCGGGGTGCAGGCCGATCGGCAGGTCGTTCGACAGGAGCGTCCGCTCGCGGCCGTCGGCGCGCATCTGCAGCACGAGCCCGTGGCCGGCGTCGACGAAGTCCATGCGGCCGCTGGGTGCGTCGAGCCGACCGTGGAACATCGTCGAGAACGACTCGGCGCGGCCGAGGTCCGGCCCCACCTGCTCGTCGAGCGCGGCGACGACGCGCCCCGGGTCCTCCGCCGGCCGGGCGAGCAGGGCACCGCGGATCGTCGCGGCCAGCAGCCCGGCGGACATCCCCTTGCCCATCACGTCGGCGACGGTCAAGTGCAGGGCGTCGCCGACCAGGTGCCACTCGTGCAGGTCACCCGAGACCACCCCGTGCGGGACGGACATGCCGCCGATCCGGTAGCCGGGCACCGTGACGGGCGTCGGCTGCAACCCGGCGAGGACACCGCGGAGTCGGTCCTCGTCGGCGCCGGCGGCGAGTTCGCGCTCCGCCCAGACGCCGAGTTCCTCGAGCAGCGCCAGGTCGTCGGCCTCGAGCGTGCGGGGCTGCGGGTCGACGAGGCAGAGCGTGCCGACCTTGACGGCGTCGTCGCCGACACGGAGCGGGACGCCCGCGTAGAAGCGGACGTTCGGGTCCTCGACGACCATCGGCATGTCGGCGTACCGGTCGTCGGCACGGGCGTCCGGCACGACGATCGGTCCGGCCTGGTCGAGCGTGCGGCCGCAGAAGGTGTCCTGCAGCGGGATGGTCGGGCCGAACACCGCGTCGCTCTGCTGCGACTTGATGGTGAGGACGTCGGTGCCCGCGAGGTTGAGGAAGGAGCCCGAGACGCCGAACGCCTCGCGGGCGATGCGGGTGATGCGCTCGAAGCGTTCCTCGGGTCCGCTGTCGACGACGTCGAGCGCGGCGACGAGGGCCGCGCGGCGCACGGCGTCTGGTGCTGATCCGGTGGAGGTCGGTGAGGTCCCCTGGTGCATGCCGTCCACGGTACTGGTCCCACCCGGCAGCGCCCCTCCCCAGAACGGTGGACCCGGGGCGACCGTGTCGGGTGGCCTCGCCGGACGCGCGTACCCTCGGCACGGTGATCCGTCGTGTCCCGCTCGTGCTCGCCCTCGGCGCCGCTGCCGCGCTCTCGCTGACGGGCTGCGGCGCCCACGACTCGACCGGGCAGATCTCGGTGACCGTGTCGTCGAACGCGGCCGACCGCCCGTACGAGGTGGAGGTGTTCGCCTCGACCGGCAAGCTGTCCGAGCACCAGCGGGTGTTCCCCGGGGGCACCGCCGACTTCGCGGGCGTCCCGCTCGGCGACGTCACCGTGCGTGCGGGGAACCTGTGCCCGGTCCGGACGACGGTGTCGGACGACGACGTGGCGCGGGTGACGCTCACCACGACCGGCTGCTGACCGGACGCGACACATCCAACCACCGCGGTCGGGCACGCCCACCCGGTCACCGCGGGTAGCCCACCCGGTCACCGCGGGTAGCCCACCCGGTCACCGCGGGTCGGGCACCGCGTCCCACTCGTCGCCGTACCGCCCGAGCACGCCCCACCGCGTGACCGGCCACGTCACGACGAACGCCCGCCCGACGACGTCCGACGTCGGCACGGTCCCGTGGATGCGCGAGTCGGCGGACTCGTACCGGTTGTCCCCCATCACCCAGACGTGACCGGCCGGCACGGTGACGTCGAAGTCCTCCGCCGACACGCGGGTCACGTCGGCTGGCCGCACCACGTAGGGCTCGTCCACCGCGTGCCCGTTCACCGACAGCCGTCCCTGCGCGTCGCAGCACGACACCGTGTCCCCGGGCAGCCCGATCACCCGCTTGATGAGGTCGTCGCCCTGCTCGCTGGTCAACCACCCGCCCGGGTCGCGGAACACCACGACGTCCCCCCGCCGGAGCGGCACGGCGCCCGGCACGAGCTCGTTCACCAGCACGTTGTCCCCGATGAGCAGCGTCCGCTCCATCGACCCGGAGGGGATCGAGAACGCCCGCACCAGGTAGGCCTTCACCAGGAACGACGCCAGCAGCGCCACGACCACGATGATCGCCAGGTCGCGGAGGAACCGCCACCCGGACCGTGCAGGCCGTTCGGCGCGGGACTCGTCGGTCTGCTCGCTCAATGCGTCAACACCACCTTCACCAGGCCGATCACGAAGGCCAGGGCGGCCAGGACGATGCCGCCCCAGAGCCCGAGGAACGTCGGACGCCGTCCGCTGAACCGCTGCAGGAACACCCCGACCATCCCGATGCGGACGACGAGGATGACGATCGCCGCCGTCTGCGCCCACTGCGTCGGCAACCAGCCCGCCCACGCCACGGCGTAGAGCACCGCGGGGATCAGACCGGAGGTCGCGATCGGGTTCGCGTCGCGCAGGATCGCCCCGATCGTCTCCCGGTGCTCGGCATCGTCCCCCGTGTCACCGATGGTGTGCGCGACGAGGTGCGACAGCACGTGCGCCAGGTACGTCAGCACGGCCGTCGCGAGCACCGTCAGCACCGCCGCCCCGTGCTCGATCTGCTCCGGTCCCACCGCGATCGCGACGGCGAGCACGGTGATGTTGCCGTAGATGTACGACGACATGCGGTCGCGCAGGCGGTCGACGGGGAACGTCGCCGGGTCGGGTCGGCGGGAGGGCGGCATCCTCCCATCCTGGCCCTGCGCCGCCGTGCCGTGCCGTCAGGACACCGGATGCGATGCCATCCTGGTCCGGGCGGCGCGCCGGTGCATCGTCCGCACGGGAGGCACGACCCATGACCCACGGACCGCTCACCAGCAGACCGCTCGCCCTGGTGACCGGTGTCGGTCGCCGCGCCGGGATCGGTGCCGCGATCGCCGCACGGCTCGCCTCCGACGGCTGGGACCTCGCGATCTCCTGGTGGGGACCGTACGACGAGCGCGTGCACGGCGGGGCCGACCCGGACGGGGTGGACGCGGTCATCGCGGAGGCCGAACGTGCGGGTGCACAGGTGACGCGCCTCCCGGTCGACCTGGCCGACCCGGAGCAGGCGGCCGCGCTCGTCGGCCGCGCCGAGGCGGAGGCGGGTGCCCCCGTGACCGCCGTCGTGATGTCGCACTGCGAGTCGGTCGACTCGGACTTCGCGACCACGACCGTCGAGTCCTTCGACCGGCACCTCGCGGTGAACGTCCGCGCGCCGTTCCTCGTCGTGCAGGCGTACGCGCGGCGCCTCCGCGAGGGTGCTGCCGCGCCGGAGGACCGTCGGCGGATCGTGGCGCTCACCAGCGACCACGTGGGGTTCAACCTGCCGTACGGCACGAGCAAGGGCGCCCTCGACCGGCTGATCGTCGGGGCCGCCATCGAGCTCGGCGACGTCCGGGTCAGCGCGAACCTGGTCAACCCGGGCCCGAACGACACCGGCTGGATGACCGAGGAGATCCGCGAGGCCGCGGTCGCCCAGACCCCGCTCGGGCGACCGTCGATGCCGACCGACACGGCTGCGCTCGTCGGCTTCCTGCTCGGGCCGGACGGCGGGTGGGTGAACGGGCAGCTGCTGAAGACGGACGGCGGGTTCAGCGCGAAGTGACGTTTGGTTGACGCGTCAACCATTTCGGGCGCACACTGGGGGCATGCACACGCAGGACCTGCTCGCAGCCGACACCGGGATGGGCGCCGTCACGCTCCGGGTCGCCGACCTCGACACGATGGTCGCCTACTACCGCGACGGCGTCGGTCTGGCGGTGCTCACGAACACGGGCGGCACCGCGGTGCTCGGCCGCGGCACGACCTCGATCGTCGTCCTCGAGCACGCCCCCGCGATGCGGCACGCCGCCCCCCACGAGGCCGGGCTCTTCCACACCGCGATCCTCTTCGACACGCAGGCCGACCTGGCGGCGGCGCTGTACTCCGTCGCGACGAAGTACCCGCAGACGTTCACGGGCAGCGCGGACCACCTCGTGAGCAACGCCTTCTACTTCCAGGACCCGGAGGGCAACGGCGTCGAGCTGTACTGGGACCGCGACCGCACCGAATGGTCGTGGACGCACGGGATGGTCGACATGGCGACGATCTACGTCGACCCGAACGCCTTCGTGCAGGAACACCTGACCTCCTCGGCGCTCGAGTCGGCCAGCACGCGCCCCGGCCGAGTCGGACACGTGCACCTGTCCGTCGGCGACGTCGCGACCGCGAAGGCGTTCTACGTCGACCGGCTCGGCTTCGCGACGACCGCGGCGATGGGCGACCAGGCGCTGTTCGTGAGCGCTGGCGGGTACCACCACCACATGGCGATGAACACGTGGAACTCGCGCGGGGCCGGGCGACGGCAGCAGGCCCTCGGGCTCGGGCTCGTGCGGATCGAGGTGCCGGGGACGGACGACCTCGGCGCGCTCGTGTCGCGGATGCACGACACCGGGGTGCGGACCGCCGACGACGGCCGGACCGTGGCGTTCGAGGACCCGTGGGCGAACCGCATCGAGGTGACGGCGCCCGGTCGCGGCTGAGCGGGCCGCTGTCGCTGTCGCGAGACTCGGGCTGAGCGACACCTCTCGGGCTCGGTGGCACGAGGACGGTCGCAGGGCGCGAGACTCGGCCTGCCCTGCCGCTCGCGCAGGCGGACCCGGCAGGATGGGACCGTGAGCGAAGACATCCGGTGGGAGGTGGTCGAGGAGAGCGCCCTGACGCTCCCCGACCACGAGGCGATCGCAGCGATGCTCGGGCAGGCGTTCCCGAGCTGGTCGCACTGGTACGTGGGCGGCCGTGACTACGCCGGCATGCAGCCCGAGCGCCGGGTGGTCGGCTGGGGTGCGGACGGCACGGTCCTCGCACACGTCGGGATCCGCCGGATGTTCGTCACGGTCGGCGGGCAGGACGTCCTGGTCGGCGACACCGGCATCGTCGCCGTCTCGCCCAAGCTGCAGGGCACCGGCGTCGGCCGGGAGCTCCTCGTCCGCACCCGCGCCGTCCTCGAGGGACTCCGGGTGCCCTACGGCTTCCTCGGTGCCGGTGAGGACCGCATCCCCTTCTACGCGCACATGGGCTGGCACGAGGTCGACGGGGCCGTCGGCACGTTCTCGGCCTTCACGGCCGACGGGGTCGGCGTCAACGAGACCGAGCAGGGCGGCTGGATGGTCCTGCCGGTCGAGGCGCAGCTCGAGGACTGGCCGACCGGCGAGATCATGCTCAACGGCCAACAGGTCTAGACGAGAGGACCGGGCCCCGCCACCAGCCGGGCGAGATCATGCTCAACGGCCAACAGGTCTAGACGAGAGGACCGGGCCCCGCCACCAGCCGGGCGAGACCAGGCGCAACGGCCAACAGGTCTGAGACCCACCACACGACGGACGGGAGGCCCGGTACCAGCTGGTACCGGGCCTCCCGTCCGTCAGGTGGTGTCGACTACGCCTCGACCGCGACCTTCTCCGGGTCCTCGTTCGAACCGGGCGCGCTCGGCGCGACCGCGGCGCGCACGCGCGCACCCAGGTCGGCGTCGACGCTCGTCCAGTAGGCGAACACACGCTCGCGCAGGTCGTCGCGCGTCACCTTCGAGACGTGCCCGGCGATGTTGCCGACCAGGCGCTCACGCGCAGCGTCGTCGAGGACCTCGCGGTAGAGCGTGCCCGCCTGGCCGAAGTCGTCGTCCTCCGGGTGCAGCGTCGCAGCGGAGCGCTGCAGCGCGCCGTCGGACTCCCAGCCCGGGACGTCGTCCGTGGCGGTCGGGTCGGCGTGCGCGCCGCCCTGGGTGTTGGGCGCGTACACCGGCACCTCGGCCTTCTGGAAGTCGAAGCGCATGGCGCCGTCCTTCGAGTACGAGTGGACCTCGTTCTTCGGGGCGTTCACCGGCAGCTGCGCGTGGTTCGTGCCGACGCGGTAGCGCTGCGCGTCCGCGTAGCTGAAGATGCGCGCGAGGAGCATCTTGTCCGGGCTGGCCGCGATGCCGGGCACAAAGTTCGACGGCGCGAACGCGGCCTGCTCGATCTGCGCGAAGTAGTTCTCCGGGTTGCGGTTGAGCTCCATCGTGCCGACCTCGATGAGCGGGTAGTCCGCGTGCGGCCACACCTTCGTCAGGTCGAACGGGTTGAAGCGGTAGCCCTCGGCGTCGGCGTAGGGCATGACCTGCACCTTGAGGACCCACTTCGGGAAGTCCTGGCGCTCGATGGCCTCGTAGAGGTCGCGGATGTGGAAGTCGGCGTCCTCGCCGGCGATGCGGTCGGCGTCCTCCTGCGTCAGGGTCTTGTGACCCTGCTGCGTCTCGAAGTGGTACTTCACCCAGAAGCGCTCACCCTCGGCGTTGATCCACTGGTAGGTGTGCGAGCTGAAGCCGTCCATGTGACGCCAGCTCGACGGGAGGCCCCGGTCACCCATGAGCCACGTCACCTGGTGCGCCGACTCCGGGGACAGGGTCCAGAAGTCCCACTGCATGTCGTGGTTCCGGAGGTGGCTGCCCGGCAGGCGCTTCTGCGAGCGGATGAAGTCCGGGAACTTGATGCCGTCGCGGATGAAGAACACCGGGGTGTTGTTGCCGACGAGGTCGTAGTTGCCCTCTTCGGTGTAGAACTTCAGCGCGAAGCCGCGGGGGTCGCGCCAGGTGTCCGGGGAGCCCTGCTCGCCGGCGACGCTCGAGAAGCGGGCGAGCATCTCGGTCTGCTTGCCCGGCTGCAGGAACGCGGCACGGGTGTACTGCGACACGTCGTGCGTGACGGTGAAGGTACCGAACGCACCGCCGCCCTTGGCGTGGACGACCCGCTCCGGGACGCGCTCGCGGTTGAACTGGGCGAGCTTCTCGACCAGGTAGTGGTCGTGCAGGGCGAGGGGGCCGTCGGCACCGACACCCATCGAGTGCTGGTCGCTCGAGACGGGGGCGCCGGAGTTGGTCGTCGTGGTGGGGGTGCCGGCGGGGCCGGTGGGCGTGTTCTGGTCGGACACGGTTCCTCCTCAGGTGGAACAGTTGGTTCGGTCAGGGTGGTTCGGGTTGGTCGTGGGACGCGCCTGGTGGTCGCGGCGCGCGGGGTCGTCGGGTCCGCAGGGGCCCGTCGGGGTCAGGCGGTGACGGCCTCGGCGTCGTCGCGTTCCGCTGCTGCACAACGCTCGCAGATGCCCCAGTAGGTGACCTCGGCGGTGGTGACCGCGAACCCGTGGGTCTCTGACGGGGTGAGGCACGGGGCGTGGCCGACCGCGCAGTCGACGTCCTCGACCGCGCCGCACATCGTGCAGACGATGTGGTGGTGGTTGTCCCCGGTGCGCCGTTCGTACCGGGCAGGGCTGCCGGCGGGCTCGATGCGGCGGACGAGTCCGACTCCGGTCAGCGCACCCAGGACTCCGTAGACGGCCTGGTGACTCGTCGTCGGCAACTCGGCCGAGACCGCGGTGAGGATGTCGTCCGCGGTGGCGTGCGGCATCGCCCCGGAGGCACGCAGGACCGCCAGCCGCGGCGTCGTCACCCGCAGGCCGGCGGCCCGGAGCAGGTCGGCGTCGGCGTCCATCGGTCTCTTTCTCTTGCATCGGTCAAGACAAGCTCCACCGTACACCGTCGCCGGGTCGGAGCCCAGGGCGGTGGTGGACTGCGCGTGTCGGAGAGCCGTTGCTTCGCCCCGTTGATGCATTCCGATGGCGGCATGCGATGTGTCACGATCCGGTCGCGATCCGCTGGGACGACGCTGATCCCCGCGGTCCGGCGCTAGCGTCACGGCATGTCCACGAAGCAGGGGCCTTCGTCGCGGATGGACTCCGTGCCGGCCGACAGCGCTCAGGACGTCCGGGGGATCATCGCGCAGCGGGACCTGGTCGTCGACCTCATCCGGACGGCGTGCGTCGTCCTCGTCGTCGTCGTGCACGTCACGATGGTCGGTGTGGCGGTGTCGCCCGACGGCATCGGCGTGACGAGCCCACTGCAGGACGCGGTCTGGTACGTCCCAGCGACCTGGGTGGGCCAGGTCATGCCGCTGTTCTTCGCCGTCGGTGGCTTCGCGAGCGCGGTCGGCTGGCGCAGCACACTCGCCAGGGGCGCGGGCGCGCGCGACTTCGTGGCGACCCGGCTCGTGCGGCTCTTCCGTCCGGCGGTCCCGTTGTTCGCCGTCCTCGCGGTCGGTCTCGGGATCGCGACCGCACTCGGCACCCCGGCCGAGTTGCTCGCCGAGGTCGCCTTCGGCATCGGGTCACCGCTCTGGTTCCTCGCCGCGTACGGCATCACGCAGTGCTGTGTGCCGCTGATGGCGCGCCTGCACGAACGGGCACCGTTCCGCACGCTCGGCGTCCTGCTGCTCCTCGCAGCGGCAGTCGATGCGCTCCGGTTCGCGACGGGGACCGCCGAGGTCGGGCTCCTCAACCTCGGTCCGGTGTGGCTGTTCGCGCAGCAGCTGGGGTTCCTCTGGGCCGACGGCTGGTTCGCCCGTCGCTCGAGGGTGCTGCTGGCGGTGGTCGCCCTCGCCGGCTACGCCCTCCTCGTCCCCCTGACGTCGGTCGGGCTCTGGGCGCCGGACATGCTGCAGGACCTCAACCCGCCGATGCTCCCGCTGGCGCTGCTCGCGGTGTCGCAGGTCTGCCTCGTGCAGCTCGTGCACCGACCCCTCACCCGGCTGATGCAGACCCGACCGGCGCAGGCGGCGGTGTTCGTGCTCGGCCGGGACGGCATGGCGGTCTACCTCTGGCACCTGCCGCTGTACATCGCGCTGAACGGGATCGCGCTGGTGCTCGCGGTGCCGTTCCCCGAGCCCGGTTCGGTGTCCTGGTGGGCGACGCGGCCGATCGCGCTCGTCGTCGTGCTGGCCGCGGCGATCGGCGTGGCCAGGGCACTTCGCCGGTGGGACCGCCCGCTCCCCCGGCTGTCGGGTGGGACCGACCGTCCGGGATGGCCCGTCGTGGCTGCTGCCGCCGTGTGCACGATCGGCCCGGCGTTCGTCGTGATGCAGTGGCACCTGTCCTTCGGCGTCGCGGTCCTCGGTGCGGTCGCCGTGCCGATCGGGGTGTGGCTCGCCGGTCGGACCAGGCCTGCCGGGGTCGCTCGGGCAGCCGGGCGGACCGCCCACAGCTGAGTCGATCCTCACCGCTGTCGCCCGTCAGCGCGGTCGTCGCGGGGGCCGAGGGGCGGAGGATGACGATGCCGGCCCGTCTCGCGCGTCCGGCCCGTCCCGCTCGCGACCAGGAGGCACCCCACGCCCGAACCCGCCGAGTTCTGGAGCACCTGGCAGGTCGATCCCCTGGCCGCGGTGCTGCTGGCGGTCGCCGCGGTGACCTACGGCTGGTGGCTGGTCGGGGCTCGACGCCGCGGGGCCCGGTGGTCCGCCTGGCGGTCCCTGTCGTTCATGGTCGCGCTGCTGCTCTTCGCCGTGCTCCAGTTCGGCATCGTCGGCCGGTACGACCAGGAGCTCCGGTGGGCCTTCACGCTCCGGCTCGCGCTGCTGTTCTTCGCGGTGCCGACCTTCGCCGCCCTGGCCGCCCCGGTGTCGCTGCTGCGGCTCGGCGGCCCGGCACGGTGGTCCGCCGCCGCTGATCGGGTGTTGCACTCGCGGCCGGTCCGGGTGCTCGGCAACGCGATCGTCGCCCCCGTGGTCGGACTGGTGCTGTTCGCGGTGCTGCTCACCCCGCTGTCGGCGGTCGTCCGCGAGTCGGGGGTCTGGGCAGCGCTCATCACGGTGCTCGTGCCGGCGCTCGGGTTCACGGTGCTCGGGCCGCTGACCGAGCCGGGGGTCCTGCGGAGTTCGACCTTCGTGACGGTCGAGTTCCTGCTCGCCTTCGTGGAGCTGCTGCTCGACGCGGTGCCCGGCATCGTGCTCCGGGTGTCGAACCACGTGCTCGACGGGTCGCTCGTGCACGCCGTCGGGCAGTCGTGGTTCCCGTCCCCCCTGCGCGACCAGCACCTGGCGGGCGACCTGCTGTGGTTCATCGCCGAGGTCGCCGACGTCCCGGTCCTCGTGATGCTGTTCGTGCGGTGGCAGCGGACGGACCGCCGCGAGGCCCGCTCGGTCGACGCCCTGTCCGACGAGGAGATGGCCGAGCTGACCCGGGCGCACCTGCAGCGCCGGGGGTGAGCGGGGCCGGCGGCGTGTGACGTGCGACGTGCGGCGTGCGGCGTGCGGGGGTCGTCGGCGTGCGGGACCGTCGGTCGGCGGCGCGGTCGTACGACAGATGCGCTGTCGTACGACGACGATCCTGTCGCACCAGTCCCCGCCGATCCACGCTCTTCCGCCCCGGGCGGCAAGAACGACAGATGCGCTGTCGTACGACAGCAGTCTTGTCGTTCTTCGTCAGCGCAACCACGGCTGCCCCACACGAGCAAGCCGCATGACCGACACACGAGCGGACCCCGGCGCCGCTCGACCGAGCGGGACCGGGGTCCACCGTGTGACGACGTCAGCGCAGCAGCGTCAGTGCGCCGCGGCCTCGGGCTCTGCAGCGTCCGGCTGCGTCTCGACCGCCCCGGTCTGCTTCCACGCTGTCGTCTGCTTCGGCTTCGCCAGGAACAGCGCCGCGACGATGGCCGCCACGAGCACCACGGCCGGCAGCACGAGCGACTGCCCCATCGCCGTGGCGAACGGCTGCTGCAGGAACTCGGGCAGCGCCCCGACCTGCTGCTCCGCGCCGCCCGAGCCCGTGCCCGCGCCGGACGGGAAGTTCGCCGTGATGCGCGCCTCGATCAGGGCGGCGATACCGGCAGAGCCGAGCACCGCACCGATCTGCCGCGTGGTGTTGTAGACGCCCGACCCGGCACCCGCGAGCGCCGGCGGCAGGTTGCGCGTCGCCGACACCGAGAGCGGACCCCACATGCAGGCGTTGGCGAGCCCGAGGAGCGCGCTCGGCAGCAGCGTCCAGCCCCAGCCGGCACCCGACCACAGCAGGGCGCCGAACCAGAACAGCCCGCCGGAGAAGCACGCGAGACCGAACGAGCCGACCCACCGCGGGTTCCACTTGTTGAGGTTCTTGCCGACGAGGGGTGCGAGCGCGGCGGACAGCACGGCCTGCGGCACGAGCAGCAGCGCGGCCTGGGTCGGCGAGAAGCGCAGCACGTCCTGCGCCCAGAGCATGATCGGCAGCGCGAACGACGAGATCGCCACGCCGACCGCCGTGATGGCGATGTTCGCGAGCGTGAAGTTGCGGTCCTTGAACAGGCCGAGCGGCAGCAGCGGCTCGCCCTTCTGCACGCCCTGCCACACCACGAAGGCGGCGAGCACGACGATGCCGGTGATGATCAGCGACCACACCGAGATCGGCCCCGTGATGGTGCCCCAGTCGTAGGTCTCGCCCTCCTGGATGCCGAAGACGAGCAGGAACATGCCGACGGCGCTGAGCACGATGCCCAGGTAGTCGAACCGGTGTCCGTGCCGCTCGAAGCGAGGGACGAAGCGCTGTGCGAGCACGAACGCGACGACACCGACGGGGACGTTGACGAAGAAGATCCACTCCCAGCCGAAGCCGTCGACGAGCAGCCCGCCGACGATCGGCCCGACCAGCGAAGCGACACCGGCGACGGCGCCCCACAGGCCCATGGCTGCACCACGGTTCTGCGGCGGGAAGATGCGCGTGATGACCGCCATCGTCTGCGGGGTCATCATCGCGGCGCCGAGGCCCTGCACGACGCGGGCGACGATGAGCACCTCGATGGAACCGGCCAGACCGCACCACAGGCTCGCGAGGGTGAACACCACGAGCCCCGCCTGGTACAGCACCTTCGGGCCGAAGCGGTCACCGAGCCGCCCGGTGATGAGCAGCGGCACGGCGTAGGCGAGCAGGTACGCGCTGGTGACCCAGATCACGGCGTTGATGTCGGCGTCGAGCGCCTGCGCGATGGTGGGCGTCGCGACCGACACGATGGTCGAGTCGACGAGGATCATGAAGAAGCCGACGACGAGTGCCCAGAGCGCGGGCCACGGCTTCTGCCCGTGCTGCAGGTCGGCGGACGTGGTGGAGGTCATCGAGTGGTGTCCTGGTCCTTCTGTGGTGCTGGGTCGGGGACGGCGGGGCCGTCCCAGGGGATGTCGCCGCTCGCGATGCGGTCGGCGGTGGCGGTCAGCCACTCGATCTGCGCGGTGAGCATGCCACGGACGTACGACACGTCGAGCCAGTAACGCTCGGCGAGCTGCTTGGCCTGGAGGCCCGTGGCGGCTTCGTCGTACCCCGTGCGTTCCGTACGGAGCGCCTCGGCGCGGGCGCGCAGCGCGGTCGCCGCATCGGTCGCGGTGAGGTTGTCGACGTGGGAGACCGCGAGCTGGAACTCGGGGTACTCGTCGGCGGGCTCGGCGATCATGCGCCGGAGCCCGGCGTCGAGCTCCGCACGGCCGTGGTCGGTGATGGCGTAGGTGGTGCGCTCGGGCCGGTTGCCCTCGCGCGCGGTCCCGAGGGCCTCGGCGTACCCGAGGTCCACGAGCCGCCCGATCTGGTGGTAGAGCGTGCTCGGCCGGACCTTGACGTTCTGGTCCTCGTGCCGGTGGAGCATCGTCTGGAACATCTCGTACGGGTGCATGGGCGCCTCGGCGAGCAGGCCGAGCGCGGCGAACGCGAGGGGCGTGAGCGACGCCATCCGTGCCTCCAGACCGTGTTCCCGAGCGATTATTCGACTTGGAACATACGCTTTCGACGACTTCTCCACAAGCGGCCCGGCGCGCCGCGCGCGGCCCGTAGACTGGTGCCGTCCCACCCAACCCACCCAAGCGCTGGAGTGAACACGTGCCAACCATCGTCGTCGAGGTCATGCCCAAGGCAGAGATCCTCGACCCCCAGGGCAAGGCGGTGGGCAACGCCCTCGCCCGTCTCGGCAAGGCCGACCTGACCGACGTCCGCATCGGCAAGCGCTTCGAGATCGCCGTCGACGGCCCGGTCGACGACGCGAAGCTGGCCGAGGTCCGCGACATCGCGGCCGACGTCTTCTCGAACGCCGTGATCGAGGACGTCGTCTCCGTCACCGTGCAGGACGCGTGACGCGGATGCGCATCGGCGTCATCACGTTCCCGGGCTCGCTCGACGACCGCGACGCCCAGCGTGCGGTCCGCCTGGCGGGAGCCGACCCCGTCGCGCTCTGGCACGGCGACCACGACCTGCAGGGGGTCGACGCGATCGTGCTCCCCGGCGGGTTCTCGTACGGCGACTACCTCCGTGCCGGCGCCATCGCGGCGAAGGCCCCGATCATGGCCGAGGTCATCGACGCCGCCGGCAAGGGGATGCCCGTGCTCGGCATCTGCAACGGGTTCCAGATGCTCGCCGAGGCCCGCCTCGTCCCGGGCGCGCACACCCGCAACGCGCACCAGCAGTTCATCCGCCGCGACCAGAAGCTCCGGGTCGAGACCGCCGGCACCGCCTGGACCTCCGGGTTCAGCGCCGGGCAGGAGATCACGATCCCGCTCAAGAACGCCGACGGCCGCTTCGTCGCCGACGCCGACGAGATCAAGCGCATCGAGGACAACGGCCAGGTCGTGTTCCGCTACGTCGGCGTGAACCCGAACGGGTCGATCGACGACATCGCCGGTGTCTCCAACGAGCGCGGCAACGTCGTCGGGCTCATGCCGCACCCCGAGCACGCGACGGAGCCCGGCTTCGGCCCGGACACCCCCGCGGCGATGGCCTCCGGCACGGACGGCCTCACCTTCTTCACCTCCGTGATCGAGTCGACGCTCGTCAAGTGACGACGGACACGACTCCAGTGACAGGGAACGACAACACCGTGACGACCCACGTTCGCCCGAAGCCCGACACCGTGCAGGACGCCGCCGCGACGCCCGACAAGGAGCAGCCGTACGAGGCGCTCGGGCTCAAGGCCGACGAGTACGCGAAGATCCGCGAGATCCTCGGCCGCCGCCCCACCTCGGGCGAGCTCGCGATGTACTCCGTGATGTGGTCGGAGCACTGCTCGTACAAGTCGAGCAAGAACTACCTGCGTCAGTTCGGCAAGAAGGTCACGCCGGAGATGACGAAGAACCTGATGGTCGGCATGGGCGAGAACGCCGGTGTGGTCGATGTCGGCAACGGTTGGGCGGTGACCTTCAAGGTCGAGTCGCACAACCACCCGTCCTACGTGGAGCCGTACCAGGGCGCCGCGACCGGCGTCGGCGGCATCGTCCGCGACATCATCTCGATGGGCGCACGCCCGGTCGCCGTGATGGACCAGCTCCGCTTCGGTGCGATCGACCACGAGGACACGGCACGCGTCGTGCACGGTGTCGTCGGCGGCATCTCGTTCTACGGCAACTGCCTGGGCCTGCCGAACATCGGTGGTGAGACCTACTTCGACCCGGTGTACCAGGGCAACCCGCTCGTGAACGCGCTCGCGGTCGGTGTCCTGCGTCACGAGGACCTGCACCTGGCGAACGCCTCCGGTGCCGGCAACAAGGTCGTGCTCTTCGGTGCCCGGACCGGTGGCGACGGCATCGGCGGTGCGTCGATCCTGGCGTCCGACACCTTCACCGACGGCGGCCCGACCAAGCGTCCGGCGGTGCAGGTCGGCGACCCCTTCGCCGAGAAGGTCCTCATCGAGTGCTGCCTCGAGCTGTTCCAGAAGGAGCTGGTCGAGGGCATCCAGGACCTCGGTGCCGCGGGCATCTCCTGCGCGACGAGCGAGCTGGCGTCCAACGGTGACGGCGGCATGCACATCTCGCTCGACGACGTCCTCCTGCGCGACCCCACGCTCACGGCAGAGGAGATCCTCATGTCCGAGAGCCAGGAGCGCATGATGGCGGTCGTCCGCCCCGAGAAGCTCGACGAGTTCCTCGCGGTGGTCGGCAAGTGGGAGGTCGAGACCAGCGTGCTGGGCGAGGTCACCGGCACCGGTCGTCTCGTCATCGACTGGCAGGGCCAGGAGATCGTGAACGTCGACCCGCGCACGGTCGCCGTCGACGGCCCGGTGTACGACCGCCCGGTCGCCTACCCGTCCTGGATCGACGCGCTGCAGGCCGACACCGCCGCCTCGCTCGAGCGTCCGGCCGACGGTCCGGCGCTCAAGGCGCAGTTCCTGCAGCTCCTCGGCTCGCCGAACCTGGCGTCGAAGAACTGGGTCACGAACCAGTACGACACCTACGTGCTCGGCAACACGGCGCTCTCCTTCCCCGACGACGGCGGCATGATCCGCGTCGACGAGGAGACCGGGCTCGGCGTCACCGTCGCGACCGACGCGAACGGCCGCTACTGCCAGCTCGACCCGAAGCAGGGCGCACGCCTGGCGCTGGCCGAGGCGTACCGGAACGTCGCCGTCACCGGCGCCGTCCCCGCCGCGGTCACCGACTGCCTGAACTTCGGCTCGCCGGAGAACCCCGAGGTCATGTGGCAGTTCTCCGAGGCCGTCGAGGGCCTGGCGGACGGCTGCATGGAGCTCGGGATCCCGGTCACCGGCGGCAACGTGTCGTTCTACAACCAGACCGGCACGACCCCGATCCACCCGACCCCCGTGGTCGGCGTGCTCGGCATCATCGACGACGTCGCCCTGCGCGTGCCCTCGGGCTGGCAGGACGACGGTCACAACGTCTACCTGCTGGGCACGACGAGCCTCGAGCTCGACGGCTCCGCGTGGGCCGGCACCGTGCACGGGCACCTCGGCGGCCGACCGCCGGCGGTCGACCTCGCGCAGGAGAAGGCCCTGGCCGAGCTCCTGCAGGCAGCGTCGGGCGAGCAGCTGCTCACGAGCGCCCACGACCTGGCGGACGGCGGCCTCGGCCAGTCCCTCGCCGAGTCGGTGCTGCGCTTCGGCATCGGCGTGCGCGTGGTGCTCGACGAACTCGAGGAGCGCGACGGCGTCGACACGGCGACCGCCCTGTTCTCCGAGTCGACGGGCCGTGTCATCGTGACCGTGCGCCGCGAGGACGACGTGCGCTTCCAGGGCCTGTGCGACGGCCGGGGCTTCCCGGTGCTGCGCATCGGTGTGACGGACGCCTCGTCCGGCACGCTCGAGGTGCAGGGCGCGTTCGAGGCGTCGATCGACGAGCTCCGTGGGACGCACGGCGCGACGCTGCCGACGCGCTTCGGAGACGTCATCGTCGAGGACGTCGTCGAGGGCTACGTCGGGCGCGGGCCGCTCGACGACCACGGCTCGTTCTCGCCGCGCACCGACAGCTGACACCGACCGCCACCGGTGGACCGCCGACGGCCGACAGCACGAGCTGACGGCCGTCGGCGTCCTCCGACCGCACAGGAGCAACGAGCACGCATGCCGATCATCACCCTGCCCTTCGTCGAGCTCGTGGACCGCTTCGGCCCGGTGCCGGACGGTGTCGAGCTCGACGTGTGGGACGTCGAGGGTCCGTACGCCCGTCCCGACGAGGTGGCGATCACCCTGCTGCCGTTCTACTTCGCCGGGCGGCACCGCTGGCAGTACGTGCACGACCTCCCGAACCTCCGGCTCCTGCAGCTGCCGAGCGCCGGGTACGAGCACGCGCTGCCGCACGCCCCCGAGCACGCGCACGTGGCGAACGGTCGTGGCATCCACGACGACGAGACCGCCGAGCTCGCGGTCGGACTCGCGTTGACGTCGCTCCGCGAGATCCACACGTTCCAGACCGACCGTGCCGCCGGGGTGTGGGACGCCCGCGAGACCCGATCCCTCGCAGACCGGCGCGTGACGGTGGTCGGCTACGGTGCGATCGGCTCCGCCATCGCGAGCCGGTTCGAGGCGATGCGGTGCGACGTGACCGTGGTCGCCAGGACGGCTCGAGAGCAGGACGGCCGGACGGTGCATGCGTTCGGTGACCTGCCGGCACTCGCGGCCCGCACCGACGTGCTCGTGCTCATCGCCCCGCTCACCGACGAGACCGAGCGGCTCGTCGACGCTGCCCTGCTCGCTGCGCTGCCCGACGGCGCCCTCGTGGTGAACGTCGCCCGTGGGCGGGTCGTCGACACCGATGCCCTCGTGGCCGAGCTCGAGTGCGGTCGGCTGTCGGCGGCGCTCGACGTCACCGATCCGGAGCCGCTCCCCGCCGGGCACCCGCTCTGGGCGACCCCGAACACGGTGCTGACGCCGCACGTCGGCGGGAACACGGACCTCAGCGTGCCGCGGACCCTCGACCTCGTGCGCCGACAGGTGGCCGCCCTGGCAGCGGGTCGGCCCTTCGCCAACGTCGTGCACGGCTGACGATCAGACCGGCACCGAACGACGGGCTGCCGGCCACGCGTCAGCCCAGCGACAGCGTCAGCGCAGCGGCAGCGGCAGCGGCAGCGCCATCCCCAGGCTCGGTGCGACGTCCTCGAACCCGAGTGACCGGTACAGCCGCTGCCCGGGCGGATCCCCGACGAGCGTGATGTAGGCCCCCTCGGGCGCCCGCGCCCGGATGTCCGCCACGAGCCACTCGACGACGACCCTGCCGAGCCCCCGGCGCTGGTGACCCGGGTCGGTGGCGATGTCCGCGATGTGGAAGTACCACCCGCCGTCGCCGATCGTGCGGCCCATCGCGACGGGCACGTCCCCACCGTCGACCACGTGCACGGCGGACCAGCTGCCCGCGATCGCACCGGCGCCCTGCTCCGCGTTCTTCGGGGACAGGCCGGAGTCCCGCCGCAGGCGCAGGTAGTCGTCCAGCGGCGGCGGCCCGACCACGAGCCGGTACCCGTCAGCGAGCGCCTCCGTCACGGCAGCACCGGCACGATGCACGCAGGCGACCCGACGGCGATCTGCGCCACGGCCTCGCCCGGCACGCCGTCTGCCCCGACGGGCAGCACGGCGATCGCGTCGGACATCTGGTTGGCCACCAGCAGGTACCCGGGCACCTGCGCGAAGTGCCGGGGCCAGACCCCACCGCACGAGGCCGACCCGACGACCGTCAGCCCGTCGTCCGCGGTGTCGAGCACCACGACCAGGTCGCGACCACGCACCGCGACGACGACGCGTCCGGCCTGGTCGACCTCGACGTGGCTGAGGAGCGACTCCCCCACCTCACCCTCGAACGCCGGGGTCGAGGCGATCGGCTGCAGCGTCCCGGACTCGTCGCGGCGCAGGCGGTACACGCGGCCGTCGAGCTCCCCGGCGACGACGAGGTCGGCGTCCGCCCCGGTGCCGAGCCAGGCCATGTGCCGCGGCCCGACCCCGGGCCCGAGGTGGTGGACGCGGACGAGGTCGATCGCCGGCTCCGCCGACACCCGGAACTCGTGGAGCGCGTCGCCGCCGAGGTCTGCGACGAGCACCGTGCCGTCGGGCGTCGCGATCGACTGGTGGGCGTGCGGCCCTTCCTGTCGGTCCTCGACGGGCCCCTCGACGTCGGGCAGCACGCCGGTGACGACCGCTGCGTCGGGGACGACCACCCGGTCCTGGCTGCCGTGTGCTCCGACGACGCCGTCGCTGGCGGACACGGACGCGGCGTGCGACTCCGCGGCCTCGAGCGACACCGCGGTCACGGTGCCGGAGACGTAGTTCGTGACGACGAGTGCGCCGGAGGGGTCGACCCGCACGTGGCAGGGCGCGTCACCACCGGCGTCCGCGTCCCACCGGTGCTCGAGCGAGCCGCCGGCGTACCGGAAGGCCGAGACGCTGCCGTCCGCGGTCTCGGACACGGCGTAGACCCGGTCGCCGGACAGCGCGAGGAACGAGGGGTCGTCCATCACGGCGACGGTGGTCGCGGTCGATCCGTGCACGACCGAGATGCCGGTCGCGTTCCCGCCGCCCGTCGCGGTGTACGACCCGACGAGCACGTGCAGGTCGACGAGGTCCTGCGGGAAGCCGTCGGCCGGGAGCCCGGCAGCAGCGCCGCTCACCGCTCGCCGCCGGCGATGCGCTCGTGGTGGTGGATGACCTCGGCGACGATGAAGTTCAGGAACTTCTCCGCGAACGCCGGGTCGAGGTGCGACTCGGCCGCGAGCTGTCGGAGCCGCGCGACCTGCACCTGCTCGCGACCGGGGTCGGCGGCCGGCATTCCCGCGCCGGCCTTCAGGTAACCGACCCGCTGGGTGTACTTGAAGCGCTCGGCGAGCATGTGGATCACGGCGGCGTCGATGTTGTCGATGCTCTGCCGGATGCTCGCCAGCTCGGCGACCGCATCGTCGTGGACGGGCGTGGACTCGTCGGCACTCATGGCCCGAGCCTACTGGCCGCACCCCCGCCGCCGGGGCTGCGTGACGGACGGACACGAGCACTGCTCCAGGGCTGCGAGAATGGAGGCCATGTCGGTCCTGCTCGTGATCTCGGGCGTGTGTGCGGTCCTCGCGGGCCTCGTGCACGTGTACATCTTCTTCCTCGAGTCCGTTGCGTGGACGAGTCCTCGCGTGCGCCGCGTGTTCGGCATCGCCTCGGAGTCCGAGGCGCAGGCCACCCGCACCCTCGCCTTCAACCAGGGCTTCTACAACCTGTTCCTCGCCATCGGTGCGATCCTCGGTGTCGTCCTGGTGCTCGCGGGCAACGGCGCCACCGGCTGGACCCTCGTCGTGTTCTCGACCGCGAGCATGCTCGGCGCCGCCGTCGTCCTGGCCGGCACGGGTCGCCGCTACCTCAACTCGGCCTTCGTGCAGGGTTCGCTGCCGCTGATCACCCTGCTCTTCGCCTTCATCGGCTCCACCTTCACCGCCGCGTAGCCTCGCCACTTCCTCCCGAAGCGCGGCGTTCGAGCCCATCACGCGTGCAATGGGATGACGAACCGCGCGTGGAAAGCAGGAAGGACCTGCCTCCTTCGCGCGGAACAGCCCCCTCCGCGCGGAACGGCCGCCGACGCGCGGAACGGCACCAGACGGCGGACGGGAGGCTCGGTGCCAGCCCGCACCGCGCCTCCCGTCCGACGGCCGGTCACCGCACCGCCGCGCGCAACGAGAGACGCCGGGTCGCGACTCGCGACCCGGCGTCTGCCGTACTCCCCCTGCGGCTGTCGGTCAGCCGACCTTCTTCGCGAACTCGTCCGGCAGGCGGTCGAGCGCCCACTCGATCGCCGCCGTCGTGCCGAGCGAGAACGCGTTCGACACGTCAGCGTCGTCGACCACGATCGCGTGCCCGGCCTGCACCGACGGGACCTTCTGGAACAGCGGGTCCGATTCGGCCTTCGACGCGTCGACGAAGATCGGCAGGACGACGGTCAGGTCGGCGTCGAGCAGGTCGAGGTTCTCGTTCGACAGGCTCACCGAGAAGGCGTCGCCCGCCTGCTGGTCGACGTCCTTCGGGATGGTGAAGCCGAGCTGCTGCATGAAGGTGGAGCGGCTGTCCTTCGAGGCGTACGCGCCGAAGCCGTCCGCGGTGTACGACCCGACGACGGCGGTCTTGCCGTCGAACTCGGGGTGCGCCTTCCGCGCCGCGGCGTACGCGTCGTCGAGGTCGGTCAGCAGCTTCTTGCCCTCGGACTCCTTGCCGAGCGCGCGCGACACGAGGTCGACCTGCTGCTCGGTGGTGGTGAGGTAGTTCTCGCCGCCCTTCGGGATCGCCACGGTCGGCGCGATGGCCGAGAGCTTGGCGTAGCGGTCCTTGTCGCCCGAGCTCTTGGTGTCGAGGATCAGGTCCGGCTTGAGCTTGAGGATCTGCTCGTAGCTGGGCTCGAGCGTCTGGATCATCGTCGGCTTCTTCGTGTACGCGTCCTTGAGCCAGGGCCCCACGCCGTCGCCACCGAAGCCGAGCCAGTCGCTCGCACCGACGGGCTGCACACCGAGCTCGAGTGCCGTCTCCGCGTCACCCCAGCCGAGGGCGACGACGCGCTTCGGCTGCGAGGGGATCTCGGTCGTACCGAGCGCGGTCTGGATCGAGACGGGGAACGCGCCGCCCGAGCCCGAGGCGTCGTCGGACGCGGCGGGCGACGAGGAGCCGGAGCTGCACCCGGCGAGGACGAGGGACGCGGCGACGACGGCGCCGGCGGCCGCGAGCACGCGGCGGACGCGGCGCGCTGAGGGGGAGGTTCGGATCACACAGGTAAGGCTACCCTAAGCACTCCTCTCGTGGACGTCGAGCGGCTAGGCTCCGGACGTGGAGTTCACCGACCCCGACCGGACCCGGCTGGCCGTGCTGGGCTCCCCCATCGCGCACTCGCTCTCCCCCACGCTGCACGCGGCGGCCTACGACGTGCTCGGACTGCCGTTCACGTACGGGAGGCACGAGGTCGCCTCCGGTGGGCTCGACGCGTTCGTCGCGGGGCTGGGTCCCGACTGGCGCGGGCTCAGCCTGACCATGCCGCTCAAGCGCGACGTGCTCCCGATGCTCGACCGCACCACCCCGCTCGTCGACGAGCTCGGGGTGGCGAACACCGTGGCGTTCCGGCAGGAGGGCGACCGGGTCGTCCTTGCCGGCGCGAACACCGACGTCGAGGGCATCGTCCGTCCGGTCGAGGCACTCGGGCACCTGCCGGGCGAGGCCACCATCGTGGGCGGTGGGGCCACCGCGGCGAGCGCCCTCGCGGCTGCTGTGCGGCTCGGGGCCGTCGACGTGCGGCTGTTCCTCCGCGACACCGGGAAGGCGGGGCCGCTCGTGGAGCTGGCCGTACGCCTCGGCGTGACGCTCGAGGTGCTGCCGGTCGACTCGCTGCCCGGGACCCGGCACGGGTTCGTCGTCTCGACGCTGCCCGGTGGTGCGGCGGACTCGCTCGAGCTGGTGCCCTCGGGGTCGGATGCCGTGCTCTTCGACGTCGCCTACGAGCCGTGGCCGACCGCGGCGGCCGGTCGCTGGGCGGCGGCAGGCGGCCGGGTGCTGAACGGGCTCGACATGCTCGCGGAGCAGGCGATCGGGCAGATCCGGTTCTTCGTGAGCGGGGACGACAGTGAGCTGCTGCCGGACGAGGCCGAGGTCCGGCGGGCGATGCGGCGATCGGTCGGGCTGCCGGACACCATCGCGGGGTGAGCGGATGACGGAGTCCTGCATCTAGAATACTGGTCGTGCTCATCCGTCCTCGTCGCCGATCCCGGCTGCACCGCGTCCGTACCGTCTTCCTCGCGCTCCTCGCCGCCGGCGCGCTCGTCCTGACCGGATCGGTCACGTGGCGGCTCGCCGGTCCGTACCCGTCCGGGTCGTGGGCCTCGCTCGACGACACCGACCGGACGATGTTCCGGCAGCTCTCCGAGGAGTTCGAGCGGGCACGACAGGACCCGGCAGGGATGTGGACCGAGGACTACCACTACGAGGAGCAGCCCTTCGTGCTGCTCCGCACCTCGGGGCCGTGGAAGCTCGACTGGTCGTACGCGTACCTCGTGAACATGAGCGACCGGACCGACGTCTCCGGGATGCGCCGCGTCGAGCTGCCCGGGATGCCGCTCCTCGACGACGTCCGCGTCAGCAAGCGCTTCGCGTTCTCCGAGCCGTGGCTCCACGTGAAGTCGCAGTTCGGGAACATCGAGGTGGGCGGGCACCGCGTCCTCGCGTTCAAGTTCCACCCCGGGATGTTCGGCGACGACGTCCCGACCAACGCGGACTTCCGGCACTTCGCCGCCCACGAGCACTTCCACGTGGCGGTGCAGGGCATCGAGCCCGGGGACCCCGGCTACTGGGACTACGACGACGGCGGCCGACTCGACGTCCCCGCCTCGCCGGAGCACCGGCGGCTGCTCCGCGCCGAGATGGCCGCCTTCACCGCGGCGACGGGCACCGACGACCCGACCGCGGTCAGCCGCGCGGCGACCGACGCCGCGCGCCTGCGGCTCGCCCGGTACGAGCGTTGGCCGGAGCTCCGGCAGCAGGACGGCATCGAGACCGTCGAGGGCACGGCGACGTACTTCGAGACCGCCGTCAACGACGACGCCGCGACGAGCGACGCCCCGACGCTGCTCGACGTCTTCGACGAGTACGCGGACGAGCTGGTCGACCGTGACCTCTACTACTCCAGCGGACTCGCCGTCGGGTGGGTGCTCGACGTCCTCGCTCCGGGGTGGCGGGTCGAGCTGAGCGAGCGGGCGCCGACCGACCACCCGACCCTGTTCGACCTGCTGACGGACGCGCTCGGCGGCCGGCCGGACGTCCCGAGTGCCGCCGAGTGCGACGAGCTGGTCGCGCGCTACACCTGACCGTCGACGGGGACCGCCGCTCAGGCGACGACGCCGTCCACGGTGAACCAGGGGTCAGGCGACGACGCCGTCGACGGTGAACCAGGGGCCAGGCGACGACGCCGTCGACAGTGAACCAGGGGTCAGGCGACGACGCCGTCGACGTAGAACCACCGGCCCTGCTCGCGGACGAAGTCGCTCGTCTCCTCGAGCGTCCCGCGGTCGTCGTCGGAACGCCACCACGCGCGGAAGGCGACCTGTCCTGCGGAGTCGAACGGGCCTCCAGACCGGGTGGACAGGATGTCGAGCCGCGTCCAGCGCTGCGTCGGGTCGAGCGTCAGCTCGTCCGGCCGGGTGCGCGGGTGCCAGGTGAGCAGCAGGTACTCCGGCAGCCCGAGGGCGAACGCACTGAACCGGGAGCGCATGAGCCGTTCGGCGGTCGGGGCCGCGGCGCCAGCGTGCAGGGGCCCGCAGCACTCGCCGTAGGGGTTGCCGCTCAGGCAGGGGCAGCGCTGTTCGTCGTCGAGGACCACCTGGGCACGGTAGCAGCGACGACGCTCGCGCTCTGCGCCCCGAGAACGGTCCGTCGCTCCTCTCCATCCAGCAACCTCTCGCGCTGGCGCCCTGTGAGGTGTCGAAGGACCTGAACCTCAGTGGCGGCGCCGTTTGCCCGGCGGGCTCCCGTGCTCGCCGGACAGCAGCGTGGTCTCGGGCCGCGCCGCGAGTACCGCGTCCTGGATCCGCCGTGCCACCTCCCGCGAGCAGATCGTCTCGGGGTACTCCCGCTCCCCGTCGCCGATCGTCAGGACGAGCATCCGGCAGTACCTGTACAACGGGTCCAGCGGGCTCTGTGACCCACGGTTGAGGCTGCCGCTGTACCCGTCGATCTCCAGGCACCGAACCCGCTCCAGCTTGATCCGTTTGTTCCACCACCACGAGCGGATCCGGATCTCCTCCGGCCCGACGAACACGCCCATCGTCGAAGCGCGCACGAGCATCAGGACGAACGGCGAGGCGAAGGCCACCTGATCCCAGTGCAGGCCGAATCCGGCGATGCTCGCTGCGATGCCGGGCGCGAAGACCGCAGTCAACGCGACTGCTACCCACACCGGCCCGCCGCGGGAACCACGTACGCGGGTGGGTTTCGTCGGACTCACCACGTCCCGAGCCCGCGGCGTGATGCGGCGCAGTCCTGCGCTGGTGGAACGGCGCCGTTCTGAGCGCATCTGCTCCGGGTCGCACCCGACTCGTCGTCCAGGACGTTCCGCGTGTGCCGACATCGTCCGCCGGCGGGAAGACGCGAACCTGCCGAGCGCTCAGTCATACCAGGGGACGTTCAGCCAGGCCCACCCCAAGGCGACCCAGAACAGGACAGCCTTGAGCATCTCGAGGACCAGCACCAGTCCCGGTGAACCAGCCGGCAGCTTCTTTGAGACGAGGATGCTGACCACCACGGTCAGCGTGACCTGCGGCACCAGGAACAGCGCATCCTCCAGCCACAACGCGGCCCCGAACACGCGACTCCAGAACGCGCTGACGAGGAGAGCCACAAGGCACGTTGCGATGCTGTAGACCCGGATCCCCCTCAGCACGGCGAGTTCCCCTCCGGTGCCAGGTGTTCGGCAGCCGACCGGCAGAGCTCCTCGATGGTCGCGTACCCGGTCGGCACGTTGAAGACCGCGCCGCTCTTGATCACCGGGACGATGAGCGTCGCATCCGGCAGTGTGAGCTCGAGCGCCGCGACGCGGTTGCCCCCGTAGCGCATGGAAGTGGCACGCACGGTTGTTCCTCCTGGCGCCACTGCGGCGACAGGGACGGGCTTGAACCCCCGCTTCCACAGGGTCACGCGGCCTGGCTCGAAGACGAAGGTCGCCGTGTACGAGCGCCGCAACTCGTCCTCGAGCCGCAGGTCCCGCCTGGCCGTCGGCGTCACGATGACGTGCACCATGGCGGCTCGAGGGTGCGTGATGCGCAGCCGCGCTTCACGGCGACGGCGAGGGATGGTCGTCAAGAGAGCGAGGACCACCAGTGCGATCGGCGCTCCGATCGCAGTCCAGAGATCGATCACCGCATCGCTCGAGCCGTCGGCGAGGTCTGCGATCGAACTGGAGGCGAACACCGCGAAACCGAACGGGAACACGAGGAGTCCCGCGCCGTACGGCGCGAGGTCGCCCGGCCGTTGCGTGTCGTCGCTCATCTCACCGCTCATCGCTGGAACCATCACGACCCCGGCTCTTCCTGACGGCACGGCGCGGGTCGCTTCGATGCTTCGCGACGGCGCCCCGGGTGAGCAGCCTCTCGGCTTCCCGGGCGGTGCGAGGCACTCCGAGAGCGTAGGCAACGAACCCGACCAGGTAGGGCACCGAGATGACGGTTGCGTTCACGACGGCACCCTCATCCAGCCATCGTTGATCCGCGTAGCTCGACTGCGGGAGGGCGAGTGCAGCGAGCAGCAGCGGCGGGAGGCAGGAGATCACCAGCGCGGGAAGGGTCACGAACAGCGGCAGCGCGATCCGTGCACGCACCGGGGCACGTCGGAGCAAGCGGGTGACCTGTGTGGCTCGATGCGCGAGCAGGGCGCTGCTGAGCAGGACCCAGGCGGCCGCACCCCAGACCCAGGACGAGAAGTCGTACTGCAGGACGCCGTCCGCCGACCACCAGAGTCCGACGTTCGTCAGCGACTCATCGAGGGTGATCACCGTGCCGACGCGGGAGAACAGCGGTGGGAGCGGGAAGCCGAGTCCGGCCAGGACCAGAACGGGCAGCCCGCAGACGAGGAGGACGCGGGTCAGCAGTGGCCCCGGCGCCGTCTTCGACAGGCGGTCCAGCGCGTGGGGAACCCCGGACCCGCGGTGTGCGCCGTCCGACCGTTCAGGTCCGGCCTGCAGACCGTTCACTGGTCTCGCCGCTTCGCCCGCTTGCCCCTGACGCTCCCGTGCGCTCCTGACGTCAGACGGATCCACGGAGCGACAGCCAGCAGCGACTCCTGCACCCGGTCCGCCGTCCGCCTCGAGAACAAGGCCGTCGGGAACTCCTTCTCCTTGCCGTTGATCCGCAACACGAGCATCCTGCCGTACCGGTAGAACGGGTCGATGTTGCTCTGCAGATTTCCGTTCAGACCGCCGCTGTAGCCATCGATCTCGAGGCGCTCGATCGACTCGAGCGGGAAGTCCCGGAAGTGGTACCAGCCATGGACCCGCAGCGTCCGATCGCTGATCAGCACACCCATGAAGAACGCCCGCACGAGCCACAGCAACAGGGCGCTCGCGAAACCGAGCGACATCCAGGGAAAGGGACTCAGATCTGACGGCACCGGCACTGCGAGCGCTGCATCGAAGAACACGTTGAAGACGAGCGCGAACCAGATGGATGCGCGGCGTGTGCCCGTGATCCGCCGCAACCTCCGCGACGAGGGTGGCCGAACGTCGCTCGGCGACGGGTGGCTCGTGGCGATCACGAGTCACCCGACAGGACGTTGCGGAAGTGCCGGAGGAGGATCGCATCGCGGTACGTGGCTTCGGTGATGCTCCGCAGGCCCCACGAGGAGACGTAGCCGGCCACATCCCCGGACGGCAACCCGTCTGGCTCCATGTCGAGCGGGAGCCCTGCTCTGGAGTCGTGGTCTGCGATCGCCACGACGACGTGGTCCGCCGGCTCGTCGACGGGGATGAGCACGGCGTAACCGGGCGCGTGGAGACCGGTGGTGGACACGAAGAGTCGCACCTCGTCGGAAGGACTGAGGTCTGCCGTCTCGTCAGCGACACGTAGTGAGCGCTCCCACGACGTCTTCGTCCTGCATGCCCGCACGAAGCGACGAGTGTCGGGCCTCGTGAGCAAGAGCAGGACGGCCGCCACCGCCACGATCGCGGTCGCGTAGACGACACCCATCTGTTTCCTCACTGCCTGCGGGGGCGCCCGCGTCGCGGGGAACACCCGATGTCTGGCAGCGCTTCGATGCACGATCCTAGGTCGCCGCGGGGAACCCGGTCGACGCCCCCGAAGGGAGGGAGCCGCTGGTGCCCCACCGGAGAACCATGCCTCCGGGTCAGCGGTGCCGTGACCCCTGAGAACGATCCCGCTGCTCGAGGCCGGCCCAAGAACGCAGTTGCCGGGACAAGGCCTCAGGGGTCCTCCGGATGCTGATCGTGCTCGGAAGCCGGCGCGGCGCGCGTTGGCGGGGACGCCGCGCTTCGAGAGGTTCGCAGCGACGCCGACGGCGATGCTGCGTCGTGCTCAGAAGAACAGACCCATCCGCACGATCTACGCCCTGGTTTCGGAAACGTGACTCGTCCCGGGGGTAGACAGCGCGTTACGTTGAGCGCGCAAGTTCAGGGAGTAGCGATCACAGCCGATCGAGGGGGCAACACCATCACGTCAGGCTCGCCTGCAACCCGGGTTGATCAACCTTTCGAACTGAGGAGAGACCATGGCTTCTACGAACATCGCAAGTGGCATGCATGGCGTTCGGAAGAGCGTCCCGCGAATCGCAGTGAGGATCGTCGTCGGACTCGTCGCCGGCAGCCTCTTGTTCTGGGCGACCGCGATCGTGGGCACGGCCCAGGTCCCAGGGCCTTTCACCACGAATCCAGGGGTACTCCTGATCTTGGCCGTCCTGGCGGCGCTTGCTGTCGTCGGGGGCTGGCGCCTGCCGGTGATCGGCATGTCGGCAGGCGCCGTGATGCTCGTGATGCTCGTGATCGTCCTGTTTGCCATGCTCCAGCAGGTCAGCTGGTCGTCGGCGTCGCAGGTCCTCAACCCGTTCGAAGCAGTCGGCTACGGGGCGGTCAGCGCCTACCCGGCCATGCTCGCAGGAGCACTGATTGCCGCATCGTCCCTGCGCATTACTGCGGATCGCAGGGCTGGCTAGACCGGGCCGAATGCGAAAGGTGCCCCCTCGGACTCCTGCGGGAGTTCGGGGGGCATCTTCGTGTCCGGGTGCTTCTGCTGGGCGGTGAGGGCGGCGTGAATCGCGTCGAGCTTCCCGAGCGCCTGCGCGTGCTGCTCGGCAAGGGCGTCGTGCCGGCGAGAACGAAGGAACCGGGGCCCGCGACGGCCGCGTTCTGCAGGATGACGACCCAGTGCACGTCCTGGACCAGGACCGCGTTGCCGATGCCGTCGACGATGGCCTGTGCGAGGGTCTTCACGATCCGCTCGAGCAGCGCGTTCCAGAGCGGGAGGACCCCGGACGCCTCGGCGATGCCGGTGAGGGACGTGACGAGGGACAGGACGCGGGCGAACCGATGCCGGTGAGTGAGTGACACCACCGGCTTGCCGCACCACTGTCGGCAGCGCCGGGCACACTGGGCGCATGTGTGGAAGGTTCGTCGTCTCCGACACCACGGCCGATCTGCTGCCCGAGCTCGTGGGTGAACTCGCCGCGCGCACCGAGCACGTCGACGAGGACACCGGCGAGGTCCACGCCGGCCTCGCCCCGAGCTGGAACGTCGCGCCGACCGACCCCGTGTACGCCGTCCGGCAGCGCCACGGGCAGCGCGAGCTCCCGCAGATCAGCTGGGGTTTCGTGCCGAGTTGGGCGAAGGACTTCCGGAAGCAGCGGCCGAAGCCGATCAACGCCCGCATCGAGACGGTCGCGACGAGCGGGATGTTCAAGCGGGCCTTCGCGACGAACCGCTGCATCGTGCCCGCCCTCGGCTACTACGAGTGGGTCGTCCGCGAGGACGGCAAGGAACCCCACTTCGTCCACGAACCCGGTGGTGCGCTGGCGATGGCGGGCATCGTGAGTGCCTGGCCGGACCCGACGAAGCCCGAGGACGACCCGGACAAGTGGCGGCTCTCGCTCGCCATCATCACCCGTGACGCGCACGTCGCCCCCGGCGAGGTCCACGACCGGATGCCGGCGTTCCTCACCCCCGACGGCTACGACGACTGGCTCGACGGCGACCTGGGCTCGGACGACCTGCTCGCGCTGCTCGACCACGAGTCGCTCGCGGTCGCGGCCGGGCTCGAGCAGTACGAGGTCTCGCGCGCGGTGAACAGCGTCCGCAACGACGGCCCGCAGCTCATCGCGCCGCTGCGCTAGTCCACCGCGGGACGGCTCGGTCCCCCTCTTTGGGGACACGAACCCCCCGTCTGAGTCGCAGCTGAGAACACGTGTACCCCCTACTGTGATGAACGGTCGCGTACCCGACACGACCGAGCAGCACGAAGGAACTCTGTGTCTCCCACACACCGTGTTCGTCCGCGCCGTCGCGCTCTGCGCGTCCTGGCTGCGACGACCATCACCACGATCGTCGCCGGAGGCCTCGCCCTCCTGAGCCCGCTGACGGCTTCCGCGATGGCCAACCTGCCCGTCTCCGGCCTGTACGCCACCGTGAACGGCGACTCGACGATCTACTCGGTGGACCGCGCGACCGGCACGGCCACGCCGTTCATCAGCTCCCCCGGGAAGGTGGCCGGGCTGAACCAGCTCGGCATCTCCGGCGACGGCGGCAAGATGTTCTTCACCAACAGCTCGAACGTCTTCGAGTGGACGGCATCGACCGAGACGTTCAAGACCATCGCCCGGCCGAGCTCCCCGACCGTGGCGACCCAGATGGGTGGCGTCGACCCCAAGACGGGCCGGTTCTACTTCGGCGGTCTGGACACGACGTCGAACCTCTTCACCTTCCTGTACTACGACCCGGCGACGGGGGCCGTCTCGACGAAGGTCGTGTCGGTCACGCCGAAGTCGACCCCTCCGGGCGGAGCCGGTGACCTGGCGTTCGACCGCCAGGGCAACATGTACTTCATCTCGAGCAGCACGAGGTCGGCCCAGGTCTACCGCGTGAACGCCGCGGACCTCGGCGGCGGCAGCACGACCGCGACGCCGGTCGGACCGGCGATCGGGACGTCCGTGAACCTGACCTCGCTGGCGTTCGGCGACGACGGGTACATCTACATCAGCGGATCCGGCGCGAACACCTACATGCAGGTGGACCCGGTCACCGGTGCCGTCGGCACGGCGAAGTCGATCAGCTCCGGCGGTACGGCGCTGAACGTGTACGACCTCGGATCGCGCGCACTCCCGTCGACGGGGCAGTCGCAGGGCGGCTTCACCGACGGCCGAGCGAAGCCGAGCGACGAGCTCACGACGACGATCAGCGGCGGCGGCATCCCGGATCCGGTGAGCGGGACGACCGCCCCCGGCAAGGACACCGTCACCGTGGGCCCGATCCTCCTGCTGCCCGGCAAGACGTACCAGGTCGACCAGACCCCCGGGAACACCACGACCGATCCGAACGCCTACGACACGACCTACGTCTGCACCAACCTGGTCGACCAGACCATCGTCAAGCAGGGCAAGGGCACCTCGGCGTCGTTCACCGTCCCCGCGGGTGGTGGCGACGTGCAGTGCGTGTTCACGAACCCCGTCAAGCCGACCGTCGCGAACACCTCGTCGACGGGCAACACCCCCGGGCAGCCGGCGACCGTCGACCCGCTCGCGGGTTCCACGGGCACCATCGACCCGACGACCGTCACGCTGGCCCCGAACACGCCGGACTCGACCGTGTCGAACGGCGGCAAGCAGCTCACCGTCCCCGGTGAGGGCACCTGGACCGTCGACCCGCAGTCGGGCAAGGTCACCTTCACGCCGGAGAGCGGCTCCACGAAGAACCCGACCCCGGTCACCGACACGGTCGCCGACACCCGCGGCAACCAGACGTCCGGGCAGATCGCCGTGACGTACAAGGGGAACGCGCAGCCCGACACCGCGAAGACCACCCAGGGCACGGCCGTGACGGTCGACGTCCTGGCGAACGACCAGGGCGGCACCGTCGCCTCGAGCGTCGTCTTCCCGACCTCCGGTCAGCCGAAGGGCGCGCAGGTCTCCGCGGACGGCAAGCAGCTGACGGTCCCGGGCGAGGGCACGTACACGATCGACCCGAGCACCGGGAAGGTCACGTTCACTCCCGACCCGGCGTTCCGCGGCACCGCATCGCCCGTGTCGTACCAGGTCGCCGACGCCGACAGCGCGACGTCCACGGCGACGATCACGGTCGCCGTCGCCGCGGTCGGCCCGACGGCGCACGACGAGACCGTCACGACGCAGCAGAACACCCCGACCACGGTCGACGTCGTCCGCGACGCCGCTCCGGGCGTGCAGGGCGGGACCCCCGTCGACCCGACGAAGGTCGCCTTCCCCGAGGACGGCCAGCCGGCCGGCGCCACGACGAGCACCGACGGCCGCCAGCTGACCGTCCCCGGACAGGGCACGTACACCGCTGACCCGACGTCCGGGACGATCACCTTCACCCCGGCGCAGGGCTTCACCGGCACCACCACCCCCGTCACCTACCGGGTCGGTGACACCGGCGGCGCGACCGGCACCGGAACGCTGACCGTCACGGTCACGGCCGTCACCCCGACCGCGAAGGACGACACCGTCACGCTCGTGCAGGGCGACGCGGCCACGGTCGACGTCCTCGGCAACGACACCCCGGGCAACACGGCGACGCCGCTCGACCCCACCACCGTCACGTTCCCGGGCAACGGCACGAAGCAGCTCACCGTCCCCGGCGAGGGCTCGTACGCGATCGACCCGAAGTCCGGGAAGGTCACCTTCACGCCCGAGCCGACCTTCCGCGGCCCCGCGACGCCCGTGACCTACCGGGTCGCGGACGTCGACGGGCACACCGCGACCGCGACGATCACGGCCACGGTCACCCCGGTCGGCCCGGCGGCCGAGGACGACACCGCGAAGACCGAGCAGAACACCCCGATCGTGGTCGACGTCACCGCGAACGACCGGCCCGGCGTCGCGAACGGCACCCCGATCGACCCGACCAGCGTGGTCTTCCCGACCACCGGCCAGCCGACCGGCGCCACCGTGTCGAAGGACGGCAGGCAGCTCTCCGTCCCCGGCGAGGCCACGTACACGATCGACCCGAGCACCGGGAAGGTCACCGCCACCCCGGCGCAGGGCTTCACCGGCACGACCACGCCGGTGACGTACCAGGTCGCCGACAGCGGCGGAGCGACGGGGACCGCGACGATCAGCGTCACGGTCGCGGCCGTCCGCCCGACCGCACAGGACGACGCCGCGACGATCGACCAGGGCAGCGCGACCACGGTCGACGTCCTGGCGAACGACACCGCCGGCAACGCGCAGACCCCGCTCACGCCGAGCAGCGTCGTCTTCCCGACGACCGGCCAGCCGAAGGGCGCACAGGTCTCGACCGACGGCAAGCAGCTGACCGTCCCGGGCGAGGGCACCTACACGATCGACCCGACCACCGGGAAGGTCACCGTCACGCCCGAGGCCACCTTCCGCGGCACCGCGACCCCGGTGACGTACCAGGCCACGGACCGCGACGGCACGACCGCCTCGGCGACGATCACCGTCACGGCGAAGCCCGTCGCCCCGAAGGTCGCGAAGGACACCGCGGCCACCACGTCACAGAACACCCCGGCCACGTTCGACGTCGCCGGAGCAGCGAGCCCCGGTGTCCAGAGCGGCACACCGGTCGACCCGGCGAGCGTCGTGTTCCCCAGGGACGGCCAGCCGTCCGGCGCCACGGTGTCGGCCGACGGCAAGCAGCTCACCGTCCGCGGTGAAGGTGTGTACTCGGTGGACCCGAAGACCGGTGTGGTGACCTTCACCCCCGCGCCAGGGTTCTCCGGCACGACCACCCCGGTCACGTACCAGGTGAGCGACACCGGTGGGCAGAGCTCGACCGGTCAGCTGACCACCACGGTCACCGCGGTGTCCCCGACCGCAGAGCCGGACGCCACCACGATCGCGCAGGGCGACTCCGCGACGATCGACGTGCTCGGCAACGACCACGGCGGCAACGCGGCGACCCCGCTCGACCCGACCAGCGTCGTCTTCCCGGCCGCCGGTCAGCCCGCGGGCGCCGTCGCCGCCGCGCACGCGGAGCAGCTCACCGTCCCCGGTCAGGGCACGTACGTGATCGACCCGGACTCCGGCGCGGTCACGTTCACCCCGGAGCCGACGTTCCGCGGCACCGCGTCGTCGGTGACCTACCAGGTCGCCGACACCGACGGCACCACGACGACCGCGACGATCACCGCGACCGTCAGGCCCGTCGGTCCGGCGGCGAAGGACGACGACGCAACGACGGAGCAGAACACCCCGGTGTCGATCGAGGTCCTGCGCAACGACGCACCCGGCGTCGCGGGCGGCACGCCGCTCGACCCCGCGAGCGTCGTCTTCCCGGCGACCGGCCAGCCGAGCGACGCCACGGTCAGCACGGACGGACGGCAGCTGGTCGTCGCCGGCCAGGGCACGTACGCGGTCGACCCGACCACCGGAACGGTGACGTTCACCCCCGCCCAGGGCTTCACCGGCACCACGGCGGCGGTGACCTACCAGGTCGCCGACACCGGCGGGGTCACCGCGACGGCGACGATCACCGTGACGGTCACCTCGGTCGTCCCCCTCGCACACGACGACTGGGCCAGCACTCCGACGGACACCCCGGTGACGATGTCGGTCCTGGGCAACGACGACGCCGGGAACGCCGCGACGCCGATCGTCCGGACCACCGTGCGGCTGCTCGACGGCTCGCGGGCAGCGGTCTCCCGCATCGCCGTTCCGCGGAACGGTGTCTGGTCGGTGGACGACGCGGACGGGACGGTGACCTTCACACCGGAGCCGGGGTTCTCGGGTCCGACGAAGGGGAACTACCGGATCACGGACACCGACGGGAGCACGAGTGACGCGGTCATGACCGTCGTCGTCGGCACCCCGCCGACCGCGGAGGCCGACCACCGGGACGGCGAGCCCGGCGCCGCCACCGTCGTCGATGTCCTGGGCAACGACAGCGCCGGCACCGCGCCGATCGACCCCGCGTCGGTCCGCCTGGTCGAGCCGAGGACCGGCAAGCTCGTCGAGACGGTGACGATCGCCGGCGAGGGCACCTTCACGGTCCAGGGCTCGGGCACGGTCACCTTCGTCCCGGTCGACGGCTACGCCGGCACCGCGCGCGTCGACTACTCGGTCGCGGGCGAGGACGGGAGCCGCGCCACCGCGACGGTCTCGGTCACGATCCCGGTCGTGCCCGGCATCACGCAGAACCCGGCGAAGGACGGCGGCGTCATCGTCACCACCCCGAGCGGCGACCGGCTGGCCTTCACGGGCAGTGACGTGCTGTGGCCCGGCCTCGGTGCCTCGTTCGTCCTGATGGCGATCGGTCTGGGCATGGTGCTGCTGCACCGCCGCCGCACGGCACAGGAGCGCTGACCCGCGAGGGGCTGACCCACAACGGCAGAGGGCCGGGACACCAGACGGTGTCCCGGCCCTCCGCCGTTCCGAGCGGTTCGTCGGAGCAGGTCAGTCGAGCGTGCGGCGCACGTCCGGCAGCAGGTCGTGCAGGCGCTCGGCCAGGCGGTCCTGTGCCTCGTGCAGCGAGCGGAAGTCGCCGACGTACTGCCCGTACGTGTCGGACACGAAGAAGTGCGCGCCCTGCTGGTCGATCACGCCACCGTAGTAGCCGCCGTAGTTCGCGGCCCAGAGCCCCGAGTCGGCCTCGGACCAGACGACGTGCGCCCGGGCCGGTGCATCGGGGGACACGACGCCGGCTGCGATGCCGGTGATGACCTCGATGGTCGCCGTGTCCACGGTCACCTCGGCCTGCTGGCTGTTGGCGACGCTGGTGCTCATGGTGGTGCTCCTCGTGCTGCTGTGGTGCTGGACGGTGCTGGTGGCGCTGATCGTGCTGGTGATGCTGGTGATGCTGGTGCTCCGGGTCTGGCTGGTGGTCCCGGCCGCGGTCAGTGCCGGATGGTCGTCGGGCACTACGCGATCGGGCGGATGACGGACGGCAGCATCACGTGGAGCTGGTCCGAGAGCTTCGTCTGGGCCTCGTCGAGGGTGGCGAAGTCGCCGACCACGAGTCCGAAGGTGTCCGAGGCGACGTAGCGGCCGTCGCGCTTGTCGACGCTGCCGCCGAAGTAGCCGCCGTAGTTGGCGACCCACTCGCCGTCGTCCTCCTGCGTCCAGGTGGTCTTGGCGCGTGCGGCGCGGCCCGAGTGCTCTGCCTCGGCCTCGAGGATCGCGATGACGTCGACCGTGTCGGTGTCGAGGGTGACCTCGCGGGTGTCGGTGGTGACCGTGGTGCTCATGTCGCTCTCCTTCGCGATCCGGGGTACATCTGCTGTTGGGTCAACCGTACGAGAACGTCCCCCGGCCCCGCCAGCGATGCCCGCCCTTTCACGGGTTCCGTGCATACGCGTCGGGGTACACCCCCGGATTTCCGGGCCAGGGGAACACGAGAACGGGGTACAGGGAGACGATCGGGGTACTCGTTTCGTGGATGAACTGGTTTCCACGGCTTCTCGAGGCACCCTCGCGTCCTGCCCGGCCGGGAGGCACGGCCCACTACCGTCGTTCCCGATGACCACCACGACCAGGACCACCATCGTGCGCAGCGGGATGCTGGCTGCGGTCGCGCTCGTGGGCCTGGTGCTCCTGGTGCCCGGTCTCGCCGACCGGGTGCGGTCCGCTCTGCTCCACGTCGTGGGCGCGCTGCGCGCGCTCGGACACGGCACCCTGACACTCGGTGACGGGTTCGTGACGGCGATCGCGGTGTCCCTGGTGACCGCCGTGCTGCCGGTGCTGCTGGCGGGGGCGAGCCGGGCCTCCCGGCCGGACGGGGTCCTCCGGCGCGCGCTGGTGAGCGCGGTCGTCGTGCTGGTGGCCGCCGCCGTCGTGGCGGCGCAGTCCGCGACGCCAGGTGGGCGCTTCCGGTCCGTCGTGCTCGCCGGCTTCGTCGGCGTGGCAATCGGGTCGCTCGCCGACGCGGCCTGGCACGTACGCCGCCGGGCCGCGCACGCGTCGGGGCGCACCAGGCGGGTGGCGTGGACACTCGCGGCCGCGTACGCGCTCGTCGTGGTGCTGGTGGCCACGGCGGGCTCCCCCGTCGACGGCGGCATCCACCCCTGGCTGGTGCGGGCGATCGCGGCGGGGCACCGGCTCGGAGCGCCGGGGTGGCTCGGGTACGACGCGGTCGAGTTCACGGCGAACGTGGTCTTCTTCGCGCCGTTCGGGTTCTTCGTGCTGCTGCTCTTCGGGGCGCGGGCGTGGTGGGTCGGCATGCTCGGCGGGTTCCTGGCGAGCTGCGCGATCGAGACGGTGCAGGCACTGTTCCTGCCGGCGCGGTTCGCGTCGGTGGACGACGTGCTGGCGAACACCTCGGGGGCGGTGCTCGGGGTGCTGGTGGGGATCGTGGTGCTCGGTCGTGCCCGCGTGAGTGCGGCTCAGGGACATCCGCGCGCCGCTGCATGAAGATCTGGAGACATTCGAACCACCCCGGCACACTGCGACCTACTGTCAGCACATGGACCCGAACCCGAATCGGAAGCAACCGCGCCCCTACCGGCGACCCTCGATGTTCCCCTGGTGGCTGTGGGTCGTCGCGCCGCTCGCCGTGATCGCCGTCGTGGCCATCGCGCTGATCGTCACCTGACCCGACCCGTCGCCCGCTGACGACGCAACGAGGCCCCCGGCACCGAAGTGCCGGGGGCCTCGTTCAGTCGAGCTGAGCTCAGGCGGCGTCGTGCTGACGACGGACCGACTTGCGGACGACCAGGAGGCCACCACCGAGGACGATGGCGCCGCCGGCAGCCCAGAGGCCGAGCGTCGAGATGGTGCCACCGGTGAAGGCGAGCTGGCCGGGGGTGCCGGAGTTGCCCGTCGAGCCGACGGTGCCCGCCGTGCCAGCCGGCGCGATGGTGAAGACCGCACGGCCGATGGTGGTGGACTGCACGCCCGTGGCGGTCAGGTTGTAGGTACCCGAGCCGCCGACCGGGAACGTGACGCGCACGTTCAGCGAGCCGTCGGCGTTCGCGGTGTAGTCGCGCGAGGTGGTCGTGACGGGGAGCGCACCGAGGGTGACGGTGCCGGCACCGGTGACCTGGACGCGGACGGTCTCGCCGCCGATGAAGGCACCCGGCGTGAAGGCGACGACAGCGGTGCCACCGGCGACGTAGTCACCCGAGACCGAGACGTCGGAGTCCGGCGTGTACCCGGCAGCGTTGGCGGCGGTCGGAACCGCGATGAAGGCTGCGCCCGCGAGGAGGGCAGCGGCGATGAGCTTCTTCATAGAAGTGTTTTCCCCTAGTGATCTGATCCGTCAGACCCTGACACCCAGAGCCCGTACACCGCTCGCAAGACCCGTGCTGCACACAGTTGCGATGGCGAAGTTCCCTCAATCTAGCGGGAATCCTCAGGTTGTTGCCACCGGATTGAAAAGTTTCGATAGATGTAACGCAACGAGGACAACGCGGTGGACGTCGACCAGGGGCCGCCGGAGCACGGTGGACCTCGCGATGAATGACGAGAAGCCCTGATCAGAGGGAGCTTTCTGCTCCTGCTCGAACGCTCGCGGGGCCCCTGGGCATGCACTGTGCAGTGATTCGGACGCACTCAGCCGCGCTTCGTGCCCCCTGTTCTGGGGACACGTCGGAGCGCGTCTTGCGGCGCAACACGACGAACGGTCCCCGCGATACAGGGGCGACGGGTCTACAGTTCGCGCTCAGCCCGCAGGGATCGGCTTCGTGCAGTCGAACCGGAGCGGCAGGGTCTTCGTCTGCTCGACCCCCGGGGTCGAGACGACCTCGGTACCGGCGTGCGCGTTCTTCGCTTCACCGAGGAAGGCGACCCGGAACGTCGCGCTCTCGCCCGGGGCCAGCACCGTCCGGAGCTGCGCGACCGGATGTCCGTCGTCGATCGCCGTCTGCACGCCGACCGCCTTGCCGTCCTGCGAGGCACCGAGGAAGATCGCGTCCTTCGGCGCGTAGACCGCGATGAGCGTCTTGATCATGCCGGGCTCGGTCCCGAACGAACCGCCACCGGTGACGTACTTCGGCAGGCTCGTTGCGGCATCAGCCGGCGCGGTGTTCGTGATCGTGACCTCCACCGCGGAGGTCGGCAGACCGTCCTGCCGGCAGACCGACGAACCGACCGAGACGGTCTTCTCGAGGTAGTAGTCCATCTTCGAGCCGGTGCCGTCGTTCAGGTAGACGCCGAACTGTCGAGTCTCCTCGTCCGCCGTCGGCAGGGCGCCGGAGACAGCCGTTCCGTCGATGAGCTGCTCCTCTGCCCCGTCGGCGCTCCAGAGACGGAGCCGCCCCTCCCCCGCGGAACGCGTCAGGGCCGCGACGAACTGCTTCGCATCGAAACCACCGCTCGAGACCTTCTCGAACACTGCGCTGGCCGCCGAAGCGAAGAACGCGTCCTGCATCTTCGGGTCGGAGTACTTTGCGTACGCGTCGCTCAGGAGGAGCTTGACGGCGTTGTCGGACGTAAGCGTGTCACCGGTCGCGAGCGGCACCGGGCCAGTCGCCTTGAGCAGGTACCCGAGCGTCACCGGATCGATCGCAATCACGCCGTCGACTTGTTGCCCCGTTTCGCGCTGCCACATCGCCTGCGCGAGCTTGCCGGAGACATCGAAGCGTGGAGTCAACGTGACGTTCTGCATGTACTGCCCGGTGATGTCGCCGTACAACCCCTTCGTGCCGTCGTCGAGCGGGAGGACCGGCTCGGGGTACGGGCCGAACGAAGAGCCCGATCGCTGGTCACCGAGGCCGGCGGAGCCATCGCTCACGTTGAGGAGCGCCACAGCACCGGGGATCCCACCGCCCGCACGGAGCTCGGCGTTGTTCTGGAAGAGCAGCAGGTACTGGCGGTCGCCGTCGGCACCGAGCATCGCCGGGGCGAGCTGCACAACGCGGTTGGCGGCGTCGACCTGACCGTGCACGGAAGTGAGGGCGTTCCGGAGCTGGTTCACCGCGGACGTCACCGGGGAGAGCGTGTTCGCCGTGTCGATCGCGTCGGCGTTCTTGACCGCCGTGTCGATCGTCGCGGTCGCCTTCGCGACCGGTGCTTGCGCCTGCACAAGGGGCTGCAGGTCGACCTTGCCGTTCTTCGGCGCGAACGAATCCGTACCGAGCTTGCCGACGACGCTCGCGACTGGGCTGACCGCGTCCTGCGACACATCGTCGACCACGCCAGCGATCTGACGGACGGCACGCAGATTGGTGCCGAAGAAGGGAACATGCTCGGACGCGCGCCAGATCGGGTCGCCGGTCAACGAGCGGGCCGCGCCGGCCTCGTCCTCCAGATGCGCCGCCGTGTTCTCCGCGCTCGCGGTGTCGCCGCCCGTCAGCTGGGTCCGAAGCGTCTGGACGTCGGCGACGGCGTTCTCCAAGTGGCCCTTCGCGAGCACACCACGCACCCCCACCCAAGCGACGGCGAGGATGACGAGCAAGACGATGGCCAAGACGATCCACAGCACGGTCCGGGCCCTGTTCCCCCGGCGTGAAGCAGTACGTCGCGACTCGGGCAGGTCGGACATGAGGGCAATCTTACGGTCCCTCATGTCCGCAGTCAGTCACTGACGGATCGAGTCAGCGTTCTCGTGGAACCAGTCGATCGTGCTACGCAGCCCGTCCTCGAGCCCGATCTGCGCTGTCCACCCCGCCTCGGCGAGCTTGGACACGTCGAGCAGCTTCTGCGGTGTGCCATCCGGCTTCGACGTGTCCCACACCGTCTCGCCCTCGAAGCCGACGACCTTCGCGATGGTCTCCGCGATCTCGCGGATGGTCACGTCGGAACCGGTCCCGACGTTGACCTGGTCCGGACCGTCGTAGTGCTCGATGAGGTGGAACACAGCAGCGGCCATGTCGTCGACGTGCAGGAACTCGCGCCGAGGCGTCCCCGTGCCCCAGTTCTCGACTCGATCGACACCGTTCTTCACTGCCTCGTCGTACCGACGGATGAGCGCCGGCAGGACGTGGGAGCCCTTCGGCGAAAAGTTGTCGCCTGGGCCGTAGAGGTTCGTGGGCATCGCGGAGATCCACGGGAGTCCGTGCTGTCGTCGGACCGCTTGCACCTGCAGGATGCCGGCGATCTTGGCGATGGCGTACGCGTCGTTCGTCGGTTCGAGGTGCCCGGTGAGCAGCGCATGCTCGTGGATCGGCTGATCGGCCATCTTCGGGTAGATGCAGGACGACCCGAGGAACACGAGGCGCTCGACACCGTGTTCGACCGCGGCGTCCATGACGTTGACCTGGATCTGCAGGTTCTCACTAAGGAAGTCGTGCGGGTAGGTGTTGTTCGCGAGGATGCCGCCGACCTTCGCGGCGGCGAGCACGACGTGCTTCGGACGTTCCCGCGCGAAGAAGTCGAACACCGCTCCGCGGTCCTTCAGATCGAGTTCCGCAGAGGTCCGACCGACGATGTCCGAGAACCCCTCGGCCTCGAACTTCCGCTGGACCGCGGACCCGACCAGGCCACGGTGACCGGCGATGTAGACACGGTCCGATCGGTCGAGCGGCCCCGGCTCGAAGGTGACGTCGGTCATCAGGACTCCCAGCTCGCGAGCTTGACGGTGTCGATCCACGGCCGGCCCTCGTGCTCGAGCGCTTCGATGTCGGCGTCGACCATGATACGAGCGAGCTCGGCGGTGTCGACGGTCGCCTCCCACCCGAGCTTCTCCTTGGCCTTCGAAGCGTCGCCGACGAGCGCGTCGACCTCGCTGGGGCGGAGGTAGCGCTCGTCGAACCGGACGTGCTCCTCCCAGTTCAGGCCGGCGTGCGAGAAGGCGGTCTCGAGGAAGTCGCGGACCGTGAAGTTCCCACCGGTGGCCAGCACGAAGTCGTCCGGCTCGTCGGCTTGCAGCATGCGCCACATGCCCTCGACGTACTCGGCCGCGTAGCCCCAGTCGCGCACGGAGTCGAGGTTGCCGAGGTACAGGTGGTCCTCGAGGCCGGCCTTTATCCGGGCCACAGCCCGGGTGATCTTCCTGGTCACGAAGGTCTCACCGCGTCGAGGCGACTCGTGGTTGAACAGGATGCCGTTCACCGCGTACATCCCGTAGGCCTCGCGGTAGTTGCGGGTCACCCAGTAGCTGTAGACCTTCGCGGCGCCGTAAGGCGAGCGCGGCCAGAACGGCGTCTCCTCGTTCTGCGGCGGCGGGGTCGCTCCGAACATCTCAGACGACGACGCCTGGTAGAAGCGCGTGTGTATGCCGGACATGCGGACAGCCTCGAGCATGCGCATCGAGCCGACTCCCGTCACGTCACCGGTGTGCTCCGGCTCGTCGAAGGACACGCGGACGTGCGACTGCGCCGCGAGGTTGTAGACCTCGTCAGGCTTCAGCTCGCCGAGCAGGCTCACGAGCCGAGCACCGTCACCGAGGTCGCCGTAGTGCAGGAAGAGCTTGGCGTCCGGGTTGTGCGGGTCGACGTAGAGGTGGTCGATCCGCGAGGTGTTGAAGGTCGACGCGCGACGGATCACGCCGTGCACCTCGTACCCCTTGCGGAGGAGCAGTTCGGCCAGGTACGACCCGTCCTGTCCGGTGATGCCCGTGATGAGTGCGCGCTTGGTCAAGCAGTCCCCGATTCCCTAGTCGCGGTTGAACGGCGGCCGTTCGCCAGCGTCTTCAACAGCTGAGCAAATGTATCGAATGAGGCCGCTGCCGTCAGACGCTCTGCCCGGAACCGTCGCCCGGCTTCCCCCATATCCCGGGCTCGCTGAGCGTCACCGGCAAGCGCCAGCGCAGCGTCGAGCAGAGCTTGGGGATCTCCGGCGGGCACGATCGGCCCGGCTCCCGCGAGGAGGACCTCGCTCTCGGTGACGCTGCCGGAATCGGTGGCGGCGATGACAGGCAGCCCCGTGCTGAAGTACGAGGTGAGCTTGCTCGGAACGGCCATCCCCGCCACACCAGCACGCTCGTTCACCAACAGTGCGTTCGCCGATGCCAGCGCATCGCGGAACTCATCATCGGGGAGCGATCCGATCATCTCCATGTTGGGAACTCCGGCAGCGAGTTCAGCGAGGGCCGACCGCTGGTTCCCGTCTCCGAGCAGGACGAAGCGCACCTTCGCACCGATCGCAGCGGCCAGACGTGCTGCTTCCACGACGTTCTCGAGCCCTTGCTTCACGCCCATGTTCCCGGCGTGCAGCACGACGAATTCCGACGGCCCCCAACCGAGAGCTGCGCGTGACGCGTCGCGATCGACCTGCCAGTCGTCGTCGAGGTGGGACCAGTTCCGGACGACCGCGACGGAGGCACGACGAACACCGAGTTCCTCGACGATGGTGTCGCGGAACCGCTCATGGATGACGACGACGGAGTCGGCAGAGCGCAGTGTCCATCTCTCGATCGCGGCGACGACCAGGCTCGAGAGGCTCGAACCCCCGCCACCGAGCTCTCGAAGGCCGAGGGTGTACAAGTCCTGCACCCACACCACCACCGGACGCCGCGTCACGAGACGCGCCTTCACCAACGCGACCGCGGACGAGATGAGCGCTGGTGACACCAGGACGACGACGTCTGGCCGCCCGAAGGGTGTCGAGACCGCCGCGACGCCGAAGGACAGTTCGGAAAGCGCACGGGCCATGCCACCGGGCTTCGCCGGGAGGCGATGACGACGTCTGACCACCATCACCCCGTCCTCGACAGAGGTTCGCGAACGCGGGATCGGCCCGTCAACGAAGCGCCATTGCGGGTAGTGCGGGAATCCGCTCAGCACCCGGACACGCCACGAACGAGAAGCGAGTTCCCTGGCCAACCCGCTGGTGTACGGGGCTATCCCCGTTGATTCGGGTCCGTAGTTGAGCCCGACGACCGTCACGGATCCAGCGCTCTGCACACGCGATGGTAACAGGTGCTCACTTTGCACCTGATTTGCCCAGCGGGCCGGGCTCGCCATCCGGCTGACGCTCCGAGTGGGCCCTCCGCACGCACCTGCTTACTATGTACACGAGGGACGCTCGGGTGGCTCGGCCGCTCGACATGCTGGCGCGGCGCCAGCGACCAAAGACAGGGGCCACTTATGAGAGCGGATGACACATCGGTCTTCCCTCCGATCGTGCGTCTACGTGATGCACCCGGCGATCGCCAGACCTGGGGGGTGTCGCGAGTCCGCGTCTATGCATGGAGCGTGGCCGAACTGCTGTTCGTCACGAATCCTTGGCAGATTAGCTCGCGACTGCGGGTCACGGTCCTCCGCCTCTTCGGAGCGCAGATCGGACCGGGAGTCATCTTCCGCCCGCGAACGCGTGTGCGGTTCCCTTGGAAGCTCGTCGTCGGTGCAGACACCTGGATCGGAGAGGGGGTCTGGATTCACAACCAAGATCAGGTCGTGATCGAGCACGACGTCGTCATCTCTCAGGAGAGCTTCTTGACCACCGGCAGCCACCGCCACAGGTCAGATATGGGCCTCGTGACACGACCGATCCTCATTGAGGCGGGCACATGGGTCACATCCAGATGCATGATCCTGGGAGGCGTCACGATCGGCAGGTCGTCGCTCATCGAGCCCATGACAGTCGTGCAGCAGAACGTGCCATGCAACACCGTGCTCGGTAGCGACCGTTCCGCGTACGTGACCCGCCCGCGCTTCCGTCAGCAGCAAGCATGAGCAAGCGGGCAGAGCGCGAAGACGGAGTTCTCCGAGTGGTCGCTCTCGGTAGCAGTACGGGTCGATACGGCGGACCGTTCGACACAGCCCGTGCTCAGATCGAATTGATGAGCGCAGTCTTCCCGTCGTCTGTCTTATTCGCACCTCACCTAACGGCCGACAGCTTCAAGGACACCGCAGGACGACGGTATCTGACAGCCTCTCCACCGGTCTCGATGATCGCTCGGCTGGGAACACCGTCGATCTTCTCGTTCCGCGCGGCCGGTAGCCTCCTTCGAGCCATCCACCGCGCCCGCGTCGTGCACATCAGTGTCGGCCGCGAGCCGCTCCCGATACTGGCGCTCCTCTTCGCGTTCGTCCTGCACAAGCCGGTGATCGCGCAGCCTCACGGAATGCTCACCTCCCGTTCGAGCGTCCCGCACCGCATCTTCGACCTCGCCCTCGGTCCGCTCATGAGGGGTGCGGACGTCATCCTTGCTCTCACCGGCAAAGAACGCGACGACCTGGAACGAAGGTTCAACATCCGTCCCGGCAGCATCGCTGTCCTCGGCAACCCACTCCTCCGAGGCGTGACCGCGCCGAACCCGGGCAACGCGCTACAGGCTCCCTCCACGCTTGAGGCGTTGTTCCTCGCAAGGCTCCATCCCCGAAAGAGAGTCGGGGTCTTCGCCGACGCGGCCGCCGCCGCTCTCGGACATGGCTGGCCAGAGCAGTACGCACTGATCGGGCCAGACCAGGGCGAATTGCAGGCCGCCCTCCACCGCGAGCTGACCAACCTGCGGTACGAGGGCACTCTCCCTGCATCGGACGTTCCGGACCGGCTCCGTCGAGCCGGAGTCTTCGTCCTGACGGCGGAGGCCGAACCCTGGGGCAATGTACTGGTCGCCGCCTTGTCTTCGGGTGTCCCCGTGGTGGTGTCCGAGTCGTCCGCTCTCGCCGGAAAGGTCCGCGACAACGGGGCGGGGATCGTCACTCCTGACGGCGATGCGGGCGCCGTCGCCGCGGCCGTCCATCAGATCCTTCACTCGCCGGACTACAAGAACTTCAGCGAAGCCGCGCTGCGGTTGAGTGACCGTGAATTTGGCGATGACGCCATTCGAAGATCACTCACGGACATCTACACAACTCGATCTCGGCTGTCTTCCTCGGAACGCCGGATGAGGACCAAGAGGTGAAAATCTCGACGCAGAGGCGTCGACGGAACAGGAATCGATCGCGCCTGACCGTGATGCTGTCCGTCCCGGAGATGACCTCCGAGACAAATCCCTACATCTCGATGTTGGCCGCCGGCCTACGACCGGTGACGGACCTTCTCCTGCTCGACCGGATCAAACTCGTCGGCCGCAAGGTCGACGTGCTTCATGTTCATTGGCCGGAGAGCTTGATCCGGGGTGGCAGTCGGCCGAAGAGGGTTGCGAAGTACTGCTTTGCAATTGTCTTCTTCCTGCTACCACGCCGACTCCGAGCGAAGATCGTCTGGACGCAGCACAATCGCGATCCGCATGAAAACGGCGGGGCTCTCGAACGCCTGTTCCTTCGCCTATTCCGCAGCCGCGTAGATCACGTTGTCTACATCAATGCGTCGCCCGAAAACGACCTCGACATTGCGTCGTCCACAATTCTTCACGGCGAGTACAAACAGGTCGAGGTACCGGAGGAGGCACTTGCAGCAGCGAAGCGATGTGATTTCCTCTTCTTCGGCCTTCTCCGACCGTACAAAGCGATCGAGCAACTCATCGGGGCTTTCAACCAGATGCCAGCGGAGTTCTCGCTCCGTTTGGTCGGCCAAGCGTCTACTGCGTACGCCGCACACCTCCGCGATGCAGCATCCTCCGGACCGGGCAACATCGATGTCGAACCACATTTCCTGTCCGAACCCGACCTGCAAGCTGCCATCCGAGCAACGCGATGGGTGGTGCTTCCGAACCCAGAGATGTACAACTCAGGAGCAGCCATCCTCGCGCTGAGCCTGGGGAAGCCACTCCTCGTACCGGTCACTCCCTCGAACAGAGCCTTGCAGGACGAATTCGGTGAGCAATGGGTGCGTCTGTTCACCCCTCCCCTCGACGCCGCTGATCTGCTCGAAGCCAGCATCCAGGATGTCCGCTCGGACCGTCCCTCGCTCCGGCGCCGATTCTGGCCGGAAGCGATCGCAGCGCACATCGCGGTTTACGAGTCCCTTGCTGGCACGTATCCCCCTCATCGACAAAGGGCTACAACAACGATGTCAAAGGAACGACCATGAGGGTCCTAGTACTCGGCGACATGAGTCTCGGACGGAATGCGAGGAGCGTCCGCGAAGGCTTTGCGCATGCAGGCTTCGATGTGAGGTCGGTCAGCACTGCGCGTGTCGTGCATGCTTCTAAGGGCAGCTCAAACTGGTGGTACAAGCGACGCCTCCAACAAGTCGCACCGGCCGAGCAACGTCGGTTCGACGCCGAGTTGACGAGCGCGACCACATCCTGGTCCCCAGATCTCACGCTCGCCATCAAGACGATTCATCACGACCAGACGCGCATCCTGGAACTTCCAGGAAGGAAGGCGCATCTGTCCTTCGATGACGTGAGCAATCCAGAGAACACCTCTCCTCGGTACCTGATGCACGAGTCGGAGTGGGACCTCATCGTCACCACCAAACGACATAACGTTCCCGAGCTGTATTCGAGGGGCGCGCGCGACGTCTTGTACATCTGGGGAGCTTTCGATCCTCGATATCGCCACAGGACGACCTCGTTCGAAAAGCGCCACTTCAAGGTCGGCTTCATCGGGGCGGCACGGCCGGATCGCGTCACCCTTCCGAGCGACCTCGCTACTCACGTGCGGGGAGACAGCATCGTCTACGGACCGAGGTGGCGTCGTTCGTACCCCTTAGGGAAGCGCGGCGTGTCCCTCAGGCCTTTGGCCCTACGTGAGAAGTACACAGCCGCGGCGAACTCGATGCAGATCGGATTGGTTCTCCTGAACTCCGACAATCGTGACGCCCACACGAACAGGACCTTCGAAACACCCGCGACCGGTCAGCTGCTCGTCGGTGAGCGTACCTCAGAGCACCTTGAACTCTTCGACGAAGGATCTGAAGCATTCTTCTTCGAGGATCGCGATGAGCTCTGGGATCTGATTCCGAAACTTGTCAGGGACCAGCGCACGAGTTCCGCCGTCGCCTCGAACGGCTGGCGGAAGATGATTGAAGGACCGTACACCTACGCCGATCGTGCACGAGAGATTGCGGCACACCTGGATGAATCATGACGCCTGAAATCACGACGTGGGCCTTGATCGCTTGTGAAGCGCTGATGTTGGTCGTGCAGCTTCGTATCGCCAGACATGTCAAGGGCCCGCTCAGTGTGATCCTCACCGGGCAAGCCGTGTTCTGGGGCCTCGCCTACGTGGCGCGACCGGCTTACCTCGTAATCGCGCGCCCAACGACCGCGGATGAGCTGGCGGACTCGCGGATGATGGGTGTTGGCTACGCCGAAGCGCTGATGCACGTACTGGCGCTGGTCTGCGCGGGTCAGCTCGTCTTCACGGTCGCGGTCGTCCTCGCTCTGACATTGCTCCCAAAGCATCGAGTCAACTTCACTCCTGTGACCGAGGGCGAGCCACGCGCACTGGTGTACGCCGCCTTCACCTTCTGGTGCGTCGGCTGGCTCTTCCGCCTGCCTCTCGCTGAGGACTTCGAGGCAGTGTCATCGATCGCGAGGTCGTTCGCACCGATCGGCGGGGGCATGCTGATCCTCCTGGTCCGTGACCGACGCAACAGCGCTCTCCCGCTCGTGTTGGTCCCGGTCCTTCTCGGGGAGGTCGTCACGGCTCTCGGCGAGGGTTCGAAGACCGCGTTGATCGTCCCGGCGCTGGCGCTCGTCCTTCGATGGAACCGGAGAGGTGTCCCGCACCTGAGGAGGCGGTTGCTGCTCCTCGGTTCCCTCGTGCTCATCGGCTTCCTCATCATTCAGCCGCTCAAGGGAATCGACACAGCGGAACGTGTCGAGGCGGTGAACCCCGGCCCCTTGGGCAAGATTCAGGCACAGTCAGTGGCCCTGATCGAGCGATTCGACGGCGTGAGCGCGGTGCAGGACGCGCTGGCACACGGACCCAACAACTGGCTGTCTGCTCCGGCTTTACTCTCTCGATCGGTCTCATACGTTGTCCCGGGAATGTCGGAGGATGTCGCTCTCGGTCAGAGATGGACACGCGAGGTGCGCACCTCGTCGATCCCGCACCAGTATCAGGATGTCTCGTTGGCCGCCGGCTCTACGGCTGAGGGGTATGCTCTCGGCGGCTGGCCCGGAGTGTTCGTTGAGAACGGGTTGATGGGTATCGCCACAGTTCTTTTGGGGATCGGACTAGCGTCGCGTCGTCCGTACTCGCTCCTCATAGCGTGTGTGTTCGTCTTCTCGACCACTCTCTTTGAACTTGGTGCGCTCGGCATGCTCCAACGGGTCAACCGGATCATTCTGCTCTCCGCAGTGCTCCTCCTCATCCTTCCGTTCACTCGGTCCTTCGACAGGTTCTTCCGCGAAAAGGCATCGGTCCGCGCAAGCGACGCGGGCGACACTGCCGATCAAGAGTCGACCAGGGAGCGAATCAGTGGCTGACAGCAGTGGCGTATTCATCATCGGCGCACATCAGAGTCACAATCCGAGCATGCACCGCTACACACAACTGCTCGCTCGCTCCTACGAGGCGCTCGGCTACCGACCGGAGATCGTGAGGCCCCCGTCGATCCTGAGCAAACGCGCTCCTCGCCGTCTACAGAAATGGGTCGGCTACGTAGAGAAGTATCTGCTCTTCCCGTTTCGTCTCCGGCGGCTCGACCGCGAAGGGATCATCCACGTCGCGGACCACAGCGACAGCCCGTACCTCACCTTCCTGAGGTCAACGGAGAGGGCGATCGTCACATGCCATGACCTCATCGCCGTCCGTGCCGCTGTAGGCGAGTTGCCCGAGCATCAGACGCGTGGTAGCGGGAGGATCCTCCAGAGATGGATCCTGTCATCTCTTGCACGAGCCGGCACGATCGTTTCGGTCAGTCGCGCAACCGCCAGCGATCTCGAGCGCCTGACGGGGAGAACAGGCGACCCCGTGCTGCCGAATCCCCTGGACGATCGATTCCTCGAGCACAGCGTCGACCGGGAGGACCGGACTCAAGCCCTGATCGTTTCGACCGTGGGTTGGCGGAAGCGCCGAGATCTTGCTATCAGGACTTGGTGCGAACTCAATCGACAATTGACGCAACAACTCGATCTCGTCATCATTGGACCGTCGTTGACACCGGAGGAACAGCTCATAATCCGGGCAAACGGTCATCCTTCGAGTCAAGTCCGTACTGTGCAGAACGTTCCGGACGCGACGCTCCTCGAGGAATACCGATCCTCGCGTCTTCTCATCCAGACCTCAAAGTACGAGGGGTTCTGTTGGCCGATCCTCGAGGCCAACAGCCAGGGCGTCGTGGCACTCTGCGCAGACGAGCCCATCCTGCGGGAGACAGGGGAGGGCAACGTGTTCTTCGACCCGACTGCAACCGGTACGGACTTCGACGCCGCGATCCGTGCCGCCGACGATCGGACGCGTGCGGGACGGCTTCAGGAGCGGGCAAGAGAGTTTTCGGAGGAGCGTTTCCGAGACGGCCTGTCGCAGATCGTCAGAACTGCGTGACCGGACCGTGCGCTGGTCGCGGAACAGCCAGGTTCAAGCTCGCCACAGGTCTACTGGGAAAGCCCCCATCAGCGCAGCAGGGTCGAACACCGGCGGGTCGTTGAGTTCAGCGTTGACCGCTTCATCAATGCTTCCGGCCACTTGGAACGACTGACGCCCAGTTCCGCCGTAGTAGTCCTCGTACTTGAACATGTCCTCGTGCTTGGGAGCGATCAATATCGCTGGCACCCCGAACGCTTCCGCAATGATGACGCCGTGAAGCGACGACCCGACCACCAGCTCACTACGCCTGATGCGATCGATGCAATCTTCCAACGAGGACCGGGGATCGAGCGTCACCGGACCGTGGCTCTCGCGGTCGTTCAGGTTTGGAACATGCGTCAGCGCGATGTCGCGCTCTTGCGGTCGGCCATCGTGATCGGCCTGCATCAGGTGAGGGATCAGCAGTGCCGGATCGCCGTAAATTGGCGGGCAGGGCACTCCAAGCGATAACAAGCGCTCGCGCGTCCGAGGCCCTCGAACGGCCCGAACATCCAGGGTTTGGACTCTGCCCAGCGCATGCAACATCTTGCCGTTCACGCCGGCTCCCCATATGACATCCTTCCCCCGCGCCAGATGGATGACGGAACCTATCGCTACCAGACGTCGGCGCCTGGGAAAGACAGGTCGAGCGAGATCAAGGCGTGCAACCATGCGCCGCACTACGAGCGGGCCGAGTAAGTCACCGAAGTTCTGCACCCGGCGCCCGTACCTCACACGGCGTCCCGCGATTCCTGGACCTGCCTTTTCCCGCGGGTTCCAGAACAAGACTGGAACCCCCGTGACGTTCTCAATCATGACCCGCTGAGCCTTCCCCTGGACTTCATCAAAGACACAACCTGCGCCAAACCGCGCACATCCCTCCGGAATCCGGGCCAGGAGAAGTACGCCATACATGCCATCGCGAGTACTGCGACGAGGCCGATACCCGTGACACCGACAGGAGCGGAGCTGAGGTCGTATTGTCGGATCGCCCAGGAGGCGCCGTAGCTCGCTACGCCGTACACCAGGACCGGACGCGCCGCGTTGATGAACATCTGGATTCCAGGCGCCTCTGCGACGCGCGACACCCACGCGAGGCCAGCCACCCAAGCCAGCGCGGTCCCTGCGGCCACCCCAACAGCAGTCCCTGCCGCCCCGTAGAAACTCCCGACGACGATGGCTGCAATGAAGAAGGGCCGAGTCGCGAGCGAGAAGCGGAGATTGGAACCGGTCAGCCCCCTCGCCAGGAAGACCCAGTAGGAGGCGTATCCCGCAACCTGCGCTATCCCAGCGAATGTCAGGATTTGGAAGATCGGGATGACGCCTTCCCACCCAGGGCCGAGCACCAAGGGGATCAGCGAATCTGCGAAGGCGCCCGCGAACATCAAGGCGAAGACCACGACGTGGACGACAACGGCTTGTCCCCGCAACAGGAATTCATCGAATCGTTTGGCGTCGTGTTGCAGTCGCGACAGCACCGGTAATGCGACGCGCGTGGCGGGTGCGCTGATCTGCCGTAGCGGCAACATGAACAGCTGGAAAGCTCGATTGTACTGCCCGAGGACCGTCGGCCCGGCCATGACGCCCAACAGGACCGAATCAAGATTGCTGGTGAGGTACACCATAAGTTGCGCGGCACTCAGATTCCCGCCGTACCGGTAGAAGCGACGAAGCGGCACCGCCTTACGAGGACGACCAGGCAACCATCGCGCGAAACCAACCACAACTAGAAGCCCCACGACCGCCACGCTCGTCTGTTGCACCACGATGGCCCAGTAGGTCGGTGACAAGATCGCGTAGACAACCGCCGCCGCGAGCCCCACTGCAGCTGCCAACACGTCCGCCGTCGCGACCCGTCCAAATTGTAACGATCTCATCAAGCTGGCTCGGTATTGGCTGGCCATACCGTTGACGAGAAAGGTGCCTGAAAGCGCAATCGTCACCGCGACGATCGATTGGTCGCCATACAGAGCCGCGAGGAGCGGAGCGCATAAACAGCACAGTCCGGTGAGCAGAGCACCCAGGCCGGTGTTCGTCCAAAAGAGCTGATCTCGTTCAGCTTTGCTGAGTGAGGCCGCCTGCACCGCGGCGGAAGACAGGCCGAAGTCGCGCACGACGTCGGCGATACCGATCACCGCCGTGACCATCGCGACGATGCCGTAGTCCCTGGGGTCGAGGAATCGGGCCAGCACGACGACGGAGAGCAGCTGCAGGGCGATGCGGATGACCTGCCCGAGCATGGTACTTCCGGCACCACGAGCCGCCTGGCCACCAAGAGACGGGGACGCGGCATCCCTGGCGGTCATCAGTAGGCCCCCTGCGAGCGCACTACAGCGCGCGCAGTCCGCCAGAGGATCACCAGGTCCCCGACGATGGCCCAGTTCTCCACGTAGTAGAGGTCCAACCGCACCGAGTCCTCCCACGACAGGTCCGACCGTCCGCTGACCTGCCACAGCCCCGTCATCCCCGGCTTCACGAGGAAGCGCCGATGGACGTGGGAGTCGTACCGCTCGACCTCGCTGGCGAGCGGCGGGCGAGGCCCGACGAGCGACATGTTGCCGAGCAGCACGTTGAACAGCTGCGGCACCTCGTCCAGGCTGTACCGCCGCATGAACGCACCGACACGGGTGACGCGGGGGTCGTTCTTCATCTTGAAGAGGACGGTGTTGCCCTCTGCTCGGTCGAGCGCGCTGAGTTCCTGCAGGCGGGCCTCGGCGTCGACCACCATGGAGCGGAACTTGATCATGTGGAAGGTCCCACCGTTGAGCCCGACACGTTCCTGGCGGAAGAAGACCGGCCCTGGAGAGCCGGCCTTCACCAGGATCGCGAGCAGGATCAGGACCGGGGAGAGCACGATGATGAGCAGCGCCGAGCCGACCAGGTCGAAGGCACGCTTCGTGTAGAGCTTCCGGCCGGAGTAGGTCGGTGTCTCGACGTGGATGAGGGGCAGACCCTGCACCGGGCGGGTGTGGATGCGGGGACCACCGATGTCCGTCAGGCTCGGTGCGACCACCAGGTGCTGCCGGCCGGGCTCGAGCGACCAGCTGAGCTGCCGCACGCGCTCCGGCGGCAGGTCGTCGGAGCTGGTGATGACGACCGTGTCGGCGCCGGTGGCCGCGAGGGCCTCGGCGACGTCGTCGATGCCACCGTGGCTCTCGATGGTGGAGCCGGGCAGCACGCCCCTCGTGCCGCTGGCCACGGCAGCGCCGACCACGCGGTAGCCGGCCTCCGGTGAGCGTGCGAGCTCGCGGCCGATGTGCAGGACGCTCGCGGTCGAGCCGACGAGCAGCACCCTGGCGGAGTACCCGCCGTGCTTCCGCTCGGCCACGAGCCACTGGCGCCACATCCAGCGGGACAGCAGCAGGACGAGGATGCCGACGGGGAACGCGATGAGGACGTACCCACGGGCCAGGTCGACGCGGAGCAGGTACGCCGCGATGGCGATGAAACCGAAGACGCGCACGCTGGCGTCGGCGACCAGGCGGTACTCCGTGCTGCCCACACCGATGACGCGCGGCCCTCGGGTGTCGTAGACGGCCAGGCCGGTCATCCACACGGCGATGACGACGATCGAGATCGCGAAGTAGCTCAAGCGCAGGTCGGCGGTGTTGGTCGTGAGGTTCGAGCTGAAGCCGAGCCAGGCGATCTGCACGCCGAAGACGACCCAGATCAGGGCGAGCAGGTCGGTGACCAGCACGCGGCGCGAGTACCGACGGCTCCACTCCAGCGTGCTCGCCGGAGTGGTCGCGGCGCGCTCGCCCTGCACGGTCACCAGGACCTCCGGCTCACCACGTCTTGCCGCCGTCCGTGGACACGAGCACCTCGTCACCCGCCCAGATCCAGACGGCCTGACCGGCGCGGTCGATCGCGATCGGCCCCTCGGTCCGCGCGTCACTGCACCCGACCGGGGTGGTCGGCGTCGCCGGCGTCACGCCGACCGCCGTCATCGTCTCGAACTGCACGCCGTCGCACTCCGGGTTCCCGATGCGCGCGAGCGTGTACGAGCTCCCGTCGACCGCGACACCGCGGACGCCGCCGAGCGGCACGTCCACCCACGCCGCGGTCCCGGTCCGCCACTCCACCTGGCCGTCGCAGACGACGACCGTGGTGGTGGTGCCCTGGAACGCGTCGAGCGGCTGCGGGCACGGGTTCGCCACCGTGGTGCTGCCGAGTCGCACGCCGTCCGGCGTGATGCCGGCGCCTGCCGCGCCGGCAGCGGCCGCCTTCCAGGTCGCACCGTCGTCCGTGGTCGTCCGCTCCGTCGGCGCGCAGTCGTCACCGACGGCCTCGAGCAGCGACAGCCCGTCGGTCGTCGCACGCATGCCCCACAGGGCGCGCACGTCCTCACCGAGCGTGACGGGCGTCCACGTCGCTCCCCCGTCGACGGTGTGCTCCAGCACCACCTGCGCGACGGGACAGGTCGCACTGGAGGCGCGCCATGCCTCCCGTCCGTCCACTGCGGACAGCAGGCGGCGGCTCTCCCCCGCCGCCTCGCCCTGTGCGGTCGCGCTCGGCGACGGGGTGGGGGACGCCGACGGCGTCCCCTCGGGCGACACCCCGAACGTGGGGGCGGGACGGGGTGTGCCGACGGCTCCGGGCGTGGTGTGGCCGAGCGCCATCGCGACGAGCACGACGTCGACCACGACGAGCAGCACCACCGCGACGGCGGCGCCGATCAGGGTGTTGCGTCTCGTGGTGTCGCCGAGGCCTCGGGCCCCCCGGCCTGCACGCATGTCGTCCCCCTGGTCTCAGCGGTCGGCTCGGCGCAGCGTGCCGAGCTTGCCCCGCGCCTTCTTCGGCGCCTTGGTGGTCGGCTGGGGCGGCTCCGCCTCGTCCAGGCCGTACCCGTAGCCGTAGCCGTACCGGCCGTAGCCGTACGCGCCCGGGCCCTTGACCGGCATCATCGTGATGACGAAGCCGGCGATCGGGGCGCCGACGTTCTCGAGCGACGCGACCGCAGCGGCGAGCTGGCCCTTGTGGGTCTTGCCGGACGCGACCGCGAGGATGGCGCCGGACGCCTTCTTCGACAGGATCGCGGCGTCGGTGACGGGCAGCAGCGGCGGTGCGTCGAACAGCACGTAGTCGAACTGCTGCTCGAGCGTCGTGATGAGGTCCTGCATGGCCTTCGAGCCGAGGAGCTCCGACGGGTTCGGCGGGATCTGACCGGCGGGGAGCACGACCAGGTTGCCACGGCCCCAGGGCTGTGCGACGTCCTCGAGGGTCGCACGACCGATGAGCACGTCGGTCAGGCCGACAGCACTGTCGACCTCCATGTACTCGCCGACGCGGGGGCGGCGGAGGTCGGCGTCGATCAGGATGACCTTGAAGCCGGCGCTGTCGAGCGCGATCGCCAGGTTCGCGACCGTGGTGCTCTTGCCCTCGGACTGCATCGACGACGTCATGACGAACGTGCGCGAGCCGGTGCCGAGGTCGAGGAACTGCAGGTTCGTGCGGAGCGTGCGGAAGGACTCGGCACGCGGGCTGCGCGGGTCGACCTGCACGATCAGGGGCCGCTCGGATGCCTTGCTGTCGAACGCGATGCCGCCGACGACCGGCTTGTCGCTGATCTTCTCGACGTCGGTCTCGACGCGGACGCGGTTGTCGAGCGTCTCGCGCAGCACGGCGATGCCGACGCCGAGCGCCAGACCGACGAGCAGACCGAGGGCGATGTTCACGGGGACGTTGGGGCTGACCGGCTTGAGCGGCACGTCGGCCTGCTTCACGCGGGTGAGCTTGACGGTGCTCGTGCCGTTCGCGTCCGTGGCCTCGATGTCCTGCACCACGTTCGTCAGGCTCTGCGAGGTCGCGTTGGCGATCTCGGTCGCCTGCACCGGGTCGGTGCCCTGCACGGTGATCGAGATGAGCGTGGTGCTCGTCGGCGCCGTCGCCGAGACCATCGTCGCCAGCTGGTCGGCGTTCATGTCGAGCCCGAGCGACGAGATGACCGGCAGGAGCACGATCGGCGTCTGCACCAGGTTCGAGTACGTCAGCACGCGCTGCTGCGTGAACGTGTTGCCCTGCGCCAGGTCGCTCGCGCTGCCCGACGTCTCGGTGGAGACGAACACCTGTGCCGAGGCGGAGTAGACCGGCTTCTTCAGCAGGGAGAACCCTGCAGCCGCCGCGACGCCCACCAGGGCGAGCACCACGATGAGCACCCACCCCTTGCGGAGCACAGTGATGTAGTCGCGCAGTTCCACGCGGCCCGCCTTCCCCGATCCTCGCCGTTCCCGTGGTCCCGCACAGGCTCCGCAGGGGTTCTCCCAGCAGTCGGCTAGTGAATAGTGTCACACGGATGAGGTCTGCTCGGCTGTTCTCGCCGATCCGCGTCGGTCGTCCTCTACGCTCGCCCCATGACCTCCGAGCCGGAAGCGGCCGCCACCGAGCCCTCGACCACCCGGCAACGCGACCTCGTCGCCCTGCTGATCGCCCTCGTCGTGGCCGTCGTGCTCGCCCGGATCGTCAGCAACCTGACGCTGCGCGGAGCCATCCCCGGCCCGGTGCTGCAGGTGCTGCTCGGCAACGTCGCGGTCTGGGTGCCGCTGGTGTTCGGCATCATCTGGGTCGTTCGTCGCACGGGCCGCGACCTGTTCGGGCGGTTCCGCATCGAGCTCGGCGACCTCGTGTTCGCGCTCGGGATCGTCATCCTGGCGCGGGTGTTCGACGCCGTGCTCGCGCTGTCGTTCACCGGGACGACCGGGTTGCAGCCCGCACCGTCGCTCGGCACCCCCGACGTCGGGCTGCTGCTCGTGTCGGCGGTCGGCATCGTGCTGATCAGCCCCGTGCTCGAGGAACTGTTCTTCCGCGGACTGTTCCAGCGCCTGCTCGCCGCCGAGCTCACTCCGCGGACGCGCTGGCTGGCCGTGCTCGTGACGGCGTTCCTGTTCGCGCTGGCGCACCTGTTCCTGGGGTCGGCGACGACGTCGCTCGGCGGGGTGCAGGTGTTCCTGACGACCTTCGTGCTCGGGCTGCTCACCGGCACCCTGGTCGCGATGACGAACCGCATCGGGGGCGCGATCGTGGCGCACGTGCTGTTCAACGCGGTGGCGGTCGTCGCGACCTGGCCGCGCTGAGCCCGGACCGGCCTGGCCGCGCTGACCGCACGGCGTCCTGCCGGACTCGCCGCAGCCCGCGGCCCCGCGCGCGCTGCGTCGTGGTGAGGTGGTCCCATGACCAGCGACCTCGTGCCGTGGGTGGTCGCCGGGGGGCTCGCGATCGTCGTGGTCGTCCTGGTGATCGTCCTGCGGCGGACCCAGTCCTCCCACCGTGCCGCCCTGTCCGACGCCGAGGTCCGGCTGGACCACCGCACCGGCACCCTCGAGCGGGAACACCGCGAGCAGACCGCCGCCGCCGAGGCCGAGCACGGCCGTCAGCTCGCCGGTGTCGAGGCCGCCCGGCAGCAGGCCCTCACCGAGGCCGAGGCCGGTCGTGCCCTCGCCCGGACGGGCATGCGGTGGGAGGAGGCCTCGCAGCGCACGATCCTCGAGGTCTGCAAGGCCGCCGGCATCAACGGCGCGCTGCTGACCAACGTCGTCTTCGTGCCCGTGGCCCAGGGCGAGCGGGACCGTGATCGCAGCTACGCCGCACAGCTCGACCACGTGCTCGTGTTCGAGTCCGGGCACGTGCTGGTCATCGAGAACAAGCGGTGGAACGGGATCGTGTTCGACGGTCGCAAGCCGAGCGCCGTGCACCACGCCTTCCGCAACCTGCTCGACGAGTCGTCGCTGACCGGGTCCTTCGCGATCCAGGTGCGCAGTCGTCGCGTCCTCGACCACGCTGACGACGTCGAGCACTGGTGGCAGGTCCGCGTGCAGTCCGGTGGGAACGCCCCGACCCGTCAGGTCCGCCAGCAGGCCCGACGCCTGCAGCGGTTCCTGGCCGACGCGGACGGCAACGGGCCGCAGTGGGTCGACTCGTGCGTGTTCTACTCCGGCGACGCCGCTGCGTACGTCAACCCGGAGGACCGCAGCACGAGCACGACACCGACCGGACGTTCGGCGACGACGGCCGTGGTGACGAACGACAACGAACTGCGCGGCCTCGTGATGGACCTGGCCCGGAAGCACGCCGTGCCGAACCGGGCACGCACCGACGCCGTGGTGCGACAGCTGGCCGGCCAGGGCGCGCACACGATCACCGTCGGGACGTACCGCCTGCCGGAGGCGTGAGCAGACGCGACGAAGCCCCCGCCACCGAGGCGGGGGCTTCGTCGTTCCCGGAGTGGGGCGGGGTCAGCGCAGCGCGCGCAAGGCGTCCGCGATGGGCGTGAGCGCCGCGTCGATCTCGTCGGCGACCCGCACGTGCGTGTCCTCGGACCGACGGTAGGGGTCGTCCACGTCGTCGTCAGCCGGGTCGGCGGGCGGCAGCACGGTCCCCCGGAGCCGAGCGACCCGGTCGACCAGGTCCTGCGCGGTCTCGATGCCGGCCAGGTCGCCCGGCTCGAGCCCGTCGAGCACCCGCGCGAACTGCTTGATCGTGAACGCCCGCTTCGCTGCCCGCGGCGCGAGCGACACCACGGCCGCACGGTGCGAGCGCTCCGCGGTGAGCACGAGGTCGGCCGACGCCGCGATCTGCTCGGTCAGGTAGCGCGACCGGTGCGTCGTGGGGTCACCGCCGAGTCGGGCGGACTGCGCCGCAGCCGTCTCGTCCATCAGGGCGCCGTCGTCGGCGATGGTGCCGGCCGACTCGACCGTGAACGCCGGGGCGTCCGGGCCGAGCCGAGCCTCGAGCACCTGGGCGCCGAGGGGCGAGCGGCAGATGTTGCCGCTGCAGACGAACAGGATCCGCATGCTCACGCAGCAGTCTCGCCGGTACCGAGCAGGTCGTGGCGGACCACGATCGCGTCACGGCCCGGGCCGACGCCGATCGCCGAGATCCGCGCGCCCGACATCGCCTCGACCGCGAGCACGTAGTCCTGCGCGGTCTTCGGCAGGTCGTCGAACGAGCGGGCGCCGGTGATGTCCTCGGTCCAGCCGGGGAACTCCTCGTAGATCGGCTTCGCGTGGTGGAAGTCCGACTGGTTCACGGGGACCTCGTCCACGCGCTGGCCGTCGACCTCGTACGCCACGCAGACCGGGATGGTCTCGAGGCCGGTCAGCACGTCGAGCTTCGTCAGCACGAAGTCGGTCACACCGTTGATGCGGGCCGTGTACCGGGCGATCGGGGCGTCGTACCAGCCGCAGCGACGCGGACGACCGGTCGTGGTGCCGAACTCGAAGCCGTTGGCGCGGAGGAACTCCCCCGACTCGTCGAACAGCTCGGTCGGGAACGGACCGGCGCCGACGCGGGTCGTGTACGCCTTGACGATGCCGATGATGCGCTCGAGCTTGCCCGGGCCGATGCCCGAACCGGTCGCGGCGCCACCGGCGGTCGCCGACGACGACGTCACGAACGGGTAGGTGCCGTGGTCGACGTCGAGCATCGTGGCCTGGCCGGCCTCGAACAGGACGGTGTCGCCGCGCTCGAGCGCGCGGTGGATCTCGAGCGCGGTGTCGGCGACCATCGGGCGCAGGCGCTCGGCGAAGGACAGCAGCGACTCGACGACCTCGTCCGCGTCGATCGCGCGACGGTTGAAGACCTTGACCAGCAGGTGGTTCTTCTGGTCGAGGGCCGCCTCGACCTTCTGCCGCAGGATGTTCTCGTCGAAGATGTCCTGGATGCGGATGCCGACGCGGTTGATCTTGTCGGCGTAGGTCGGGCCGATGCCGCGGCCGGTGGTGCCGATCTGGCGCTTGCCGAGGAACCGCTCGGTCACCTTGTCGACGGTGCGGTGGTAGTGCGTGATGACGTGCGCGTTCGCGGACACCAGGAGCTTCGAGACGTCGACACCACGGGCACGGAGCGCGTCGAGCTCCTGGAACAGGACCTCGAGGTCGACGACGACGCCGTTGCCGATGATCGGGGTCACGCCGGGCGTCAGGATGCCGGACGGCAGCAGGTGCAGCGCGTACTTCTCGCCACCGACGACGACGGTGTGGCCGGCGTTGTTGCCGCCGTTGAACTTCACGACGTAGTCGATGCGCGAGCCGAGGAGGTCGGTTGCCTTCCCCTTGCCCTCGTCACCCCACTGGGCACCGATGATGACTGCTGCGGGCATGGAGGTTCTCCTCACGTTGGCGGAGGACCGCACCGGCGGGCTGGGCCGATGGTCCACCCGAGTCTATCGGCTGTCCACCTGCACGCCACCCGCCTGTGGAGAACCGGTCCCGCACCTGGGAGCCCGTCCGGCACTCCCGGCGCACCGTCGTCCGTGTCAGATCGGACGAGCAAGGGAGCACCACATGAGTGACCTCGGTGACAAGGCCAAGGACTTCGCGAACAGCGACAAGGGCGAGCAGGCGACCGACGCCGGTCTCGGCAAGGCCGCGGACGCGGCCGACAAGGCCACCGGCGGTGGCCACGGCGACCAGGTCGACAAGGCCGAGCAGGCCGCCGACGACAAGATCGGGCAGTAGTCCGGACCACGAACGAGACGGGAGGCGCGGTGCCAGCTGGCACCGCGCCTCCCGTCCGTCAGGTGGTGACGTTCCGCGATCAGGCGCGGAAGAAGTCCTGGTACGACGGGTCCCCCACCGGCTGGGCGTGACCCGGCTGTGCGAGGCGTTCCTCGACCATGGCCTGGAGTGCATCGGGCGGGGTCAGCCCACGGCGCCGCCACTCCATCGGGTTGGCCCGGAGCTGCATCAGGGAGGTGTGGGATCGCATGGCCTCACTCTCGCACCGATTCCCTAGTTCGCCTAACTACATGTCCCTTTGCCGCACTCCTCGCCCGCTGGGAACGACGAACGCCCCGTCACACCGGGATGGTGTGACGGGGCGTCCGTGTCGATGACTACTTGCGGGGCGCCACCTTCGCGGTCTCGGCGGAGGTCGCCGTCCCGTCCTGGTAGCCCGTCGCCTTCGCCGTCACCGTGACGGAGAAGCGGTGACCCGCGTCCGTCGTGCCGGGCGTGTAGCGCCGGTCGGTCGCACCCTGCACCGCGACACCGTCACGGAGCCACTGGTACGAGTACGAGACCTTCTTGCCGTCCCACGAGCCGGGGTTCGCCTTGAGCGACTTCCCGACCTTCGGGGTGCCCGAGATCGTGACGGCGCTGCCCTCGCGGAGGGTGAGCGTCGGCGCGGTCTGCGCGGCCTGGAGCACGTCCGCCTGGTCGCCCACCGCGTTGCCGAGGTGGAGCAGCAGGACACGGGCGTTGGTGGCGTCGGCCTGTCGCGTGACCTGCAGCGAGCCCGTGTCGGCGTAGAGCACACCGGTGGCGGTGCCCTGCGCGAAGGCGAGCGCCGGCTTCGACGGGTCGTACGTGGCCGACTCCGTCTCGTCCACGACGTTCGAGCCGCTGGTGGCCAGGGCCGGGGCGTACGCCGACTCGGTGAGCACCGAGTAGTCGAACGCACCGGTCGCACCGATGGTCGACGCCGACACCGTCAGCACCTTGACGGCGCTGTCGAACGTGTTGACGTCCTGCCCCGCGGTGCCGCCGTTGAGCGGCTGCGCGTCGACCGTCTTCCCGGTCGCCAGGTCCACCGTGGTGGCGAGCGTCGCGTCGATGGTGGTCGACTTGGCGTCGTACACCAGGAAGTCCGGCTCACCGTCGCGGTTCGTGTCGATGAGGACCTCGACGTTGGTCACCGCGCCGGGGTTCGCGTCGGCACCAGCGGTCTGGACGCCGAAGGCCAGCGTGTCGGACGCCTTGTCGTAGTTCGCGCCGTAGGCCCGGATGTCGGCGGCCTGCAGGGACTGCTGCGCCGAACCGGCGGGCAGCGGCTCCTGCGGGTCGGTCCCGCCCAGGACGAACGGTGCGACGACCGAGTGGTACCCGGTGACGGCGTCGCCCTGGTCGACCGAGCGGCCGGTGAGCGCGAGCTCCGCGGTCGTGGTCGAGCCCGAGAACGCGATGTCCTTCCCGTGCACGGCGCTGACCGGCTTCGGCGCGACGTACGCACCGAGGCGCATCGGGTTCAGCTTCGTGTCGGTCGGCGTGAAGGACACGACGCCGGACGCCGCGGCGACGAACTCACGCTGGTAGCCGGACTGCACCGACTCCTGCGTGGGGTCGATGACGCGACGCAGCTGCGTCGGGTCGGCGATCGTGAACGTGAGCTTGACGGTCGCGGTGCCGTGCGCCGGAGCGGTGACCCGCTTCGTGCTCAGCGCGAAGGCGACACCCGGCTGGTCCACCTGGGCCTGGTACGCCACGTCGTACGTGTGCGGACGGCCGTCGGTGTTCTGGATCTGCAGGGTGCGGGACTCGGTGGTCTTCCCGCTGACCTCGACGACACCGTACGAGGCGGTGACGAGCTGGTCGTTCTCGATGCTGCGCACCGTGGTGCCGGCGGTGACCGCCTGCAGCGCGTCGACGCGGCCGGTGCCCTGGCGCAGCAGCGTGGCGTTCCGGTCCCCCTGCTTCACGTCGTGGGTCGCGGTGTTCATCACGGCGGCCTTCACCTGCGGTGCCGTCCACGACGGGTGCGACTGGAAGGTCAGCGCGACGATGCCAGCCACGTGCGGGGTCGCCATCGAGGTACCGCTCATCGACATGCGGCCGTCACCGGTGCCGTTGGCCGCGGAGATCACGTTGACCCCGGGGCCGGCGACGTCCGGCTTGACGATGTCGTCGAACGAACCGTGGACACCACGGCTGGTGAACGGAGCGAGCGTGTTCACGTTCGCCTGGTCGGTCGCCAGCTGGAAGCCCTTGAGCTCCTGTGCGAACTGCACGTGCAGGGTCCCGGCCTGCGCGGCGGCCTGGAGGCTCGCAGCACTGTCCGAGGTCAGCTCGGCACCCGGGATGGTCGCGTTCCCCGCGACGCCCGAGTCGAAGCTCGTCACCGTCCCGGCGAGCAGGACGCCGACACCGCCGGCTGCCTGGACGTTGTTGAAGCGCACACCGGAGCCGCACTCGAGCGCCCCGTCGGTCCACTTCAGCCAGACGACCTTGCCCTTCACCTTCGCGGCTTCGTCGGCGCTGAACGCCTGGCAGCCGTCGATGTTCGTGGTCGGCACGACGACGTCGCCCTCGACCGGCAGGGTGCCCTGGTAGTTCTGCGAGTACTGCGCGCGGTAGGTGCCCGCGACGTCGGACGGCGCGGTGGCCTTCACGCCGTCGAACAGCGACTGGCCGGTGGCGCTCGCGGCGACGGTCAGGGCGCCCTCGGCGTTGCCCGGCGAGCCACCGATGTCGGTGAAGTCGTCGGCGTTGCCCGAGGCGATCACGGGCAGGACACCGCGGGCGGTGAGCGCGTCGATCTTGGCGTTGTCGGGGTCGTCCGGTGCGCCGTAGTCGGAGCCGAGCGACAGGTTGAGGACGTTGATGTCCTTGCCCTCGGTCAGCGCCTGGCCGACCCAGTCGAGCGCGGCACCGGTCAGGTCGGTCGAGCCGCCGCCGTCACCGAACACCTTGAGGGCGTAGAGGCCGGCCTCCGGCGCGGTGCCCGGACCGATCCACATGTCCTGGACGGACTGGTTCGTGAGCTTCGTGTAGTCGCCGCGGAACGTCTTCTTGTCCGCGGTCAGGCCGTAGCCCGCGGCGGTGCCGGACACGTGCGTGCCGTGGTCGCCGCCCTTGCCGTCGATCGGGTTGGCGTCCGGCTTCGGCGTCGGGTCGTACCCCGCGCTCGAGGAGTCCGCGTTGTAGGTGGGGCCGGCGAAGTCGTAGCCGCCGAGGTACTTCCCCGCGTCGTACCAGCTGGGGTCCGGTGCGCTCGTGCTCGCCAGGGCCTGCTCGTACGCGGCCGTGGTGCCCGGGCCGCCGAAGTCGGCCTGCGTGTAGTCGAGGCCGGTGTCGAGGACGGCGACATTGACGCCCTTGCCGGTGCGGCCGGTCTGCTGCCACGCGTCGAGGGAACGCGTGTAGACGTCGCTCGCCGCGTTCTTCGGGCTGACGCCGTCCGCGCCCGGCTGCACCAGGTCGGGGTCGACACCGCTCGGAGCCTTCGAGGCGTCGCCCGGGGTCGGGTCGACGATCTTCTTCGGGGTGAGCGGGATGATGCTCTCGACGTCCGAGCGGCTCGCGATGTCGCGCAGCGCGTCGACGTCGGCGACGACCGCGACACCGGGGACGGTGTACTCGGTCGAGTACAGCTCCGTCGCCTTGGCGTCGGAGCGCTTGACGGCGGCGCGGACGGCGTCGACGGTCGACGTGATCGCCTGGACGCGCTCCTGCGCGGCGGACGACGGCGTCTTCGACTTCGTCAGGTCGCCGCCCTTCGCCTTCGCGTCGACCTCGAGCGCACCCTGGCCGGTCGTGCGCACGAACGCGGCGACCGTCTTCTGGGGCTTGGCATCGCGCAGGGGTGCGGCGAGCTTGAGGTCGGCCGGGGAGAGACCGGTCGGTGCCGCGTTCGCCGCTCCGCCGACGGCGAGGCCGCCGCAGGACAGGGCGACGGCGGCGATCCCGGCGGTCAGGAGGCGTGCGACGCGTGACCGCGTGGTGCGCTCCGTGATGGGTGGTTGCTCGGGTACTGCACGGTTGGGTGTTGCACGTGTCACAGGGCGCACTCCTCGGGCTCTGTCCGTGGTGGGAATTCCTGTGAAGTTATGCGCTCGTTCACAGGTGGAACAGTCCGCACTTTGGGGGACTGTCCCTCGTTCGGGGGTACGTAACCCGATAACTTGCACAGGGGTGTGCAGGTTATTACGCTGGATGCCGTGACCAGTACGACCAGTGGCGGGACCGCCACCGAGCAGCCCGGGCGCGCTCCCCGACGGGACGCCGCCGAGAACCGCGCTGCCCTGATCGAGGCGGCGAAGCGCGTCCTGCAGCAGGAACCAGACGCCGGGCTCGAGACCATCGCGACCGCCGCCGGACTCTCGCGGCGTGCGGTCTACGGACACTTCCCCTCCCGCGACGACCTCGTGCGCGAGGTCGTGACCGCCGGCGCCGCACGGATCGCCGCAGCCATGCCCGACTCGTCCGCACTCGCGGCGCTTCCGCCGGCCGCTCGACTCGCCGCCCTCGCGGTCGCGCTGTGGTCCGAGGTGTCGCACGTCCGCCCGATGGCGCGCGTCGCCGTCCGCAGCCCCTTCGCCGAGGCGGTGGCCGAGGTCTTCGCACCGCTGCGCGCCCAGGTCCGGCAGGCATGCGCGCTCGGCATCGAGGACGGTTCGATGCGTGACGACGTCGACGCCGCGTCGCTGGCTCGGCTCGTCGAGGCCGCGTGCATCGCCGTGCTCGACGAGGCCACCCGCTCCGGCACGAGCGACGAGTCGGGTCGGCGCACGGTCGTGCTCTCCGCGCTCGGCACCGCCGGCATCGACTGGCGCACGGCACTGCTGTCCGAACCGGCAGCCCCCGCCCCCGCCCCAGCACCGCAGACCGAGCAGGAGACCCGCGCATGACGCTCGAACTCGACCACGTCGGCATCGGCGACGAGCCCGGTGCCGCACTGCCCGTCGTCTCCGCCGTCGCCGCTCCCGGGCGCCCCGGGGTCGTCGCCGTCGAGACCGAACAGGCGCCCGTGCTCGCCTCGCTCGTCGCCGGTGGGCGGATGCGGCCCGACACCGGACGGGTGCTGCTCGACGGGCACGAGGACGCCGCCGCGATCCGCTCGGAGTTCGCGCTCGTGGACACTCCCGGGGTCGCCGAGCCGTTCCCGGTCATGTCGCTCAGGAAGATCGTGCGCGAGGAGCTCGCGTTCGCCGGGCAGCGTCCCTCCCGCGAGCACGTCGACACCGTGCTCGACGAGCTCGGGATGCGGGACCACGCCGACACGCACGTGCAGCGGGTCCCGACCGACGTGCGGGTCCGGCTGCTCGTGGAGCTCGCGCTGCTGCGGGACGGGGTCACGGGCATCGTGCTCACCGCGCCCGAGCGACACGGGGGCGCCGTGGCCGACTGGTTCGCGGTGGTGCGCGACGTCGCCCGCCGCGGCGTGACCGTCGTCCTCGTGACGTCGAAGGCCGCCGCAGCCACCGTCGAGCAGCTGCTCGACACCGTCCACACCGAGGGTCCCGACGACGCGACCCGGACCGACGGAGGCGACCAGCGCCTCCAGTCCGACCGTCCAGACCCCGAGACTCCCGCAACCGTCCCGACGGAGGCACCCGCGTGACCATCCCCTCGCTCATCCGCGCCGAACTGGCGCGCCTCACCGCCACGCCGCTCGCCCGGCTGGCGTTCGTCGCCCTCATGGTGGTGCCGCTGCTCTACGGCGGTGCCTACCTGTGGGCGAACCGCGACCCCTACGCCAAGCTCGACCAGATCCCGGCCGCGATCGTCGACCAGGACGCCGGCGCGACGCTCGACGGCGACCGGGTCGACTACGGCAAGGACGTCACGAAGGAGGCGATCGACGGCGCCGACTTCAAGTGGACGGAGACGACAGCGGCCGACGCGCGCTCGGGTGTGCGGAACGGGACGTACGACTTCGTCGTGACGATCCCGCACGACTTCTCCGACTCCCTGGTGTCGGCGCAGGGCGACGACCCGAAGCGGGCCGAACTCGTCATGACGACCGCGGACACGAACTCGTACCTGGCCTCGACGATCGCGGAGCAGGCGGGCAAGACCATGCGCACGGCCGTCGCCGAGCGGGTCGGCAAGCAGGCCGCGAAGAGCCTGCTCGTCGGACTCGCCGACGTGCGGGACAGCCTGGGCGACGCCGTCGACGGGGCCGGTCAGCTCGCCTCGGGTGCGACCACGGCGGCCGACGGTGCGGCATCGCTGGCGAGCGGGACCCAGCAGCTGTCGGCCGGTGCGTCGCAGCTCGCCTCCGGCACCGCCTCGTTGCCGTCGCAGACGGCACAGCTGAACGAGGGCGCACAGCAGGTCGCGTCGGGCGCCTCGACCCTGGCGTCCGGGCTGCAGTCCGCCCAGCAGCAGACCGCGTCGCTGCCGGCGCAGACCGCGCAGCTGAACGACGGCGCGCAGCGGGTCGCCGCGGGGAACGCCGCGCTGGCCGACAAGGTCGACTCGGTCAGCCCCGGCGTCGACGCGGTGCAGCCGATCGACGCCGAGGCGCTGCTCGCGCAGATCACCGCGAACCTGCCCGAGGGTGCGACGCTGACCCCCTCGCAGCAGGAGGCGATCGCGAAGGCGGTCGGCGACGTCAACAGCGCCGGCGCCTCGGCCAAGCAGACCTACGCGGCGACGAAGTCCGCCGTCGACCAGCTCCGCGACGGGTCGGCGCAGGTCGCGGCCGGCACGTCGGCGCTCGCCTCGGCGTCGCCGCAGCTGGCGGACGGCATCGCGTCTGCGTCGGCCGGTGCGTCGCAGCTGGCGTCGGGCTCGTCGCAGGTCGCCGCGGGCACGTCGAAGCTCGCCGCCGCGGCACCGACGCTGTCGTCCGGGGCGTCCTCGCTCGCGAGCGGTGCGGCGTCGGCGGCGTCGGGCGCTTCGCAGCTCTCATCGGGGGTGGACCAGCTCGAGGACGGCTCGAAGGAGCTCGCCACGAAGCTCGACCAGGGGCGCACGAAGATCCCGGCTTCCACGGCGTCGCAGCGTTCCTCGCAGGCGTCCGTCATCTCGGACCCCGTGAAGGTCGGCGACGACAACGTCGCCGCTGCGTCGAACTACGGCGCCGGCCTCGCGCCGTTCTTCATCTCGCTCGCCGCCTGGATCGGCATGTACGCGCTGTTCCTCATCCTCAAGCCGATCTCCAAGCGGGCGATCACCGCCGTGAGGAAGCCGCTGCGGGTGGTGCTCGGTGGATGGCTCACCCCGGCGCTCCTCGGGCTCGTGCAGATGGCGGCGCTGTTCCTGATCGTGCGGTTCGCGCTCGACCTCGACGTGGTGCACGCCGGGCCGACGGTGGCGATCATGGTGCTCGCCTCGGCGACCTTCGCGGCGATCATCATGGCGCTGAACGTGCTGCTCGGCTCGGTCGGACAGTTCCTCGGCCTGGTGCTCATGCTCGTGCAGCTCGTCACGGCCGGCGGGACCTTCCCGTGGCAGACGCTGCCGGGGCCGTTGGCTGCGCTGCACTTCGCGCTGCCGATGACCTACTCCGTCGACGCGATCCGGCAGACGATGTACGGCGGGTCCTTCGCGGCGGTGTGGTCCGACGCGGGAGTGCTCGCGTGCTGGCTGCTCGGCGCGCTGCTCGTGTCGTACGTCGTCACCGCGCGGCAGACCCGCTCGCGGACGCTGCGCGACCTGCGGCCGAGCCTGATCGGGTAGCGCGGCGGGAGCGGCGGGCGGGGGCGTCGTCGTCAGCACAACGGAAAGCACGTCGCGCCACGGAACCCCGTGGCGCGACGTGCTTCCGGTTGTGCGCGGGCACGCGGCACCACGCGCCGCCTCCACGCCGGGCCGCCTCCACGCCGCGAGCGCTGCCCCCCATGTCCTGACAACTGCGCGCGGCCGGCCCGCTACCATCGAGGGACACCACTACCGGTCGAGGGAGATCATGGGAGACGGCAGGTCCGCCACCGCAGACGGCAAACCGGCGACCATCTACGACGTCGCCGCACGCGCAGGCGTCTCGAAGTCCCTCGTCTCGCTCGTGCTGCAGCGTTCCCCCAAGGTCAGCGACCAGCGCCGCGAGGCGGTCCTCCGCGCCATCCAGGAACTCGACTACCGGCCGAGCACCGCCGCCGTCTCCCTCGCCGGCACCCGCAGCCGCACGATCGGCGTGGTGCTCGACGACTTCCGCAACCAGTGGTTCGTCGACCTGCTGACCGGCCTGCGCGAGGCACTGCAGGACCAGGGGCACCGCTTGGTGGTCGCCGATCGCTTCCTCAACACCGGGCTCGACGTCTCCCCCGTCGAGGGCTTCCTGTCCATGCGCGTCGAGGGCATCGTCATCGCCGGCGAGCCCGACACCGACCTCGCGATCCCCGCGAGCATGCCGGTCGTGGTCGCCGGCGGCCGCGCGGTGCTCCCCCGCGCCGACACCGTCGCGAACGACGACCGCGCCGGCGGCCGGATGGCAGCCGACCACCTGCTCGCGCTCGGGCACACGCGCATCGGCTTCGTCGGCGGACGCTCGGCTGCGTCCGCGGAACGGCTCACCGGCCTGGAGGCACGGATCACCTCCGCCCCGTCGCCCGCCTCCCTCGTCACGCACGTCATGCCCGTGGAGCCCACCGAGGAGGCCGGGGCCGAGGCCGTCGGGCACCTGCTCGACGCCCACCCCCACGTGACGGCGGTGTTCGCCGCGAACGACGTGATGGCGCTCGGCGCGATGTCCGGGCTCGCCGCGCGTGGGCTGCGGGTCCCCGAGGACGTGTCGGTGATGGGCTACGACGACACCCCGCTCGCGGCGTCGTCCTACGTCGGCCTGACGAGCATCGACGACCGCAGTGTGGAGATCGGCCGCGGCGCCGGCGAGCGTCTGCTCGCGCGCATCGCCGACCCGGGTGCTCCCGGGCAGGAGACCCTGGTCGAGCCCCGGCTCGTCGCCCGCCGCACGACCGCCGCCCGCTGACGCGCACGCCCGCGACGCTCGCGCCGTCCGCGGATCAGTCGGTGGGCAGGACCGCGTGCTGGACGACCCAGGCGTGCATGACGATCGCCGCCGCGGCCGAGGCGTTGATGCTCCGCGTCGACCCGAACTGGGTGATCTCGAGGTGCGCGTCGGCTCCGGCGACGGCCTCGTCGGTCAGACCCGGCCCCTCCTGCCCGAACAGGAACACGCAGCGCTCCGGGATCGCCGCGGTCTCGATGCGCTCGGCCCCGCGGGTGTTGTCGACGGCGACGACCGGCCGACCCTCCTCGTGCATCGCGACCAGGAACGCCGCGACGTCCGGGTGGTACCGCACGTGCTGGTAGCGGTCGGTGACCATCGCCCCGCGCTTGTTCCAGCGACGCCGTCCGATGATGTGCACGGTGCCGGCGAGGAACGCGTTGGCGCTCCGCACGATCGACCCGATGTTCAGGTCGTGCTGCCAGTTCTCGATCGCGACGTCGAAGGCGTGCCGGCGGGTGTCGAGCTCGGCGACGATCGCGTCCATCGACCAGTACCGGAAGCGGTCGACGACGTTCCGGGTGTCCCCCGCCGCGAGCAGTTCCGGGTCGAGCCGCGGGTCGTCCGGCCACGGCTCGGGGTGGGGCCCGACGCCGTTGGTGGTGGCCTCGTGCGTCGGCTCGGGCAGTGCGCTCACGGTCCCCAGGGTAGGGCCGCCCGGTCGAACGGCGCCGACGAGGTCAGGTCGGCGGCCGACAGCAGGACCACCGCGACGACCACCACCACGAGCAGGAGCGCCGCCACGACCCAGCGGCCGCGGAGCACCGACGCGGCGAGCCTGAGCACCCCGACCCCCGCTGCGGCGAAGAGCACGCCCGAGGCCGTGGCCTGCGCCGCCCCGTGCGCGGACGGGTCTCCGAGGAAGGCCGACACGAGCGTCACGACGACGCCGATCGCGATCGCCGGCCCCGCGAGGAAGGCCGACACGACCACGGCGCCCTTCTCGAGTCCGTCGGCGAGCGGTTCCGACCGGTGTCGGCGTTGCTCGGCGCGCGGCGGGAGCAACGCTTCGAGCTCCGGCGGCAGGACCGGCAGCGCGAGGTACGACCGGAGTTCCGACGCTGACCGTGCACGGGCAGCGGCGCGGTGCAGCATCCGCCGCTCTCGCTCGTCGAGGAGCGCTGGTTCGGCGGCACCCCACCGTGCCGCCTGGTCGGGGTGACCGGCGGCACGGTAGGTCTGCACGAGGGCTCGACGGTAGGCGGGTTCGGAGGGTTCGCGTCGCGCCAAGGTTGTCAGCTGCTCCCAGGCGGCGCGACGGTCGCCGGCGGCGAAGACGGCGAGCGCCCGCTCGACACTCAGCCGTCCCGTCACTTGACCAGCGTAGGGCGCGTGCCCCGCGCCTCCCGTCCGGCGACCGTCGTCAGCCGGCGGCCGGGTGGGGTCAGTACGACGTCGGGTACGTGACCGACGGCTCGGACATCGCGACCGCGACGAGCGCGATGAAGAGCACGGCGTAGAAGACCGTGATCACCCCGCCGACGATGACCGCGGCGAGCGCCAGGCCACGGCCCCCCTCACCACGCTTCTTCGTCTGGGACATCGCGACGAAGCCGAGGACGAACCCGACGATCGGAGCGACGAACGCGGCCACGAGCGCGATGATCGCGAGGGTGTTCGTGCGTTGCGGGGCGGCCGGCGCCGCTGCGTACGGCTGGTACTGGTCCTGCGGGGTCTGGGCGTTCTGTTCTGACACGGCTGACGAGCCTAGGAGCTTCGAGTTTTCGTGGAGAAGTGCCAACCTTCGACCGTCGTCACGTCGTGCCGGGGCGCAGGAAGTCCTCGGGCTCGTCGCCGCTGCCGGTCGTCGTGAAGATGCGCTTCCGGTCGCCGGGGCGGGCCGGGTCGTAGAGCACGGTGACCGTCCCGCCGAGCACCGGTGCCGCGCCGTGCGTGAAGCCCTCGGTCCGCTCGACCCAGCGCCGGACGCCGTGCAGGTCCACGAACGCGAACGTCCACCGCAGCAGCGTGCGCGACGCGTCCGGGGTCGTGCCGCCGCTGATCGCGGTGACCTCACCCGTCGTGCGTCGACCGTTCGCCATGACGTCGGTGAGCCGGGCGCGACGGTTCCCGCGGCCGACCCGCGTCGCACCGCCGGCCACGAGCGCGAGGGCCGTCACGACGGTGAGGAGCCCCGGCAACCACCACACGGAGGTGTACCAGATCCAGGTGCCGATGCCCCAGGTCTCGTCGTGTCCGAACGTCGGGTCGACGGCCACGCCGACGCGGTCCGGCGCGGGCCACTGCGTGGTCGTCGCCCACCAGGTGCACGCGGTGGCCCCGACGAACCAGAGCGGCAGCGGCCCGAGCCCGACCAGGTCGGTGGTGCGTCCGGACCAGCGGTGGTTCCACCTCGCGTACACGCCGACGGCCACCAGGGTGCCGAAGACCGCACCCGGGACCGCCCACCAGTGCGTCTCAGGATCGGGGCTGTCCGAGAACACGCTGTTGACCATCATCATCCGGAAGCGCAGGACGAACTCCGACACCGCGAGTCCGCCGACCGCCCCCGCGGCGGCGACGAGCAGCGCGCCGACGACGGTCATCGTCAGCGCGGTGGTCGAACCGCGGTACCGGGCCTCGCGCTCGCGTCGCGCCTGCTGCGGGTCGACCGTGCTCACGACGTCGCGGTGCCGTGCGCGCGGACACGGGCCTCGATGCCGGCGGTGATGATCTCGAGCCCGAGGGTGAAGCGCTCGTCGTAGGAGTGCTCGCCGAGGATCTCGCCGACGACCCGGTGCCGCTCGGGGCGCCCGGCCTCGGAGTCGCCGCGGCCGACCTGCACGCCGGCGTGCCCGACCACGAAGTCGTAGACCACGAAGAAGGCGTACATGGCCTCGCGCTCGGGCAGCCCGGCCTGCTGCAGCGCCCCGACGACCTTCGCCACGACGGCGTCGGACTCGGTGGACGCGAGCGGGGCGCGCTGGCTGTGCGACTCGAGCACGAGGGGGTGGGTGCGCATGAGGTCGCGGAAGGTGCACGCGAAGACGTGGACGACGGAGCGCCAGTCGTCCGGCCAGACGAAGGTCGCGGTGAACTCGTCGACGGTGCGGCGGACGAGCTCGGCGTGCAGGTCGTCGAGGCCGCCGATGGTGCGGTGGACGGTCATCGGTGCGACGCCGAGCTTCGCGCCGAGGGCGCGGAAGGACAGGCGGTCGAGGCCCTCCTCGTTCGCGATGGTGGTGGCGGCGTCGACCACCTGCTCGCGGCTCAGGACGTTGGGGCGGCCGCGGCGGCGACGGGGTGCGGTGGCGGCAGCGGGCGTCGGTGCCGACTCGGTGCCGCTCTGCGGGTGCGCGCGCAGGGTGGGGTCGGCCGCGGTCCGCGGCTGGGCGGTCGGGTTGCCGGGGTCGACGAGCACAGGGGGCCTCCTTGATCCGGTACGTGTCCCGAAAATCGTAGCCCAAAGCCGAACGCCGCTCGGTGTCCGGTCGGCCAGTTCTCCACAGCCGGGTGACCACCGGGTCCGGCGCGAGGCCGCCCCAGTACGCTGTGGCCATGGCGACCCGCGACGAAGTCGAGTGCTGGCTGACCGACATGGACGGCGTGCTCGTCCACGAGAACCAGGCCCTGCCGGGGGCTCCCGAGCTCATCCAGCAGTGGCTGGACGAGGGGACCGAGTTCCTCGTCCTGACGAACAACTCGATCTTCACGCCACGTGACCTCAGCGCCCGGCTCCGCTGGTCCGGGCTCGAGGTGCCCGAGGAGCGCATCTGGACGTCGGCGCTCGCCACCGCGGACTTCTGCCGCTCGCAGATGCCCGGTGGGTCGGCGTTCGTGATCGGCGAGGCCGGCATGACGACGGCCCTGCACGAAGCCGGCTTCATCATGACCGAGACCGCTCCGGACTACGTCGTCGTCGGCGAGACCCGCAACTACTCGTTCGAGGCGATCACCAAGGCCGTCCGGCTCATCCGCGACGGCGCGCGGTTCATCGTGACGAACCCCGACGCCACCGGGCCGAGCGCCGAGGGCGTCCTGCCCGCGACGGGGGCGATCGCCGCGATGATCGAGAAGGCCACCGGCAAGCAACCGTACGTCGTCGGCAAGCCGAACCCGATGATGTTCCGGTCGGCGATGAACCGGATCGGCGCGCACTCCGAGAACACCGGCATGATCGGCGACCGCATGGACACCGACGTGCAGGCGGGCATCGAGGCCGGACTCCACACCGTCCTCGTGATGACGGGCATCAGCGACCAGGCCGAGATCGACCGCTACCCGTTCCGCCCGAGCGAGGTGATCGCGGGCGTGCACGAGCTCGTCCGTGCCGAGCCGATCGAGGTGGAGATGTAGCGAGGGTGCGGGCGCGACGGCGCGGGCGCGCTCAGGCCGGGTTCGACCGGAGCAGCCGTGTCGTCGCGATCATCGCTCCGCCGACGACCGCCGGGATCCCGCCACCGGGGTGCACGGATGCGCCCACCCGCCAGAGCCAAGGCCGCCACCGGTCGTTGTACGAGGGCCGGTGGAACGGGCCGCTCTGCCACGGCGGACGCGCGGCCCCGTAGAGCGCCCCGTGCGGTTCACCCCCTGTGCCGTAGTACTCCGGGTCGAGGACCACGTGGTCGTCGAGCAGGTCCGTGATCGGACGGTCGAGGCCGAGCGCCACCGAGACCCGTTCGACCTCGCGCCGCACGAAGGGGTGGTCGATGTCGTAGTGCCCGCCGTCCGCCGGCGCGGTGAGCAGGACCCCCACGGTGCCGTGCGGGTTCGGCGAGAGCTCCCCCGCGCGGTAGTGGTTGACGAACACCATGGTGTCCGCCGGCTCGTCGCCCGCCTCGAGGCTCCGGTGCAGTGCGTCCGGCTTCGTCGGCAGCACCACGCTGTGCGTCGCGAGGCCCTCCGGCAGTTCCTCGCGCAGCACGCCGTACAGCGCGACGGCGGAGCAGGAGAGCGCCCGGGGCCGGGAGCGTGGGCGCGGCAGCGCGGTCAGCGGGGACGGCCCGGTCAGCGCGGCCAGCCGGTCGGCGTCGAGCGCGCTGACCACGAGGTCGGCGGGGTGGCGTCCGCCCTCGGTGGTGACCCCACCGCGGTCGATGTGGGTGACGGCCTCGCCGGTGCGGACGTCGACACCCGCTGCTTCGGCCAGGCGCTGCAGGGCGAGCACGACCTCGTACACGCCGCCCTCCGGTACCCACGCGCCGGTCTCGGCCATGATCGCCGGCATGCTCGCGTAGAGCGCCGGGGTGCGTGCGGGTGAGACCCCCGCGTTCAGGGTGTGGATCGCGATGATCTCGCGCAGCCCGTCCGGCAGCCACGGCAGCCCGTCGAGGTAGGCGCGCGTGGTGAGCCGCGAGCCGTACACCGAGAGCAGGCGTCGGACGGCCGGCAGGGCGGCCCGGTCGAGCGGGTCGGCGAGCAGGAGCCGGGTGACGTCGTCGGCGAGCGGCGCGTGCAGGTCGGCGAACCGTCGCCACGCCGGGTACCAGGGGTGGTCGGGGCCCACCGGCAGCGCGGTCTCCTCGCCCCGGTGGAAGTACCGCCCCACCTCGGGCATGCGCACCAGGTCGAGGTGCCCGTCCTCGCCGGAGCGGCCGCCGAGTCGCCGCAGCAGCTCGTCCCACACCGCCGGGAAGGTGACGAGCGACGGCCCGGTGTCGATCCGGTCCGACCCGAGCTGGATGCGCCGGCTCTTGCCACCGAGCCGGTCCGAGGCCTCGAGCAGGGTCACCCGGTGCCCCGCACGGGCGAGCAGGGCGGCGGCGGTGAGGCCACCGATCCCGCCTCCGACGACGACGACACGACTCACCGCGTACCTCCGAGCACGATGGACACCAGGAGCAGCACCCCGGCGAAGGACCCCGCGATGTACGGGAAGGCGACCGACAGCCGGTACAGGCGGTGCCCGGTCTCCGGGGTCGGTGCACGGAGCAGGCTCACGACGAGGACGCCCGCGATGAGCAGGTTGACGGCGGCCACCGGGAGGCTCACCACGGCGAACAACACCGTCGAGACGATCCACCAGGCGCCGCTCCACAGCGCGGTCCCCCGGGGTCCGAGTCGCACCGCGGTCGTGGTGATGCCGGCGTCACGGTCCTCGACGATGTCCTGCACGGCGTCGAAGGCGTGCTTGGCGACGCTCCAGGCCATCAGCCCGACCGCGGCCGGCCACACCGGTTCGTCCCCGAGGGCGTACGGCACGATGACGAGCGGCAGTGCGTAGGCCGCGTTGCTCAGCGAGTCGAGGTACGGCCGGGCCTTGAACCGCAGTGGCGGTGCCGAGTAGCCGACGAAGACGGCGGCGTAGAGCAGGATCGCGACGTTCGCGAGCGGCGGCAGTGTCAGCAGGAACGCGACGAGGAACGGCACGTTGACCACGGCGACGGCCCAGACGATGAGCCGGACCTCGGACTGCCGGATCCTGGCGCCCTCGATCGACCCCTTGCGGGGGTTGGCGGCGTCGGTGTCCTGGTCGAAGACGTCGTTCACGCCGTAGATGAGCAGGTTGAACGGCAGGGTCAGCCAGATCAGGATCGGCAGCGCTCGGAGGTCGAACAGCGCGCCGGTCAGCCACACTGCGACGAACCCCGAGCCGATCGTGTTGATCCACAGGACCGGCCGCGAGATGTGGACCAGTCGACGCACGGTGGCACCGGCCCCGGACGGCACGGTCCTGGGCAACTGTCCGGTCCCGTCGGTCACCGGCCCGAGCGTACCCGGAGCGCCCGACCGCGGGCCGGGGTGCGCTCCCGCACCGGCACCGGCACCGGCACCGGCACCGGCACCGGCACCGGCAACCGCACCGGACTACTCCACCGTGACGAGGGTCCCGAGCGGCAGCGCGTCGATCGCCGCGACCCCGTCGGACGAGAGCCGCACGCACCCGTGGGACACCGCACCCGCGGCGGCGGCGTTCCAGTGCAGGCCGATGAGCCCGCCGTCCGAGCCGCCGTACGGTTCGTCGGCCGCGCTCGAGTGCAGCGACGTCAGCTGGATCGGGTGGTCACCGGTCCCCTGCGCGGGGTCGACGTACCGCTGCTCCAGGTAGCCCGTCACCCCCGTCGGCGTCGGGGTGTCCGACGTGCCGATCCCGGCGGGGAAGCTCCGGGAGACCTGCCCGGACGACGACACGATCGACACCGTCTGGTCGGCCGTCGAGATGACCACGTGCGAGGTCGGCGTCGCCTGCTGCACGAGCGTGTCCCGCGGCACCCAGGCGGCGGTCTGCGCAGCAGCGTGCCCGTCGGCCGCCGAGGGCAGCTCCTGCCGCGCCGGCGTGAGGACGAGCTCCCACGCCCCCTCGTGCCGCAGCCCCACGACGGTGGTCGGCTGGCCGAGGAAGTCGGCGGCAGCGAAGCGCGCGACGGGGTGCTGCCGGTCCGACCCGAAGAGCGGGGCGTCGGCGCGGAGTCGGAAGACCTCGGCGGACGACACGGTCCGGTCGACGGGCAGCAGGCCGCCGACCACGGCCGAGTAGCGGGCCTCGGGCAGTGCGGCGAGCGCCGTCGCGTCGACGTCGGGGACGCTCGGCATCGTGCTCGCCGTGGCCGTGGGGGTGCGGTCCGCCGCGGAGGGCACAGCGTCGCCGCCGGTCAGCACCGGGACGGCGATCGCGGCGGCGGCGACCACGACGGCGGCGATGCCGACGGTGGTCCAGGTCTTGAGGTACGGCACAGGGGCCTCCGGTGGTGCGAGGGGGCGAGGGGGTCAGGGGCGACGGACGGGAGGCACGGGGCGGGCCGGTCCCGTGCCTCCCGTCGGGTGGGTGCGGACGGGAGGCACGCCACGGTCCGGTCCCGCGCCTCCCGTCCGGTGGGTCAGCCGCTGACGACCGGCAGGTGCACGCCGGCGGGGACCGTCCCGGTGGCGCCGGTGCCGCTCGCCGTGCCCGTGCCGCCGGTCGAGCCACCCTGGCTCGGCGCCGCGGTCACGGTGATCGCGAGCGGCGACACGAGCACCGAGGTACCCGACGCGTCGACCAGGTCGAGCGTGTGCGCGCCGACCGCGGCGTCCGCGGGGATCACGACCGAGCCGGTCGCGGTGCCGTCCGCGCCGACGGTGAGCGTGCCGACCACGACCGGGTCGGAGTGCAGGACGACCTGCAGGGTGGCGCCGGCGGGGAGACCGGTGCCGGCGAGGGCGAGGGTCTTGCCGGCCTGCACCGAGGTGCCCTCCGGGGCGGTCAGCACACCGGAGACGACGCGCGCCTGACCACCGGTCGAGACGACCTTCGCGGTGCCGTCCGCGCCGACGGCGACGGTCGCGCTCGTCGCGGCCGCGAGGTCGAGCCGCTCCCACGAACCGTTCGCGGTGCCGGACTGGTCGAGGGGGTACCCCGACGCGATCTCGGTCTGTGCGAGCACCTGCTCGCGCTGCGCGTCGGTCAGGGTCGGGAAGGTCGACAGGAGCAGGTTCGACGCGCCGGTCGGGACCGACGGGGCGAGACCAGCGGTCCCGGTCTGCGCGAAGCCGTAGGTCATGCGCTCGCGGTAGACCTGCGCGGCCGAGGCGCGGTCGGTGACGACCTGCGCGGTGCCGCCGGGCATCGCCTGGCCGCCGTAGGGGTCGTCGGTGTACGGCTGCTCCGCCGCGATGCAGTTCGCGAGGGTGTCGCCGCACTCCGCCTCGAGGTACTTCGTGAGCTCGGCGCGGGCCGGCTCGAGGACCTCGGTGCGGTACTGCGTGTCGGACCAGCGGGCGGCCAGGGCGGCCTCGCCGTCGATGCGTCCGCCCATGATGTCGAGCGGGTAGTGGACGCCGAGGACGATGCGGTCGTTGCCGGCCTCGGAGGCGCGGGCGAGGATCTCCGGTGCGAGCTCGGGCACGAGCGTGGCGAGCGTGATCCCCGCCTGGTACGCGGTGGTGGTGTGCCCGGACGGGTACGAGCCGCCGGTGCAGATGCCCTTCTGGCCGTAGCCGGCGTCGAGCACGACGTCGTTCGGCGAGAACTCGTGCGTGGTGTCGGTCGTGGCCGGCACCCGCGTGATCGTGAGGTTGCCCTTCGCGTCCGCCCAGGCCTTGCCGGTGCGGTTCGCCGCGAGCGACGACGCGTTGATCTTCGCCGGGTTGCAGTTCACGGTGTCGTCGCCGGCGGGCAGCGTCGCCGCGGTGTCGGACGGCAGGTAGGGCCGCGGGTAGCTGTAGTGCGCCTTCGCGTCACCGGTGTTGACGTAGCCGCCGCTCGTGCCGCCGGTGGACTTGATCAGGGCGTCGGTCAGGGGCAGCTCCCCCGCGTGACGCCCGTCGACGAACAGCTTGCTCAGTTCGGCGCCGAGCCCCTGCGACACCGTGAACGACTGGTCGTAGGCAGTGCGGGCGGTGTTGTCGTACTCGGCGTCCTGCAGCGCCCGGAACTGCTGCGCCGTCGTGGCGTGCTGGTTGATCCACGACGTCAGCTGGTCGTTCTTCGCCAGCGTCGCCGGGTCGTTCACCGTGCCGTGCAGGTCGTTCCCCCCGCTCGACGTCCAGTACTGGTCGTACCCGTTCAGCAGCGACACGAGGTCGGGCGTGGTGGAGTCGCTCGGGTACGTCGCGGCCTGGGCGGCGAGCGGTGACCCGAGCACGAGTGCGGTCGCGACGGTGGCGACGGTCACTCCGCGGACGGCGGATCTGCGCATGTGGTGGTGGTCGCCCGGGGGCGACGCCCCTTCCTGTTGTACCGGTGTGGAAACAGGGTGAACCTAGGGACGGGTGGTTGCCGGACGGCGAACGGTCCCCCACCCGGGGGTGAACCGGGCCCCAGGCTGTGCGCATTCGCAGCGCCCGGTAGCGGCCGGGGGCGGGGGCGGGGGCGGGGGCAGCGGGCGCGGGCGCGGGCGCGGGCGGGTTCTCCGCGAAAGCGACAGAACGCGCGCAACTGTTCGCGGCAGCCTGTCGCTCTCGCGGGGGAGACCGGCCCTCGGGCGGCTGCCGGGTCAGACCGCGGACGGGAGGCGCGGCTCGTCCACCTGCACCGCGAGCGCCCCCATGGGCGGAACCGTCCGCCACCGGCGCCCGAGGCGACGGGCCCGGTCGTCCCGCCACGCGACCACGCCGCCGGCGGCCAGCCCGAGGGCGAGCACCGCGAAGGCGAACAACCCGATGAACCCGGCGGGCGCCATCCGCGCCAGGTCCTGCGTCGGCACGGTCGCCGAGACCGCGATCGACCCGAAGTCCCAGGCGGCGTGCAGCAGCACGGGCGCGAGCAGGTTCCCGGTCAGGCGCCGGGCCAGGTACAGCGTGGACCCGAACGACGCCGCGAAGACGACCTGCACGACGGTCACGCCGACCCCCGCACCCGCGAGGACGTTGAGGAAGTGCAGCAGCCCGAACAGCGCGCACGACGCGATCCACACCCCGAACTCGGGCAGCCGCCGTCGGAGCCCGACGAGCAGGACGCCGCGCGTGAGCAGCTCCTCGAACACCCCGACGAAGAGGACCCCGACCCCGAGCAGCACGAAGTACCGCACCGGCTGCGCGTCCCACTCGACGAGCGGCAGTCGGGCCAGGCACACCGCGGCGATCAGGGCCGGCGCGGTGAGCGTCCAGCGCAGTGTCGTCCGGCGCCGGTCCACGGTCGCGATCGGCCACCAGCCGAGGGCGGTGACGTAGGCGCAGAGCACGAGCACCGCGATGCCCTCGGGCAGCACGAGTGCCCCGACGACACTGTCGACCGTCTGCCCGAGCGTGCCGTAGTCGTCGCTCGGCCGCGAGCGCCAGGCGCTGACCGCGGCGAAGGCGACGAGCGGCAACAGGCCGAGCAGGATCGACGGGGGTACCGGCCAGCGGCGACGCCGGACGGATGCCGTCGTGGTCGCCCGTCGTCCGTACCATTGACGCATGCGCCTGCCCTCCCTCTCCACCATGGCAGAGGACTACGTGAAGCTCGTGTGGAAGGCCGGCGAGCGTGGCGGCGAGGGGCTCGCGACGCGGGACATCGCGGCGGCGCTCGGGGTCTCGGCGTCGACGGTGTCGGGCAACCTCCGGAAGCTCGACCGCGACGGCCTCATCGAGCACACCCCCTACTACGGCGTCGTGCTCACCCCGCTCGGGCAGCAGGTCGCCGTGGCGATGGTCCGCCGCCACCGACTCATCGAGACCTACCTGGTGCAGCGGCTCGGCTACTCGTGGGACGAGGTCCACACCGAGGCCGAAGCGCTCGAGCACGCGGTGTCCGAGACCTTCCTCGACCGGGTCGACGCCGACCTGGGCCACCCGACGCACGACCCGCACGGCGACCCGATCCCGGCGGCGGACGGCTCGGTCCCGTCGTCGCCCGGAACACTGCTCGGGTCGATCGAGCCCGGCGCGTGCGGGACCGTCGACCGGGTGTCCGACGACGACCCGGCACTGCTGCGGTACTTCGACGAGCTCGGCGTCGCCCTGGGGACCCACCTGCGGGTGGAGCGCGTCCGTGACTACGCGGGGGTGATCGCCGTCGCGCGCCGGACTCCCGACGGTGAGGAGTCCCTCGTCGACCTGCCCGCCGCCGCAGCCTCCGCCATCTGGCTCGCCCCCGACGCCGACTGAGGCCGCCGCCGCCCGGGCCCGCCGGCCCGCCGGCCCGCCCGCTTCTCGAGCGGGCACTTCCTGTCGCACTCGGCGGCTGCTGCCGACGGATCCCGCCCGCCCAACGGCATGCACGCGGCATGTCCTGCCCGTTCGGTGCGGCTGGTGCCCCACGGCCGGACGGGAGGCGCGGTGCCAGCCCGCCCCGCGCCTCCCGTCCGTGCGCTGGCCCGAGCGAGCCCGTTCCGTCACCCTCGACGGTCGTAGGCGACGGATCCTGCGCACACGTCGGAACGCACGCGGCGTGTCCTGCCCGCTCGGCGGGCGCGGTGCGATGCAAGCCCGCCGCCTCGGCCCCGCCGCCCCGCTGCCGCCGCCTACGCGGCCGGAGCGCCGGCGACCCCACCCCGCCGGAACGGTGCCCGCAGCGTCGGCACGACGTCCTTCCGGTTGACCCACAGCACCACGAGCGCCGCGACCACGTGCACGCCGCTCAACACCCACCGCCCGCTGGTGTCCGTCACGACGAACTGCACCGCGAACAGCGCCACGAGCGCGATCGCCGACCACCGGTGGAAGCGCAGCGCGATGATGATCGCCACGCCCAGCACGGTCTGCGACGCGGTGAGCACGAACTCCTCGACCTGCCGGCCGTCGAGCGGCAGCCCGCCCGAGGTCCCACCGCCCAGCACGTGCGCGATCGGCAGCGAACCGACGAGCAGCGACCACTGGTTGACCTTCGACGCGATGAGCGTGCCGATCGCCGCGCCGCCCATGCCCCGCAGCGCGAAGAGCGCGGCGACGATGAACTCTGGCGCCTCGGTCGCGAGCGGCGCGAGCCACTGCACGAGGAAGTAGCTGTCGATGCCGAGCGCGCTGCCCGAGGCGACGAGGGCCTCGGCGAACGGCTCCGCCGACGACAGGATGACGGCGGCGGCCACGACGAACAGCGCGACGATCGTCCACCGGCGCGCACGCTGCGGCATCGAGGCGATGTTGCCCGCCATGCCGACCATCTCCTCGTCGTCGCCGTCGTCCGGCGCCTGCGACGCCCGCCACAGGTAGGCGACGAACGCGGCGAGCAGCACGAACCCGAACCACAGCGGGATCGAGCCCATCAGCGGGATGAGGAACGCGACGACGGCCAGGAGCGCCAGGAACCCGATGTCGAGCCGCGAGGACTGCTCGAGCTGCAGCACCTTCGTGGCCGACCGGGGCAGCGTGCCGGCGCGGACGTACCGGCGGGCGACGAGCAGCGAGATCACGACGACGAGCGGCCAGCCGAACCCGAGCAGCAGCCGGTTCGACCCGGTCATGTTCGCGGCGGCGAACTGCTCGTACGACGGGTCGTACCCGGAGCGGAACGCGTAGTACAGGTCGACGGCGTACTCGGGCAGGACCGCGATGAGCGCGAGGATCGCGATCGCGAGGGCACCGGAGATGTCCTTCTGCGCGGCCTCGGCGGCCCAGGCGAGCAGGAACGAGGCGGCGACGACGGCCCCGCCGAAGACGAGCAGGTCGACGACGGGGTTCGGGGCGAAGCCGGTGACGCGGAAGACGACGGCGGGCAGGGCGATCGCGATGCAGATCGCGATGCGCCCCCAGGCGCTGCGGCCCATGCGGGCGGTCGGTGTTCCGGCCTCTGCGGCGCGGACGGATGCGGTGTCGATCACGGGGTGGTCCCTTGGGAGGGCCGCACCGATCGCGCAGGGGTGGGGAGCGCTTCGGCACGGCAGAACGGCCGAAGGTCTCGCTCGCCCGCCGGGTGGGACCGGCAGGTGGTGCACCGGGCCGATCGTCGTGATGGCCAGTGTGTCGATGCACGCGCTGGGAGCTACTCCCCTTCGACATCCACCTTGGCGCGCTCCGATCGGCGCGCGCAAGCCGATCGGGCCTGTTCGGCGACCCGAATCCGGGTCTTCCGCGACCCGCCCCGGAACGGCGGGACACGTGCTCGGCGCGCATGTGACGGACAGGAGGCTCGTGGCGGACACGGCCACGAGCCTCCCGTCCGTCAGGTGGTCACCCCGAGGCGCGCCCGCCGCGTCCGAGCGCCATCTCGCGTCGGGCGCGCTCGAGCGCGAGGGCCGACCCGGCGTCGGGGTCGGCGAGCAGGCGCTCGGTCTCGGTGACGTGCTCTCGGACGGCCGCGCCACGGCGTTCCGCGGCGTCCGTCAGGACGGGGGCGACGGCCTCCTCGCCGAGGGTGACGAGCGCCCGGCTCAGCGCGAGTCGGGTCTCCCGGTCGCCCTGGCCGAGCTCGCGTGCCAGTCGTCGGGCGAGGGCGGGTCCCTCGTCGGCCGGAGCGAGCAGGACGGCCGCGCGCCAGGCCGTCCGACGCACACCGGGGTCGTCGTCACCGAGCCGCTCGGCGACCTCGGGGTACACGGACCCGTCGCGGATCTTCGACAGGGTGTGGAGCGCCTGGGAGCGCGCCTGCGCCTCCGGGCGGTGCAGCTCCTCGAGCAGCCGGGGCACGACGGTCTCCGCCGGCAGCCTGACGAGTGCCCAGGTCAGGGCCTCGCGCACCTGCAGGTCCGGCTCGACGGCGCAGTGGTCGACGAGCACCTCGAGGTCCTCGAGGCGCGCCTCGGTGCCGGCGGCCATCACGACGCGGAGGCGGACGGACGAGCGGGGGTCGGTGAGGTCGTCGGCGAGGGTCGTCATCCCCTCATGCAACACCGGGAACCCGCTGGTCACGTGCACGGGACCGGGGCATAGCGTGGACGGGACCCGTACCGCACCGGAAGGAATCGTCATGCCCCGCATCGGAACCAGTGACCTGCACGTGTTCCCCCTCGCCCTCGGTGGCAACGTCTTCGGCTGGACCGCCGACGAGCAGACCTCGCACCGGGTGCTCGACGCGTACACCTCGGCCGGCGGCGACTTCGTCGACACCGCGGACGTGTACTCGGCGTGGGCACCGGGCAACGAGGGCGGCGAGTCGGAGCGCGTCATCGGCTCGTGGCTCCGCGCGTCCGGGAAGCGCGACGACGTCGTGATCGCGACGAAGGTCTCGCAGCACCCGCAGTACAGCGGCCTGTCGGCGTCGAACGTCGCTGCGGCTGCCCGTGCGAGCCTCGAGCGACTCGGGACCGACCGCATCGACCTGTACTACGCGCACTTCGACGACCAGGACACCCCGCTCGAGGAGACCGTGCGCGCGTTCGACCAGCTCGTGCAGGAGGGCCTCGTCCGGCACACCGCGATCTCGAACTACTCCCGGTCGCGTGCCGAGGAGTGGATCCGCATCGCGAAGGAGAACGGGCTGGCGCTGCCGGTCGCGATCCAGCCGCACTACAACCTGGTGAACCGTGAGCCCTACGAGTCGGACATCGCCCCGCTCGCGGCGTCCGAGGGGCTGGGCGTCGTGCCGTACTTCGCCCTGGCCGCCGGGTTCCTGACCGGCAAGTACCGGACGAAGGACGACTTCGCCGGCAAGGACCGCGAGGGGCAGGTGTCGGGCTACTTCTCGGACGAGGGGCTCGCGGTGGTCGATGCACTCTCCCGCATCGCCGAGGCGCACGAGGTCGAGATCGCATCGGTCGCCCTCGCGTGGCTGCAGGCACAGCCGGACGTCGTCGCGCCGATCGCCAGTGCGCGCAACACCGAGCAGCTGCCGGCGCTGCTGGCGTCCGCGGACCTGGAGCTCAGCGCCGACGAGCTCCGTACCCTGGACGAGGCGTCCGCGGAGGTCCCCGCCGCGTCCTGACCCGGCGGGCGGGCGGGCGGTCAGGCGCTCTCGCGAAACGCAACGTCGGCGGTTCCTCGCAGCGGGAGAGCGCTGCGAACAGCCGCCGACGTTGCGTCTTGCGGATGAGGAACCCGGCGGGCGGGTGGTCAGGCGCCGTCGGGGGCCAACGAGCCCGTCAGCTGCCCGCCGGACGAGCGCGTCGCGAAGCACGAGATGAAGGTGTTGCCGCGGTCCCAGGTCTCCTGGTCCGGCGCGTAGGAGCCCTGCACCTGCACGTCGCCGTAGTCCGCCGCCGCTGCGGTGTCGATCGCCTGTGACGTCTGGCACACCTTCGCAGCCTGGGCCGCGAGGTCCTCCGGCCCGGGCCACGCCCCCGCCTCGACCTGGATCCGGGCGGTCAGCTGCGCGGCGTGCGCGGCCGAGCAGTCGACGACCGTGAACGTCTGCGCCCAGGCGTCGGTGAAGGGCGACAGGCACTCGCCGCCCGCGAGGTCGGTCCACGCGTGCTCGCCCGGTGTCGCCTGTGTCGTCGCGAACTGCAGCGGCTGCGCAGGGGCGGCCGCTGCCTCGGAGGACTGCTCGGCCGTCGGCTCGTCCGACGGAGCCGCCGACGCAGCCGCCGACGTCGCACTCGCCGCGGGAGCGGTCTCCTCGCTGATCGAGTTCCCGAGGATCCAGCGGGTGAGCCCGAAGACCGCCACGAGCAGCACCACGATGAGCACCACTGCACCGATGACGAGCAGTTGCTTGCCCCGCTTGCCCTCGCCCGCGAGCCGTCCGAAGCCCTCGTTGATGAAGTTGTCCCGGCCGCCGGCGTCGCCCGCTGCCGGAGCGCCGGTCGTCGCGTCACGACCAGGGGTCCGGGCCGTGGTGGCGGCCGGAGCCGGAACCGCGGGCATCATGCGCGTGCCCGGGTCCTCGGGGTCGTACCCGGTGCCGCCGAGCTGCCCGACCGCCGCCGTGCCGAACAGGTCCTTGATGACGCTCGTGTCGCTCGTCTCGCGGCCGTCCCACTCGTCCTGGTCGAGGTCGTCCGGAGCCGCAGCGGGCAGGCGTTCGACGACCTGGTCGTCCTGGTCCTCGCGGCGGTCGTGGTGCCGGTCCTCGGCCGCGCCGGTCAGCCCGCGCAGGTCCTGGCCGACCGAGGGCGGCAGGTGCGCCGGGTACGCCGCTGCGCCGTCCGACGGCGACGGTTCGACCAGCGGCGGGGCTGCCGTCGGGGGCACGGTGGTGTCGGGTTCCGCCCACCAGGGGGTGGCTGCCGCACCGACCGGCTGCGGGAGACCCGAGTCGGCGTCGCCCGAGCCGGCGTCGCGCACGTCGTGTCGGTCATCCGCCTGCACAGCCGGCAGCGCCGTCGTGCGGGCATCGTCGTCGCGATCGTCGACGTGATCGTCGTGCTGCTCGGCCTGCACGGCCGGCAGCGCCGTCGTGCGGACGCCATCGTCCGGGCCGTCCTCCGCCGCGTGGTCCGCAGCCACGTCGGCAGCAGGAGCCGGGTCGGGGGCCGGAGCCGGAACCGGGTCCGGCGCGTCCGTCGGCACCGGCTCGGCCGTCGGCACCGGCGCCGGTGCCGGTGCCGCGAGCAGTCCGCTCGGGAGCCCCCCGGCCGGGGTGTCCACCTCGCCCGACACGACGTCGTCGTCCGACTCGTCCGCGAGCGACCACGACCCACCGCCGAAGGCCGTCGTGTCGAACCGGTCGGTCGTCAGCGTCGTCGGGACCTCACCGGTCTCGTCGTCGCGGATCGCCCAGTCGAACGGACGCTCCGTCGCGCCGGTCGACGCGGCATCCTCTGCACCCTGCAGGCGGAGCAGCTCGGTGAAGCTCGGCGGCTCGTTGGTCGGCGCGGCCGGTGCCGGCGGCAGGACGTTCCCGACCCCGAGGGGCTGCGCGACGGGACCGGTCGGGGTCGGCGCCGGAGCCGGTGCCTGCGAGCCGGTGGCGCGGCCGAGCCAGTCGACGTCGCTCCGCCCCTGGCCGAAGGGGTCCGCGCGCCGACGCTCCTCGTCGACGGCGCGGTTCTCCGCGGCGCGCTCGTCGCGGTGGCGCATCGCCGTGGGCAGCGAGATCGAGGACGGGTGCGAGGCCGTGCTCGTCGGCGGAACCGGCGCGGCGGGCGGGATCCGCTCCCCCAGCGTCTCGCGTTCGTGCTCGACGGCCGCCTGCGGGTTCTCCGAGGGTTCGCGGAGCTCGGTGTCCATCCGGATCGCCTGCGTCGCCCCGGCGTCGTCGGGGTCGGGTCCCGCTGGCACCGGGGACGCGTCGGCGGCAGCGGCAGGCTCGCTCGGCGCCGGCTCGAACGGCTCCGGCAGCGGCGCACCGGTCTCACGCGCGGCCCGCTCCGCCTCGCGCCGCTCGCGGCGCGAGGGCCACTCGTCGGCCGCGCGCGGCGCACCGAAGATGTCGGCGGCACTGCGGAGACCGCGGAACGGAGCGTCCGGGGCGGACGCGCGCAGGGCCTCCCGGTCGTCCGCCCCGTCTGCCGGGCCGGCCGTACCGTCGGGGTCGCGCGCGTCGTCCGGACGCTCCCCGGTCACGCGCTCAGCCCCAGGTCGGCCAGCCCGATCGCCGCGAAGTAGGGGTAGCCGGCCGCCTCGATGCGCTCCTTCGCGCCGGTGTCGCGGTCGACGACGACGGCCACGGCAGCGATGATCGCGCCCTCGCGCTCGAGCGCCTCGGCGGCCTTCAGCGGCGAGCCGCCCGTGGTGGAGGTGTCCTCGAGGACGACGACGCGCTTGCCGCGGACGTCGGGCCCCTCGACCTGACGGCCGCGGCCGTGGTCCTTCGGCTCCTTGCGCACGACGAACGCGTCGTAGGCGAGCCCGCGCGCCGCGGCCTGGTGCAGCACGGCGCTCGCGATCGGGTCGGCGCCCATCGTGAGGCCTCCCACAGCGTCCACGTCCGGCACCTGCTGCAGCAGGTCCGTCATGACCTGGCCGATCAGCGGAGCGACCCGGTGGTCGAGGCTGACCTTGCGCAGGTCGATGTAGTACGACGCCTGCTTGCCGCTGGTGAGCGTGAAGTCGCCGTGGAACACCGCGTCTGCGGAGATGTGCTGGATCAGCTGGTCGCGCGTGTCGGTCACAGCCCACAAGGGTAGTCGCTCGGCCCCGGAACGCCATCGCCAGGCGGCGTCACGGCTCGCTCGGTACGCTCCGCTCATGTCCCCCGTCGCGCCCGGTCCGTCCGGCCGCGCTGCGGCCCCGGAGCCGGTCGCGATCGCCGCCCCACGTCCGCCGTCCCGCCGTCGGTGGGCAGCGGTCGGCCGGGAGGCACTGGGCGCCGCCGTCGCGCTCGCCCTGTCCGTCATCGCCCTCGGCCACGTCCTGGTCACCGAGCGGGTCGCCCTGCTCTGGTACGACGGCGACTCCGTCCTGCTGCCGCTCGTCGAGCGGTCGATCCGCCTCGGGCAGCCGTTCGAGTGGGCGATGTCGCCGGCGCTGTTCTTCTTCCCGGAGCTGCCCGTCTACCTGCTCTGCTCCCTCGTCACGGCGACCCCGCAGCAGGCCCTGGCGCTCAACGGCGTGCTCGTGCTGCTCGCCGTGTACGCGCTGGTGCGGGCCGCGGCGAACGAGCTCATGCCCGCCGCCCGACGGTCGGCGCGGATCACGGTGTCCGCCCTCGCGCTCGGGTTCGTGACCGCGATCGTGCTGACGGAGTACACCGCCACCGCGACCTCGCTCGAGCTGGGTTCCCTGCTGCTGACGACGACCTACTACTACGGCGCGCTGCTCGCGATGCTCGGGACCGCGGTCCTGGCGCTCCGTGCCGTGCGGACCGGCCGGGCCTCCGCGACCGTCCTCGTCGTCACCGGGCTCGTCGCGGCGTGCACCACAACGTCGAACCCGCTCTACGTGCCGTGGTCGGCGGCACCCGTCGTCGTGACCCTCGTGCTGCTCTCGCTCGCGCGCCGTGTCCCGTGGCGCCCGACGGTGTGGATGTCGGGCGCCCTCGTCGCGGGGTCCGTCGTGGGGTACCTGCTCCGGATCCCGCTCGCGCCGTTCGTGTCGCTCGACCCGTCGACGTACGTCCACCCGGAGCAGGCCGGGCGGACGCTCGCCTTCTTCGCGGCGCTGACCGACGACCGCGCCGCGTCGGCCCGTGGCGACGCCGAGCTGCTGCTGCTCTTCGCCGGTGTCGTGCTCGCGGTCGGCGGCACGGTCTGGGCCTGGCGCGTGCGGACGGCGCGGACCGTGCTCGTCGCGACGGTGCTGCCGCTCGTGACGGTCGTGGCGGTGTCCGTCGGGGTGGTCGTCGCCGGCTCGCAGACCCCGCGGTACCTCGAGCCGATCGTGACCGTGCCGCTGCTGGCCCTCGTCGCGGTCGCGGAGCTCGTGCGCTCCGCCGTACGCCGGACCCGGGTCCACCGGCCGCGGCGCGGCGTGCAGCTGACCGTGGCGGTCGCGGCGGCGGTCGTCCTGGTCGGTGGGGTGGCCGTGGCACCGAGCACGGTCGGCGCCGTCGCATCGGCCCGGTACGCACCGGCAGCGTGCCTCGACCGCTGGGCCGACGGGCGGAAGGTCACCGGCGTCGGGCAGTTCTGGACGGTCCGGCCCCTGGCCGCGTACGCGTCGGACGACGTCGAGCTCCTGCAGGTCCGGGACACCTTCGAGACCTACCCGTGGCTCGTCGACCTCGGTGCCTACCGGGACGCGGAGCCGACCTTCGTGGTGATCGGTGCGAACGACGTCTGGACCACCGCGGTCGAGGACTCGCTCGGTGCCCCGGCCACCATCACGCACTGCACCGGGTTCGACGTCTACGACTACGCGGGCACGGTCGGCGCGGCGGTGCTGCAGCGCGACGTGGTGGGCAGCGCGGACGCGATCCGACGTGAACGGGGATTCTGAGGCACGAACAGGGCTCCTGCGGGACGATCGCGGCGCCCGGAGCCGTCGGGAGTTCTCCACAGGCGGCGCGGCGGCGTGTCGAGTCGGCTGTACGGATGTATAGGCTCGACCCCGTGACTCGCTCCACCAGCCACCGCGTCCCGCGCCCCGCTCTCCGTCTCCGCATCGCTGCCACCGGCCTCGCCCTGGCCGGCCTGCTCGCGACGGTGCTCGTCGACGCGCCGAGCGCGAGCGCCGCGAAGTACCCCTCGTGGGACGAGGTCCTGGCGGCGCGGGGCCAGGAGTCCGCGAAGCAGGAGCAGATCACGCAGATCCGCGGCATCATCTCCGGCCTGTCGGACCAGGTGCAGGCTGCCGAGGCCGAGGCGAAGCGCCTCGGTGACGAGTTCTTCACCGCCCAGGGCAAGGCGCAGGAAGCCGCCGAGACCGAGCAGAAGCTCCGTGCCGAGGCCGACGAGCACGCCGAGATCGCCGAGCGCAGCGCCTCGCAGGCGGGGCAGTTCGCGGCGCAGATGGCACGACACGGCGGTGCGGACGTGACGGCATCGGTCCTGGCCGAGGGCGAGGGCGCCCGCGACCTGCTTTACGACCTCGGTGCGCTGAGCAAGCTGTCGGAGCAGGCCGAGCGGGTCGAGGCCGCGGCGAGCGCCGATGCCTCGGTCGCCCGGTCGCTGACCGCGCAGGCCGACCGGGCGTCGCAGGCGCTCGAGGAGCGCGCTGCCGAGGCCGAGCGCACGATGCAGGCCGCGCAGGCCGCTGCCGACAAGGTCCAGGCCGCGTACGACGAGCAGCAGGAGAACAAGGCGCGACTCGACGCCCAGCTCGCGACCCTGACCTCGGGCCGTGTGCGCACCGAGGCCGAGTTCGCCGAGGGCGAGGCGGTCCGCAAGGCGGCTGAGGAGAAGGCCCGGCAAGAGGCCGAGGCTGCGCGACAGCGCGAGATCCAGCGTCAGGCTGCAGCCGCAGCCAACCGCGGCGGCGGTGGCGGCGGGGCGCCCGCTCCGGCTGCCGGCGGTGGTGGCGGCGGCGGGGTCGGTTCCGGCTCCGGCACCGGCTGGGTCCGTCCCGGCGGCGGGTACGTCATCAGCCCGTACGGGTACCGCGTCCACCCGATCACCGGTCGCGTCACGAAGCACGACGGACTCGACCTGACGAGCGGCTGCTCGACGGCGATCGTCGCGGCCTCGGCTGGCACGGTCGAGTACGTCGGCTGGTACGGCGGGTACGGCAACTACGTCCGGATCAACCACGGCGGTGGCGTCGCGACGGCGTACGGCCACATCGTGAACGGCGGATTCCGGGTCTCGCCGGGCCAGCGAGTCTCCGCCGGGCAGCTCATCGCCCTGGTCGGCTCGACGGGCAACTCGACCGGGTGCCACCTGCACTACGAGGTCCACATCAACGGGGCCACGACCGACCCCGCGCCGTTCATGGCGGCGCGCGGCGTCCGCTTCTAGGCGGGGGGCGCGCGAGCAGCGTGCCAGCCGCCACCGGTAGGTTCGATCCCATGCGCGTCGCGACCTGGAACGTGAACTCCGTCCGCACCCGAGTGGGCCGGATCGTGGACTGGCTGGTGCGCGAGGACGTCGACGTCCTCGGCATGCAGGAGATCAAGTGCAAGCCGGAGCAGTTCCCGGTCGAGGCGTTCGAGGCCGCCGGGTACCAGGTCGAGGCGCACGGGCTGAACCAGTGGAACGGCGTCGCGTTCGCCAGCCGCCTGCCGATGGAGGACGTCACCCGCGACTTTCCCGGCCAGCCCGGGTTCCTCAAGGGTCACGAGGGGCCGGACCTGCCGGTCGAGGCCCGCGCGATGGGTGTCACCGTCGACGGTGTCCGACTCTGGAGCCTCTACGTCCCCAACGGCCGTGAGCTCGGCGACCCGCACTACACGTACAAGCTCGACTGGCTCGCGCAGCTGGCCGACCGCACGACCGAGTGGCTCGAGGCCGAACCGGACACCCCGCTCGCGCTGATGGGCGACTGGAACGTCGCACCGCTCGACCAGGACGTCTGGGACGTCCGGGTGTTCGAGGGTGCCACGCACGTCAGCGAACCGGAGCGCGACGCCTTCCGGGAGTTCGAGGCCCGCGGCCTGCAGGACGTCGTCCGCCCGCTGGTGCCCGAGGGCTACACCTACTGGGACTACAAGTCGCTCCGCTTCCCCCGCAACGAGGGCATGCGCATCGACTTCGTCCTCGGCTCGCAGGCGTTCGCGGACGTCACGGTCGGCGCGACGATCCACCGCGACGAGCGGAAGGGCGATGCCCCGAGCGACCACGTCCCCGTGTCGGTCGACCTCGACCTGGAGACCTCGCTCGACGACGACCGCCCGATGATCTTCTGACACCGGAACGGTCACGACGCGCGATCCGGTCAACTCCGACCGGACGCCGGGACGGCTCCGACCGGACGTCGGCGCGGCTCCGACCGGACGCCGGGCCGGCTCCGACCAGACGTCAGCGCGCCGCGACGGTCCTCGGCGCACGGGCGGAGCAGCACTGAGCGGGCACGACGTGCCGCGCGCTGGTCGCCCGCCGGGTTCGATCGGTCGCTCGACGCCGTCCAGCGTCCCAGAAGTGGCCCGCTCGGCACTCCCGCTGCTCCGGCGGCAAGCGGGACCCCGCCCGCCCCGCCCGCCGCTACGGGTGCAGAAGCGCCGCGATGACGACCAGGACCGGCACGGCACCGATCGTCGACACGAGCACCACGTCGCGTGCGACCGGGACGGCCGCCTGGTAGCGCTGCGCGTAGTTGAACACGTTCTGGGCCGCCGGCAGCGCACCGAGGGTGGTCAGGACGAACACGTCCTGGTCGCCGAGCCCGAAGACGAACCGGGCGACGACGAACGCCACCGCCGGCATCACGAGCAGCTTCAGCGCCGAGGCCACGAGCACGTCCGGCCGGGTCGCACGGTCCCGCAGCGGCGTCGCTCCGTGCAGGCTCATGCCGAAGGACAGCAGCACGACCGGTACCGCCGCGGCGCCGACGAGCGAGAACGGTTGGAGCACCGGCTCCGGGATCTCGACCCGCAGCGCGGAGCACACGAGCCCGGCGAGCGAGGCGATGATGATCGGGTTCCGGAAGGGTCCGGCGACCCGTGACCGCCACCCGCCACCGCCCGACGTCGCCGCGTCGAGCACGGTCAGCGCGAGCGGGGCCAGCACGACGAGCTGCAACAGGATGACGGGCACGACCGCGGTGGCCTGGCCGAGCACGTAGACCGCGACCGGCAGGCCGATGTTGTTGGCGTTGACGTAGCCGGAGGCCAGCGCACCGACCGTGGTCGTCGCGACCGACCGGCGGAGCACCAGCCGGAACAGCACGACGGCCACGAGCCCGACCGTGACGGCACTGATGAGCGACACCCAGAGCATCGGGGACACGAGCGACTCGATGTGCGCCGTGGCGATGGTGTGGAAGAGCAGGCACGGCATGAGCACGAAGAACGCGAGGCGGCTCATCACGAACTGTGCGTGCGGTCCGAGCAGGCGGACGCGGCCGACCACGTACCCGGCGGCGATGATCGCGCCGATGATCGCGAACCCCGTCAACACGCCACCCATCGCGTTCCATCCTCGCAGCCCGGAGCCGCCGTCGGTGACCAGGACGGCAACACGTGCAGCACGAGCCGCACGCCGCCACCGCCCACATGTGACGTCACTCAGGCCGGAAATGCGTACGCATCGACTACCGTTGCAGCCACCATGACCTCGACGCCCGAGACGCTCACCCGTTCGACCGACTCCAGCCAGCCGCTCGTGCCGCTGCTCGAGGAGCGCTGGAGCCCGCGCTCCTACGACGACACCGCGACCGTGACCGACGCCCAGCTCGACGCCGTCCTCGAGGCCGCTCGCTGGGCCGCGTCCGCGATGAACCACCAGCCGCGCCGGTTCATCGCCGGCCGCCGCGGGACCGACACCTTCGCGAAGATCAACGACAACCTGCTCGGCTTCAACGCCGCGTGGGCCTTCCGCGCCAGCGCCCTGGTGGTCGGCATCCTCGAGACGACGACCGAGGACGGCGAGGAGCGCCCGTTCGCCCAGTACGACCTCGGACAGTCCCTCACCGCGCTGACGGTCCAGGCGCACGCCGAGGGCCTCCACGTCCACCAGATGGCCGGCATCGACGCCGAGGGCCTGCGCGCCGCCTTCGACCTGCCCGAGCGCTTCCTGCCCTACACGGTGACGGCGATCGGCACCGTGGCCGACCCGTCGCAGCTCGACGACAAGGCTGCCGAGCGCGAGGTCGCGCCGCGCACCCGCCTGCCCCTCGACGAGGTCGTCCTCGTCAAGGAGTGACGAGGACGCAGCAGCGCCCCACCGCGCAGCAGCGCCGAACGGTGCAGCAGCGCCCCACGACGGCCGGATCCCGACGGGACCCGGCCGTCGTACCATGTACGAACATGGATCAGCAGCAGCAGCCCGAGATGAACTTCACCACCCGTAAGTGGGTCCGCCCCGAGGACCTCAACGCGAACGGCACGCTGTTCGGCGGCAGCCTGCTCCGTTGGATCGACGAAGAGGCCGCCGTCTACGCGATCATCCAGCTGGGCAACGGCAAGGTCGTCACGAAGTACATGTCCGAGCTGGTCTTCGTGTCGGCGGCACGCGAGGGCGACATCGTCGAGATCGGCCTCGTCGCGACCCGGTTCGGCCGCACCTCGTTGACGATGCGGGCCGAGGCCCGGAACCTCTTCACGCACCGCAGCATCGTGACCATCGACGAGATCGTCTTCGTGAACCTCGACGAGGACGGCAACCCGGCGCCGCACGGCTGGACGGACATCACCTACGCCCGCGACCGCGTCCCCGCCGCCCACCGCGCCTGACGGAGGCGGCAGCTGACAGAATCGGGGGCATGACCACGCCCCGCCTCGTCGCCTTCGACCTCGACGACACCCTCGCCCCGTCGAAGTCCCCGCTCGACCCGCGCATGCTCGAGACGTTCGCCGCCCTGCTCGCCACCGTGCCGGTCGCGGTCATCTCGGGCGGCAACTTCCAGCAGTTCGAGCAGCAGCTCGTGCTCCCGCTCCGCGAGCGTGCGGGCCTCGTGCTCGACGACCTGCACCTGCTGCCGACCTGCGGCACGGCGTACTACCGCTGGTCGGGGTCGGACTGGGCGCTGCAGTACGCCGAGGACCTGACGGACGACGAGAAGACCCGCGCCCTCGCCGCGGTCGAGTCGCAGGCGAAGGCGGCCGGCTACTGGGAGGCCGAGACCTGGGGTGCGATCCTCGAGGACCGCGGGTCGCAGATCACGTTCTCCGCGCTCGGCCAGTCCGCTCCGGTGGACGTCAAGAAGCGCTGGGACCCGACCGGCGAGAAGAAGGACCACCTGCGCCGCCTCGTCCAGGCCGAGCTCCCCGACCTCGAGGTCCGCTCCGGCGGGTCGACCAGCGTCGACATCACCCGCAAGGGCATCGACAAGGCGTACGGCATGCGCCGCCTCGCCGAGCTGACCGGCATCGCGCTCGACGACATGCTGTTCGTCGGCGACCGGCTCGACCCGGAGGGCAACGACTACCCGGTGAAGGCGCTCGGCGTCCCCTGCCACGCGGTGGAGGGCTGGGAGGACACGGACGCGTTCCTCACGGAGCTCATCCCCACCCTGCGGTGAGCCCCCTGCGCTGACGCGCTCACGGACGGACGGGAGGCCCGGTGCCAGCTGGCACCGGGCCTCCCGTCCGTCTCGTGGTGACGTCGCGCGTGCGCGCGGTGACGTCGCGCGTGCGCGTCAGGGGATGCTGCGGACCGCCTCGACGAAGGAGCGGATCTTCGCGGCGTCCTTGACGCCGCGCTCCGACTCGACGCCGCTCGACACGTCGACCCCGTCCGGGTCGAGGGCCTGCACGGCGGCGACGACGTTGGCGGGCGTCAGACCGCCGGCGAGGATCCAGGCCTCGTCCACGCGGCCTGCGAGCATCGACGGGTCGACCAGCGTCCCGCTGCCCGGCACCGCGGCGTCGAGCAGCAGCAGGTCGTGGTCGTACTCCGCGCGCTGCTCGACGGTCTCGCGCAGGTAGTCGTCGGCGGAGACGGCGCGGATCGTGAAGAAGCCGGCGTCACGGGCGCGGGCGAAGTCGCTGACCGATTCACGGCCGTGCAGCTGCAGGGTGGTGAGCCCGACCTCGGACGCGATGCCAACGACCTCGTCGATCTGCTGGTCGCGGAAGACGCCGACGGCGTCGATGCCCTCGGGCACCCGCTCGACGAGCTCCTTCGCGAGGTCGGCCGTCACGGTCCGGGGGCTGCCGGCGGCGAAGACGAACCCGACCGCGTCGGCACCGGCGTCCAGGGCGGCGTCCACGGTCTCGGGCGTCGACAGGCCGCAGATCTTGATCCAGCGCTGGTCGGTCATGTCCCCATCCTGCCAGGGACCGCCGTCCCCCGACGGATGCGCTCAGTGCAGGGTGCCGGCGACGTAGGCGGCAGCGCACGCGGCGAGCACGCCGAACGTCGCGAACGAGCCCACGAGCACGTTCCGACGCCGCCAGCGCCGGACCGCCGTGAAGGTGCCGCGCTTGGCGTGCTTGTGCGCCGCGCGGTGCAGCTTGTGGTCGCGCTTGTGCTTCGTGCGCTCCGGACCGAGCGGGACCGGGCCGGTGATCTGCGTCGAACCACCGCGCAACGCGTTCGCGACCGCGACCGCCGTCGGGCGCCTGGCCGGGTCGCGGTGGGTCATCTTGGCGAGCAGGTCCTTCCACTCGGCACCGACCTCCGCGGGGACCTGCGGGTCGTTCCGGAGCCGCGCGAGGGCCGCCTCGATGAGCGTGCCGGAGTACTCCTGCTTGCCGGTCAGCGACTCGAGCAGCACCAGGCCGAGCGAGTAGACGTCGGTGGCGAAGCCGATCGGCTCACCCGCGACCTGCTCCGGGCTGAGGTACGCCGCGGTGCCGATGATCGTGCCGTCGTTGGTCAGGCGGGAACCGTCGACGAAGTGCGCGACGCCGAAGTCGGTGAGCTTGACCGAGCGGGCGAAGCCGGACGCACCCTCGTCGTTGATCAGGATGTTCGCCGGCTTGACGTCGCGGTGCACGATGCCGCGCGAGTGCACGTACGCCAGGGCGTCGGCGAGCTGCGCGCCGAGGTCGGCGACCTCGTAGTTGTGCAGCGCACCGCCCGCGAGCCGCCGGAGCAGGGTCGTGTCGGCGATGAGCTCCATCACGATGAAGCGGTGCGGCCCGTCCTCGAACTCGTGGGTCCCGGCGTCGTAGAGCGGCACGAGGCCCGGGTGCGAGAGCATGCTGAGCAGGCGGATCTCGCGCTCCTGGCGGACCCGGTCGGCCGTCGTCATCGAGTCCGGCGTCGCGAAGAGCTTCACGGCGACGAGCCGGTAGGTGTGCTCGTCGCGGGCCTCGTACACGGAACCCATGCCACCGGTACCGATGAGCCTGACGAGCCGGTAGCGGCCGGAGAGGACCGTGTCGGCTCGTGCGCTGTCGACCAGGGTCATGGTGCACGTCGTTCCGTCTGGAGCCATCGGGGACCGCGGCACACGCCGGCGAACTGACTCACCGTCAACGGTACGCGTCCCATCTCGATCCCGCAGGGGCGTTACGACATCGTGATGGGGGACAGATGCCCGTGGATCCGCGGATCTCCGGGGGTAGCGTCCGGGTCCACGCAACCACACCGACTACGCAAGGAGGACATCGTGGCGCTGTCGAAGGGCGACGAGGTGCACTGGAACACCTCGCAGGGCAAGACGACCGGCAAGCTCGTCGAGAAGAAGACGAAGGACTTCACGTTCGACGGTCAGGACTTCAAGCCCACGGACGACGACCCGTACTGGATCATCGAGTCGGAGAAGTCCGGCAACAAGGCCGCCCACAAGGAGTCGGCCCTCACGAAGAAGTGACCCGTCAGTCGTTCGCGGACGTCGCACGACGGCGTCCGCGGGCGGCTCCGGTCGGCTGCGCGTCCTGCTCCGTCGACCGCCGCTCCGTCGATCGCCGCTCCGCCCGCTCGGCGCGGACTCGGCGGATGCGTCGGACCACGAAGGTGACGACCACGACCGCGATCGCCACGTAGAGCACGCGGTCGATCCACTCGGTGTACTGCTCGACCTTGTCGTACTGCGTGCCGAACGCGGCACCGAGCAGCACGAGCGCGCTGTTCCAGATGCCGCTGGCGATGATCGTGAAGGCCGAGAACGGCACCAGGTGCATCCGGTCCGCACCGGCGGGCAGCGAGATCAGGCTGCGGACGATGGGCACGAAACGGCCGAAGAAGACGGCGCTCTTGCCGTGGCGGTGGAACCAGTCGGCGGCCTTGCGGAAGTCGTCCTCGTCGACGAGCGGCAGCCGTCCGAGCAGCCGCACGGTCCGCTCGAACCCGATCACCGCGCCGAGCCAGTAGAGCACGAGCGCGCCGAGGTACGAGCCGAGCGTCGCCAGCACCAGTACGAGCACGAGGTTCATCTGCCCGGCGCCGGCCAGGAAGCCCGCGAGGGGCAGGATGACCTCGGACGGGATCGGCGGGAACACCGTCTCGACGAAGAGCATCAGTGCGACGCCCCACTCCCCCAGCGCGTCGATGAGCTGCAGCACGAAGCCGGACAGGCCGCCGAGGTCCTCGGTGCCCTCCGGCCGGGAGCCCGCAGCAGCGGTGGTCGCGGTCAGGGTCGGCGGCAGCGTGAGGGCGGTCGTCATGCCCCGAGTCTCCCTGAGCGTCCTGACAGATCACGGTGCGCCCGAGGTCGCGCTGGACACCGAGCGCGGACGGACCCGCGCCGCGGTCACGCAGCGGTCACGCCGCCGTTGCGAGGAAGACCGGAGCGGTCGCGGGATCTCGAGGTGCCGTCAGGAGTGCGGGGTCGAACGGGGGGACCGCGGTGTGGAAGATCCTGGGGTGGACCGACCGCCGGCCGATCTCGCCGCCCCCGAGGAGTTCCTCGTGGAGCTTCTCACCCGGACGCAGCCCGGAGAACACGATGTCGCTCTCGCTCCCGGTCATCGCGAGCATGCCCCGCGCCACGTCGAGGATCCGCACCGGATCGCCCATGTCCAGCACGAGGACCTCCCCGGGCTCGGCGATCGCCACGGCCTGGACCACCAGCCCACAGGCATCCGGGATCGACATGAAGTACCGGGTGGCGTCGGGGTGCGTGACCGTCACCGGGCGCCCGGTCCGCATCAGTTCGGCGAACAACGGGACCATCGATCCCCTGCTCCCGAGGACGTTCCCGAACCGTACCGACACGAAGTGCCGCCCCGATTCCGCCGCGTACCAGGCGGTGAGACGCTCCCCGACCCGCTTCGTCGAACCGAGGACGCTGGACGGATCAGCGGCCTTGTCGGTGGAGACGTTGACGAGCGTCTCGACCCCGGCGTCGACGGCAGCCCGGAGCACGTTCGCCGTGCCGATGACGTTGGTCTTCCAGCCCTCTCCCGGGTACTGCTCGAGCATCGGGAGGTGCTTGAGCGCTGCCGCATGGAAGACGATGTCCGGACGGCGGTCCCGCAGGAGTTCGGCGATCGTGTCCGCGTCACGGATGTCTGCGAGGACCACGTCCGGCGTGTCGAGCAGGCCGTGCCCCGCCACGGCCACCTGGACCTGCTGCAGTGCCGTCTCGTCCCGGTCGAGCATGAGGAGCGCCGATGGGTCGGCCCCGGCGAGTTGCCGGCAGAGTTCGCTGCCGATGGACCCCCCTGCGCCGGTGACGAGCACCCGCTTCCCGCGGACCAGGTCGGTCGCGGCCGCCACCTCGGCAGGATCGCCGCCGACACCGACGAGCTCGGCCACACGGGCGGTGAGCGCCCCGGCGTCGGCGGCACTGGTCCAGCTGCTGTTCGAATCGATCACGAGGCCATCGTAGAACGTGGTATGTGATACCTGCAATGCTCCCGCTCGGACTGTGGATCCCGGCCCGGCGTGTACCGGACACGACCCGACGACGGACGGGAGGCCCGGTGCCAGCTGGCACCGAGCCTCCCGTCCCAGGTGGTGACGACCGCTACACGGCGGCCGGCGCGCGCTGCCCGACCGTCTCGCCGGCCACTGCTGCCTGCTCAGCGGCTGCGGACTCGGCGGCGGGCGACTTGCGCACCCACTTCTTCAGGGCGACCAGGACCAGCGCGGAGACGACCGTGCCGGCCAGGATCGCGATGACGAACATCGCGATGTTCCCGATGGCGAAGAAGACGAAGATGCCGCCGTGCGGTGCACGCGAGGTCACACCCGCCGCCATCGAGATGGCACCCGTGACCGCGGCACCGACCATCGACGCCGGGATGACGCGCAGCGGGTCGGCCGCGGCGAACGGGATCGCACCTTCGGAGATGAACGAGGCACCGAGGAGCCACGCGGCCTTGCCGTTCTCGCGCTCCGGCTTCGTGAAGCCCTTGCGGTAGAGCACGGTGGACGCGAGGGCCAGGGCGAGCGGCGGCACCATGCCGGCTGCCATGACGGCGGCCATGATCTCGAACGGCACGACGTTGCTCGCGGTGCCGGCACCGAGCCCGGCGACGGCGAACGAGTACGCCACCTTGTTGACCGGGCCACCGAGGTCGAACGCCATCATCAGGCCGAGGATGATGCCGAGCAGGATGACCGAGGCGCCGTTGAGCGAGTTGAGCCAGCTCGTGAGCTGCGTCATGAGCCAGGCGATCGGGCCGCCGAGCACGAGGAGCATGAGGCCGGAGGCGATGATCGACGCGAACAGCGGGATGATCACGACCGGCATCAGGCCGCGGAGCCAGCGCCAGGTCGGGATGCGGCCGATCCAGTACGCGGCGGCACCGGCGATGAGACCACCGACGAGTCCGCCGAGGAAGCCGGCGTTCATGAAGACCGCGATCGACCCGGCGACGAAGCCCGGCGCGATGCCGGGTCGGTCGGCGATCGCGTAGGCGATGTACCCGGCGAGTGCGGCGACGAGGAACCCGAGGGACACCCCGCCGATCTGGAACGCGGCGGCGCCGAGGTAGTACCCGAGTCCCTCCGGCGGCAGGTTCAGCAGCGTGTAGTTCGTCAGCGTGTAGACGGCGTTGTTCTGCCCGGAGTCTCCGTGCTGCAGCGCGATGCCGTAGCCCGAGAGCAGGAAGCCGAGGGCGATGAGGAGTCCACCGCCGGCGACGAACGGGATCATGTAGCTCACGCCGGTGAGCAGCCAGCGCTTGAGCGCCTGGCCGAAGTGCTCGTCGGCCTTGTTCGACTCGGACGCGGTCGCGGCGCCGCCCTGCACGCGGGCGGCGTGCGGGTCGTCGGCGGCGCGGATGGCCTCGGCGATCATCGCGTCGGGCTCGTCGACACCGCGCTTCACCGGCCCGGAGACGAGCGGCTTGCCGGCGAAGCGGCTGCGGTCGCGGACGTCCACGTCGACCGCGAAGACGACCGCGTCGGCACGGGCGATGAGCGCCGGGTCGAGCGGCTCGACCTGCGAGGAGCCCTGGGTCTCGACGTGCATCTCGGCACCGGCGCGCTCGGCGGCGGCGACGAGGGCATCGGCGGCCATGTAGGTGTGCGCGATGCCGGTCGGGCAGGCGGTGACGCCGACGATGACCTTGCGTGCGCCGGTGGCGCCGGCGGTCGCGCCGCCGGCTGCTGCGGCCTGCGCGGGCTGCGTCGTGGCCGGACGGGAGGCGCTGCTCGCGTTCCCGACACCGGCTGCGGCGACCTCGCCGCCCACCTCGCGCTGCACCAGGTCGACGACCTCCTGCGGGGTCGAGGCGGCGCGGAGCGCGGCGGTGAAGTCCTCGCGGATGAGCGCCCGGGCGAGGGTCGACAGGACGGTGAGGTGGTCCTTGTCGGCACCCTCGGGCACGGCGATCATGAAGACGACGTCGGCGTCCCCGTCCGGCGCACCGAACGGCACCTTCCGCGCGAGGCGCGAGAACGCCAGCGTCGGGCTCGACACCGAGGCCGACCGGGCGTGCGGGATCGCGATGCCGCCGGGCACGCCGGTGCCGACGCTCGCCTCGCGCTTGATGGCGTCCTCGGCCAGGGTGGCGCCGTCGGCCGCGCGGCCGGTCGCGGCGACGCGGTCGGCGAGCACGCGGATGACGTCGGACGACGTCGCGCCGAGGTCCTCGTCGAGGCCGACGAGCTCGGCGCTGATGAGGCGCTGCGTCGTGTCTGCGGACATGGGGTTGCTCCTTTGCAGTGGCGCCGTGGCGCGGGCAGTGCTGGTTCGAGGGGTGGTGCTGCGGGGTCGTGCAGTGGTGCGGTGGGGTCCGGTCAGGCGATCGGTGCGGGAACCTGCGTCGTGTGCAGGGTCCGGACGGTCACGCTGCCGGGGTCGGTGTGGTCGAGGGCGGGGACGTCGCTGCCGGGCAGTGCGGCTGCGGCGGCTCCGGTGGCGACGGCCTGGGCGAGCCGCTCGGCTGCCGAGGCGCCCGCCACCTCGGCGAGCAGGTAGCCCGCCAGGGACGAGTCGCCGGCGCCGACGGTCGATCGGGCGGTGATCCGCGGTGCGGCGGCGGCGTGGCTGCCCTCGCCGGAGACGAGCACGGCACCCGCGCTGCCCAGGGTGAGCAGGACGGTGTCGATGTGCTTGTCCCGCAGGTGGTGCGCGGCGGCGACGGCTGCCTCCAGGTCGTGCTCGTACACCTCGGGGTCGCCGCCGACGACCTCGGCGAGCTCCTCGGCGTTCGGCTTGACGAGGTCGATCCGCTCCCCCGACTGCAGCAGTGCGGTGAACGGGACGCCGGACGAGTCCACGGCGATCTTGACGGCGTCACCGTGGCGCGAACGCACCGCGCGGACGAGCACGGCGAGCGCGTCGTCGGGCAGCCCGGGCGGCAGGGACCCGGCGAACACCACCCAGCGGGCGGCCGGGCCGGTCGGGGTGGGACCGGCGGCGTCGGCGACGAGCGCGGCGAGGTCGTCCATCCGTCCGGCGAGCGAGGGGCCGGGCTCGTTGAGCTTCGTCGTCGTGCCGGTCGGCTCGGTGACGGTGACGTTCGAGCGGAGCGGGGCCCCGATCGGCAGGGCGGCGGTCGGGATGCCCCGGGTCGCGAGGCCGAGCAGGACGGGGTCGAGCTCGTCGCCGGGCAGCACCGCGAGGGTGTCCCCGCCGCTCGCGACGACGACCCGGGAGACGTTGACGCCCTTGCCGCCGGGCTCGGCCGTGGTGCGGACGGCACGCTGCACGGCGCCGCGCTGGAGTTCGCCGGCGAGCTCGATCGTGCGGTCGAGGGACGGGTTCGGCGTCACGGTGACGATGCGGGTGCTGTGCTGGACGGTGCCGTTCTCGGGTCTCATGCGACCACGACCTCCACGTCGGCGTCGGTGAGCGCGCCGGCGAGGTCTGCCGGGGGCTCCTGGTCGGTGACGAGGGTGTCGACCTCGTCGAGGCGGGCGAAGCGCATGAGCGCCTCGACCCCGTGCTTCGCGGCGTCGGCGAGCACCACGCTGCGGCGGGCGGCGAGCACGTAGGCACCCTTCACGGCGGCCTCGTACTCGTCGGGCGTGCTCAGGCCGAAGCCCGCGGACAGGCCGTTCGTGCCCACGAAGGCGATGTCCGGGCGGAGCGCACCGATCTGCTGGACGGTGGCGGTGCCGACGGCGGCGCTCGTGACCCCGCGCACCCGGCCGCCGAGCAGGTGCAGCTCGACGTGCTCGCTGTGCTGCAGGGTGGCGGCGATCGGCACCGAGTTGGTGACGACGGTCAGGGTCGCGCCGGGGGTCGCCGGCTCCCACCGGACGAGTTCGGCGGCGACGGCGGCGCAGGTGGTGCCGGCGTCGAGGGCGATCGAGCCGGTGAAGGTCGCCGGCACCAGGTGCATCGCGGCGCGGGCGATCGCGGTCTTCGCGGTGCCGTGCTGGCCCTCGCGCTCGGCGACGCTCAGCTCGACGACGCTGGAGCGCCCGGCCGGCACCGCTCCCCCGTGCACGCGGCGCAGGACACCAGCGGCCTCGAGGGCGTCGAGGTCGCGGCGGACGGTCTCGGTGGTGACGTCGAAGTGTTCGGCGAGGTCGGCGACGGACACCCGTCCGGCGGACTGCAGCGCGGCGGCGATCGCGTCCTGCCGCTCCGTTGCGTACATGCCCGAACTCCTTCGTTCCCGTTGGTTTCAGGAACTGTACGTCCGAAAGCCACACGAACGCAACCGTTCCGTCACAGAACCAACACGAACGCAGGAACTCGGGACGCAGCAACGCCCGACCTGCCGGTGCAGATCGGGCGTTCCCGCTGGGGCTGCGCGGGGCGTCAGTCGTCGAACGGCACCCGGTCGCTCGACCCGACGCCCGCACGCTGCCGGTACGACAGGTGCCCGCCGAGGTACCCGCCGACGCTCACGACGGTGAGCCCGACGAAGCCGAGGGCCTTGCCCGCCGCGGTGTTGCCCTTCCGTCGCTGCCACCACGACAGCCCGAAGAACGTGATGCCGACCCAGTTGACGGCCTGGTGCACCCACCCCGTGCGGCGCTGCTCGAGCGAGAGCTCCGCCCAGTCGACGTACCCGGCGACCGAGGCGCTGCCCGCCGATGCGATCCCGACCCCGGTCAGGGTCTGCGCCGCGCGGGCGTTCCCCTTCCCGCCGATCAGGTCGAGGACGGCCGCCGAGATCCAGGCGCCGAGCGGCACCTGCACCATCAGCGGGTGGAGCGGGTGCCCGAACGGCACACCGTGCAGCAGCTGCCGCAGGGCCTTCGGCTTCGCGACCGCACGCACGACGCGCGTGTCGAGGTCGACGGCCTCGTCGAGCACGCTCGCGTGCTCGATGGAGTCGGTGAGGCGACGGAGGATCGGCAGCTCTGGCATGCCCTGGACGCTAGGCCGGGAGGCCCGGTGCCGGTTCCAGGAACCGGCACCGGGCCTCCCGACCGGTGCGCCCGGCGGATCACGCGACCGGTCAGACCGCGGCGAGCGCCGAGGTGGGCGGGATGCGCGCGGCGCGTGCCGCCGGGTACAGACCCGAGACGCCGCCGATCACCACGGTCGCGGCGAGTCCGCCCCCGACCGCCCACAGCGGGATCGCCACCGGCCACCCCTGCGCGACCGCGAAGACGATCGTGACCCCCAGCCCGATGACCACCCCCGCGATGCCGCCGAGGAACGACAGCAGGAGCGACTCGACCAGGAACTGATCGCGGATGTTCCGTCTGCGGGCGCCGAGTGCGCGTCGGACGCCGACCTCCGCTCGTCGCTCGAGCACCGTGATCACCATGGTGTTCGCGACCCCGATCCCGCCGACCAGCAGGGCGACCCCGCCGATGCCGACGAGCAGGCCCGTGAACGAGTCGTCCGTCGCGTTCTTCGCCGCGAGGGCGTCGGAGGGCCGGGTGACGCCGACCTCCTGCGGTCGATCGGGCCGGATCGCGTCCGCGAGGACGTCGCGCGCCGCCGCCACGCGCTCCGGGTCCACCCGCGTGTAGACCGCCGTGGGGTGCCCGTCGAAGCCGAGGGAGGCGGCGAACCGCTGCGGGACGAAGACCTGGTTGTCCAGGTCGTCCGCGAGTCGCATCGGCGCGAGGATCCCGACGACCTGCACCCGCTGCCCGCCGATCCACACCGCGGTGTCGGGGCGGAGCCGGTCGATCCCGAGGTTCTCGGCCGCCACCGCGCCGAGCACGGCCTGCGCGGGGGCGTCCGGCGACGGGTCGACCCAGCGGCCGGCCGCGACCGACCCACCGAGCACCGCGGGGACGTCGCCCCACGTCGTCATCACGCCGACCCCCTTCGTCTCCGCCGCCGGCACGAAGGGGCTGCGGTAGACCCGCCCGTCCTTCGCCTCGCCGACGCCCGCGGCCGCCTGCACGTCCGGCTGGCGGCGTGCGGACTCGACGGCGGTCGTCGGCAGGGGCGCGACCTGCCCGAACCCCTGCGCCTTGGTGACGGTCAGGACGTTCGTCCCGAGCGTGTCGAGCACCCGGTCCAGCGCCGCCTTGCTCGACGACGAGATGCCGACGACGGCGATCATCGCGGCGATGCCGATCGCGATGCCGAGCGCCGACAGCACGACCCGGCCCGGCCGGGTGCGCAGGCCGAAGACCCCGAGGCGGAGGAGGTCACCCGGACCGACCGTCCGCGTCCGCGAACCGGGCGAGCGCGTCGTGTGCGCGGTCGTCCGGTGCGCGGTCGTCGTGTGCGCGCTCACCGTGCGACCCCGGCGATCGCGTCGGCGAGCACCCCGGCGTCCGACGTGCTGGAGTCCTCCTCGACGGCGCCGTCCCGCATGCGCACCTGCCTCGGCAGCGATGCCGCCAGGGCGAGGTCGTGCGTGATGACGAGCACCGTCGTCCCGCTGTCGTTCAGCTCGCGGAGCAGTGTCAGGATCCGCTGCCCGCTCGCGCTGTCCAGTGCCCCGGTGGGTTCGTCGGCCAGCAGGATCGTCGGGTCGCCGACGATGGCGCGGGCGATGGCGACGCGCTGCTTCTCACCGCCGGACAGCTCGGTCGGGCGGTGACCGACACGGTGGCCGAGTCCGACCCGTTCGAGGGCGTCCTTCGCACGCTCCAGGCGGGCGCGCCGCGCGACGCCGGCGTAGAGGAGCCCGTCGGCGACGTTCTCCGCCGCCGTCGCGCCCGCCTGCAGGTGGAAGTGCTGGAACACGAACCCGATGTGCTCGGCGCGGAGCCGCGAGAGGTCGTCGTCGCGCATCGACCCGACATCGTGCCCGGCGATCCGCACGCTGCCGGACGTCGGTCGGTCGAGCGTGCCAACCGTGTTCAGCATGGTGGACTTGCCCGACCCCGAGGGCCCGACGACCGCCACGAGCTCCCTCGCGGTGACGTCCAGCGAGACGCCGCGGAGTGCCCGCACGTCGCCGTAGGTCTTCGTGACGTCCCGCAGGTGCACGACCGTGTCCGGGGTCGGTGTCCCGGGGGCCGCACGCTCGGCGAGGCGTGCGGCGCTCACGAGGGCACCACGACCTCGTCGCCCTCGTGTACGTCCCCGGTCACCGCCGCGCGTCCGTCGGCGACGAGTCCGACCTCGACGCGGACGCGCTTCGTGGTGCCGTCGCGACGGACGACCTCGACGCTGTACTCGCCGGAGCGGCCCCCCGCGGCGAGTGCCTGCACCGGCACGGACAGCACGCCGGTCGCCGTCTGACCGGGTGCCTCGACCTGCACGGACGCCGCGGCCGGCAGCTGCCGGTCCCCGGCGTCGAACGCGATCGTGGTGACCACGGTCTTCGCGCCGCCGTCCCCCTCGCCCGTCTCCGCGTCGACCACCTCGCCCTCGACCGGGTCCCCGCCGCCGTTGATCCGGACGCGGACCTCCGCCCCGACGGGCAGGCGCTCCGCGTCGGTCTGCGACACGGTGGCGTTCACGACCCGCCTGGTGCTGGTCACCTCGAGGACGTCGCCGGCGGCCGGCTGCCCGAGCTTCGCGACGAGCGAGGCGACCCGGACCGGACCGTCGACGAACACGACGTCGTTCGCCGTGATCGTGCCCGTGCGCTCCAGGCCCCGGTCCTGCTGCCACCGCTTGACCGCGGCGAGCGTGCGCCTGCCGAAGACCGCATCGGCGGACACGTCGTACCCGAGTGCGGCGAGGTCCTCGTTGAGCTGCCGGACGTCGGCGCCCTTCGCGCCGTACTCGAGCGTCCGCCAGAGGGGCGTCGTGCCGTACATCGCGCGGACGGGCCGCTCGTCGACCGCGTAGAGCGGCTGGTCCTGCTCGACGACCTGCCCGGGTTCCGGCAGCCAGGTCACGGTGCCGGAGGCCGCGCCGGGGACACCGGTCGGCGCGCCGTACCCGAGGGTGCCGGCGAACACCTTCGAGTCGGTGAGGTCCCCCTTCGTGACGGGCGCCGTGGCGTGGTGCGTCCGACCCTGTGCGGCGGAGGACTCCTGCGGGGGACCGCCGACCACCGCCCACGTGCCGACTCCCGCCGCCAGCGCGGCGATCAGGCACGCACCGAGGACGGCCGTGCGCTTCGTCGTGGTGCCGCTCACTGCGTCGTCACCTTCGCCCCGGCGCCCTCGAAGCACTTCCGGAGCTCCTCGCCGAACACCGAGTCGCCAGCGGGCGGCGAGTACGAGTCGGCATCGCGGGGGTCGTCCGGGTAGTCGGCGTAGCCTGCCTTCCGCATGCACTTCGCGACCTTCGCGTGGCTTGCCAGGTACTCCGGGTCGTTCTGGGCCTCCTCGGCCTGACGCGCGGTCTCCGGATCGTGCTCCTTCGTGCACTCGTCCAACACCTCCTGCCGGTCCGTGTTGTCCCCGTCGGTCGGGAAGAACCGGTAGTCGTCGTCGGTCACGTCGTAGCCGGCGTCGCGCATGCAGGACGCGACAGCGTGGTCGGCCTTCGACACGGCCGGTCCGGACGACGAAGGTGCGGGATCCGGTGCGGTGGTGGAACAGCCGGCGAGGACGCCGGCGAGGACGAGGATCGCGGCGGCGATCCCGGTGCGGGTGGCGCAGGTGGCGCAGGTGGTCATGGTGGTGTCTCCGATGCTCGTCGTGCTGGTCACGTGCTGGCGGTCAGTGCTGGCGGTCAGGTGCTGGCGGTCAGGTGCTGACGGTCACCGGTCCAGCTGCTGGGTGTCCGGGGCGTGCTTGCTCAGGCAGGACGAGAGCGTGTCCTGGAACTGCGGCTCCTGGGCACGCGGGTAGCTGCTGTAGTCGATGACGCCCGGTTGCTGCTCCGGCGCATCCGGGTACTGCTCGCGGACGCAGGAGTCGACGGCGGCGTACTGGCGCTTCCACCTGTCCTTCTGCGCCGAGTCGGTACCCGTGACGCCGAGGTCCGACGCGCACTTGCCGGACGCCTCGGTGAACCGCTCTGCATCGACGCCGCTCGGCGAGGTCACCGCCCCACTCCGCACCTGGTCGTCCGACGGGTCCTCGACCGGGAAGCCGGCGGTGCGCATGCAGTCGCCCCACTTCGCGCCGACCGATGCCGCTGCACGCGAGGTCGCGGACGACGTCGGCGACGTGGAGCACGCGGCGAGGGCGGCCGACCCGACGAGGGCGAGGACGAGGACCGCTGCGGCGCGGACCAGACCGGAGGTTCGTGTGGTGTCGTTCATGTGTCCCAGCACATCGCACACGGTGTTTCGCCGACGTGTCACCGATGGTCACACGAGCGGAACAGCGGCCGGACGGACGAGCACGGCGACGCGGAGCCCGCCGCCGGAACGCGGTTCGATGCGGACGTCCCAACCGTGCGCAACGGCGATGGCGGTGACGATCGACAGCCCGAGGCCGCTGTGCCGCTTCGACCCGGGCTGTCCGCCGCGGCGGAACGGTTCGGTCAGCGTCGCGACGTCCGCCGGCGGGACGAGCGGCCCGGTGTTCTCCACGGTGACACCGCACGGCCCGGTCCGGACCAGCACCGTGCCGCCGTCGTGGTTGTACTCCACGGCGTTGTCGACGAGGTCGGCGACGAGCTGCCACACCAGGAGCGCCTCGCCGGTCAGGCCGCTCGGAGCAGGCCCGATCTCGGCGTGGATCGTCACGCCGACGCCCTCGGCGTGCGTGCGGGCCTGCGCGACGACGTCCCGCACGATCGCTTCGAGGTCGACGGGTGCACCGCGGTCCTCGAGGCCACGCTCGGCCTCGGCGAGCACGAGCAGCGACTCGACGAGGTGCTCGGTCCGCCGGTTCTGCTCCAGCAGTTCGCTGCGCACCGCGGCGACCTCGGCCGCCGAGGCATCGTCGGCGAGGCCGATCTGCAGGGACGCCCGCTGGACCGCGAGCGGCGTCCGGAGCTCGTGTGCCGCCTGCGCCACGAACCGCCGCTGGCTCGCGAACGCCGCCTCCAGCCGGTCGAGCAGGGCATCGATCGTCGCCGAGAGGCGTCGGAGTTCGTCGTCCGGCCCGTCGAGGGCGACCCGCTCGTGGAGCGTCGACGCCGAGATGCGGTTCGTGGTGGCGGTGATCCGGTCGATCGGTCGCAGCACCCTGCGGCTGAGGACCCATCCGAGCGCTCCGGCGAGCACGCCGGCGGCGACGATGCCGACGGCGGACCACTGCCACTGCTGGGCGGCGACCACCTTGACGAGCGCGACCGTGGCACCCGGCTGCCCCTCGGGCCCGACGTCTCGGCCGCCGTCCGGACCCGGGGCCAGGGAAGCGGTCCCGGTCCACGGCAGCTCGACGGCCGGCCCGTCGGCCACCGCGCTCAGCGACCACTGCGACGCCAGGTTGACGAAGACGAGGACGCCCGCGGTGAGCACCATCGACGACACCGCGAACCCGACGGCCGTCCGGGTCCCGATGCTCCAGAGCCGGATCACAACGCGTACCCGCACCCGGGGACGGTGCGGATCGGGTCCGGCTGCCCGAGCTTCTTGCGGAGCTTCGAGACCGTCACCCGGACCGCCGCGGTGAACGGGTCGACGTTCATGTCCCAGACCTTCTCGAGCAGCTCCTCGGACGAGACGATGCGACCATCGGCGCGGAGCAGCACCTCGAGGACACCGAGCTCCTTCGACGTCAGGTCGAGCGGTCGTCCGTCGCGGGTGCCGATGCGCCGGTTCGAGTCGACGACGATCCCGTCCCGCTCGAGCACGGGCGCGACCGGCGGCACGCTCCGCCGCCCGAGCGCGCGGACCCGGGCGACGAGCTCCGGGTACTCGAACGGCTTCGCGAGGTAGTCGTCCGCACCGAGCTCGAGGCCGTGCACGCGGTCGGCCAGCGTGGTCGCGGCGGTCAGCATGAGGATGCGGGTCAGTGCACCGCGCGCTGCGAGTCGCCGCGCGACCTCGTCGCCGTGCAGACCCGGCAGGTCGCGATCGAGCACGACGACGTCGTAGTCGTTCACCGACAGGAGCTCGTCCGCGTCGTCCCCACGGTAGGCGACGTCGACGGCCATGTCCTGGCGACAGAGCCCCTTCGCGAGGAGATCGGCCAGGGAGGTCTCATCGTCCACCACGAGTACACGCATGCATGACATTCCACATGCGGTACTCATGAGTCCGCTGAGTCGAGGTGCACGGTCCCCCGCCGCTCGTCGACCCGGACGACGAACTCGGCCGTGTCCGCGGACCGGGTGATGAACAGCGGGACGGTGTCGACGGTCTGTGGTTCCATGCGACCACCGTCGCGCCCGCGCTGTTTCGCGACCGTAACGCTGCACTCTCCGGAACGGCCCGGAGGCCCGGTGCCGGTCCGTCGGACCGGCACCGGGCCTCCAGGCCGCACGCTGCCGCGGGGCGGGCGCGACCTACTCCTCGACGATCTCCGCGAGTTCGAAGGGCTCGACCGTCAGCTCGTCGCCGCCCGCGGCGACGTCGACCCGGACGGTGTCCCCGTCACGGACGTCGCCGGACAGGATCGCGCGCGCCAACCGGTCGTCGATCTGCCGCTGCATGAGGCGTCGGAGCGGCCTCGCCCCGTACACCGGGTCGTACCCGCGGTCGGCGAGCCAGCTGCGCGCCGCCGGCGTGACGGCCAGCTCGAGTCGGCGATCCGAGAGTCGACGGGCCAGCCGGTCCACGTACAGCGAGACGATCTGCCCGAGGTCCTCGCTCGTGAGCGCCTGGAACACGACGATGTCGTCGAGACGGTTCACGAACTCCGGCCGGAACGCCTGCTGCACGAGCTCACGGACCGCCTCCTCGCGCTGCCCCTCCGTGAGCGTCAGGTCGGTCATGAACTGCGAGCCGAGGTTCGACGTCAGGACCATGATCGTGTTCCGGAAGTCGACCGTGCGGCCCTGCCCGTCGGTCAGGCGGCCGTCGTCGAGCACCTGGAGCAGGACGTCGAAGACCTCGGGGTGTGCCTTCTCGACCTCGTCGAGCAGCACCACCGAGTACGGGCGACGGCGGACGGTCTCGGTGAGCTGCCCGCCGGCCTCGTACCCGACGTAGCCGGGCGGGGCGCCGATCAGCCGTGCGACCGAGTGCTTCTCGCCGTACTCGCTCATGTCGATGCGGACGAGCGCCTTCTCGTCGTCGAACAGGAACTCGGCGAGCGCCTTGGCCAGCTCGGTCTTGCCGACACCGGTGGGGCCGAGGAACAGGAACGAGCCGGTCGGTCGGTCCGGGTCGGAGATGCCGGCGCGGGTGCGACGGACCGCTTCGGACACCGTCGCCACCGCGGTGCGCTGCCCGATGATCCGTCGGCCGAGCTCCGTCTCCAGGTGCAGGAGCTTCTCGGTCTCGCCCTGCAGCAGGCGCCCCATCGGGATGCCCGTCCACTGCGCGATCACGGCGGCGATGTCCTCGTCGGTGACGCTGTCGTTCACCATGCGGTCGGCGCTCTCGGCCTGTTCGGCCGCCGCGAGCTCGGCCTCGATCCGGGGCTTCTCGCCGTACTCGATGCGCGACACCGTCTCGTACTGCGCCTCGCGCTGCGCGCGCTGGCTGCGCATGTTGAGCTCGTCGAGCTGCTGCTTGAGCTCGCCGATGCGGTTCAGGCTCGCCCGCTCGGCCTGCCAGCGCTGCTCGAGCTCGTCGAGCCGCTCCTGGCGTCCGGCGAGCTCCGCGCGCAGGGTCTCCAGCCGCGCCTTCGACGCATCGTCCTTCTCCTGCTTCAGCGCGAACTCCTCGACGCGCAGCCGGTCGACGCTGCGCTTGAGCTCGTCGATCTCGACCGGGCTCGAGTCGATCTCCATGCGCAGTCGGCTCGCGGCCTCGTCGATGAGGTCGATCGCCTTGTCGGGGAGCTGGCGACCGGAGATGTAGCGGTTCGACAGGCTCGCCGCGGCGACCAGCGCGGAGTCGTTGATCGTCACCTTGTGGTGCGCCTCGTAGCGCTCCTTCAGCCCGCGCAGGATGGCCACGGTGTCCTCGACGCTCGGCTCCCCGACGAACACCTGCTGGAAGCGGCGCTCGAGTGCGGCGTCCTTCTCGATGTACTCGCGGTACTCGTCGAGCGTCGTCGCGCCGATGAGCCGCAGCTCACCGCGGGCGAGCATCGGCTTGAGCATGTTCGACGCCGCCACGGACCCCTCGCCGCCGCCGGCACCCATCAGCGTGTGCAGCTCGTCGATGAACGTGATGACCTGGCCGTCGGAGTCGTCGATCTCCTTGAGGACGGCCTTCAGCCGCTCCTCGAACTCACCCCGGTACTTCGCACCGGCGATGAGCGCGGACATGTCGAGCGAGACGAGCCGCTTGTCCTTCAGCGAGTCAGCGACGTCACCGGCGACGATGCGTTGCGCCAGGCCCTCGACCACCGCGGTCTTGCCGACGCCGGGCTCGCCGATGAGCACGGGGTTGTTCTTGGTCCGGCGCGTCAGCACCTGGGAGACGCGGCGGATCTCGGCATCGCGCCCGATCACCGGGTCGAGCTTGCCGCTCCGCGCGATCGCGGTGAGGTCGACGCCGTACTGCTCGAGGGCGGTCTTCTGCCGTTCCTGCGAGTCAGGAGCGCCCTGGAGGTTCGCCATGCGGTCCGTCCTTTCCGTGCGGTGGTGGTGTACTTGAGTCTACTGCACTCAACTTACGAGCGCAGCGGTGCATTCCGGATCCCGACCGCGCTGACGACGGCGCCGGCTGCGAGCAGCAGCGCCATCACGACCATCGTGCGGTGCAGCCCGTCGACGCTCACCCCGCCACCGAGGACGACGCCCGCCAGGGCCACCGTCACCAGCCCGGCGACGCGGGCGACCGCGTTGTTCACGGCGGATCCGGCGCCGGCCTCCGCCTGCGGCACCGACCCGAGCACGGCACTCGTCAGCGGCGTCACCATGGTCGCGATCCCCGCGCCGATCAGCACCAGTCCGGGCAGCACCGACCACCAGTAGCCCGCCGGGTCGTCGCCGGCGAGCAGCATCAGCAGCGCGCCGACCGCGGCCACGGCCGGCCCGGCAGCCATGAACCACCGCGGACCGTACCGGCCGGAGAACGAACCGACCGTGGTGGACAGCGCCAGGAGCATCAGCGTCGGCGGCAACGTCGCGAGGCCGGCGACCCAGGCGGGGAAGCCCCAGACCTCCTGCAGGAACAGGGTGACGACGAAGAACACCATCCCGAGCGCCCCGTAGATGGAGAGCGTCGCGAGGTTGCCGACCGTGAAGTTGCGCGCGCGGAACAGCTCCAGCGGCACCAGGGGCGAGCCGGCGGTCCGGGCCACGCGGAGCTCCCACGGCACGAAGGCCACGAGGGACGCCGCACCGAGCACGAGCGCGGCGACGACGACCGGCGCACTCCACCCGAGGCGCTCCTGCTCGATCAGACCGAGGACGACACCGCCGACCCCGACCACGGCGAGCACCGCACCGACGACGTCCACCCGCGGATGGTCACCGGTGACCACGTCGCCGGAGATCCGTCGGACCAGGGGGATCGTCACCGCGATCGGCACGGCGGTCACCACGAAGATCCACCGCCAGCCGATGCCGTCGACGATCAGCCCGCCGACGACCGGCCCGAGGATGGACGCGGCGCTCGACCAGGCCGTCCACGACCCGATCGCCTTCGCCCGCGCGGCGCCCCGGAACGCCGCCACGATGAGGGCCAGGGCACTCGGGGTCACGAGCGCCCCACCGACGCCCTGGAACGCCCGGGCGACGACCAGGACCTCGCCCGTCGGCGCGATCGCGCACACCACCGACGCGACGCCGAAGACGACCAGGCCCCACCGGATGATCCTGACGCGACCGAACAGGTCGGAGAGGGAGCCGGCGACCAGGATCAACGAGCCGAGCGTGACCAGGTAGGCGTCCACGGTCCACTGCTGCACGACGAGCCCGCCACCGAGCTCCCGGCGGATCGCGGGCAGGGCCACGTTGACGACGCTCGAGTCGAGCCCGACGACGAACGACGCGAGGATCGCGACCACGAGGACCACCCGGCGGTCGTCACGGAGCGGGGCCGGTGCGGCCGGAGCGGTCATGCGTCCCATCATCCTCGCCGGGGTGACGCGGCGGCCGGTCGGGCCGACGGGCTCCGCTCCGGCCACTGCCCCGCCGCACGGGCCGCTCGACGATCCCCGCCCGACGACCGCCCGACCACCCGGGAACGCCGAAGCCCCCGCGACCGAGTGGTCGCGGGGGCTGCCGACAGGACGGGGCTGGGTGTCCTAGTTCTTGGGCTCGGCGGTCGAGTGTACGTTCGGCTGCACCGAGGGGCCGGGGTTCACGACGGGCTGCGCGGTCGGCTGTGCCGTGCTCTGCGCCGCCGGGTCGGTCACGACGGTGTTCGCCGTGCCGTCGTCGTGCTTCTTCTTGTCGTCGCCCATCTCCTTCTTGAAGATGTTGATCGACTGACCGAGGCCCTTGGCGAGCGCCGGGAGCTTGGTCGCACCGAACAGCAGGATGATGATCCCGAGGATGATCAGCAGGTGGATCCCCGTCAGGTTTCCGAGCATCATGTCTCCTTGTTCTGGGTCTGGCGACGCCCGACCGGTCATCGTCGACCGAGCGGGCGGAAGTCCGTCGTCCGATCATCGTAACCCGCACCCGACCGGAAGCCCAGGCGGGAGTCGGAACGGACACCGTTCGCACAGGGAGGACACGCAGGGCCAGCGGAACGGCAGCACCCCCGGAGGCCGCTGCGCTCCGGGGGTGCGATGACGCCGGTGCGGGTCAAGGCGCAGCGACGTGGAACATCATACTCCAGTCGGTCGGAGCTGTCGGTCGAGGGTGGAGAGCACCGGCCCGTCCACGAGTCGAGCTGCCTCGGCGTCGGACAGCCCGCGGACCCGGAAGCCCACGCGCTCCCCCGGCAGCAGCGTCATGAACCCGCGGTCGACGGTGCCGGTCGGCGCGATGCGGTCCGGCTGCACGAGCAGGTCCCGCACGAGCGACTCCGCCTCGACGACCAGGTCGTGTCCGTCGCCGTCGGCAGCAGGGGTGACCGTCGTGCGGTACCGCGCCGGCTCCCACCGCACGTCCTTGTCGGGCGAAGCGGTCCAGACCGCACGACGCCAGTCCATGTCCGCGACCACGAGCTCGCTGTCCGGATCGTCGAGGACGCCGACCGACTCCGGCAGGTCGACGACGGCGACGCCGGCCTCCGACAGCCGCACGGGCAGCGTGACCTCGGCGAGGATCCTGCCGGACACGTGCATGCGCCGGACCCGCACCACGCTGTCGCGCCCGCCCCGGGCGGACCGCACCGCGATCTCGACGGGCGAGTGCCCGAACGACCCGGGGGACACCCCGAGGGACAGGGTGTCGACGAGCCCACCGGGCTCTGGGGCACCGTCGGCGGGACGGGTGCTCCCGGCCACGTCGTCGAGGGGAGCCGACGGTCCGACGCTATCCGCGCCTCCCGTCCGGTCCCCGGACGACGCCGGCGCCGCGCTGTCATCGGCGGCGGGACGTGCGACGGGCCGGATCGCCAGCAGCACGTCGTCGTACAGGCGACGCAGCTCGTGCGCGAGCGGCTTGAGCCGTCCCGCGGAGTCGATCGCCGACCACGACGCCACCGGCCACAGGTCGTTGAGCTGCCAGACGATGACGCCGGTGTTCCGCGGCCAGTGCGTCCGCCAGTGCTCGACACCGGTGGCGATCGCCCGCGCCTGCTGCAGCTGCGTCAGGTAGTGCCAGCGGTCGAACTCGGCCGGGTCCACGGACCCGAAGCGCGGCTCGATGCCCCGCGCCAGCTTGCCCATGCCGTCGTCGGCCTTCTGGTGGTGCACCACACCGGGCGAGTCGACGCGCAACGGCTCGTCGGTGACGGCATCGCGCAGCGTGCGCCAGGCCGGCGGCGCCTGCCACCCGAACTCGGACACGAAGCGCGGCACCGAGTCGCGGTAGTGGTCGTCGGACAGCCGGTTCCAGACGTCCCACGAGTGGTGCGTCTCGTGGTCGACGTCGTTCGCGGGCAGGCTCTCGGAGCCCGACCAGGGCGAGGCGACCGTGTAGAAGCGCGACGGGTCGACCGCGTCGACGATGGTCGGCAGCAGGTCGAGGTAGTAGTCGAGTCCCCAGCCACGGTCGCCGAGTTCGTCGGCCCAGCCGTCCGCGTCGTGCAGCCAGATGTTCTCGTTGTTGCCGTTCCACACCACGAGCGACGGGTGGCCGGCCAGGCGTGCGACGTTGTCCCGGGCCTCGGCGACGACCTCGCTGCGGATCGGCTCGATCTCGGGGTACGCCGCGCACGCGAACGCGAAGTCCTGCCAGACGAGCAGGCCGAGCTCGTCGCAGACGTCGTAGAAGTCGTCGGACTCGTAGACCCCGCCACCCCACACCCGGACGAGGTTCACGCCGAGGTCCGCGGCGACGCCGAGCCGGTCCGCGATCCGCGCGCGGTCCACCCGCGACACGATGACGTCGTCCGGGATCCAGTTCACACCGCGGACGTCGATGACGGTGCTGTTCACCACGACGGTGAACGGCTTGCCGATCGTGTCGTCCGCGGTGTCGATCCGGGCCGAGCGGAACCCCGTCTTCGCCGTGCGGCGGTCCAGGACCTCCCCGTCGACGGTCTGCAGCTCGACGGTCACGTCGTAGCGGGGCTGCTCGCCGTAGCCGCGCGGCCACCAGCGCCGCACCTCGGGCACGCGCACCGTGACGACCGTCTCGTCGTCCTTCGGCGTCAGCTGCGCCCGCGAACGCTGTCGGGTCGTCCCGCCGTCCACCGTCGGGCCGGCGACCGTGACGACGAGCACGAGGTCGTCGTCCTCACCGTCCTGGTCGAGGTCGTTCATCCCGGACCGCTCGACCCGCACGTGCGCGTCGAGGACGCCCTCGCCCGCCTCGACGTCGACGAGCGGCTTCACCTCGGCGAGCCGCGCCGTCGACCAGCGCTCGATCGCGACCGGACGCCACGGGCCGCTCGTCACCGCGGTCAGGCCCCAGTCCCAGCCGAAGTTCGACGCCTGCTTGCGGATGTACGGGAACGGTTCGTCGTACGGCCCCGGCATCGCGCCGGCGCGGGCGGCGACCCGGCCGGCCTCGCGGTACGGCGACTCGAAGAGCAGCTCGAGCTCGCGGTCGCCCGCGACTCCCGGCAGGTCGTTGAGGTCGAACCGGTACCGCCGGTGCATGTTCCGGGTGGTCCCGACGACCACGCCGTCGAGGCTCAGCTCGGCGACCGTGTCGAGCCCGTCGCAGACGAGGTCGACGCGCTCGTACCCCCGCGGTGCGACGTCGACGGTGCGCCGGTAGGCCCAGTCGGCCCGCCCGACCCACTTCGCGCCGTCCTCGTTGCGGTCGACGGTCGGGTCGGCGACGAGGCCCTCGCGTTCGAGGTCCGTGTGCACCTGCCCTGGCACCGTGGCGGGGATCGTGCGACCCTCGATCCCGGCCGGCGCTCCGGCCGGCAGCTGGTCGCCGGCGATCGCCACGGTCCAGTCGTCGCGGAGTTCCTCGCGCTCGAGGGTCATGCGGGTCCTTTGCTGGGCGGACGGGGAGGGCGGACAGGACCCGGCGGCGGCTCGTGGCCACTCCGGCTCCGTGACACCGACCGGCGGTCGCGCCCGTGGCCGCGTGAACGGCCGGGAGGCACGGCACCGGTTGCCCAGGCGTCGTCGCGTCCGCGCGCGCGGACGACTGCTCGTCGCGCGCGGGGGTGCTCGGCGATGCTAGTACGTCGACCTTGCCGACGACCACGTCCCCGACGGCGGGCGGCGCGACGTGTCCTCACGGCGACGGGCCCTGTCGGGTCGCGTCCGTCCTCCCGGCGGGCGTGGCAGGGTGGTGCGGTGATCACCGTCGAACTCGCCCGGTCGCTGCGCGACGCCGGACTCCGCTGGCACCCGGCGACGGGCGACCGGTTCGTGATCGACAAGCCCGGGGTGGACGACGACGTCTACACGGTGTCCGAGATGACCGTCGAACGCCACGACCACCCGAGCGGCACATCGCTCGGGTTCAACGGCACGACGGAGTGGGCGCTCGACTCGGTCGAGGCGTCCGAGTCGCTCTGGCTCCCCCGCGAGGACCAGCTCCGCGGCCTGCTCGGACCGGCGTTCGTGTCGCTCACCGCGGGGTTCGTCGTGACGGCGACGATCGGCGGGGTCGCGCAGGAGTTCCGGAGCGACGACGCGGCCGTGGCGTACGGCGACGCGCTGCTCGCGTACGTCACCGACGCTCTCGCCTGACCGGTCCGGTTCCCGCGCGCAGCGCGTCCGACTGAGTGTTGCCGGAATGCCTCCTGAGGGACGTTTGGTTGCATGGCGTCATGACCGTTCCGAACATCACCCTGAACGACGGCAAGACCATCCCGCAGCTCGGCTTCGGCGTCTTCCAGATCGAGCCTGAGAAGACGAAGGAAGCGACCCTCACCGCACTCGAGGTCGGCTACCGCCACATCGACACCGCCGAGATGTACGGCAACGAGAAGGAGGTCGGCGAGGCCATCGAGGCGTCCGGCATCCCTCGTGAGGAGATCTTCGTCACGTCGAAGCTCAACAACGGCTTCCACGACCCGGCCCTCGCCGCCGAGAACGGCAAGAAGTCGGCCGACCTGCTCGGCGGGTACACCGACCTCTTCCTCATCCACTGGCCGCTGCCGACCGTGTCGGACTTCGTGCCGACATGGAAGGCGATGGAGGAGCTCTACCACGCCGGCACCGCCCGTTCCATCGGTGTGAGCAACTTCCAGGCGCACCACCTCAACCGCCTGGCCGCCGAGACGACGATCACGCCGGCCGTGAACCAGATCGAGGTGCACCCGTACCTCGTGCAGGACGAGCTCCGCGCTCACGGCACCGAGCACGGCATCGCGACCGAGGCCTGGTCCCCGATCGCCCAGGGCCTCGTGCTCGACGACGAGACCATCACCCGCATCGCCGGCGCCACGGGCAAGACCCCGGCGCAGGTCGTCCTCCGCTGGCACATCCAGCGCGGCGACATCGTCTTCCCGAAGTCGGTCACGCGCTCGCGCGTCGAGGAGAACTTCGCGATCTTCGACTTCGAGCTCTCGGACGACGACATGACGGCGATCACCTCGCTCGACAAGGGCCACCGCACGGGCCCGGACCCGGACACGTTCGACTACGTCCCGGCCTGAGTGCCGACGGTCGCGCACCGCGACCACAGGACGGACGGGAGGCCCGTGGCTGCGCAGCCACGGGCCTCCCGTCCGTCGCGAGGCGCTCGACAGTCGGGCACGCGGCCGTTTCGCCGTAGTGCACGCGCTCGCGATAGTGGTCACCGCCCCGAAGAAGCTCACGACGACCGTGACGGTCACCGCCACGATCGACAGCGAGCAGGTCGAGCGCACGCTGACGATCGGCAACGGCGACCACGCCGCCGGCGCGCTCGAGGCCGAGGTCACGAGCACCAGCGCGCTGCTCGGCTCGGCGAAGATCACCGTGTGGGGCCTGCCCTCGGGCATCGGCGGCCTGCAGGCACGTGAGGGCGACCGCACGCTGGCCACCGGCGTGATCAAGGACGACGGTGAGGGCACCGTCTCAGTCTCCGGCCTGGCGAAGGGCGACCACCTGATCACCCTCGTCTCCGGCGGCAAGCAGACCCAGGTGTCCGTGCACATCTGACGCTGACCGCAGCACGAGGCCCCCGACACCACGGTGACGGGGGCCTCGTGCCGTCCCTCAGTCGGAGCGTCGCGACGCAGTCACCGTGAACTTGTCGGTCCGGACGACCTGCCGGGTCGGCCCGACGAGCCGCTCGAGCACGGGTCGGTACCGCAGGTGCGAGTTCCAGACGCACCACAGTTCACCGCCGGTCTGGAGGATCGTGGCCGCGTTCCGGAACATCGCCTCGGCCGCGTCGGTGCTCACCGTGGTGCCCTCGTGGAAGGGCGGGTTGCAGAGCACGAGCTTCGCAGACCCCTCGTCGAGTTCGTCGCCCGCGTCCGACCGCACGACCGTCACCCGGTCCGCGACGCCGTTCGCCACCGCCGTCGCGCGCGTCGACGCCGCGGCGATCGCCGAGACGTCGGTCGCGACCACCTTGACGGCCGGACGGCGCCGGGCGAGCGCGGTCGCGATGACGCCGTTCCCGCAGCCGAGGTCGACGGCGACGCGCGCCGACGGCACGGCGTCGTCCATCACGTCGAGCAGCACGCGGGTGCCCTGGTCGAGTGACGTCCCCGCGAAGACGCCGCCGTGCGCGACGAGCGTCATCCCGAGCTCGTCGACGTGCACGGATCGGGGCCACGGGTTCGTGGCGTCGGCGCGCACCGCCGTCGCACGGAGCGGGTCCTGCGCCACGAGCAGCCGGGACTTGCCGCGCCCGCGGGACGCCGTGACCTCGCCGAAGTAGCGGCGCAGGACGTCGTTCTGCGACAGGTTCATGTGCTTCGAGACCCCACCGCAGAGCAGGACCACGTCGGGGGCCGCCCACCGTGCGACAGCGCGGGCCAGTTCGTCGAGCCGGTCGTTCGACTTCGACAGCCGGAGGAGCACGAGCCGGACGTCGCGGAACGCCTGCTCGAGCGACTCCGTCAGCACGAAGCCGCTGCGGCCGAAGGTCCCGGCGTTCGCCTGCAGCGCCCGGACCCCGACGAGTGAGTCCTGCACGACCCGGACGCCCGATGCGCCGTGCACGGTCATCGCTCCGAGGGTCAGCACCCCGTACCGGTCGTCGACGACGGCGACCTCACCGGGCTGCCGGAGCGCGTCTCCGTGCACGTGCGGCGCCTCGTCGAGCATGAAGCGGTCGGTGCCGTCGATCGCGACGAGGTCGGGCTCGTCGTTGACCGGGGAGCGCCGGAAGTGGTCGGCGAAGTCGAATGGCACCGCCCCAGGGTACCCAGACGGTGATGCGGTTCCGAGCCCGTGGGCACCGGAGCGGTATATCACCGGTACCGCTGGTATCCCAGAGCCGTACGCTCGGAGGAGACCGTTGCACGACGAGGCAGCGGCAGGACGAGCGAGAGGGGCCGATGTTCGCCTTGCCAGACGCCGGCCGGCGTCCCCGCCTGAGGGACCAGGCGCGGGAACGCCTGCGGACCGAGATCATGAGCGGGGCGCTCGCCCCGGGCACCCTGCTCGACGACGAACAGCTCGCACTCCGGCTCCGGTGCTCCCGGACGCCGGTGCGGGAAGCACTGTCGGACCTCGGTCACCTCGGTCTCGTCGAGTTCCGCCCGAACCGGTACACGCGTGTGACGGTTCCCCGCCGCGACGAACTCGTCCCGACGTTGCAGACCCTCGGCCTGCTCTTCGGCGGTGTCGTCCGCACCACCATCGGCGACCTCGGGGACCGCGACCGCGCCGCACTCTTCCGGCGTATCGGTCTCGTGCTCGACTGCATGGCGATGCCCACGTGGCAGTGGGGATCGGACGCGATCACCCCGGTCTACCGGACGTTCCTCGCGGCATGCGACAACCCCCTGCTCGTGGCGGCCCTGAGCGGGACCCTCGACGGCCTGACGTACCGCCTGCGGCACGACGACATCCGGGCGGCACTGCCGTGGGAACACATCCGGAACGGCCTCGTCGCGCTCCGCGTCGCGGTCGACTGCCGCGACGGACGGCTCGCGGAGCGGGCGACCTGGACGGTCCACCTGCTCCCCGACCCCGACCGCGGACGGTCCTGACGTGTGCGCATCCTGCGTCCGCTCGGCCATCGAGACGGTCCGGAGCCGCCGCCCCGGCCGCTGCTCATCCGAGGACGACCGCCCCTCGCTCCCCCGGTGCCCCGCGGTCGACGGTGTCCGTCGCGACGTGTTCGACGACGACCTCCCGTGACGGCCGGGTCGGCGGCGGAACCGGTCCGGTTCCGCCGCCGACCCGTCGGAGGATCGGTCAGGATCAGCCCTCGGGGACGATCCGCACCGTGTCCCGCGTGGTGTTCGCGCCCTTCGACAGCGCCGTCGCGACCAGGTCGTGGTCGCGGAGCGCGAGCGCCGGCGTCGTGATGGCCCAGTCGCCGTCGGCGTCGGCTGTGACGGACCCGTAGGCGGCGTCGTCATCGCCCTCACCGAGGCGCACCTGCGCGTGCGGTTCGGCCTTCCCACTCACCCGCACCCGGTTGTATCCCGGGGTGATCGCGAAGCCGTCCCCGGGTGAGGTGATGCGCACGGCCCGACCGTAGTCGACCTCGACCTGCTCCGAGCCGGCGGGCTGGCCACCGATGGTCTCGATGGCGGTCACGGTCTGCTTCCCCGGCTGGTCCGGCGCCGGAACGGTGACCGACCAGTGTCCGTCCGCTCCGACCTCCACCGGCGGGACGGCCGTCCAGACCCCGTCGAGCGTGACGGTTCCACCAGCGGTCCCGGAACCCTCGATGACCACCGGCTTCGTGACGTCGTCCTCGAACCGTGCTGTCGCGTCGAACGGCGCGGCGTCGAGGTGCACGGTGACGGACACCGGGTCGCCGATCGCCTGCTCACCGACCTTCGCCACGACCTGCACCGTCGTGTCGCCGACGCGGAGGCCGTCGACGACGGAGCGCCAGGCTCCGTCCGACGGCGTCACCGTCCGCGTGACGGTCCCGCTGTCGCCCTCCCACGTGACGTCGAGGGAGTCCGCACGGCGAGGCGCCGTCCCGGTCAGCGTCGCCGTCCGGGTCACCTCGTCCTGGCTCTCGACCCGAGCAGTGAGCGCCTGGTCGACCACGGTCGTCGTGGTGGTGGCGGTCGTGTCGAACGAGGCACCGGGGAAGCTCCCGGCGAGCTTGCCGGTCATGGCGCTCGTGGTGGTCGCGACGTCGAGGGGGACCTGGACGTCCAGGGTGAAGCGGAAGCGCTGGTCCTTGGCCACGTCCCAATCGCGGTTCCCGAGCTGGAACGTGTACGTCCGCCCGTCGGCCGATCGCGATCCGTCCACGAGGGAGTCTCCGCCGAAGGCACGCCAGGTGCCCGCCTGGAGGTACTCCCCGCGCTGCCGGTCCTGCCCCGGCGCGAACGTCGTACCCTCCGGTGCCGTGACCACGAGCTTCCCCGTCGGTGTGTGGAACGCCGACTTCGCCGTGTACGACACGGAGACCGGCGTCGTGACGCCGCGCTGCAGCTCCGCGGTGCCGGGATCGCCGACGATCTGACCGGGCGTCGGTGGGAAGTCGACCACGACCGACGTCTCGTCCCGGTACCGATCGTCGACCCACTGCTGGAACGTGATCGTGTTCGACCCGGTCGACAGGCCCGTCACCGTCGTGCTCCAGGTCCCGGTTCGGTCACTCGTCGCCGTCGCCACCTGGACACCCCCGCGCTTGATGACCGCTCGGCCGGTTGCCGTGCCGGTGATCACCACCGATCGGTTCGCGTCGTTCTTGCTCTGCACCCTGGCGGTGATGCCGAGCTGCGGGAACGGGCGTGTCGCGGAGCCAGCCGTCACCTTCGCGGAGTTCGTACACCCGAAGACGGAGCACGCGTACGTCCAGTAGACGGGCGTCCGGGTCTCGCCGTACCCCCAACCGTCGAACTCTGCGGTCGACGTTCCGCCGTCCCAGTGGTAGTTGCTCGAGCTCGTCGGGCCGACGTTCCCGACGTGGATCTGACACGTGTACTCGATGAGCCCGCAGTGTGGTTGCCCGGTCACCTGGTAGGTGTCCGGATCGAGAGGTTTCAGGCTCACGCCCGTTGGTGCCTTCGCGATGGTCCGCGTCGATCCCGTCGACACAGCAGGCTGTTCGCCAGTCGCCGCCGTCGCCGTCGCCGTCGCCCCCAGCGCCAGTGCGGCCGCCAGCACCGTGGTGCCGACCATGTCGAGCGATGTTCGTCGTCGCATCGTTCCTCCTGTTCTCGATCACGACCGTCGTGATCGACAACAGTCAACCGGAATGCGACATACTGTGTTCTCCTACGATCTGGGTCGGTACAGCACCACGGCGGTGTTCCGCTGCGGTCGCATGCCGGCGCGCAACGGCACTGCGGCGCCCGTCGTCGTCGCCGCGAAGACACGAGCACCCGGCCGCGCGATGAGCTGATCGGCGAGCGCCCGCTCCAGCTCGCGGACACGGTCACGCAAGAGCTGGTTCTCGTTCTCGAGGTCGAGCACCCGCCGAATCCCCTCCAGCGACACCCCCTCGGACCCGAGCCGCGCGATCTCGCGCAGCTGCGCGACGTCGCGCATCGAGTAGCGGCGTGAGCCGCCGCGGGTACGGCCCGGCACGACCAGGCCGAGCCGGTCGTACTGCCGCAGCGTCTGCGGGTGCATCTCCGCGAGCTCCGCCGCCACCGCGATCGCGAAGACGGGCGAGTTCTCGTCCATGTCGGTCATGGCTGGTTCCTTTCCGTCGTCCGCGTGGTGCAGAACCAGCCTGGAGGCCCGGTGCGGCTTCCTGACGGAGCCGCGCCGAGCCTCCAGGCCGGTCGTCGTGCTGGTTGCGCAGCGCTAGCTGCGCGCCTTGGCGAGGAGGTCCTCGCGGGGGTCCTCGTCGGGCAGGACGGCGCGGAGGGCCTCGACGGCCTCGCGCTGCTTGTCCGACAGGTGCGACGGCACCGCGACCTGGACGGTCGCGAGGAGGTCGCCGGTCCCGCTCTTGGTCGTGACGCCACGGCCCTTGACGCGCAGGACGCGGCCCGACGGCGTGCCGGGGGCGACCTTGAGCTTCACCGGATCGCCGCCGAGGGTGGGGACCTGGATCGTCGCGCCGAGCGCCGCCTCGACGAACGTCACCGGGACGTCCACGCGGAGGTGCTGCCCGTCGCGCTCGAAGACCGGGTGCTTGCGCACGGAGACGCTGACGACCAGGTCGCCGGCCTCTCCCCCGTCCGGGCTCGGCTCGCCGCGACCGCGCAGGCGGATCTTCTGGCCGTCGGCGACGCCCGCGGGGATGCGGACGTTCACCGGTCGGCCGTTGCCCTGCGCGAGCTTGACGGTGTCGCCGGCGATCGCGGTGGTGAAGTCGAGCGTCGTCGACGCCGTGACGTCGCGGCCCTTGGTCGGGCCGCCGAACCCGCGGAAGCCGCCGGACGACTGCCCGAAGCCCTGCCCGCCGCCGAACATCCCGCCGAGGATGTCCTCGAAGCCGCCGGCGCCGCCGCGGCCGCCGCCGCCCTGACCGAAGCGGACGCGCTGCCCGCCCTGCTGGCCGAACATCCCGCCGAAGACGTCCTCGAACCCACCGCCCTGGCCCGGGCCACCCGCGGTGAAGCGGGCGCCCGAACCCATGGCGCGGACCTGGTCGTACTCGGCGCGCTGCTCCTTGTCGGAGAGCACCGAGTAGGCCTCGCTGATCTCCTTGAAGCGGGACTCGGCGGCAGCGTCACCCGGGTTGGAGTCCGGGTGGTACTGCCGGGCGAGCTTCCGGTAGGTCTTCTTCAGCTCAGCGTCGCTCGCCGTCTTGTCGACGCCGAGGACCTTGTAGAAGTCCTTGTCGAACCAGTCCTGACTGGCCATGAATCCCTACCTCCTTCCCGAGCCTCAGGCGGGGACCGCGACGGCGACCTTGGCCGCGCGGAGCACGCGGTCGCCGAGCTTGTAGCCCGGCTCCACGACGTCCGCCACGGTCTGGTCCGTCGCACCCGGCGTCGGCAGCTGCACGATCGCCTCGTGCACGTTCGGGTCGAAGAGCTCACCCTTCTCGCCGATCTGCACCAGCTTGAACTTCTCGAAGCCGCCGCGGATCTTCTGCCCGATGACCTGCATGGGGCCCTCGGTCAGGTCACCGTGGGCCTCGGCGCGGGTCAGGTCGTCGAGGGCCGGCAGCAGGGCGCGGACGACCTCGGCGATGACGGCGTCGCGGTTCGCCTCGCGGTCGCGCTCGACGCGCTTCCGGAAGTTCACCAGCTCGGCCTGCGCGCGGAGCATGTCGGCACGCATGTCGGCGACGAGGTCGCGGTCGGCCTGCGAGAGCTCGTCCTCCGCCATGCCGCGGGCCGCGTCGTCGAGCAGGGCCTGGTCCTCCGGGGAGAGGTCGCTCGCCTGGTCGGCCTGCGGGCCGCCGGCGGCGGGGCCGTCCGTGGGGATCTCCACGTCCGGCCCCTCCGCCTCGATGAGGTCCTCGGGCTCCTGCGCGTTGGTGGCGTCGCCCTCGACCTGGGGCTCGCGGTCCTCGGGCACGTTGTCCTTCGGGTCCGTCATGGTTACTTCTTGTCCTTGTCGTCCTCGTCGTCCACGACCTCGGCGTCGACGATGTCCTCGTCGTCCTGCTGGGGCTGGTCGGCGGTCGGCTGCTCGCCACCGGCCGCGGCGCCCGCGTCCTGCTGGGCGTAGATGGCCTGGCCGAGCTTGCCCTGCGACTCGTTGAGCTTGTCGAACGCGGTCTTCACGGCCTCGTCGTCGTCGCCCGCGAGGGCCGACTTGAGGGAGTCGACGTCGCCCTGCACCTCGGACTTGACGTCCGCGGGGAGCTTCTCGTCGTTCTCCTTGATGAGCTTCTCGATCGAGTAGACGAGCTGCTCGGCCTGGTTGCGACGCTCGTTGGCCTCGCGACGAGCCTTGTCCTCGGCGGCGTGCTCCTCGGCCTCGCGGACCATGCGCTCGATGTCCTCCTTCGGCAGCGACGAGCCGCCGGAGATGACCATCGACTGCTCCTTGCCGGTGCCCTTGTCCTTCGCGGACACGTGCACGATGCCGTTGGCGTCGATGTCGAAGGTGACCTCGACCTGCGGCACGCCACGGGGAGCCGGCGCGATGCCGGTGAGCTCGAAGGTGCCGAGCGGCTTGTTGTCGCGGGTGAACTCGCGCTCGCCCTGGAAGACCTGGATCGCGACCGACGGCTGGTTGTCGTCGGCGGTCGTGAAGGTCTCGCTGCGCTTGGTCGGGATCGCGGTGTTGCGGTCGATGAGCTTCGTCATCAGGCCGCCCTTGGTCTCGATGCCGAGGGACAGCGGCGTGACGTCGATGAGCAGGACGTCCTTCCGCTCGCCCTTCAGGACACCGGCCTGCAGCGCGGCGCCGACGGCGACGACCTCGTCCGGGTTGACGCCCTGGTTCGGCTGCTTGCCACCGGTCAGGCTCTTGACGACCTCGGCCACGGCGGGCATGCGGGTCGAACCACCGACGAGCACCACGTGGGCGATGTCGTTGACCGAGACACCCGCCTCCTTGATGACGTCGTTGAACGGCTTCTTGGTGCGGTCGAGCAGGTCGGAGGTCATCTGCTCGAACTGTGCGCGCGAGATGGTCTCGTCGAGGTTCAGCGGGCCCTCGGCGGTCAGCGTCAGGTACGGGAGCTGGATGTTCGCCGACATCTGCGACGAGAGCTCCTTCTTGGCCTGCTCAGCCGCTTCCTTCAGGCGCTGCTTCGCGATCTTGTCCGTGGACAGGTCGACGCCGTGCTCGCTCTTGAACTTCTTGACGAGGTGGTCGACGATGCGCTGGTCCCAGTCGTCGCCGCCGAGGCGGTTGTCGCCCGAGGTCGCACGGACCTGGATCGTGGAGAAGTCGTCGTCCTTGCCCACCTCGAGCAGGGAGACGTCGAACGTGCCGCCACCGAGGTCGAAGACCAGGATGAGCTCGTCCTCCTTGCCCTTGTCGAGGCCGTAGGCGAGCGCCGCAGCGGTCGGCTCGTTGATGATGCGGAGGACGTTGAGGCCGGCGATCTCACCGGCGTCCTTCGTGGCCTGGCGCTCGGCGTCGTTGAAGTACGCCGGGACGGTGATGACCGCGTCGGTGACGTCCTCGCCGAGGTACTGCTCGGCGTCGCGCTTGAGCTTGCCGAGGGTGCGGGCCGAGATCTCCTGCGGCGTGTAGCTCTTGCCGTCGATGTCGACCTTCCAGTCGGTACCGATGTGGCGCTTGACGGAGGCGATGGTGCGGTCGACGTTCGTGACGGCCTGGCGCTTGGCGGTCTCGCCGACCAGGACCTCGCCGTCCTTCGTGAAGGCGACGATCGACGGCGTGGTGCGGAGCCCCTCGGCGTTCGCGATGACGGTGGGCTCGCCACCCTCGAGCACGCTGACGACCGAGTTGGTGGTTCCGAGGTCGATGCCTACTGCACGTCCCATGTTGTGGTGCTCCTTCGGTTGGGTTCGTGGTCTTGCTGAAGCCTACGCGGAGTTGCGTCCGCTGCACTCAAGTTTACTCGGGTCGCCGGGTGCGTCAAGTCGAAGGCGTGGAAGTTGCGCCGACCGGACTCAAGCGGCGCGCGGGTATGCATCACGCTTCGGAAGATCTCAGCGTCCGTTGCAATGTTTCAGATTCCACGTTGGCGCCGCGGAGTCGCGCGGCACGATCCGAAGGACGTCCTCACAGATGAAGCAGACCCTCCGAGCAACCGCGGCCGCCGGCCTCACCGCCGCGACCATCGTCACCGGGCTGGGTCTCGGCCCTGCTGCCGCGACTGCAGCGCAAACCGACGACAGCAGCGAGACCCGCGAACTCGTGTCGCTGGCAGACGCGAGGACACCGGCGGAGCGCGAGGTCAAGGCACTGGAGGCGACAGCCACGTTCTCGTCGAACCTCGAGACCGTCGTCCAGCTCTCCGGGACCGGTCAGCCGAACACGACCGTGAACTTCTGGTCCGGGACGACCAAGCTGCCGTTCACCGCCCAGACGGACGAGCAGGGCGACTGGGACGCGCCGCTCAACCCGCCGAACCGCCCCGGCATCTACGAACTGACCGTGAGCCAGACGATCGGTGGCGACGAGCACGACAGCGAGATCGAGCTTCCGATCGACTACGGGAAGGGCGTCGAGGTGACCTCGGACGAGGCTCCGACACTCGGACCGGACGGCTCGCTCACGATCGACGGCACGGCACCGGACGGAACGGCCGTGCAGGTGCGGGAGGTCGGGAGCGACCAGGTGCTCGAGTCGGTGACCGCTGGACCGAGCGACACCTTCACGCTGCGCATCGACGGCCTCGAGGACCGCGAGTACCACCTCGTCGTCGAGGGCATCACGAAGGGGTACAACCGCACGTCGGACGAGGTCACGGTGACCCCGGAGAAGAACGGCCTCACCCCCGCGACGGTCACGACGAAGGAGTTCATCGCCGGCACGGTGAACACCTTCGAGGGAACCGCGACCCCCGGGGCGACGCTCCGGATCCTCGACGCGGACGACCAGGACATCCTCCGCCGCGACGTCGCCGTCGACGGGACCGGCAAGTGGGAGTTCACGAAGTCCTTCCCGTCGGACGCGACCGAGTTCGCCTTCAAGATCCGGCAGAGCAAGGGGAACGACACGCTCACCAGTGACCTGTTCACCCTGCGGTCCGACATCGCGGACTTCTCCCCGGTCACCCTGACGACGAAGACCGTCATCGCCGGTCTGGAGAACACCATCACCGGACACGCGACGCCGGGCGCGCGCCTCCGGGTCCTGAACGCTTCCGGAACGCAGATCGTCGCCGGCACGATCACGGCGGACAGCACCACCGGGGCCTTCTCGTTCACCCGCGTGGTCTCCAAGGGCGCGTCGGAGTTCGAGTTCGCGATCGAGCAGACGAAGGACGGCAAGAAGCTGACCTCGCAGCTGTTCTCACTCGCCGCCGACACCGCTGCAGCTCCCGCTCCGGTCGTCGTGGACAACACGACCGTCGAAGCCGGCGTGGAGAACACGTTCACCGGGCAGGGCCCGGCGGGCGCGACCTACCGCGTGCTCAACGTGTCGAACACGCAGATCGTCCCCGGCACCTTCGCCATCAGCAAGGACGGCGTCTGGACCTTCCGGCGTGTCGTCTCCTCCACCGCGTCGAAGTTCGACTTCAAGCTGGAGATCACCCTGCCCAGCGGACAGCAGTACCGCACCTCGGTGTTCTCCCTCGCCGCGACCGTGTTCCGTCCCGTCACCGTGGACCAGACCAGCGTCACCCCCGGAGTCCTGAACCGCTTCACCGGCAACGGGACGCCCGGCGCGACGTTCCGCGTGCTGAACGTCTCCGGGACGCAGATCGTGCCCGGCACCTTCACGATGACGGGTTCGGGCAGGTGGCAGTTCGACCGCGTCGTGTCGTCCACTGCGAAGAACTTCCGCTTCAAGCTCGAGGTCACCAAGAACGAGCAGACCGAGACCAGCGAGCTCTTCGACCTGCCTGCAGAGTGACCTGACCACCATCGGGAGGCCGCACGCACCAGCAGTGCGGCCTCCCCGCTTCCCCCTCGCTCGTCACGAACGACCCTCGGAGGACCACCGTGCGCCCGATCCGCTCCCTGACCTTGCTCGCCCTGACCGCTGCGCTCTCCGTCGGCGCCGCCTCGTGCTCGTCGGACGACACCGACCCACCGGGACCCACACCGTCCTCGACGACCGCCGAGACGGTCTACAACGCGTGCGTCGACGGGGCCGTGCAGCTGTGGGACCCGGACGGCGGCGACGAGCCGATCACCGCGGAGGACTGCGCCGCCGCGAACCTGATCAGCGCGGACCGGCAGTACGTCCTGGACGGGATCGCGACGATCACCGTGGAGGCGAGCGGTACGACCGTCGACGTCAGCGGAGCAGAACGCATCGTCATCACCGGCGACGACAACACCGTCCACTGGCGCGGGACCGCCCCGCAGATCGACGACCAGGGACAGCGCAACACCGCCTCCGCGGCCTGATGAGGACGACCGGAGGAACGTCGCCGCCATCTGATCTGTAGTGTGTGAGATGCCAGACTGGACGTCCGCCCCCGGAGGTGACCGTGAACCCGCTCCTGCTCGTCCGAGCGCTCGTGTCCGGGTGGTGGATCGTCGCCGGCGCCACCGCGCTCGGTGTCGTCGGTGCGGTCGGCTGGACGGCGATCACACCACCGACCTACGAGGCCACCACGTCCTACTACGTCTCCGTCGCCGGCCAGGCCGAGACCTCAGCCGGTGAGATCGCACAGGGCTCGACCGCGGCCCAGCAGAAGATCAAGTCGTACGTCGAGCTCGCCTCCTCGCCCCGTGTCCTCGCGCCCGTCGTGCGGGAACTCGGACTCGCCGAGAGCCCGAGCGCTCTCGGCGCACGAGTCCGGGCGACCGGCGGTACCGGAACCGTGATCCTCTCGATCGCCGTCGACGACCGCGACGCTGCACGGGCAGCCGAGATCGCTGCGCGTGTCGGCGCGACCCTGTCGGCGGTGGTCTCCCAGATCGAACCGGAGACCGCTGACGGCAGACCCTCGGTCAAGCTCGAGGAGGTCACTCCCGCCGCCGAGCCGACCGCACCGAAGTCCCCGCGTGTCGGCAGCAACCTCGCCGCCGGCGCCTTCGTCGGTCTCCTGGTGGGAGCGGGTCTCGCGCTGCTCGCCGCCTCGCTCGACACGCGCATCCGACGCCCGCAGGACCTCCAGACGGGAACGCCCCTGGTCGGGGAGATCTCCTTCGACGCCGACAACGCCAGTCGTCCGCTCATCCACCGGGACGACGTCAACAGCGAGCGGGCCGAGGCCTACCGGAGCCTCCGCACGAACATCCAGTTCCTCGGATCCGGGTTGCGCGAGGGGCGGACCATCGCCGTCACGAGCGCCCGTCCCTCGGAGGGCAAGACGACGACGACCGCCAACCTGGGGATCGCCCTGAGCAAGAGCGGCCTCGAGACCCTGATCGTCGACGCCGACCTCCGACGTCCACGGGTGGCGAGCCTGCTCGGGCTCGAGGACGCCGTCGGTCTGACCGACGTGCTCGTCGGCCGTGCCGAGCTCGACGACGTGGTGCAGGACTGGGGCGTCGAACGGCTCGCGGTGCTCCCCGCCGGGACGATCCCCCCGAACCCCAGCGAGCTCGTCGCATCGGAGGCGATGCGACAGGTCCTCCTGCAGGTGCGTTCCTCCTACGACGTCGTGCTCGTCGACACGCCGCCGGTGCTCGCGGTCACCGATGCCGCGCTGGTCAGCACCGTCACGGACACGACCCTCCTCGTCGTCGCGGCCGGCCAGACCCGGCAGTCCGACGTCCGGTCCGCCGTCGATGCGCTCGCCCGGGTCGGCCAGCGGCCCGACGGCATCGTCCTGTCGAAGGTGAAGCAGGGTCGGCTGCGTGACGCGTACCGCTCGGCGTACTCCTCGCGGGACGACCAGGCATGAGGGACACGGACCGGACGACCCGCGCTGGTGCTCCGGCACAGCAGGGCCCCCGACCGAGGACGATGCGGGCGAAGCGGGTGCTCGACGCCGTCGGCGCAGCGTTCGCGCTCGTCGCGCTCAGCCCGGTCCTGGCCGCGACCGCAGCACTGGTCGCACTCCGGCTGGGTCGGCCCGTGCTGTTCCGGCAGGAGCGGCCGGGACTCGGAGGTGAGACCTTCACGATCCTGAAGTTCCGGTCGATGCTCCCGATCGACCACGACCGGGGCGTGGAGTCCGATGCCGACCGCCTGACCCCGTTCGGACGTGCGCTCCGAGCGAGCAGCCTGGACGAACTCCCGAGCCTGTGGAACATCCTGCGGGGCGACATGAGCTTCGTGGGTCCGCGCCCGAGCCTCTGCCGCTACCTCGACCTCTACACCGCGGAGGAGTCGCGACGACACGAGGTGCGTCCTGGCCTCACCGGGCTGGCGCAGGTGCGGGGCCGCAACGCGCTCCCCTGGCCCGATCGGCTGCGCGCCGACGTCGAGTACGTCGACCGGATGTCGCTCCGCCTCGACGCCGCGATCCTGCTCCGGACGGTGCTCGTCGTCGCGCGACGCGACGGCATCACCGCTCCGGGCCACGTGAGCTCCGACACCTTCGAGGGCACCAGGACGACGGAGGAGCAGGGGTGACGAGGACGCTCTGGATCATCAACCACTACGCACACCACCGCGATCGCGACGGGCGAGCCACCCGGCACCAGCACCTGGCCGAGGCACTCGCTGCCCACGGGTGGCACACGGTGGTCATCGCGGCGGGGACGGACCACCCGACCGGGCGCTCCCACGTGTCCGGTCTCCGCCTGCGGGAACGGTGGTCCGGCGGTGGTCACGAGTTCTGTTGGCTCCGCGGTGTCGACCACCGGGGATCGGGACGACGTCGAACGGTCCGGCGCGTCGCCGACATCGCGGTGTTCACCGCACTCCTCCTGGCGCCGGGAACGCTGCGCGGCCTGCCCGGCCCGGACGTCGTCATCGGTGGGTCGTTCCACCCGTTCGCCGCGCTGGCTGCCTCCACCCTCGCCCGCCGGTTCGGCGTCCCCTTCGTCTTCGAGCCACGGGACCTGTGGCCGGAGTCCGTCGTCGGGCTGGCCGGGGTGTCCGAGCGGCACCCGCTCGTCCGCGTGCTCCGTGTTGTCGAACACCGCACGGTGTCCCGAGCCGTGCACGTCACCTCACCGCTCGAGGGAGTCGGCCGCTACTACCGGGAGCGCGGCCACGACGTGCCCTTCACGTGGGTGCCGAACGGTGTCGACCTCAGCGAGGAACCCGACGAACGCGACGGACACGACGGACACGACGGACGAACCACGGACAGGGGGGTGACCGCCGACGCCGACGCCGACGCCTTCACCGTGACGTACCTCGGTTCGATGGGCCCGGCGAACGCGCTCGAAGCCGTGCTCGACGGCTTCGACATCGCGTGGCGGCAGAGTCGGCTCGACGGCGGACCGGCACTCGCACTCCGCCTGGTCGGGGACGGATCGGACGTGACCCGTCTCCGGGAACGTGCGTCGCGCCTCCCGTCCGCCGGGGCGGTGCGCTGGGACGGTCGCGTACCGCAGGACGTCGCCAGGACCATCGGTCGCAGCGCCGGCTGCCTCGTCGTCAACATGCACGACCTGCCGCTGTACCGTCACGGCGTCTCGATGAACAAGCAGTACGAGTACATGCTCCTCGGGCGGCCGTTGCTCGTCGGGGCGTCGGTGCCCCTCGAGCCCGTGCGCGCCTCCCGGTGCGGTGTCCACGTGGAACCGGACGACCCCGGCGCCCTCGCGGCGGGCATGCTCCGTCTGGCGGCGATGCCCGCAGCGGTCAGGGACGAGATGGGCCGCCGAGGCAGGGAGCACGTCCGTCGGGAGCACGACTACCGGGCGCTCGCGGCGACCCTCGCCGAGGTGCTCGACGGGGTCGTCGTCGACCGGCAGGCGCCGTCCCCCGACATCCGAGGAGGCCGGTCGTGAACCCGCAGATCGTCCACGTCTCGAGCGCGCACCCGTGGGTCGACAACCGCGTGCACCTGCGCGAGGCTGCGGCTGCGGCTGCCGCCGGGTACCGGGTCCGTCTGATCGCGGTGGCGAGTCCGCTCACCGCACCGGAGACCGGAGTGGAGGTCGTCACGATCCCGGTGCGGCGACGGGCGCGCCGGATGGCCGTGTCGACGGTGCAGGCACTGGTGCTGGCCCTCCGCTCACGCGCGCGGATCGTCCACCTCCACGACCCGGAACTGATCTGGACCATCCCGGTCCTCCGGCTCGCTGGCCGCATCGTGGTCTACGACGCACACGAGGACCTCCCCGACCAGGTCCGGGGGAAGGACTACCTGACCCCTCGGCAACGCGCGGTGTTCGCGGCGTTGTCCCGCGCGCTCCTGGTGCTCGCCGGCACCGCTCACCGTGTCGTGACCGCCACCGAGTGGACCGGTCGACGCTTCCCAGCCGACCGCCGACTCGCGATCCACAACTTCCCACTGGGCCGACCGGAGGACGACCGTCAGCGCCCGGTGCTCGAGCGTGACGCCGTGGTGGCGCACGTCGGCGTGCTCAGCCACGACCGGGGCATCGACGTCCTCGCCCGTGCGGTGCACGAGGAGGGGTTCCCGGCTGACTGGCGCCTCGAGATGGTCGGGTCGATCGACCGCGCGACACCGGTCGAGCAGCTCCGGCGGGCCGAGGCGACCGGTCGTGCGCACCACGGTGGTGTCGTCGGGCCGATGCAGGCCCGCGACCTCCTGTTGCGCGCCCGGATCGGGGTCGTCCCGTTCCTCCGGACGCCGGTGAACGACCAGATCTTCCCGACGAAGCTGTTCGAGTACCTGGCAGCCGGACTCGCCGTCATCGCCTCCGACGTCCCGCTGTGGCGAGGGCTGCTCGACGGCGTCGAGTGTGTCTCGTTCGTCCCGCCCGGCGACCCGGCGGCCGTCGCACGTGCTGTCCGCAGGTACGCCGACGATCCGGCGCTGCTCGAACGACACAGCACAGAGGCCAGACGTGCTGCGCGACGGTTCACCTGGGCACCGGAAGCCGCGCGACTGGTGCGGATGTACGACGAGCTCGCCCCGGGCCTCCGCACCGGAGAGGGGTCGTGAACGTCCCGTCCGCCGAGGCGCTGCGGCTCCGCCGAGCTGTGAGCACCGCGGTCGGCACCGTGCTCGCGGTCAGCGTCATGGACCTGACGATGCGCTGGATCTCGGCGGAGCTCGTCGCGCCGCTGTTCGGGTACCTGGGGTACGGGTACGTGCCGGCCCCCTGGGAGGCGACCCTCGCGACCGTCTCGCTGACCAGTGCGACCGCACTCTCGCTCCCGCGTCGGCTCCACCGCGCATCGCACGTCGTGCTGTGGACGATCTTCGTCGTCTGCGTCGCACCGACGATGTTGATGAGCGTGTCGACCGGACACCTCGACCGGGGAGCTGCGCTCATGCTCACCGCGGCGGTGGGGACGGCGTTCTCGGCGGTCGCCGTCACCACCCCTCGCGGTCCGGTCCCGGCGGGCGACGCGTGCACCGGCCCGGACGAGTTCCGGTTCGGAGGAGCACGGATCGGGCGGGCGACGACGACGTGGCTCGTCTGTTCCGCGTACAGTCTGGTGACCTACGGGCTCATGGCGGTCACGGTGGGGGTGCACCTCCGGCTCGTCGCACTCGACGAGATCTACGACGTGCGTGCGGACTACACGTCGGAGGTCGGCACCGGCGGTCTGCTCGGCTACCTGCTGACGGGGCAGGCCTACGTCGTCAACCCGCTCGTGCTCGCCCGCGGACTCCTGCAGCGACGACCCGCTCTGGTCGCACTGGCCCTCGCGGGTCAGTTCCTGCTGTACTCGAGCACGGGGTTCAAGGCCGTCCTCTTCTCCTTCGTCGCGGTGCTCGGGATGGCCGTGCTCTTCGGGGTCTCCCTCGTCCCGCGGGCACGCACCTTCCTCGTGGCGCCGCTGGCGATCATGGTCGTGTCCGCCGTCGCCGACGAGATCCAGGGCGGGATCACCTGGACCTCGGTGTTCACGCGACGCTTCATGCTCACACCGGGGCTGCTGTCGTCCGTGTACGTCGAGTACTTCTCGGGCCACCCCACGGCTCGGTACGGGTACTCCTTCCTCCGGTGGTGGGTCGACTACCCCGACGAGCTGCCGCCTCCGAAGCGGATCGCCGACTTCCTGGTGCCGGGTGCCGTCGGCTACGCCAACGCCAACCTCTTCGCGGACGGCTTCGCGAACTTCGGCTGGCTCGGCATCGCCGTCGCCGCGCTGGCCCTCCTGGTCTGGACACACTTCCTGGACCGAGCCACACGTGGTCTGCCGATGCGCGTGACCGCGATGGCAGTGGTGATGCCGAGCATCATGCTGTCGAACACCTCGATCTTCACCGCGATGCTCTCGCACGGCCTGCTGGTCGGGACGCTGTTGCTCGCGCTGGCGCCGCGGACCGGATGGACAGCCGCGGGCACGCGAGGCCGTCGATCCACGGACGCCGCGCTACGACTCCTCGGCGGTCGGGACACGAGCGGGTGCAGCGGGGGCCCGGCGGACCACGGCGACGACCATCGCCAGCATCGCTCCGTACGCCACGACCATGGCGACGGCGAGCGCGGCGAGGACGACGGGGACGGACGCCCCGAGCGCGGACGGCACCAGCACGGCGCCCGTCGTCAGGACGAGGCGGCCGACGTCCCAGGCGAGCTGGGCGGCCTGCTGCCCGACCATCGCGAGCACCTGTGTCACCGGCGAGACCGCGACCTGCGCGGCGAACGCCGGGACGAGGACCCGGGCGTACTCGCCGGACACCGCCCACTCGGCGCCGAAGACGCTTCCGAACGCCCCCGGGCCGACGACCACGACGACGAGGACGCCGACGGCGCCCGCGATCGCGAGACGGCTGACGAGGCGCGCGACGAGCGGAGCCATCGGCCCACCGCTCCGGCGCACCCGGCCGAACGCCCCGGCCGCGTACTGCGCGACCGCATCCGCCAGCATGCCCACCGGTGCGCCGAGGACGCGCATCGTCAGGGCGACGAGACCGGCTGCCGTCGCACCGTGCAGTGCAGCGAAGACGAGGGCCGGAGCCTGCTGTCCGAGCACGTTCGTCGCGGCCGACCAGGGCGTGAGCAGGAAGAACCGCCGGTGGTGACGCACGGCACGCCTGACCGCGACGCGTGAGAACGGGGTCGGTCGGCGCAGTCCGACGCCGACGACCGCGACCAACCGTCCCGCGGCGAGCCCACCGACGAGGCCGACCGGGCCCGCAGCGGACGCCAGGAGGTTCCATGCGGTCTGGCCGATGCCCTGGACCGCGTTGCGGAGCCCGATCGCGCGGTGCTGCTCGCGACGAGCGAGCACGGCGGACGCGAGACGGTGCGCCCCGACGGCGACGACCGACACCGGCAGGACCCACCAGGACGACGCGAGGACGGTCGTCGCGAAGACAGCGGACGTCCAGCCGCGGAGCGCCCAGGCAGCGACGGCGACGGCGGTCCCGGTGGCCGCGATCGACAGGCTCCCGGCCCAGAGGAGGGCGTGGACGCCTCGATCGTCGTGCGCCACGACCAGCGCGCGGTCGGTCCCGGCGGTCGCGCCGGCTCCGATGACCGAGGCGATCGCCGTGACGACGGCCAGTGCACCGAAGTCCTCCGGCCGGTAGAGGCGCGTCAACAGGGGAGAGACCGCGACGACGAGCCCCTGCCCCACGACGGTCCCGCCGAGGATGAGTGCGACCCCGCGCGGACGGAACCGCGAGCGCACCCGGTGCCGGCGGTCGGCGGTCGTCACGGCGCCCCACCGGCCCCGCCGCCGGCACCCCCGACGCCCCCGACGCCCCCGCCGCTCCCGACGCCCCCGCCGCTCCCGATCGCCAGGACGGTGACGCCGGACCAGCGCCGGGGGTCGAGGACACGACGGCCGTCGACGATGGTCCGCACCCCGGGGAGGTCGGTCGGCTCGAGGGCCGTGTACTCGGCGTGGTCCGCCTGGACGATCGCGGCGTCGACGCGCGATCCGGCCGGGTGCGGCTGCAGTCCCGACGCCGCGAGTTCCCGGTCGGGGAACAGCGGGTCGGAGGTGGTGACGATCGCACCGCGTGCGCGGAGCGCGTCGACCGTCGCGAACACCCCGGAGAAGGCCGTCTCCTTGACGCCGCCGCGGTAGGCAGCGCCGAGGACGACGACACGCTGCCCGTCCAGACTGCCGTGTGCGCGTTCGAGCAGCCCCACGGCGTGTTCGGGCATCGCCGTGTTCCGCTCACGCGCGGCACGCACGACCGTCGCCTCCGGGTCGTTCCACAGGTACAGCCTCGGGTAGACCGGGATGCAGTGGCCTCCGACGGCGATGCCCGGGCGGTGGATCTGGCTGTAGGGCTGCGAGTTGCAGGCGGTGATCACCGCCGCCACGTCGATGCCGTGATCGTCCGCGAACCGTGCGAACTCGTTCGCGAGCGCGATGTTGACGTCACGGTAGGTCGTCTCGGCGAGCTTCGCCAGCTCTGCGGCCTCCGTGCTGCCGAGGTCCCAGACCCCGTTGGGACGCCCGAGGTCGGGGCGCTCGTCGAACTGCAGCACGTCCTCGTAGAAGCGTCGGGCTGCTGCCGCCCCGGCGGGGGACACCGCTCCGACCAGCTTCGGGTACCGGCGCAGATCCGCGAACACCCGTCCGGTGAGCACCCGTTCCGGCGAGAAGACCACGTGGAAGTCCTGTTCGGCGACGAGGCCGGACGCGGCCTCGAGTCGGGGCAGCCACCGCCCGCGGGTCGTCCCCACCGGCAGGGTCGTCTCGTACACGACGAGCGTGCCCGGTCGGAGGTGCTTCCCGATCGATGCCGTCGCGCCGTCCATCGACGTGAAGTCCGGCCGGCCGTCGCCGTCGACGACGAGCGGCACGACGACCACGACGACGTCCGCCGCGGTGATCGTCGCGGCGTCGACCGTGGCGCACAGACGACCGGAGGCCACCGCAGACCGGAGTCGGACCGCGAGCTCGGCCTCACCGGGGAAGGGTTCCGTCCCGGCGTTGACGGCGTCGACGACCCGCGTCGAGACGTCCAGACCGGACACCGTCGCGCCCGAGCCGGCGTACTGGACCGCGAGCGGGAGACCGATCTTGCCGAGACCGACGACGACGACGTTCATCCTGCGCCCCCTCCTGCTGCCGCGTGGTCGACGATCGAGACCGTGCCGGTCCGTGCCGACGTGATGACGCGGTCTGCGACGGCGACCGTCCGCATGCCGTCGGCGAGCGTCACGACGTCCTGCCGCCGACCGAGGACGGCGTCACGGAACGCCTCGTGCTCGAGGACGAGCGGTTCCCGCTTCGGGATCGCGAACCGTGTCGACGCGCCCTCGGCCACGCCGCGGAAGGCGGCGAGCTGGTCCCACGACGTCCGCTCGGTGCCGTTCTCGTGGAAGGTGAGGTCGGCGGTGAGGGTGTCCGCGACGTACGCGCCCCGTGCACCGGTCACGACGACGACCCGTTCCTTGAAGGGGCTCAACCAGTTGACGAGGTGCGACGTCACGGTGCCGTCCTCCAGGCGCCCCGAGACGGCGACGAGGTCCTCGTGCAGCCGCCCGCTCTTCGTGGTGGCGTGTGCGCTGATGCTCGCGTAGGGCGAGCGCGCGATCCAGGTGGTCACGTCGATGTCGTGCGTGGCGAGGTCCTTCACGACGCCCACGTCCGCGATCCGGTCGGGGAAGGGACCCTGACGCCGCGTCGCGATCTGGAAGACGTCACCGAGCTCGCCGGCGTCGAGCCGTTGCCGGAGGGCCTGCAGCGCCGCGTTGTACCGCTCGATGTGCCCGACTGCTCCGACGAGCCCGGCCCGGTCGAACGCGGCGACGAGACGCGCTGCCGCGGCGGCATCGACCGCGACGGGTTTCTCGATCAGGGTGTGGACCCCTGCCGAGGCGAGCCGGAGACCGACCTCCTCGTGCGTCGCGGTCGGGGTGGCGACGACGGCGACGTCGATGCCGACCCGCAGGAGTTCGTCCACCGAGCCGACGACGGGGGCGCCCTGCGCTGCCCCGAGGCGGTCCCCGACCTCGTCCGCGACCGCGACGAGTTCGACGCCGTCGAGGGCGTGGAGCACCCTCGCGTGGTGGCGCCCCATCATGCCGAGCCCGATCACCCCCGCGCGGAGCACGGCGCTCACCGGCCGGCTCCCGCCAGGGTGTTGACCGCGTCGACGATCCGGTCGAGCTGCCGCAGGGTGAGCGACGGGTACACCGGCAGCGCCAGGACCTGTGCGGCCGCGAGCTCGGTCTCGGGCAGGTCGATCGCGAGCCCGAAGGACGGCAGGCGGTGCACGGGCGTCGGGTAGTAGACACCGGTGGCGATCCCGAACTCCTCGAGGAGCGCCGCGGCGAAGCCGTCACGGTCCTCCGGGACCCGGATCACGTACTGGTGGAAGACGTGCTCGGCCTCCGGCGCGACGACCGGTGCGCCGACCCCGCGCAGCTCCCGCGTCAGGTACGCCGCGTTCGCCTGTCGCTGTGCGGTCCACTGCGGGAGCTTCGCGAGCTGGACACGTCCGATGGCGGCGTGGACGTCGGACATCCGCGCGTTGAACCCGACGACCTCGTTCTCGTAGCGGCGCTCCATCCCCTGGTTGCGCAGGAGGCGGACGCGGCGAGCACTCGCCGCGTCCGCCGTGGCGACCATGCCGCCTTCGCCCGCCGTCATGTTCTTGGTCGGGTACAGGCTGAAGGCGGCGGCGTCCGAACCGCTGCCGACGCGGTGACCGGCCCACCGCGCACCGTGGGCCTGCGCGGCGTCCTCGACGACGAGCAGACCGTGGTCGGCGGCCAGGGCTGCGATCGCCGTCATGTCGGCCGGGTGGCCGTAGAGGTGGACCGGCATCACCGCACGCGTCCGTCCGGTGATCGCGCTGCGGACGGCGCCCGGGTCCATGCAGTAGGTCGCGGGGTCGATGTCGACGAAGACGGGGTCCGCGCCGGCGAGACGGACGGCGTTCGCCGACGCGGCGAAGGTGAACGACGGGACGACGACCTCGTCGCCGCGGCCGATCGCGAGCGCGACGAGTGCGAGGTGCAGGGCGGCGGTGCCGCTGTTCACGGCCGTTACCGGTCGGGACTCCACGAGCGCCTCGCTGAACTCGCGCTCGAAGGCCGCCACCTCCGGCCCCTGGGCCAGACCGCCGGACGTCAGGACGGCGTCGACGGCCCGTCGTTCCGCCGTCCCGATCAGTGGCCTCGCCGCCGGGATGACCTCCGGCCCCGGCGCCGTCGCGGTCATCGGACGACCTCGAGCCGCTCGCCGTCGAGGACGAACCGGTCGCCGGTGTCGGAACACACGAAGGTCAGGTCGTCGACCCGCACCAGCCGTGTGCCGGTCCGGCCGACCCACCCGATCTGCCGCGCCGGCACCCCCGCGACGAGGGCGTGGTCGGGCACGTCCGCGACGACCACCGCACCGGCTGCGACCATCGCCCACCTCCCGATGCGGACGGGCGCCACGCAGACGGCGCCGGCACCGAGGGACGCCCCCTGCTCCACCACCACGGCAGCGGGCTGCCAGTCACCGACGCGTCGCACCGTGCCGTCGGGATCGACCGCTCGCGGCACGTGATCGTTCGTGAGGATGCATCCCGGCCCGACGAACACGCCGTCGCCGAGCACCGCGGGTCCGTAGACCAGCGCCGCGTTCTGCACCTTGCAGTCGGCGCCGATGCGCACGCCGGCACCGATCGTGACCCCGCGGCCGACGGTCGTGCCGCTGCCGATCACGGCGCCGGCCTCGACGTGGGACACGCCCCAGACGCGGACTCCCGCTGCGAGCACGACGTCGCTCGCGACCGCGGCGTCGGGAGCGACGTCGGCGCTGGGCGCTGCGGACGCCGCTCGTGGTGTCGTTCGGTCCTGGGTCATGGCGGAGGCTCCTCCTCGAGAACGGGCAACAGTCGTGACCGTACTGAATGTGGCGTAGATGTGTTACAGTGGTATACGAGACCCCGCCGAGTATGCTGATGTCCGTGCGATGGAGTCGAGTGGGCTGGCCCGGGGTCGGGTACGTCTCCCTCGAGGACGTCGAGGGCTACGCCGAGCACCTCGCCCGCCTGGTCACCGACGCACCCCCGTCCGTCGCGGCCCTCGCGTCCGTGACGTGGAACGAGGCCCGCATCGCCGCGTGGCACGAGACCGAGACCACGACCCCGACCGGCACCCCGGACACCGCCGGCATCGACGAGGCGCCGACCCGCACCGTCCGGGCCGTCCTCGTGGTCCGGACCGACGAGGTCCTCGACACACCGGACGGCCTCTGGCGCCGCTGGAACCACGCCCGTGTGACGCTCGAGTTCCACCGCGCGGTGCTCGAGCCCGAGGACACCGCACCGCTCGCGGTCCTCGCCGGCGACGTGCAGGTCTCCCGCGGCGAGATCGCGCACGTCGACGCCGACGTCTGGGAGCTCCGCCTGCTGCTCTCCCCCACCGGTGAGCTCGCGGTGCACTTCCGTGACGTGGTGATCGAGGTCCGCCCCGTCGCCGAGTCGGCGTGGTCCGACCTGGAGGCGCGCCCCACCCACGGCTGGCACGGCCCGGTGCCGGACGGCTGGCTCGAGTGGGCCGCCCCCGCGGTGCGCGCTGCGGGTCACGGTGACGTCGGTGGGCTCTCACTCGAGCTCGACGGGTTCGGCGCGGACCCGACCGGCATCGACGAGGTCGACCCGCGATGGGGCTTCGCCCCGCTGCACGCCGCCGCCTGGTTCGACCGGCGCGGCACGACCGAGGCACTCATCGAACGCGGCGCGGACGTCACCCTGCTCGACGCCGAGGGGCGGACGGCGCTCGACATCGCCCGCGAGCGCGGGTCGCGCAAGGCGGAGGAGGTGCTGCTCGCCTGGTTCGACGCGCACGCGATCGGCGAGGCCCACGTTGCCGACGATCCCTCGAGCGATGAGGCGACCCGTTGACCGAGGGGCCCCTGGACGGACTGGAGGCGGGGGGGGGCCGGGGGCCCCCCCCCCCCCCCCCGCCGGGGGGGGGGGCGGGCCGCCCGGGGGGGGGGGGGGGGGCCCGCGGGCCCCCCCCGCCTCCAGTCCGTCAGGGGGTCGCGTCAGTCGCGACGGGTCTCGAGCGCGTTCGCCTGCGCGACCTTCCCGTACCACCGGGCCGAGTCCTTCGGCGTCCGCGCGAAGGTCTCGCGGTCCCACGCGACGAGCCCGAACGTCGGGCGGTAGCCGGACGCCCACTCGTAGTTGTCGAGGAGGGACCAGTGCTGGTAGCCGAGGACCTCGATGCCGTCCTCGATGCAGCGGTGGATCCCCTCGAGGGCGCCCTGCGTGTACGCGACCCGGCGGGAGTCGTCCGCGGTGGCGATGCCGTTCTCGGTGATCATCAGCGGCACGTGGCCGGAGAGCTCCCAGGCGCTGCGGAGCCCGTCGGCCGAGGCCTCCGGGTAGAACTCCCACCCGGTGAGGGTCGTCTCGACGTCGTCCTCGACCGGCACCGGGCCCGAGGCGCCGATGAACGTGCGGGTGTACGCCTGCACGCCGAGGAAGTCGTCGCCGGCGGCCTGCTCGAGGTACCAGTCGTCGCGCGGGTAGCCGTACTCGCGGAGCATCTCCTCGGAGCCGGGCTCGCCGTTCGCGCGGAACGCCTGCGTGGCGATGGTCCAGCCGGACTGGATGCCGGACACCTGCGACAGGACCTCGCGGGACCGCTTGTGCGACGCGAGCAGCTGGTCCGCCACGTGCAGGTCCGGGTTCGGCAGGCCGTAGGCGACCAGGTTTGCGGCGTCCTCTCCGCCGGCGAGCATCGCCGCGATGTTCGGCTCGTTGATCGTGCAGACGTAGCGGACGCCGTCCTGCACGACGGGGAGCGCGGCCTCGGTGTAGCGGGCGAACAGGTCGGCGGCGTCGTCGGCGCGCCAGAAGCCGTCGCGCTCGAACCAGCGCGGCACGGTGAAGTGCATCAGGGTGACGATCGGTTCGATGCCGACCTCGTGGCAGGCCTCGACCATGCGGCGGTAGTGGTCGACCTCGGCGCGGGAGACGTGACCGCGCTCGGGCTCGATGCGGGCCCACTCGATGCTGAACCGGTAGGAGTTCAGGCCGAGGTCGGCGGCGATGCGGATGTCCTCGCGGTACCGGTGGTAGCTGTCCGCGGCGTCGCCGGAGGGTTCGACGATGGTGGTGTCGGGTTCGTGCTCGTGCACCCACCAGTTCGAGTTGACGTTGTTGCCCTCGATCTGGTGGGCGGCGGTGGCGGCACCCCAGAGGAAGCCGTCGGGGAACTGCAGCGTGGTGATGATGGAGCCTTTCAGGTGCGAGCCGGTGCGTGCCGGCCGAGGAAGTCGTCGAAGAGCGCGATGGTCGCGGCGGGGTTCTCGACGTGGGGGCCGTGGTAGCTCGTGGCGACGACCTCGTAGCGGGCGCCGGTGTCCTCGGCCATCTGCCGCTGCCACGGGATCGGCCAGGCGCCGTCCCACTCGCCGTGCGCCACGAGGACCGGCAGGCCGGTCGCGCGGAGTTCGGCGGACGAGTCGGTGTGGTCCTCGAGGACGTGCCCACCGGCGACGACGCTCAGGGGGCTCGTCGCGTCGAAGCGGTCGCGGACCATCCGGACGTCGTCGGGGAGGTCCTCGTCCGGACGCCCGGCCCAGAGGGGGTTCGTCGCGTCGAACAGCTGGCGGAGGTTGCCGCCGGTGTCGTGCAGGATCGTCAGCTCGGTGACCTTGCGGTAGGGCCAGCCGTACGGGCCGGAGCAGAACTGCACGACGCTGCGGAACGCGTGCGGCGACGCGATGGCTGCTGCCCGGGCGATCACGCCGCCGAGCGAGTGGCCGATCAGGTGCACGGGCGCGCCGTCGTCGAGCAGTGCGGCGACCCGGACGACGTCGGCAGCCTCCTCGTCGAGCGAGTACTCCGAGGGGGTGTCGGGCGCCGCGGAGTCCGCCTGGCCCCGGCGGCTGATCGCGACGGCGGTCCAGCCGGCCTCGCGCAGGAGCGGCATGAAGGTGCGCCAGTCCTCCTTCGAGCCGGTGTACCCGGGGACGACGAGCACGACGCCCTTCGACGGTCCGGACGGGACCACCCGGTAGGCGGTGAGCCGCCCGACGGGCAGGTCGATGCCGACGACGTCGACGCCCTCGGGCGTGGGGAGGTGCCCGAAGGCCGGGACGGACGGGAACTCGTGCACGGTGGTCATGCGAGCAGTGTCCGCCGCGGGTTCGGCACCGCGTCCAGCAGCGCGACCGTGTAGTCGTCCTGCGGGTGCTGCAGCACCTCGGCCGTCCGGCCCCGCTCGACCACGGCGCCGTCGTGCAGCACCATGATGTCGTCCGTGATGAGCCGGGCGCTCAGCAGGTCGTGCGTGATGTAGAGGAGCGACACACCCCACTGCTCGCGGAGGTCCTCGAGCAGCGCGAGCACGCCGGCGCGCAGCGTGACGTCGAGCATCGAGACGGGCTCGTCGGCGATGATCACCTGCGGGTCGCTCGCGAGCGCCCGGGCGATGACCACGCGCTGCCGCTGCCCACCGGACAGCTGGTGCGGGAGCTTCTGCGCGAACTGCTCGACGGGCGTCAGGCCCACGGTCTCGAGGATCTCGAGCATCCGGCGCCGGGCATCACGTCCGCGGAGTCCGGTGTAGTTCGCGATCGGCCGGGACAGGATGTACTCCACCGTGTGCAGCGGGTTGAGCGCCGCGTACGGGTCCTGGAACACCATCTGCACCTCGGAGCGCAGGTCCTTGAGCCCTCGCCGCCCGAGCTTGGCCACGTCCGTGTCACCGAACCGCACCGTGCCGCTGGTCGGCTGCTCGACGCCGGTGAGCATCTTCGCGATGGTCGACTTGCCCGAGCCGGACTGGCCGACGAGGGCGAGCGACTGCCCCGGCTCGAGGGTGAACGACACGTCGCGGACGGCCTGCACGGGCTGCTCGCCGCGGCGGGGCGCCGGGTACGTCTTGACGAGGTGGTCGACGACGATCGGGTTGCGGGCGGCGCTGCGCTCGCGGGACCCGACGGTGCTGAACGAGGACGTGGTCTCCTGGCGGGTCGCGCCCTCGGACGAGCGCAGCGACCGGTCCGGGAAACCGGGCAGCGACACGACCTCAGCGCGCGGGTCCGCGTAGTGCGACAGCAGCATCTTCGTGTAGTCGTCCTGCGGGTCGCGGAGGACCTCGAGCGATCGGCCGTCCTCGACGATCCGCCCCTCGTGCATGACGAGCACGCGCTCGGTGGCCTCGAGGACGATGCCGAGGTCGTGGCTGATGAGGATCGCCGTGAAGCCCTCGGAGCGCTGCAGTTCGATGATCGTGTCCATCACCGCGTGCTGCACGAGGACGTCGAGGGCCGTGGTCGGCTCGTCGAACACCATGAGCTGCGGCTCGAGCGACAGGGCGAGGGCGATCGAGACGCGCTGCCGCATGCCGCCGGAGAGCTCGCCCGGGTACCGCGCGAGCATCGTCTCGGGCAGCTTGACCTTGCCGATCAGCTCCCGCATCCGGGCGTCCCACCGCTCACGCGGCACGTGCCCGTGGGCCTTGAACACGTCGATGAAGTGGTTGCGCACCGTGCGCACCGGGTTCAGCGCGTTCATGCCGGACTGCAGCACCATCGCGAAGCCACCCTGGCGCTGGCGGCGCAGGGCCTCGTCGTCGAGGTCACGGATGTCGGCCCCGCCGAACACGATGCTGCCGCCGTTGGTGCGCGCCGGCGGCTTCTGCAGCCGGGTCAACGCGTAGCCGAGGGTCGACTTGCCCGAGCCGGACTCCCCGACCAGGCCGACGAACTCCCCCTTGCGCAGGCTGAACGAGACGTGGTCGACGGCCTGGACGGCCGTCTGGCCGGCCGACTCGTAGACGACGGACAGGTCGCGGACGTCGAGCAGGACGTCGGTCTGGGTGCCGTCGGACGGGAGGCGCGTGGCGGTGCCGCCACGGGCCTCCAGACCGTCGCCGGTCACGTCGGGTGTCTGGCCGCTCATGCTGCTGCCTCCTTCTTGCGGCGCGCGCCCTCGCGCAGCCGCGGGTTGGACACGGCATCGACGCCGAAGTTGATCAGGGTGAGGCTCATCGCCAGCAGGGCGATGCAGAGACCCGGGGCGAACAGCAGGATCCACTGACCGGTGAGCAGCGCGTTCGAGTTCTGCGCCCAGTAGAGGATCGTGCCCCAGCTGACGATCGACGAGTCGCCGAGTCCGAGGAACTCGAGGCCCGCCTCGGCGAGGATCGCGCTCGTCGCGGCACCGAAGAAGCTGCCGACGATCAGGGACGTCATGTTCGGCAGGATCTCGCGGAACACGATGCGCGTCGCGCCGTCGCCGGAGAACTGTGCGGCGGTGACGAAGTCGCGGCTGCGGAGCGACTGCGTCTGGCTGCGGAGCACGCGCGCACCCCAGGCCCAGCCGGTGACGACGATCACGGCGATGATCACCGCGATGCCGCCGTTCTGCAGGTAGGCCGCGATGACGATCATGAGCGGCAGGCCCGGGATGACGAGGAACAGGTTCACGATGAAGCCGATGACCTCGGCGACCCAGCCGCGGATGTAGCCCCAGCTCAGGCCGATCGCGACGGCGACGAGCGTGGACAGGAAGCCCGCGACCGCGCCGACGAGCACGGAGACCCGGGCGCCGTAGATCAGTTGGGAGAGGACGTCCTCGCCGGCGGCGGTGGTGCCCATCCAGTGCGCCCAGCTGGCGTCGGCGTTCCGCTCGAAGCCGTTCTGGCTGCCGCCGTACGGGGCGAGGAGCGGGGCGGCGATCGCCACGAGGACGAAGAAGCCGAGGATGCACAGGCCGACGCGGGCCTTCGTGTTGCTCCAGACGACGCCGAACTGGCGTGCTGCCGCCCTCCACTTGGAGGGGGCTTGCTGGTCGTTGTTCTGCTGTTGCTCGTCTTGGGTCCGTACGGCGACGGTCTCGTTGGGTGTGCGCGTGTTGGTCATCGGCGCGTCCTCGGGTCCAGGACGCCGTAGAGGACGTCCACGATGAAGTTGGCGATGAGCACCGACACGGTGATCATCAGGAAGAGGGCCTGCATGAGCGGGTAGTCCTGCCCGATCACGGCGTTGAACAGCAGGTAGCCGATGCCCGGGTAGCCGAACACCTGCTCGACCAGCACCGAGCCACCGACCACGCCACCGAGCGCCAGGCCGAAGCCGGTCAGGTTCGGCAGGATGGCGTTCCGCGCGGCGTAGCGGACGGCCACCGTGCGACCACGGAGGCCGTTCGCCTCGGCGAAGGTCACGTAGTCGTCGCCGAGGGTGTTGATCATCGCGTTGCGCATGCCGATGATCCAGCCGCCGAGGCTCGTCACCAGGATCGTCACCGCCGGCAGGATCGCGTGCCGCAGGACGTCGCCGATGTACGTGCCGTTCCAGCCCGGGACGCTCGTCGCGGACGACGCCCCGGTCGTCGGGAACCAGTGCAGGACGTAGCCGAGGAAGAACAGCAGCAGGAGCGCCGTCCAGAAGTACGGGAACGTCGACATGAAGCTGCCCGAGAGCGTCGGGAGCGAGTCGAGCCAGGTCCCGCGCTTCCACGCCGCCGCGACCCCGATCAGCGTGCCGATGACGAACGCCAGGATGGTCACCGTGCCGACGAGCACGAGCGTGTACGGCAGCGCGCGGCCGACGAGGTCGCCGACGGGCTGCGGGTAGAACGTGTAGCTCGTGCCGAAGTCGAGGGTGACGACCTGGTGCAGGTAGCTGACGTACTGGTCCCAGAGGTTGCCGGAGGGGACGCCGAGCTGGGCCTCGATGGCCTTCTTCGTGGCGTCGGTGACCGGGCCGTTCTGGCTGAGCTTCGCGAGCGCCGCGTCGGACGGGCTGCCCGGCATGAGGCGCGGGAGCACGAAGTTCAGCGTGACCGCGGCCCAGAGGGTCAGGACGAAGAGGACGAGTTTCTGCAGGATGTACTTCACTTGGCCTGCTCCTCGAGGATCTTCCGGCCGGCCTCACTGTCACGGAGTCGGAGCTTCGTGAAGATGAGCAGCGGTGCGGAGTCGTAGTTCTGCGGCGCCATGTACGGGTCCTCCGCGCTCGGCCACCCGACGAACTTGCCGGTGTTGAACAGACCCCAGAGCCCGCCGTAGTACATGCCGATCACGGGCAGGTCGTCGTACACGATCGCCTGCAGCTGGTTCAGGATCTGCTGCTGCTCGGCGCGGTCGGTCGTCCCGCGGTACTCGTCGAGGAGCTTCTGGGTGTCGGCGTTCCGGTACCGCTCGAAGTTGTTCACCGTCGACTTGCCGACCGGCTGGTAGAAGTCGCTCGACAGCAGCGAGTTGTAGGCCTGGAAGACGTCGCCGTTCCCCATGCCACCCATCGCCATGTCGAACTTGCCGTTGTTGATGTTCTGCTGGTAGCCGGCGGGCTGCGGTGCCTGGATCTGCACCTTCACGCCGATCTTCCCGAGGTCGCGCTGCACCTGCTGTGCGGCCCGGAGCCAGTCCGAGTAGCCGTTCGCGGTCATGAGGTTGATCTCGAGCTGCTTGCCGTCCTTGACGAGCTTGCCGCCCTGCTGCACGTAGCCGGACTTCGCGAACTCGGCGAGGGCGCGGTCGGTGTCCTGCGTGATCATCCCCTTGTCGGGGATCGACGGGTCGAGGTACTGCTCCTGGTTCGGCAGGATCAGGCCGGTCTGGCCCGCGGCGCTGAGGTTGCCCTCGGAGGCGGTCTCGGCGATGCCGTCGCGGTCGAGTGCGTAGGAGATGCCCTTGCGCACGTTGACGTCGTCGTACGGCGCCTTCGTCAGGTTCGGGATGAGCCCGATCACGCCGCCGGCCGGGAACCACCACTGGTTCGTGTCGGACGCGGCACCCCACGTGCCCTTGACGTCCGAGATGAACGAGTACGCCCAGTCGTAGCCGCGGGTGACGGTGTCGAGCTGCGTGTTCGTCGCGGGCAGGACCAGGTGCTCGATCGCGATCTTGTCGGCCTGCCAGTAGGTCGGGTTCTTGTCCATCGAGTACTGCTGGTCGGAGTAGTTGCCGAGCACGAACGGGCCGGTGCCGACCGGGTTCGGGTCGCGCCAGGTGACCGGGTCCTTCACCCCGCCGTAGTGGTGCTCGGGGAGGATGTACGTCGCGCCGATGATGTTGAGGCTCGGGACGTCGTCGCCGTTGAGGTGGAAGACGAGGTGGTCGCCCTTCCGCTCGATGCGGTCGATGTGCTGCCAGGCGCCCTTGACGTCCATCGCCGGGAACTTCTTGAGCAGGTCGAACGTGAAGAGGACGTCCTCGGGCGTGAACTTCGTTCCGTCGGACCACTCGACGCCCTTCCGGATCGTCATGTCGATCGTCCGGGCGTCCGGGAGCTCCCACGAGCTCGCGAGCCACGGGATGCCCTTGCCGTCGAGGGGGTTGATCTCGATGAGCGGCTCGTACATCCACTTGCTCGCGGTGCGGGCGTTCGGGATGTACGGGTTGAAGTTGCGGTCGAACAGCGGGTTGCCCCGGTCCGCGTTGATGAGCATCGTGTCCTTGCCGATGCTCGGGTCCGGCTGGGAGCGGACCTGGACACTGCAGCCGGTGGCCACGAGGGCCACGACGGCGAGTCCGGCGATGGCGGCGGCGATGCGGCCGCGGCGTCGGGTGGGGGTGCGGGGCGCCGGTGGCGTCCGCCGTCCGTCCGGGCGCGGGTCGCGGTGCCCGCGCGTGCGCTGTGGGGGAAGCGTCATTGCTCGGTCGACCTCCGTGTCGAGTGGGTGCTGCGCCCAATGTATGCGCTTACATCACGCTCCGCAACACGTGGGTTCCGTGCCGGGGCGGAACGCCGGCGCCCCCGAGCGCGCCGGCGGGCAGCACACGATCGGCCGGTCGCCGTCGTCATCGCATCGCATCGCATCGCATCGCATCGCATCGCATCGCGTCGCGCGACGAGCGTGCACGACATGCCGCTCATGTCTCGCGCGCGGGTGCGATCCGTCGGCAGGAGGACCCGAACGTGACAGATCGGGCCCGCTCGGCGCCGCTCGACGGCCAGGCCCCGACCCGGCGACCGCCCTACATCGCGGGCGGGCAGCTCTCGCGCAGCAGCACCTCGACCGGCAGCCGCACGGCCCGCGGAGGCCCCTCGCGCCGCTCGAACCGGTCGACGATCGCCCGGACGGCCGCGCGCCCGAGCTCCCCCATCGGCTGGTGCACCGTCGTCAGGGGCGGCGCCGAGAACCGTCCTGCGTCGATGCCGTCGAAGCCGGTCACCACGACGTCCTCGGGCACCCGCAGCCCCCGCGCTCCGGCGGCGTCGAGCACGCCGAGCGCGGACTGGTCGTTCGAGCAGATCACCGCGCGCGGTATCGCGGTACCGTCGAACAGGGCCGACGCGAGCTCACGAGCGCGCGCACGCCCGAAGTCGCCGTGCACCACCCGGACGTCCGACGCCGCCAGTCCGTGGTCAGCGAGCGCCTGCCGGAAGCCCGCCGACCGCTCCATGTCGTCCGGGGAGTCGATCGGCCCCGCGAGGTACGCCAGCGACCGGATCCCGAGCCGACCGATCACGTGCGACGCCAGCGTGCGCATGCCCGCGGCGTTGTCGACGCTCACCGAGTCGAAGCCGTGCGAGCGACGGTCGTCCGCCAGCACCACGACCGGGATGCGTCGGGCGACGTGCTCGAGCAGGTCGTCGGGCACCGTCTGCGCGAGCACCGCCAGGCCGTCGACGCGGCCCGCGACGTCGTTCACGATGACGTCCCGCGAGGACCCTCGCCCAGCGGCCACCATGAGGGCGAGTCCCCGTTGCCACGCCTCGGTCTCGGCGCCGCGCAGGACCTCGTCGAAGTACAGGTTCGAGGAGAACGGCTGCGTGACGTGCCGGCGGTCGTCGACCACGCGGACGCCCCCGTCGGTGACGAGGTCGGGTCGCTCGTCCGGCACGACGTCGAACCCGGGCAGCAGCAGACCGACCACGCCGGTCCGCTTGCCGGCCAGCGCCCGTGCGTTGCCGGACGGTACGTAGCCGAGGCTCCGGATCGCCGCCTGCACCCGGTCACGGGTGCCCTCGCGGACCGCGTCGGGCGTGCGGAGCACGCGGGAGACGGTGGCGATGGAGACGCCGGCCTGGGACGCGACGTCGTAGACCGTGGGAGGTGCGGTGCGCTGCGCGCTCATGCCGTGCCTCCCGTCCGACGTCCACCCCGGCCTCCGCGCCGGTGCGCGGCCGGACCATCCTAGGCACGGGCCCGGCTCCCACTCCTCCACAGGCTGGCCGACACCCTTGCGTTCCGCGGACGGGCGGGCGCAGACTGTTGCGACCTCAGAACGTCCCGTGAGGAAGCGCACCACGACGGTGCCCACGCACACAGGAGGAACTCTCGATGTCCCAGCAGACGCGGTCCGGCAGCAAGCACGCCATCCGACTCACCACCGACGAGGCCGAGGTGCGCGACGCGCTCCTCGACCACACCGAGCACGGGGCGGCGTCGTCCGCCCAGGGCATCGACGGGTCCGAGGAACCCACGACCAGGGCCTGACCGGCCGGGAGGCACGGGTCGAGTCCGCCTCGTCGGTCCGGCCGGTCCCCCCTGGCTGGTGCGTCCTGGCCGGCGCCTCGTGTGTGACTGGTGATCGGTGCGCCCGGTGGTCAGTCCGGCTGGATGGCGGCAGGCTCACCCTCGCCGAGCAGCTCCGGGCTGCCGACGATCGCCATGCCCGCGCCGCGCAGGCGCCGTCGCTCCTGGGCGATGAACGCGAGCAGACGGTCGTTGGTCCCGGCGACGTGGGCTGCGAGCAGCTCAGCGGCACGGTCGGCCGCTCCGGAGCGCACGGCGTCGAGGATCGCGCTGTGCTCGTCCCACGCGGCCTCGCGCGCCTCGGCGGTGCGGACCTCGATCCACCGTGTCCGCTCGAGCCGGGTGAGCGCGTCGGCGATGGCGTCGGTGACGAAGCGGTTGCCACCGAGTGCCGCGAGGTCGACGTGGAACGTCGAGCCCATGCGGATCCCGGCCTCGCGGTCGGGGGTACTCCGGAGCTCGTCGAGGTGCGCTCGGACCTCGTCGAGCTGCTCGGCCGAGGCACGCTCGACGGCGAGGCGCGCGGCGGCGGGTTCGAGCACGCCGCGGAGCTCCGCGAGCGAGGCGATCTCGTCGAGGTCGATCGGCGTGACCGTCCAGGTCCGCCCCTCGTGGAGGATCAGCCCCTCGCGCTCGAGCCGCGACAACGCTGCGCGCACGGGGGTCCGTGAGGCGTGGAAGCGCCCCTCGAGTCCGCGCTCCGAGATGCGCTCCCCGGGGGCGATGTCGAGGGTGAGGATCGCCGCGCGCAGGTTGTCGTAGAGCTGGCTCGTCTGCGACACGGGCACGGCGGTCTCGGTCGTCTCGGTCACGGCGGACCAGCGTAGTGCAGATCGACCGCTGTTGGTATACCGTCCTGGTACACCAACCGCTCCCCGATCGGACCGCCGTGCCCGCGCAGACCTCCACCGCAGCTCCGGCCGTCGTCCCCGCCAGGGCGTGGACGATGCTCGCGCTCGGCGTCGCCGCGCAGGCCGCAGGGACCCTCGTCGTGTCCGCGCCGGCGCTGCTCATCCCGCACCTGCTGGCGCAGGGGATGCCGTTCGCGTCGGCGGGGCTGTTCGCCGCCGCGCCGACGATCGGCCTCGTCCTCACGCTGATCGCCTGGGGCGCGGTGACGGATCGGGTCGGCGAGCGCGTGGTGATCGCCGGCGGTCTAGCGCTCACCACGCTGACCGTCGTCGCCGCGTGGGTCACGGCCGGAGACCCGCTGCTGCTCGGCTTCGCGTTCCTGGCCGCCGGCATGACGAGTGCGTCGACGAACGCCGCGAGCGGCCGCGTCGTGGTCGGGTGGTTCCCGAAGGAGCGCCGGGGCCTGGCGATGGGCATCCGGCAGATGTCGCAGCCGCTCGGGGTGACGCTCGCCGCGGTGACCGTGCCGGTGCTCGCCGAGACGGACGGCATCCGGAGCGCTCTGGTGCTGCCGTTCGTGCTGTGCGCCGTGCTCACCGTGCTGTGCGCCGTCGGCATCGCGGACCCGCCTCGTGCGGCGCGCGGGTCCGACGCCGGTGCCGCTGCGCGGGTGAACCCCTACCGCGCCTCGGGCTTCCTGTGGCGGGTGCACCTGGTGTCCGTGCTGCTCGTGGTGCCGCAGTTCACGCTCTCGACCTACGGCCTGGTCTGGCTCGTGGGCCTCGGGTGGTCGACCCCCGCCGCCGGGCTCCTCGTCGGGGCGTCGCAGTTCGTCGGCGCCGTCGGGCGGATCCTCGTCGGGGCCTGGAGCGACCGCGCGGGTTCCCGGGTCGGGCCGCTGCGGATCGTCGCCGTCGCGGCTGCGGTCGTGATGGGCGTGCTCGCACTCGTCGACGTGTCGCACCTGGCGGCCGCGGCCGTGTTCCTCGTGGTGGCCACGAGCGTCACGGTCGCGGACAACGGCCTGGCGTACACCTCGGTCGCCGAGGCGGCGGGTCCCGCGTGGTCGGGCCGGGCGCTCGGGGCGCAGAACACGGGGCAGTTCATCGCGGCGAGCGCCGTGGGTCCGGGCGTCGGCGCGCTCGTCGGGGTGCTCGGCTTCGCGGCGTCGTTCGCGATCGTGGCCGCGCTGCCCCTGCTCGCGCTCCCGATCGTGCCGCGCACCGACCGCTCCCACGACTGACGCGTCCGGTCCGGCGCGCCCGCACCCCCGCAAGACGCAACGGGAGCGACTCCTCGCAGCGGGATGTCGCTGCGCGGAGCCGCCCACGTTGCGTTCTACGAGACGGACGGCCGGGTCAGGCGGGGACCGCGGGGCCGACGGGCCAGCGCAGGAGCGCGGACGCGGGGGCACCGCTCGGCAGCGACGCGGCGTTGACCAGCACGAGTTCGGCGTCGGTCAGGACGATCGCGCGGACCAGGGCGCACACGGCGGGCACCTGCCCGAGCACCGAGGCACCGGCGGCCTGTTCGGGAGCGGTGGCGACCCACGGTGCGGCGTCGAGCGCGTGGAGCGTCCGGTCGCCGAGGGCTCCGGCGTCGAGCGCGACGACCGCTGCCTGCGCCTGCTGCAGCGCGGACACGACGGACCCGAGCCCACTGACGCTCTCGTTGTCCCCGCGGCCCTCGTGCGTGCGGAGCAGGTCCTGCACGTCGTGCCGCCGCGACGCAAGGGCCCGGGCGAGCGCGAGGTCGACGTGCTGCACCAGCGCCTTCTCGGAGGCATCGTCGGCGCGCGGGTCGACGGCGACCTCGGTGACCAGTGCGCGCGTCGACGTGGAGAGCTCGCCGCGCAGGAGTTCCCGGGCGCGGATGTCCCCGGCGAGCACGATCAGGCGGGGCGAGGTCGCGCGGACGGTCTCCTCGATCGCTGCCGCGACCTCGCCGGCGGTCTGCTTCCAGATCTCCTCGGCGTGCTGGTGCCAGTGCGGCTGCTTCCACCCGGCGCCGGACTTCGCCTTGTGCAGGGTGTCGGTGCGGCCCTGCACGCGCTGTTCGTCCTCGGCGGCGCCGGTGGGTGCGTGCCCGAGTCGGTAGCTGCGGAACCCGCCGCCCTCGCGTCCGACGGTGACGACCAGGAAGGGCAGGTCGAAGGGCCGGTGAGCGAGCAGGGGCAGCAGGTCGGGGACGGCGCCGGTGCCGACGGACTCCTGCCCGTGCAGGTGCCCCGGGAGCACCTCGCTCAGCACGAGTTCGTCGTCGCGGACGAGCACGTACCGGGCGACCGGTGCGGGGACACCGGGCTGCTCGACGAGCTCCTCCTCGATGATCTGCGCGGCACGCTCCGAGCAGCCCTGCCCGGCGAGCGCGTCCGACACGGTCCGGCGCTGCAGCGCGGCGATGCGCCGTGGGTCCTCGCGGTTGCCCGAAGCATCGACGTAGGCCCACGTCCAGGTGCCCGGTGTCTGGAGCGCCTGGACGACCTCGGGCTGCAGGGCGCTGGTCTCGCGGGTGGTCTGGGCCATCAGCGCTCGCCCTCCTCGTCGGTCTCGGTCGTGAAGACGGCATCGGAGCCGGACCCGTCCGCGGTCGTGTCGGTGGCATCGTCCTGCAGCGAACCCTCGAGCTCGCCGCCGTACCCGGAGGCCGTGACCGTCTCGGCGTCGTCGGTGTCGTCGGGCACCGGTTCGGACTGCCGGAACTCCTCGACGTGCGCGTTGCTGCCGTGTCCCTGGACGATGCTCTGCGCCTCGTGCGCGAGCTGGTCGTCGAGCTCCGGTCCGTGCGTGCTGTTCCCGCGATCGGTCATCGCCTGCCCCTTTGCATCAGTGCCGCCGACGACGCTGTCGGGCCGCCTGCGGCTTCGGTGTTCTGCGTCCGTCCACGGTGCGCGCTCCGTACTGACCACGTTCGGAGATCGGAGCGAACACGCAGCCAGCGGCGGAGACCGGAGCCAGCAGCGCTCGCACTGTCGGCAGACCGCGCGACCGACCGGGCCCGGCCACGGTTCGGTCACGACGTTCTGTGGATACTGCGGGAATGCACAGCATCGCTCGGTTTCGTGCTTTGCTGGCTCCGACCCCGCTCAACGACGAACCGGAGCCGTGATGACACCCATCCCATCGAGAACCGTCCTGTCGCGACGGAACCTGCTCGGACTCGGACTCGGAACAGCTGCGGCGGGGTTGCTCGCCGGGTGCGCCGTGCCCGGGTCGACGAACGTCAACCGGGCGCCGCTGGTCCCCGCGGCCGCCGGGAGCGAGACCGTCCAGATCACCTACTGGGCGTGGCTCAAGGACCTGCAGAAGGTCTGTGACGTCTGGAACGCGAAGAACCCGCGCATCCAGGTGACCGCGAACTGGATCCCCGGGGGCAACGCGGGCGGGTACCAGAAGATGTACTCCGCGCTCGCGGCCGGGGGTGGTCCGGACATCGGGCAGGTCGAGTTCCGGCAGATCCCGGAGTTCATGCTCGCCAACGGCCTGGTCGACCTCGCCCGGTACGGCGCGAAGGACGTGCAGTCGAAGTACGACGAGGCAGCGTGGTCGCAGGTCGAGTTCGTCGACGGCGTCTACGGCATCCCGCAGGACACCGGCCCGATGGGCTTCTACTACCAGACCGCGATCCTCGAGCAGGCCGGCGGCCAGCCCCCGACGACGTGGGACGAGTGGCGCGACCTCGCCGACAAGGTGCGCGGGACGGGCAACGGGAACTACCTCGAGGTGTTCCCGGTCGCCGACGCATCGCCCTTCGCCGCGTACGCGCAGCAGGCCGGCGCGCGCTGGTTCAGGACGGACGGCGACGCGTGGGTCGTCGACATGACCGACGACAAGACCATGATGGTCGCCGAGTTCTTCGACGGGGTGATCGACGACGAGTTGGTCGACACCAGCGCCGGCGCCTACTCCCCCGGTTGGTACGCGGCCGCAGCGAGCGGCAAGATCGCCGCCGTCACGAGCGCGAGCTGGGGCGACGCCCTCATCCAGTCCGTGCAGGGCGGCGAGGGCAAGTGGAAGGTCGCGCCGATGCAGACGTGGGGCGACACCGGCTACGGCTCGAGCTCGATCGGTGGTTCGACGGCCGCCGTGCTGGCGAACGCGGAGCACCCGAAGGAGGCGCTCGAGTTCATCACGTGGATGACCACCTCGAAGGAGGGCGTCGACGCGATGATCAAGTACTGCGGCATCGGGTGGTCGCCGGCCAAGGACTACATCGGCAAAGCGCGCCAGCAGCCGTCCGAGTGGTTCTCCGGGCAGAACTACAACGAGGAGGTCTTCGCCCCCTCGGCCAAGGAGCAGAACCTGGAGTGGTCGTGGTCGCCCGTGACCCAGTCGGCCTTCACCAGCCTGCAGAACCAGTTCCGCCGCAAGCTCACCGGTGGGCTCAAGCTCACCGACGCGGTCGAGCTCGCCCAGCAGGAGATCGTCCAGTCCTTCAAGGACAAGGGCCTCAGCGTCAGGACCGCACGATGACCGCCACGCAGCCCGGATCCGGCTTCCGCACGAGCACCAAGGCCACGAGCGCCCAGAAGCGTGCCCCGTGGATCCTGCTCGCCCCGTTCCTCGCCCTGTTCGTCCTGACGTTCATCATCCCGATCATCAGTGCGCTCTTCCAGAGCTTCACGACCGTCGACCGCGAGGGCCTGTTCGGCGAGGACGGCGTCACCGGCCGCTTCGCCGGGTTCGACAACTACGTCACCGCCCTGAACGACGCCGGCTTCGTCGGCTCGATCTGGCGCATGCTCCTGTTCGGCATCGTGCAGGTGCCGGTGATGATCGTCCTCTGCACGATCCTCGCGCTGCTGCTCGAGTCGGCGAGCGCCCGCTGGCCCGCCTTCTTCCGCGCGGTCTACTTCATGCCGTACGGCGTCCCCGGCGTCATCGCGACGATCCTGTGGTCGTTCCTCTACGTGCCCGGCCTGTCGCCGATCGTGTCGCTGCTGCAGTCGATGGGGCTGCAGCCGGACTTCCTCGGCGCGAACAGCGTGCTCTGGTCGATCGCGAACATCGTCACGTGGACGTACACGGGCTACAACATGCTCATCATCGTGGCGCAGCTCAAGTCGATCCCCGGCGAGGTCTACGAGGCCGCGAAGATGGACGGCGCGAACGCCTTCCAGGTGGCGTGGCGGATCCAGATCCCGCTCATCGCGCCGGCCCTGGTGCTCACGACGGTCTTCTCGATCATCGGCACGCTGCAGCTCTTCGCCGAGCCGCAGATCCTGTCGACGGTCGCGCCGGCCATCGACACCGAGTACACGCCGAACTACGCCGCGTACACGAACGCGTTCGCGTTCAACGAGTACGGCGTCGCGAGCGCGCAGGCCGTGATCATCGCGCTGGCCGCGTTCATCCTGTCGTTCGCGTTCCTCGCGCTGACGAACCGCGCGCCCAAGAACGAGCGCGACCAGAGGAAGCGGGCCAAGCGCGACGGCCTGGAGGCACGGCGTGCGCTCCAGACGCGCGGCACGTCCGCCACCGGGTCGCGACCCGCCACCGGCGTCGCGGACCGCAGCACCACCACCGGAGCCGCGCCGCGCCTCCAGGCCGACAGCAAGGGGGCGGAAGCATGACCAGTGAAGCCATCGAGGCGCCGGTGACCAAGCAGGCCGCCGAGCCCGTCGACACCACGTCGATCACGGCGCACCAGCGCCGGAAGCTCGACCGCTCCCCCCGCTCGCAGATCGTCGTGACGGCGATCCTGGTCATCGTCGCGGTCTACTTCCTGGTGCCGCTGTACTGGGTCGTCATCGCAGCGACGAAGACCACCGGCGCCCTGTTCGCGACGAACGGGTTCTGGTTCGGCGGCGAGTTCGCGCTGTTCAGCAACATCCAGCAGGTGTTCTCGTACGACGGCGGCATCTTCGTCCGCTGGATCGCGAACAGCATCCTGTACTCGGGTGTCGGCGCGGTCCTGGCGACGTACTTCGCCGCTGCCGGCGGGTACGCGCTCGCGAAGTACGAGTTCCGCGGGCGCCAGCTCGTGTTCGGCACGATCCTCGGCGGCGTGCTCGTGCCGGGGACCGCGACGGCGCTGCCGCTGTTCCTGCTCTTCTCGACCATGGGCCTGACGGACACCTACTGGAGCGTGCTCATCCCGAGCCTCGTCTCGCCGTTCGGCCTGTTCCTGTGCCGGGTGTACGCGGCGGCCTCGGTCGACACCGCGCTGCTCGAGCAGGCACGCATCGACGGCGCCGGGGAGCTGCGGATCTTCCACACGATCGTGCTCCGTCAGATGACGCCGGCGCTCGTGACCGTGTTCCTGTTCCAAGTGGTCGGCATCTGGAACAACTTCTTCCTGCCGCTCATCATGCTGGCGGACCAGAAGCTCTACCCGATCACACTGGGACTCAACAACTGGCGGGCACAGGTCGATCGTCTGCCAGAGTTCTACCAGCTCACCACCGGCGGCGTGCTCGTCTCGGTGATCCCGCTGGTGATCGCGATCATCGTCCTGCAGCGCTTCTGGCGCGGGGGCCTCACGGAAGGATCGGTCAAGGGTTGACCATCGCTGCTCACTCGTCCTCCACCAGCACCACGCCCGATGCGCTCGGTGCGCTGGCCTCGACCGCACCGGGTTCGGACACCCGGCTCGCGCCGCGGGCCTGGTTGCACACCGACGCCCCGTCCCTGTCGCTCGACGGGGAGTGGGACTTCCGGTGGTCGCCGGTCGCGGACGTCCCGCTCCCGGGGGTGGAGGACGGGTGGGGCAGCCTCCCCGTGCCGTCGCACTGGGTCCTGCACGGGCACGGCGCGCCGAGCTACACCAACCTGCAGTACCCGTTCCCGATCGACCCGCCGCACCCGCCGGAGGAGAACCCGACCGGTGACCACCGCCGCACGTTCGAGGTGCCCTCGACGTTCGACGGCGCGGCTCGGGTGCTGCTCCGCTTCGACGGGGTCGAGTCGCACTTCCGGGTGTGGCTGAACGGCTCCCTCGTCGGGTGGTCGACGGGATCGCGGCTCGCGACCGAGTTCGACGTGAGCGACCTGCTCGTGCCCGGGTCGAACGAGCTGCTCGTGCGGGTGCACCAGTGGTCGGCGGCCTCGTACCTCGAGGACCAGGACCAGTGGTGGCTGCCCGGCATCTTCCGGAGCGTCACCCTGCTCGCCCGACCGACCGCACCGATCGACGACGTGTTCGTCCGCGCCGGCTGGACCGCGACGATCGGCAACGCCGCCACGGCCGGCACGGCGGCGTCAGGACGGCCGGAGACCGGCTCCGGGACGATCACGTTCCCGACACTCGACGCCGCGTTCCCGGTGCGCTTCCGGGTGCCGGAGCTCGACGTCGACGTGACGTGGGCATCAGCCGACCAGGTCGCGCCGATCACGCTCGAGGGCGTCGAGCCGTGGAGCGCCGAGGTCCCGAGGCTGTACGACGCGACCGTCTCCACCGGCACCGACGCCGGCGGCCGTTCGGGCGGCGAGACCGTCTCGCTGCGCCTCGGCTTCCGCACGGTGTCGATCGAGGGCGACCGGTTCCTGGTGAACGGCGAGCGCGTGGTGTTCCACGGCGTGAACCGGCACGAGACCCACCCCGTGCGCGGTCGCGTCTTCGACGAGGAGCACGCCCGCGCGGACATGGCGCTCATGAAGCGGAACAACGTCAACGCCATCCGCACCTCGCACTACCCGCCGCACCCCCGCGTGCTCGACCTGGCCGACGAGCTCGGGTTCTGGGTGGTCCTGGAGTGCGACCTCGAGACCCACGGCTTCCTGTTCACCGACTGGGTCGGGAACCCCTCCGACGACCCGGCCTGGCGCGAGGCGTACCTCGACCGCATCGCCCGGACCGTCGAGCGCGACAAGAACCACGCGTCGATCGTGATGTGGTCGCTCGGCAACGAGTCCGGCACCGGGCGGAACCTCGCGGCGATGTCGCAGTGGGTGCACGACCGCGACGACGAGCGCCCCGTGCACTACGAGGGCGACTACACCGGCGCCTACACCGACGTGTACTCGCGGATGTACCCGACGCTGCAGGAGACCGAGTCGATCGGCGGCGGCCCGGAGACCCCGCTGCTCGGCTGCGGTCCGGCCGAGGCCGCGCGGCAGCGGTCGAAGCCGTTCCTGCACTGCGAGTACGTCCACGCCATGGGCAACGGACCGGGGCAGATCCAGGAGTACGAGGACCTGGTCGACACGTACCCGCGACTGCACGGCGGGTTCGTCTGGGAGTGGCGGGACCACGGGCTCCTCGCACAGACCGCGTCAGGTGAGGACTACTACGCGTACGGCGGCGACTTCGGCGAGGTCGTGCACGACGGGAACTTCGTGATGGACGGCCTCGTGCTGCCCGACGACACCCCGACCCCCGGGCTGGCGGAGTTCGCGGCCGTCGTCGCCCCGATCCGGTTCTCGGTGTCGGACACCACCGTGCTCGTCGAGAACCGGTACCACTCCGCCTCGACCGCGGGGCTGCGCTTCCGCTGGACCCTGTCGCGGAACGGCGTCGAGGAGTCTGGCGGCCGCTTCACCCCGGGCGTCGTCGCGGCGCGGCAGTCGGCGACCGTCCCGGTGCCCGACGAGGTGCTCGCGGCCGCCGCGGACACCGGGTCGCTGGCCCCCGGCGACGAGCTGTGGTTCGACGTGACGGCGGAACTGGCGGGGCCGACCGCGTGGGCGGACACCGGCCACGTCGTCGCACGCACGCAGCGGCTCGTGGCGAGCCGCGCGGCGGACGTGCCCCGGGCCTCCCGGCAGGGCTGGGACGGCGACCGTCTCGGCGAGGGCACCTTCACCGCGCGCGGTGACCTGGTGTCCTGGAAGGGGCACGAGGTCGCCGGGCCGCGTCTCGAGCTGTGGCGGGCGCCGACGGACAACGACAGCCTGGCCTCGCAGGGCGGTTACGAGACGGCCGACCCGGTGCTGACGAAGGGCGTCGGCGACCCCACCGCTCCCGCGTCGGCGGTCCGCTGGCGTGCACGCGGGCTCGACCGGCTGACGCACCGGCTCGTGTCCGTGACCCGCAGCGAGCACGGGCTGGAGCAACGGGTCCGGGTCGCCGCGGCGAACAGCGGGTGGGGCGTCGACGTCACGCACCGCTGGACCCTGACCGACGACGGACTGCTGCTGCAGACCGACTCGGTGCCGTTCGGGGCGTGGGACGTCACCTGGCCGCGGATCGGCGTGCGGTTCGACCTGCCGGCGTCGGTGCTCGACGACGATGCCTCGTGGTTCGGGACCGGACCGGCGGAGTCGTACGCGGACTCGTCGCGGGCCGCTCGGGTCGGACGGTTCAGTGCGCCGGTGCGGGCGCTGACCGTGGACTACTCGATGCCGCAGGAGACCGGACACCGGCCGGAGCTGCGGACGCTGTCGGTCGGGCCGTTCACGGTGTCGACCGTCGGGGCGCACCGGGCGGGCTTCACGCTCTCGCCGTGGACCGCGCAGGAGCTCGGGCGTGCGATGCACCCGTACGAGCTGCCGACGCCGGAGCACGCGTACCTGTACCTCGACGCGGCGCAGCACGGGCTGGGGTCGCGGGCGTGCGGGCTCGACGTGCTGCCGGAGCACCAGCTGTGGCCGCAGGCATTCTCGTGGAGCGTGGTGCTGGGCTAGCGCCGCCGGCGCCGCGCGGGCGGCGGCGCGCGGGCAGCGGCGCGCGGGCAGCGGGCGGCGGGGCACGGCGCTCCGTGGTGCGACCTGCTCGCGCACAACCGGGAGCACCTCGCGCCACGGGCTTCCGTGGCGCGAGGTGCTTCGCGTTGTGCTGCGGCCCGCAGCGCCGCGGCGCACGGCCGCGCGGCGGCCGGGCTACTCCCCCGCGGAGAGGGCGCGCAGTACCTCCGGGTCCGACGCGTCGAGGAACTCCGTCAGGCGCTCGGGCTCGCCCGGCTCCTCGATCGCGGACGCCGCGCGGCGCAGGGCGAACAGCGCACGGAGCACGCCGCGGTTCGGCTCGTGCGACCACGGCACCGGCCCGGCACCGCGCCAGCCCGCCTTCCGCAGGGCGTCGAGGCCGCGGTGGTACCCGACGCGGGCGTAGGCGTAGGACTCCAGGGTCGCGCCGCGCGCCCAGGCCTCGTCGGCGAGGAGCGCCCACGCCAGGCTCGAGGACGGGTGCGACACGACGACGCTCGACACCGGGGCGTCGGCGGCGAGCGCGGCGGTCACCTCGGGCTCCTCCGGCAGCAGTGTCGCGGGGTTCGCGGTCGGGTTCGGCAGCAGGTTCTCCGGCATGCCCCCAGCCTGTCACCTCTTGCCGAGGAGCGGCGTCACCCCTACGGTGGGTGACACCTCGTCGTCACGCGGGGCCGCCGGGGCGGGAGACCGACCGGCAGCACGGGTGGCGGACACGGGGGTCCCCGACGGAACGAGCAGCCTTGCAGTCGATCACCGGTACCGCGCAGTCCTCGCGCTGACACCGTGATCGTCGCGCCCCGTCGGGCGCGCCGCGTGCCGACCCCTCCGGTCGCCGCGGGTCCGGTGTCGTGCGCCCAGCTCACGATCCGGGAGGCACACCCATGCCCGCAACACCGTCCGTCGTCCTCGACGACCTCACCTTCACCTGGCCCGACGGCTCCGTCGCGCTCGACCACCTCACCACCGCCTTCGGACGCGGCCGCACCGGCCTGGTCGGGAGGAACGGGGCCGGCAAGTCCACGCTCGTCCGGCTCGCCACGGGGCAGCTCCACCCCACGTCGGGCTCCGTCCGCACCTCCGGTCCGGTGGACCACCTGCCCCAGCGGCTGCACGCCCGCCCCGGGGACACCGTGACGGACCTGCTCGGCGTCGGCAGGACGCTCGCCGCACTGCGGGCCGTCCTCGGCGGTGACGCCACCGAGGAGCACCTCGACGCCGTGGGCGACGACTGGGACGTGGAGGAGCGTGCCGCCGCCGCGCTCGCGTCCGTGCCCGGGCTCGACGGAACCGACCTCGACCGGCCCGTGACGTCGCTCTCCGGCGGGCAGGCCGTGCTCACCGCGGTGGCCGGCATCCGGATGCGTCGGGCTCCGATCGTGTTCCTCGACGAGCCGACGAACAACCTCGACCGCGCAGCCCGTGCGGCGCTCTTCGAGCTCGTCGACCGGTGGACCGGGACGCTCGTGCTCGTCAGCCACGACCGGGAGCTCCTCGAGCACGTGGACGAGACCGTCGAGCTGCGTTCGGGATCGGCCACGGTGTTCGGCGGGACGTACCGCGCGTACGAGGAGCACCTCGCCGTGCAGCAGGCCGCCGTCGAGCGCGAGGTCCGGGTGGCCGAGCAGCGCCACCGGACCGAGCAGCGGCAGCGCATCGAGGCGGAGACGAAGATCGCCCGCCGTGCCCGTGCGGGGCGGGAGGCCGCTCGGTCCGTGCCGAAGATCCTGGCGAACGAGCAGCGGAAGCAGGCGGAGCAGACCGCCGGACGGCTGCGCTCGGCCCACGGGTCGGCCGAGGCGCAGGCGCGGGCCGCGGTGCAGGAGGCCGAGCTGCGGTTGCGCGACGACGAGTCGTTGCACGTCACGCTGCCCGACCCGGAGGTCCCGGCGTCGCGGCGCATCGCGACGATCACCGTGCGCGGGCGGTCGGTCGTCGTGCAGGGCCCCGAGCGCATCGCGGTGACCGGCGCGAACGGCGTCGGCAAGACGACGTTGCTCGAGCAGCTCGTGGGGGTGCCGCAGGCGCGCGAGCACCCGCTCCCGGAGACCTCGGCGGCGCCGCACTCGGACCGCATCGGGTACCTGCCGCAGCGGCGGGACTCGCTCGACGACGACGCGACCGTGCTCACGAACCTCTGTCGGGCGGCCCCGCACGTGGCCGACGCCGAGCTCCGCAACCAGCTGGCTCGGCTCCTGGTCCGCGGGGACACGGTCGACCGCCCGGTCGCGTCCCTGTCGGGCGGCGAGCGCTTCCGGGTGGCGTTGGCGACCCTGGTGCTCGCGGACCCACCGCCGCAGCTGCTGGTGCTCGACGAGCCGACGAACGACCTCGACCTGACGAGCGTCGACCAGCTCGTGGATGCGCTCCGGGCGTTCCGCGGCGCCCTCGTCGTGGTCAGCCACGACGAGACGTTCCTCGACCGCCTGTCGCTGACGACGAGGATCGAGCTCGGGTAGCCGGGGTCAGCGCTTCCGTGTCGGCCGGATCGCGAGCGACTCGATCGTGCCGCGCTCCGGCAGGTCGACCACGGTCCGGACGGCCGCGGCGACGTCCTCGGGCGCCAGGTAGTAGGCGGTGTCGTAGTCCTCGCCGAGCTTCTCGGTCAGCGCCCGCTGCATGTCCGAGTCGGTCCGGCCGGGGTGCACGCTCGAGACCCGGACGCCGTTCGCCCGCTCCTCTTCGCGCAGGGCGTCCGCGAAGGCCCGGAGCGCGAACTTCGACGCCGCGTACACGCCGCCTCCGGGGCCTGCGGTGAACCCGGACCCGCTGTTGATCGGCACGACGATGCCCCGCGCTGACCGGAGCGCGGGGAGCGCCAGCCGGGTCAGCTCGGCGACCGCGAAGACGTTGGTAGCGAACACCTGCTCCCACACATCGCGCGGTGTGTCGGCGATCCGCGTACCCTGCTCGACCCCGGCGCTGTGCACCAGGACGTCGAGCGACCCCGGAAGCTCCGGCACGTCGCCGGCGCCGAGGTCGCCGACGAACGGCGCTGCACTCGGGAGCTCGGCCACGAGCGCGGCGACCGCGTCGGCGGATCGGCCACCGACCAGGACGTGGTGGGTGCGTCCGAGCTCCAGCGCGATCGCGCGGCCGATGCCGCGGGTGGCCCCGGTGACGAGTGCGGTCGGACGGTCAGCGGCAGGTGCGGTGTCGGTCATGCGTCCCACCCTACGGAGCGGCCGTGACGGGCCGGTGCCGTGCCTCCCGGCTGTGGACGGTGACGCCCACCGAGCGGGGTGTGCAGGACCGGCCGGCCACCTGCTCAGTCCTTCGTGCGCCCCGCGCTCTCGCGGATCTTGATCCCCTCGAGCACGTCCTTGGCGTGCTGCTCGTCCTGCTTCTCGATCTGGCGGGTGTCGCGCTCGGGGAGCTGGATGTCCTCCTCGGCCCGGATGCCGGCCTGCAGCTGGCGACCGCGCTCGAGCTCCGCGTCGAACTCCGCACCGAAGAGCAGCGCGTTGTTCGTGATCCAGATCCAGAGCAGGAAGACGATGACGCCACCGAGGGAGCCGTACGTCGCGTTGTAGTTCGAGAAGTTCCCGACGTAGAAGCCGAAGCCGACGCTCGCGATGATCCAGATCGTGATGCCGACCAACGCGCCGCCGCTCACCCACTTGAACTTCGACTGGCGGATGTTCGGCGCCCAGTAGTACAGCACCGCGACGACGACGATCATGATCGCCAGCAGGATCGGCCACTGCACGATCGAGACCACGAGCGCGGCGGCGTCGCCGAGGCCGATGACGTCGCCGAACGTCCGGGCGAGCGGACCGGAGACGAGCACGAGCAGCCCGAGGACGAGCAGCACGACGGTGAACACCGTGACGCCGAGCATGGTCGGCCGGAGCTTCCAGATCGGTCGGCCCTCGCGGACGTTGTAGATGCGGTTCATCGCACGGCCGAAGGCGCCGACGAAGCCCGACGCGGACCACAGGGCACCGAGCACACCGACGATGAACGTGATCGGCGCCGCGGGCGAACGCACGAGCCCCTCGACCGGGTCACGGAGGAGCTCGGCGACCTGACCACCGCCGACGTTCGTGACGACGTCGAGCAGGGTGTCGATCGTGTCCCGCGGGTTCGAGACCAGGCCGAGGATCGACACGATCGCCAGCAGACCGGGGAAGAGCGCGAGCACCGTGTAGTACGTCAGGCTCGCGGCGAGGTCGGTGCACTGGTCGCTGGTGAACTCGCGCAGGGTCTTCTTCAGCGTGTACGTGAACGACGGCTTCGTGAGGTCGGTCGGGCTGTCCGGCTTCCGGGGGTCGTCCGGCGCCGGCTTGTGCTGCATCTCCTGCTGCAGGCTCTTGTCCTTGTGCGCCATGGTCTAGCCCTTCGCCTTCGCGAGGGCCTTCGCCGCCGCCTTGGACCGCTTCGCGGCCTGCTTCCGGTTCTTCGTCGCGCGGCGCTGCACCGCGGCGATGCCGGCGCGCTGCTTCACGCGGTTCTTGTGCACCGGGTCGCGCTCGAGCGACTCCTCGGCCGCCTTGCGACGGGCCTTCCGCCCCTTCCGACCGCCGCGAGCCTGGTCGGCGTCGAGCTCGCCGCGCGCACCGAACGGCAGGAGCGCGGTGAACGCCGTCGAGGCGGCCGGACGGTCGAGGTGGCCGGCGTCGGTCCGCCCGATGCGGGTCCCGAGGACGATCGCCGCGATGCCGGTCACCGCGGTGACGCCCATCGCGATGAGCGGCGTGGGGTCACGGTGCCACCGCTGCTTGGCCTTCGCCACCGCGAGCCGGGTGCGCGCGGGGACGTCGGAGCGCCTCCTGATCTCGCTGACGCTGTCGGTCAGGCGCTCGCGCGTGCGCACGTTCGCGAGCTCGAGCTCGGGGATGCTGTCCTTGGCCATGCCTCGTGCCTACCAGGCGGTCCCCGGCATGGCACCGAGCGACCGCGGTCTACGGTGCAGGCCATGCTGTTCCGGGACGTCGCCGAGGGGATCCACCGCCTCGAGATCGCACACACCAACACCTACCTGGTCGAGACGGGTGACCGGTTGCTCGTCGTCGACGCGGGGCTACCGGCCGCCTGGCCGCACCTGCTGCTCGCCGTGCACGACCTCGGGTACTCGCCCGACCGCGTCGAGGGCCTGCTGCTCACGCACGGGCACTTCGACCACGTCGGGACCGCCGCCCGGATGCACCGGGAGTGGGGCACGCCCGTGTTCGTGCACCCGGGCGACCGCGACCTCGCGGCGCACCCGTACTCGTACCGGCCGCAGACGAACCGCTTCGGCTTCGTCGCAATGCACCCGGGAGGGCTCGCGCCGCTCGGACGGATGCTGCTCGCCGGTGCGGCGACGGTGGACGGGATCGCGGAGACGCAGCCGCTGGCGTCCCGCGCAGACGTCCCCGGCAACCCGTGGATCATCGAGACGCCCGGGCACACGGACGGGCACGTGGCGCTGCACTTCGCCGACCGCGACGCGCTGATCGCGGGCGACGCCCTCGTCACGTTCGACCCGTACACGGGCGGGATCGGCCCGCGGGTGGTGGCGCCGGCCGCGACGTCGGACGTCGACGAGGCGGTCGCGTCGCTCGGTCGGCTCGAGGACACCGAGGCGCGGCACGTGCTGCCCGGCCACGGCCCCGCGTTCGACCGGGGCGTGCGGGCGGCGGTCGCCCAGGCCCGGCGCGCGGCCGGCGCCGCGTAGCGCGGCGGAACGGACCCGAGACTCGGGCCCGGCGACGGTCCTCGCACCCGAGGGCACGAGGACCGTCGCACAGGGCGAGTCTCGCGGCAGTGGTGCCGGGCGGCCGACGGACGGGAGGCGCGTGGCGGCCGCGCCACGCGCCTCCCGTCCGTCGCAGCGTGCGTTCCGTCCCATCGCGCGCGACCTGGGATGTCGTTCCGCTCGTAGGAGGCAGGAAGGAACGTCCTCCTCCGCGCGGAACGGCCCCCTACGCGCGGAACAGTCTCCTCCGCGCGGAACGCGAGCGCCCTACTCGGGTAGGACCACGTCCTCGGGGCGACCGGACGCTGCCGAGCGGCCCGCGGCCTCCATGAGCGCCAGGCTCCGCAGGTTGTCGCGGCCGCTCGTCTCCGGCGCCGCACCGCCCTCCACCGAACGCGCGAAGGCCTGCAGTCCACCCTGCCGGTCGGTGTGCTCGAGGGTCGGCAGCTCGACGGCCTCGGCCTCGGCGTCCTGGTCGGCGCGCAGCGTCACCCGGTCCCCGGCGATCTCGCTCGGCGAGCCGTCACGGCTCGTGAACCAGATCTCACCGTCCTCGCCCTGGATGCTCCACTCCCCCGCCCAGGCGGTGCGGGGAGCCCGCGAGAGCCAGCTGCCGCGGTAGCTCACGACCAGCCCGTCATCGAGCTCGATGATCATCGACGTCACGGCCTCGTCCTGGTACTTGCTGTGGCTCGGGTACGACGCGCGGGCGTAGACGCGGACGGCCTCGAGCCCGGTGATCATCCGGAGCAGGTCGAAGTGGTGGATCGCCATGTCGTTGATCATCGGGTGCGGGAACCGGTAGTGCGGGTAGGTCTCCACGGGCTGGTCGTTGTCCCACTGCCGGAAGTCGATGCTGATCGCGGACAGCTCGCCGAGCTCCTTCGCCGCGAGCAGCTCCTTGACCGCCCGGGGCGCCGGGTACCAGCGGTAGTTCTGGCTGACCTGCAGCACGAGCCCGAGCTCCTCGGCACGGCGGACGGCGGTGAGCGCCTCGTCGGTGGAGTTCGCGAACGGCTTCTCGACGAGGACGTGCTTGCCGGCCTCGAGGGCTTCGAGCGCGAGCGGCACGTGGGTGACGGCCGGTGCGGTGATGACGACGGCGTCGGCCTCGACCCCGGCGAGCGCCTCGGTGAGCGAGGCGAACGCGGCGGATGCCGGCAGGCCGAGGTCCTCGCGCACGGCGTCCAGCGTCGCGGGGACCGGGTCGACGAGCCCGACCACCTCCACTTCGGTGACCTGCGGGATGGCGGTGCGGGCCCAGTTGCCGCCCCAGCCTCCGAGACCGACGTGGATGATGCGGACCGTCATGCGTGCACTCCTTCGTGACCGGCGCACCACGACTCCCGCGGCGCGTGCGTCCAGTCTGTCAGGCCGACGACGGCTGTCGTGCAGGACCGCCGGTGCCCTGTCGATGGAGCAGGAAGTGTCGGGTGCTCGCGACCGACCCGACGTCTTCTGCGCCATCGATGCACGTCGGCCACGCACGAGTCGGCAGCGCTGCGTCAGTGCGTCCAGGCGTAGGCGATGAGCGCCATCGTGACGATGAACCCCGCCAGGTAGTTGATCCAGAGGAACCGCTTCCACCCCGCGTTCGCCGCCTCGGCCCCGGCGTCGGTGACGTTCCACCACGGCAGCACGTTGAGCGCGTACGGAACGACGACGATCGCCGCGATCGGCCCCGGGAAGTCCGAGAACAGCAGCGCGACACCGGCCACGAGGTACGCCACGAACGCCAACCGGACCGTCGCCCGGGCGCCGATCACCGTCGCGACGGAGCCGATGCCCCCCGCGCGGTCGGCCAGGACGTCCTGCACGGCCCCGAACGCGTGCGAGGCAACGCCCCACAGGAAGAACGCCACGCACACGGCGACGAGCGCCCCGGTCCAGTGCGGTCCGGCGAGGGCCAGACCGTAGACGGCCGGGGACACGAAGTGCGTCGACGAGGTCAGCGAGTCGAGGAACGGCTTCTCCTTGAAGCGCAGCCCGGGCGCCGAGTACGCGATCACCGCGAACACGCTGATCGCGAGCACGAGCCACGACCAGGGTCCGTTGCCGCTCCGGGCGCCGAGCACCACGAGCGCGACGAGGAACGGCACGTTCGTGACGACGACAGCCCACAGCGTGGTGCGGTGCACGCTCTTGTCGAGCAGCGCACCCTCGACCCCGCCCTTCCGCGGGTTCCGCAGGTCCGACTCGTAGTCGAAGACGTCGTTGATGCCGTACATCGCCAGGTTGTACGGCACGAGGAAGTACACGACGCCGACCAGGAACGCGACGAGCGAGAACCCGCCGCCACCGTCGAGACCGACCCCGCTGCCGAGCAGGTACGCCGCACCGAATGGGTAGGCCGTGTTCACCCAGCTGATCGGACGCGACGACACGAACAGGGCGCGCGCGGTCGACGGTCTGGAGGCACTGCTCACGGTCACGGGGTCTCCTCCGGTCGACGGGGTGGCTGGGTCGGCGTTCCGACCGTACCGGTCCCGCGTCCCGCCCCGTGGACGGTCGGGTGGTCGGACGACCGGTCGCGCGCGCGGTCGTGTGCCCGACCGCGCGGGCGCTCCAGCAGGACCCAGCAGCTCGGGAGCAGCAGGGCGGCGCCGATCGAGTACGCCAGGTCCTCGACCGGGAACAGTCCGACCCGGGCGCCGGAGACCAGCGCGTCGTCGTAGGCGACGATGCCGAGCCCGACGATCACGTTGTTGAAGACGCCGGTCATCACGAGCAGCACCACGCCGGCCGCGACGGCGCTGACCGTACCGACGACACCGACGGCAGCACCGGTCCGCCGACCGGCTCCACGGCGACGGGCGGCGACCACGCCGGCCACCACGGCGACGAGCGCGGCGAACGTCAGGAACGGCACCGCGAGCAGGGCGTACGTCGCCGTCCCGGTCATGCGTGCGACTCCTCGTCGACCGCGTCCGGCGAGCCGGCACGGTCGAGCCGCCGGGCCACGACCGGACGCAGGGCGCCGAACAGGTCCATCGTCGTCCAGCACAGGAGCACGAGGAAGAAGACCTCTTCCAGTGGGACCTCGGGCTCGAGCAGCACCCCCGTCAGCAGGTCGTTCCGCCCGATGAAGAAGATGCCGAGGTGCACGCCCGCGACGTCCCACACCAGGAAGAACACGAGGCCGATCGCCATCACCGCGGCGGCGCGCAGCGGGCTCCGCCAGAAGAACAGCCGGTACCGGGCGTCGAGCACCGCGATGCCGGCGATCGACACCAGGAGTCCGGCGAGGTAGGTCCCCGGCATCAGCCCGCGGTCCGGGCGGACCCCGCCGTCGACGACCCGGCCGGCACCGACGCCGGTGCCGGCAGCGGCGTCGGCAGCGGTTCGGTCGACGTGTCGCCGTTGATGCGCTTGAGCAGCACCTCGGCGCTGATCAGGCACATCGGCAGCCCGATGCCCGGGGTCGTCGAGGCGCCCGCGTAGTAGAGGCCGTCCACCTTGCGGGAGACGTTCGCCTCGCGGAAGAACGCACTCTGCGCGAGCGTGTGCGCCGGCCCGAGCATCGACCCGCTCCACGCGTTGTAGTCGTCGGCGAAGTCCTGCGGGCCGATCGTGCGGCGCACGCGGATGCGGTCGCGCAGGTCCGGGACGCCGGAGCGCTCCGCGATGACGTCGATCGCGCGGTCGGCGATGCGCTCGACCTCGGCGTCGCCGGCACCGTCGATCCCGCCCTTGCCGATCGACAGGTCGGCGGGCAGCGGCACCAGGACGAACAGGTTGCTCGCCCCCTCGGGCGCGACGGTGTCGTCGGTGAGCGAGGGCGCGCAGACGTAGATCGACGCCGGGTCCGGCACGTGCCGGTCCTTGCCGAAGATCGCGCCGAAGTTGGCCTCCCAGTCGGCGGTGAAGACCAGCGTGTGGTGCAGCAGCCCGGGCACGGGACCGTCGACGCCGAGGTAGACGAGCACGGCGCTCGGCCCCGGGTCGCGCTTCCGCCAGTGCGGCTCCGGGTAGGTCCGGTGCTCCGCGTCGAGCAGGTGCAGCTCGGTGTGGTGCAGGTCGGCAGCACTCACCACGAGGTCGGCGGGGACCGTGTGCGACGCACCTGCGGCGTCACGGTGCACGACGCCCGTGACGTGCCCGTCCTCGACGACGATCCGCTCGACGGTGGCACCCGTCGTGATCGCCGCGCCCTCGCGACGGGCGACCCGCTCGACGGCCGAGATCACCTCGGTGATGCCGCCCTTCGGGTAGAGCACGCCGTCGGCCAGGTCGAGGTGGCTCATCAGGTGGTACATGCTCGGCGCGGCGTACGGGCTCGTGCCGAGGAACACCGCCGGGTACCCGAGCACCTGCCAGAGCCGGCGGTCCCGCACGGCCTTCGAGGCGAACGTCGACAGCGGCTGCAGCAGGAGCCGGGCGAGCTTCGGCAGACGACGGAGCACGTCCGGGGCGGCCAGCTTCGTCAGGTCCTGGAACGTCGTGTAGAGGAAGCGACGGACCGCCATCGCGTAGGTGTCCTCGGCGGAGTCGAGGTACTTCCGCAGCCGCGCACCGGCTCCGGGCTCGATCGACTCGAAGAGCGCGATGTTCGCCTCGCGGTCGGCGCGCAGGTCGATGGGCTCGTCGTCGCCCTCGCTGTACACGCGGTACCCCGGGTCGAGCCGGACGAGGTCCATCTCGGCCTCGGCCGTGGTGCCGAGCAGTCGGAAGAAGTGGTCGAACACCTCGGGCATGAGGTACCAGGACGGGCCGGTGTCGAACCGGAAGCCGTCCCGCTCCCACGACCCGGCGCGGCCGCCGAGCTGGTCGCGTTGCTCGAGCACGGTGACGGCGTAGCCGTCGCGGGCGAGCAGGGCGGCGGACGCGAGTCCGCTGATGCCGCCGCCGACGACGACGGCACGTCGGGCCGGCACCGCGCGCTGCGACGCGGGGGTGGACGGACGGGAGGCGCGGGGCGGGGTCATGCACGGCCTCCAGACCGGTGGTGGGCTGCACGGGACGACAGCGGTGCTCGGCCGGCGAGCACGCGCGCGGCGAGCTGCGCCTTGACCGGGTTCGGGACGCGCACGCGCGTCGTCACCAGGCGGTCCGCCGGGCAGGCGGCGATCCGGTCGTTGAGCTCCTGGAACAGGGCATGCGCGAGACCGACCGCCTTGCGGGCGTCGACCGGGAGCAGCGGGACCGTCAGCGCGGCGCGGTCGAGGTCCGCCTGCACGTCGGCGACCAGGCGGTCCTTCGTCGCCTCGTCGAACGTGCGGACGTCGACGCCCGGGAAGTACGAGCGGCCGAGCACCTCGAAGTCGGCGTGCAGGTCGCGCAGGAAGTTCACCTTCTGGAAGGCCGCCCCGAGCGCCCGGGCCCCGTCGACGAGCACGGCGTCGTCGAAGGTCGGCCGACCGGCGCGGTACACGAAGGCACGGAGGCACATCAGGCCGACGACCTCGGCGGAGCCGTACACGTACCGGTCGAACGACTCCTGGTCGTGCTCGGTGCGCTCGAGGTCCATGCGCATCGACGCGAAGAACGGCTTCGTGAGCTCCGGCCCGAAGCCCGTCGTGCGGGCGGTGCGGGCGAAGGCGTGCACGACGGGGTTCACCGAGAAGCCGAGCGCCATCGCACGCTCGGTGTCGGCCTCGAGCTCGTCGAGCACGGTGCGGGCCAGGTCGTGGTCGAGCCCGGCCTCGGTCGCGGGGCCGTCGACGACCTCGTCGGCGACGCGGACCAGCGCGTAGACGTTGCGGATGTGCTCGCGGGTGTCCTTGGCGAGCAGTCGGCTGGCCAGGCCGAACGAGGTCGAGTAGCGCTCGATGACGACCCCGGAGGCAGCCTCGGCCGTCGCGTCGTACAGGGGCAGACGCGGAGGTGCGGTCTGGGTCACCGCACGCGCTCCAGCAGTTCGGACACCAGGTGCTCCAGTCGTTCGGCGAGCTCGTAGGGCAGGGCCGCGAGCTCGGCGCGGGCGAGGGCGGCGTGCTCGGCGATCCGGGACTCGGCCGCCGACTTCGCGCCGCAGGTCTCCAGGGTCGCACGGAGCTCGGCCGCGCGTCCCTCGCTGAGGTCGGGGTCACCGAGGTAGGGCGCGATGTCGTCCCAGCAGTCGGTGGTCGCGGCATAGGCGATGAGCATGGTGCGCTTGCCCTCGCGCAGGTCGCCGAGCACGGACTTGCCGGTCACGGTCTCGTCGCCGTAGACCCCGAGCAGGTCGTCGACGATCTGGTAGGCGATGCCGATCTCGCGGCCGAAGGCGCCGAGGGCCTCGACGACGGACTCGTCCGCGCCGGCGAGCACGGCCCCGGACTGCAGCGGCGCCTCGAACGAGTACACGCTCGTCTTCGCCCGCTCCATCGCCAGGACCTCGTCGACGGTCGGCATGACGCCCAGCGCGAGGTCGACGTCGGTCATCTCACCCGCGGCACTCGCGAACACCGCGTCGTCGAGGATCTCGAGCAGGCGCGCGCGACGGTCGCCGGTGACACCGGACGCCTCGACGAAGCGTGCGGCAGCGACGAGGGCGAGGTCGCCCGCGATCACGGCGGCGCTGAGCCCGCGGTGCTCGGCGGTGGGCAGCGCCAGGCCGCCCGTCGTGCCGGTGTCGCGGAAGGACCCGGCGACGTTCGGCTCCCCGCGGCGCGACCAGTCGCGGTCGATGACGTCGTCGTGCACGACGAGCGCGGTGTGGAGCAGCTCGTAGGCCGCGGCGACGTTCGCGGCGGCGCGGGCGTCCGTGCCGCCGAGCCCGGCGTACGCCGTGAGGACCATGCGGGGGCGGAAGCGCTTGCCGCCCATGCTCGCTCGACGGAGCACCCGCCAGAGTTCCTCGGACGGTCTGCCGAACCGACGCGCACGGGCCGACGACACCGCGAAGAAGCGTTCGATGCAGTCGTCGACCAGTGCGAGGTCGATCTGCGCCACGGTGGCCGCTTCCTCGCTCATTGGCCTAACCTATCGGGGCAGATGAACACTTTCCCGGAATCCGTCGTCCTGCTCGCCGAAGACCGCACTCCCATCGGCACCGCCGAGAAGTTCGCGGTGCACACCGAGGACACCCCGCTCCACCTCGCCTTCTCGTGCCACGTGCGGAACGCCGAGGGCAAGGTCCTCGTGACCCGTCGCGCCCTGTCGAAGAAGACCTGGCCGGGGGTGTGGACGAACACGTTCTGCGGGCACCCCGGGCCGGACGAGGCCTTCGAGGACGCCGTCGCCCGCCGCGCCTCGCGCGAGCTCGGCATCACGGTCCGCGACGTCGAACTCGTGCTGCCCGACTTCCGGTACCGCGCGGTGGACGCCTCGGGCATCGTCGAGAACGAGGTCTGCCCGGTGTTCCGCGCCGTGACGGACGACGTCCCGGCGCCCGCGGACGACGAGGTCGCCGAGTACGCCTGGCTCTCCGAGGACGAACTGCGGGCCTCGGTCGCCGCGGCACCGTTCGCGTGGAGCCCGTGGCTCGGGTGGCAGCTCACCGAGCTCGAGCAGCAGGGACTGCGCGTCACCCGCTGAGCGATCGCTCACTCGACGCGCGTCCCGTCGCCGGGTAACGTGGCCCGCTGGTCGCGCACCGGCGACCACGGACGACCGGAAGGGCAGGTGAGGCGCGATGTCGGGTGACCATCCTCGATCGGGCCGGACGACCGCCCCGGTCGTCGCCCTGCCCGTTCGCTGACGCACGTCCTGGCTCCCCCGTGGAGCCCGGGCACGTGCACGCCCCCGTCCCGGTCCGCCCGGGTCTCGCGCCGGCCTGCTCCCGAACACGAGGAGCACGACATGGCATGCATCGACAACGCCGTCTACGTCGCAGGACGTCGCATCGGCAGTCCGTCGACCCTGTCGCCCGACACCCGGGGCGACCTCGCCTGGATCGGACTGCTGCGCCCCGACGACGCCGAGCTCGAGGCCGTCGCCGCCGAGTTCGACCTGCACGAGAACGCCGTCGAGGACGCCCGCAAGGGACACCAGCGCGCCAAGCTCGAGCGGTACGGCGACACGCTCTTCCTGGTGCTCCGCCCCGCACGGCACCGCGCGGACACGAACGAGGTCGAGTTCGGCGAGGTGCACCTGTTCGTCGGACGGCAGTTCGTGGTCACCGTCCGGCACGCGGAGGAACCCGACCTCGCCGCGGTGCGCTGCCGGGCCGAGGCGGACCCGGAGTTCCTCGCCATGGGGTCCGAGGCCGTCACCGCCGCCGTGCTCGACGAGGTCGTGGACGGCTACGCCCCGGTCGTCGAGGTCATCCAGGACCAGGTCGACGCCATCGAGGACCAGCTCTTCGCGGGCCAGGTCGACCCCGGCGTCTCGAAGCGCATCTACCAGCTGCTGAGCGAGGTGCTCGGGTTCCAGCGCGCCACGGCACCGGTGCCGGCGATGGTGCGCGGGCTGCTCCGGGGCGCCGAGAAGTACGGCGTCGACGACGAGGTGCAGCACCGCCTGCGCAACGTGCTCGACCACGCCCTGCGGGTGACCGAGCGCGTGGACTCGTTCCGGGCGCTGCTCGAGAACGCCCTGACGCTGCACTCGACCCTGGTCACGCAGGAGCAGAACGAGGCGATGCGCCGGATGACGAGCGCGTCCCTGGCGCAGGGCGAGGAGAGCCGACAGCTCGCCCGGGCCGCCCACCGTCAGGGCGAGGAGGTCAAGAAGATCTCGTCGTGGGCGGCGATCCTGTTCGCGCCGGGGCTCATCGCGGGCGTCTACGGCATGAACTTCGACCACATGCCGGAGCTGCACTGGGAGTACGGGTACCCGGTCGCGATCGTGGCGATGCTCGCCCTGGCGGGGATCCTCTGGCTGGTGTTCCGGAAGCGCAACTGGCTCTGACCGGGGCACGGCTGGTGTGCAGCCCGGGGACGTGCATAATGATCTGGCTCGGGATGTGAACGTGCACATCGAGGTGCCACGGCCCCGGGCGGGAGAGAGCAACGATGGCGTCACCGCGGACACAGCAACCGCGCTCGCCCAGCATCCGCGACGTCGCGCGGGTCGCCGGCGTCTCGCACCAGACGGTGTCGCGTGTGCTCAACAACTCGGACGCAATCCGTGCGGAGACGAAGGACCGCGTGCTGGCCGCGATGGAGCAGCTGCAGTACCGGCCGAACCGCGCCGCGCGGGCCCTGGTCACGAGTCGGACGCACACCATCGGCGTGCTCACCGCCCAGCGGTCGCACTACGGCCCGGCCGCGACGATGCAGGCCATCGAGGACGCCGCCGTCACGCGCGGCTACTCGGTGACGACCTCGAACATCGCGGCAGCCACCGACGAGGCGGTCCGGGACGGCCTGGGGCACCTGCTCGACCAGGACGTCGAGGGCATCATCGTCATCGCGCCGCAGCAGCGCGTGTTCGACCTGATCGAGGAGCTCGGGATGCGGACGCCCTACGTGGCGCTCCGCACCAGCGGCGGGGACGAGCGCTCGACGCTCTTCATCGACCAGATGGAGGGCGCCCGGCTGGCGACGGCACACCTGCTCGACCTCGGCCACGAGTACGTGCGGCACATCGCCGGCCCGCAGGACTGGATCGAGGCCGAGGCCCGGATGCAGGGGTTCCTGCGCGAGATGTCCGACCGGGACATGCCGGTCGTCCCGCCGATCCTCGGGGACTGGACCGCGGACTTCGGGTACCACGCCGGCCGTGAGCTCCTGCGGTACCGCGACTGCACGGCGATCTTCTGCTCGAACGACGCGATGGCGCTCGGGGTCATGCACGCGGCGCGGTCCTACGGGCTCGACGTCCCGGGTGACCTGTCCGTCGTCGGCTACGACGACATCCCCGAGGCGAAGCACCTCTGGCCGCCGCTGACCACGGTCGAGGTCGACTTCCCGGAGCTCGGTCGTCGCTGCGTCGAGCTGCTCCTGCCGTCCGAGGGCCACGCGCTCCGCCCGGTCGACCTCGTGCCGCAGCTCGTGGTGCGCGGGTCGACGGGCGCGCCCCGGCGTCGCTGACCCGACCACGCGTCGGCCGGGAGGCCCGTGGCGGCGCCGCCCCGCGCCTCCCGTCCGCCCTGCAGCACGGTCGACCACCCCACCTCGGGGGGCGTCAGCACGCGGATTCCGCCGGATCACGCGGGCCGTTACAGAAACGCGACCGAACCGAATTGACAGCCGCGACGGGGCTGTGCGTAAATTACCTCCGTTCCGCCGATGTGAACGGTCACATGACCGTCACACCGAGCAGGACACCGGACGCGACAACGAGGTCCACGCAGGCACTCCTGCGCCCCCGATGCCGCACCTCACCACCCGAAGGACTGCCGCACCGCAGCGGCAGAAGGAGATGCACCGTGGCGTCAACCCCACAGGGACCGGACCTGGCCACCAGGTCCGTCACCAGCGCCGAGACCATCCTCGAGATGCGGTCGATCACCAAGGAGTTCCCTGGTGTCAAGGCGCTCTCGGACGTGTCGCTCAGCGTCCGCGCCGGCGAGATCCACGCGATCTGCGGCGAGAACGGCGCCGGCAAGTCGACCCTCATGAAGGTCCTGTCCGGCGTCTACCCGTACGGCACCTACAGCGGCGAGATCGTCTACGAGGGCGACGAGGTCCGCTTCAAGGACATCAAGCAGTCCGAGCAGGCCGGCATCGTCATCATCCACCAGGAGCTCGCGCTCATCCCCGAGCTGTCGATCACCGAGAACCTGTTCCTCGGCAACGAGCCCGGCCGCTTCGGCGTCATCGACTGGACCAGCGCCCAGCTCCGAGCCCAGGACCTGCTCGCCCGCGTCGGTCTCGACGAGGACCCGGACACGCAGATCAAGAACCTCGGTGTCGGCAAGCAGCAGCTCGTCGAGATCGCGAAGGCCCTGCACAAGGACGTCAAGCTCCTCATCCTCGACGAGCCGACCGCGGCCCTGAACGAGAACGACTCGCAGCACCTGCTCGACCTGATCGTCGGGCTGAAGTCCAAGGGCATCGCGAGCATCATCATCAGCCACAAGCTCAACGAGATCGAGCAGATCGCCGACGAGATCACGATCATCCGTGACGGCAAGGCGATCGAGACGCTGAACGTGAAGGGCGACGGCGTCAACGAGGACCGCATCATCCGCGGGATGGTCGGCCGCTCGCTGGAGAGCCGCTTCCCGGACCGCACGCCGAAGATCGGCGAGGTCTTCTTCGAGGTCAAGAACTGGACCGTCCAGCACCCGCAGGACGCGTCCCGCCTGGTCGCCAAGGGGTCGAACTTCCACGTCCGCCGCGGCGAGATCGTCGGCTTCGCGGGCCTGATGGGCGCCGGCCGCACGGAGCTCGCCATGAGCATCTTCGGTCGCTCCTACGGCAACTTCATCGACGGTCAGATCATCAAGGACGGCCGCGAGATCAAGATCGCGAACGTCCAGCAGGCGATCCAGAACGGCCTCGGCTACGTCTCCGAGGACCGCAAGGCCCTCGGCCTGAACCTGCTCGACACGGTGAAGCGGTCCACGGTCGCCGCCGACCTGCCGAAGATCTCGAAGGCCGGTGTCGTCGACTCCCTCGAGGAGTACGACGTCGCCGAGCGCTACCGCAAGATGCTCCGCACCAAGGTGCCGACCGTCGAGGAGAACGTCGGCAAGCTGTCCGGCGGGAACCAGCAGAAGGTCGTCCTGTCCAAGTGGATGTTCACCGACCCGGACCTGCTGATCCTCGACGAGCCCACCCGCGGCATCGACGTCGGCGCGAAGTTCGAGATCTACGGCATCATCCAGCAGCTCGCGGCGCAGGGGAAGGGCATCATCCTCATCTCCTCCGAGCTCCCCGAACTCCTCGGCCTCTCCGACCGGATCTACACGATCTTCGAGGGCCAGATCACGGCCGACGTCCCTGCGGACCAGGCCGACCCCGAAACCCTCATGCGCAGCATGACCTCCGCGCGGAAGGGCGCACTGATCTCATGAAGAACCTGAAACTGCTCTTCGGCAAGGGCAACAGCATCGGCCAGTACGGCATGATCATCGCGCTCATCGCGATCCTGATCCTGTTCTCGATCCTGACGAACGGGCTCATCCTCGAGCCGACGAACATCATCAACGTGTTCCTGCAGTACTCCTACATCCTCATCCTGGCGCTGGGGATGGTCATGGTGATCATCGCGGGGCACATCGACCTGTCGGTCGGTTCGGTCGCGGCGTTCACCGGCATCATCGTCGCCCAGTCGATGGCGCAGTGGAACTTCCCGGCGTGGGCCGCGATCATCCTCGGCCTCGCCGTGGGTGCAGCCGTCGGCGCCTGGCAGGGCTTCTGGGTGGCGTTCGTGAAGGTCCCGGCCTTCATCGTGACCCTGGCCGGCCAGCTCATCTTCCGCGGTGCGAACCAGATCATCGGCAACTCGACCTCGCAGCCGGTGCCGGACGACTACGCGAAGATCGGCTCGGGCTTCCTGCCCGACTTCGGCCCGGACTTCGGGTTCTCGAACGGCACGCTCATCCTCGGCATCGTCACCTGCCTCGTCCTGGTCTTCCTCGAGTTCCGCGGTCGCCAGCGTCGCAAGAAGATGCAGGCCGAGGTCGTCCCGCTCTGGGTCTCGATCGTCCGCACGGGCATCCTGGTCGCCGTCACCCTCGTCGCGACCTACCTGTTCGGTGCCGGCCCGGCCGGTACGTCGATCCCGATCGTCGCGATCATCCTCGGTGTCCTGACGATCCTGTACGGCTTCCTCACCAAGAACACGATCTTCGGCCGCCAGGTCTACGCGGTCGGTGGCAACGCGAACGCCGCCGTCCTGTCGGGTGTCAGCGCCCGCAAGGTCAACTTCTTCGTCATGATGAACATGTCCGTCCTGGCCGCCGTCGCCGGCATGGTCTTCGTCGGCTACTCGGGCGCCTCGGGCCCCGCCGACGGCACCGGCTGGGAGCTCGACGCGATCGCCGCCGTGTTCGTCGGTGGTGCCGCGGTCGCCGGTGGCATCGGCACGATCTCCGGATCGATCATCGGTGGTCTCGTCATGGCCCTGCTGTCCAACGGTCTGTCGCTGGTGGGCCTCGAGTCCAACCGCGTCCAGATCATCCGCGGTCTCGTCCTGCTCGTCGCCGTCGCCTTCGACGTCTACTCGAAGTCGCAGGGTCGTCCGTCCCTGATCGGCGGGATGCTGAAGCAGTTCCAGCGGAAGGACACCGAACAGAACACGGTGGCCGCGCAGCAGCCGCGGAGCATCGAGGACCAGCCCGAGAAGGTCAACGTCCAGTAACACGTGGCGGGCGGCCGCTCCGGTGGCCGCCCGCACGATCCCTGCACCACACAGCACCACTCCTCAACGAAGAGAAAGCAATCTCATGCGCAAGAAGCTCATCGCCGGCATCGGTCTGGCACTGGTCGCGGGCCTCGCCCTCAGCGGCTGCTCGGCCCGTGGCAACGACACCGGCTCCGGCTCGTCGTCCGACGGCGCGTCGAACGTCAAGATCGAGAAGGGCGCCCTGATCGGCGTCGCACTCCCCGCCAAGACCTCGCAGAACTGGGTCCTCGCGGGCGCCGCGTTCGAGAAGTCGATCGAGGACGCCGGCTTCAAGGCCGACATCCAGTACGCCAACGCCGGCAACCCGGTCCCGGACCAGCAGGCCCAGATCCAGTCGATGGTCACCAAGGGCGCGAAGGCGATCATCATCGGTGCCGCCGACGGTTCGCAGCTCGGCACGCAGGTCGCCGCCGCCAAGAAGTCCGGCGCCGTCGTCATCGCCTGGGACCGCAACATCCTGAACACCGACAACGTCGACTACTACGTCGCGTTCAACAACTTCAAGGTCGGTCAGCTGCAGGGTCAGGCCCTGCTCGACGGACTCAAGGCCAAGAAGCCGAACGGCCCCTACAACATCGAGCTCTTCTCCGGCTCGCCCGACGACGCCAACGCGAAGGTCTTCTTCAACGGCGCCATGGACGTGCTCCAGCCGAAGATCGACGACGGCACGCTCAAGGTCGTCTCGGGTCGCACCAGCTTCTCGGAGACCAACACGCAGGGCTGGCTCGCGCAGAACGCCCAGTCGCGCATGACCGACATCCTGACGAAGTCGTACACGAACACCGAGCTCGACGGCGTCCTGTCGCCGAACGACACCCTGGCCCGCGCGATCCTGACGGCCACCAAGGCCGCCGGCAAGCCGAACCCGGTCGTCACCGGTCAGGACTCCGAGACCGCCTCGATCCCGCTGATCATGCAGGGCGAGCAGTACTCGACCATCTACAAGAACACCACCGAAGAGGCGCAGGCCGCGATCGACCTGGTCTCCGACCTGGCCGACGGCAAGACCCCGAAGACCACCGAGGACAAGAACAACGACAACGGCAAGAAGATCGTGCCGGCCGTCGAGCTGACCCCGGTCCTGGTCACCAAGGAGAACGCGGTCGAGGCCTACAAGGGCAACGACACCCTCGAGGAGCTCGCCAAGAAGGGCTGATCCCCTCCGCAGCAGCACCACAGCACCACAGCACAGGAAGGCCCCGTCTCGCTCCGGCGAGACGGGGCCTTCCCGCGTCCCGAGGCAGGCGCGAGACGCCGGCGTCCCCGTCAGGCGCCGCCACGACCGCGAGACGCCTCCGCTTCCGGCGGCGTCTCGCGGACCGCAGTGCGTCTCGCGCAGACGCCCCCGTCCCGAATGACGGTGCGCGCGCCGGACGGGAGGCACGGGGCGCGGCCGCCACGGGCCTCCCGTCCGTCAGTCGGCCGGGGTCGCGTGCGCGGACGAGCGGAGGCGCTCCGCCGCCTCCCGCAGCCGCGGGACGTCGGTGCGTGCCGTCCAGAGCAGCACCGACGGGCTCACCGCCCGGCCTCGGCCGGTCAGCCGGTCCTCCACCCCCGCGAGCCGCGCCCAGGGGATGTCGGGCTCGGCCGCGGTGAGGACGCCGGGCAGTGCCGCGACGACCGCGCCGATCTCGACCAGCCGCATCCGGACCGCGTCGAGCACGACGTCCGACGGGGCCGTGTCCTCGACGTAGCGCTCGATCGCCTCGCAGGCGCGCACGACCTCCTCGAGGCGCTCGTCCACGTCCGCGCCGACGCCCGTACCGGTCACAGCGGGACCGCTGCGTGGTGCTTGTCCGGGCCGGCACACGCGGCGTCGAGCACCTCGACGTCGACGCCGAGCAGCCGCTCCGCCTCGTCCTGGATCCGCATGAGCGTGAAGATGCCGGCGCCACGCTCGAGGTCCACGAGCAGTCCGACGGACTCGCGTCGCCGCCGTGACCCGGTGGTGCACACGACGCGTGGCGCAGCGCCGCCGTTGCGCTCCACGGCGGCGACCAGGGCCTGACGGACGGCCGTGATCCGGTCGAGCAGCGGCAGCGGCGGGTCCACCGGCAGCAGGTCGACCGACGCCTCGAACCCCGCCGCGCGCACGAGTCGCTGCAGCGCCGCGAGCGAGGGTTCGCGCCGACCGTTCTCGTAGGTGCTGATCACGCTCTGCGTGACCCCGGCACGCGCGGCGAGCTGGACCTGCGTCAGGCCGGCGCGCAGCCGGGCGTCGCGGATGATCTCGGACGCCACCACCGGCTGCGGCGCACGGGTCGGTGCTTCGGCCATGTCGCCACGATACACAGAGTGCGACATTTCGCACCGTGGTGGTACATCACTGCCCGAGCACCGTCACCCGCGTGCACGCGCTCGGCCGCGCCCGCTGTCAGTCGCGCTGCGAGACGTCCGCGCGGTGGAAGTTGAGCGCCGAGCGCGACGGGGTCGGTCCGCGCTGGCCCTGGTAGCGGGACTGGTACTCGGCAGAGCCGTAGGGCTTCTCCGCCGGGCTCGACAGCTGGAAGAAGCAGAGCTGCCCGATCTTCATCCCCGGCCAGAGCTTGATGGGCAGCGTCGCGACGTTCGACAGCTCGAGCGTGACGTGGCCCGAGAAGCCCGGGTCGATGAAGCCCGCGGTCGAATGCGTGAGGAGGCCGAGGCGCCCGAGCGAGCTCTTGCCCTCGAGCCGGGCGGCGATGTCATCCGGCAGCGTCACGACCTCGAACGTCGATCCGAGGACGAACTCCCCCGGGTGCAGCACGAACGCCTCGTCCGGGTCGGTCTCGACCAGGCGCGTGAGCTCGGGCTGGTCCTCGGCGGGGTCGATGTGCGGGTACTTGTGGTTGTCGAACAGTCGGAAGTACTTGTCGAGCCGGACGTCGATGCTCGACGGCTGGACGAGCGAGGGGTCGTACGGGTCGAGGCCGATCCGCCCCTCGGCGAGCTGGGCGGTGATGTCGCGGTCGGAGAGCAGCACGCGCAGAAGCCTAGCGGCAGGGTGCGGCCACCGATATGCTGCGAGGCTGCCCTGCCGGGCGGCGGACGACGGCCGTCCGACCGGCCGACCACAGGGGGCAACCGTGAGCACGTACACCGTCGAGGAACTCGTCGTGCCGGCGACGATGGACGACGACCCGGAGCTGGTGCGGGCGTTCTGCGACTGGCTCGCGGTGTCCGACGCGGCCGAGGTCGCCGTGCACGGGCTGCCCGAACTGTCGTGGACCCCGGCCGAGTACCTGCCGATGTGCCACGAGCCGGGGTCACCGAGCCGCCTGTTCGTCGTGCGCGACGACACCGGCGAGGTCGTCGCCGCCGGCGCGTACGACTCGAAGACCGAGCTGGGCACGACGAACTGCTGGCTGTCGCTCGGCGTCCGCCCCGACCGTCAGCGCCGGGGGTTCGGCACGCTGCTCGCGGACCACCTCGAGCAGCTCGCCCGCGCCGAGGGACGCACCCAGTGGAAGACGTACGCGGTCTCGCGGCAGGTCGGCCCCGGCACGGGTCCCGGGTACCGCCAGGCGCCGACCGGGGCCGGGGCCGTCCCCGAGGACGAGGCGGCGGTGCGGTTCCTGACCGATCGCGGCTGGCACTTCGGGCAGGTCAACCGGATCAGTCGGCTCGGGCTCCCCGCCGACGCGTCGGTCGTGCGGGAGCTCCACGAGCGCGCGGCGACGGCGGCCGGCCCGGGGTACCGCGTGCACACCTGGACCGGCGCGACCCCCGAGCGGTGGCTCGACGACCTCGCGCTGCTGCACACCCGGATGAGCACCGACGCCCCCGAGGGCGACATGCAGGAGCCCGAGGACGTCTGGACGGCGGAGCGCGTCCGCGAGTCCGAGGAGCAGCTCGCGACCGGACCGCACACGATGCTCACGGTCGCCGTGGAGCACGTCGAGAGCACCACCCTGGCCGGTTTCAGCCAGATCAAGATCCCGGATGCGCCCGAGCGGGCCGTCATGCAGTGGGACACGCTCGTGCTCCGCGAGCACCGCGGGCACCGGCTGGGGTGGCTGCTCAAGGTGGTCGGGATCGAGACGGTCGAGCGGGACTTCCCGGGCCGGCCGTCGATCGTCACCTTCAACGCCGAGGAGAACCGGCCGATGCTCGACGTGAACGAGGCGGTCGGGTTCGTCGGCGTCGGCAGCGAGGGGATCTGGGAGCACCGCGACTGACGGGCGATCGGGCGTCCGGAGCCGGGAGCGGGGTGTCAGGCGGGCGACCTACCATTGGACGGTCATGACCGTCACGTCAGCCGCCACGCAGCCCGGGGACACGGCACCCGACCCCGCCCCCACCTCCGCGCGCTCCACCACCGTCGCGACGGTCCTGGTCATCGCCGTCCCGCTCGCCGTGGCGTGCGCCGTGCTCGGCATGACCGTGACCGGCGCCTTCGCCCCGTCGCAGCAGCTCGTCTCCGCCGGCGACCTGGTCGAGTACGGCCTGCCGGTCGCGCGCGTGGTGCACGACACCACCGCGGCCCTGACGATCGGTCTGCTCATCGTCGCCGCGTTCGCGCTGCCCGCCAAGAAGGCGGACCACGGCGCGATGTCGAGCGTGCAGCACCGCGCCGCGCGCTGGGGGGCGGCGGCCGGAGCCGTGTGGTTCCTGGCAGCCGTCGTCGGCATCGTCCTGACCGGCGCGAACACCCTCGGCGTCCCGCTCACCAGCCCGGTGTTCGCCCGCAACTTCCTGCTGTTCGCGTTCCAGGTCGAGATCGGCCAGTCGCTCGTCGTCTCCGCCGCGGCGATCCTGGTCGCGACGCTCGTCGCCGCGTTCGCCACCCGGGTCACCACGCTCGCGGTCGCCACGGTCGCCGGGCTCTTCGCACTGCTGCCGCTCGCACTGTCCGGGCACGCCGCCGGGTCACTCGAGCACGCGAACGCCGTGAACTCACTCGCCGTGCACCTGGTCGCCGTGTGCGTCTGGGCCGGCGGGCTCGTCGCCGTGCTGCTGCTGCGCACCCGGACGAAGGGTGCCACCGGTCGGGTCGTCGCCCGCTACTCGACCCTCGCGGGCTGGGCCTTCGCCGCCGTCGCCTTCTCGGGCATCGTCAACGCCTCGCTCCGCCTGACCGGACCGGCCGACCTCGTCACGACGACCTACGGCTGGCTCATCACGGTCAAGGCGGTCATCCTCGTGCTGCTCGGGCTCGCCGGGGTCGCCCAGCGCCGGAAGCTCGTCCCCGGGCTCCTCCGCGCGCCGCTCGACCGGAAGCTCTTCATCCGGTTCGCCCTGGCCGAGATCGTCTTCATGGCGGTGGCGATCGGCGTCTCGGTCGCCGTGTCCCGGTCGCAGCCGCCGATCCCGCAGACGCCGGAGACCGGGCAGGACACCCGGTCCGGGCTGCTCGGCTTCGCGTACCCGCCGGCGCAGACCGTGCAGACCTACCTGACGCAGTGGCACATCGACTGGGTCTACCTCGCCGTCGCCGTCGTCGGTGCCGGCTGGTACCTGCTGTCGGTGCGCAAGCTCAAGCAGCGCGGCGACTCGTGGCCCGTCGGCCGCACCATCGCCTGGCTGCTCGGCTGTGCGCTGTTCGTCTGGACCACCTCGGCCGGACCGGCGGTCTACGGCATGGTGCACTTCTCGTCGCACATGCTCCAGCACATGCTGCTCATGATGTTCGTGCCGCTGCCGCTCGTCCTCGGCGGCCCGGTGCTGCTCGCCCTGCGCACGCTGCCCGTTCGGAACGACGGCTCCCGTGGCGCCCGCGAGTGGCTCATGCTCTTCACGCACTCGCGGTGGATGCAGTTCCTCGCGAAGCCCGCCGTCGCCGGGGTCATCTTCGCCGGGTCGCTCGTGGTGTTCTACTTCACGCCCGCGTTCCAGTACGCCATGCAGTCGCACGAGTGGCACGTCGTGATGGTCGTGCACTTCGTCTTCAGCGGGTACCTGTTCTTCTGGGTGTTCATCGGTGTGGACCCGGGGCCGAAGCGCCCGCAGTACCCGATCCTCATCATCGCGCTGCTCGCCACCCTGGCGTTCCACGCCTTCTTCGGCGTCGCCGTGATGACGTCGCAGTCGGTGTTCGCGGCCGACTGGTTCCACGCCCTCGGCCAGACCGACGACCGCGCCCTGCTCGCCGACCAGCACACCGGCGGCGGCATCGCCTGGGGCGCGTCCGAGCTGCCGATGGTGTTCGTCGCGCTGCTCGTCGTGCGCAACTGGGTCCGGACGGACAAGCGCGACGCGAAGCGACTCGACCGCAAGGCCGACCGCGACGGTGACGCCGACCTCAAGGCGTACAACGAGCGGCTCGCGGCGATGGGCGAGCGCGACTGAGACCGCAGGTCGGTGCGGGCGCCTGCCCGACGGCCGGCAACGAGTGAGCGCACCGTGCGATCCGCACGGTGCGCTCTCTCGTTCCGGGAACTCCCCGACTACCCCCGGGCAGCCCGGGTCCGACGGACCATCAGGAGCACGAACCCGGCCACCAGCAGCGCCACGGCGAGCGCGATGCCCGTCCAGAGCGCGATGGTCGAGCCGGTGAACGCCAGTCCAGCGGGAGCCGCAGCCGCAGCAGCCGGGGTGGAGCTGGGCGCCGGTGTGGTCGGCGCGGACGTCGGTGCGGGTGCGGCCGACGTGGGACCCGACGTCGGGACCGGCACGACGACGGCGTCCTGCACCGTCACGTCGAACGCGTCCGACGTCGACCCGGCGTACACGGCGTCGCCGGAGTAGACCGCGACGATCCGGTGTCGGCCAGCGGCGAGCGTCGTGACGTCGCAGCTCGCGTCCGGGAGCGTCACGGTGCACAGGACCTCGTCACCCTCACGGAACGCGACCGTCCCGGTCGGCGTCGGCTGACCGTCCTCGTCGCCGAGTCCGTCGACGAACAGGGTGACCGGGTCGCCGACCGTGACGGGCTCGGTCGAGTCCGGCGACGCGGTGACGGCGCTCGGGAGCTTCGACACGACGAGCGTCCCGGTGCCCTCGGCGGCGACGTGGTCGGCGTCACCGAGGTACGTCGCGCTGACGCTCGTCTGCCCGACCTCGGGAGCGGCGAGCGTGCACGTCGCCGTCCCGTCGGTGAGCTCGGCGGTGCAGAGCTCGGCGCCGGTCGCGGTGTCGGTGAACCGGACGGTGCCGGTCGGCACGCTGGGGTCGGTGGTCTCGGACGAGGCGACCGTCGCGCGGAGCGTCGCGTCCTCGCCGACGGACACCGTGGTGTCGTCGACGGCGACCGTGGTGGGCTGCGGGGCGACCGTGACGTCACGGGTGACCGTGATCGCCTCGGCGTCGACCGACGAGACGACCGTCGACACCGTCGCGGTGCGGGCCGTGCCGGTCACCGTGAACGGGATCGTGAGCGTCGGCAGGTCGGTGCCCGGTGCGCGGTCGGCCGCGGCCTGCTCACACGTGACGACCTGGCCGGAGGCGGAGCAGGTCCAGCCGTCGCCGGAGGCGCCGTCCACGGACGGGGTGACGCCGTCCGGGAAGGTCATCGTGGTGCGCACGGCGCGCGTCTCGGTGCCACCGTCGGCGGAGACGGTTGGGGTGACCGTGACGGTGCCGGAACCGGCGTGCGCGACGTCGGTCGTGCCTCCCGTGCGAGCGGTCAGGACCGGGACCGCACCGGCGGCGGTCGTCGCGACCAGGTCGGTGACCTCGTGCACGTCGGTCGCGCCGCCCGTACCGGCGGTGAAGCCGTAGGTGAGCTTGTAGGGGTAGCCGGTCGCCGGGTCGATCCACGAGGGGTCGATGCCGGCGACGTTGCCCGACGGGTCGAGCTTCGGCAGGTCACCGAAGACCACCTGCTGACCGGCGCCGAGGCTCGTGAAGACCACGGCGTACCGGCCGGCCGGCACCGAGACGGTCGGGGCCCGCCGCGCCGTCAGTGCCGATGCGGTCGGGTTGACGACGACCTCGACGGGCACGGCGACCTCGCTGCGGTCGCCGAACACCGATCCGCGGAGCGAGCCGTCGGCGGGGGTGACGGACTGCACGCAGTAGCCGGAGAAGCCGTCGCCCGCGCCGCGCACGGTGACCGAGTTGTCCGCGCCACCGCGGCTCTGGTCACCGACGCAGCCGGTGTAGTTGCCCGCGAACCCGCCGTAGGTGTCGAGACCGACACCGAGGTACGCGTGCTGCAGCCCCTGGACGCCGCCGGCCGGGTACGCGGCGTAGCCGAGCGCACCGCCCGTGTACCCGGTCTTCGCGGGGACGGCCGGGTCGTACGGGTCGGTCGCCGCGAGGTAGAAGACCATCCCGTCCGCGCCGCTGCCGTCGTACTGGTACGTCGTGAACGTCGCGTCGAGACCCTTGTCGGTGGGGACGGCCTGCTTCGCGCCGACCGCGCCGATCTGCGCCTGGCCCTGGGTGGTGAGCCGCAGGGCGCCGGAACCGGGCTCGTCGGACCCGGAGGTGCAGGCCGGGACGGAACCGCTCCCGTCGCCACCGGTGAGGCAGGCGGAGTTGCCGCTCGCGGCCGGTGTCGCCGGGAGGACCCAGCCGTCCCCGGCGTCGGCGCCGCGGAAGGTCTGGTCGGCGAAGGTGGTCTGCGTCGGGACCGCCGCGCCGGCCGCGGAGACGTCGGCGCCGACGAACGCGAGACCGGCGAGACCGGTCACGACGAGGCCGGTGAGGATGCTGCGGACGCGCGCGACGGCGCGCCCCTGAGGTCGTTGAGCCAAGGGAGCCCTGTTCAGTGAGGAGGGTGTCGACCAGGAGCAGCAGCCCAGCTCGTCGACGTCGGGTCCTCACACCGTAGGGCTCGCCCGTTCGCACGACGCCGACACGGCGCCCGACACCCCCGTACTGGGGGCGGAACAGCTGTCCGATCGGCGCTGTCCCGAGGGAGGCTCAGTCCCCGTGGACGATGCAGACGGCGTCGAGCTCCATCGACGCCTCGAGCGCAGCGGTCACGCCCGCCTCGCCCTCGGGCCCGAACGGCGTCACCGTGTCCACCCACCAGAGCGGTGTGGACAGTGTCGGAGCGTCCGGCAGGATCCGTGCGACCTCGTCGATCGAGTCGACCCGTCGGACACCGAGCACCGTGATCACCGGGTGCGTCGCGTCCTGACAGACCTGCAGCACCGGTCCGTCGTCGAGGGCGCGGACGCCCCACGTCTCGTCGTGCAGCAGCAGTGCCTCCGCGACGTCCCGGGTCTCGACCGGTCCGCGGCAGAGCAGCGTCACGTCACGCGGCACCCTGACCGCCCGTGCTCCGTCCGGACGCGACGTGCGACCCGCGGTCGTGGCCGTCGAGTGCGCCCTCGTCGTGCGCGGGGTCGAGGGGCGCACCGCCGACGAGCTGCAGGAAGCGGTCCTCGTCGATCCGGTCGAGGAAGGCCTCGAGTGCCTCCCACCCGTCGTCGAACCGCACGACCAGTCCGCCTCCGCCGAAGCCAGACGTCGTCGTGCGAGCCGGTGGCCACACGCCGTCGCGGTCGAGGAACTCCGCCGCCTCCGGCCCGACGACCACGGCCAGCGGGGTGGGCTCCTCGTGTGCGACCGCGCGCACGAGGTGGTCGGCGTCCCCGCGGCGCTCCATCACGACGCCGAACACCGGCTCGACCTGGTCGGCGACGCGATGCACGGCGTCGAGCAGCCGCGACGCGAGCGCCGGGTCGGTGCCGTCCTCGGGGATGGTGAGCACCGCCGACATCGTCTCGACGACGACGCCGTCGAGCAGGTGCGCGGTCATCGTCGCCGAGAACCCCTCGCCGTGCGCGTACGAGGTCGAGACGTCCGGGGCTTCGTGCTTGGCGTACTGCGTGACGACCCAGCGGTCCCACGGCATGGTGAGCGGCTCACTGGTGCCCCAGTGCGTCGGACAGGTGCCGACGGTGTCGCACAGGGCCTCGATCGCGGCACCGATGTCCACGGCGCGGTCGGCGTGGTGGCGGAGGGTCAGGTCGATGCTGATCTGGCGCACGGAGTCCGCGGACGCGCGGTGTTCCGGCGACGGCGGACCGGTGAGCTCCGGCCCGCGGCGGACGAAGTCCTCGATCCCCGAGGCGACGACGCCGGTGCGGCCGTCCCGCAGGCTGCCGTCGGGCCCGTCCACGGCCCACGCAGCGTGGTGCACGCCCAGGGCGTGCCGCAGGGCGGGGGTGACCGAGGCCTCCCGGTCGGTGCGGAGCACGACCGTGCGGCCGGACTCGGACGCACGACCCAGCAGCGAGGCGAGCGACTCCGTCAGCCACACGACCGGCGATGCGGAGCGGACCACGATGGCGGTGCCGACCACGTCGTCGATGAGGGGATGCCTGACCATCCGGGTCCTCCTCCGGGTAGGGGCGACGGAACCCCCTGGACGGTACACACGGCCGCACGGGCTGTCCGTCGGCGCACGGACCTCACAGGGGAGACACGGCGACGGCCGGGAGGCACGGATCACCGCCGCCACGCGGCGTGCGGCGCAGACTCGGCTGGCATCCAGCGGAGAATCCGCTAGGCTTGCTCCGTCCCGCTGGTCGGGATGCGCGAGTGTAGTTCAATGGTAGAACTCCAGCTTCCCAAGCTGGTAGCGCGGGTTCGATTCCCGTCACTCGCTCCACTTGCTCCCCCTGGTCTGCCGACGGGGTCACGGCCGTGCCGATCCGACCCGGAAGACCCCGTCATGCACCTGCGCCGCCGCCCCGCACCCACCGTCCGACCGAGCACCTGGACCGACCCGTACGGCCGGCTCGCGGTGCGGTGCCTGCAGACCGTCGTCATCGTCGTGGTGATCGGCGGGATCGTCACCGCCGCGACGACCCTGAGCCTCGTCACGATCCCCGTGCTGCTCGCGCTCATCATCGCCTCGGCGCTTCACCCCGTCGTGGCATGGCTGCGTCGGCACGGCGTGCCCTCGGTGCTCGCCACGACGATCGCGTTCGTGGGTGTCCTCGCGGTGCTCGCCGGTGTCCTGTGGCTGCTCGTCGCCGCGTTCGCCGGGCAGTGGCCGACGCTGCAGGCCTCGGCGGTCGACGGGCTCCAGCAGGTGCAGGACCTGCTGCACGAGCTGCCCGTCCGGGTGACCGACGGGCAGATCGAGGACGCGGTGTCCGGCATCGTCGACTTCGTGACGAGCGCACGCTTCGGGGCGGGTGCGATCGCCGGCATCTCCGCGGTGACGAACGTCGTCACCGGCGCCGTGCTGATGGCGGTCATCCTGTTCTTCTTCCTCAAGGACGGACCGGCGCTCTGGGAGTTCCTGCTCCGCCCGTTCACCGGCGAGCAGTACGACCGCGCTCGTCGGATGGGGGGCCGCGTGGTCACGACGCTCGGCGGCTACGTGCGCGGGACGGCCGCCGTCGCTGCCTTCGACGCGGTCGCGATCGGGACCGGACTCGCGGTCCTCGGCGTCCCGCTGACCATCCCCCTGGCCGTGGTGGCCTTCGTGACGTCCTTCATCCCGATGATCGGCGCACCGATCGCCGGCACGCTCGCGGCGCTCGTCACCCTCGTCGCGCTCGGACCGGTGAAGGCGGTCGTCGTCGTCGCGATCGTCGTGCTCGTGAACCAGATCGAGGGCAACTTCCTGCAGCCCGTCCTGATGGGGAAGACGCTGCGCCTGCACGGGCTCGTCATCCTGGTCGGCCTGACCGCGGGCACCGTGCTCGGCGGGGTGACCGGTGCGCTGCTCGCCGTGCCGCTGATCGCCGCGGCGTGGGGCATCGTGCAGGTGTGGAACGGGGAGGACGTACCGGCGACGCCCTGGCGGCAGAAGCGACGCGAGACGGTGCCGGTCGGCTGAGCGCAGGGTCGTCACCACGCCGCACTACGCTGCGGTGATGGACGGGACACAACCGGGCGGGACCCGGTTCGACGGGCACGTGGTGATCGGCGGCGGCGTCGTGGGCGCTGCCGCTGCCTGGGCGCTGACCGCCCGCGGCGAGCGCGTCCTGCTCGTGGAGCAGCACGGCCGCGGGCACCTCGAGGGGTCGTCGCACGGCGCGACCCGGATCTTCCGGCAGGGCTACAGCGACCCGGAGTACGTCGCGCTGACGACCCGGGCACTCGCGCTCTGGGACGCGCTCGAGGCATCGACGGGCACGACGCTGCTCGACCGGACCGGCGCCGTCGACCACGGCCGGCCCGAGGTGGTCGACGCGATCGCCGCGGCGCTGGCGGACGCGGGGATCCCCCACGAGACCCTGACCTCGGACGACGCCGCTGCGCGCTGGCCCGGCATCGCGTTCGAGGGGCACGTCCTGACGCACGCCACCGCCGGGCGCATCCGTTCGGCCGACGCGATCGAGCTCTTCCTGACGCTGGCGGAACGCACGGGCCTCGCCGAGCTCCGGTTCGGCAGCCGGGTCGCGGCGATCACGGACCACGGCGACGACGTCACCGTGACCCTCGGCGACGGCACGGCGGTCCGGACCGCGAGCGTGGTGGCCGCCGCGGGGTCCTGGGCCCCCACGCTGCTGGGCGACGTGCTCGCCGGACGTGGGGCGGTCCTCCCGGCCGTCCGCGTCACGCAGGAGCAGCCCGCCCACTTCCCCAGCCACCTGCCGGACGAGGCCTGGCCGTCGTTCGTGCACTGGGCCGACGGCGACGACGTCTACGGACTACTGACGCCGGGCGAGGGGGTCAAGGTCGGTTTCCACGGCACCGGACCGGTCGTCGACCCCGACGCCCGTGACAAGCGGCCCGTGCCCGAGGAGGCCGAACGGCTGCAGGCGTACGTCGCGCGGTACGTGCCGGGCGTCGACGCGACCCGTCCGACCTTCATCAGCTGTCTGTACGACACCACCCCGGACGAGGACTTCGTCATCGACCGGCGGGGGCCGCTCACCGTCGCGACCGGGTTCTCCGGGCACGGGTTCAAGTTCGCGCCGCTGCTCGGGGAACTCCTCGCCGACCTGGCGACCGGAGGCGAGCCGCACCCGCGCTTCGCCCTCTGACCGTGCACCGTCCCGCTACGGTGGTCGGGTGCGCGTCGTCATCGCTCCCGACTCCCTGAAGGGCACCGCGACCGCGGCCGACACCGCGCGGGCGGTCCGGGCCGGGTGGCTCGACGAACGGCCGGAGGACGACGTCGTCACCGTGCCGATGGCCGACGGCGGCGAGGGGACTCTCGACGCGTTCGTTTCGGCGTACCCGACCGCGACACGCGAGCCCGTGACGGTGACCGGGCCGGACGGCACGCCCGTCGACACCCACTGGCTGCGCCTGCCCGACGGCCGGGCCGTGGTGGAGCTCGCGGCGACGAGCGGACTGCCGCTCCTCGGCGGGGAACTGCGCCCGGAGACCGCGACGAGCCGTGGCTTCGGAGAGGCCATCGCCGCCGCGCTCGACGCCGGGGCGACCGGGCTCGTGCTGGGCATCGGGGGCAGCGCCTCGACCGACGGCGGCCGACCGGTGCTCGAGGCGCTCGGGCTGACCGTCGATGCCTCCGGCGCGGTCGACCGCTCGGGGCTCCGGCCCCTGCCCGCGGGCGGAGTGGCGGTCCTGTCCGACGTGACGTCGCCGCTGCTCGGGCCGGCCGGTGCGGTCGCGGTGTTCGGACCGCAGAAGGGCATCACACCGGACTCCGCGCCGGGCTTCGAGGAGCGACTGTCCGGGTGGGCTCGAAGCCTGCCCGAGGTCGACCCCGCGACACCGGGTGCGGGTGCCGCGGGCGGCGTCGGGTTCGGGCTGCTCGCCTGGGGTGCGACGCTCGCACCGGGAGCGCGGGCGGTCGCGGACGTGCTCGGACTGCCCGTCCTGCTCGACGGTGCCGACGTCGTGGTCACCGGTGAGGGGCGCTTCGACGAGCAGAGTGCCGCGGGCAAGGTGCCGTCGGTCGTCCGGGCGCTCGCGACGGAGCACGCGCCGGCGGCTCGGGTGGTGCTGGTCGCGGGGGCGATCGAGGCGAAGCTGGACGACTTCGACGCGGCGGCCTCGCTCGAGGTGCTCGCGACGCAGACGACCGGGGAGCCGGACGACGCGCTCCGCGACCCGCTGCGCTTCGCGACGATCGCCGGGCAGCGGTTGGCGCGGCTCGTCGGCTGAGCGCCCGGGGCGGGCGTCGATGCCGGACGCGGCGGAGCGCGCGGGCACCGCACCCGACACGCCCGCCGGGCCCGCGAGGGGTGCCCCGGTGCAACCTCCCTGTCCCCAGGGCACCGGACCACACTGGGGAGCGGGTCGCACCCGGCCCGAGAAGCACCCCCACGAGGAGACCAATGCGCACCGTCAACGCGTACGCGGCACCGTCGGCCACCGAGCCGCTCGTCAAGACCACCATCACCCGCCGTGACCTCGGCCCGAACGACGTCGAGATCGACATCGCCTACGCCGGCATCTGCCACTCGGACATCCACACCGTCCGCGGTGAGTGGGGCCCGATCCAGTACCCGCAGGTCGTCGGTCACGAGATCGTCGGTCACGTCTCGGCCGTCGGCTCGGACGTCACGAAGCACCAGGTCGGCGACCGGGTCGGTGTCGGCTGCATGGTGAACTCCTGCGGCGAGTGCGAGCAGTGCGTCGCCGGGCAGGAGCAGTACTGCCTGAAGGGCAACATCGGCACCTACGCCAGCGTCGACCCCGCCGACGGCTCGATCACGCAGGGCGGGTACTCCGAGGCCGTCGTCGTGAACGAGGACTTCGTGCTCCGCGTCCCCGAGTCGCTCGACATCGAGAAGGTGGCACCGCTGCTCTGCGCCGGCATCACCACGTACTCGCCGCTGCACCACTGGAAGGTCGGCCCCGGCTCGAAGGTCGCCGTCGTCGGGATGGGTGGCCTCGGCCACATGGCGGTGAAGATCGCGGTCGCGCTCGGCGCCGAGGTCACCGTCCTGTCGCAGACGACCAGCAAGCAGGAGGACTCGCTCCGCTACGGCGCGAAGGCCCACTTCGCGACGAAGGACCCGGCGACGTTCGAGGAGCTCGCGCAGTCGTTCGAGCTCATCATCAACACCGTCTCGGCCAAGCTCGACATGAAGGCCTACCTCGGCCTGCTCAAGGTCGACGGCACGCTCGTCAACGTCGGTGCACCGGCCGAGCCCCTCGACGTCCCGGCGTTCGCCCTCATCCCCCGCCGTCTGAGCTGGGCGGGCTCCGCGATCGGTGGCATCGCCGAGACGCAGGAGATGCTCGACTTCTGCGCCGAGCACGGGATCCTGCCGGAGACCGAGCTCATCAGCGCCGACCAGATCAACGAGGCGTACGAGCGCGTCCTGTCGTCGGACGTCCGCTACCGCTTCGTGATCGACACGGCGACGCTGGCCTGAGCGGCTGACGGCCTGACGGCCTGACGGCCTGACCGTCGGACGGGAGGCGCGGTGCCAGCTGGCGCCGCGCCTCCCGTCTGCGTCAGAGCGATGCAACCGTGTCCCGTCCTGTCCGCAGAACGCGAGCGCGTCGTCCGCGTCACGCGGCGCGCCCGCGTCCACAGCACGAGGGGAGAGGCTGGTTCGATGGACGACACGACGAACGAGGGACTCCGCTCCCTGGTGTCGGTGTCCGGCAGTGACACCGACGGCGCGATCGCCGACCTCGCCGGCATGTACGCCGGCAAGGCCTGGCACTCGGCACACGTCGACGACGACTTCTGGTACCGCTACGTGGCCGTCGGCGACGAGCGGATGAGCATCCGCCGGTCGCAGATGCACGGCGCCCTGCGCGGCGACGTCGCCGTCGAGGGCGAGGTCGTCGTGCAGTGGATCGACTCCGGCACGGCGACCGTCGACACCGGACGCAACGCGATCCGCATGCAGCCCGGCGTCCCCGCGCTCTTCCCGATCGAACAGCGCTTCGACATGGAGTACCGCGACTGGGACCAGCGGCTCGTGCACCTGGACCGCGAGCTCGTCCTCGACGTCGCTGCCGAGCGCTTCCTGGTCGACGGCACGCTCGCCTTCGACCGCTTCACCCCGCCCACGGCGGCGGCCGTCGAGCGGTGGCGCACGTCGGTGGGCTCCTCCGTCCGGGCACTCCGCGACGAGGGGGCCGGGTCGCTCGCGTGGCACGAGTCCCAGCGCGAGGTCGCCCGGGCGCTCCTCGACCTCTACCGGTTCCACGGCGAGCCGGCACCCGTCGGCTGGGGTGAGCACCGCAACGCGCGGGTGCGGTCCGCCGTCGAGACCATCCACTCGCGAGCGCACGAGCCGTTGACGGTGTCCGACATCGCCTGCGCCGCCGGTCTGAGCGTGCGCGGCCTGCAGGAGTCGTTCCAGCGGACGCTCGACCGGACGCCCATGCAGTACCTGCGCGAGGTGCGGCTACGGCGGGCACACGACGACCTGCTCCGAGCGGAGCCCGGGTCGGTGGCGGTCGCGGAGATCGCGGCACGGTGGGGCTTCACCCACATGGGACGGTTCTCCGGTGAGTACCTGCGCCGGTTCGGCGAGTACCCGAAGCAGACGCTGCGCCGCTGACGTCCGGTCCGGTGGCGGCGGGCCGACGGCCCTGGGCCGCGCCTGCCGTCGGTCGCCCTGCGGTCAGCCGATCTCGTCGCCGGACGGCAGCGCGCCGCACCAGTCGACCGACGACGCCTGCACGCTCGCCTCGAGCGCGCCGGAGGCCGCGTCCACGACGCTCACCAGGTCACCCGAGGCCGACCGCGTGGTCACGGCGAGGAACTGGCTGTTCGGCGACGGGCACACCGCCGTGACGCTCGCGTCCTCCGGCACGCTGACGGGCAGCCGGGAGGCCCGGCTCGCGTCGACGCGCACCATCGACTGGGCGAGGGTGCCGTCGGTCCGCACGACGCCCACCACGCGCACGTACGTGTCGTCGGTCAGCGGGGCGATCCGGCCGAGGTAGGGCGCGTCGGTGCTGCCCGCCGGCGCCGCCAGGTCCTCGCGCTGCCCGTCGGTCAGGTCGAGGCGGACGATCCCGGTCCCGGTCTCGACGACCGCCGTGGTGCCGCTGCCGACGAAGCCGTGCAGGTAGGTGGCGCTGCCGAGCCGGACGGGGTCGTTGCGCCCGCTCATGTCGACGAGCACCAGGTCGTCGGAGCCGGTGCGCACCAGGGCGCTCTCGGTGCGCGGCACGTAGGCCCACTGCGCGACGGTCAACGGCTCGGCACCGGTGGTCGGCTTCCCGTCGGCCGCGATCGCCGTCGGCAGGTGCGTGCCGGTCATGTCGACCACGTACAGCCCGACGTTCCGCGACTGGCCGGTGGAGGTGTCGGCGTACTCGAAGCCGAAGGACGCGCCGTCGTCGGCGACGTGCAGCGCGGTGACCCGTCCGGCAGCGCTCGGCAGGGTCAGGCGCTCGACCGGGGTGCGGTCGTCCTGCACGCCGCCGGCGAGGGGCACGATCTCGACCGTCGACCGGCCGTCGGCACCGCGGACGACGACGAGCGAGCGACCGAGGCGCGCGTACTCGGTGATGCCGGTGGCCTCGAAGACGGTGGTGGCGCCGCCGGCGTCGAGGGAGCGCCGGACGATCCGGTCCTTCGTCCCGGACGTCCCCGGCACGAGGGCGAGCACGTCGGTGCTGCCCGTCGTGATCGTCGTGCGGAGCTCCGAGGTGGCGGGCTGCCCCGGGGCGCGGACGTCCCGGACGGCGATCTCGTACGTGCGGTCGTAGGCGAGCGGCCCGGCGAACTCCACCGCGATCGTGTTGCCGCTCGACGTGACCGTGTGCGGGGCGGACGGGCGCACCGTCACGGCCTCGGCCGGGACCCGCTGCAGGGCCTGGTTCGCCGTCAGGATCACCCGCTGCGCCGGTCGGGACACGAGCCCGGACGCGTCGTACGTGACGTCCCGCAGCCGGGGGCCCTGCTGCGAGCCGACCACCGCGGCCACGGCGCCGACGAGCACGAACACGGTGATCGAGGCCACCAGGCGGCGGCGGAAGCGGTCGCGCGGGCGGCGGCGGAGCGGGCCGGAGCCCCGGGGGTCCGTGGGCGCGGTCGTGGGTGCAGGCGTGGCGGGCATCAGTACTCGTACGGGTCCGTCGGCTGGTCGATGTCGCGGACGGTCGCGGCGCGGATGACGATCCGTGCGTCGGCGGACTGGTCCGGGTTGGCGGCGAGCTTCCCCGTGACGCGGACCCACTGGTCGGCGTCGGGCACGGGACCGTCGACGACCACGCCGAGGCCGACCGGCTGGGCATCGACCGCACAGCAGCTGATCACGAAGCGGGTGAGCGTGAAGGACCCGTCCGAGCTGGGCACCACGAAGCCGGAGAGCTCGACCGGCTTGCCGACCAGCGCGGTCGTGTCCGTGGTCTGGCGGATGAGCGCCGCCCAGTCCTTCACGCCGTACTCCGAGGTGTCCACGCCCTCGCTGCCGAGCAGGGCGACGTCCTGGGTGCCGGTGGCGTTCGACAGGGTCGGGGTGTCCACGCTCCGCTGCTGGGCGGTGCGGGCGGAGAGCGTGGTCGGCGGGAGCACGAGCATGGCGACCGTGACGCCGACGGTGGCCGCTGCCGCGATGCCGCCGAGGACGCCGCGGGTGATCCGGGCGGCTCCCGGGGCGCGGCGTCGGACGGCCCGGGCGGCGTCGGAGCCGTGCTCGTAGGCGGTCTCGTCGTCGGGTGTGCGCGAGCGGTCGCGCCCGCCGGCGTGCGCGGCGTGCTCGTCGTCGTGGGTGGCGTGCGCGTGGTCGTGCTCGTCGTCGTGGGCGTGCCCGTGCCCGCGCGCCACCGCGACGAGTCCTGCCACCGAGGCCGGCACCGCGATCGCGGCCAGGACGACCGTGAACAGGTCGTACCGCGGGTTGATGTACAGGTCGAGGTGTCCGACCAGGGCGAGCCACAGCGTGCACAGCGCCACCGCGAGCACCGACCCGAGCCCGAGGTACGCGGGAGCCTTCTCAGACGAGGACATTCATCACCAACCCGACCGCCGCGGTGAACAGGACGCAGACCACGGCGAGCAGCACCAGGAAGCGCGCGCGGAACGTGGTCCGGAGCAGGGCGATCATCTTGACGTCGATGATCGGCCCGATGAGCAGGAACGCCGTGATCGACCCCGGCAGGAACGTCGAGGCGAACGACAGCGCGAAGAAGGCGTCGACGTTCGAGCAGAGGGAGATCGTCATCGCCAGGAGCATCATCGCGGCGACCGACAGCACCGGGTTCGCGCCCACCGCCACGAGCGTCGACCGGGGCACCGCGACCTGGATCGCGGCCGCGAGCCCGGCGCCGACGAAGAGCGCGGGCATCATGGTCGCGGTCTCGCCGCCGAACTGCGATGCGCTCTCACGCCAGCGGTTGCGGGAGCGCGGTGCCCCGACGGCGGCACGGCACCGGGCCTCGAACGCGGGCAGGAGCAGCTCGGTCGGGCGACGGTGTGCGGCGACGATCCACCCGACCAGGTTCGCGAGGACGAAGCCGCCGACGATGCGGACGACGAGGATCCACCCGGACCACCCGAACGCCTGCGCGGTGCTGATGATCACGAGCGGGTTGAGGATCGGCGCGGCGACCAGGAAGGTGACGGCCTCGGCCGGGGTGAACCCGCGCATCATGAGGCCACGGGCGAGCGGCACGTTCCCGCACTCGCACACCGGGAAGAGCATGCCGATGAGCGAGATGACGGCACGCCGGGGCATCGGTCGCTCGGGCAGGATCCGCTCGAGCGCGCCGGCCGGCACCCAGACCTCGACGACGATGGACAGCACGATGCCGAGCACGACGAACGGCAGCGACTCGACCACGACACTGATCGCGAGCGTCAGGAAGTCCTGCACGACGTCGGGGAGTCCGGCCGTCCCCACGGTCGGTGACACCACGCGCACGCCGAGCAGCACCACGACGGCACCGAGCACCAGGCCGGGGCCGGTGAGCGTGCGGGTGGGGGCGGGGCGAGTGGGAGCGCTCGTCACCGGGACAGGATAGGCGAGGAGCGTGCCCGCCCCCTCCGAGCCGCGCGGCACACGGCGCACGGCACCCGGTGTCCGGCGGACGGTTGTCAGGTGGTGGGGAGTCCTGCCAGGTGCCGGTCGAGCAGGTCGATCGCCCACTCGCCGGACTCCCCCGGCGCGAGGCGGGTGACGTGGACCGCCAGCCCGTCGACGAGCGCGTGGAGCCGGCACGCTTCGTCGGCCCGGAGGCTCTCGGGCACCCCGACGAGGGCGACGATCCGGTCGCACCACGCACGCATCTCGGCGACCACCCGGTCCAGGGCCGGCCGGAGCGCGGCGTCGGTGAGGGCGGCGTTGCCGAGCGCCAGGTACACGTCGAGCTCGACGACCCGTTCGTCGTCGAGCGGCAGCAGCTCGAGCAGCACCCGCCGCGCGGTCTCGCCGTCGGGCAGCCCAACGGGGATCGCGTCGATCCGCTCCCGGGTCCGGTCGAACACGAGGGTGATGGTGTGCTCGCGCATCGCGGCCTGGGTCGGGAAGACGTAGCGCACGGTGCTCGGTGGCAGGCCGGCCTCGGCTGCGACCCCGCGGACGCTCAGGGCACCGAGTCCGTCCCGCGCGAGGACCCGGCACGCAGCGTCCGAGACGTCGAGACGCCGCTGCTCCAGGTCCTCTCGGGTGGTCACCACGCCATACTCGCACGCTCGTGCGACTCGTGCTAGCGTCGGGCCGGCAAGAGTCGCACAGTCGTGCGACTCGCGACGAGGGAAGGAGACCGTCGTGGCATGGGTCGTGCTCGTCCTGTCCGGCGTGCTCGAGGCGGTGTGGGCCACCGCTCTGAGCGCGTCGAACGGGTTCAAGAAGGTGGTGCCGACGATCGTGTTCGTCGCCGGCATGGTGCTCAGCATGGTGGGACTCGCGTTCGCCATGAAGGCGATCCCGGTCGGCACGGCCTACGCCGTGTGGGTCGGCATCGGGGCGTCACTCACGGTCGTGGTGGCGATCCTCCGCCGCCAGGAGGCCGCGTCCGTCGCCCGCGTCGCGCTCGTCCTGGGCCTGGTCGCCTGCGTGGTCGGCCTCAAGGTGGTGAGCTGAGATGGCGTGGCTCGTCCTGTTCGTCAGCGCCGCGCTCGAGACCGTGTGGGCCACGGCCCTCGGCGCGAGTGACGGTTTCACCGTCGCCGGGCCGACGGCCCTCTTCGCGGTCACCATCGTCGTGAGCCTGGCCGCGTTCGGGTACGTCCTGAAGCACATCCCGATCAGCACCGCCTACGCGGTGTGGACGGGCACCGGCGCGGCCCTCACCGTCCTGTGGGGCATGGCGACCGGCGCCGAGCCCGTCACGTTCCTGCGCCTGCTGTTCATCGCCGGCATCGTCGGTTGCGTGGTCGGCCTCAAGCTGGTCCCCGCCCGCCCGGCCGCCCCCACCCCGGAGCCCGGGGTCACCACCGCTCCGCAGCAGTCATCCCGCGCGTAGGAGGCACTTCCGCGCGTCGGAGACTCTTCCGCGCGTAGCGGGTCGGAAGTTCCGACCTCCTTCGCGCGGAACGGCATCCCAGGTCGGGTGCGATGGGCCGGAACGCACGTGGCGACGGACGGGAGGCGCGGAGCCGGCCGGCACCGCGCCTCCCGTCCGTCGCGGGGTCAGGTGATCAGACGGACGCGCCCGTCCACTCGTCCTCGGCTGCGACGTGGTCGCTGCCGGCGGTCCCCGCGGCGAGTGCCGCGGCCACGCGGTCGGCGTGCGACGGCGGGTCGGACGGCACGTGGGCCGGGCGGTCCGCCTCGTTGATCTTCCGGAGCTCGGGGACGATGTCCTCGGCCAGGATGTCGATCTGCTCGAGCACCGTCTTGAGCGGCAGCCCGGCGTGGTCGATGAGGAACATCTGGCGCTGGTAGTGCCCGACGTGGTCTTTCATGGTGGCGTAGCGGTCGATGACCTGCTGCGGCGAGCCGACGGTGAGCGGGGTCTGGGCGGTGAAGTCCTCCATCGACGGGCCGTGGCCGTACACCGGGGCGTTGTCGAAGTAGGGCCGGAACTCGTTCCACGCGTCTTGCGAGTTCTTCCGGGCGAAGAACTGCCCGCCCAGGCCGACGATTGCCTGGTCGGCGGTGCCGTGTCCGTAGTGCTCGAAGCGCTGGCGGTACAGCCCCACCATCTGCTCGGTGTGCTGGATCGGCCAGAAGATGTTGTTGTGCAGGAACCCGTCGCCGTAGTAGGCGGCCTGCTCGGCGATCTCCGGCGTGCGGATCGAGCCGTGCCAGACGAAGGGCGCGACGCCGTCGAGCGGACGCGGGGTCGAGGTGAAGCCCTGCAGCGGGGTGCGGAACTTCCCCTGCCAGTTCACGACGTCGTTCTCCCACAGCTGGCGGATGAGCGCGTAGTTCTCGATCGCCAGGTTCACGCCCTGGCGGATGTCCTGCCCGAACCACGGGTAGACGGGGCCGGTGTTGCCGCGACCCATCATCAGGTCCATGCGACCGTCGCTGATCACCTGGAGCATCGCGTACTCCTCGGCGATGCGGACCGGGTCGTTCGTCGTGACCAGGGTCGTGCTGGTCGACAGCGTGATGTGCTTCGTCCGACCGGCCAGGTAGCCGAGCATCGTCGTCGGGCTCGACGCGACGAACGGCGGGTTGTGGTGCTCGCCGGTGGCGAAGACGTCGAGCCCGGCCTGGTCGGCGTGTTCGGCGATCGTCAGGATGTCCTTGACGCGTGTGGTGTCGTCCGGTGTCGTGCCGGTCGTGGGGTCCGTCGTGACGTCGCTGACGGTGAAGATCCCGAACTGCATGGTGCCCGCCTCCTGGTGCTGGCTGGTGGTACTGCCGTTTCGATGCGTTTGCATCGACTTGCTCCGTACAACGTACCGCAGCCGCGGACATTCCCGCCAGGGTCGGGTGACGTCGGTGCGCTCAGCGGCGCGGCGGCAGGGCGCGCTCGTCGGTCTGCGCGGCGTGGTGGAGCCCGTCGGCGAGCCACACGACCGTGACGACCGCCAGCACGCTCACGCTCGAGGCCATGCGGCCAGCGACCAGCACGGCGCCGTGCAGGTCGGCGACGCCGGACAGGCCCGCGACCACGGCGACCACCCCCACCAGGAAGGTGACACCGGTCGCGAGCAGGAGCAGCGCCGTCACCAGCCGCCGGGGACCCCGTCGGCCGTCCCGGTCTCCGCGCTCACCACGGTCGACCACCGGACCGACCGCACGGACGAGCCCGAGCCAGAACAGGGCGATCGCGCACGCGCCGACGATGTCGCTCACCCGGTGCCAGCCGTACACGACCGTCTGGTTCGCCACGAAGACCGCGTACCCCGCCCCGACGATCGTCACCGCAGGTCGCCAGCGCCGGGGCGTCACGAGGAGCACGGCGAACAGTGCTGCCAGTGCGATCGTCGCGTGCCCGGAAGGGTACGAGTTGGGCGTCTCCGACTGGGCGATCTCCGGGCGCTCGGCGATACGCTTCACGAGCGTCGAGGTGGCTGCCGACGCGAGCACCACGACGCCCGCTCCGAGTCCCACCGCGAGCCGACGTCGGGCGAGTGCGACGGCGGCGATCACGACCACCAGCAACAGGATGACCGGCACCGAGATGACGTTCAGTGCAGTGTCCGACCCGAACAGGTCGGACTCCCGGACCCCGCCCAACGCGGCGTCCTCGACCCGCTGCCCGACCGGCGTCAGCACGGCGACGGCGTAGACGAGAGGCACGATCACGAACCCCAGAGCCGCCAGCAGGCCCCACCGCAACCGCCGCGACACCAACGGTCCGCGCGACTCGGGCGCGGTGCGTTCGGGCGTTCGGGTCACCGGCGTGGTCCTCCTCGGTGTGGCGATCATCGGTCTCCTCGTCCGGCTGGTGCCGCGTGGGCGATTCGGACGGTCGGGGTCCGACACGATACCGTTGGTCCGCCGGTCCGCGCCTGTGAACCAGGGGTCAGCCACCTCAGGATCCGACGGCCGCGCCGCCCGTACGGCACGGGCAGGCGCTCCGGCTCCCGTCGCCGGTCCGTCCGGTGCGACCACCCTGTACCAGGAGGAGACCGAAGTGGCCATCAAGGAACCCAGCATCACGGCGTCGCCGAACCGGGGCCTCGCCCTGACGGCCGGATCGCTCCTGGCGCTCTGGGGCTTCCTCGGTTTCTTCTTCGCCGCCGACGGCGACCCGGGCTTCTTCAGCCGCGAGGGCGGGATGCTCTGGAACGCGTTCGGCGTCAACCCGGCGATGTGCCTGCTCTGGATCCTGCTCGCCGTCGTGCTCCTCATCACGAGCCTCGGCACCACCATCGGAGCGCGGAACGGCAACCGTCTGGTCGGCGTCGTGCTCGTCGTCATGGCGGTGTACGGCTTCGTGCTCGGTGACACCTCGGCGAACGTCTTCGCGCTGACCTTCGCGGACAACCTGTTCCACGCGATCATCGGCGTCGTCCTGCTCCTCACCGCCTTCGGCGCGGACCACGAGAACGTGCGTGCCATCCGGGCGGCCCAGCGCGCCTGACGCTCCCGCTGCTCGTCCTCGACGCCCCGTCCACCGCTCGGTGGGCGGGGCGTCGTCGTGCGGGTAGGGCACGGTCGTCGGGCTGGTGAACCGAGCGCGGCCGTCGACCGGGGTCGCTGCACGCTCGCCGACCGGGCAGGACATGCCGTAGGTAGACCGCCGCGCGGGTGCGATCCGTCGGTGCCGGCCGCCGAGTGTGACGGATCTGGCCCGCTCGGTGCAGCGCAGGCGGGCGTCAGCGCAGGCGGGCGTCGGGCGCCGGCGGGCGTCAGGCGTCGTCGGGGTGCGGGGACGCCTCGAGCTCGGTCGCGACGACCCGCGGCGCCTCGGACATGAAACGTCGGACGTCGAGGTCGACGATGATGTCCTGCGGCCGCAGCGGGCGGGTCAGGTAGAGCCCCTCGAGCGACGTCAAGCGCGAGAGCGCCACGTAGGTCTGCCCCGCGCTGAACACCCGGTTGCCGAGGTCGACCACCGCGCGGTCGTACGTCGACCCCTGCGACTTGTGGATCGTGACCGCCCAGGCCAGGCGCAGGGGGAACTGCTGGAACTCCCCCACGGTGTCCTTCTTGAGCTCCTTCTTGTCCGGGTCGTAGGAGTACTTGAACTTCTCCCACACGGACGGCTGGACCTCGAACGACTCCCCGTCGACGTCGACCCACACGGTGTCCCGGATCGCCGTCACGACACCGAGCGTGCCGTTCACCCAGCGCTGGTCCGGGTCGTTGCGCAGGAACATCACGTGCGCGCCGGGCTTCAGCTCGAGTGCCTCGTCCGCCGGGAAGTTCCGTCCCCCGAAGTCACCGTTGACGTCGGCACGGGCGGTCTTCACCTTGCCGGGCAACCGGTCGAGCGCGGCCTTGTTGATCCGCGAGACCGTGTCGTTCCGGGTCGCCAGGGTGATGGCGTCGTCCGGAGCCGGTCGGGCACCGGCGGTGTTGAGCTGCCCGGCGATGTCGGCGGTGACCCGCCCGTGCCGCACCGCCGTGAGCATCGCGGCGAAGGCGTCGTCACGCTGCCGGTGCACGGTCGCGAGCTCGACGATGTGCAGTTCGGCCTCGAGCCAGACCTTCGCGTCGAAGAACCACATCGACCGGTAGTGGTCCGTGAAGTACGCGCGCTCGTCCCCGTCGCCGGGCACGGGTGGCAGCTGGTACGGGTCGCCGAACATCACCACCTGGACGCCGCCGAACGCCTCGAACTGCCGCCCCCGGGCCTTGCGGAGCGACCGGTCCATCGCGTCGAGCAGGTCGGCGTTGACCATCGAGACCTCGTCGATGACCAGGGTGTCGATGGTGTTGAGGAGCTTCCGGGTCTCCGGGCCCTGCCGGAGCTCGGCGTCCGCGATGAGCCCGATCGGCAGCCGGAAGAGCGAGTGGATCGTCTGACCGCCGACGTTCAGCGCGGCGACACCGGTCGGGGCGCAGATGACGACCTGCTTCTCGGTGTTCCACGACAGGTGGTTGAGGAGCGTCGACTTGCCCGTCCCGGCCCGACCGGTGATGAAGACGTGGTCGCGGGTGTGCTCGATGTACTCGAACACCGCCCGCTGCTCGGCGCTGAGCTCGACGCTCACCGTCCGGCCGTCCCCGGCGCCGGCGTGGTGTCGGCGCCCACCACGGCAGGCTCGGCCGAGGGCGCGCGGTCGTGCGGGTCGTGCGGGTCGTGGTCACCGCGCAGTCGGACCAGCGTCACGACGACGACCGTCACGAGCAGCGCGACCCCCGCGAGGACGAGGACGATGCCGGCCCGTGCCTGGTCCACGAGCGGGGTGGGACCCCACTCGCGGCCCATCGCGCCGAACCACGACGCCTGGAGCAGCCCGACCGGCCCCTGCATCGCGAGGCCGAGCGAGACGGCGCCCGCCGCCACGACGACCGCGCCGACGATCCGCACGAGCGCCGCACCGGTGCTCGCCGTCCGGGCTCCGGCGGCGAACGGGGTCAGGAGCGTGGGCACGGCGAGCAGCCCCACGACCAGGAGCCCCACGTCGACCAGGGTGCGGCCGGAGGGATCGCTCACCGACCACCGGAGGACCTGGGTGGCGTACAGCCCCCACCACACCGCTGCCAGGAGCACGAACGACGGGAACGGCTGTGCGAGGTACCGGACGACGCCGTTGTCGACGAGCAGGCCCGTCCACTCGCGGACGCCCGTCGACCCGTCGTCACGCGGGTGCACGGCGGCCCGGATCAGCCGGACGGGCGCCGCGGCCCAGAGGAGTGCGGGGACGACGAGCCCGAGCAGCACGTGCGCGCCGACGTTGGCGGACACCAGGAAGCGGTCGTACGTGTGCAGCGAGCCGGACGTCGCCAGGACCAGCGTCACGACGGCGATCGCGGCGGCGATCGTGCGCTGCAGCGGCCAGGAGACGCCGCGACGCCGCAGTCGGACCACGCCGGCGGCGTACGCGGCGGCGACGAGGACGGCGGCCATCAGCCAGAACAGGTCGACGTTCCAGGCGGTGAGCCATCCCCACGACCCCGGGTCGCCGGGGAGCGGGTCGTCGGTCAGCAGCTCGGCGGGGGTCGGGTTCGTGGTCTTGCTGAGGGCGACCTCGCCGACCGGGGTCGCGGTGCGCCCGAGTGCCGCGGCGAACCCGCTCGCGACCCCCATGACGGCGAGTTCGACGAGCACGAGGGTCCAGAACGGGCCGCGGCGCTCCGGGGCGTCGGTGAGCGACCGGATCGCCCGCCGACGCTGCACCGCGCCGAGCACGCCGATGCCGACCAGCGCCGCGGTCTTCACGAGCACGAGCACCCCGTACGGGGTGAGCAGGTTCGCCGGGGTGCCGACACGGATGATCGCGGAGGCCGTTCCCGACACGGCCACGAGCACGAAGCAGCCGAGCGCGATGCTCGAGTACCGCGCGACGACGAGCGGCAGCCGGTCACCGGGCAGCACGCCCCGCAGGAGCACGACGAGCAGCAGCCCGCCGACCCACAGTGCGGCGCCGACCAGGTGCAGCCCGAGCGCGGTGACGGCCGAGTCGTGGCTGGCGGTGCCGGCGGCGTGCCCCTGCTGCGCGAGCGGCACGAGCCCGACCATCGCGATGCCGGCGGTGAGCGCGACCATGCCGCGCCCGCGGACCGCGAAGCAGAGCACCGTCACGGCGGCGGCGACGAGCACGGAGACCAGCCACGAGGTACCGAGGTCGGTCCCGGTGAGGAACACCCCCATCGACTGCCCGAACTGCTCGTCGAGGCTCAGGGCCGAACCGGCGACGGACAGGAACGTGAAGAAGGTCGTGGCCGCGGCGGCGACGGTCCAGACCCCGGCGGCACCGGCCGCGACGTCGATCGCACGGTTCCACTCGGGGCGCGTGCGCGACAGTCCGACGACGGTGAGCGCGAGGCCGCCGATCGTCGCTGCTGCACTGAGGTCGACGACCAGCCGGGCGATCGGCAGGCCGAAGCGGACGACCGCTCCCGGGTCCGCGATGAGTGCACGATCCGCCCCGCCGCCGATCACGAGGGCGACGAGGAGCGAGACGAACCCGACGAGCAGCAGCACGGCGGGGCCGGCGATGCGTGCGATCCGGTCCACCCGACAAGCCTAGGCGGTGCCCGGCCGACCACGGCACGCCGGTGGGCCGACCTGTGGGCGGTGGGCGGTGCCTCCCGGCTGTACGGGAGGACCGGCCGGCGGACGCACCGGCCCCGGGAACGACGGAAGGGACGGCCGAGGCCGTCCCTTCCGGTGCTGCTGAGCGGTCTTACTTGACGGCGGCCTTGAGCTTGGAGCCGGCGCTGACCTTGACCGAGTCGCTCGCGGCGATCTCGATGGCGTCACCCGTCTGCGGGTTGCGGCCGGTGCGCGCGGCGCGGTGGGTCTTCTCGAAGGCGATCCAGCCCGGGATCGTGACCTTGGTGCCGTCGGCGACCGACGACGAGACGACGCTGAACAGCGCGTCGACGACGCCGTTGACGGTGGCCTGGCTCTGGCCGGACTCCTGCGCGACGGCAGCGACGAGCTCGGTGCGGTTCAGTGACTTGTCAGCCATGGATGTCCTCCTCGGACTTCTTGCAGTGTCGGTGGGACGTCGGGACGCCCGCCCGCCCGGAGCGGGGTGCCCTGGACGTGGTGGTCCCGAGGACGAGCACGCCCGGCGGAACCGTCAGCGAACCTACCAGCCGAGCGGGGTGCGGACGACCGACTCGCCCGGATTTCCGGGGTTGTCGAGGGTCTGGAGGGGTCCGAGTGACGGATGTGGCGACCGTGTACCCCGCTCGGCCCGGGACGACGAACGCCCCGTCCCTCTGCAGGGACGGGGCGTTCGGTGGAGCTGGTGCTTACCAGGAGCTCTTCGTGATGCCCGGCAGCTCGCCACGGTGGGCCATGTCACGGAAGCGGACACGGCTGATGCCGTACTCACCGAGGTGGCCACGGGGGCGACCGTCGATGGCGTCGCGGTTGCGGTAGCGGACCGGCGACGCGTCGCGCGGGAGCTTCTGCAGGCCGACGCGGGCGGCCTCACGCGACTCGTCGGTACCGTTCGGGTCCACGAGGGCCTTCTTCAGCTCGAGACGACGCTCGGCGTAGCGCGCGATGACCTCGGCGCGCTGGTTGTTCTTCGCGATCTTGCTCTTCTTCGCCATGCTTAGCGCTCCTCACGGAAGTCGACGTGCTTGCGGATCACCGGGTCGTACTTCTTGAGCACGAGGCGGTCCGGGTTGTTGCGACGGTTCTTCTTGGTCACGTAGGTGAACCCGGTCCCCGCGGTGGAGCGGAGCTTGATGATCGGACGGACGTCCTGACCCTTCTTGGCCATCAGATCTTCTCCCCACGGGCGAGGAGATCCTTGACGACGGACTCGATGCCGCGTGCGTCGATCACCTTGATGCCCTTAGCGCTGAGCGTGAGCGTGACGTTACGACGAAGCGAGGGCACGTAGTACGTCTTCTTCTGCACGTTCGGGTCGAAGCGGCGCTTCGTCCGGCGGTGCGAGTGCGAGATGTTGTGTCCGAAGCCGGGGGTGGCTCCGGTCACCTGGCACACTGCTGCCATGGTTTCCTCCTGAGGTACCGAGCGACCGGACGGCCGCTCCCAAGGTCACTTGCCTGGCGCACACGCGCTCGTCACCGGAGGTGACCGCAGCGAGGGGGTTGTGCGCGCCGCCCAGGCCCGCTGACCCTGTCGAAGGACCGTCGGACACCGCGCGACCGCGGCGTACGCGACGGTCGGAGGGCTTGGAACAACTGGGTCTGCCACGCGGACGCGGCGGACCAGGGGTCAACGTTACGGGACGGCCGCGCGTGTCGCAAGCCGGTCCTCCCGTCCGGGTCGCACCGGTACCGGCCTGGAGGCGCGGCTCGGCCCCGTCACGCCGGTTCCGGTCCGGCCCGTCGGCCCACCGAGTGGGTACCTTCCGTCGCGCTCGACCGTCTCCACCGACGCTTTCTGCCCGCGGGACGGGTCACCGACGGCATGTCGTGCTCGCTCGGTGCCGGCCGCCCGGCGACTCGGCAGCACCGCACCCGGAAGCCCGGACGACCGGACGACCGGATGACCAGCCGACCAGCCGCGCTGGCGTCTACGGCCCCGCGGTGGGCCGCGGCGCCAGCGCCTGCACCAGCAGCGCGCCGAGCTCCCTCGGGGCCGTGAACATCGGCCAGTGCCCGGTCTCGAGCCCCAGGATCGTCAGGTCCTCCACCGCGACGAGCTCCGTCGTCCACGCGTGGTGCTCGGCCACCATGGCCGCGAGGTCCTCCGCCGGGATCTCGCACGACACCACCGTCGCGGGGATCGCGTGCCGTGCGGGGTCGGCGTAGTGGAAGGGATCGGTGGGCACGGCCGCGGGCTCCGGGACCGCCCGCCGCTCGAACGCCTCGCGCCGTTCCGGCGTCATGCCACGCATCGTCGCCGGCTCCCACACGTCCCACGACGGCAGCGGCACGACCCCGTCCACCACGGGCAGCTCGTCGTTGACGACGGCTCCGTCCGGTCCGGGGAAGGTGTCCACGTAGAGCAGGTGCGCCACGAGCGACGGCCGCTGGTCCGCCGCCATGAGCACCATCGGGCCGGCACCGGAGTGCCCGGCGAGCGCGACGGGCTCGTCCGGCGTCGCCACGGCGTCGAGGACCGCCACGATCCCGGCGACCTGCTCGTCGAGCGTGTCACCGGTCCGCGTGATCGCCTGGACGGAGTGCCCGGCCTCCTGCAGGACGGGCGCCACCTCGTCCCACGCGCTCGCGTCGAGCCAGAACCCCGGGACCAGGATGACGTGCATGCGCGGGAGGTTACTCGCCGGTGCGCGCCGCGGTGCAGACCGCGCACTCTCCGAAGATGTCGACGACGTGGCTGGCGTTCGTGAAGCCGTTCGCGGCCGCGACCTCCTGTGCCCACCGCTCGACCGGGTCCGCCTCGATCTCGACCGTGCGGCCGCAGTTCCGGCAGATCAGGTGGTGGTGGTGCGCGTCGGTCGTGCAGGCCCGGTACAGCGACTCGCCGTCCTGCTGCAGGGAGTCCGCGTCGCCCTCCGTCGCCAGGTCGGCGAGTGCCCGGTACACGGTGGCCAGTCCGATCGTGGAGCCGCCGTCCCGCAGGTGCTGGTGGAGCGCCTGCGCGCTGACGAACCCCTCGGTGCCGGACAGTGCGCTGCGCACGGCCTCACGCTGCCAGGTGTTCCGCTTCGGCTTCTGCACGGCGTTCACGCGGTGACTCCTTCCCTGCGGGTCGCGTCGGTCGACGCGTCGGTCGCGGTCTGGAGGCGCGTCCCGCCCCCGTCGGTCTGCTCACGGTCCGCGATGCGGTCGCGTCCGCGCCTGTCCCTGCGGCTGCCGACGATCCGGCACACCACCCAGATCACGAACGAGATCGTCGTGACGTAGGGGCTGATCGGCAGCCCACCGCCGAGTGCCAGCAGGATGCCACCGACGACCGACACGACCGCGAACACGGTCGAGAGCACCGGGACGACCACCGGGTGCGAGGTCAGGCGGAGTGCTGCGGCGGCCGGGGTGACGAGCAGCGAGAGCACCAGCAGCGCGCCGACGATCTGCACGGACACCGCCGTGGCGAGCCCGAGCGCGAGCATGAACACGATCGCGAGCGTCCGCACCGGGACCCCGGCAGCGGCGGCGACGTCCGGGTCGACCGACGAGAACATCAGTGGGCGCCAGATGACCAGGAGCGTCACGACGACGATCGCGGAGACGACGATCAGCGAGGTCAACTGCGGGTTGTCGACCGAGACGATCTGCCCGGTGAGCAGCCCGAACTTGTTGGCCGCCCGGCCCTTGTAGAGCGCCAGGCAGAGGATGCCGAGCCCGAGGCCGAACGGCATGAGCACGGCGATGATCGAGTTCCGGTCCCGAGCCCGCGAGCCGAGCAGGCCGATGAGCAGCGCGGCGACGACCGAGCCGACGAGCGACCCGGTGACGACGTTCACACCGAACAGCAGGGCGGCACTGGCCCCGGCGAACGACAGCTCCGAGATGCCGTGCACCGCGAAGGGCATGTTGCGGGCGACGACGAACGGGCCGATGAGCCCGCCGACGATGCCGAGCACGGCGCCGGCCCAGATCGAGTTCTGCACGAGCACGAGGAGCTCGCCGTAGTCCTGGAACGAGAAGACGGTCGACAGCACGTCCATCAGATGCGCCCTTCGTCCGGGGTGGTGGCGTGCGGGTCGGGGTCGCAGTGGTGGTGCGCACCGGTCTGGTCGTGGGCCTCGTTCGCGCCGACGATGACGATCCGACCCATGGTGCGGACGACGTCGACGGGCGTGCCGTACAGGTCGGTGAGCACGTCGGCGCGCAGGACCTCGTCGGGGGCGCCGATGCGGAAGCGTCCGCCGGCGATGTAGAGGACGCGGTCGACGACGTCGAGGATCGGGTTGACGTCGTGGGTGACGAACAGCACGGCGGCGTCCTGCTGTCGGCGCTGCCGGTCGATGAGCTCGGTGACGCCGCGCTGGTGGCGGAGGTCGAGCGAGATGAGCGGCTCGTCGCAGAGCAGCAGGGCGGGGTCGGCGGCGATCGCCTGCCCGACGCGGGTGCGCTGCTGCTCGCCGCCGGACAGTTCGGCGACCGGGGCGTCGGCGAACGCGGTGGCACCGACCTCGTCGAGGATCCGGTCGACCCGAGCGCGTTCGGCCCGACTGGCGGGCAGGACGCCCCACCGCGAGCCGGTCACCCCCTGGGCGATCATGTCCCGCGCGCGCAGCGGCGTGCCGGACTCCATGAGGCGCTGCTGCGGGATGTACCCGATCCTCCGGTGTCCGCGCCGGACGGGCTGCCCGAGGAACGACATCGTCCCGCTCGTCAGGCGCTGCTGCCCGAGGACCGTGCGCAGCAGCGAGGTCTTGCCGGCGCCGTTCGGCCCCAGCACGGCGACGAACTCACCCGGCGCCAGGTCGAGGTCGAGGTGCGACCAGAGCGCGCGGGAGCCGTACGACAGCGCGGCGTCGCGGAGGGCGAGCACGGCGGAACCGCCACGGCCGGGGGCCGCAGCGGTTCGCGAGGGGGTCTGGACCGCGGTCACTTCGTGAGCGCCCCCGTGATCTCGTCGATGTTCGCCTGCTGCCACGAGACGTAATCCTCCCCCTTCGGGAGCGTCTCCGTCACACCGACGACCGGGATGCCGGCCTGCTCGGCGGCCTTCTTGACCTGCTCGGTCTCCGCGCTGGAGGTCTGCTCGTTGTAGGCGAGCAGCTCCACCTGCTTCTCGGTGAACAGCTTGAGGGTGTCGTTGAGCGCCGCCGGCGGGACGTCGTCGCCCTCCTCGATCGCCTCCGAGAAGGCCTCGGGCGTGACGTTGTCCAGGCCCATCGCGTCGAACAGGTACCCGGGCACCGGCTCGGTGTACGACACCTTCTGACCGTCGACCTTCTCCTTGGCCGCGGCGGTCTGCGACTCGAGGTCGTCGAGCTTCGTGGTGAGGGCCTTCGCGTTCCGCTCGAAGGTGTCGGCGTGCGCGGAGTCGAGCTTCGTCAGGCGCTGCTCGAGGTCGGCCACGAGCTTCACCATGGTCGGGTAGTCGTAGAACACGTGCTCGTTGAACTCCGCGTCGCCGCCCTTGTCGAGCCCGGAGAGGTCCACCACGTTGATCGTGTCGGCCGTCGTGCCCGATGCCTTCGCCAGGGTGGTCATGAAGTCGTCGTACCCGCCGCCGTTCTCGATGAGCAGGTCGGCCTTCGACACCGCGAGCTGGGTCTTCGCGCTCGACTCGAACGAGTGCGGGTCCTGCGAGGGGTCGTCGAGGATGCTCGTGACCTCGACGTCGTCGCCGCCGATCTCCTGCGCGATCGAGCCGTAGACGTTCGTCGATGCGACGACCCGGACCGTCCCGTCGCCCGAGGCGTCACCGGAGGCGGAGGACGTGGCGCACCCGGTCAGTGCGAGGGCTGCGGCGCCGACGACGAGCGGCAGGGCGAGGAGGCGGCGGTTCTGCATGCTGCGAGCGTACGGCTTGCTGATAACGGTTGTCAAAATCAATCGCCCGACGGTCTGGAGGCGCGGGGCCAGCTGGCACCGCGCCTCCAGACCGACAGGTGGGCGGTCAGGGCTTCGTGGCCGCGTCGATCGTGTTGTCGGCGATCGTGTCCTCCTCGCGGCCCGGGGTCCGCAGGTTCCACTTCTTGATGACGAAGCTGAACAGGAAGTAGTAGACGACCGCGTACGCCAGACCGATCGGGATGAGCCAGATCGCCCCGTCGGCCTTGCCGAAGTTGAGCACGTAGTCGATCGCGCCGGCGGAGAACGAGAAGCCGTCGTGGATCCCGAGCGCGTTGACCAGCGCCAGCGAGGTGCCCGTGAGGACCGCGTGGATGACGTACAGCGGGAACGCCACGAACATGAACGAGTACTCGAGCGGTTCGGTGATGCCCGTGACGAACGAGGTCAGCGCTGCCGAGAGCATGATGCCGCCGACGAGCTTGCGGTTCTGCGGCTTGGCGTTGCGCCAGATGGCGAGGGCACCGGCGGGGAGCGCGAACATCATGATCGGGAAGAAGCCGGTCTGGAAGATGCCCGCGGTGGGGTCACCGGCGAGGAAGCGCGGGATGTCGCCGTGCACGACGTCCCCGGCCGCGTTCGTGAAGCTCCCGAGCTGGAACCAGGGGAAGAAGTTGAGCAGCTGGTGCAGGCCGACGGGGATGAGCATGCGGTTCACGAACCCGAAGATCCCACCGCCGAGCACGGCGTTGTCGGCGACGGCCTGGCCGGCGGCGGACAGCGCGATGTCGAAGTAGCGGTACACGAAGGACATCAGGACGGCGATGACCAGTGCGGCGGCGGCGGTCAGGATCGGCACGAGGCGACGGCCGGAGAAGAAGCCGAGGAAGTCGGGCATCTTCGTGCGGTGGAACCGCTGCCACAGGACGGCGGAGACGAGACCCATCACGATGCCGCCGAGGACACCGAAGTTGATGGTCGCCTGTTCACCGTTCGCGTCCTTCACGCCGGCGAGCACGATCGGCGACATCGCGGCGAAGACCTGGTACATGACCATGTAGCCGACCACTGCGGCGAGCGCCGTCGTGCCGTCCGACTTCTTCGCCCAGCCGATCGCGATGCCCACCGCGAAGAGGAGCGGGAGCCAGGTGAAGACACCGTTGCCGGCCGCGGCGATGATGGACGCGCCCTGCGCGAAGCCGGGGATCGCGCCGAGCATGTCGGACTGTCCGAGGCGGAGCAGGATGCCCGCGGCCGGCATGACCGCGATCGGCAGGAGCAGGCTCCGACCGAGGCGCTGGGCGTTCGCGAAGAGCTTCGACTGCTTCTTCGGGGTCTTCTTCTCCGGCACGTCCGTTGCAGCAGCGGTGCTCATCGGCGTTCCTCTCGTCATCGGGTGGAGCTGGGGCACTGGGGAGTTGAGTCACGTGCACGGCCCGGGTAGCCTCGGCGGTACCGCCGGGAGCGGTCCTGTCCGGTCATGACCAGTTCCGTAGTCTGAACCGGTGACCAGATGCGTGTCAACCCGGCACGGAATCCGCAACGAGGAGGAAACGATGGCCGACATCAAGGCAGCCGACATCATCGCCGCACTGGGTGGCGCGGACAACATCGACGAGGTCGAGGGCTGCATCACGCGCCTCCGCGTCGAGGTGGAGGACGGCGACCTCGTGGACAAGGTCGCCCTGCAGGCCGCGGGCGCCCAGGCCGTCGTCGGTGGAGGCACCGGGTGGCAGGTCATCGTCGGCCCGATCGCGGACAACCTCGCGCAGGACATCAACGACTCGATCGACGGCGACGAACTGTGACCGCGGTCCGGACCCCCTTCGCGGGCCCGGTCGTCGCACTCGCCGACGTGCCCGACCCGGTGTTCGCCGGGCAGCTCGTCGGCGCCGGGGTCGCGGTCGACCCGTCGGGCGTCGAGGGCGCGGTCACGGCGGTCGCCCCCGTGGACGGGACGATCGTGAAGCTGCACCCGCACGCGTTCGCGCTGCAGGGCTCGGCGGGGACGGACGTGCTCGTGCACGTCGGCATCGACACCGTGAAGCTCAAGGGCGAGGGCTTCGAGCTGCTCGCCGCCGAGGGCGACACCGTGCACGCCGGGGACCCCGTCGTGCGGTTCACCCCGAGCGTGATCGAGGCCGCCGGCTTCTCCCCCGTCTGCCCGGTCGTCGTGCTCGGCAGCTCGCCGGACTCGGTCGAGCAGGCCACGGTGGGCACGACGCTGGCCGAGGGCGCCACGCTCTACACGGTCTGACGGCAGGGGCCGGTCGCCGCCGCGCCCGAGTCTCGGCTCGAGCGACCGATCTCGGGCGGGGCAGCGCGAGAACCGTCGCTGCACGCGAGACTCGGGGGCGACCGGGCGACCGGGCGGGCGGGCCAGCGGGCTACGCGACCGTGCGCCGGGCGGTGACCTCCATCTGCACCCGGTAGCGGTCCGAGCGGTACCAGGAGCGGGCGTGCTCGACCGGCCGGTCCGCCGAGTACGACACCCGGTCGAACTCGAGCAGCGGCGCCCCGGTCCGCGTCCCGAGCAGCGTCGCGACGTCGTCGGCCGCGGGCTTCGCCGCCACCGTCTGCTGCGCGCGGTCGATCGGCGTGCCGTACGTGTCCGCCGCGAGCGAGTACACCGACCCGGACAGGTCCTGGTCGAGGAGCCCCGGGAACGCCGACGCCGAGAGCCACGCGTCGTCGACCGACACCGGTGCCCCGTCCGCCATCCGCAGGCGCTTGAGGTGGTACGCGGTGTCCTCGGCGTCGAGCCGCAGCGCCGCCACGGTGTCGGCCGGCGGGACCCGTTCCTCGCGGACGAGCACGACGGTCGTCGGCACGTGCCCGAGCGAGCGCATCTCCTCGGTGAACGACGCCAGGTGCAGCGTGGACTGCACGGGCCGGTGCGCCACGAAGGTGCCCTTGCCGCGCACACGTTCCAGGTAGCCCTCGTTGACGAGCTGCCCGAGGGCCTCGCGCACCGTGATCCGGGACACCCCGTACTCGGTGATGAGCTGCCGCTCCGAGGGGATCGCGGCGCCGGGGGCGAGCCGGGTGGTCGCGAGGTCGAGCAGGATCCGCCGGAGCTGCTGGTGCTTCGGCTCAGCGCCCTCGGTGATGCGGCTCGTCATGCGGTCCTCGTGCTCCGGTGCTCGTCGGCTCGAAGGCGGTGGTCGCCCAGCTGGTCCTGCGCGGACATGACCAGTCGTCCTCACAGTAGCGACCGGGGTGCGAGAAGCCAACGCCGTGACAAGATGACGCCCGTGACCTCGGTGGTGATCGTGGACGACGAGACCCTCGTCCGGTACGGCTTCGAACTCATCCTCGGCGCAGCGGCGGACATCGACGTCGTCGCGACGAGCGGTGACGTCGACGCCGTCGAGACCGTGCAACGGCACGCCCCCGACGTCGTCCTGCTCGACGTGCGCATGCCGCGGGTGAACGGGCTCGAGGTGCTCGCCGCGCTCCGGCAGCTGCCCGAGCCCCCGGCCGTCGCGATGCTGACCACGTTCGACACCGACACCCAGGTGGTCGCCCGGGCGATGGAGTCCGGGGCGGCCGGCTTCCTGCTCAAGGACACCGACCCGGAGTCACTCGCCGAGTACGTCCGGGCGCTCGCCCGCGGCGGCATCGTCCTGGCGCCGGGCGTGGACCGGACCCGGCTCTTCGCCCACCGGCCGACGACGCCGGCACCGGAGCTGTCCGACCGGGAGCACGCCGTGGTGCGGCTCGTCGCCGAGGGCGCCAGCAACCCCGAGATCGGCCAGCGCATCGGCGTCAGCACCGGCACCGTCAAGGAGGACGTCCGCGCCCTCCTCGCCGCGTTCGGTGTCACCACCCGCGTCCAGCTCGCGCTCCGCGCGGCGGAGGCCGGGCTGCTCGATGGCTGAGCCGACCACGACCGGTCGCCTCCGCCGACTGCTGGTGCGGGCGGACGGGAGGCTCGACGCACTCGTCGACGCCGGCCTGCGTCGCGCACGGGCCCACCCCGCCCCCTGGTGGCTGGTCGACGCGCTCTTCCTCGCCGCCGCGGTCGTCGACGCCGTCCTCGACATCGCGGGTGCCACGACGACCGAGATCACCCTGTCGCTCGTCGCTGCCGGTGCGCTCGTCCTCCGTCGGCGCCTGCCCGTCCTGACCTTCGCGCTGACGATGCCCGGCCTGTTCATCGGCTCCGGCGTCGTCGCGGCGAGCATCGCCCTCTTCACGCTCGGTGAGCGCACCGACCGGCGGTGGCTCATGCTCGTCGCCGCGGTCGTGCAGTTCGTGGGCTTCAGCGGCTTCGTCGTCGGGCCACCGCAGCAGCTCGACGAGATCGTCGTGTCCGTCGTCTACGCCCTCATCTTCGCGCTCGGTCCGCTCGCGATCGGGCTGCTCGTGCGGACCCGGGCCGTCCTGGTCGACCGGATCGCCGAACTCGGCGCCTCCCGTGCCGAGGAACGACGCCGCGCCGCCGAGGTCGCCCTCTCGCGCGAACGCGCCCTGCTCGCACGCGAGATGCACGACGTCGTCTCGCACCAGGTGACCCTCATCGCGGTGCAGGCCGGCGGCGTGCAGATGGCCGGGCGCGACGAGCAGGAGCGGGCGTTCGCACGGACGATCCGGCAGCTGTGCGTCGTGACCCTGCAGGAGCTGCGCGAGATGGTCCAGGTGCTCCGGGCCTCCGGCGGCACCGACCGTGAGATCGCGCCCCAGCCCGTGCTCGCCGACCTGCCGCGACTCGTCACCGCGAGCGGACTGGAGACCGAGGCGGCCGTCGACCTGCCCGACACCCTGCCCCTGCCCGTGCAGCGCGCGGTCTACCGCTTCGTGCAGGAGGGCCTGACGAACGTCCGGAAGCACGCCCCCGGCGCCGTCGTCCGGATCAGCGGACGGCTGCACGGCGACGAGGTCCTCGTCGACCTCGTGAACGGCCCCGCACGTGCCGACCGCCTCGAGCTGCCCGGGTCCGGGCTGGGGCTCATCGGACTCGGTGAACGTGCTTCGCTCCTCGGCGGACGGCTGGACTCCGGCCCGCAGCCCGGCGACGGCTTCGCGCTGCACCTGCGCCTGCCCGTCGAGCACCGACCGATCGCCCCCGTCCCCTGAGCGACGGGGCGAGCGGGCGGTGGACGACGGAGGCCAGCCCTCCGGAGGACGGCCGGTGGCCGATCGGCCACCGGTGTTCACGCCACCGCCCGATGCACCGGCCCAGCAGGTTCGGCTGTGATGGCAGCGTGGTCCAGTCAGCTCTCGTCGCCAGCATCCGTCGACACCCCGTCTCCGTGGGCGTCGGGGTCGCCTCGGTCCTGCTCGCCGTCACGGCACGCGTCGCGCACGCCGAGCCGGACTTCCCGCACCACCCACCGGTCGCCTGGGCCGCCCTCGCGGTCGTCGTGGCCGTCACGGTGCTGGCCGAACGCACGCTCGGGTCGCTGCGCACCGTCCTCGTCGGCGTGGGCGCCCCCCTCGCGGCCGTCGGCGTCACCTTCCTGGCGGTGACGGTCGGGTCGGCGATGGGCGAGGCCCACGCCGAGGCCGCCGCGGGCGAACCGCTGTTCGCCCCGTCCGCCGTCGCGACCGCCCTGCTCGCCGCGGCCTCCGCCACGATGCCGCCGGCACGTCGGCGTCGCGTCCGAGCCGTCCTGTGGACGGTGGTGCTCACCCTGGTGCTGTTCGCCGGCCACGGGTCCGACACCGCTCGTGCCCTGGCGACCCTGTTCGGGACCGTCGCCGGAGCGCTCGTGGTGCGCCGCGCCTCCCGACCGGCCCCGACCGCGCCGCGCACCGACCGGACCGTCGCCGCCCACCCGCGGTCGATCGTCGTCGCGACGCTCGTCGCCCTCGGTGCGGGCACCCTGGTGACGCTCGTCGTGCCGGAGCCGGACGGCGTCCTGTCGCCGTTCGCCGGTGCCATGAGCGACCGGGCGACCGTGCTCGTCGGGGTGCTCCTGGTCGGGGCCGCGTGGCTCGTCCAGCGCGGCCGTCGCACCGGCATCGTCCTGGCGGCGGGCCTGCTCGTGACGCTCACCGCCGTGCTCGCCGACGTGTTCCTCATCGAGCCGCTGCAGGACGGCTTCGTGCAGTGGCAGGGCATGACCACCGACGAGGTCGAGTGGCAGGTCACGCTCCTCGGCGCCTGGGCCGTCCCCGCCGCCGTGCTCCTGGCGATCGTGGTGCTCCGCGGCCAGCTGGTGCGGGCCCGCTTCCGTGCGACGCCGACCTGCGGCGAGGACTACCTCGGCATGCTCCGCGACGGGGACGCCGGCACGCTCGGGCACATGGGCACCTGGCAGGGCAACGCGACCTGGACCCACCCCGACGGGCTCGGTGCCGTTGCCTACCGCGTGCACGGCGACGTCGCCCTGACCGTGTCGGACCCGGCGTGCGCCGCCGCGGACCGGGCCGATGTGGTCGCTGCGTTCGCCCGAGCCTGCGAGCGGAACGGCTGGACCCCCGCGTTCACGAGCGTGCACGAGCCCGTGCGGGCGATCCTCGCGGCCGAGGGGTGGGCGTCCTTCCCCGTCGGCGTGGAGTCCGTGCTCGACGTCACGACGTTCGACCTGCGCGGCAAGAAGCGCCAGGACCTGCGCACCGCGTCGAACCGCGCCGACCGCGAGGGGCTGCGCGACGAGTGGACGACGCTCGCCGCCCTCGACGCCGACCAGCGCGCGCAGGTCGAGGCGATCTGCACCCGCTGGGCAGCCGATCGCCGTCTGCCGGAGATGGGCTTCACGCTCGGTGGGTTCCGCGAGCTCGAGGACCCGGACGTCCGACTGCTGCTCGCCGTGACCGCCGAGGGTCGGGTGACCGCGGTGACGAGCTGGCTGCCCGTGTACGAGCACGGTGCCCTGACCGGGTACACGCTCGACGTCATGCGGCGCGGCGAGGACGGGATGCCCGGGGTGATGGAGTTCCTGATCGCCCGCACCGCCCTGCGTGCCCGCGAGGCCGGCCTCACCACCATCAGCCTCTCCGGCACGCCGCTCGCACCGCACACCGACGCCGGGTCGTGGGTGGCCCGCGGGTCGGCGCTCCTCGCCCGGGCGCTCGAGCCCGTGTACGGCTTCCGGTCGCTGCAGCGCTTCAAGGAGAAGTTCGGCGCGCGCCACGAACCGCTCTGGCTCGTCGTCCCGAGCGCACTGCAGGCACCCCGGGTCGCCCGAGCGCTCACCAGCGCGTACGTGCCCGGGCTCCGACCGAAGCACCTGTGGGCGCTCCGCCAGGCCCACGTCGCACCGGTGGCGAAGCAGCCGGCCACCCGCTCGTGAGCCCCTCCGAGTGGCTGCTCGCGACACAACTGCAGGCACCGAACAAGCTCGTGCCGGCCGACCTGGCGTTCGCCGTGCTCGCGGTCGCCGTCCTGCTTCCCGCGGTGCGGCAGTGGCGGTCGCGGCAGGCGTGGCGCCGGGCGGCCCTGCGCGCCGGCATCGCCGCCGCTGCCGCGCTCGTCGTGCTCGTCGCCTGCTGGTTCACCACGCAGGTCGTCGACCTGTTCGGCGTCGCGCTCAGCCCGATCACGCAGATGTGGAGCGCCTTCGCCGGCGCAGCGCTCGCCCTGGCGGTCACGGGCCTGGTGCAGGGCGGACGATGGCGTCGCGCGATCGCGATCGTCCTGGTGCCGGCAGCGCTCGTCGTGCCCGCGCTCGGCATCAACGTCGAGTTCGGCAAGTACCCGACGCTCGGCACCGTCGTGCAGAGCGACCCGTGGCCCGCCTACGACCGGGCAGCCGCTCCCCTCGACACGATGCCCACCGCCGGGGTCGTCCGCACCGCGCGCATCCCCGGTACCCGCTCGCACTTCGACGCGAGGCCGGCCGTCGTCTACCTGCCGCCGGCAGCCCTGGTGCGCGACCCGCGCCCGCTGCCCGTCGTCATCGCCTTCTCGGGGCAGCCGGGCGCCCCCGGGGACCTCTTCACCGCCGGTCGTCTGGCGGAACCCCTGGACGCGTACGCCCGCGCGCACGACGGTCGGGCACCGATCGTCGTCAGCGTCGACCAGCTCTCCGCGCCGGGCAAGAACACGATGTGCGTCGACTCACGGCTCGGGAACGTGGCGACCTACGTGATGCACGACGTGCCGACGTGGATCGAGCGGCACCTGCCCGTGACGACCGACCGCAAGGCCTGGGGGCTGACCGGGTTCTCGCAGGGCGGCACGTGCACGATGCAGTTCCTCACCGGACACCCGTCGGAGTTCGGCGCAGCGCTGGCCGTGTCGAGCGAGCTCCAACCGACCGACCAGGGCCCGCAGCACAGCGCCGACCAGGCGTTCGGCGGGTCCGTGGCGGCATGGCGGGCGGCGGCGCCGATCGCGCAGATGCGGGAGAACGGGCTCGACGGACACGCCCTCTGGCTGACCGCTGGGTCGTCCGACCGGGAGTTCAGCGAGAACGCGCAGAAGCTCGGTGCGGCCGCACGGGCTGCCGGGGCCCGGGTCGAGATCGGGTCGGCGCCGGGCAGCGGTCACGACTGGAACACCGTGCAGTGGTCGTTCCGGTCGTACGTCGGGCCGTTCGCGGACGCGCTGTCCGCAGCGGGGTGACGGGAGCGCGTCTCAGGCGTTGCGGACGAGCCAGGCGAACTGGTCGTCGGAGAGCTCGCGGTCGGTCCACACCTGACGGAGCACGCCGTCCGGGGCAGCGACCGACGCCGGCCCCTGCCAGACGAGCGACAGTCCGGCCTTCCGCAGCACCGCTGCCGACGCCGGGTTGTTGGTCAGCACCCGACCGGTCACCGGTGCACAGGGGGCTACGCGGTGCGCCTCGGCCACGGCTGCGCGCGCGACCTCTCCGGCGTACCCGTTCCCCCAGGCCGCGGGAGCCAACCGGTAGCCGAGGTTCCAGACCCCCGCAGCCGTCATGTCGACGCCGCCGACGCCGACGAACGCACCGTCCGTCGTGCGGACCGTCCACGATCCGAGGCCGTGGCGAGCTCGCCCACCGATCTTGCGCTGCACGAGGTCGACCGTCGTCGCCCGGTCGGCGTGCCGTCCGGAGGGCAGGTGCCCCCACGTCCGCGCGTCGGAGAACACCGCGTGCACGTCGTCGATGTCGGCGGGCGTGAGCGGTGTCAGCACCAGGCGATCCGTCCGGATCTCCTGCTGTGGGGTCAGGAGCTGGTGGGCCATGCTCCGATCATCACCCGCACCCCCGACAAGCGGGTGGACACCACGCGACGTCCGCGCGATCCGGCCCGGTCCTGCGGCTTCCCGCAGCACCGGGCCGGACCAGGACCGTCGGGACGCGTGCTCAGTCGAGCAGCAGCGCCGGCTCCTCGATCACCGAGGCGATGTCGTGCACGAAGCGCGAGGCCACGTCACCGTCGACGACCCGGTGGTCGAAGGACGCGCCGATCGTCGTGACCATGCGCGAGCGGACCTCGCCGTCGACGACCCACGGCTTCGGCTTGATCGTGCCCATGGCGACGATCGCGACCTCGCCCGGGTTGAGGATCGGCGTCCCGGTGTCCATGCCGAACACACCGATGTTCGTGATCGTCACGGTGCCGTCCGCCATCTGCTGCGGCGTGGTCTTGCCGTCACGCGCGGTCAGCGTCAGGTCCTCGAGCGCCTTGGCGAGCTCGAACAGGGACATGTCCTGCGCGTCCTTGATGTTCGGCACGATCAGCCCACGCGGGGTCGCCGCGGCGATGCCGAGGTTCACGAAGTGGTGGACGATGATCTCCTGGTCGGTCCAGGTCGAGTTCACCGACCGGTTCCGGCGGACGGCCCAGATGACCGCCTTCGCGAAGACGAGCAGCGGCGAGACCTTGACGCCGGCGAACGTCGGCGAGGACTTCAGGCGCTTGACGAACTCCATCGTGCGGGTCGCGTCGACGTCGACGAACAGGGACACGTGCGGTGCCGTGAACTTCGACGTGGTCATCGCCTTCGCGATGGCCTTGCGGACGCCCTTCACCGGGATGGTCTCGCGGCGGACGTCGCCCCACTCGGGGGTCTCGATGTTGCGGAAGACGCCGGCCTGCTTCGCGTGGCGGATCACGTCGTCGCGCGTGACCTCGCCGGCGAGACCCGTCGGCACGACCTCGGTCAGGTCGACGTCGAGGTCCTTCGCGAGCTTGCGGATGGGCGGCTTCGCCAGGACGATGCCCGACACGACGGCCTTGCGCGGTCGGGAGCCCTGCTCGCCGACGGCCTGCGAGATGGTGTCCTCGCCCGGGTCCGAAGCGGCCTCGGCCGCGGCGACGGCGTCCGCACTGGAGGCACGGCTCGCCTCGGCCGCGAGCGCTGCGGCCCGGCGGGCGCCCGGCTTCCGGCGGGACGGGGACGTGGTCGCGGAGCCGTACCCGACCAGGACGGCACCGGACGACTCGTCGGAGCCGACGACGGTCGCGTGGTCCGCGACCGGTGCGGCGTGCCGCGGCTGCGCGGACGCCGCTGCGGTGGCCGGGGCCGGCGGCGTCTGCTGCACCGGGGCCTGCTGCACCGGGGCCTGCTGGGCGGGCGCCGGTGGCGTCTGCGCGACGGGAGCCGGGGCGGCGGGCGCGGCAGGCGGGGTGGCGGCGACGTCCGGCGAGGCCGGGACGCTGTCGGCGACGGGGGTCGGGCCTCCCGGCTGAGCGCTCGACGCGACCTGCACGTCCGAGTCGACCCGGATGATCGGCTTGCCGACCTCGACCGTGTCGCCCTCGGAGACGAGCAGCCCGGTGACGGTGCCGGCGAACGGCGACGGGAGCTCGACGAGCGACTTCGCGGTCTCGATCTCGACCAGGACCTGGTCGACGGCGATCTCGTCCCCGATCGCGACGCGCCACTGCACGATCTCGGCCTCGGTCAGGCCTTCGCCCACGTCGGGCAGGGGGAATTCGGCGGCGGGCACTGCGGCTCCTTCGAACGTTCGGACGGTTCGGTCAGTAGGCGAGGGCGCGGTCGACGGCCTCGAGGACACGGTCCGCGTCCGGCAGGTGGAGGTGTTCGAGCTTCGACACCGGGAAGGGGACGTCGAAGCCGGACACCCGGATCGGCGGCGCCTGCATCGTGTAGAAGCACTGCTCGGCGACGGTCGCGGCGATCTCGCTGCCGACGCTGACGAAGCCGGAGGCCTCCTGTGCGATGACGACGCGACCGGTCTTGCGGACCGATGCCAGGAGCGGCTCCCAGTCGATCGGGGAGATCGAGCGGAGGTCGATGACCTCGCAGCTGGTGCCCTCGGCCTCGGCGATGTCCGCCGCCTGCATGAGGGTCGCCACCATCGCACCGTGGCCGACGAGGGTGACCTCGGTGCCGGTGCGGGCGACGCGCGTGGTGTGCATCGGGACGTGGCCGTCGACGAGGTCGACCTCGCCCTTCGGCCAGTAGCGCGACTTCGGCTCGAGGAACACGACCGGGTCCTTCGACGCGATCGCCTCCTGGATCATCCAGTACGCGTCGTTCGGGGTGCTCGGGCTGACCACGCGCAGACCCGGGGTGTGCGCGAAGTACGCCTCCGGGGACTCCTGGTGGTGCTCCACGGCGCCGATGTGGCCGCCGTAGGGGATGCGGATGACGACCGGCAGCGACATGTGCTGCGGCAGGCGGTTCTGCATCTTCGCGAGCTGCGAGGTGATCTGGTCGAAGCCCGGCCAGACGAAGCCGTCGAACTGGATCTCGACGACCGGGCGGTACCCGCGCAGCGCCAGGCCGATCGCGGTGCCGATGATGCCGGCCTCGGCGAGCGGGGTGTCGCGGACGCGTTCGGCGCCGAAGCGCTCCTGCAGGCCCTCGGTGATGCGGAAGACGCCGCCCAGCTGGCCGATGTCCTCGCCCATCAGCAGGACCTTGTCGTCGGCGGCCATGGCGGCGGCCAGGCCGGCGTTGAGCGCCTTGGCCATCGGCAGGGTCTGCACGGGCTCGCTGGGGACCTCGCCGGCACCCGGGTGGGCGCGGAGCGTGTAGTCGAAGAGCTGCTCGGTCGTGCTCATCAGTGGGAGCCCCCTTCGTACCCGGCCTCGTACTGCTCGAGCCAGGCCTTCTGCGCGGTGGTGACCGGGTGCGGCTCGCGGTACACGTTGTCGAACATGACGTCCACCGACGGCGGGGTCAGCGCCACGGTCGCCCGCCGGACGTCGGCGGCGATGTCCTCGCCCTCCTCGTCGAAGCGTGCGAGCTGCTCGTCCGTGACGCCGCGGCTGCGCAGGTACGCGGCCGAACGGGCGATCGGGTCGCGCTCGACCCACGAGGCGAGCTCGTCGTCGAGGCGGTAGCGGGTCGGGTCGTCGGAGCTCGTGTGCGCGCCGATGCGGTAGGTCTCGGCCTCGACGAACGCCGGGCCCTTCCCGGAGCGGGCGTGGTCGGTCGCCACGAGGGACGCCGTGTACGACGCCAGCACGTCGTTGCCGTCGACGCGGACGCTCGGGATCCCGAAGCCGCGCGGGCGGTCGACGAGCGGGGTCGGCGACTGCACCGACACCGGCACCGAGATCGCCCAGTGGTTGTTCTGCAGGAAGAACACGACGGGGGCCTTCGTCGACGCGGCGAAGACGTACGCCTCGTTCACGTCGCCCTGGCTGGTCGCGCCGTCGCCGAAGTAGACGATGGTGCAGGCGTCGCGGTCGGGGTCGCCGGTGCCGACGTCGCCGTCGAGCTGCTGACCGAGCGCGTAGCCCGTCGCGTGCAGCGTCTGCGAACCGATGACCAGCGTCGAGATGTGCGTGTTGCCGCGCTCGTCCGGGTCCCAGCCGCCGTGCGTCTGGCCGCGGTACATCGCGATGATCTCCATCGGCTCGACACCGCGGTGCATCGTGACGGCGTGCTCGCGGTACGACGGGAAGACGTGGTCCTGTGCACGGAGGGCGAAGACGGAGCCGACCTGCGCGGCCTCCTGTCCGTGGCTCGGGACCCAGAGGCCGAGCTGACCGGTGCGCTGGAGGTTGTGGCCCGCGTGGTCGAACCGACGTGTGAGCACCATGCGGCGGTGCATCGCCAGCAGGGTCTCGTCCGGGATCGCCCGCGCGACGGCGGCGTACTCGGCGTTCTCGTCGGTCTCCACGAACCGGCCCTCGAGGTCGAGGATCCGGACGGTGGCCGTCGCGGGGGCCGCGGCGTGGAATGACATGTCGGTCAGCGTAACGCCAGGGCCTACCGGGCCGCCTGGAGGTCCCCCACAAGCGACCCCGCCGTTTCGAGGAGCGTTTCCACAGCCTCGTGCTCCCCGATGGACACCCGGATCCCCTCGTTCCCGAAGGCCCGGACGATGATGCCGGCAGCTTCGAACCGCTCTGCGGCGTGTGCGGTCAGCTCCCCCGTCGGCAGCCAGACGAAGTTGCCCTGCGCGTCCGGCACGTCCCAGCCCTGGCCGCGCAGCGCGGCGACGATGCGGTCCCGGCTCGCGGCGAGCTCGGCGACCCGGTCGAGCATCTCGGTCTCGCGCTCGAGGCTCGCGAGCGCGGCCGCCTGGCCCTGCGCCGTCACGGACAACGGGATCGCGCAGGCACGGACGGCGTCGAGCACGTACGACGGCCCGAACGCGTAGCCGACACGGAGGCCCGCGAGTCCGTACGCCTTGGAGAACGTGCGGAGGACGACGAGGTTCGGGTACCGCTCGAGCAGCGGCGTCCCGCGGACCGCGGTGGGCTCGGTGACGAACTCGGCGTAGGCCTCGTCGAGCACCACGAGCACGGTGGACGGCACCCGCGCCATGAACACCTCGAACTCGGCACCCGTCACGACCGGACCGGTGGGGTTGTTCGGCGTGCAGACGATCACCATGCGGGTCCGGTCGGTGACCGCGTCGGCCATCGCGTCGAGGTCGTGCCCGCCGTCCGGTCGGTTCGGCACCTGCACGCTCGTGGCACCGGCGACCGTCACGACACCCGGGTAGGCCTCGAAGGAGCGCCACGCGTAGACGATCTCGTCGCCGGGGCCGCTCGTCGCCTTCGCCAACTCGTGCAGGATCGCGACGCTGCCCGGCGCGACGTGGACCTCGTCGACGGTGAGCCCGGCCCGGTTCGCGAGCACGGCCCGGACGGCCAGGGCGGTGGCGTCCGGGTAGCGGTTGTAGGCGGTCTGCGCCTGCACGGCCTCGACCACACCCGGCAGCGGCGGGAACGGGTTCTCGTTGCTCGAGAGCTTGAACGCGTCGGGCGCGGCCTGCCGACCCTGCTTGTACGCGGGGAGGACGGCCACCTCGGGCCGGATGTGCACGCGCTCGTCAGTCACGCGCACAGGCTACCGGGCACCGTCCGGGGTGCGACGGGCATCATGGCGGCATGCGATTCCTCGTCCGCCTCGTCGTCAACGCCGTCGCGCTCTGGCTCACCACCCTGATCGTGAGCGGCGTCACCGTCACCCCGTTCGGCGACGGCGACACCACCGCCGTCGTGCTCACGTTCCTGCTCGTGGCGTTCGTGTTCGGGCTCGTGAACGCGGTCATCGGCACGATCATCCGGATCGTCGCCTTCCCGCTGTACGTCCTGACGCTCGGGCTGATCTCGCTGATTGTGAACGCCGTGCTGCTGCTCATCGTCGCCGGCATCTCGGACGCGATCGGCTTCGGGCTCGAGGTCGAGTCCTTCGGCTGGGGCATCGTCGGCGCATTCGTGCTCGCCGTGTTCTCGTGGCTGATCGGACTCGTCGTGCGCCCGGTGCTGGACCGCCGACGTCCGTGACCACCGTCGCGGACGTCACGTCCGTGCGCCATGATGTGCACATGAGCCCGGACGCCGACGCCCCGTTCCGCGTCTCGTTCGTCTGCAGCGGCAACATCTGCCGATCTCCCATGGCCGGCATCGTCTTCGCGCAGGTCGCCGCCGACGCCGGCATGGCCGACCGCTTCGTCGTCGAGTCGGCGGGCACCGGCGACTGGCACGTCGGCGAGCCCGCGGACGAGCGGACGATCGCGGCGCTCGCAGCGCGCGGATACGATGGCAGCAGGCATCGCGCCCGCCAGTTCGACCCGGACCGGTTCCCGGACCTCGACCTGGTGGTCGCACTCGACCGCTCCCACGAACGCGTCCTGCGCTCGTGGGCACCGACGATGGACGACGCCGCCAAGGTGACGCTCCTGCTGCGGTACGACGACGCCTGGCCCCAGCAGACCGACGTACCGGATCCGTACTACGCGGACCGGCACGAGTTCGACCGAGTGCTCTCGACCGTCGAGCGGGCCTGCCGGGCGCTCTTCCGCCAACTCGAACCGGCAGTCCGTCAGGGAGCCCCATGACCCCCCTTCCCCCGCAGCCGATCAGCCCGCTCGACGGGCGGTACTACCCGGTCGTGCACACGGTGGGCGAGCACCTCTCCGAGGCCGGCCTCAACCGCGCGCGCATCGTGGTCGAGGTCGAGTGGCTCATCTTCCTGACCGACCACGCGATGTTCACCACCTCGCCGCTGAGCATCGACGACAAGGCCGCGCTGCGCCGGGTCGTCGAGACGTTCGGCCACGACCAGATCGCGGAGCTCGCCGAGATCGAGGCCACGACGCGGCACGACGTCAAGGCCGTCGAGTACTTCGTCCGCCGTCGCCTGTCCGAGCTCGGGCTCGACGCGATCGCCGAGCTGACGCACTTCGCGTGCACCAGCGAGGACGTCAACAACCTGTCGTACGCCCTGACCGTGCGCGACACCGTCGACCAGGTCTGGTTGCCCGCCTACCGCGCCGTCCTGGCGACGCTCCGCACGATGGCGGAGCAGCTCCGCGCCGTGCCGATGCTGTCGCACACGCACGGCCAGCCCGCGACGCCGACCACCCTCGGCAAGGAGCTCGCGGTGGTCGTGTACCGCCTCGAGCGCGTCCTGACGCAGATCGAGCACGGCGAGTACCTCGGCAAGTTCTCGGGCGCGACGGGCACCTTCTCGGCGCACCTCGCCGCCGACCCCGAGGCCGACTGGCCCGCGCTGTCGAAGGAGTTCGTCGAGGGCCTGGGCCTGACGTGGAACCCGCTGACGACGCAGATCGAGTCGCACGACTGGCAGGCCGAGCTGTACGACCGGGTGCGCCACGCGAACCGGATCCTGCACAACCTGGCGACCGACGTGTGGACCTACATCTCGATGGGGTACTTCACGCAGATCCCGGTGGCCGGTGCCACGGGGTCGTCGACGATGCCGCACAAGATCAACCCGATCCGGTTCGAGAACGCCGAGGCGAACCTCGAGATCTCGTCGGCGCTGTTCTCGACGCTGTCCGAGACCCTCGTGACGAGCCGCCTGCAGCGCGACCTGACGGACTCCACGACGCAGCGGAACATCGGTGTCGCGTTCGGCCACTCGCTGCTCGCGCTCGACAACCTGCGTCGCGGGCTCGGCGAGATCGCGGTGAACGAGGGCCGGCTCGCCGAGGACCTCGACGGCAACTGGGAGGTGCTCGGCGAGGCGATCCAGACGGTCATCCGCGCCGAGGTCACCGCCGGGCAGTCGAACATCGAGGACCCGTACGCGATGCTCAAGGAGCTGACGCGTGGCAAGCGCATCGGCCAGGACGAGCTCGTCGCGTTCGTGAACGGCCTCGACATCTCGTCGGGTGCCAAGGCACGGCTGACGAACCTGACGCCCGGCACCTACACGGGGCTGGCCGACGAGCTGGTCGACCGCCTGGACGTCTAGGCCGCACCCTTCCGCAACACGCAACGTCGGCGGTTCCTCGCAGCGGTACACCCCTGCGAGCAGCCGCCGACGTTGCGTCCCGCGAGAGCGCGAGCGGGCGGGGCGGACGGGAGGCGCGGGGCGGCCCCGCCGCGCACCGCACCACCTCAGGTGGTGACGGAGCGCGCTTCGGCGACCAGCGCCTCCAGGACGGTGCGGACCGCGGGTCGGACCGCGCGGTCCGGCCGGGCGAGCGCCTCGATGCGCCGCCCGGCCCGCACGTCGGCGAGCGTCGCCAACCGGAAGCGTCCCGCCGCACGCGTCCCCGACGTGTACCGCGGCACCAGGGCGATCCCGTGTCCCGCGGCGACGAGGTTCTCGATCACCGGCAGGTGGATCGTGCGGAACGCCACCGACGGCGGGGTGCCGGACGCCTCCGCCAACGCGGTGAGCACGCGGTCGATCGGGTAGTCCTCGGGCACGCCGATCCAGGTCTCGTCGACGACGTCCTCGATGCCGACGCGCTCCCGGCCTGCGAGCGGGTGGTCGAGCGGCAGGGCGACGTCGAGCGGTTCTCGGAGCAGGGCGACCGTCTCGACAGCGGCACCATCGGCGCGTCGGGCGCCGTCCGGGCGGTGGCCGATCACGACGTCGTGGTCGGCGGTCAACGGGGCGAACTCCCCCTCGCTCACGTCGACGTCGGAGAGCTCGAGGACGATGCCCGGGTGTGCTCGCATCCGGGTGAGGAGCCCCGGCAGGAGCAGCTCGGCCGCCGAGGGGAACACCGCCAGGTCGACCGTCCCGCCCACCCCGGCGAGGTGCTCGGACCACGCCGACTCCACCGTGGCGAGCGCCGTGGCGACACCGGTGGCCATGTCGGCGAGCGCCCGTCCGTCCGCGGTGAGCCGGACACCGCGCCCGACCCGCTCGACCAGGGGCACGCCGGCCTGGCGCTGGAGGGTGCGGAGCTGCTGCGACACGGCGCTCGGCGTGCGGTGCGTGGCGGCGGCGACCGCGGTGACGCTGCCGCGCTCGGCGAGCTCGCGGAGGACCGGCAGCAGGGCGATGTCGAAGCCGACCATGCAGGGACCCTACAACGACACTGTCGGACCGTGCGCTGGTGCTACCGCGTCGGGTGCGGGACGATCGATCCGTGCTCTTCCGCGACCGCATCCTCGCCCTCGTCGTCGCCGTGGCGTGGGGCCTGAACTTCCCGGCGACCGCGATCGCCCTCGACCACTGGCCGCCGTTCCTGCTCGCCGCCGTGCGCTTCACCCTGCTTGCACTGCCCACGATCCTGTTCGTGCCGCGCCCGAAGGTCCCGTTCCGGTGGATCGTGCTCGTCGGCGCGACGCTCGGCGTGCTGCAGTTCGCGTTCCTGTACCTCGGCATGGCAGCGGGGATGCCGACGGGCCTCGCGTCGCTCGTGATCCAGGCGTCGGCGCCGTTCACGGTCGTGCTCGCCGGGGTGCTGCTGCGCGAGAAGCTCACCGCGCGCCAGGTCGTCGGGGTGTCCGTCGCCGTCGCGGCCCTCGGCGTCATCGCGGTGCACCGGGCGCAGACCGCGGCGCTGCTGCCGGTCGTGCTCGTGCTCTGCGGGGCCCTCGGTTGGGCGCTCGGCAACGTCGCGACGCGGCGGACCGGGCCGGTCAACCCGCTCCACCTGACCCTGTGGTGGGCGGTCGTCCCGCCGGTGCCGATGTTCGCGCTGTCGCTGCTCGTCGAGGGTCCGGCGCGGGTCGGGCAGGCGTTCGGCACGGCGTTCACCGCGTCGGCGCTGCCGGCCGACCTCGGCCTGCTCTACATCGTCGTGGCGGGCAGCCTGGTCGGCTACGGGATCTGGTCGCGCCTGATGGGCAGGTACCCGTCGAGCACCGTCGCGCCGTTCTCGATGCTCGTGCCCGTGATCGGGGTGCTCGCGTCGTGGGCGGCGTTCGGTGAGGTGCCGGATGTGGTCGAGGTCGTGGCGGGCGCCGTGGTGGTGGTCGCCGTGCTGTGGTCGTCGCGGACCTCGAGGCTGGTGCCGGCCGCCGACGCCGAGACGCCGCCGTCGCGTCGAGACGCCGCCGGTTCCGGGACCGTCTCGGCTGCTCCGGACCGTCTCGCGAGGACGCCGGCGTCTCACGGGGCCGCGATCACCGCCGAGCCCGACGGGGCGCCCGAGACCGGCGGCACACCCGTGCCGCAGCCGGTCAGCCCCGGTGCTGCCGGCGCTCCGCGATGATCCCGGCGAGGGCGCCGCGCAGGTGCGGGTACCGGAACTCGTAGCCCGCCTCGAGCAAGCGCGTCGGGACGACCCACCGGCTCTTCAGCACGAGCTCGGTCTCGGTGCGGATCGCGAACGACCCGATCTCGAGCATCCACCGCCACGTCGGCAGGCCGAAGCGCCGCCCGACCGCGTCGCGGATGGTCGCCATCACGGTCCGGTTGTCCGACGGCTCCGGGCTCGAGACGTTCACGGGTCCGTCGATGTCCTCGTGGTCGCGCACGAACCGGATCACCCCGAGGACGTCGGCGATGTGCACCCAGCTGAACCGCTGCCGCCCACGCGTGTGCCGGTCGTGGTGGTACGTACCCGCCCGGAGCCGTGCACGCGTCGGGAACCACGGCCCGTCGAACTGCGGCCCGCCGAGGCCGGCCTGGGCCAGTCGGAGCAGCGGGACGAGCGCGCTGCCGTCGCCGAACACGATCGCCATCCGCAGCGCGACCCGACGGGTGTGCGGCAGGTCCGCGCTGAACAGGGCGTCCTCCCACGCCTTGGCGACCGACACCGAGAAGCCCTCGCCGAGCTCCCCCGTCACCTCGTCCTGCGGTCGGTCGTCGGCGTGCCGGTAGATCGTCGCGGTCGAGGCGTTCAGCCACAGCGGCGGCGGGTGCTCGGCGGTGCGGATCGCCTCGGCCAGCTCGAGCGTGGTGTCGACCCGGGAGCGCATGATCTCCGCCCGGTTCCGACGGCCGTAGCGGCAGTTCACGCTCTTCCCCGCCATGTTCACGACGATCGCGGCGCCGTCGACGAGCTCGCGGATGCGGAGCGTGTTGCCCCACACCGCGTCGCCGGTGCGTCCGACCGTGACGACCTCGTACCCCTCGTCACGGAAGGCGCGCTGCAGGTACTGCCCGACGAAGCCGCCCGCTCCCGCGATCACGGCGCGACCCCTGGGTGCGCCGGTCGTGTCGTCGCTCATCGTTGCCCCCGTCGTGGTGTCCGGCCTGGTCCGGTGTCCGGCCCGTTCGCATCGGGCTCGACCCGGTAGCGGAAGGAGCCCTCGTACCGGTACAGCGTGCCGACCAGCGGCGCCGAGAGCCGCAGGGACACGCGCTGCACGTCGGCATCGTCATCGAATCGTTCCACGAGCGTCACGCGCGGGGCGACGACGGCCGGGAGGCTCCGGTCATGTCCCAGCGCACGCACCGTCACGCGGGTGGAGACCAGGCGCAGGGCGCCCGCGTCCGGCCCGTCCGCGTCGACCTCCGCCCGGAGCAGGGCGCTGACGCGCCCACGGCGACCGAGGTGGTCGACGAGTCCGTGCGGTCCGGCGGCGATGGCGTCCACCATCGTGCGGCTCCCGGAGCGGAAGCGGAAGGTGCGGTGCGCGCGCACGGCGACCGATGCCTCCCGGCCGTCCACGGCGCCGCGGCCGACGCGAGCCGGGCGGTTCTCGACCGTGAAGGGGACGTCCCGCTCCCACACGGGGAACATCACGGCGTCCCGCGCGAAGACGGCGAGGAGCGGCCAGATCCAGCGCCGTGGCGTCCCGACGACGGCGAACACGCCCTCGCCGCGACCGACGTGACCGGACGGCACCGCCCCGAAGTACGTGCGCAGTCGTGGGTGCAGCCGGGCGAGCACGTCCTCCGGCGTCGTCAGCTCGTAGGGCGACCGGGTCACGCTGCCGATCCTGGCACGGTGTCGGCACGGTTCCCTACGATCGAGGCATGGGACACGACCACGCGCACGGGCACGCCGGCGCCTCGGAGCGGGCACTGCTCGTCGCGTTCTGCATCTCGGCGGGGATCCTGCTCGCCGAGGTCGTCGGCGCGGTCGTCACCGGCTCCCTCGCGCTGCTCGTCGACGCGGGGCACATGGTCGTCGACACCGGCGGCCTCGGCATCGGGCTGGTCGCCACCCGGCTCGCGCGCCGCTCACCGACGGCGCAACGGACGTGGGGCTACCAGCGCGCCGAGGTGCTCGGTGCCACGGCGCAGGCAGCCATCCTGCTCGCGGTCGGCGTCTTCGTCGTCGTCTCGGCGATCCAGCGGCTGTTCGTCCCCGCCGAGGTCCACGCCGGCCCGCTGCTCGTGTTCGGTGTGGTCGGACTCGTCGGCAACCTCGTCGCCTACGCGGTGCTCGCCCGGGCGTCGGGCGAGGGCTTCACCTCGCGGGCGGCGCGGCTCGAGGTGCTCAACGACACGCTCGGGTCCGTCGCGGTCATCGCCGCCGCCGTCGTGCTCGCGGTCACCGGGTGGGAGCGGGCCGACTCGATCGCGGCGATCCTGATCGGGCTGCTCATCCTGCCGCGCGCGGTCCGGCTGCTGCGCGAGACGGCGAACGTGCTGCTCGAGTCGACACCGCCCGGGCTCGACCTGGACGACGTGCGCGCGCACATCCTCGAGCTCGACCACGTCATCGCCGTGCACGACCTGCACGCGACCCTCGTGGCGACGGGGGTGCCGAACCTCACCGCGCACGTCGTGGTGGACGACCACTGCTTCTCGACCGCCCACGCGCCGCGGATCCTCGACGCGTTGCAGCAGTGCGTCGCCGAGCACTTCGACGTCCCGGTGGAGCACTCGACCTTCCAGCTCGAGCCCGCGTCGCACCAGCGGCACGAGCACGAGGTGCACGCGTAGGGACGGCGCGGCACCGAGCTGCGCGGTGCGGTGCGGTCAGCAGCCGCCGTCGTCGGTGGGGAACGCGGTGATCACCCGGTCGGTCGTCTCCGACACGATCACCCGCACGTTCGGCTCCGCTGCCGGTCGCGACCCGTCGTCGAAGCGCACTGCCGCGGCGTAGCAGACCTTGCCGTCCCCGGCGTCCTGCGGGTACCCGTCGGGCGGCGACTCGAGCACGGACCGGACGGCGGTGAGCATCGCGTCGTCCCAGTCCCGCGAGCCGTGGCCCCGGACGACGTCCTGCCAGTCGGCGGTGTGCCGGACGCGGATGTGCTCGTAGCCCTGGCCGGACGTGCCGCACTGCAGTTCGACCGGTCCGAGGGCGGCGGTCTCGTACCGGGCGACGACGGCGCGGCGGTCGGAGTCGCAGCGGTCGAGCACGTCGGCGCCGGGCAGGTCGGGGCCGGTCCGTTCGATGGTGACGGTGCCGTCGCGGGTCGTCCCACCGGCGGCGGGTGCGCTGCGGTCGGCGGCGGGTGCGCTGCGGTCGACGGTGGTGCCCGGGGTGCCGGCAGGGGTCCCGCCGCCGACCACCGGGTCCTCACCGCTGCGCTGTGCCGTCAGGGCGAAGCCGCCGACGACCAGACCGGCCGCGACGACCGCGGCGACGACGGTGACGGCCGGGCGCCGGCGGTGCTGGGACATGCGCCCCAGTATGCCGGGACACGAGGGGATGGTCGGGCGGTCGCGGCACCGACGCCGGTCGGGAGGGGTGCCCTCCTTCACGGCGCCGGACCTCCGCGGCACAGCGCGTCGCGGCGGGCTACTCCGCGTGGGCGGCCAGGCGCAGACCGGCGACCAGGGCGAGCACGACCACGAACGCCACGTACCCGAGGAGCACCGGGAGCGTCGGCACGACCAGGAGCGCCGCGCCGACGGCGACGACGGGCACGGTCAGTCCCGCGTACGCGATGAGGAACGTGGCCGCGAGCACGCCGCCGCGCTGCTCCGGCCCGACGAGCGACCCCGCTCGGGCGATCGACGCCCGGAAGAGCAGCCCGACACCGGCACCCGCGACGACCCCGCCACCGATGAAGCCCGCGACCTGCAGGAGCACTGCGGCGACCGCGAGCACGAGGAGACCGCCGACGAGCAGCACCAGACCGAGCCGGACCTGGCGTCGCTGGGACAGCTTCGCGAAGACGATCTGCGACACGGCACTCGCGGCGAAGACCCCGAACGTGGTGGCGCCCGCGGCGAGCCGGTCGGTGACGTGGAACGTGGTGCCGAGGAACGTCGGCGCCACCGAGGTGAAGAGCCCCTGCACCGCCAGGGCGGCGAAGGCGGCGGTACCGGCGGCCCAGAACACGCCGGCCTGTCCGTCGGGCGCAGCCATCCGCTGCGGTCGGTACGGCACCGGCTGCTCCGGACGGTCGACGGTCTCCGGCGCGGCGAGGACCACCGCGAAGGCGACGACCAGGGCGACGACGAACACCACGTAGGGCACCACGAGCGGCTGTCCGACGTACTCGGCGAGCGCCCCGCCGACCAGGGCGCCGAGCGACAGCCCGCCGAGGTTGACCGCGCCCGCGGCGACGCTCGCTCCCTGCGCAGACGTCGACGAGCCGGTCGCACGGACCCGGAGCTCCCCCAGGTGCGCGGTCGCGGTCGCGGTGAGCAGGCCGACGCCGAGTCCGGTCACGAACCGCGCCACGACGAGCCCGGCGACGTCCGACCACAGCAGGAAGAGCACGGCTGCGACGAGCTCGAGGGCGATCGACACCAGGATCAGCGGACGTCGCCCGTGCACGTCGCTGAGGTGTCCGGCCAGGAAGAGCGAGGCGACGACCCCCACACCGTAGGCGGCGAAGACGACCGTCGTGGTGAAGGTCGGGAACCCGTCACGCGCCTGGTAGATGACGTAGAGGGGCGCCGGGACGGTCGCGAAGGCCATCACCGACAGGAACGCGAAGGCGACGGCCCAGAAGCCGAACCCGTGGCGGCGGCGGGAGTGCGCGCGTCGCCCTCGCGGAGCGGGCACGGTGCGGGATCCGGTCTGCGGAGCCGGGACTGCGGTGGTGGTCGAGGACATGCTCCGATGGTGCTCCGATCCGGTCATCGAGTCCAACGGGCGCTCTTGATGATCGACATCGATCCGGTCGATACTCGTCCGGTGGAGACCCGCCTGCTGGAACAGTTCGTGGCCGTCGCGTCCGAGGGGAGCGTGACGCGGGCCGCCGAGCGGCTGTGGGCCGCGCAGTCGACCGTCTCCGCCGGCATCGCGTCCCTGGAACGAGCGCTCGGCGTGCGGCTGTTCGACCGCACGGGTCGCCGTCTCGTGCTCACCACCGCCGGCGAGGACCTGCTCCCCCACGCGCGGTCCGTGCTCGACTCGCTCGATCGGATGCGGGACCTGGCGACCGTCGACGACGCCGACCTGCGGGGCAGGGTGCGCCTCGGGATCTTCACGAGCATGGACGTCGTCGACCTGACCGGGGTGCTCCGACGGTTCCGGCAGCGGCACCCGCTCGTGGCGGTCGAGCTCATGACGTCACCCACGGGGACGACGGGTCTCGTGCAGGACCTGGTCGCCGGGCGGCTCGACCTGGCGTACGCGGCGCTGCCGACGGTGCCGTCGGGGCTGGTGGTCGAACCGTTGCGCGAGATGCCCTTCCGGGTCTTCACCGCGGCGGACCACCCCCTGGCACGTCGCCGGTCGGTGTCGCTGGCCGAACTCGCCGCGGAGCCGTTCGTCGACACCGCGCACGGGTTCGGCAACCGGACCATCCTCGACACGGCGCTCGACCGGCTGGGCATCCGCCGACGCGTCGTCGCCGAGATGAACGACATGCCCGCCGTCGTCCGCTTCGCGTCGGCCGGACTGGGCGTCGGTGTCGTGCCGGACGCGGGCGTCCGGCACGACGGCGCCGTCCTGGAGCTCGAGGACGCGGTCGAGCCCCTGCGCATCGGCCTGGCGATGCGCACCGATCCGGAGCCGAACCGCGCGACGCGGACGCTGGCCCGCGACGTCGTCGCGGCCCGCGTGCCCTGAGGGCCTGCAGGCTTCGGACGCAGCCCACCGGCGGACGGGAGGCACGGGACGGGTCCGCCCCGTGCCTCCCGGCCGTCAGTCCCCCCAGATCTCCCCGACGACGGCATCGAGGAGGCCGTTGGTCGGGAAGTTGGTCTGCCGGATGACCACGTAGGTGTCGTCCCGCACGAACCAGGTCGTCACGCGGTCGACCGGGTACGGATCGGCCGGGACCGACATCCGGCAGACCAGGCCGCCGTCCTGTTCCGTGCAGTCGAGCGGGCCCGCGCGCAACCGGTCAGCAGCACCGGGGAGCGCCGGTCCGATCCGCATGTCGAGTCCGCTGATGTCCGCGCGCGGATCCATCCACAGGCAGGAGATGTCGCGGCCGGCCCGGGCGATGCCGACCACGTCCGCGCTGTCCGTCCCGACGGGCGTCTCCTCCGTCCCGACGGACTCCTGCACCGGGGTGTCGCCGAACAACCGGTCGTAGTCCCCCGCCGGCACGGTTGCACGGCACGAGGTGGGGATCGTCACGACCGCCGGGGTCATGGGGGTCGCGGACGGCACCGGGCGCGGAGTCGGCCGACCGGTGATGGGCGCGGACGTCGGGGTGGTCGCCGACGGCGCCGGTGCGGGCTCCTGCGTCGGCACCGGAGCGGCGGCCGGGCGGTCCTGCTGCGTCAGGGTGAGGGCCACCGCACCCGAAGCGGTCCCCAGCGCGAGCAGGGCGACCACGCCGACGACGATCCCGGTGCGCCCGCGACGGCGGTCCGGACGAGGGTCGGCGTGCTCGAGCACGCTCTGCTTCATCGTGACGAGCATGCGCTGCAGCTCGTCGCCCACGGGAGGCTCAGTGTCCATCGCGCATCACCACCTTCCCGAGTCGTCGACGGTTGCGCGAGACCCGCTGGGTCACCGCTCCCACCGTCAGGCCGAGCGCCGCCGCGGCCTCGGCGTACGAGCGCCCCTCGAGCAGGCAGAGCTCGCAGATCCGTCGGTCGAGCTCGGGCAGGGCCGCGATCTCGGACCGGACCCACCGCAGCGTCTCGACCGCGTCGGCGTGCTCGGCCGGGGCGGCGAGCGTCTCGGGCAGCTCGTCGGCGCGGTGCCGCGAGCGCTTCCGCCCGGCGTTCCGCGCGAGGTTGCGGCACACGACGAGCAGCCAGGGCAGCAGGCTCTCCGCGGGGAGCTCGAGCGTCCCCGCCCGCTGCCACAGCAGGAGGAAGGCGTCCTGCACGACCTCCTCGACGTCGTGCCGGTCGTCGACGATCGCCCAGACGTAGCGGGTCATCGCCGCGGCGTGGCGGTCGAACACCTGCGCCAACGCAGCCCGGTCACCGGCCGCCAACGCACGGACGATCTCCTCGTCCGTCTGCGCGGTCACGTCCATCGGTCGTCCCCCCTTCACACAGCGGTGTCGGACGGCGTGCCGATCCTGACAGGGAGGGCGTGGACCAGGACGTCCGGGCGTGTCGGCGCGGACGCCGACGACTGCCGCAGCGGGGTCAGTGGAAGTCGTCGCCCTCGGACCGCTCACCCGGCGACCGGTGGCCGCCCAGCATGTCGTTGTCGTCCTGGTCGCTCGAGGCCGCGAGCTGCAGCATCGCGAGGATCACGACGACCACGATGAACGCGACGCCGAGGAACACCAGGGAGAGTTCGAGCTCCCGCGTGGAGAAGAGCACGACCGCTCCGGTGAACACCGCGACGACCGCCGAGATCACGAGGAGCTCGGCGGGGCGCAGGCGGTCGCGACGGCTGGGGGTGCTCATGCGTGTGGTGCTCCGTCCGGGGCTGCGGCAGGTGCCGTCGTGCCCCACTTGTGCGAGAGTCCGGCGATCACGTGGAAGACCGCCGCGATGGCGAGGTAGGCGCCGAGCAGCCCGACCAGGACGACGGCGGCGTCCAGGGTGCCGGTGACCTGCTCGACGCCGCCGAGCTGCTGGGAGTAGTCCGGCGGTGTCAGCAGGAACGCCACGGCCAGCAGCAGCGTGAGGCCACCGATCGTCGTCCAGTCGCGGGCGAACGGCGATCGACCGCGCGCGCGGATGCCCTGTGCCAGTTCGACGGCGCCGGTCAGCACGGCCCAGCCCACGACGACCGTGATGAACGCCGGGAGCCCGACGCCGTTCGTCGCGAGTGCGGCGACGCCGGAGACGAGGGAGACCACCGACTGCACGAGCGTGGTCGCCCGGGACCGCCCGTCTGCGGGCATCCGGCGGAGGGCAGCCCACCCGAGGACGACGGCGTCGACGACCACGAACGCGCCGAAGAGCAGCAGGCCGTAGCCGGCGGCGTGGTTGGACGAGAAGGTGATGACGAGGGCCACGACCGCGGCTGGGACGGCCCGGAGGACGGGGATCGGCCAGTACCGCGCGCGCTGGCCGGCGTCGTCCACGGAGTCGGACACAGGACCTCTTTCGGGCATGCGGATCGTGGTCCGAGTCTACCGCCGGTGCCCCGGACGTCCGACCGGAGGCGAGCCCGACCAGGAGCCGACCGGGAGCGGACCCGACCGGGAGCGCCGCCACCGGCCGAGGTCCAGCAGCCCTCGACCGGCGGCGTCGTCGGTCAGTCGGTGTCGTCGGTCACACGTCGGCGCCGTGCGACCCACCATCCGCCGGCCCCGAGTCCGACAGCAGCAGCAGCCAGGGCGGCGAAGAGCACGAGCCCCTCTGCTCCGGTGTACGCGAGGGCTCCGGTGCCGTTCCCCCGAGCTGCGGTCCGTCCGTCGCCGGCGCCCGTCGACGCGGCCGGAGCCGGCGTGGGCGACGCGCTCGCCACCGGGGTCGGCGGCGGTGTGCCCGCGCCGTCGCTGTCACCGTCGCCGTCGCCGTCGCCGTCGCCGTCGCCGTCGCCGGGTACCGTGACGCCGATCGACACCTCCGGCGAGGGGTCCCCGCCGTCCGGGTCCGTCGGGGACGTCGCGGTCGCCACGTTCACGACGTCGGAGCCGTCACCCCGGTAGTCCGGGTCGAGCACGGCGCGGAAGCGGAACGAGCGGGTCCCGCCGACCGCCAGCGCCTCGTCGGACCGACACGTGACGTGCTGCCCCTCGGCAGAGCAGTCGTCGTCGGACCCGGCGAACCGCATCGCCGCCGGCAGGTCGTCGACCACGCCGACCTCCTGCGCAGCGTCCGGCCCGCGGTTCCGCGCCGTCACCCGGTACTCGACCTCGTCCCCCGGTGCCACGCCCGTCGAGGGCGACACCGCCTTGTCGGTCTCGAGCTGCGCCTCGGGACGAGGTGCAGCGTCCAGACGACTCGAGGCGACGGACCGGTTGTCCGACTCGTCGACGTCCGCCAGGGACGCCGGCGGGGTGATGGTGGCGGTGCTCTCGAGCGACCCGACGGCGTCGTCCGCGACGGTGCCCGTCACGGTGACCGTGGCCGTGCCGTCCCGGAGCAGGTCGAGCGCGACGTCGACGTCGACGTCGCCCGTGCCGGTACCCGCGCCGCACGCGGACCCGTCGGTCGCGCTGCAGGACCACGTCACGTCGCGCAGACCGTCCGGGACGTCCACGTGGAGTGCGCTCGGGTCGGATCGGTTCGGACCGGCGTCGGACGCGGTGACGGTGTAGCTGAAGGGGTCTCCGGGTCGGGCCGACGCCGGGAGGTCCTGCACGACGCCGAGGTCGACGGGCTGTGAGACCCGGACCTCGTCGATCTCGTGGACGTCGGCGTAGTCACCGGTCGCGCCCGAGAACCCCAGTCGCAGCGTGTCCGGCAGCGGCGCCTGCCCCTGGCCGTGGAGCGGGACGCCGTCGAGGACGGTCTGCAGCACGCCGTCGACCTCGAGCCGGACCGTCATGAACAGTTCGCCGCTCGCCCCCGGGACGAGGCTGACCCGGACCCGCCGCGTCCCGGACCCCTGGGTGAGTGTGCCGCCCGGCGCCGGCACCCCCTCGACGTACCGGTAGCCGGTGGTGCCGTCACCGGACCCCCGCACGACGATCGAGTCCGGTCGACGCCCCGGACCCGAGCCGTTGATGTCCTGCGAGAAGTTGCCGTAGTGGTCGACCGCGACGGCCGCGAACCCGCCCGGGACCCCCGGGAGGTCGCACGGCGGCCCGCCGCCCTGGGTGGCGTTCGACCGGCAGGCGTACCCGAGCGCTGCGCCGTAGGCACCGACGCCCTGCTGTGCACGGCCGTCCGCCAGGAAGAGCAGCAGCCCGTCGGCCCCCGGCACCCCGGTGTCGTTGTGCATCGAGTACGCGAACTCGATGTCGAGGCCGAGGTCCGACCGGAAGGTGTCGTCCGTCGACCAGGCGCCGGCCTGGTGGGTCGTCTGGTCCGTGAGCCGGAGTCGCCCGCCGACGACCTGCGCATCCCCGCTCAGGGTGCCGCCGGCCGCGGAGTCGAAGCGGTCCACGTACGGGAACGCGAGGTCGTCCGCGGAGGAACTCGACGGCAGGAGCGCCGGCGCCGCGAGGACGGTCAGGGCCACGAGGCCGCTCACGAGGGCGCTGCGTGGGCGCCGTCGGTGGCGGCGTCGGCCGTCGGGGTGGACCGTTGTCGGGATCGAGGTGTCTGTCATGCCCCGATCGTCGCGAGCGGGGCACCCTCGTCAGTGGCCGTGGGGTCCTCCTGGGGAGAACGGCTCCTCTGAGCGACGCTGTGCAGGGATGGCCCGGGGACACCCGAGCCGCACCTCGGTCAGGCGAGCCACACCGTGGTCTCGCCCGGCAGCATCCCGTCGCCCGCGTCGAGCGGTCCGGACGCCAGCACCACGGAGCCGGACGGCATCGGCACCGGCGACGTCCCGAGGTTCGACACCGAACGCCAGCCGTCGTGCCGGGCGAACGCCACGACGTCGTCACCGGCACCGAGCCACGTCAGCTCCTCACCCTGCTGCAGTCGTCGCCTGGCGGTCGTCGCCCGGCGGTAGAGCGACAGCGTCGACGTGGGGTCGCCGTCCTCGGCCTCGACCGACGAGTCACCGAAGTCCTCCGGCTGCGGCAGGTGCGGTGCGACGTCGCCGAAGCCGAACGACGGGCCCGTCCGCGTCCACGGGATCGGCACACGGCAGCCGTCCCGGCCCTTCACCGTGTGCCCGGTGCGGATCCACTTCGGGTCCTGCAGCAGCTCGTGCGGGATCGCCGGGGCCTCGTGCAGCCCGAGCTCCTCGCCCTGGTACAGGTACGTCGACCCCGGCAGCGCCAGGACCAGCAACGTCGCCGCGCGCGCCCGGCGCTCCCCGCGCCGGCGGTCCAGCTCGGGCGAGGTGCCGTCGGTCAGCAGCCACGCGTCGGTGTCGGTACCGTCGGGCAAGCCGTACCGCGTCGCGTGCCGGACCACGTCGTGGTTCGACAGCACCCACGTCGAGGAGGCTCCGGACTCGGCCGACATCGCGAGGTTCCGCTCGATGATCGTGCGGAAGGCCCGGGCGTCGTACGGAGCCTCGAGCAGGTCGAAGTTGAAGGCCTGCCCGAGCTCGGTCGGCCGGGCGTAGAGCACGCGGCGGGGCGCCGGTGCCCAGGCCTCGGCGATCGCGGCACGCGGTGGGTCGTACTCGTCGAGCACGGCGCGCCAGGTCCCGAAGATCTCGTGCACCTCGTCGCGGTCGTACAGCGGGTCCGACCCGTCGAGGGGCAGGGCCTGCTCGTTCGAGGGTCGGTACGGCGTCGACAGGTCCTTCGCGAGTCCGTGCGCGACGTCGACCCGGAAGCCGTCCACCCCGCGGTCGGACCAGGACCGCAGCGTGTGCTCGAAGTCCGCGCGGACGTCGGGGTTCGACCAGTCGAGGTCGGGCTGCTCCGGCGCGAACAGGTGCAGGTACCACTGCCCGTCCGGCACCCGCGTCCACGCACTGCCGCCGAAGTTCGACACCCAGTCGCTCGGCGGCAGCTCGCCGGACTCCCCCGCCCCGTCCCGGAACACGTAGCGCGCACGCTCGGGAGACCCCGGTGCAGCCGCCAGCGCCTGGCGGAACCACTCGTGCTGGTCGGACGTGTGGTTGGGGACGACGTCGACGATCACGCGGATGTCGTGCTCGTGCGCGGTGCGGATGAACGTGTCGACGTCGTCGAGCGTGCCGAGGCGCGGGTCGACGTCACGGTAGTCGGCGACGTCGTAGCCGCCGTCGGCGAGCGGCGACGGGTAGAAGGGCGAGAGCCACACCGCGTCCACGCCGAGCGACGCCAGGTACGGCACGCGGCTCGTGATGCCCGCGATGTCGCCCAGGCCGTCCGCGTCGGTGTCCGCGAAGCTCCGCGGGTACACCTGGTACACGACGGCCTGGCGCCACCAGTCCGGGTCGGTGGTGCGCGGGGTGCTGGCGGGCGTCCGAGGGGTGCTCACCGGGCCAACCTACCCAGCCGCTCCGGACCGGGAATGCAGCGTCCAGGGTCCGCATTGGTTGTCCCTGACACCATCTGTGACCGAACGGTCACGGACAGAAGGGAACCACCATGACGAACGTCCTCGCTCTCGTCGGCAGCCTGCGCGCCGGCTCGATCAACCGGAAGCTCGCCGAGGCCGCCGAGCAGCACGCCCCCGAGGGGATCACGCTCACCACCTTCGACGGCATCGTCGACCTGCCCTTCTACAACGAGGACATCGACGGCGACACCCCGCCGGCCGCAGCAGTCGCCTTCCGCGACGCCGTCGCCGCCGCGGACGCCGTCCTGCTCGTCACCCCCGAGTACAACGGCACGATGCCGGCCGTGCTGAAGAACGCGCTCGACTGGGGCTCGCGTCCGTTCGGCTCGTCGCCCCTGTCGGGCAAGCCGCTCGCCGTGATCGGCTCGGCCTTCGGCCAGTACGGCGGCGTGTGGGCGCACGACGACGCCCGCAAGTCCGCGGGCATCGCGGGCGCGACGGTCCTGGAGGACGTCAAGGTCGCCATCCCGCAGTCGGTCGTCCGGTTCGCGGAGACCCACCCGCGCGAGGACGCCGAGGTCGTCGAGCTCGTGCAGGGCGCGCTCCGCGCCCTGGCGGACGCGGCGGACGCGCGCGTCGCGGCCTGAGCGACCGGGTCGCCACCCGGTGACCACGAGACGGCCTGGAGGCGCGGTGCCGGACGGTGCCGCGCCTCCAGGCCGTCCTGCACGGCCGCGACGACCCGTCCACAGGATCCGGATCGGCTAGACCACCGAGATACCAGACGGGTTACCCTGAACGGCATGTCGACGCAGGAGATCACGGAGGCGTCGGGGTACTGGTTCCCCGACGACGACGCCACGCAGCGCGGCGTCGCCGTGCTGAACGCCCTGCGTCGCTACCGGGCGGCCGAGACCGCGATGCGGCGACGGACCCGCGACTCGATGGGGATGGGCGAGACCGACCTGCTCGCCGTCCGCTACCTGCTGCAGGCGCAGCGTGCCGGTCGCACGGTCAAGCCGAAGGACCTGTCCGCCTACCTGAAGATCTCGTCGGCCTCGACGACGATCCTGATCGACCGGCTCGTGCGGTCGAACCACGTCCGTCGTGACCCGCACCCGACCGACCGTCGCGCGCTCGTGATCACCCCCACGACCGAGACCGACGACGAGGTCCGCGCCACCCTCGGGGTGATGCACCGGCGGATGATGTCCATCGCCGAGGGGCTGTCCGCCGACGACGCCCGCATCGTCGCGTCCTTCCTCGAGCGGATGCGCGACGCCGTCGACCAGGTGGACCCCGCGCCCGAGCACTGACGGTCGGCGCCGGAGCACGACCGTCGGCCCCACGGGGGACGCCCGGGTGCACGTGCACTGAGAGCGTCGTCCACGCGACCGCGTAGACCAGAAGGGTCACCGACCGCGAAAGGAGCCGATCATGCACGCATCGGACAAGCTCGCCGCCAACCTCCAGGCCGTCCTGGTGGACCTCGTCGACCTGCACCTGCAGGGCAAGCAGGCCCACTGGAACATCCTCGGACACAACTTCCGCGACCTGCACCTGCAGCTCGACGAGATCGTCGACGCCGCACGTGAGTTCGCCGACGACACCGCGGAGCGCATGCGCGCGCTCTACGCGATCCCGGACGGCCGTTCGGCCACGGTCGCTGCGGGCACGCACCTCGACGCCTTCCCGGACGGCGAGATCGACACGCACGACGCCATCGACGCCATCACGCTCCGGCTGTACCAGACCACCGGCACCATGCGCGACGTGCACGACGAGGTCGACGACGAGGACCCGACGACCGCGGACCTGCTCCACGGCTTCATCGAGCGCCTCGAGCAGCTCGCCTGGATGGTCTCCGCCGAGAACCGCGAGCCGCGGACCCCGCTGGCTGCCGCCACGACCCCGGCCGTCGCCGAGGCCTCCGAGCACGAGTAGGGACGACACGTGGACCTCGGCATCACCGGCAAGGTCGCGCTCGTCTTCGGTGGCGACTCCGGCATCGGCTGGAACACGGCTCGCATCCTCCTGGCGGAGGGTGCGACCGTGGTCGTCACCGACCTCGACCAGGGCCGCCTCGACACGAGCGCCGACCAGCTCGAGGCACCGCACGGCAAGCTCTTCGCCTTCGCCGCCGACGTGACGAAGGCGGACAGCCTCGCCACGTTGCACGAGCGCGTGCGCGACGCCGTCGGTGAGATCGACATCCTCGTGCAGTCGTCCGGCATCACGGGCGCCCAGGGGATGTTCCACGAGATCGACGAGCAGGGCTGGCTCGACACCATCGACGTCGACCTGATGGGCCCGGTGCGCATCACGCGCGAGTTCATCGGCGACCTCCGGAAGGGCGGGTGGGGCCGGATCGTCTACCTCGTCTCCGAGGACGCATCCCAGCCCTACGACGACGAACTGCCGTACTGCGCCGCCAAGGCCGGCGTGCTCTCCTTCGCGAAGGGCCTGTCGCGGTCCTACGCGTCCGAGGGCCTGCTCGTGAACACCGTGAGCCCGGCCTTCATCCACACCCCGATGACCGACGCGATGATGGACGAGCGGGCGAAGGAGCAGGGGACCTCGTTCGACGAGGCGATCTCGAGCTTCCTCGACGAGCAGCGTCCGTACATGGAGCTCGGTCGCCGCGGGGAGCCCGAGGAGGTCGCGAACGTCGTCGCCTTCCTCTGCTCCGACCTGGCGAGCTTCGTCAACGGGTCGAACTACCGGGTCGACTCCGGCTCGGTCGCCACCATCTAGGAGGACCATGACCGACTTCCGCTACCTGATCGTCGGCGGCGGGATGGTGGCCGACGCCGCTGCCCGCGGGATCCGGCAGATCGACACCGACGGCTCGATCGGAATCGTCAGCGAGGAGACCGACCGCCCCTACGCCCGACCGGCCCTGTCCAAGAAGCTCTGGACCGACCCGGAGTTCAGCTGGGACGAGAAGGTCGACCTGCACACCGAGGAGACCGGGGCGACGTTCGTGCTCGGGACCGTGGTGACGTCGATCGACCGCGAGGCGAGGACCGTCACGACCTCGGCCGGCGACACCCACGGGTACGAGCGCCTGCTGCTCGCGACCGGTGGGAAGCCGCGCAGCCTGCCGGGTCTGTCGCCCTCGTCGCGGGTCCTCGACTTCCGCAGCGCCGACGACTACCGCCGGCTGCGGGAGCTCGCCGATGCCGGTGCGCACGTCGCCGTCGTCGGGGGCAGCTACATCGGCACCGAGATCGCCGCGGGCATCGTGCAGAACGGCGCCAGGGTGACCCTCGTGACGCCCGACGAGGTCCTCGGCGGGCACATGTTCCCGGACGACCTCGCGCACGCCTTCCAGCAGCGCTTCGTCGACCACGGCGTCGAGCTCCGCACCGGACGACGGGTCGAACAGGGCACGGAGTCGGACGGCGGCGTCAGCCTGACGCTCGACGACGGGTCCGTCCTCGAGGCCGACGCGGTCGTCGCCGGGCTCGGCATCGAGCCGCAGACGCAGCTCGCCGCCGACGCCGGTCTGACGGTGCGCGACGGCATCGTGGTCTCGTCGACGCTGGTGACCGACGACGAGTCGGTGTTCGCCGCCGGTGACGTCGCCGAGTACCCGGACCGGATCCTCGGCACGCGTCGGGTCGAGCACGTCGACAACGCGAAGGAGCAGGGCCGGCAGGTCGGCCGGAACCTGGCGGACGCGGACGAGACGTACGACCACACGCCGATGTTCTACTCGAACGTGTTCGACACGGGCTACGAGGCCGTCGGCCAGGTGTCGACCGAGCTGCAGACCGTGGAGGACTGGCAGGAACCGCTGTCCACCGGCGTCGTCTACTACCTGGACGACGACGACACGGTGCGTGGCGTGCTGCTCTGGAACGTCCCCGACAAGACCGACGAGGCACGGAAGGTGCTCGCCGAGGCGCACGGCCTGACGCGGGACATGCTGCCGGGCCGCATCACACCCTGACGCGCGGATCCTGACGCGCGGGTCCTGACGCGCGGGTCCTGACGCGACGGCCTGGAGGCGCGGCCCGACCTGACGGGTCGGGTCGCGCCTCCAGGCCGTCACCCTGTGCGCGGGGCGCGCCGTCAGTGCTGGTCGCGCACCTCGGGAGCGACGTCGTCGACGACCGCACGGCGGTCGTCCGGGTCCACGGGGATGCCGTCGCCGTCCGCCATCGCGACCGCGTGTGCGGACTTCGCCCGCTCCAGCTGTTCGTCGTCGCCCTTCGCCATGCCGAACAGCTCGATGAAGCGCGACTTGACGACCAGCCAGGCGTCCTTCGGGCCGAGCCGGGCCAGGTCGGACGACGTGGTGTCGTCGCGCACCCGCTGCAGGGAGCTCACGCCACGGTCGGTGATCCGTCCGTCGACGAGCGCCACGGCGAGCCGGGCCACCGCGTCCGCCTGCGCGTGCATGACGGAGTGGGCACCGTCGACGACCTCGCGCAGCACCGCGTGCGGGAACACCCGCGCCAGGGACCGGACCCAGTCGCGGGGCACCATCGCGTCGTGCTCCCCGCGGACGATGAGGGTGCGGGCCTGCACCTCGGCAGCGCGGTCCTCGATCGGGAACGCGATCATCTGCGGCAGCACCTTCCGGAACCAGTGCCACCCGCAGAGCGCGTACGCGGTGACGGCGTGCCACCGGACCGCGGCGGGCTCGTGCAGCGCGGACCGCAGGAAGCGGAGCGCCGAGGTCGGGATGCTCCGCGCGCGGCTGTCGACGACCGGGCTGATGAGCACGAGGTCGCGGATGTGCGGGTTCCGTGCGGCGACCTCCGTGACCACCTGGGTGCCCATCGAGTGCCCGACGAGCACCGGGTCCTCGAGCCGGAGCTCGCGGATGACCTGTTCGACCGCGTCCGCGTACCGCTCGATCGACACGGCACCGCGGAACCGCGGGACCCCGGCGAAGCCCGGTAGGTCGAGGGCGTGCACCGGGCCGTTCTCGTTGAGGTGCGGCGCGAGCCGCTCGTAGTAGGTCGCGGCGATCCCGAGCCCGGCGACGAGGACGAACGCGCGGTCGCCCGGCTGCCCGATCGAGCTCACCCGGACGTAGGTGCCGTCGACGGCGATCCGGTCGACCTCGACCTGCACGTCGGCGTCCTCGGCCCGCGCGAGCGCACCGGCGGGGTCGGGAGCGGGCGGCGGGGTCCGGTCGTCCTGTTCGTCCTGTTCGGTCACGGGGCCTCCTGGGATCGGCGACCTCCCACGGTACCCGCCGTTCAGCCGCCGAACGCGGAAGCGGGAGCGCCGTGCACCCGCGTCGGCACCGCGAAGACCGCGCCGGAGTGCGGGTACTGCTCGAGCTGCTCCTCGGTGCTGTTCTCACGCGCGGTGCCGACGAAGAGCGTCGACAGGTCCGGGCCGCCGAACGCCACGGACGTCACGTTCGGTGCCGGTACCTCGACGGTCTCGAGGTGCCGGCCCTCGGCGTCCCACCGCTCCACGCGACCGGCGCCGTAGACCGCCGTCCAGAAGCAGCCCTCGTCGTCGCGGACCAGCCCGTCGTGCGCGGCACCGCTGACGAAGGGCTCGAGCTCACCGAGCTCGCCGTCCGGGCCGTACGCGCCGCGGTAGATCGTCGAGGTGCTCGTGTCCGTGACGTACATGACGCTGCCGTCGGCCGACCACTCGATGCCGTTCGTCACGCCGAAGCCGCCGCGGAGCACACGCGTCGTGCCGTCGGGCTCGACCGAGTACAGCGCTCCCGCCGGGTCCTGGTCGGAGAGGTCCATGCTGCCGACGAGGAACCGGCCGAACGGGTCGCACTTGCCCTCGTTGAACCGCATCTCGGTGGTCGCGTGGTGCACCCGGACCAGCTCGCGTTCCACCACGCCGCGGTCGTCGGTGAGCACCACCGTGTCGCCGAGTGCCGCGACGAACCCGCCCGCAGCACGGGGCTGGAAGCTCGCCAGGGGCGGCGGCAGTGCGACGCTCGACTCGACCGTGCCGTCCGCGCGGGCGGTGGTGAGCAGCCCGAGGGTGATGTCCGTCCAGCGGAGCCGCTCGGCGGTCGGGTCCCAGACGATGCTCTCCGCGAGCACCGCCTGCTCGTCGCAGAAGACGGTCACGGGCCCGGTCACGGCGTCGGTGGTCATGCCCTCCCGTCTACCGGGGCCGGCGTGCACGACCTACCAGCGACCCGGTGCACGAAGACGCCGGCGTCGCATCGAGACGACGCCGTCGCCGCGAGACGACACCGTCGCGGCGAGACGACGTCATCGCCGCGAGACGACGTCATCGCCGCCAGACGCCCTCGAATTCAGCGGCGTCTCGGCGACTTCGGTGCGTCTCGCGCTGACGCCGGCGTCTCGCGGCCGTGTGGATCGGTCAGGACGCCGGCGTCTCGGCGTCAGAGGCGCGCGAACCGGGCCCGGAAGAAGCTGTAGACGCCGTAGGCCAGGAACCCGATGCCGACCGCGACGAGCACCACCGACCCGGCGGGCAGGTCGCGCAGCGCGTCGAACGCCCCGTCGAGCCCCGTCGCCTGGTCCGGGTCGCTGCGGACGCCCGCGACGACGATCAGCACCCCGACGACCGCGACGGCGATCCCCTTGCCGACGTACCCGACCGTCCCGAGCACGGTCACGGCACGGTCGAGCGGCTGCCGCGGACGCACGAGCTGCTTCCAGAAGGAGCGACGGCACCCCTGCACGACCAGGGCCGCACCGATCGCGATCGCCACCGCACCGACGGCGATCAGCAGGAACACCCCACCCGGCGTCGCGAGGGCCTGCGCCGCCGCGCTCCGGGTCGACCCGCTGGAGCTCCTGCCGGCTCCGAGCGCGAACGACCCGGCCGTGTACGACACGACGCCGTAGACGACCGCCTTGCCGACGTCCTTGGCCCGTGCCGCCCAGGCGCGGGCGCTGTCGGACCGACCGCCGACGACCGCCTCGAGCAGGAGCCGCAGGGCCAGCGCCGCGGTCCCGACGGCGACGACCCAGAGCAGGGCCACGCCTCCGGGGACCTCCGCGAGCTGCTGCAGCGCTCCGGACTGGTCGGTCTCGCTGCCCCCGGACGCGTTCCCGAACCCGAGGAGCACGACGAGGTACCCGATCAGCAGGTGCACCACACCACTGCCGACGTACCCGGCCCGCGCGGTCAGCTCGAACCACCTGCTGTCGGCGACACGCTTCGCCTGTCGTCCGGTCTCGCGTGCTGCTCGTTCCGCCTGGTCGCTCATCCCCTCGAGCGTGCCCGACGCACGGACCGCTGTCCGCAGCGGGGCGCACCGCGTGTCGGGACGAGCGTCGGACGGGAGGCGCGTGGCGGACCCGGCCACGCGCCTCCCGTCCGCCGTCAGTCGCCCTTGACGTTGACGACCTGCCGCAGCGTGTGGCGGATCGTCACCAGGTCGGTGGCGTCCGCCATGACCTGGTCGATCGGCTTGTACGCCGCGGGGATCTCGTCGAGGAACGCGTCGGTGTCGCGGTACTCGATCCCCGCCATCGCCTCGCGCAGCTGCTCGTGCGTGAAGGTCCGCCGGGCAGCGGACCGCGAGAACAGTCGCCCGGCGCCGTGCGGCGAGGACTCGAGCGACGGCTTGTTGCCGAGCCCCTCGACGACGTACGAGGCGGTGCCCATCGATCCGGGGATGAGGCCGGGCTGCCCCTCCTTCGCCTGGATCGCGCCCTTGCGGGACACCCAGACGCTCTTGCCCCAGTGCGTCTCGCGCTGCGTGAAGTTGTGGTGGCAGTTGATCCGCTCCTGCTCGTCCACGGGCCGGCCGAGCACCTCGGACAGCTGCCGCACGACCCGGTCCATCATCTCCTCGCGGTTGAGCAGGGCGAAGTGCTGCGCCCACCGGAGCTCGGCGATGTACCGGTCGAACTCCGGCGTGCCCTCGACGAGGTACGCCAGGTCGGGGTCGGGCAGCTCGATCCACCACCGCTGCATCATCCGCTTGGCGACCGTGATGTGCCGCTGGGCGATCTTGTTGCCGACGCCGCGCGACCCGGAGTGCAGGAAGAGCCAGACCCGGTCCTGCTCGTCGAGCGAGACCTCGATGAAGTGGTTGCCCGACCCGAGCGTGCCGAGCTGGTTCCGCCAGCCGCCGTGTGCTCCGGCGGGGTCGAAGCCGGCGGCCTCGGCCATCGTCTCGAGCTCGGCGATCCGCGGCGCGGCGGTGGCGACGATCTTCCGGTTCGAGGCCCCCGCGGACAGCGGGACGGCCCGCTCGATCTGCTCGCGGAGGGGCTGCAGGTCGTCGGGCAGGTCGGCCTTCCCGAACTGCGTGCGCACGGCGATCATGCCGCAGCCGATGTCGACGCCGACGGCGGCCGGCATCACGGCACCGAGGGTCGGGATGACGGACCCGACGGTGGCGCCGAGCCCGAGGTGCGCGTCGGGCATCAGTGCGAGGTGCGGGAACACGAACGGCATCCGGGCCGTCGTGCGGGCCTGCTGCTCGGTGTTCTCCTCGAGCATCGAGGCCCAGCTGAGCAATCGGTCGGTGATCTTCTCCACGGTGTTCGTCCTTCGTCGTGACGGTCGACGACGGCCGGGTGGCCGTCGCGGTGACGGCCGGTGGCCGTCGTGGTGACGGTCCGGGGCGGACGGGTCCTGCGCCTCCGACCCGGTGCGGTGCACCTGTGGAGGAACGACGGGAGGGACGCCCCGGGCCGGGTGGGCACGGAGCGTCGGGAGACGGCGGCGTGCCTACGCGGGTTCGCGGAGGGACTGATTCGCGTACTGCAGCGCGGGCAGCACGACGAGCGCATCGAGCTGGTGCTCGGTGCGGCTGCTGTGCTGCTGGGCGCGCATCGCGGTCCTTCCACGGGTGCCCGGGGCGGGCGGTCCCGCCCGTCGGGCAGGAGGACCGACAGTAGTGCGACACGCCCGGGCCGCACAAGTCACCCGGGCGTGTCGCGTCGTCCGCGGTGCCGGTGACGCGCGTCTCCGGGGTCGCCCCTGCGGGCGCTCCTGCGGGCTCCGGCGGTCACCCCTGCGGTCGCTCCTGCACGGTGGGGAGGCGCGGCTCACCGATCCACAGCGGGGTACGTCCGGCTGATGGTCGCCTCGTCCCCCCGTGCAGGCTGGTGGTATGACCGAGCGCACCCGCGACACCCCCGACGCGACCGACAACGAGGAACGGACCGACGGCTACGTCCCGCTCCGTTCCTACGGAGCGATCGGTGACGGTCGCACGGTCGCGCTCGTCGCCCGCGACGGCCGGATCGACTGGTTGCCGATCCCGTCGATGGACTCACCGCCGGTGTTCGCGAGCATCCTCGACGCCGAGCACGGGGGACACATCGCGCTGCGTCCCATCGGTGACGCCAGTGTCGAGCGCGAGTACCTGCCGGGCACGAACGTCCTCGTCACGACGTGGACGACCGATGCCGGCTCCTGCACGGTCACCGACGCGATGGTCACCGGTGTCGCCGGTCGTCTGCCGTGGGCCGAGATCGGCCGCTGCGTGCAGGGCGTCTCCGGCACGGTGGAGATGGAGTGGGCCGTCGTCCCCGGCACCCTGCTGAACACCGCGGAGCCGAAGCGCCTCGACACCGGCAACGGTGCCGTGATCGGCATCGACGGGGTCACGATCGCGATCGTCGAGCACGGCTTCGAGCCGGTGCACGACGACGGGCCGCGCTTCTCCGGCCGCTTCACCACGAACGAGGGCTCGAAGTCGATCCTGACGATCGTCGGCACCGAGAACGAACCGATCTTCCTGCCCGAGCCGGAGCGCACGCTCGACGCGGTCGACCGCACCATCGCCAACTGGGCGACGTGGTCCGAGGAGTTCTCCTACGACGGCCCGTGGTCGGACGCCGTGCAGCGCAGTGCGCTCGCACTCAAGCTGCTGATCTACTCGCCCACGGGTGCGATCGCGGCGGCACCGACGACGAGCCTGCCCGAGGACCGGACGGGCGGCAAGAACTGGGACTACCGGTTCGCCTGGGTCCGCGACCTGTCGTACACGGTGCACGCCCTCACCCGCTTCGGGCTCCGCGAGGAGACGCACGCGGCGGTGTCGTGGGTGATGCGGACCATCGCCGAGCACGACGAGACGATGCCGATCTTCTACGAGCTCGACGGCTCGAAGACCGACGACGTCGAGGAACGCGACGTCCCCGGCTGGAAGGGCATCGGCCCGGTGACGATCGGCAACCGCGCGGGCGACCAGCTGCAGCTCGGCGTCTGGGGCGACGTCTTCGAGATCCTCCGCCAGTACGTCGTCGCGGGCAACGTGCTCGACCGCCAGACGGCCTCGGTGCTCGAGCGACTCGCGAACGACGCCTGCCACCGGTGGGAGGAACCCGACTCCGGCATGTGGGAGCTGACGGACACGCAGCACTACGTGACGAGCAAGATCGGCTGCTGGCAGGCCCTCGACGCCGCGGTGGAGCTCCACGACAAGGGCATGATCGACGGTCCGCGGGACAAGTGGATCGAGAACCGCGAACTCATCGAGCAGTGGGTGGCCGAGCACGGGTGGGACGAGGAACGCGGGCACTACGTGATGTACCCGGGCTCCGACGCGCTGGACACGTCGATCCTGCTGCACGCGATGTCGTCGTTCGACCGCGGGCCGCGCATGGCATCGACCATCCGCGCCATCGAGGAGCAGCTGCAGCACGGCCCCCTGGTCTACCGGTACACGGGCATGGACCAGGAGGAGTCACCGTTCGTCGCCTGCTCGTTCTGGCTCGCAGCGGCGATGGCGTGCACGGGACGCGTGGACGACGCCCGGACGCTGATGGACGAGATGGTGGCGCAGGCGAACGACGTCGGCCTGTTCAGCGAGATGCTGAGCGCGGAGACCGGCGAGTTCATGGGCAACATCCCGCAGGGCCTGTCGCACCTCGCGCTCATCCAGGCAGCGCTGACGATCGAGGAGGTCGCGGCCGAGTCCTGAGCTGGCTGGGGCCAGGGTGAGCGGGTCGGGCCACCCGCTCGACGCGACGGTCGCGCGCCCTGCTCAGCCGAGGGTGATCGCCACGAGACCCGCCACGCCGACCAGGTAGAGCACGACCACGACGAACGAGTCGACACCCATCCCGATGATGCGCCGCCTCGGTCGGAACACCAGTCCGACCGCGTAGACGAGCGTCAACAGCGCGGCCAGCGCCGTCAGGTACACGTCGCTCGCGTTCGCCTGCGGCAGCACGGCCTTGCCGCAGAGCACGGTGGCGACGAGGAACAGCACCGGCAGGAAGGCGTTGCCGCCGAAGATGTCCGAGACGGCCAGGTTGTCGTCGCCCTGGCGGACGGCCTGGATGCCGGTGGAGATCTCCGGCAGGCTCGTGGCGAGGGCGAGCACCGTCGCACCGAAGAGCACGCCGGACAACCCGATCTGCTCGGAGGCGGCGTCGCCGGCGCGTTCCAGGACGACACCGGCCACGAGCGTCGCCAGGGCGGACACCGTGAAGACGATCGCCGCCTTCCTCGTGCTCATCCGTGGCGGGTCCTGCTTCCGGGTCCGGTGCCCCGCGGTGTGCGGGGAGGCATCCGGGGCGCGTCCGTCCTCGTGCCAGGGCAGGCCCTTGCCGGCGCGCTGCACGAGCAGGAGCCCGACGACCCAGATGGCCGCGATGAGCACCACGTCCGGCGTGAGCCGCGCGACGACGAGGTCCGGCGGGAGCTGACTCCCCGCGACGACGACGGCGAGGACCGCCACGACGACGATCGCCTCGAGCACCAGGGTCAGCGACGCAGCGCGGTAGGTGAGCGGCCGCACCCCCTTGCCCCGCTTGCCGAAGGCGTCGAGGATCGCGATCACGACCGTCTGCAGGGCGATGCCGCCGAGGATGTTGCCCGCGGCGACCTCGATGTTGCCCGACAGGCCCGCGCTCACCGTGATGGCGATCTCGGGTAGGTTCGTCGCGACCGCGAGCACGATGAGCCCCCCGAGCGCGCTGCCGAGGTGCAGTCGGTCGTCGAGGACGTCGGTGGTCTTGGAGAGCTGGATGCCCGCGACCCAGATCACCGCGGCTCCGGCCACGAAGATCAGGACGAGCGCCCACAGCGGCAGCGATCCCATGCACCGACCGTGGCCCCCGGCACCCGGGGACGCTCCGAGGCGTGCGCCGAACGGCTCGTCCGACACGACGACCTCACGCGCCGCGGCCCGGCTCCTGGGCACCGCGTCGGCGGTCGGGGGCATCATGGACGTGCGATGAACGACGTCGACGCACGCATGGACCGGCTGCGACGAGCTGCCCGGTACCGGTACCAGCAGCTGGTGGACAGCGAGATCGAACGCGGCTCCCTCGACCCGGACGAGGTCCGCGAGGAACGCCGCCTGCTCCGGCTGCAGGACGTCGAGCGCCACGCCCGCGCCCGCATCGAGGAGGCCGAGCGCCGCGGGGTCTTCGAGGGCAACCCCTACCACGGCAAGCCGCTGCCGGGCAACGACGGACGGCACGACCCGGACTGGTGGATCAAGGCCAAGATCGAGCGCGAGGACATCCGCGGCATCGCTCCTCCGGCCCTCGCGCTGCGGACCGAGGACGCCGAGCTCGACGACCACCTCGACGCACTCACCACCGAGGACGACGTCCGTGCGGTGCTCGTGGACTTCAACGCCCGAGTGAAGGAGGCGCGGCGGCAGCTGCTCGGCGGGCCGCCGGTCGTCACGCCGATGCGCGACGTCGACGCCGAGGTCGAGCGCTGGCGCGAGCGGCGGGACGCCCGTCGTGCCGCGGACGAGCGCGCGGCTGCCGACCGCGCGGCTGCGGAGCAGGCGGCACGGCCGCGTCGGTGGTGGCGTCGGGCCTGACCCGCACGCCCCGCACGACGCGCGGAAGGCGCCGTCCCCGTGGTCGGGGGCGGCGCCTTCGCGTCGTGGGGTGCGGTGGTGTCCCGCGGGGGTGTTACCCGATCTGCGCTTACTTGATCTGGGCGGTGATGGTCGCGGTGCCGACCAGGAGGCCGCCCTTGACGGCGTCGGTCTTGAAGGTCTGGTTCAGCAGGCCCGCAGCGTCGTCGGAGACGTGGACGGTGGTGCCGGTCAGGATCGCGTTGTCACCCTCGAGCTGGAGCGGCTTGAGCGTGCCACCGTGCAGCGAGAACAGGTACGCGTTCGACGCGGCGACCTCACCGTTGACCAGGACGTCACCGTAGAGCTTGGACGAGCCCGGGTTCACGACGAAGTTCTCCAGCGTCACCGTGGTGTCACCGGCCTTCAGCGTCAGACCCGAGTCGTCGTGGTTCAGCAGACCCTGCACGTACGGGCGGTAGTTGCCGTCCGGGCTCCAGTACGTCACCGAACCGGCCGTGAT
>NZ_JBIUZP010000001.1:574864-908118 GCF_044745105.1 Curtobacterium sp. NPDC087080 | reverse complement strand
AAGGGGGACCTTGTGGGAGAGTAGGACGCCGCCGGACTCAACTTCAGCAACACCAGGAAACCCCTGACCGTGACCGGTCAGGGGTTTCCTGCGTTACCGGGCCGACGACAGTCCTCTGCGGCAGTAGGATCGGCCGACGACGAAGGAGAGCGATGACCGATCACCTCGAGGTCACGCTCCCGGAGCCGGGAGCGGCGTGGCCGGTGTTGACCGATGCCACCCGAGCGGCACTGCGCGAGATCCTCGTGCACGGCGTGCTCTCGCGAGCCGAGATCGCCCGGGCGCTCGGGTTGTCGCGGGCCAGCCTGACGCGTGCTGTGCGGACCCTGCAGGAGCACGGGTTCGTCACGGAGGTGGGCACCGGTGTCCGTGGCGCCACCGGCCGGCCCTCCGAGCTGCTCCGGGCGAGTGCGGGCGCGTGGGAGTTCGTCGGGGTGAAGCTGACGCGCGACCGGGTCTACGCCGCGGTCACGGACCTCGGTGGTCGCGTGCTGGCGCTGCACGAGGAGACCCTGCGGGACACCGAGCCCCGGGAACTCGTGGCGCAGGTCGCCGAGGTCGTCCGCGCGCTCCGACGGGCGTCCCCGGCGATCTGCGCGCTCGGTGTGTCCGTGCCCGGGGACGTCGTCACGCGCGACGGGGTCACCGTGGTGGAGGTGTCGCAGTTCCTCGGGTGGCGCGACGTGCCGCTGTCCGGTCTCCTGGAGGTGGCGACGGGGCTGGCGACGCACACGTCGAACGACGTCGATGCCCTCACGGCGAAGGAACACTGGATCGGCGCCGGGGCCGGTGTGCGGTCCATGGCACTCGTGACCGTCGGGACGGGCGTCGGGTTCGGACTGGTGACGAACGGCGAGGTGTCCGAGGGGTCCCACGGGCGGTTCGGTCGCGTCGGGCACCTGCCGGTGTACGGCGACGGCCCGGACTGCGGCGTCGGGCACCACGGGTGCGTGTCGAGCTACCTGCCGAGCTCCGTGATCGTCGAGAACGCCGGTGCCGTCGGTGCCTCCTACGACGAGGTCGTCGAGCGGGCACGGACGGGGGAGCCACGAGCGCTCCAGGCCTTCCGTGATGCCGGGCGGGCCCTCGGTTCGCTCCTCTCCTCGGTCGTGACCCTCGTGGACCCGGAGTCGATCGTCCTCACGGGCGACGGGTTGCCGGTGTACGACATCGCGCGTGCCGAGGTGGACGAGGCGTTCCGGCAGGGGATGCGACCGTACGACGCTGACGTGACGGTCGTGGTGCAGCCGTTCGAGTTCTCGGAGTGGGCCCGGGCGGCCGCGGTGCTGGCGATCCGCCGGTCGCTCCGGTACTGAGCGCCACGCCTCTTAGTTACACGAGTTGACAAACGTCGGCGGCGAACGGGATGCTGGTCTGGTCCACCGTCGAAGGAGATGTCGTGACCGCTGCCCGTTCCGTGCCCTGGCCCACCGAAGGGCTCTCCTTCGGAGGTGACTACAGTCCCGAGCAGTGGCCACGCGAGGTGTGGGACGAGGACGTCCGGCTGATGCGCGAGGCCGGGGTGAACCTGGTCACGGTCGGGGTGTTCTCCTGGGCGCTGCTCGAGCGGTCACCGGGGCAGTACACCTGGTCGTGGCTCGACGAGGTGCTCGACCTGCTGCACGCCAACGGGATCGCGGTCGACCTCGCGACCCCGACGGCGGCACCGCCGAACTGGCTGCTGACCGCGCACCCCGAGGTGCTCCCGGTGGACGCCACCGAACGGCGCGAGCGACCGGGCGGACGTCTCGGCTGGTGCCCGGCATCGCCGGTGTTCCGCGAACACGCCCTGCGCATCGTCGGCGCGATCGCCGAGCGGTACGGCCGGCACCCGGCCGTGCGGCTGTGGCACGTCAGCAACGAGCTCGGCGGCGGCAACGCCCGTTGCTTCTGCGAGGTGTCAGCGGCGGACTTCCGACGGTGGCTCGGCGAGCGGTACCCCGACGTCGACGCGGCGAACGCGGCCTGGGGCACGGCCTTCTGGGGGCACACCTACACGTCGTTCGACGAGGTCTCGCCGCCACGCGGGGTCGGAGGGGCGCCGAACCCGGGCCTCGCACTCGACTTCGAGCGGTACTCGTCGGACGCCCTGTTCGCGCACTACGTCGCCGAGCGGGAGGTCATCGAGCAGCACTCGGACGTCCCGGTCACGACGAACTTCATGGTCGGCGCGGGCTCGCACGTCGTCGACTACGCCGGGTGGGCACGGCACGTCGCGATCCCGGCGAACGACCACTACACGCTGGTGGACGACCCGGACCGGGCCGAGGACCTCGCGGCCTCCGCCGACCGGATGCGCGGCATCGCCCGCGGTCGGACCCCGTGGCTGCTCATGGAGCACTCGACCGGCGGGCCGAGCTGGCAGCAGCGCAACCGTGCGAAGGAGCCCGGTGAGCTGGTCCGGAACTCGCTCGCGCACGTCGCCCGCGGGTCGGACGGCGCGCTGTTCTTCCAGTGGCGTGCGTCGACGGCCGGTGCCGAGCAGTTCCACTCCGCGATGGTCCCGCACGCCGGTACCCGCACCCGGGTCTGGCGTGAGGTGTGCACCCTCGGCCGTGCGCTCGAGGCGCTCGCTCCGGTGCAGGGCGCACCCGTCGAACCCGCCCGGGTCGCGATCGTCGTGGACGAGGCCTCCGGCTGGGCGCTGCAGACCGGACTGAAGCCACACCGCGGACTGCGGTACGGGCGCGAGGTCCGGGCGTGGCACACCGCGTTCTGGCGCCGGCAGGTCACCACGGACGTGGTGCCGCTCGACGCCGACCTCGCCGGCTACGACGTGGTCGTCCTGCCGACGCTCTTCGTCGTCGACGCGGCGTCGGCGGCGCGCATCCGCGCCGTGGTCGACCGCGGCGCGACCCTGCTCGTCACCTACGCGTCGGGCATCGTGGACGAGACCGCTCGGGTGCTGGCCGGCGGGTACCCGGGCGCCTTCCGCGAGGTGCTCGGTGTCTGGGCGGAGGAGTTCGTCCCGCTCCAGCGCGACGAGCGGGCGCGGCTCGACGACGGCACGGTCGTCACCGACTGGACGGAGGACCTCGTGGTCGAGGACGCCGACGTGGTGCTGCGCCACGTCGACGGGCCGCTCGCCGGCCGTCCGGCGGTCACTCGTCGCGCCGTCGGCGGCGGCGCCTGGTACGTCTCGGCGATGCTCGACCAGGACGGGGTGCAGCGGATCGTCGACCGGGTCGTCGAGGAGCGGGCGGTCCCGCGGACGGTCACCGCGCCTCCCGGCCTGGAGGCGGTGCGTCGCGTCCGCGACGACGGTTCCGGGGTGCTGTTCCTGATCAACCACCGCGACGACGACGTCACGGTCGTCGCCTCCGGTACGGACCTGCTCGACGGTTCCGGGCAGGGCCCGGAGACCGTCGTGCCCGCCGGAGGCGTCCGGGTGCTCCTCGAGGCGGCGACGGCATGACCGTCGTGGACCGTGACATCGCGGCGACCGGGGTGCCGGAGCGGATCCTGCACGTGCTGCGTGGCGGCGGCGTGGGACTGGTGGTCGCGACGCGTCCGGACGGGTTGCCCGAGGTGCTGCACTGGGGTCGGGACACCGGGCCGGTGTCGGCATCGGACGCGCACGACCTCGTGCTCGCGCAGGACCGCGCCGTCTCGCCGAGCGCGTACGACGCCGCGTGGCCGCTGACGCTGCTGCCCACCGAGCACGACGGGTGGGAGGGACGGCCGGGGATCGCCGGGCAGGTCGGCGGGCGACCGCTCGTGCCGGTCTGGCACGAGGTCGCCGCCACCGGGACCGAGGACGAGTTCCTCGTCGACGCGGTGTCCGAGGAACTGACGCTGCGGCTGGTCCTCTCGCTCGACGCAGCTGGTGTCCTCCGGATCCGGCAGACGCTCACCAACACCGGCGTCGAGGACGTCGAGCTCACCGCGCTCGAGGCCGTGCTGCCGGTGGGCGACCGCGCAGCCGAGGTGCTCGACCTCGCCGGCAGGTGGACGCGTGAACGGACCCCGCAGCGACGGGCCCTGACCGACGGGGTGCACGTGCGCGAGAGTCGTCGCGGGCGCACCGGACACGACGCTCCGACCCTGACGGTGCTCGGCACGGCCGGCTTCGACGACGCGCTCGGCGAACTGTGGGCCGTGCACCCGGCGTGGAGCGCGGACACGGTGCACCGCATCGACCGGTTGGCGGAGGCGCGGACCCTGCTCGGCGCCGGCGAACTGCTGCGGGCCGGCGAGGTGGTCCTCCGACCGGGGGAGGTGTTCGCGGCACCAGAGACCGTCTTCGTGTGGAGCGAGGCCGGCCTCGACGGGCTGTCCGCGCGGCTGCACGACTCGCTCCGCGCGCGGCCCGGCCACCCGGTCACCCCGCGACCGGTCGTCCTGAACACGTGGGAGGCGGTGTACTTCCGGCAGGAGCTCGAGCCGCTGCTCGACCTCGCGCGGGCCGCGGCGGACGTCGGGGTCGAGCGGTTCGTGCTCGACGACGGCTGGTTCACGGGCCGTCGATCCGACACGACCTCACTCGGCGACTGGACGGTCGACGCCGAGGTGTGGCCGGACGGGCTCGGCTCGCTGGTCGACGGGGTGCGCGCGCTCGGCATGGACTTCGGGCTCTGGTTCGAGCCGGAGTGCGTCAGCCCGGTGTCCGCCCTCGCCGAGGCGCACCCGGACTGGTTCCTGCAGGACCCCGACCGTGCGCGGACCTGGCGGCACGAGTACACGCTCGACTTCGCCCGCGTCGAGGTCAGGGAACACGTGCTCGACCGGATGTCCGCGGTGATCGAGGAGCACCACGTCGACTTCGTGAAGTGGGACCAGAACCGCGACGTCGTGCAGACCGTGCACGCGGGACGGGTCGGCCTCGGCGCGCACACCCGCGGCGTGTACGCGGTGATGGACGAGCTCCGCCGACGGCACCCGTGGCTCGAGATCGAGGCGTGTGCCTCCGGCGGCGCCCGGGTCGACCTCGGGGTGCTCGAGCGGACCGACCGGGTGTGGGCCTCGGACTCGAACGACGCGATGGAACGGCTGGCGATCCAACGCTGGACGGAGCTGCTGCTGCCGCCGGAGCTGATCGGTTCGCACGTCGGGCCCGAGGTCTCCCACACCACGGGACGGCACCTCGACCTGGACCTCCGGATGGCCGTGTCGCTGTTCGGCAGCGCCGGCATCGAGACCGACGTCACGCGCTGCACGCCCGCCGAGCGTGACCGGCTCCGGGAGTGGACGGCGTTGTACAAGCGGGAGCGCGGGCTGCTGCACTCCGGGCGGGTGCACCACGTCGACCTCGGTGACGCCGGTCTCGCGACGACGATCGTCGTCGGCACCGACCGGGACCGTGCCCTCGCGCGGGTCGTGCGGAGCGAGACCGGGCCGCGGGCGCTCGCGGTCCCGCTGCACTTCCGCGGGCTCGACCGCCAGCGGCGCTACCGGGTGGCACCGGTGACCGGGCTGCGCGTGCCGAAGGGCGTGGACGTCACCCGGACGCCGTGGCTCGAACGGGGGAGCGTCGAGCTGTCCGGAGCGGTGCTCGAGGACCTCGGGGTACGACTGCCGTCGCTCGCGCCCGGCACCGCGCTGGTGCTCGAGGCGCAGGCGGTCTGACGGGACGACGAAGGGGACCCTGCGTGTGCAGGGCCCCCTTCGTCGTCGTACGTCAGGACGTCGGCGGATCAGGGCAGCAGGTCGCCGGCGTGCCGGAGGACGAGCGGCCCGACGAGTGCGTCGACGTCGATGCCCGGGGCACGTGAGACGGTGAACACGACGTCCTCACCCGGCAGCAGGGACACCAGGCCGTCGTCGACCCGGGCGGTCGACACGAGCCGGTCCGGGAAGAGCGACAGGTCGCGGACGTAGCCGGACGCCGTCACGGTGACCCGGGCGCCGTCGTCGGTCGGCTCCACACCGGTCGTGAACGGCCGGCGTGCCAGTCGCTGGTCCACCACCTCGGCGAGGTCGTGCACCCGCCGGCCGGACGAGGTGCCGGTGACGACGAGCACCTCGCCGGCGGGGTCCTCCGACCGGGCGACCTCGGCCGGGACCGGCACCCGCATCGCGTCCGCCGGGGCGACCGTCACGGACGCGCTCGTCGACGCGAGCACCCCGCCGTCGAACGACCGCCGCTCGACGACGAGGTCGTCCGTGACCGGCCCGGCGCCGGCGTTCACGACGACGACCTCCGAGCCGCTGCCGTCCTCCGCCGGCTGCACCGTGGCGAGGACCGGACGGTAGGCCTGCCGGACCGCGTACCAGACCGGCTTCCGGTGCCCGGCGTGGTCGACGAGCGCCCACGAGACCACGGGCCAGTCGTCGTTCAGCTGCCAGACCACCATGCCGGTGTTGTCCGGCGTGCGGGAGCGGAACCAGTCCATGCCGAACCGGATCGCGTGCGCCTGGTTGAGCTGCGCCGCCCAGTGCCAGTCCTCGGCGCTCCGGGGCTCGGGCAGGTGTCCGCGCATGCCGTCGGCGAGCTTCCGGTTGCCCTCGTGCGCCTTCTGGTGGACGAGCATCTCGTGGCCGTCCGGGTCGAGGGGCTCGTCGTGCACCACGGCGGTGAGCGTCGACCAGGCGGGCGGACCCTGGTACCCGAACTCCGCGACGAACCGGGGGTGCCAGTCGGCGTAGGCGGTGTAGTCCTTCGTGTTCCACACGTCCCAGATGTGGACGGTGCCGTTGCGGTCGTCGTTGGGGTGCAGGTACTCGTCGAACGAGAACGGGGAGCCGGGTGTGTACGGCCGGGTCGGGTCGAGTTCGGCGACGACCGCGGGCAGCAGGGACCGGTAGTAGCCGTTGCCCCAGGTCCGGCCGACGAGCGACGGGCGCCAGCCCCACTCGGCGTAGGCGACGAGGTTCTCGTTGTTGCCGTTCCAGACCACGAGCGACGGGTGCGGGCTGAGGCGGGTCACGGCCTCGCGGACCTCGGGCTCGACCTCGTCGGCGAGCCAGGGCTCCTCGGCGTAGGCGGCGCAGGCGAAGAGGAAGTCCTGCCACACGAGCACACCGAGCTCGTCGCAGCGGTCGTACAGGTCGTCGGACTCGTAGATCCCGCCGCCCCAGATCCGGAGCAGGTTGACGTTCGCCTCGATCGCGTCGTCGATCCGCTCGGCGTACCGCTCCGGCGTCATCTCGGTCAGGTACGCGTGGTCCGGGATCCAGTTCGCCCCGCGCACGAGCACCGGCTCGTCGTTGACCAGGAGCAGGAACGGCGCGCCGCCGGCGTCGGCAGCGGTGTCGAGCGTGACCGTCCGGAAGCCGACGCGCCCGGCCCAGACGTCGTCGCCGACCTCGACGCGGACGTCGTACAGCGGCTGCTCGCCGTGGCCCCGCGGCCACCAGACCGCGACGTCGGGGAGCTCGAGACGGACCGTGGCGGACCCTGCTGCGCGACCGCCGGTGACGGGACGCGACCCCGAGACGGACGCGCCGTGTCCGGAGACGGTGACCCGCGCCTCCAGGCCGGTGCTCGTGGAGCCCGCGACCTCGGGCGCGGACCCGATGTGCTGGCGGAAGCCGCCGCTGGTGCCGGCGTGCTCGACGTCGACGTGCGCGGTGAGCACGCCGGTGGTGCCGTCGACGTCGACGAGGGGACGGACCGCGGCGATCCGCACGCCGCTCCACGACTCGATGCCGATCGAGCGCCAGATGCCGCTCGTCGCCACGTCGACGCCCCAGTCCCAGCCGAAGTTCGACGCATTCTTGCGGAGCGCGTTGTACGGGTGGTGGTTGACGTGGGGGAGCTCGCCGCCGTGCTGCTCGGACAGTCGGACGGCAGCTGGGACGGGCGCGTCGAAGGTGACCACGAGCTCGTTGTCGCCGGGTCGGAGGAGGTGGCCGACCGGGAACCGGTAGGAGCGGTGCTGGTTCGCGGTCGTGCCGACCACGAGGCCGTTCAGCTCGATCGTCGCGAGGGTGTCGAGTCCCTCGGCCACCAGGTCGTGCCGCTCCTCCGGGCGGGACCCGTCCCAGGCGAAGGTCCGGCGGTAGCGCCACACCGTGTCGCCGATCCACTGCGTCGCCGCCTCGCCGTCGCCGTCGAACGGGTCCGGGATCCGTCCCGCGCGGAGCAGGTCGGTGTGCACGCATCCCGGCACCACCGCCTCGGTGGGGGACCGGAACGGCTCGGACTCCGCCGGACCGGTCACCGCCTCGAGGGTCCAGGGGCCGTCCAGTGTCGTGCGCTCCATCGCGCCTCCTCAGATCGTCGTGCAGGTGCTTGACCGGGTTAGTTTAGCCGTGTAACAATCGCCGTCAACGAACTGGACTGCGACGGAGCAGACCGAGAGGACAACGATGTCAGTACTCAACCGTTCACGGCGGCTCGCCATCGCAGCCGCGGCCATCGTCACCACTGCCGGACTCGCCCTGACCGGCTGCAGCTCGAGCGGCAACGCAGCGTCGTCCGACTCCGCGTCCACGCTCGTCGCCTACACCGGACAGTCCGGCGACTACCAGATCAACTTCAACCCGTGGTCGCCGTCGAACATCGGCGGCATCGGCACCATCTACGAAGGCCTCTTCTTCATCACCAACGTGAACACGGAGGACCCGAAGCCGCTCCTCGGGAAGAGCTACGAGTGGAACGCCGACGGCACGCAGCTGACCATCGAGCTCCGTGACGGGGTGAAGTGGAGCGACGGCAAGCCCTTCACGGCGAAGGACGTCGTGTTCACCCTCGACATGCTCAAGCAGGACAAGTCGCTCAACTCGATCGGCTACACCGGGACCGCGACGGCCGAGGGCGACTCGAAGGTCGTCGTCTCGTTCGACGAGCCGTCGTTCGTGCTCGGCCCGAACCTGCTCGGCAAGACCTGGATCGTGCCCGAGCACCTGTGGAAGGGCATCGACCCCGCCACCGACGTCATGCGCGAGCCGGTCGGGACCGGCCCGTACACGCTCGGCAACTTCAAGGCGCAGGCGTTCACCCTCACGGCGAACGAGGACTACTGGGGCGGTGCCCCGGCCGTCAAGACGGTCCGCTACCTGTCGCTCTCCGGCAACACCGCCGGTGCCGACGCGCTCAAGCAGGGCTCGATCGACTGGCAGACCGGCCCCGTCCCGAACATGGACGACATCAAGGGCAACTACCCGGGCTACGACGGCATCACGATCGGGCAGAACCAGATGGCGCTGATCACCTGCGCGAACACGGACCTCGGCTGCTCCGGACCGCAGACCGACCCGGCCGTCCGGCACGCCGTCGCCGACGCCATCAACCGAAAGCAGCTCAACTCGCTGGCGTTCGCGAACACCGCGAGCGACATCTCGCCGACCTTCGCCCTCACCACCACGCAGAAGGACATGATCTCGAAGGAGATCGAGCCGGCGGTGATGCCGGACTCGCCCGACACCGACGCGGCCGCCTCGACGCTCGAGGGCGCCGGGTGGAAGAAGGGTTCCGACGGCATCTATGCCAAGGACGGGCAGAAGCTCTCGCTGACCGTCGAGGTCGTCACCGGCTGGACCGACTACATCACCGCCATCGACACGATGACCCAGCAGCTCAAGGCCGCCGGCATCGAGCTCAAGGCGCAGCAGTCGTCGTGGAACGAGTGGACCGACAAGAAGACCAAGGGCCAGTTCCAGCTCGCGATCGACTCGCTCGGCCAGGGCCCGACCGCGAACCCGTACTACCTGTACAACAACAACCTCGCGACGTCGAACACCGCGAAGGTCGGCGAGGGCGCCGCGACGAACCTGTCCCGCTACAGCAACCCCGACGTCGACGCCGCGCTCGCGAAGCTCAAGGCGATCAACCCCGAGGACACCGCCGCGACCCAGCCCGAGCTCGACACGATCCAGCAGCACCTCGTCGAGGACATGCCGTACATCCCGATCCTCACCGGCGGTACGACGAGCGAGGTGCACACCGCCAAGTTCACCGGGTGGCCGACCCAGGACGACCTGTACGCCTTCCCGGCGATCTGGGCCAGCCCGGACAACGCCGAGGTGTTCAAGGCCCTGAAGCCCGTCAAGGGTTGACGGCGGACCGCGACCGAGGAGCACTCGTATGCAGTACTTCCTGCGCAAGATCGGCTTCTACGTCGTCGCCCTGTGGGCGGCGCTGACGCTGAACTTCATCATCCCCCGGCTCCTGCCCGGGAACCCCGTGGACATCCTGCTCGCCAAGCTGCAGCAGCGCGGCGGGCAGATCACCCCGGAGACCAGGGAGGCGTACCAGCTGCTCCTCGGTGGCGACTCCTCGCAGCCGCTCATCGTGCAGTACGGGCAGTACCTCGGCAACGTGTTCCGCGGTGACCTCGGGGTGTCGGTGAGCTACTTCCCGGCACCCGTCACCGAGGTCATCGGGAGCTCGCTGCCGTGGACCATCGCCCTGGTCGGGATCGCCACGATCCTGGCCGCGGTGATCGGCGTCGCGCTCGGTGCCTTCGTCGGCTGGAAGCCCGGCACCTGGCTCGACTCGTTCGTGCCGGCCACCACGTTGCTGGCCGCCGTGCCGTACTTCTGGCTCGCGCTCATCCTGGTGTACCTGTTCGCCACCGGCCTCCACCTGTTCCCGGCCCAGGGCGGCTACGACGTCGTCCTGGACCCGGGGTTCAACGGTCCGTTCCTCATGTCGGCACTCGAGTACGGCGTCCTGCCCGCGGCGACGATCGTGCTCGCGTCGCTCGGCGGGTGGCTGCTCGGGATGCGGAACATGATGGTGTCGACGCTGTCCGAGGACTACATCACCACGGCGCTCGCGAAGGGCCTGCCGCCCGGCAAGGTGCTCCGCAACTACGCCGCCCGCAACGCCGTCCTGCCGTCCGTGGCCGGGTTCGCGATCTCGCTCGGGTTCATCGTCTCCGGCTCGGTCGTCACCGAGCAGGTGTTCTCGTACCCGGGCATCGGCTCGAAGCTCCTGTCCGCGGTGACGAACAACGACTACGCGCTCATGCAGGGCATCTTCCTGTTCATCACCCTCGCCGTGCTCGGCGCGAACCTCGTCGTCGACCTGCTGTACGGGCTCATCGACCCGCGCACCCGGGCCCGGAGCTAGGAGGAAACGATCGTGACCAACATCCAAGAGGACACCGAGCCCACGGTCGGCGCGCTCGCCGAGGAGGCCGACGGCCAGTCCACACGCAGCATCGCGACCGTACGCTCGGCGAAGCCCCGCGGCGGGTTCCGTCGCTTCCTCCCCACCATGACCCCGTGGCTCGTCACCGGCATCGTGCTCATCCTCGGCGTCACCGCGTTCGGGCTGCTCGGTCCGTTCCTGGTCGGCGACCCGAACGCCATCCGCGACTCCGGCATGCAGCCGCCGAGCGGGGACAACCTGCTCGGGACCACGCAGACGGGCCAGGACGTCCTCGCGCAACTGGCGTACGCCACCCGTGGCAGCCTGCAGATCGGACTCATCGTCGGGGTCCTCGCGACCGTGCTGTCCGCGTTCTTCGGCATCCTCGGCGCGTACCTCGGCGGGATCATGGACGAGGCGTTCTCGCTGTTCTCGAACGTCTTCCTCGTGATCCCGGGCCTCCCGCTGGTCATCGTCATCTCGGGCCTCGTCCCGCAGGAGGCACGCGGGCTCTGGACCATCGCGATCGTCCTCGCCATCACCTCGTGGGCCGGGTCCGCCCGGGTGCTCCGCGCGCAGACGATGTCGATCCGCAGCCGCGACTACGTGTCCGCCGCCCGGGTCGCCGGCGAACGACCGTGGCGGGTCATCGCGGTCGAGATCCTGCCGAACCTGCTGCCGGTGCTCGCGTCGCAGTTCGTGTTCGCCGTGATCGCGGCGATCCTCGGGGAAGCCGGCCTGTCCTTCCTCGGGCTCGGCGCGTCGAACTCGTCGACGCTCGGCACGATGCTCTTCTACGCGCAGAACGGGTTCGCGCTCGCGCAGGGCGCCTGGTGGTGGTTCGTGCCCCCGGGCCTGCTCATCGCGCTGCTCGGCATGGGCCTGTCGCTGGTGAACTTCTCCATCGACGAGGTCATCAACCCGCGACTCGCCAACGTGCGGGCCCAGCGACGACGCGAGCGGCAGGCGCGGCGCGCAGCTCGCCGCTCGTCGGGCCCGGGAGGCGCGGCTCGCTCCGCGCAGGCCGCCACCGACCGGAAGGGGGTCACCCGATGACCCGGGACGCCGTCCTCACCATCGACCACCTCGACGTCGTCTACGAGACCGAACGCCCGGTGCACGCCGTCAAGGACGTCTCGCTCACGCTGGCACCGGGGGAGATCCTCGGGCTCGCGGGGGAGTCCGGCTGCGGCAAGACGACCCTCGCCTACGCCATCACCCGCCTGCACAAGCCGCCGGCGAAGGTCACCTCCGGCAGCATCACGTTCCACGACCGGGACGGCAGCGACGTGGACCTGCTCGGGCTGAGCGACGAGCGGCTCCGCGCGGTCCGCTGGTCGAAGCTGTCGATGGTGTTCCAGGGGGCGATGAACGCGCTCAACCCGGTCACCACGATCCGGGCGCAGCTCGACGACGCCCTCGTCGAGCACCGCAGGGGGATGCCGAGGAAGGAGCGACGGGCGATCGCCGAGGACGCCCTGCGCCGCGTCGGCGTCGACCCCGCGCGGATCACCGCGTACCCGCACGAGCTGTCCGGCGGCATGCGGCAGCGCGTCATGATCGCGATGGCGATGCTGCTCGAACCGCAGGTGATGATCATGGACGAGCCGACCACCGCGCTCGACGTCGTCGTCCAGCGCGAGATCCTGCGCGAGATCGTCCGGCTGCGGGACGAGCTCGGCTTCGCGGTCGTGTTCATCACGCACGACCTGCCCCTGCTGCTCGAGATCAGCGACCGGATCGCGATCATGCTCCGCGGCGAGGTCGTCGAGTGCGACACCGCTGCACGCATCCAGCACGAGCCGCAGCACCCCTACACGCAGCGCCTGCTGCGCTCGTTCCCGAGCCTGTCCGGCGCTCGCGGCGACTTCATCCGCACGGGTACCGGCTTCGAGGAGGTCGCATCGTGACCAGCGTCACCGTCACCCACCTGACCAAGGACTTCCACGTCCGCAAGGGCCTGCGCCGGAACACCCTCCGGGCCGTCGACGACGTGTCCTTCGAGCTGCTGCCCGGTCGGACCGTCGCGCTCGTGGGGGAGTCCGGCTCCGGCAAGTCCACGATCGCGCGGATGCTCGCGAAGCTCGAGACCGTCACGAGCGGGGCGATCGACGTCCGGCTCGAGGACGGCACGCCCGTCGTCGGGAGCATGTACCGCCGGCACGTGCAGATGGTGTTCCAGGACCCGTTCGCGTCGCTCAACCCGTTCCACTCGATCGAGCACCACATCGCGCGGCCGCTGCAGCTGCACCACCGGACCCGCGGGGCCGAGGAGACCCGCCAGCGCGTCCGTGAGCTGCTCGACCGGGTCAACCTCGACGAGGACTTCGCCGAGCGTCGCCCCCACGAGCTCTCCGGTGGACAGCGGCAGCGCGTCGCGATCGCCCGCGCCCTGGCACCGGGCGCGCAGGTGCTCGTCGCCGACGAACCCGTGTCGATGCTCGACGTCTCGATCCGGCTCAGCGTGCTCAACCTGATGGGCCGGCTGCAGCGCGAGGACCACCTCGCCGTGCTCTACATCACGCACGACCTCGCGACCGCGCGGCACTTCTCGGACGAGATCCTCGTGCTGTACCGGGGCCGGGTGGTCGAGCGGGGACCGTCGGACGCCGTCATCCTCGATCCGCACCACGACTACACGCGATTGCTCGCCGACGCGGCGCCGGACCCCGAGCGGGTGGACCGACGGGTGACGGCCGGGCCCGCGGTCGACCGGTCGGCGATCGACAACACCACCTGCTACGACCACGGGATCGGGGCCTGGGTGGACGCCCCGGCGGCGCCCGTCGGTGCCCGGTGACGGCGCCGTTCGTCGACTGGGTCACGTCCGGGTTCGCCGTCCGGTTCCGGATCGAGCCGGAGCACCCCGTGGCGCTCGTGTCGTTCGTGTCGGCCGGCGGGACGCTGTCGGACGGGGCTGCCCAGCCGCAGCCGCTCGTCGAGCTGACGACCATCGGGCACGGGCGCTTCCCCGGCGGCTTCCGGCACGTCGACTCCACGATCGGCGCGCGGCTGCGGTGCACGTCGTACGGAGCGACGGACGCGACGGGCGCGACGGGCGCGACGGTCGCGGCGGACACGGCGGACGCGCCCGAGGGGGCGGACGCGAGCGCGGCCGTGGTGGTGACCGGACCCGAGATCCGCATCGTGCAGGAGGACGCAGCCACGGGCCTCCAGACCGTCTCGGTCTTCCGGGCGCACGACGGCGTGCCGGCGTTCCGGACCTGGACCGAGGTGCGGGCCGAGCGTGGCGAGCACGTCGTCGACTCCGTGTCCTCGTTCGCCAGCGGCGCCTGGCTGACCGATCCGGGCGTCGACGTCGACGACCTGTCGCTGACGCACGCGGCGAACGACTGGGCAGCCGAGAGCCGGTGGCGCACCGACCCGCTGCGGGAGATCGGCCTCGCGCGGATCGACCGCGAGGCGCAGCACCACCCGCCCCGCAGCCGCGCCGTCGTGCAGAACCGCGGGTCGTGGTCCACGGGAGAGGCACTGCCCATCGGGGTGCTCACCGGGCCCGGGTACGCGCTGGTCTGGGAGGTCGAGCACAACGGGCCGTGGCTGTACGAGCTCGGCGAGACCAGGACCTCCGCGTACCTGGTGCTCAGCGGTCCGACGGACCAGGAGCACCAGTGGACCACGGTGGTCACGCCGACGTCGCCGTTCGTCTCGGTGCCGGTGTCGGTGGGGATCGCGGGCTCGATCGACCAGGCGTTCGGCGTGCTGACCGCGCAGCGACGGGCGTCCCGGAGGACGCGGGCCGCCGACGCCGCGATGCCGCTCGTGTTCAACGACTACATGAACACCCTCATGGGCGATCCGACGACCGAGAAGCTCCTGCCGCTCGTCGACGCCGCCGCCGACGCCGGGGCGGACCTGTTCTGCATCGACGCCGGCTGGTACGCCGAAGGGCACTGGTGGGACACCGTCGGGGCATGGGAGCCCGCGGCCTCCCGGTTCCCGGGCGGGCTCGGCGAGGTCATCGACCACATCCGGAGTCGTGGCATGCAGGCGGGGCTCTGGCTCGAGCCCGAGGTCATCGGCATCCACTCGCCGCTCGCGTCCTCGCTGCCCGACTCCGCGTTCGTGCAGCACCACGGCGTCCGGGTCGCCGAGCACGGACGGCACGTGCTCGACCTGCGCTCGCCGGACGCACGAGCGCACCTGGACGCCGTGGTCGACCGGCTCGTCGGGACCTTCGGCGTGACCTTCTTCAAGATGGACGACAACACCATGACCGGTCCGTGGGCCGGCTCGGTGGACGGCGGTCGTGCGTTGCTCGAGTGGCTCGACGCGGTGCAGGCCCGGCACCCGCGACTGCTCATCGAGAACTGCGCGTCCGGGGCGATGCGCGCCGACCAGGCGATGCTGTCCCGGTTGCACCTGCAGTCCACCTCGGACCAGCAGGACCCCGTGCTGTCCGCCTCGATCGCCGCCGCGGCCCCCGCTGCGATGCTGCCCGAGCAGGCGGGGAACTGGGCGTACCCGGCACCGGAGATGTCCGACGAGTTGTTCACGCTGTCGCTCGTGAACGGGGTGCTCGGGCGGATGTACCTGTCGGGGCACCTGCCCCGGATGTCGGCGGAGCAGCGGGCGGTCGTCGCGGACGCGGTCGCCGCGCACCGTCAGGTGCTGGAGGTCGTCGACACCGCGCTGCCGGTGTGGCCGCTCGGGCTGCCCGGGTGGGAGGACCCGTGGGTCGCGCTCGGCCTCCGCGCGGCGTCGGGTGACCTGTACCTGTCGGTGTGGTCGCTGCCAGGGGCTCCGCGGACGGTGGCGGTGCCGCTCGACCCGGGTCCGGCAGCGGGTCCTGTCGTCGTCGAGCCGCTGTTCCCGACGACGGCGGCGCCGTGGGCGGTGTCGTGGGACGAGGCCGCGGGGGTGCTGCACGTCGACAACGGCGGTGCGACCCCGACGGCTCGGGTGTTCCGTGTCCGGACCGAGGGGGCGGACACGGGACGTTGAGGGGACGTGCGCCGGATGGCAGACGGTGCGCGTCGGCGGACGGGAGGCGCGGTGCGGGCAGGTGCTGCGCCTCCTGTTCGGTGCGTGGTGCGTGGTGCGTGGTGCGTGGTGCGTGGTGCGTGTGGGGGTCGGTGCGCTCGGAGCAGTCGACTCGGTACGACGATTGCGATGTCGTACGACGTCGGCGTCGTCGTTCCACGTCGGCGTGGTGCGGCGGCGTGCTGCGGAGTGGCACGACGACGAAGTGGACCACCCCGGTCGGTCCGACTCGCGACGCACTGAGAGCGCGGTCACGACCACCGTCGTCGAGGGAGGCGCGACGGTCGACGCAGCGGCGGCCGGTGCACGGATCGGCGGCCCCGTCGGAGCCGCGCTGTTCCCCGGGGTCGGGATGGTCGTGGGCGGTATCGTCGGGAGCGCCATCGGGGTTCGGCTCGGCGGGACAGGCGGCGAGGTGCTCGGCGACGAGCTGAAGGACGTGGACGAGGGATCGGACTTCGCGAAGGGCGTGCACGACGTGTGGAAGGGGATCCTCGGATGATCTGGGCGATGATCGCGGTTCGGGTGGTTCTGGTTGGGTCTGGCAGTGCTGTCGATGGGGCTCGCGGCGAGCTTCATCCGAACGCCGGTCTTCGGGTTCTCCTTCGTCTTCGCGGTCTGCGCCGCCGTCGCCGGTGGGCTCGGCCTGTGGATCCTGCTGTCCGGCGTTCCGCGGCGGCTCCGACCTCGCTGGTACCGCGGAGAGCGTGGACGGTGAGCGCCCGACGGAGGTCGGACCGCTGAACCTGCCGTTGCTCCCGGGATCGACCGCCATCGAACCCGCGAGGACGTCCGTCAGCGGAGGATCCCGAGCTCCATCGCGCGGGTGACCGCCCGGGTGCGGTCGTTCACGCCGAGCTTCTCGAACACGTGCCCGAGGTGCGTCTTCACCGTGGTCTCGCTGACGAAGAGCGTGCGGCCGATGGCGGGGTTCGAGTTCCCCTGCGCCACGAGCTGGAGCACCTCGAGCTCGCGCGGGCTCAGCGCCGGCCCGACCGGGGCCTTCGCGGTGGTCCGGCGCACGAGCGCTGCGGCTGCGGAGGGTGCGAGAGCCGTCTCGCCCCGGGCGGTGGCGCGGAGGCCCGCGAGGATCTCGGACTCGGGCGCCGCCTTGAGCAGGTACCCCGAGGCGCCGGCCTCGATCGCCGCCAGGATCTGGTCGTCGGACTCGTACGTGGTGAGGATGAGTACGCGGATGCCCGGCTCACGCGCGAGGATGCGTGCCGTTGCCTCGTCCCCGTTGCACCCGGGCATGCGCAGGTCCATGAGCACGACGTCGGGACGCTCCGCCAGGACGGTCGCGACGGCTTCGTCACCGTCGCTGGCCTGGCCGATCACCCGGACGTCGTCGGCGTCCTGCAGCAGGGCGACGATGCCCGCGCGGACGATGGGGTGGTCGTCCGCCACCACGACCCGGATCACCGTGCCGCTCCCGTGGCGGTCGGCTGCGCCGGTGCGGACTGGAGGCTCGGCTCGGCTCCGGTGGGCACGGATGCCTCGACCACGGTGCCGGTCCCCGGCGCCGACCGCACGACGCACGTCCCGCCCGCCAGGGCCAGCCGGTCGCGGAGCCCGCGCAGGCCGTGCCCGGCGGTCGGAGCGTCGGCGTCGAAGCCGACGCCGTCGTCCTCGACACGGAGGACGGTGCGCGGACCGTCCACGTGCAGTGCGACGCGGGCCGAGGCCGCACGGGCGTGCGCGCGGACGTTGGCCAGGGCCTCCTGTCCGACGCGGAGCAGGACCACCTGCGCGTCGCGGTCGAGCGGGCAGTCCGGGGCATGGACCACGACCGGGATGCCGGTCTCGCGGGTGAAGCGCTCACCGAGTCGGTGCAGTGCAGCGCCGAGGCCGTCGCTGGCGACCCCGGCTGCGCCGGCCGCGACCAGGACCCGTGATTCCTCGAGCGCGGTCCGGGCGGACTCCTCGAGCACGGCGAGGCGCTCGTCGAGCCGGTCGGGCCGGTCGGCGGCGAGGTCGGCGCGTGCCCGTTCGGTGAGCATGACGATGCCGGCGAGGTCCTGCGCCACGGTGTCGTGGAGCTCGCGGGCCAGGCGTTCCCGTTCGCTCGTGACGCCGGCAGCGCGGTTCGCCTCGGCGAGGGACTGCTGCGTCGCCTCGAGCTGCTCGATGAGCCTGCGGCGCTCGTCGGACAACCGTGCGATCCGGGAGATCCAGAGCCCGAGCGCGCACGCGCCGAGGACGCTGATCGCTTCGATGATGATCGTGCCGGCGAGGGCGTCCGGGCCGGACGCGATCTGCAGGCCGACGCCCGACGCGATGCCGATGGCGACCGAGACCCAGACGGCGGTGCGGATGCGCTCGACCTGGCACCATGCCACGGGGAACAGGACGGACTGGACGAACGCGGTGCTCGGCACGACCGCGGGCAGCACGAGGGCGACGACCACGAGCAACGGCACGAAGGCTGCTGCGGCGCGGGGTTCGTCGTACCCACGCCAGCCGTACGTCACGTACGCCAGGGTGAGCAGCCCGAGGGCGACGAAGGCCGGCCAGCGTGACGGCCAGGGCGACCAGTCGGTCGCTGCGATCACCGACACGAGCGCGACGGCGACTGCTACCGCGACGTGCAGTCCCCAGTTGCGGTGCCTGGTGATCCGGTCCATGCCGACAGCATCCCATCGAGTGCGGCCGGTGCGGGCGTTCTCCACAGGCACGATCAGGAGTCCCGTCGGTTCCACCGGAACGTCAGGAGGCACGCGACGGTACCGACGACCAGCCATGCTGCCAGGACGAGGGCTCCGAGTCCGAGGTGCCACGCGCCTCCCGGCTCGGCGGACGCGAACGCGTCCGGCAGGAAGACCGAGCGCATCCCCGATGCCATCCAGCGCAGCGGGAAGACGCCCGCGACGGTCTGCAGCCAGTCGGGCAGCTGGGTGAAGGGGAGGTACACACCGGAGATGAACTGCAGGACCAGGACGATCGGGACGACCGTGGCGGTGGCGCGGCGGCCCTCACGGGGGAGCGCCGAGATCGCGATGCCGAGGACGCTCGCCGTCGCGACACCCAGGAGCATGATGCCGGCGAACCGCGCCCACGCACCGCCGTCGGTCGGCAGGTCGACGCCGAACACGAGGCCCGCGACGACGAGGAGCAGTGCGGTCTGCACGATCGAGGTCACGAGGACCATGCCGATCTTGCCGACGAAGTAGCTCACGACCGGCAGCGGGGTACCGCCCAGGCGCTTGAGCGTGCCGTCGCTGCGCTCGCCGGCGATGTCCACGCCGAGTGCCTGCGTGCCGGAGAGCAGGAAGCCGGTGGCGACGAGTCCGGGCAGGTAGTACGTGGCGTAGTCGACGCTGACGCCCGGGCCCGCCTGGATGTCGGAGGCGCTGCTGAACGCCACCGAGAACAGCGCGAGCATGACGATCGGGAACAGGAAGGTGAAGAAGACCGAGTCCGGTGCGCGGAAGTACGACCGGAGCTCGTACGCGACGCGGTGGGCGCCGAGGCGGATGCTGACTGCGGGGTTCATGCTGCGTGCTCCGAGATCATGGTGAGGTAGACGTCCTCGAGCGAGGGGCGGACGACCTCGAGCGCGTGCATCGGGGTCGTGGTGCTCCGGACCAGTGCGGTCGGGTCGGTCGTCCGGCGCTCGTGCTGCGCGCCGGTGTCGTCCTGCCACCGGACGATCGGGGTGCGTGCGTCCTGCCCCCCGATCGCGTCGATGGGGGCGACGTCGAGCAGTCGGCCGCCGGCGAGCACGGCGGCCCGGTCCGCGAGGTGCGCCGCTTCGTCGAGGTAGTGCGTGGTGAGCAGGACGGTGGTGCCCTCGGCGCTGACGCTCCGGATCAGCTGCCAGAACTGCCGGCGGGCCTCGGGGTCGAAGCCGGTGGTCGGCTCGTCGAGGAACAGGACCTCCGGTCGGCCGATGATCCCGAGGGCGACGTCGACGCGGCGGCGCTGCCCTCCGGAGAGGCGGCTGATGCGGGTGTTCCGCTGGGCCTCGAGTCCGGTGGCGGCGAGGAGCTCGTCCACGGGGCGGCTGCGCGGGTACAGGTGGCGGAAGTGCTGCAGCTGCTCGGCGACCGTGACGTTCGGGGACTCGCCGCTGGTCTGCAGGACGATGCCGACGCGGACGTTGTGGCTGCGGCTGGCGTGCGCGGGGTCGTGTCCGAGGACCCGGACCTCGCCGCGGGTGCGGGAGCGGAAGCCCTCGAGGATCTCGACCGTGGTGGACTTGCCGGCACCGTTCGGGCCGAGCAGCGCGAAGGTCTCGCCGGGCTCGATCGTGAAGGAGACGTCGTCGACGGCGGTCCTGCCGCCGGGGTACTGCTTCGTGAGGTGCTCGACCGAGACGGCCGGTGTGGTGGACATGCGTCCAGCCTGACGGTCGGGTGGGCTCCGGCGGATCGGAGGGGCGGGCGGAGGTGCATCCTCCGATCGGAGGATGCCCAGCGGCCCGGCTCGGCTCGGCCCGGCTCGGCTCGGCCCGGCTCAGCTCGGTCCAGCTTCCCGCCGGGCGGAGAACTGTCCCGCGGCGGCCCAGCAGGCCATCAGCGAGCGGGCGATGGGCGCCGGAGCAGGTGCCGTCGACGTGCGGACGGTGGTCGGTGTGCCGGACCTCGGCGACGGCTCAGCGCCATCTGCTGCGTAGTGCGCGGAACCAGCGCGGAGTGAGCGCCGGCGGCAGGTACCAGGTCGAGCCGGCGCCGAGCAGGGCGACGACCGCGGGGATCCAGAAGAGCCAGTCCGGGCGGCGTGGCAGCGCGAGGACGATGCTCACGAGGACGATGCCGAGGCCGAACCAGAAGAGGCCGAAGACCCAGTACGACAGGCCGTCCTTGGCCCAGGCACGCCAGAGCCCGGTGTAGCCGAGCAAGCCGACGAGCATCAGGGCGGCGCCGACGATCCAGATCACGTGGTGCTCCAGCTCCGCTCGAGCAGCTGCGGGAGCGCCTCGAGCACCCAGTACGACGGCCCCAGTTGCATGTCAGTGCACACCCTAGCTTTGCAGCGATCCTGGCGGAAAGGGGCTGAGCGTCCGCGGGAGGCGCGGGGCGGGCTGGTGACGCGCCTCCCGTCCGTCAACTCCCCAGTGCCGCCCGCAGGTACGGAGCGGTCCGACTCACGGCCGCTGCCGCGACCTCGCTCGGGGCGCCTGACGCGACCACCTGGCCGCCCTCGTCGCCGCCGGCCGGCCCCATGTCGATGACGTGGTCCGCCTGCGCCACGACCGACATCACGTGCTCGACCACGACGACGGTGTTGCCCGCGTCGGTCAGGCGCTGCAGCTGGGCGGTGAGGAGCTCGACGTCCGCCGGGTGCAGGCCCGTGGTCGGCTCGTCGAGCAGGTACAGCGTGTGACCGGTGCGGGCGCGTTGGAGTTCGGTGGCGAGCTTGATGCGCTGGGCCTCGCCGCCGGAGAGCTCGGGCGCGGGCTGGCCGAGCCGGAGGTAGCCGAGGCCGACGCTCCGCAGAGCCTCCAGCGCGCGCGCGGCGGCGGGCAGGTCGGCGAGGGCCTCCGACGCGTCGTCGACGGTCATGCCGAGGACGTCCGCGATGGTCGACCCGTTCCGCCGGACCTCGAGCGTCTCGGCGTTGTACCGGGCGCCGTGGCACTCCGGGCACGGCGCCCAGCTGCCCGGCAGGAACAGGAGCTCGACGGAGACCGAGCCCTCGCCCTGGCAGACCTCGCAGCGGCCGCCCTCGACGTTGAACGAGAACCTGCCGGCGGTCCAGCCGCGCTCCCGGGCGTCCTCCGTCGCGGCGAAGGCCTGGCGGACCGCGTCGAACATGCCGGTGTAGGTCGCGAGGTTCGAGCGGGGCGTCCGACCGATCGGCTTCTGGTCGACCTCGACCACGCGGGACACGAGCGGGTGCTGCGTGGCGACCGTCGGCAGGACGCCGCCGACGAGCGAGGACTTGCCGGAACCCGAGACGCCCGTCACGGCGGTCATCACCCCGAGGGGCAGGTCGACGTCGAGCCCGTTCCCGTCCTGGCCTCGCAGGTTGTGCAGGGTGAGGTCACGGAGCTCGAGTGTCCCCACGGGTTCGCGCTGCTCGTGCTCGACGGGCGAGGTCCGGGGCTGCAGGTAGCGCCGTGTCACGCTCTCGGGGATGTCGGCGAGCCCCTCGGGCGGCCCGCTGTAGAGCACACGTCCACCTCCCGAACCGGCACCCGGGCCGACGTCGACGATCCAGTCCGCTCGCCGGACGATGTCCATGTCGTGCTCGACCACGAAGACGCTGTTCCCGCTCGCGCGGAGGTCGTCGAGGACCTGCACGAGGGACTCCGCATCGGCCGGGTGCAGCCCAGCGCTCGGCTCGTCGAGCACGTAGACGACGCCGAACAGCCCCGACCGGAGCTGCGTCGCGATCCGCAGGCGCTGCGTCTCACCGGGGGACAGCGTCGGCGTCGCGCGGTCGAGCCCGAGGTACCCGAGGCCGAGTCCGACGAGGACCTCCACCCGACCGAGCAGGTCCGCGGCGATCGACTTCGCGACCTCGGACCGCTCCCCGGAGGTCACCCGGCTCTGCGCGGGCGACGGGTCGGTCAGTGTCGCAGCCGGTCGGAGGACCTCGGCGACCTCGGACAATGGCAGCGCGTTGAACTCCGCGATGGAGTGGCCGCCGAACGTCACCGCGAGGGCTGCCCGGGTCAGCCCCGAGCCGTGGCAGAGCTGGCACGGGCCGGATTCGACGAAGCGCAGGGCCTTGTTCCGCTGCGTCTCGCTCTGCGAGTCGGCGAGGGTGTGGAGCGTGTACTGCCGTGCGCTCCAGAACCGGCCCTTGTACGGCTTCGCCACCCGGTCGCGCTTCGGGTGGACCTCGACGACGGGCTGTTCCTCGGTGAAGAGCAGCCAGTCGCGGTCCTCCTGCGGGAGCTCCCGCCACGGACGCTCGATGTCGTAGCCGAGCACCGCGGTCACGTCGCGGAGGTTCTTGCCCTGCCAGGCACCGGGCCACGCGGTGATCGCGCCGTCGCGGATGGACAGCGACGGGTCGTGCACCGCCGAAGCCTCGGTCACCTCGTGCGCGGTGCCGAGTCCGTGGCAGCGCGGACAGGCGCCGGCGACGGTGTTCGGCGAGAACGAGTCCGAGTACAGCTGCTCGGCGCCCTCGGGGTAGGTGCCGGCGCGGGAGTACAGCATGCGCACCGAGTTGCTCAGCGTCGTCAGCGTGCCGACGGTCGAGCGGGTGCTCGGGGCTCCGCGGCGCTGCTGCAGTGCCACGGCCGGGGGCAGGCCCGTGATCGAGTCGACGTGCGGGGTCGAACCCTGCGCGATGAGCCTGCGCGCGTACGGGGCGACGGACTCGAGGAAGCGACGCTGTGCCTCGGCGAAGACCGTGCCGAAGGCCAGGCTCGACTTGCCGGAGCCGGAGACACCGGTGAAGGCGACGATGCGGTCGCGGGGGATGTCGACGTCGACGTCCTGCAGGTTGTGCTCACGGGCGCCGCGGACGCGGATGAACCCGTCGGACGGCGACGGCTGGTCGGCAGGGTGGTGCGGGGCGGGCATTCGTTCGAGCGTAGGCGGAACCGTCGGCTGGTGTTCCGGACGGGAGGCGCGGGGCGGGCTGGTCACGCGCCTCCCGTCGGTGGGTACGGTGGTCGTGGGGAACGGGGGATCGATGGTCGACGACGTCGCGTGGTCGCCGCCGAGGCGGCGGAACGGCATCTGGTGGATCGTGGCGAGCGGGCTGCTGCTGCCCGCCGGGTGGGTGATGTGGCTGCTGGTCGCGCTCGCCGGGTACAACGGCGCCGGGAACTCGACGCACACGCTCTCGAACCAGACGATCGGGAGCATCGTCGTCACGGTGGTGTGCGCCGGGGTGCCGCTGGCCGGGATCGTCGTGCTGCTGGTGCAACGGCGGCGGAACCGGTCGGTGACGCTCGTCGGGCCGATCGCGTGCGCGGTGTTCGCGGTCCTCGCGGCCGTGTCGCTCGGGTACCCGACCGTCGGGATCGCGCAGAGCTGGGCTGCGGAGGAGAAGCAGCGGGCGCAGCCTCCGACCGCGATCGAGACGAGCCGGACGCAGGCGCAGGCCGAGCAGGACCTCACGGCCGTGGGGGAGCGCGCGGTGCGAGCGATGGGTGCAGAGTTCGGCTCCGGGGAGGTCGGGCAGTACACCGCGGCGTGCGCCCTGTCGAACCTCGACCAGGGCACGCAGTACCGGTGGCGGTGGTCCGCGACCTCGGTGCCGGAGGACGACCCGCGCTCCGATGCGGAGCGCGAGGCCGACGACTTACCTGCGGCGGAGCTCGAGCAGCGGATCGCTCCCGTGCAGGACGTCTTCCGTGACGCCGGACTCCGGGATGCGGACCCGCTCGGCTGGGACGTCCGCGGGTACGGGGACGGATGGCTGCACGAGGCGTACGCCGGGGTGACGAAGCTCTCGGGTGAGGTGGACCTCGAGACGACCTGCCTGGCGGGCGGACCGGGCGACGGGTACGACGAGGATGAGTGAGCACGTGTCTGTCGGTGCGCGGGGACGTCGGACACCCGTCGGCGTCTGGGTCGCGCTCTTGGTGGCTGCCGGCTGCACCGCATACGAGATGCTCGCGGGAGCGCTCGTCGAGTGGACCGGGCTCGGCTTCGTGCCGCTGCTGTTCGTCCCGCCGCTCTACCTGGCGGCGATCCTGCTGCTGATCTGGGTCGGACAGCAGGGAATCCGGGTGGCGCGGACGCTGGCGGTCGTCGTGGGGATCGTGCTCGCGGTGTCGTTGCCGGTCGCGGTGGTCGTGGCGATGCGGACGTGGAACTGAGGGGGAAGCGTGACGACGGACGATGACGGGACCAGGGGCAGCGGCGCTCCGAGCGGAGAGGGCCGTGCGAGCGCCGGCGGCTGGATCGCGGGCAGCATCGTCGCGCTGTTCGTCGGCTGGTGGTTGGCGCTGGCCTCCGTCCTGTCGACCGCCGGACCGTGGTCGGGCCGCTGGTCCGACGGCGGCATGCTCCTCGCCTACCTGATCGCCGCGGCGCTCGGCTTCGGCGTGCCGTTCTGGGGCTTCCTCAGCCTCCGCCGGGAGCGGCGCGACGGCCGATCGGCGCGCATCGTCGGTCCGACCATGTGCTTGCTCCTGGCTGCCCTGGGCGGGGTCACGCTGTTGCCGCTGCCGTTCTTCCAGGGGGCGCGCATGGCCTCCGACGCCGCCGAGCGTGCGCAGCCGCCGACGGACGGGGAGACGGCGCGGACCGTGGCGGAGGCGCAGGAGGAGCTGCGGGCGCTCGGCGACCGGGTCGTCGCGGCGATGGGGCGGGACAGCTCGGCGCCGCCGGCCGAGGTCGAGACGGACACCTGCCGCCTGGACAACCACAGCGCGGGCACGATGGTGCGCTACTCCTGGTTCGTCGCAGACTGGGCACCGTCCGCGGCGGCGCCCGCGCCCGCGGCGTCCGGTTCGCCGGTGCCCTCGCCGTCCGCGACCGTGTCCGATGCCGAAGGCGCCCGGATGAGCGAGCCCGCGCTGCGCCTGCTGCAGGACGAGGGCTACGAGCTGTACCAACGGTTCGACGGTGGCGGTGGCCACCTGTTCGTAGCGGACGACTGGCACGGCAGGGCGACGGTCGGACAGCGCGCCGAGGACCTGCTGCTCGAGAGCGGGTGCTTGGTCGACCCGAACGCTGTCGACGAGGAGTGACCCGCAGCGGTCCCGGTGGCGAGCGCCAGCCGGGTGGCGAGCGCCAGCCGGGTGGCGAGCGCCAGCCGGGTGGTGAGCGCCAGCCGGGTGGCGAGGGCCAGCCGGGTGGTGAGGGCCAGCCGGGCGGCGAGGACCTGACGAGCACCGGGTGGATCGCGGGCAGCATCATCTCCCTGTTCATCGGCTGGTCTCTGGCACTGGCGTCGATCCTGTCCACCGCGGGACCCTCGTCGACCCAGTGGTCCGGCGACGGCAGGCTGCTGCTGGGCGTGATCGCCGCAGTCATGGGCATCGGGGTGCCCGCCCTAGGCCTCCTCCGCATGCGACGGCAGGAGCGGCTCGGCCGGCCGAGCGGCGATGCGGCACCAGCCGTGTGCGCGGTCGTCCTGCTGTTGGCCGTCTGCACGCTCCTGCCGATGCTCTTCCTCCAGCTCGCCCAGGTCCTGTCGTGACGACCGAGCGAGAGGATTCGGCATCCGCCGCAAGCGTTCGCTCCTGCAACGTCCGCTGAATCCGCAGGGTCCGGGGCGCGTAGACCGGAGGACATGAAGGTCGTCGGAGTCGAAACGTTCGGAGGGCCCGAAGCCCTCGCCGTCCACGAGGTCCCGGAGCCGCACGCCGGCCCCGGCACCGTCCGCATCCGGGTGCAGGCGTTCGCCGTGAACCCCACCGACACCGGGTTGCGCGAAGGGCAGCGGGACTCGTCCCAAGCCTCGCCGCCGTACGTGCCCGGGATGGACGCCGCCGGGGTGATCGACGAGGTCGGACCCGACGTCGAGGACTGGCAGGTCGGTGACCAGGTCATGGCGATCGCCCTGCCGTTGTCCGAGCACGGCGGCGCCTACGTGGAGTACCTCGTCGCACCGCTTGGGTCCTTCACGCGGATCCCGGCAGGCCTGTCGATCGAGAAGGCCGCGACCGTCCCGATGAACGGGCTGACCGCGCTGCAGATCCTCGCGCGAGCCGATCTGGCGGAGGGTGACACACTCGCCGTCACCGGCGCCGCAGGGCTGCTCGGCAACTACGTCGTGCAGCTCGCGGAGAAGCGCGGCATCACCGTCATCGCCGATGCAGCGCCCAAGGACGAGGACCTCGTGCGTTCCCTCGGGCCGTACCACATGGTGCGCCGCGGCGACGGGTTCGCAGCGGCCGTGCGGGGCATCGAGCACGACGGGGTCGACGCGCTCGCCGACGCCGCGGTGCAGCGGGACGAGGTCGTCGACGCGGTGCGGGACGGCGGGTTCTTCGCGGACGTTCGGGGCTGGGAGGGCAACGGCGCTCGCGGCATCCGGTTCGAGCGGATCATGGTGTTCTCGGAGTACACGTCGTTCGACCTGCTCGAGGAGCTGCGGCAGGCGGTGGAGGACGGGGTCCTCACGCCGCGGGTGGCCGAGGTGCTGCCCGCTACGCGTGCTGCGGAGGCGCACGAGCGGCTGGCTGCCGGTGGGACGCGAGGACGCTTCGTGCTCACCTGGTGAGTGCGGGTCGCGGTCGCGACCATCTGTCGGACGGGAGGACGGTGCCAGCTGGCACCGCGCCTCCCGTCCGTCGGTTCATCCCTTCACGGTCGTCTCCGCTCTGCGGGGCGGCCGACGATGGCGGCCCAGCGGTCGAGCTCGTCCTCGACGCGGTCTGCGACCGCCGCGGGGTCGTCGTGCTCCCACGATCGGACCACGCGCCAGCCCTCAGCGGTCAGGATCGCCTGGTTCCGGGCGTCGCGCTGCCGGTTCGCCAGCAGCTTGCGCCGCCACAGCTCAGCATTCGCCTTTGGGAGCTGCACGTGCTCCTCGCAGTGGTGCCAGAAGCAGCCGTCGACGAACACGGCCACCCGTGCGCGGGGGAAGACGAGGTCGGGGCGGACGCGGCACCGGCGACTCACCTGTCGATCGACGAAGAACCGGCGGCCCCGATGGTGGAGTTCCCGCCGGACAGCGAACTCGGGCGCGGTGTCCCGTTGACCGAAGCGCGCCATGTGCCGGCGGCGCGCGTCGTCCGCTTCCCACTGCTCCACGACTCGAGCCTTGCGCGGCGAAGCGGGATCGCGGTCGGGGAGCCTCGACGATGTGGGGAGCCTCGACGCTCGTCGAGCTGTGCAGGAACGACCGACCCGCCGCCTCTTGGGTCGACTCCTCAGTCCTCCGGGATCGTCCGCACCCACTGCTCGAAGGCAGTCGCATCCTCGTCGCTGAAGACCGCGGACGGCCGGGCGTCCTGTCGGCCGGTGAAGAGGAACAGCGTGCCGTCCGCCAACCCCGGCGTCGCGTCGTCGAGCACGGACGACTTCGGCGCCACACCCTTGCGCGTGAGGAATGTCAGCTGCTCGCCGTTCGCGGACTCCGCGATGCCGGTCTCGCCGTCGAAGAACGTCGCGAGGGCCATCACGAGGAAGACGGTGCTCCCGTCCTGCGTGGTCACGCGGACGGCCGGCTTCGCGTGAGGCTGGCCGAAGGGCCGCTCCGTCACCGCCGCCGTGATACCGGAGCCGGACCAGGGGCGGACCTGGTCGAGGGGCAGCTTCGCGACGGTGGACGGTGCGGCGCGCTTCGCCGGGACGACGGCCTCGGTGAGCAGCGCCCCGACGATGACGGCGAGGAACCATGCCGGCGCGGAGAACGTCTTCGTCGCGATCAGGACGAAGAAGACGCCGAGGAACCCGACCCAGACGAGGTTGGGCCACCACCCGGAGCTGCGACGCTGACCGATCGGCCACACGACACTTCCGTACGCCAGCCCGACGAGCGTCGGCACCCAGAACACCGACGGGCGGATCGTGCCGGTGTGGAAGTGCAGCCAGACCGAGACCGCCGCGGCGACGAGCGCGAGGATGGCGAGCACGATGCGTCCGCCGCGCCGGTCCCGCTCCCGGGTGCTGAGCGTGGTCATGTGGTTCCCCCTCGTGCTGTCGGGCCACGCCGACCGTCGTTCCCCTTGGTGAGTCCAGTCAAGCAGGACCCGCGGTCCTGGTCAGTCCGGTCGGACGCGACCCGGTGACGGATGGGAGGCGCGGTGGCGGACCCCTGCGTGCCTGCCGTCCGTCGGGTGGTCACCCCTCGACGGCTCGCGGCTGCGAGGAGCCCTACGATCGTGCGGGTGAGCAGCGACGTGACCCCTGGGCGGTACCGGCACTTCAAGGGCGGGGAGTACGAGGTGGTCCTCGTGGCGAAGGACGTCGAGACCGAGAAACCGGTCGTCGTGTACCAGGCGCTCTACGGGGAGCGCGGGCACTGGGTGCGGTCGCTCGCCGACTTCACGGCGCACGTTTCACGGGACGGGTACGACGGGCCGCGGTTCGTCGGTACGGACTGAGCGCTGACGGACGGGAGGCGCGGTGCCAGCTGGCACCGCGCCTCCCGTCCGTCACGTGGTTCCGTCGACCGCTCGGCTGCGGTCAGCTCAGCCGCGTCGACGCGATGCCGCCGTCGACGTCGATGGTGCCGCCGGTGACGAACGCGGCCTGGTCGGAGACGACCCAGCGGACCGCGCGGGCGATGTCGACCGGCTGTACCGGGATGCCCGCGGGGGTGCCCTTCGTCATCGCGGCGAGGACGTCGGCCGAGTCGGCGTTGCCCGGGGTGGCCGTCGCTCCCGGAGCGACGGTGACGACGCGGATGCCGCGGTGGCCGTACTCGGCGGCCCAGGCGCGGGTGAGTTGCTCGACGGCAGCCTTCGTGGCGGGGTAGAGGGCCATGAACGGGACGCCCACGCGGGCCATCCACGAGCCGATGTTGACGATGTGGCCGCTGCCGCGCTCCGCCATGCCGGGGGCGAGGGCCGCGACAAGGACGTGGGGTGCGCGGATGTTCGTGGCGAGCAGGGCGTCGACGGTGGCGTCGTCGAGGGACTCGGTGGGGCCTCCCGGGTAGACGCCGGCGTTGTTGACGAGGACGTCGACGTGACCGCCGAGCTGGTCCCGGGCCTCGGTGGCGAGGGCCCGGACGACGTCGGGGCTCTGCGACAGGTCGGCGGTGAGGGCGACGGCGCGACCGCCCTGGCGCTCGATGTCCTCGGCGACGGCGCGGGTGCGCTGCTCGTTCCGGCCGTGGACGGCGACCGTGAGGCCGGCGGCGGCGAGTTCGCGGGCGATGGCCTCGCCGATGCCGCTCGAGGCGCCGGTGACGAGGGCGGTGCGGGGTGTGGTCTGGTCGTTCGGTGCGGTGGTCATGGGTCGATGCTCCGGCGTGCTCGGTCGCCGCGGCTTGCCCGGATCCGCGAGGAGCTTGCCGGATCCCGCAGCGGCACCCCTGCACGCTGTCGCAGCGCTCGACGCGTGGGTAGCGTGGCGGTGTGGACGAGCGGATCGCGCAGCACCTCGACCGTGCGGCGGCGACCGCGTCCGCGCACGCAGCCGTGCCGGGGCGGGACCGGCAGGATGCGGTTGCTCGTGTCGGGTCGGCGCACCACGCGGAAGCGCTCGGGTTGACGGTGTCCAAGGTGTACGAGCCGACCGGGCTGTTCGACCGGCGCTACGAGCCGTCGATGTCGGTCGTGCTGCGCGGGCGGAAGCGCTCGATCGTCGGGGATGACGACCAGGTGTGGGGGCGGGAGCGGTTCATCATCACGCCCGTGGACCTGCCGGTCGTCGCCGGGGTGGTGGACGCGGCGGGGGAGGACGGCTTCGTCGCCGTGGTGTGGCGGCTCGACCCGGCGGTGGTCGGGGAGGTCGTCGCCTCGATGACGGTGCCGGCTGGTGCTGCGATCGCGGCTGCGGTTGCTTCGGGTTCGTCGGCGTCCGGTGCGGTGTCGTCGTTGCCTCGGCTGGGGAGCTGGACGGCGCCGCTCGCGGACGCGTTCGCCCGGCTGGTCGGGTTGCTCGACGCGCCGGAGGACATTCCCGTGCTCTTCCCGCTGGTGTCACGGGAGATCGTGCTGCGGTTGCTCCAGACCGAACAGGCGCCGCGGATCACGGCGGCGCTCGACGGGACCGGGCCCTCGGTGGTCGCCGGAGCCACGGCGCTGCTCACCGGACGGATGGCCGAGGGGTGGTCGATGGAACGGCTCGCGCGAGAACTCCGGGTGAGCGAGTCGACGTTGTTCGCCCGGTTCAAGGAGGCGACGGGCATGACGCCGGCGCAGTACCTCAAGCGGACGCGGTTGGGGGAGGCGCGGCGGCGGATGGTGGTGCACGGGGACACTGCGGCGCGGGCTGCGGCTGCGGTGGGGTTCCGGAGTGCGTCGCACTTCTCGCGGGACTACCGGGAGGCGTACGGGAGGCCGCCGGCGGCGGATGCGGTGGTGGTGCGGGGGCAGCTGGCGGTCGCGGTCGCCGTCTGATCCCGCTGCGTCCGGGTGGTGAGCCGCGGACGGCCGGGAGGCGCGGTGCCGGCCGGTCCCGCGCCTCCCGTCAGATTGTGGTGACTTCGTAGGCTCGGCGCATGCCCACGCACCGACCACCGTTCGACCCGGCCGCTCTGACGGTGCGGCAGCTCCTCGCCTCCTCGGTGGCGGTCATCGACGAGCTGTTGCGGCGCGGGTTGATTCGGACACGGAACTCGCCGCTCGGTGACCTTGCGGAGAGCCTTGCGCTCCGCGCCTACGGCGGCGAGCTCGCGCCGAACTCGGAGAAGAGCTTCGACCTGTGGTCCGCCGACGGGCGGCGACTGCAGGTGAAGGCGCGACTCGTGCGGCCGGACGACAAGCGGTCGCAGACGTTCTCGGCGTTCCGGTCGTGGGACTTCGACGCGGCACTGTTCCTGGTGTTCGACGCGTCGACCTACGACCTCGTATGGGCGCGCGAGGTCGGCCGGGTCGAGACGGAAGCGCTCGGACGGCGTGTGGAGCACACGAACTCGTTCGCGATCCTCGTGCGGCAGGTGCAGGGGGCTGGTGTCGACGTCACCGCCCGGGTCGAGGCCGCGTACGGGCGCATCGACGGTCCCGCCGACGATCGACCCTTGGGTTGAACGCGGCGATCGCCCGGATCGTTCGATCCCGTCCAGCTGCGGAGACCAGCCTCGACTGCCTTCAGGGGATCGTGGCGTGTGCTCTGGACCGCAACGCCGCCCGTGCCGCACGCAGCGCCGTCCGAGGAGTGAGTGCGTGCACGATGTTGAGCGGCGGATCCCAGTGCCGGATGACCCGCGACTCGACGTCCCCGAGTCGGATGCCCAGCGCCGTAGGAAGCGCCCAGGTCGTCAGTTCGAGCCGGTCTTGCATCCACGCGGACAAGCGTCGCTCGTCCTCCGGATGCAGCGAGAAGCCCTTCGACGCGTCGCCCGCGATCTTGCCCCTCGGGACGGGACGCAGTGCGAGTTCATCGGCGAGGAGCGCCGACAACGAGCGGCGGAGCGTCGAGGAACCGGATCGCACGTTCGCGTCGTCGACGCCGAAGTGGGCGCGGAGGTCGCGTTCGCGCAGGCTCCGTTCTGCCTTGCCGATGTAGATCGGCGCTGCGCGGCCGTCCTGGCCGATGCCGAGCTGTTCGGTCACGGCTCCATCTGCCCAGATCGCGTAGAGCCCCGGCGCGTTCGGCACGTCCGCTGCGCCTGCGCGGCGAGGTTGCCCGCCCAGCGCCTGGACCGCATCTCCGACGGCCTCAGCGAGTACTTCCTCGGGCCGAGCGGCCGAGGTGAGCGCGCTCATTCTCCGTCGCTCTTCTTCTTGGACTTGAACAGCCCCGCGACTCGTTCTCCGACGGCGTCCGCGGCCCCCGCGACCTTGCCGCCGACGTTCTTCACCGCAGTGAGCGCCTGCGCTTCATCCGGCTCGCCGTCGCCGTCCAGGTCGACTCGGCGGAACACCCGCGTCGCACCACTCGCCGCGCTCGATACGCCGGAGCCGACGGCGCCCGCAGCCCCGCTGACCCACGTGCCGGTCGATCGAGCGGCGTCCTCGAGAGCGGCGAGGGCGCGGTTGTCGGACTCTTCGTCGTCACCGTCGGTCTTCACGGTCAGGGCGAGGTGATCCGGGAACTCCGCCGGCGGCTCGGGGAACGCAGTCTTCGCAGACTTGACCACGTCGCGTCCGAAGACGAAGCGCGCGACCCCACCAGTGACTGCGCCGACGCCGTACTCGATCGAGGCACGCTGCTTGCCCGTGAGCCCCTCTCGGACCGGATCGAGTTCACCGGTCTGGATCGTGCGCATCAGGCTCTGCGCGGCGCCGCCCGGGAGCGCATCCGACAACGTGGTCGCCCAGTGCGACCAGTCGTCGCGACCAGCGGCGATCTTCTGGCCGGTCGAGACGGTGCCTTCGGATGTCACCTCGGCGACATCGGTCGCCATGGCTGCGATCTGCTGCTGGCTGACCCGCTCGTTGGTCAGGCCGAGGACGAGCGCCTGAGCCTGGTCCTTGTCGAGGTCCATGCCGTGCAGGTCAGCGACAGCGAGACCGAAGACGGCGGTGATCTCGAACTGCAGCTGCTGGTCACCGGCGGGGAGCAGTCGCGCCGCGGCGCCCTTGACACCCGTGCGTGCCGCGTTCTTCGCGGCAGTCTTCAGGGCCACCTTCGTGCCCGTCTTCGCAGCCTGTGCGCCGGCGCTCTTCGCTCCGGCGACGGCAGGGCCGGCAATCGGGATCGACGCGATCGCGATGTCAGCGGCGATCGAGCCGACCGTGATCGCCGCACCAGCGGTGGTGATCGAGGTGACGTAGTGACGCTCGAGCATCTGCACGATCTCAGTCGGCGTCGCCGACGGGTTCCGTCGCCGGAGCCACTTCACGTACTGACGGGCGAGCGCGCGTCGGCCGGTGACGGCCTTAGCGATCTCCCGGGTCGCCTCCTCGGCTGGGACCTCTGCTTCGAGCGTCTCGTCAGGGGCGTCGATGTCGGTCATCGCGGGGTCCTTCGTCTTGAGCCGCGCTCGGGTACGCGGTGATGAAGCACATGGTTGCACGAACGAGAGACGTTACGGAGCCAGCCTTGAGTCATACGGCGCCGGCGCCGGCGCCCTCGTCAGCTCGCTCGGGAACCGGCTCCGAGACGTTGAGTCGCTCCCGCTCCTCTCGCAACACCTGCGCGATCAGCTTCGAGTCCGACACGTCCACCGCCTGCGCCGACACCGAGGCCGTTTCGCTGACCGCCGCGAAGTCCTCGAAGGTCTGCGCCTTGCGAGCCAGCATCCGGACGAGCGCTGCGTCGACGCCGTCCTCGGACAGCAACCGATGGACCTGCACCGACTGCAGCTGCCCCATCCGCCGCGACCGGGCGATTGCCTGCCATTCAGTGGTCGGCTTGAGCTGGGGCTCGCAGATCACGACGACCGATGCGGCCTGAATGTTGAGACCGACGCCGCCAGCCTCGATCTGCGAGACGAGCACCGCTCCTGGTTCGGCGGCGGCGAACTCGTCGACGAGGTCCTGGCGTGCCGCGGCGGGCGTGCTCCCGGTGAGGGGACCGAATACCGCGCCGCCGTCAGCAACGGCCTGGACAGCCGCGGCGAGGACGGAGCGGTAGTACGAGAAGACGAGCACCTTCCGGCCGTTGGCCCGCGCCTCGTCGACGATCTCCACGAGCGACTCGACCTTGCTCGACTGTGTGCCGCCGAGCATCGCGAGCTGACGCATCGCGTGGAAGTCGTCTGCGGCAACTGCATCAGCGTACTGCGCTGCCTCGGTGTCCGTCAGGTCGGTCCACTCTTCGACCTCGACCAGCTCCGGGAGCTCGGTGAGCACGTCCTCCTGACGACGGCGCAGGTACACCGGCGCGATCTGCTTCCGGAACAGCATCGGGCTGTCGTCGGACTGGTCCACCACGAGGTCCGGGCGGATGTGGTCGATCAACACCCGGAATTCGTCGACGCGGTTCTCGAGCGGCGTGCCCGACATCAGGATTGCTCGATCCGCTCGCCGGAGCAGCGCGCGCGTGTTCATCGTGCGCTTCGCCTCGGGGTTCTTGACGTAGTGCGCCTCGTCGACGATCACGGAGGCGAACCGCAGCTCCTCGGGCACACGGGTGCGGAGCCACTCGAGCGTCTCGTAGGTCGTGACGCCGATGCCGCCCTCGTCGGTCCAGAGCCGCAGACCGAGCAGTCGAGCCGGACCGTGCAGCCGGAAGGCGCGGACGTCTGTGTGCCGCTCGGCCTCACGGACCCAGTTCGCGACGACGGCCGCCGGGCAGACCACGAGGAAGTGCGGAGTCTGACCGGGCGTCGTGCCGGCGACGTGTGCGATCGTCGCGAGTGCCTCGACGGTCTTGCCGAGGCCCATCTCGTCGCCGATGACGACCCGCTGCTGCACGAGCGCGAAGGCCGCAGCGAATCGCTGGTACCCGCGGAGTGACGCGGACAGCCGCGAAGTGTCGAGCGAGAAGCCCTCCACCTGCGCGATCAACTCGTCGCCCAGGTCGCCGCGGGCAGCAGCACCCGCTGGCTTCGTCAGTCCGGCTTCGTCGAGCAGGGCGAAGAACGCAGCGGGCCGCTGCAGGAAGTCCTGCCACGGGTCGCCCGGTGTCGCCCGAGCGCGCTCGTCCACCCGCTGCGCACGGTGCCAGGCATCCTCGGCCGCCGCGAGGATCGTCTGACGGACGGCGGTCGGGTCCGTCGCGCGCTGGTCCGGGATGACGAGAGCGATCGATGCGCCGCGCTCGATCATCGTGGACAGCGGTCGCAGTCCGTCGACGAGGTTCTGTTCACGCGGGCCGACGACGGCCTTCGCGACCTCCCACTCGAGCAGGGCACGCACGAGTGCGAGCGACTGGTCGTCACGCCGGGCGGGGTCGATGCGGACGACCGCGTCCTCTCTCGCTGCCACTTCCAGCGCGCGGGCGGCGCCGTTAATACGCGATGCCGTCGCCTCGCCGACCCCGGCGAACTGTCCGGGGAACACCGGGTTCCGCAGCACCGCACCGACGGTGGTCACCCCGGCGTCGCGCAGTGCTCCGAGGCGCAGGCGGTCGCCAGTCGCATCGCGCAGCCGATCGATGTCCATGCGGTCGAGCTCGTACCGTGCTGCCGCTTCCCGGTCCGCTCGGCCCGCTTCGACGACGTCGGCGTGGGCGATGCGTTCGCGCGTGATCGCGTCAGCGAGTCGGGTCACGATCGCGGGGAGGTCCTTCATGCCGTCGAGTGCAAGCGGGGCGCCACCGCTCAGGTCGGGTGCGACCGTCGCCAGCGGACCGCGTGGGTCGGTCAGCGCCTCCAGCGGCACGGCCGGCCTGGGGACGTGCCGGTCATCGACGGACTGGAGGCGCTGCACGGCTCCGGTACGGTCCAACCACTTGAGCGTCTGGTCGAGGAACGCATCGCCCCGAGCGGCCGCTTCACGGCGCTCACGGCCCGAGAACAGGGCGGTGAAGCCGGTTCCGCGGCGCGCGTCCTCAAAAGCCTGAGGGACGTCATCAGACAGCACGCGCACGACCGAGCTCGCCTCAGCGTCGACCCGCGGCAACATCTGCCGGCGAACCAGGTCAGCTGCGAAGTCGGCATCCGATGGAACGAGCGGGACGAGATCGGCCCGGACGTCGTCGACGTGGACGGACGCTCGCCGTTGGCGGAGCGCGACGACGGCAGCATCGGCGGCAGCCTGCACGGCGGTCCGGTGTTCCGTGACGCCGATGGCTGCCTGGCTCAGGGCGTCGATCCGGTTGCGTGCTGCCTTGTCGGCCATGGCGTGCTCCGAGGTGTCGTTGGTGGAACGAGAGGATGCGGCGTGCTCCGACGGTACCGGGAGCCCGGCCGTGGGTCAGCGGCTCGCGCGAGTCTTCCCGAGCGATCCAACCCAGAGCCCGTCACGGGCCCGCGTCATCCCCACGTACAGCTCCCGCCGGTCGAGCTCGCGCCGTTCGCGATCCGCGACCGACTCAGTCTCCGGCGCATCCGCGAGCAGCTTCGCTGGAACGTGGGGCAGGAGCACCTGCTTGAACTCGAGGCCCTTCGCGCGCTTGATCGTGCCGACGCGGATCTGGTCCGAGCTCTTGCCGGCGTAGTACTTGAGCGACACCGAGGGCACACCAGCGGCGTCGAGCACCGCCCGGACCTTGTCGGCCTGGGGGTTCGTCGCCGTCAGGATCCCGACGTCGCCGTGGCCCGTCCCGACGAGCCGGAGGACCTGCTCGACCCGCGCCAGCAACCCTGCGTCGTGCGCGTCACGATCGGCGAAGTGGTGCACTGCGGGGCGCTCGCCGGACCGCGACACCGCAGACACCGCGTCGCCGGCCCCGTCGATGCCCTCGATGTCCATGAACTGGTCGTCCGTCACCATCTGCTTCGCGAAGTCGAGGATCTCGGCGGTGTTCCGGTGGTTGACGTCGAGGACGACGCCTCGGCCCGCGAGGCTGATGCCGACCTCGCCGAGGGTGTAGCCGCCGGGGTAGATCGTCTGCTGGCCGTCGCCGATGAGCGTCAAGCCGTCGGGGCGGTCGCCGACGAGGGCGTGCAGGAGCGAGACCATCGCGCACGACAGGTCCTGGGCCTCGTCGACGATGACGGCGTCGTACCGGTCGAGGGGGAGTTCGCGCAGCGCATCGCGCGCCAGGAGCACCGTGTCCTCGAAGTCACACACGCCCCGACGGCGGAGGTTCGCCGAGTACGCCTCGTACAGGTCCCAGACCGCCTGGCGGACCTCGACGGGCAGCGCGTGCTTCCGGCCGACGCGGGCGAGGTCAGCGTACTCGTCGAAGTGCGTCAGACCGCGACCCTTGATGACGTAGGCGATCTCGTCCTCCCAGTAGCGGCGCGTGAAGCGGGCCGCCTTCAACGGACTGGAGGCGCTGATCACGTTCCACGCATCGGAGAACGCGCGCTGTGCCTCCAGGGTGTCGATCGTGAAGGTGACCCCGCGCTCCTTCAGGAGACGGTTGGCGAAGGCGTGGACGTTGACGAAGTCGACGCGGCCGACCATGTCGGGCGCGAGCCGCTCGAGCAGCGACTCGAGGACCGCGGGAAGGGTGCGGATGTAGGTGGTGAAGAGGACGCGACCACCGGTGGCGCGCGCGAGGTAAGCGGCACGGTGCAGACCGACCACGGTCTTGCCGGTGCCGGCGGCACCGCGGATGCGAGCGGGACCGTTGAAGTTGCGGCGGACGAGCTTGGCCTGAGCCGGGTCGAGGAAGGCCATCCAGTCCTCGATGGGTGCTTCGAGAACGCCGTCGAGGAGGTGGTCGACCGTTTCGTCGTCGAGCACCGGCGCCGGGTCACGGGGGAGTACCGGGGCGGGGACGACGAGCTGTTGCGGTGCCGCCGGTGCCTCGCCGATGACGGGGAAGTGCTCGAGGAGCGCGGCAAGGACCTCGTCGACGCGCTTGGCGGAGAGCCGTGCGCCGCGCTTCGTGAGGTGTCCGATCAGGTCGTGTACGCCGACGATGTCGACGGAGGCGACCCTGGCGTGCATCTTCTTCTGGCCGGCGAGTGCGGCGACCGCGTGGACCTCGCCGGGCGCGAGACCGATGTCGACGAGGGCGGCCTCGGTGCTGTACGCGAGGTCGGCGAGGCGGGCGATGTCGTCGGTGACGTCCTCCTGGCCGCGGGTGATGCGGTCGTTGTGGACGGCGACGTCGCGCCATGCCTTGGTGTCGACGATGAAGACGCCGGAGCGGCCGACGACGACCATGTCGACCTGGGCGGTGCGGCTGCCGGGCCAGCGGCGGTCGGCGAGGAGGTGGTAGCCGATGCCGGCGAGTGGGGCGAGTATCCGAGCGGATTCGCTCTCGGTGCGTTCGGCGATCTCGTAGCGGGAGGCGCGTTGCTCGGCGTCGTCAGCGCGGCGGCGGTGCTCGGCTGCGAGGCTTCGCTGGCGGCGGGCTTCAGCGCCTGCCGATTCTCCGGCCATCGTCATGGTGCGTTCCCCGGGGATCCTGTGCGTCGCAGCGCGCGTCGTCCCCTGGGCGTGCGGTGCTGAACCATCCTCGTGGATGTGGGGCGCGCGGGGTCAGTACCCGTTTGGGGTGCAAGTGAGTTGCGCTCTGGTGCTCAACGGAGATGCTGTCCGCGACGTCCGCGCTGCTACCGTCTCGGCATGGCCGAAGACGAACTCCAGGAAGAACTCCGCGCGTTCGTCCGAGAACGCGAATGGGCGCAGTTCCACACCTCGGAGAACCTCGCGAAGAGCATCTCGATCGAAGCGGCGGAGCTGCTCGAGTGCTTCCAATGGGATGCGGAGGGTGACGAGTCGCGGGTGCGCGGCGAGCTTGCGGACGTCCTCACGTACTGTTTTCTCTTGGCCGACCGGGTCGGTGTCTCGCCCGACGCTCTCATCCGGGAGAAGCTCGCCGTGACGCGGACCAAGTACCCGGTTGAGCGAGCTCGAGGGCGGAGCACCAAGTATGACCAGCTTTGACATCGAGAAGCTGCCCTTCACCGCCGAGCATCTTCGGTCTTGGCGAGACGTCGACCATCGCTTCATCAACTGGCCGGTCGTGTACATCCTCGACGACGGGAAACGGGTCTACGTCGGGGAGACGTTGAACACGGCCGCCCGCATGCGTCAGCACCTGGACTCCCCTGAGCGCGGAGCGCTGAAGGCGGTTCGCCTCGTGCTCGATGACACCTTCAACAAGTCCGTCTGCCTCGATCTTGAGTCGCAACTCATCGCTCTGCTCGCCGCAGATGGCAAGTACACGGTCTTGAACAGCAACAAGGGGATCGTCGACGCCGAGTACTACGACCGGCCTCGTTACCGCGAGACGTTCCGGGAAATCTTCGATGCCCTGCGGCGTCAGGATGTGTTCACGCGGAGCTTGCCGGAGATCGAGAACCGGGAACTCTTCAAGCTGTCACCGTTCAAGGCCCTCAATCGTGATCAAGCGGTCGTGATGGAGGACATCCTCGAGGGCCTGTTCGACGATTGGGAGCTCGATGCAGCTGCGCCGATCGCAGTTCAGGGTGACCCCGGCACGGGCAAGACCATCGTCGCGGTCTACCTCCTCAAGCTCCTCCGTGACATCGCTGCAGGAAAGGGATTCGACGATCTCGAGAGCGACGCGCTGTTCTCCGACTTCTTCACCGAGGAGAATCGCAACCGCTTGAGCAGCGCGCGGCTCGGGCTCGTCGTGCCGCAGCAGGCACTGCGCGCATCGCTCAAACGCATCTTTGCGAAGACCCCGGGGCTCGACAAGGGGATGGTTCTGACACCGTTCGAGGTGGGGCAGAGCGATGAGCGATGGGACCTGCTCGTCGTGGACGAGTCTCATCGGTTGAATCATCGAGCCAACCAAGTTTCCGGCATGCAGAACAAGAACTTCGGCGAGATCAACCGGAAGCTCTTCGGTGAGGACGCGGACCACCTGACCCAGGCCGACTGGATCCGTAGACAGAGTCGGCACCAGATCTTCCTGATCGACTCCGACCAGAGTGTCCGACCGGCCGACCTCCCGCAGAGCACGCAGAGGGCACTCATCGCAGGGGCTCGCGAAGCGGATCGCCACTACCGGCTCTTCACACAGATGCGAGTGCGAGGTGGCTCGGATTACGTGTCGTTCGTTCGCGGGTTGCTCCGTGGTGAGCAGCGGGAGCGAGCGGACTTCGGCGACTACGAGCTGCGCTTCTTCGACGACCTGGGGGAGATGCACGAGGCAATCCGTGCACGCGACGGCGAGGTGGGGCTCGCACGCCTCGTGGCCGGGTACGCATGGGAATGGAAGAGCAAGAACGACGCGGACGCCTACGACATCGAAATACACGGGCAACGCCTGAGGTGGAACCAGACGCAGAAGGACTGGATCACGTCAGCGGGCGCGTTGGAGCAAGTCGGTTCGATCCACACTGTGCAGGGCTACGACCTGAACTACGCGGGAGTCATCATCGGCCCGGACATGCGCTTCGATCCGGAGACCCAGCGGATCGTGTTCGATCGGACGAACTACTTCGACAAGAAGGGCATGGAGAACAATCCGCGCCTCGGTATCGCGTACTCGGACGACGACATCCTTCGGTTCGTGTCCAACGTCTACGCGGTCCTCATGACGCGAGGAGTGCTCGGGACGTACGTTTACGTCGTGGACCCAGCTTTGCGTGAGCGGCTGCGAGAGGCCATGCGGGACGGGTGAGTCGAGCTCGCCGTCCACAGAACAAGCCACCAATGCTGGGGGCTGCTGAAGGGAGGCATGACTCACTATGGTGAGGTCGTGAGCAGTTCCCTCTACGCCGTCCCCAACGCCACGTGGCCAAATCTCGAGGTGGCAGGGGAGTCGCAGTACCAAGCGTCCATCCGTGCCCTACTTGGGCGCCTGGCCAAGGACCAGGACAAGGAGTTACAGACCGAGGCGCTCCTTGTTCCAGAGCCCGACAACCCCTATGATTCGCGCGCGATCAGCGTACGGGTCCAGGGCGCGGTAGTGGGGTACCTGACTCGCGCGGATGCCCGAGCATTCGCTCCGATCCTGCACCGACTCGCCGCGTCGGGAGTGACTGCGGTCGTTCCCGCAAGAGTTTGGGGCGTATTGCGCGATGACTGGGAGGGCAAGGGAGCCCGCTTCCACTCGAATGTTCGAGTAGCGCTTCCAGAACCGCACCTCATCGTACCGCTGAATGACGGCCCATCCGAGCCGTACTCGATCCTGCCCTGGGGGTCGGGGTTGCAGGTTACGGGCGAGGAAAAGCACTTTGACGTTCTCGCTCCATTTGCCGGTCAAGCGGACCGGTCTTTGTTGCTGGTAACGCTGCATCGAGGAAGCGAGGAGAAGGCGCGTGGTGGGCAGCGCGAGTTCATCGAAGTACGTGTGAACGGGCAGCGGGTTGGGGAGCTGAGTACTCAGTCGTCTCGGCACTACTTCGCGCTCGTTGACCACCACGCCGCGAAGGGCCTCGCCGTCGCAGCATGGGCACACCTCAAAGGCTCAGCTCTTGCCGCGGAGGTCGTGCTGCAGGCTTCGAAGGCCAGCGAAGTTGAGAATTCATACTTGGATGGTGACGCCCGGACAATGGCACAACTCGTCGCACCCGCGGCCAGCTACGATGTTCCACCGTCCTACACTGGACTCCCTCGCTCGGCGTCTCCGCAACGGACCGAGGCGACCCCGAGGAAAGCGCCGGGAACCGCGCCGTCGGCCGGGAAGAAGCAAGTAGCTGCGGCAGCGAAATCGGGATGTGCCGTGGTAGGCGTGGGGCTCCTCAGCCTCGGTGGTGGCCTGGTGACCGCGGTCCATCAGTTTCTCAGCTGATCTCGCTCTGGTCATTGTCCGCCACGCTGTGGTCACGACCGCTTCCGCGGACTGTGCAGGCCGCGCCCTGGGCTGACCGGAACGTTGGAGAGCGCCCCGCGAGGTGCTCGACTTCGCTGCTAAGGGTCGGGTAGACATCGCCCGCCGATGCGAGGTGTTGAGGGAGGGGTGTCTCATCGGCTTCTGTGGCCGTTGATTGGTGACGCCCCGCTAGGACGTGGCAGACCAACGTTCCCATGCATCCTCCAGAGCCTTCCTGCTGGGCTGGAGCGGGAGATGGCTGAGGTTGCTCCGGATCACCCGCGACTGGCCCTTGTTTTGCTGAACCCTGAACACCACCTCGGTTGTCAGGGGTTCGAAGGCGTACCATCCTGCGTCATACATTCGGTGGTGATTGCTGCAGAGCGGGATCCCATTGCGGGCGTCATCGGAGCCCTGTAAGGCTTTAGTGCGGATGTGTGCGGCTTCGATGACGGGCTCCGCGTCGAGGTCGCACACAGCGCAACGAGCTCCGTACCTCTGCAGTACTGCAAATGCGAATCGCGCTTGGTTCGGTCTTGCTTTGCGTCGTTGCCAACGAGTCTCGACGTCATCGATGACGAGCTCGAACTCGTCGTTCTCATCATTCCCAGGCTCTGGCGGAAGCGGATCATCGTCCAGGAACGTGATGAGTACCGAACCCCGCGTAATGTCGACGCTCTCGACGACTGCGCGGCGGACCGATCGGGACGCCGGTCGGGCACCCGGCAGGATTACGAACACCGGCATCGCCAGCTCGTAAGCACGAACGGTGGCCGCAATTTCCGCCTGATCTCTACCTTCACGCGTGGTCCGCGGCAGCCGGTAGATGACTCCGTGTACATTGCGCTCGTTAGCGTAGGCCTGTCCGAGATCGAGAAAGGAGACTGCAACGCCAGCGGGGGCGATCGCACTTTTCGTTGTGGCCACGTCGACATAGATTCCGCGCCCACCCGCTCGCAGGTGTAACGGTTCCAGTGCCCTCGGGAGGATGTCGTCCGGGGCTCCAGCAGCCTTCGCGGCGACCCACATATACTCGCGACGTCGTATCTCAGCGTTCCGAGCTGCCAGTCGCGGCAGGTCTATGCGGGAGGGATCGAAGCCGTCGGCTAGCGCCCAGACGCCGTCCGAACGAGCCTGCAACACTCCGCGTTCCACCAGCCGTTGTCGTTCGAAGCTGACGCGATTTCGCCACTTTGTTTCGAACTGCCTGGTGTTCTGGTGTGAGATGTCCTCTGTTGTCCACTGGCCGGCGTAAAGCACGTCGAGTGCGTCGAGTGCTTGGGCCCTCGTCGAGGAGCCCCCTACTCCAGCAAGGTAGGTGAGGAGCCGATCCCGGAGTGTCGAATGGGAAGTGAGCGTCACTTTTACATCTTGCCTGCTATGTCTAAGCGCGGCAGCAGGTTGGAAGCTGGCCTCGTGCGCGTGCCTGGGTGTCGCATGTAAGAAGGCGACTGCAAAAGGCTGGTAGGCCGCCAGCGTCCTGCTGCCGGGACCATCGTCGGCGAAGAGGATGGACGTCGTCCGGCAAGACAGTCTGGATGGACCGAGGTCCTCGCTGTCCGTGAAGTGCAGGAGCCGCAGGCCGGTGTGGCTCCGAGTGAGGTGCTCGTCGTGGAACCCAGGGAGACGCTGAGGTAGCTGCCGGCGGCCGCGCAGCGCGATCCGGTGGCCTGTCGTCCTGGCGGCTTGACGCAGCGAACCTGTCTTCTTTGTAGCGATCCCGGTGAGAGACATCGATGTCCGTCTGGTCGGAGGCCGGCCTGTCGGCTCTCGCCCCTAGGCTCGGAGAGCACCAGACGACACGGGGGAGCGCATGCAGATCAGCACCGACGGCCAGGTCCTCCTCAGCCCGAGCGACCTCAGCACGTGGGCGACCTGCGAGTGGGCGTTCCTCCGCCGCCTCGACGCCAAGCTCGGCCGCGGCGGCCCCCTGCCCGACGAGCACGACGACATGCTCGATCGCACCGCACGCCTGGGGGACCAGCACGAGCTCGACTACCTCGAGATCCTCAAGCAGACCCGGCAGGTGGTCGAGTTCGAGCGCCCCGCCCCGCCGGATTACGCCCGAGCCGCAGCCGACGCGCGAGCCGCCTTCACCACCGGTGCCGACGTCCTCTACCAACCGACCTTCCACGAGCCGCCCACCCCCGACCGCCCGGGCTTCATCGGCTTCGCGGACTTCATCCTCCGCAACGGCCAGGGCGCCTACGAGGTCTACGACACCAAGCTCGCCCGCCACGCCAAGATCAGCGCCCTGCTTCAGCTCGCCGCCTACGCCGAGCAGATGCAGGCGCACGGCATCCCGACCGGCGAGCAGGTCCACCTCGTCCTCGGCGACCGAACGACCACCACCCACGACCTCGCCGACATCGCCCCGGTCTACCGCACGCAGCGCGCCGAGCTCGAACGGGTCATCGCCGAGCGGATGCAGGAGCACGAGGAACTGCAGTGGGGCGACCCCCGCTACTCCAGCTGCGGCCGCTGCACGATCTGCCAGACCCAGGTGCAGCAGCACCGCGACCTGGTCCTCGTCGCCGGTATGCGCCTCGACCAGCGGACGAAGCTGATCCGGCAGGGGGTGCGGACGATCGACGACCTGGCGGACCGCACCGCCGCCGTGCCCGGCATGTCGCGGTCGACGCAAGATCGGCTGGTACGGCAGGCGCGCCTCCAGACCGAGACCGAAGCCGAGCAGCAAGCAGGCCGAGCCAACAAGACCAAACCGCGCTTCGAACTCCACGACCCCCGCGCCCTCGACGCGATCCCGGAGCCCGACCCGGGCGACGTCTTCTTCGACTTCGAGGGCGACCCCCTGCACACCGAGGACGGCGTGCACTGGGGTCTCGACTACCTGTTCGGCCTGGTCGACGACCGCGCCGACTTCACCGCCTTCTGGGCGCACACGATCCGCGACGAGCGCCAGGCGCTGGTCGACTTCCTCGCCTTCGTCAAGGAACGCCGCGCGCACCACCCGGGCATGCACGTGTACCACTACGCCGCGTACGAGCGGACGCACCTGCTGTCCCTCGCCGCCCGACACGGCGTGGGGGAGGACGACGTCGACGACCTGCTCCGCGCCGGCGTGCTCGTCGACCTGTACCCGATCGTCCGCAAGGCCCTGGTGGTCGGCAGCCACAGCTACTCGATCAAGAAGCTCGAGCCGCTGTACATGGGCGAGGACCTCCGCCTCAGTGACGTCACGAACGCCGCCGACAGCATCACCGCCTACGTCGAGGCGATCGAGGAACTCCGTAACGGCGACGCCGCCGAGGGCCAGCGGATGCTCGACCAGGTCGCCGACTACAACGCCTACGACTGCCGCTCCACGCTCCGGCTCCGCGACTGGCTGCTGTCGCTCCGGCCCCCGCGCACGGAGCCGGCGACCGAGGACACGGAACTCCTGCCACCGATCCCCGTCGAGCGCGAGCCGAACCCCGTGTACACGGCCCTCGCCGCGCAGATCGCGGACGTCGACCCCCTCGACCGTGACGCCGACCAGACCGCTCTGGCACTCGCGGCCGCCGCGATCGACTACCACCGCCGCGAGGCCAAGACCTTCTGGCAGGACCACTTCGACCGCCTCCGCAACCCCGTCGACGACTGGGCCGACACCCGCGACGTCCTCGTCGTCGAGCGCGCATCCGTCGAGCGGGACTGGGACACGCTGCCGCGTGCCCGCTCGCAGTCACGGGAGATCCGCCTGTCCGGGACGCTCGCGCCCGGTTCGCGGATCCGGCCGGGAGGCACGCCCCACCTCGTCTACGACGACCCACTCCCGCCGTCGGTCAGCGCTCCGGCGCCGGGTTCGAAGGGCGCGTCGGCTCGCGCGGTCGTGCTGGAAGCGGCCGACAACGGCGACGCGTTCGAGGTCCTCGTGAAGGAGAGCCTGCCGGTCGGCGGCGGGGAACCGCACCACGACTTCCCGGTCGCGCTTGCGCCGGCCGCCCCGCCGCGGGCGAAGCCGCAGCCCGAGGCGATCGCCGAGTGGGGGCAGGAGGTGCTCGACGCCCTGCCGTCGATGCTGCCCGACCCCGCGCTCGACCTGCTGCGCCGGGTGCCGCCGCGCGGTGCCCTCGCCCCGGTGGCAGGCGACGACACAGTCTCCGCGGTCGTCACGACGCTGCTCGGGCTCGACCGGTCGTACCTGGCGATCCAGGGCCCTCCCGGCACGGGCAAGACCTACGTCGGGTCGAACGTCGTCGCCCGGCTCGTCCGCGAGCACGGGTGGCGCGTGGGGGTCGTCGGCCAGTCGCACGCGACCTCGGAGAACTTCCTGTCGTCGGTGGTCCGCGCTGGTGTGTCCGCCGACCGCGTGGTGAAGGTGCCGAAGTCCGGTGCCAGCGAGGACGAGCTCGAGGCCGCCGCGTGGACGCCGGTGAAGAACAACGCCGCCGTCTCGGCCTTCCTGTCGTCCTGCGCGGAGACCGGCACCGGGGGAGTCGTCGGCGGCACCGCGTGGACGTTCGCGAACGAGGGCACGATCCCGCGGCGCTCCCTCAACCTGCTCGTGGTCGACGAGGCCGGGCAGTTCTCGCTCGCCCCGACGATCGCGTCGTCGATCGCCGCGCAGCGCCTGCTGTTGCTCGGTGACCCGCAGCAGTTGCCCCAGGTGTCGCAGGGGTCGCACCCCGAGCCGGTGGACCAGTCCGCGCTCGGGTGGCTGGCGGACGGGGGGCACGTGCTCCCGCCCGAGTTCGGCTACTTCCTGGCGCACACCCGGCGGATGGAGCCCGCGCTGACCGCGTCGGTCTCGGGGCTGTCGTACGACGGGCAGCTGACGTCGATCGTGAGTGGTCGGCACCTCGACGATCTCGACCCGGGCGTCCACCCGGTGCCGGTCGTGCACAGCGGCAACACGACGTCGTCGGGGGAGGAGGCTGCACGTGTCGTCGAGCTCGCCCAGAGCCTGATCGGCCGCCGGTGGGTCGACGGCGAGGTGTCGCGGTCGTTGACGGACGAGGACGTCATCGTCGTCGCGCCGTACAACGCGCAAGGGGCCCTCATCCGCGAGGCCCTCGACCGCGCCGGACTCCGAGGGACCCAGGTCGGGACGGTCGACATGTTCCAAGGGCGCGAGGCCGTGGTGTCGATCACATCGCTCGCGGCCTCGAGTGCGGCGGACATCCCGCGCGGGCTCGACTTCCTGCTCATGCCGAACCGGCTCAACGTGGCGCTGTCCCGGGCGCAGTGGGCGGCGTACCTCGTCTACTCGCCGGCGCTCACCACAGGGCTGCCGCCGTCGATCAGTGGGCTGTCCCTGCTCTCGCGGTTCATCGAGCTGGTGGAGCCGCGCCGCTGACGCCGCAGGGCGACCGAGGTCAACCGGCCTGTATCGTGCCGACCGCCGAGCTGTAGGTCACGACGGAGCCGTGCTGCGAACCTACGAGGGTGACTGACCATGCTGAGCGATCTGCGGCGACCGAGTAGAGCACTCGGGTGCCCTCGGGCAACGAGGCGAGCCCGGTCCCATCCGTGAGCGCGAGCCTGCTCGGCTGTTCAGCGACGACGAGCTCCGACGGGTAGACGCCGCTCGGGAAGTACTGACGCATGGCGAACGACAGCGTGCCAGCGCTCTGCATCAGGGCGTTGTGTTCGCCGTCGACGGTCAGGGCTCCCGACGGCTGCTCGCTGGATGCCTCGGGAACGGCCGCTGGGTCAGCTGCGGGAGGAGGCGCGGCCGTGCCGGTGTCGGGCTCGACGACGGAGGGCGCGGGGGTCGTCGTCGACGTCAGAGCCGGGAGCGAGAGCGCGGGCAGCTGGACCCCCACACTGACCAGCCCGAACGCCAGCAGGGCGTAGAGCATCAGCGCAGAGCCGACCGCGCCGAGGACGATCCCGACCCGGCCGAACGCCCTCGAGACGACCGAGCCCCATCGGGCACGACGGACTGCTTGGACGCCGCAGACGATCGCCGTCACGCCGATCGTGCTGACGATGAAGCCCGACGGCACGCCCTGGTGCTGCGGCTCCACGAGCGCGAGCACGACACTCCCCAGGCCGAGCAGCATCGACAGGGTCGCGAAGGCCCACGGGCGGGTGCGGGGCGGGGTGCAGTCCGTTGCGGAGGCTGCGGTGAGGAGCGGAGACGGCGCGTACAGCGGCGGCATCCCTCGACGTGTCCGCGTTGGCGGGGTCGACGGCTCGCTCGGCGACCAGTCTCGCGGTCCGGGTCCACCCAACGGCACGTGCGCCCCCTCGGTTCGGCAACCATCCCATGGTGCCGATCGAGCCGATCCTGAAGAATCCCCAGGACTGGGTCGGTGCAGTGGTCAGAGAGGGGCAGTCGCGCCACTACGATCGCGATCCGGCGCGTGACGATCTCGGTGCGCGATCGTCGGGGATCCTGAACCGGGATCGTCAGCCGCGGATCGCAGTCAGCAGGTCCGCCGCGCCGGTCCCGGGCGGACCCGCGCGGTCAGCAGCGACCTAGCCCTGGGTGGAGTCCGCGGCGTCGGGGGCGTCGTCGCCGGGGATCTCGCCGCGCATCTGCGCCCGAATCCCGGCGAGCACGTCGGCGTGCAGGAAGTTCGCGTCCTCGGCGCTGGTCGGGTCGACGACGATGCCGAACTCCTCGGGCACGGCGGTGACGAGCTCGGCCATGCGGACCGGGCGGGCCTCGGTGCCGGGCACACCCTCGCTGAGCTGCGCGGGGTCGGTGAACACCGGGACGAACGGCAGGTCGCGGATCATCACGTGCGCGATGCTCCCACCCTCGGGGTCGTCCGCCGGCTTCCACGGCACCCAGGCTGCGCTGCCGAGGAACCCCTGCGCCGACGATGCCATGCGGCGCCGCAGGGCTCCGGCGGGCGATTCGGTCTTGCCGGCACCGGGGCCGAACGCCGACCCGCTCGTGTCGTTGCTGCTCATGGGGTTCCCTCCGCCGTGGTGTGCCCGGCCATGCTCCCACGTCGCCGGAGCGGAACCGAACGCGGCGCCGCCGCTGCCGGCTCCCCACCGGACGTCAGCGGCATTGCGGGGGTGGGGCGTGCCTCCAGACCGACGACGGCGCCCGACCCACCAGGTTGGCCGGGCGCCGGACGGACCACGCTCAGTACTTGGCCGACTGCCCGCCGTCGATCGGGATCACCGCGGCGTTGACGTACGAGGCGTCGTCGGACAGCAGGAAGGCGACGACGGCAGCGATCTCGGGGGCCTCGCCGTAGCGCTTCGTGGGGTTGACCTGGATGAACTCCTCGGCGGCCTTCCGCGGGTTCTCCGGGTCGATCTGCTTCATCGAGTTCTCGACCATCGGGGTCCAGATCGCGCCCGGTGCGATGGCGTTGATGCTGATGCCGTACTGGCCGTACTCGACGGCGGAGTTGCGGGTCAGGCCGACGACGCCGTGCTTGGCGGCCGCGTAGCCCGACTGGTTGCCGACGCCTCGGATGCCGCCGACGCTCGCGGTGTTCACGACCTTGCCGGAGCCCTGCTCGCGCATGACCTTCAGGACCTTCTCGAGGCCGAGGAACACGCCCCGCAGGTTGATCGAGACGACCTTGTCGAACTCGGCGGCGGTGAAGGACTCGGTGGGGTTCTGCTTGCCCTCGATGCCGGCGTTGTTGAAGAAGCCGTCGATGCGGCCGAACCGCTCGGCGGTCGCGGTGACGTAGGCATCGACCTGGGCTTCGTCGGAGACGTCGGCGACGGTGGTCAGCACCTGGGCGTCGGGGGTCGCCTCGAGGACGGCGGCCTTCGTGGCCTCGAGTCCGTCGGAGGAGACGTCGACGAGCGAGAGCTGCGCGCCCTCGGCGGCCAGGCGGACGGCGGTCGCACGGCCGAGGCCGGAGCCGCCGCCGGTGATGAGGACGACGCGGTCGGCGAAGCGGGTGGTGGATGTCATGGATGGCCTCCTGCGGTCTTCGACGGTGAAGGGCTCGGGTCCAGCGGTGGGGCGACGAGTCCGGATCGATGCGCGTGCATCGATGGACGTTAGGCTACACCTGTCGTATAGGCGGGCCATCATCTGATCAGGTGCTCAGCACCGGTCGAGCACCCGCGCCATCGCGTCGCGCTCCGCCGGCGCCACCCAGAGCCGGTAGGCCGTCTTCACCGTGACCTGGTGCTCGACGTAGGTGCAGCGGAACGCCGTGTCCGCGGGGAGCCAGGTCGCCGCATCGCCCGAGCGCTTCTGCGCGTTCGAGTGGCCGTCGACGGCGAACAGGTTCGCAGGGTCGTTCGCCAGGGCCTCGCGCTGCTCCTGGCTGAGCTGCTGCGCGCCGGTGCGCCACGCGTTCTCGAGGGCGACGACGTGGTCGATCTGCACGAGGGTCGACGTCCGGTTGCCCCGCACGAAGTCCACGCGCTCGCCGGTGTACGGGGAGACGAGAGTGCCGCGCAGGACCTTGCACGGGCCCTGCCGTTCGACGTCGGTGAGGTCGCGGGCGAGCACGTCGTTCCGGGTGTCGCAGCCGTTGTGGTCGACGTCGAGCCAGGCGGTGCCGAAGCGGGCCTCGCGGTCGTAGCCGGTGGCGGGGGCCCTGCCCTTCACGGGCAGGGCGGCGAGCTGGCGGCGGGCGGTCTCCGCTGCGGGCGCGTCGGTCTCGCCGGCAGGGCCGTTCGTCGGTGCAGCGGTGATCGTCGGTGCGGTCGTCGACGAGGGTGCCCCGTCCGCGCTCGCGTCGGCGTCCGCGTCGGTCACGCCGGTGGTGTGGAGCAGCCAGGCGGCCAGGGCGACCACCGCGACGAGGCCGAGCGAGGTCAGCGAGGCCCGAGCCCTGCGGCGCGAGGAGGTCGAACGGGTGGAACGCGGACGGCGTCGACGGGACGTCATGGGGAGAGCCTTCGGTGGTGCGGTGGAACGGGCCCGGGTGGACCGTCCACGATCATCCCGTGCGGCACCGACGGAGCAGGGCGTAGACACGGGACATGACCGATCACGCGAATCCCTCCGTGCCCGTCACCGGTGGATCGATGCCGCTCCTCGGCTTCGGCACCTGGCAGATCCCGGACGCCGACGCCCCCGCCACCGTGGGTGCCGCCCTCGAGGCCGGCTACCGCCACATCGACACCGCGACGGGCTACTCGAACCAGCGCGGCGTCGGGAAGGCGCTCGCCGACTCTGGCCTGGCGCGCGACGACGTCTTCGTCACGACGAAGCTCCCGCCGGACAACGCCGACCGTGTGCGACAGACCATCGAGGAGAGCCTCGAGCAGCTCGGACTCGACCACCTGGACCTGTGGCTCGTGCACTGGCCGCCGAACGGTGAGGCCCGACCCGACGTCTGGGAACAGGTCGTCCAGGCGCGGACCGACGGGCTGACGCGAGCCGTCGGCGTGAGCAACTACTCGCTCGCGCAGATCGACGAGCTGACCGAGGCCACCGGGACGACCCCGGCCGTGAACCAGATCCGGTGGAGCCCGGCCGAGTACGACGCCGAGGTCGCCGCCGGGCTGCACGAGCGTGGCGTGGTGCTCGAGGGCTACAGCCCCTTCAAGGCGAGCAACCTGCAGGACCCGACGCTCGTCGAGATCGCCGAGGCGCACGACGCCGACAGTGCGCAGGTCATCGTCGCGTGGCACGTGGCGCACGGGTTCGTCGTGATCCCGAAGTCGTCGAACCCGGAGCGCATCCGATCGAACGCGCTCGGGGCACACCTCGAGCTGTCCGCAGACGAGGTGTCGCGGATCGACGGACTCGCCGGCTGAGCCGGATGCGACGGCAGGCTCAGGTCGGGAACGGCCAGAGCCCGCCGTCGTCGTACGGCTCGGCCAGGTCCACGTCGTGCCTCCGGGCGAGCCTGCTCAGCCGTCGATCAAAGGTCGCGAGCATCCCGTCCACCTGCTGTGCGGTGATGACGGCGATCGCATCCGGGACGCCGACTCGCTCGCGGGCGCGGAGTGCGGCGATTCCGTGCGCCGCTCGATGGGTCAGCGGGACCACCCGGACCCCGATGGACCGGAGGTACGTCTCGTGAGCGGATGCAAGTCCGAGTCTCGACGGACGGACGAGCGCCTCGGCGAAGGTGACGGTCGAGGTGCACAAGGTGTCCCACGCGTGGTCCTCGACGAGTTCGAAGGCCCGCGCGTGCAGAGCGTCGCGGCGGTCGAGCAGGGCGATGAGCACGTTCGCGTCGAGCACGATCACGTCGTCGGGGTCGCGCGGAGCCGCTGCAGGTAGCCGCGCGGGTACATCCCGGAGTAGGCACCGAGCGGACCGACCAGGGTGACTTCGGCGCCGTTGCGCAGGCGGAAGACGGACGTCGCGGTGGCGGGGTCGCGGCGGACGATTCCCGTCCGAGCACGCTCGAGGTCGAGGTCTGCCTCGGGCTCGACGTCCGGGTCTGCGTGACTGCGCGTCAGGAGGTCCGCGACCGGGACGTGAGGTGCGGGACGAGGCTGGGCGGAGCGGCTGTCGTCGACGAACATGCGGCGACGGTACCGACGCGGATGTCCGGACGCGAAGGAGTTCGTATGTCGCGGCTCAGGTGAGCAGGGAGCGGATGTCGTCGGCGCTCAGGTCGTCGGCGAACAGGGCGTCGTCGTCGATCATGGTCGCGAAGAGTTCGGCCTTCTTGCCCGCGAGGGCGAGCACCTTCTCCTCGATGGTGTCCTCGGCGATGAAGCGCTGCACGTTCACCGAGCGGGTCTGCCCGATGCGGTGCGTCCGGTCGACCGCCTGGGACTCGGCGGCCGGGTTCCACCAGGGGTCGAGCACGAAGACGGTGTCCGCTTCGGTCAGGGTCAGCCCGAAGCCGCCGGCCTTGAGCGAGATGAGGAACGCGGGCGCGGTGCCGGTCCGGAATCGGTCGATGACCTGCGGGCGCTTCCGGGTCGACCCGTCGAGGTACTCGTAGCCGATGCCGCGGGCGTCGAGCGCTTCGGCCACCATCCGCAGGAACGTCGTGAACTGGCTGAAGACCAGGGCGCGGCGGCCCTCGGCGGCGAGCTGTTCGAGCTCGTCGAGCAGCAGGTCGAGCTTCGCCGAGGGAACGGGCTCGGCAGCGGCGTCGTCGGCGTCCTGGTCCGCCTGGTGCACGAGTGCCGGTGACAGCGCGAGCATCCGGAGGAGCGTCAGCGACCGGAAGACGATCATCCGGTTGCGCGCGAGGTCGTCGATGAGGTCGAGGACCTTCAACCGCTCCCGGTTCAGGGTCCGCTCGTACAGCGCACGGTGCGCGGGGTCGAGCGTCACCCGGACGACCTGCTCCTGCTTCGGCGGCAGGTCGGCCGCGACGCTCTCCTTCGTCCGTCGGAGCATGAGCGGGCGGATCCGGCGACGGAGCCGGGCGGTGAGTTCCTTGCGGGCGTCCCCGCGCAGGTCGGGGGAGCCGAGCGGCTTCACGTAGTCGTCACCGAAGCGCGACCACGACGACAGCAGCCCGGGCGCGACGACGTGGAACAACGCCCAGAGGTCGGTCAGCCCGTTCTCGAGGGGGGTCCCGGTGATCGCGAACTTCACGGGCGCGGGCAGCTCGGCCGCGACCCGGTGCGTCTGCGACTGCGGGTTCTTCACGAACTGCGCCTCGTCGAGCACCAGCGCCGACCAGGACACCCCGGTGTACTCGGCGGCGTCGAGGCGCAGCAGCGCGTACGACGTCACGACGACGTCCGACTCCGCGGCCGCGCGGGCGACCCGGGTGTGGTCCTTGAGCGAGGTCGCCGTGACGGTGGTCACCCGGAGCGACGGGGTGAAGCGTGATGCCTCGTCCGCCCAGTTGCCGACGACCGACGTCGGCGCGACGACGAGGAACGGCGGTGCATCGGGCTCTGCCTCGCGGGCGGCGGCGATCATCGCGAGCACCTGCAGGGTCTTGCCGAGACCCATGTCGTCCGCGAGCACCCCGCCGATGCCGTGCTCGCGGAGGAACCGCAGCCAGGCGTAGCCGGCGTGCTGGTAGGGGCGGAGGTCGGCGTGCACGGTGTCCGGCACGGGGACCTCGTCCGGCGGTGCGGCGTCGAGCAGGCCGGCGGCGATGCGCTGCCAGCGCTCGTCGTGCTCGGTCTCGTCGGCCAGCTGGTCGAACTCGGACCACAGCCCGGCCTGCAGCGGGGTCACCGTCAGGGCCTGGTCGGGCTCCCACTCGTCGAGCTCGCGGGCTTCCTCGATGAGCTCCTTGAGTCGGTCGAACGTCGGGTCCGCCAACGACAGGTACGACCCGTCGATGAGCTTCATGCGGCGGTCGCGCTTCGCCAGCGCCCGGAGCAGCGGGGTGAAGGGGATCTGCCGCCCGTTCACGGTGACGAAGATGCCGAGGTCGAACCAGTCGTGCTTCTCCGACGGCATCGTCGTGACACGGATGTGTGGCCGGCCGGTCAACCGTTCGTGGTCGCCGGGCTCGCCCTGCACGACGGTCCGGACCCCGTGTGCGGGCAGGGCGGGCAGGAGTTCGGTCGCGAAGACCGCGACGTCCGCACCGTCGACCGTGCCGTCCTCGAACCAGGCGAGACCGCCACCAGGGCCGGGAGGCGCGGATCGCCCGCCGTCGTCGGCCTGCGTCGACTGGTCGGCCGGGTCGTCCGCGGCGCGCACCCCCGACAGGTCGGGGAGCGGGCCGTGCAGCGTGACCGGGTCCTTCCGTCCGTCGACGTGCCAGCGCCACTGCAGGTGCAGGCGGTCGTCGGTCCGGGGAGCCCGGGCCGGCTCGAACGTCGCCGTCAGGACGAGCTCCGGCCGTGTGCGCTCGGGGAGCTCGACCGAGCCGTCGGAGCTGACGAGGCCGAGCGCACCGCGGAGCCGCGGCGACCAGTCGGCCAGGAACTCGTCGACCGACTCCGGCGGGACGGTGATGCGTGCACCCTCGACGAGCATCCGGCTCTGGTCCGCCGGGACGGGTGAGGCGGTCGGCGCCAGGGTGACGTGGAACTCGGGGCTCTCGCGGAAGGCGTAGACGCCGTGGTCGCCGATCGTGCGCGCCGACCCCTCGGGCACCGGGCGCCCGTCGACGACCGCGCTCGCGCCGATGACCAACGCGCCGTCGTGCCGCGCGGCGTCGAGGAGTACACGGGCCTCGCTCCCGAGCACCGCGCCGCCCTCGCGCTTGCCGGTCACGAAGGCGATCCCGAGCCCGGGTGCCTGCTGCAGGAGCGGCCAGAGCAGCGGGCTGCTGAAGTCGTCGAGGTGCACCCAGTCGCTCTCGCCGGGCAGTCCCGCGAGCTGCCCCGCGCGGTGCAGCGCGGAGAACTGCAGGAACCAGGCGTGCTGCTCGGGCGGGATGCCGAGCCGGTTCATCGAGTAGGGGAGCGTGCCCCAGGTGAGCTGCCCACGCACCCAGTTGCCCGCGGCGCTCCGGGTGACCGGGCGCACGCCGAGCCGGACACCGCGAGCTCGCGACGGGAGCGCCCGGCCGGCGGCTCGCGCTCGTGAGGCGAGCGCGGCCGGGACGGCGTCACGCAACTCGAACTGCAGCCCCATCGGCGTGCCCTGCGGGGCGACCACCCGGTCGTCGTCACCGGCGAGGCGGGCGAGGTCGAGCCTCCAGTCCGGGGCGGGAGGAGCGGCCGGGGGGGTCGCTGCTCGGGGTTCGGCGGCGAGGGCCCGCGCGTTGATGGTGAGGAGCGCGGCGGCGACGTGCTTGCAGTCGCCGCCGAGGGGGCAGGAGCACGTGCTGCGGACGGGGCGGACGAACTCGCCGCGGGCGACGGTGGTCTCGACGCGGAGTTCGTAGGGGTCGTCGGCGGAGCCGGAGACGGTCGCAGTGACCGTGCCGTCGTCGTCGTGCCAGGTGGCGTCCTCGACCAGGCCGGCGCGGACCACGTCCCGCGCGCGGCCGAGGGTCTGCGGCCCGACGAACCGGATGACGTCGACGGCGTCGATCATCGGGGCGGCGGGCACGGGTCCATCGTGCCAGGCGCCACCGACCTCCGCTGCTGGCCCTCCGCTGCTAGCGGGGACGGTCAGGTCCTCGACTGGACGCCGCTCTGCCGAGGCGACTGTCCACGTCCCGTTCTGGGGGAGTCGCTGACAGCGGCTCAGGTGCAGGATCGATGCGTGCTGCAGTCACTGGTGTACATGAGCTCCGCCACCGAGCCCTTCGACGAGGCCGACCTCGAGGCGGTGCTCGACCACGCCCGGACGCGGAACACCGCCGACGGGCTGACCGGCATGCTCGTGCACCGGGGCGGACGCTTCATGCAGCTGCTCGAGGGGCCGTACGACGCGGTGATGGCGACCTACGGACGGATCGTCGCGGACGAGCGGCACGACGAGGTCCGGCTCCTCGTCGAGGAGTCGATCCACACCCGGCGGTTCCCGGAGTGGTCGATGGCGTACGACCGCGAGTCCGACGGCGTCGAGGTGCCCGAGGGCTTCAGCACGTTCCTCGACCAGGGCGACCAGAGCGCCGACCAGAGTCGGCCGCGTGAGCTGCTGCGCTGGTTCCGGAACCACCCGATGGCGGACCCGACGGCAGCGAAGGGCAAGCACCGGCGCGACGCCTGACGCCTTGGCTGTTGCCTCCGTCGTGCTCGGGGACCCGGATCGGTCGGGTCATACTGGTCCGGTGACGACACTGCGAGGCATGATCCGCTCGACCGAGACGCGCGAGGCCGAGGGCTACGCGGACTCCGTCGTGGCGGCCAAGGAGGCAGCGGTCGCCGCACTCGACCTGGACGGGTTCGCGCTGACGCAGACGAACGCGGTCGAGAGCAAGGCGACGGGGGAGACCACGATCAAGGCGACGGCCCGGTCGAGCGAGACGCGAGAACACGAGGCGTCAGGGCCGAACTACGAGGCGGCGCTGGTTGCCTACCGGAACACGGTGCCTGAGGGGTGGCAGGCGCAGCACGTGTGGGTGGTGGCGGAGTAGCGCGGGATCGCTGATCAGTAGCCGGCTGCGCCCGTGGCGTGCCCGTCGATGCTGTAGACCGTCGGCTCCGGGACGGGCACGGACGCGTGCTGCCGGAGCCAGAAGCTGCCACCGCCCACGGTGAGCCGGTAGGGGCCGGGAGCCCGGTCGTAGCGCCGTGCGACGGCGTCGCGGTTGTCGGCGTAGATCCCCCGCGTCAGGGTCAGGTGCCCGCAGTCGGTCGTCTCGAGCGACACGGCCGGGTGCGAGGAGCCGACGCCCTTCACCGACCGATTGGACACGGTGACGGCTCGCGCCGACGTGATCGTGCAGGTCACCTGCTCCTGGTGCGCGTCGTCGTAGGCGACCATGACGAACAGCCCCGGGAACGTCGACAGCGTCGTGACGAAGAAGGCCACGGAGAACAGCGTGAACAGCACGTTGCGCACCCGTCTCGGCTTCCGGTCCGCGGTGAGCTTGCCGAAGAAGGCCGTGAACTCCGTCCACGGCTCCGTGGCGTTCTGTTCGAGCCAGCGGACGAGGGCGTCGTGGTTGCGGTGGAACCGGTCGGTGGAGAAGCCTCGACCACGCGCGGTCCGGCCGCGGATGGTGGTGTTGCCCGTTCCCGATGCGCTGAACTCGACGAGCTCCCCGGACGAGATCGTCCGGGTCCGCCGCAGGTACGGCACCACCTCGAGTCGATCCGGGAACACGCGGATGCGGTTCCGGATGCTCCCGACGCTCATGTCCAGGCCGAGCACGCCGAAGGCGAGCAGCAGGCCGCTGGTCCACACGTGGGTGAACCAGTCGCCGCCGAACACCGCTCGGGTCGACGCCAGCCAGATACCGACCGCGAGGACGCCCGTGCACAGTGCCGTCCAGGCGATCGGCGCGACGACACTGCCGCGGACCGTCACCGGACGCACGTCATCGGCGACCCGTGCTGCTTCCCCCACCACGGGTCGACACTACCGAGCCGGGACGCTCCCGCCTTCACGAGCGTTCAGCATGGGTCAGGCTTCCGTTACACCGAGCGCGTCCACCCTGCCGTACTGTCCCTCGAACGGGGCACACGGGGGAGAGGGGCTTCCCCGCAGCGGCCTCGGAGGGGAGAAGCAACATGGCTTCGAGGCAGAAGCGGTCCGTCCGCCTGATGAGCGCGATCGGTGCAGCCACAGTGGTCCTGGCGGGGGTGGTGGTGCCGGCGGCAGCGGCCAGCGCGGCGACCGCGAGCAACGTCATCCTCGACTCGTGGGAGGACGCCAAGGGACGCCAGGTCTTCGTGCGCGAGGGCACCTACGACGCGACGTCGGGCAAGGGCTTCGGGATGCAGAAGATCCGCGACCGCCACAACCTGCACAAGATCAGTTCGCTCAAGTTCGTGGTGGCGAACCCCAACGGCGGCGAGGCTGAGGGCCTGCACCGCAAGTACGAGGCGTGGGCGAACCGCCAGGAGTGCGTGGACGGCAAGTGCAAGTACACGGACAGCATCCCGGTGCGGGTGATCATGAACAACGAGGAGCGGTCGGACTACTACGGGGTGCAACTCCGCGGTCAGAAGATCGGTATCAGTACGGCGTACTGCCTGAGTGACAGCAAGGCCAAGGACTGCCCGTCATGGGTGGACAAGGCACTTGCTGCTCCGACCGACTTCGGCGCGAGGTCCCAGACGTCCTCGGACGCGTCGTCGACAGCGCAGGAGCGGGCCACGCTGACCTACGAGCCGCTGGCTGCGGTACCGTCCGGGATCGACGAGTCGTTCCCGACCGACTGAGCGAGGGAGACCCAGAAGGTCATGAGCACATCCCAGACGATCGACGAGCCGTTCGCGAACGAGTTCGTGGCCGCGGTGCGCGCCCGCTTCCGCGACAGCGAACTGCTGCGTGACGGCATGGAGTGGGTGGCCGGCGGCGTCCGGTCGCCGGATGCAGCGATCATCCTCTACCGGGATCGGCCCGGCGGTCCGGTGCTCGGTCGGCGCTACCTGTTGCGGGAGTACTCGGCGCTCTTCGGCGGCGAGACGGCGCAGTGGCTTGCGACGGAAGCGTGGGTGTCCGACATCACCGACCCGTCGGGGGACGGAGAACCGAAGGACGTCGACTGGGCGGAAGGACTCGTGCCCGATCCGACCAAGGTCCGCTGGCTCGACTAGGACCGGCGGTGCGCGCTGAGAGCGAGCGAGCGAGACCCGCCGGACGGATCCGGCGGGTCTCGCGCTCATCGTGTTCCTGCGGCCCTCAGTAGACCTGGCGGATGTAGCTGATGCAGATGTCGATCTCGACCGTCAGCAGCGAGTCCTGGCGCAGGAACCGCTGGAGCAGCTGCACGTGCGACGGGCTGCCGATGCGGACCCGGTTGGCGGGACCGACGATGTGGATGTGCTCGGTCTCCGCCGACTTGATGATCTTGTACATGATGTGCCCTTCAGTCGGTTCAGGCCGCAGCGGGCCAGACCTGGCGGATGTAGTTCTTGCAGATGTCGATCTCGACCGTGAGCAGGTCGTCCGACTTCTGGAAACGCTCGAGCAGCGAAGCGTGGGAGGGATTGCTGACGTGCACCTTCCCGACGGGGCCGATGATCCACACCCGACCGGTCTCGTTCGCCTTGATCAACTTGAACATGTCGTCGTCGTCTCCTGTGCTGGGGTTGCTGGGTGTCGGAGCTGGCTTGCCGGGGTTGAGGCGGGATGCACTGATCACGCTGGCGGGGTCCTGGTTCGTCCCGTTCACCAGGTACTCGAGGTGGAGGTGCGCTCCGGTCACGTCCCCGGTGGCCCCGACCGTGCCCAGGAGTGTGCCGAGCTCGACGGTCTGGCCCGTCTTGACGGTGATGCTGCCTGCGGTCATGTGGTTGTAGCTCGTGACGTACCCACCGCCGTGGTCGATCCTGACCTGGTTGCCCCAGCCGCTGTTCGCGCCGGCGAAGGCCACCTTGCCGCCCGCGCAGGCGTGGATCGGGACCCCGGACCCGGCCTTGTAGTCGATGCCGTAGTGCATCTTGTACTCACCGGTGATCGGATGTGTCCGCATGCCGTAGGGGGATGAGACGCCCCAGGCTTGCGTGAACGGGAACACGAACGACGGGGCCGCGAAGGCCGGGACTGATCGGAAGATCTCCGAGACGGAGGCTGCTGCTGCCACGCCGGCTGCGCCGGTCAGGAGCATCCTTCGTGACAGCCCCCCTGATTTCTGTGTTTTCACACAGCAAAACTGGCGTATTAACGTGCGCCTCCGCAGTCCTCACTTCAGCGGACTGCGAGGGCGCCTCATCGATGAGACCATTGCTCGGAAACCGCGAACCTGGCGCTGAGGTCTCGGAGTGGTCCCCGCGACGCGCACCTCGCGCGTCAGCGCGGAACTGACTCGTGAGCGCCAGCTTGCTGTGCTTCCGCGAGTACCCGAATTACACGACACCGGGATCAGTGCGGCGGTGGCGGGTGGTGCGAAGGTTGGTCTGGCGCGGATCTAAGGGATGTCACCGCGTGCCGGGTGATGCCGTGACGTAGGGGTTTCGCGGACTGGCTGCGGACTAATTCTCGTAACGCGCGATGGCTTCGCCAAGTTCAAAGATGAGGGTGTCACAGTCCTTCCCGCTGGCACGCGATAGCTGGTCGAGGAGCCAACGGTGGTTCCAGCCCGACCCGACCAAAAGGGGCGTCATGTTGAGCTTCACGCTTCCGTCATCGTCCACCGATGCGGATGATGCCGGCGTCACTGGCAGGAGCGAAAGCTGCTTCGAAGGCGCGCCCATTCGTGTTGTCGTCTCCGGTGGGGTCGTAAGCGGAGACGAGATCCAAAAGGGGGTTCGCTGCTGCAGCGTTAGAAGACATAACGGCACCCTAGCGAGCTACGACGTGTTCATGAATAATCGTCAGGCGACTCTGAATGCACAGGTCGCGTGCCCACCCTTCGGGGTGTGATTCATGGCACTCGCGCCTGAAAGGTGTCCATCCGAGCGAACGCTCTGTCAACTGGGTGCTTCAACTTGAGCACTCGACCGCAGTATTGTGCACCGCAATGCCTCTGGCGATGCGCCGGACCGGTAGTGCCGCGTCATCGCCACTAACGAGTGGCCGATGAGTTTCATGGCGAGCACTTCTGGGACGCCTGCCACGTAGAGGAGGTCGACGGTGAAGTGTCGGGCGTCGTGGAGGCGGACGCCGTTCAGGCCTGCGCGCGTCGCAAGAGCGTGCCAGGCCTTCGAGTCCGCTGACGCGTCGATGGGTTGCCCTAACGACCGCGGCGATCCCGACGTCCGGAGCAGCCCGTAGGGGTTCGGTTCGGCGGATGCGGCTTCGACCCGCTCGAGGATCAGAGAACGGAGCGGCTCCACGAGCGGAATGCGCCTTGACCCGGCGACGGACTTGGGCCGGGTGAACCAGAAGCCGCCGACGAGGTGCCGGCGTTCGTGGTCTGGGGGCGCGAGGATGCGTCGGTCGGGGCACTCGGATCCGCGCAGTCGTCCGCAGAGCTGTCCGCAGCCGTGCTGCTAGGTGAGTCGTTGGAGCTGCCAGGAGAGGTCGAGCTTGGCACTCGGAAGATCGATCCATCGCCACGTGCTTGCTTCATGTGCACATGCAACGCGGCCGGAGTGCTGGTGCACTCGCTTCCGTCAGTTCGACTCACTGATGTCAGTGACATGGTCGGACGCCCTCGTCCGGGGTCCGACTCAGTCCTGCGCGCTCGCATTCCGGTTCCAGGGCGCTTCCGACGCGGGGCGATTATCGGCCTTGCGCACCGCTTCAACGTCGTCACCACGAATCACGTCGACGAGCTTGCGCATCAGGAAAATCAAGCGAACGGAGCTGTGCGCCACGAGGCCGATGCCTAGTTCGAAGAGCCAAGGCGCGAGCCATGCACCACCACTTAGGGCTGCGACGCCAGCTGCCAGCGCCAAACCTGCACCGATGAATCCCGAAGCGGACGTCGAAGTCCAGTTTCGCGCGAGGCTTTCGCCTGCCTCGACTCGGAAGCGTTGCCACCGAATGCTCTGCGGCGTGAGTCCGAAGATGATGACGACTCCAGCGAAGCTACTCACTAGAGCAGCAGCACCGAAGAACCCCAGGTAGAGCGCTGACTGGACTCCGGCGTCGAACTGCACCAGCGGTTCCCATATGTCCGGAAGTGGTGTCAGCCATGTGAGGACAGCGTGGGCCAGGACGAGGACGAGGAGCGCGCCATCCACGAGAATGGGGTGATCAACCACGTTGAGCTGGCTGCGCATGTGTGTCACCCCTTCGGAAGTCGTTCCCTGAACCTAGTGATGGCGTCGGACATCGCGCTGACAACGTCCTCCGGAGTGAGAACCTCGTCCTCGGAGTCTCCTACTGCTTCCCTGAAGGTGACTCGGTCCATCACGAAGTCGATCGGGTCCTTCGACACGCCGGCCCCGTCGTCGGACGGTTGAAGCAGCGTCGCTTTCGCGTGGGAGTAGCTCCCCGACGAGATGACTTCTCGGACGCCCTCGATGAGACCTTCGGCTCCTGCCTCCTCGGCGCGACTCCGGCCGAAGCTCACGGTGATCTCGACCGAGACTGCGCCTGCGCCAGCGTCTGCAGCGCGCGCAACGGCCTGGCCAAGTTCGGACTTCCCCGGAAGGCGGTCCAGCCCCTCGGGATCGACCTTGAGGTACACCTTGGACGCGCCGACTGCACTCGCCAGCCTGTCTAGTTGATCACGGTTGGTGTACGGCTCGAGGGCAAACGCAGTGTCGCCGTCGATGAACTTACCCACGGTTGAGATCCAGTCAGTGAGCGCTTCCCAATTGGCTGCGCCCGAGGTACGAACGATCGCGACGTACGCCGTGCCCGTCACTGGGACGATATAGAGGGGCTCGACGATTGCGGCGATCCTGGCACCCTCATCGCCCTCGTCGAACTCGATGTCTGGCCAGTCGGACCCAGGGCGCTGCTTGCCCACCCGAAGGTACTGGACGGCCGGTGAGGTGGTTTCGGCCACTTCGCCCGTGAAGTGGCGACGGTGGTAGTAGGTCTGCCTGTCTGCCTCGTCCAGCGACGCGACGTGTGTGAGGAAACTACTCCACCAGTCCTTCCCGAACTGGTGTGCTGTCCCGTCCTTGTCGATCTCTACCGCGCTGTAGAAGAAGACCGTGCGCGCCTTGCCTGCCATTGCCCCACCCCAGATGAATGAGGACTCAGCATGACACAGCATCGGTTTTTAAAGAGCGCTCTCCCCCAATATTGGGGTCCTCGTCGCGCCCTGACCCGAGCAGGTCACGACGAGGAAAGGGATCCCCGAGCTCGGCGCAGCGGGACGGTGGTGTGTCTGCGGGCCGGGGAAGTGCGTGTCGGCTTGCATTCGAGGAGGGCCACCCGCGGAACGATCGCCGCAAGGAGGCGGACATCCGCTCGCAGTTGTCGATGTCCTGGCCCTGGCCCTGGCCCTGGCCCCGGATCCGGCACCGGAAGCTGCTGGTCGGTCTGGTGCAACGTCTGGACGTGCTCGCTGAGTTCGCGGGCGTTGCGCACCGGGTGGAGCGGGAGACGGCGGCGGCTATTGCACGCCGCGCCGCCCGCCGCCTCTAGCCGCTGACCTCCCCGGTGGGCGTGGCCTCCACGCCGACCGGCCGACGCGTGTTCGTCGCGAGGCGCTGCACCTGCTTCCCGCGCCAGATGTCTCGCATCGTCTTCGCGGGCACGTACACGGTGCCGTCCTTCGTGTGCGTCTTCAGGCCGTCCTCGCGGATGTACCGGTTCAGGGTTTGCAGGGTAACCCCCATCTCGGCGATCGCCTGCTTCTTTGTCCACCACTAGGTGGGTTCGGGTGCCTCCTCGATTCGTATGTCGCCGAACACGAGGGCCCGCATGCCGAGGTCCTTCGTCAGCGCCTTGACGTCGCCCGCGAGGCCGCAGTGCCCACAGATGAGCAGGATGGCCGCCGCCTCGCCACCTTGCTGCTCGCCCCGGCGTTCGATGTTCATGCGCGGCTCGCTGCACACCGGGCATTCGCGATCCACCGCCGGCTGTGAGCGCCGGCCCTTCATGGGGAACTGGGCGCGCAGCTGCCCGAGCATGTCGTCGACCGCGGTGAAGTACTCGCTGGAATCGGGTTGCCGTCGGATGTCGTCGTGGCGCAGGAGTAGCCATGTCGACAGAGTCTGTGTCAGACCCTACTCACCAACCGGGGTGACTGTGAATCGGAAGCCCCGGGGGCCTTCCTTGGTCGACCAGGCATACGTCGCGAGGACGGGGGGCTGTGCTTGCAGCACCTCAGCCCAGTAGCGGACCCAATTCAGCAAGTGTGCGTGAATCCGGTCGGAGGCTCCAAGCGGGTCGACACGGATGGGCAGCGGGGCCTCGGTGCTCTTCGCGCGCGGCTGACCGTCGGACGGCTGCGCACTGCCGGGGACAACTAGCGCGCGGACGTGCGCGACCACATCCGCGGCGTCGACGAGCTTTGCCCTGGCGCAGGCCGCTGTGACGGCGGCGAATATCGCGCCGTCCTCGGCTGTGCGGTCGGTGTTGTGGGAGTCGATTGGGCTCACGGGGTTTCCTTCGAGGCGTGCGACGAGCGCTGGGTTTGATCGGTGGTGGTCTCGGCCCCGCGTGCAACGATGACGACGTCGGTGAATTGAGCCGGTTCGGGTGCGGCCGCTTGACAGGGACTGCGGGGTCAGGTGTGTGCGGTGGTGCCGAGCGGTCGGCCCTGCTGATCGATTCCCGGACTGTTCTCGGTCATGGAGCTCTCCTGGTCTGGGAACGACGACGGCGAGCGCCCCCTGGTTGGAGGGCTCGCCGTGCGGACTGGTGGTGGGTAGGGTCCAGGCGTGCATGACTGGTACGACTGGGTGAAAGACATCGGGTTGCCGCTGCTGACTGGCGGCGGTTCCGTGGTGGTCGGTGTCGCCGCGCTACGGGTGGCGCGACGTGGACATCAGCTTGCTGCGGAGGCAGACTCTAGGGAGTCCCGGTCGCGCAGGTTCGAGGCGCGGAACAGGGCCGCCGCGGAGCTCCTGGATCTCGTGCGCGTTCGCGAGTGGGTCCTCACCGATCCTGGCCCGAAGATTGGCCCTCTCGGTCTCGCAGAAATTCGGCCCGGGACGATCGGGCATCGTGACGATCGCGAGGAGCAGGACATCATCTCTGCTGCGACAACACTCGCCGCATCTCTCGATGAAGACGATCGGCTCGGCTTTGACTGGGCGCTTAACCTCATCCAGGAGATCATCAAGCCCGCGAACGTTGGTCAGATGCAGGTGATGGTGACGACCATAAAGCTCTCGGTCGAACGTTGGGTCACCAATCCTCAGGCGTTCCTTAACCAAATGCGGTCTGACTGGCCTCAGCTCGACCCCACCTGACGACGTCGGCCCTCCGCTGTTGAAGCGCTCGCCGTCGTGGTGGAGCGCTGGCGGAGCATGGCTCGGGCAGCTCCTTGCCCTGGGTAGTGCAGAGCTCCCCGGGCCGATGAGGGGGTTCGAGCATGAGCTCCTCTGAGATGTGATCGGTGTCGCGGTACCGTCAGCGTGTGTTGCAGTTGCCGGCCGGATGGCCCGTGTTGTTCTCATTCGAGTGGTGGAGTCAGTTCGGAACCGGGCTGTTGAGCTTCGCCGCGGCCGTTGTAGTAGGCAGTGCGACGGTTGCCGTCGCTTGGCGCTCGCACCGCCTCGCGAACAAGGTTGCCGAGGAGGCAGGGCTCCGGGCATCAGCGGACGCCGAAGATCGGTATCGCGATCAGCTCATCAGAGCGGTCGAGCCGGCCATCGGCAGCCTCGTGAAGTACGGGGCGCTGGCGGGAAGTAACTTCCTGAGTGCCGTCGACGTTGAGGGCGCAGCGCGCTCCGATGCACTGTCCCGATTGCTCTTAGTCGACGCAATCGCGAAAGACGACGACAAGCGCATGACCACAGAGATATTCCGAGCCTTCGAGGCAAGCGAGTTCAGCAAGTGGAACAGGGCTCGTGTCATGGTCGCTGGCCGACTCGCAGGCAGTCTCGCGGCAGTCATCGGTAGACAGCACGACCCAGACGTCCTCATCGCCGACGTGCGAGGGGCACTCGCCGAAGAGGAACAGGTGGCCCTGAAAGCGCAGCAGGCTCGCGTTCAAGCAGAACGTGATCGCGTCAAGGAACGGCGGCGAAGGGAAGCGGAGCAGGACGCCGCATGGGGAGCTGGCAACACTGACTAGCCATATCGTCTCCCCAATTGCTCGGCGTGGATCCTGTTCTGCGCCTGCTCGCGGGTGTCTGGCTCGAGGATCGATGCTCAGTTCATCAGGCGCTTCGTGATCTGCAACAAGGTCTTCTCCTGGGAGTGAGAAGTGGCGAGCGCCGTGCCCCGGAGGAGTGGGGTCGGCGCTCGCCGCGGTGGGTGGTCAGTAGCGCTGGCCGTCGGTGATGGTGGACTGGCCGCCGTTCCAGTCGAGGCGGACGACGTCGGTCTCGCCGTGGCGGTTCTTCGCGACGTCGAAGTAGATCGAGTACTCGTCGAGCTTCTGTGTCTGCGGGTCCTTCTCTCGGTGGAGGAGGACGACAAGGTCGGCGTCCTGCTCGATCGCGCCGGACTCGCGAAGGTCGGAGAGCTTCGGCCGTCCGGACACGGTCGACTCGCTGTTGCGGTTCAGCTGCGACAGCGCGATGACGGGGACCTGCAGGTTGCGGGCGAGGATCTTGAGCCCGCGGGAGAAGCCGGCGACGACCTCCCGCCGGTTGCTGCCCACTGGGCCCTCCATAGTGTTGACGACGTCCAGATCGGGAAGAACTTCGCACGCCTGCGGGGTGACCTGTCGCAGAAGGAAGTCGCCGACCTGATGCGGCAGTGCGGATTTCGTTGGTTCCAGGCGACCGTTTGGACCATCGAGAGGGCCGAACGTCCCCTGCGCGTCGGTGAAGCTCAAGTAGCCGCGCAAGCCATGGGGCGACCCTTCTTCAACTTTGCTGCCGATGATGGCGCAGCGGACATCGAGGCCGCGATGCGCGAGTGCAGCCAGGCCGCGCAGGTGATTGACGCTGCGCTGACGCGGTTCGAGGAAGCCCGCTTCGACCTCGCGTTCCAGGAGAAGAAGCTGCCGGAGGAGGTCACCAACAGGCACCACAACGTCGGTGGTTGGCTGTCCACCTCAGTCGAGGACCTCGTGCAGCAGCATCGCGAGCATCGACGCGAGGACGGCTCGCCGCTGGGCCGATTAGCAGCCGCGGACGGTGAGTGGCTACAGGAGTACAACGCCACGATCGCAAAGGAGTATGCCGATGGCGAGCATTCGGCAGCGCAGTAACGGAAGCTGGCGAGCTCGATACCGCGATGATGACGGGAAAGAGCACGCCCGCCACTTCAAGCTGAAGCGCGACGGCAGGCCTGGTTGGACGAGGTTGCCTCCTCTCGACTGACGGGCTCGTACGTTGCACCAGCCGCGCAGCGGGGGACTCTCGCGGAGTTCTACGCCGACTGGGTCGAGCACCAGCTGTGGGCCGAGGGAACACGTCGGGTAGCTGACCGAGCGATCGCCGGGTGCACGTTTGCCGCGGTGCCATTCGGCAAGCTGCGGCGCTCGCACGGGGAGGGGTACGTGAAGGCCCTCGCGAGCACGCTCGCGCCGTCAACCGTGAAGACCCGAGTCGCGTTCGTGCGGATCGCGCTACGCGCGGCGATGCTCGATCGTCGTCTGGTGAAGGATCTCCTCGATGGTGTGAAGCTCCCGGCGATCCGTAAGACCGAGCACGCCATGCGAGTGCCTACGTCCGCCGAGGTGCGCTTGATCCGCGAACACCTTGTCCCGTCGTACCGGGCGCTCGTTGACGTCATGGCGTTCGCCAGCCTCAGCATCGGGGAAGCTGCTGGTCTGCAGCTCGACGATGTTGACTTCCTTCCATCACGGAGCATCCACGTGCAGCGGCAGATCCAGAACCGAGTGGGACGCCTCGACATCCTGCCGCCGAAGCACGGCTCGGAGCGAGTCGTGCCCGTGCCGGACGAGCTCCTGCTGCGCCTCTCCCGGCACGTCGAGACCATCGGAGTGTACGGCGACGCGCGCTGGCTGTCCGGTAGCCCGCCGTCGCCCACGGCGCTGCGGCACTACTTCGTCAACGCGTGTCGCTCTGCCGGTGTGGCTGGCGTCACCCCGCATGACCTACGGCATCACGACGCGTCAGGACTCATCCGCGCGGGCCTCGACCCGGTCGCTGTCGCGAAGGCAATGGGGCACAGCTCGCCGTCGATCACGCTCAAGGTTTACGCACACCTGTGGCCCGACGCTGCGGACCGCACTCGCGCCGCAGCGGCGACACTCATGAACTCACCGGAGGATTCTGCGGACCGTCTGCGGACTGAACAGGCGTAGAGGCCCCGCGATCCGCGAGGGCACTGTGCTTCCGCGAGTACCCGAAGTACACCCCGAGTCCGATCGCGAACCAGATCGCGAACCGCACCCACGTCTCCCACTGCAGGAACGTCACGAGCCACAGCGATGCCACGACACCGATGATCGGCACGACGGGCATGAAGGGCAGCTTGAACTGCCGGTCGAGGTCGGGCTGCCGGTAGCGCAGCACGATCACCGCCGAGCAGACCACGACGAACGCGAGCAGGATCCCGATGTTCGTCAGCTCCGCGACGACGCCGATCGGCAGCACCCCCGCGAGCACCGCCGACGCGATGCCCAGGATCCAGGTGACCCGGGTCGGCACGTGCCGCTTCGGGTCGGTCTTCGCGAACCACTTCGGCATGAGCCCGTCGCGGCTCATGGAGAACCAGACGCGTGAGGCACCGAGCATGAACGTCACGAGCACCGTCACGATGCCGACGATGGCACCGATGGCGATGACGTTCGCGACCCCGCCGAGCCCGACCGACGCGAACGCCGACGAGAACCCCGAGGCCGGGTCGATGTCGGTGTACTTCTGCATGCCGGTGAGCACCAGGGTCGCCAGGACGTAGAGGACCATCGCGATGCCGAGGGACAGCAGGATCGCCTTCGGCATGTGCTTCCGGGCGTCGGTGGACTCCTCGGCGGCGGTGGACATCGCGTCGTAGCCGAACACGGCGAAGAACACGGTCGCAGCGCCGGTCATCACCCCGCCGAAGCCGAACGGGAAGTACGGCGAGTAGTTCGCGCTGTTGATGTGGAACACGCCGAGCACGACGATGAGCACGACGAGCCCGACCTTGATCGCGACGGCGACGAGCTCGAAGCGGGCGGCGCTCCGGATCCCCCGGGTCAGCACGAAGGCGGTGAGCAGGCAGAGCAGGATCGCGAACACGTCGACGACGTGCCCGTCACCGGTCCCGGGCGCGCCGAGCATCCACGCGGGCAGGTCGATGCCGAACTGCCCGACCAGGAACCCGACGTAGCCGGAGATGCCGATCGCGACGACGGCGACGATGGCCGTGTACTCGAGCAGCAGGTCCCAGCCGATGAACCACCCGACGACCTCGCCGAGCACGGCGTACCCGTAGGTGTAGGCGCTGCCGGCCTTGGGGATGAGTCCGGCGAACTCCGCGTACGAGAGTGCGGCTGCCGCGCTCGCGACCCCGGCGATGAGGAAGCTGATGAGGACGGCGGGCCCGGCGACGCCGTTCGCGACGGTGCCGGCGAGCGTGAAGATGCCCGCGCCGATGATGCCGCCGATGCCGATGGCCGTCAGCTGCCACAGGCCGAGGTGCCGTTTCAGGCCGCCCTCGCCCTCGGGTCCGTCGTCGATGGTCTCGATGGGCTTGCGCCGGAAGATCCCCTGTGTCGTCGTCGTCACGCGCCCACTCTGCTCCTTCTGCGGTGGTGGTGGTAGACCCGGCAGCATGCGTCGTGCAGCTCGTGTCGAACCCGGTCCCGGTCAGGAGTCCGTCTGGGACTACCCGCGTCCTCCCGCCGTCGAGGCCGTCCCGGAACGGGTCGTGGTGCGGCTCGGGGGTGCGGTCGTGGTCGACACGACCGATGCGGTGCGGGTGCTCGAGACCTCGCACCCGCCGGTCTACTACCTGCCGATGGCGGGGGTCGAGCTGCGCCCGGCGCAAGGGTCGAGCATGTGCGAGTTCAAGGGGCGTGCACGCTACTTCGACGTGGTCGGCGGGGACGGGGTCGTCGCGCCGCGGGCGGCCTGGAACTACCCCACGCCGGAGCCGGGGTACGAGGACCTGCGCGACCGGATCGCGATCTACCCGTCGGCGGTGGACTCCTGCGAGGTCGGCGGCGAGGTCGTGCAGGCGCAGGAGGGCGACTTCTACGGCGGGTGGATCACCTCGCGGGTGGTCGGACCGTTCAAGGGCGGGCCGGGCACCCTCGGCTGGTGACCGACCGTCCAGCCGGACCGTCGGGGTGGACGTCCGCCGCGCCTCCAGACCGTCGACCGGTGCTGCCCGCCCGCCGTCAGCGACGCGCGTAGGGCGACCAGAACGGCGGCGGGAAGCCGCCGTCCGTCGCGAAGGCGAGCAGCTGCCAGGTCATCATCACCAGGCCGAGCGCACCGAGCACCAGCCCGATCCACGCCCACACGCGCACCGCACGCCGGCGACCGGCGAGCCGCACCGCGCGGAGGCCGCAGAGCACGCAGACGATCCCGAACACGGCCTCGAGGAGCACGTGCCGCACCATGTCGGCGGCAGGCACGATGATGCCCATCCAGAGCGAGAGGGGAGCGAGCAGCACGGCGACGGTCGCGAGGACGGCGGGCGGTTCGTGGTCGCGAGCGACGGCTGCCATGGGTCTGAACCTACCGACGTGGCGGTCAGGGTGCCAGCATGCCCCGACCGCCGCGTTGCGCGCTGCCGTCCGACGCGCCGGACGGTTCTCCTGGGAGCGAGCACGATGGGGGCATGCGTTCCTTCGTCCGTGTCCTCCTCGGTGCCGCGCTCGTCTTCGCCGGCACCAGCCACCTCACCTTCGCCCGCCGTGACTTCCGCGCCCAGGTGCCGGACTTCGTGCCGCTCGACACGGACACGACGGTGCTGGCCTCGGGCGTGGCGGAGATCGGGCTCGGCAGCGCGCTCCTGTTCACGCCGCGCAGCCGCCGGAAGACCGTCGGCACGATCGCGGCGCTGTTCTTCACGGTGATCTTCCCCGGCAACCTGTCGCAGTGGGTGAACCGGCGCGATGCGTTCGGGCTCGACTCGGACGAGAAGCGGGTCGCCCGCCTGTTCGGGCAGCCGCTGCTCATCTGGGCGGCGCTCTGGTCGACGCGCGGGTCCGGTACGGGGCGCTGATGTCCACCCCGGCTGCGTCGCAGGACCCGGACGTGTCGTCCGGGCCCGTCGACGTGGCCGGGTCGGACGCGGCGGTGGCGTCGCTGGGTGCGTCTGCGTCGGCTGGGTCGGCGGCTCCGGCTGGATCTGCGTCGCTGGCCCCGTCTGCGTCGTCGGCTCCGTCTGCGTCATCGGCGTCGTCCGGCCGGGAGGCTCGGGGCGCCGCCCGCACGCCCCGTCACGTCGTCGACGTGGTGGCGACGGTGCTGCTGCTCGCCCTGCTCGCCGTCGAGGCGGTGGCCGCCGGCGGCGGCATCGTCTTCCTGTCGATGGCGTTCCACTCGTGCGCCGCTCCCGGCACCACGTGCGACGCCGGCCTCGGCACCGGGGTCGTGACCGTCGGACCGGTCATCGTCGCGCTCGTGTTCGTCGGGACGGTGGTCGGGTGCGTGCTGCGACTCGTCCGTCGACGGCTCGCCTGGCCCCTGGCACTCGTCGGGATCGCGGCGATGGTCGTCGTCTTCTTCGCCGCGCTGCTGCTCGTCGACGCCGCGGTCCAGCACGGGTTCTGACCGTCCTCCTGCACAGTGGGCGACTTCGGCGACGGCGTCCACAGATCGTTGCTCGGCGCTGCTCGCTGCCGGGGTCGTCCCGCAGGCTCGGGGCATGTCAGGAACCGATGTGCTCGACCAGCTGTTCACCACGTCCGCGCGGACCGACGCCGACGTCGTCGCCCTCGTCTCCGGGGTCGTCGGACGCCCGATCCGGAGGCAGTGCTGGGTGCTCTTCCTCGACGAACGGGCGATCCCGGTGCCGTTCCTGCTCCCCGTGTCCGACCTGCCGCTGCAGCCGGACGAGCATGTCGAGGACTTCGCCACGCTCGTCGCCGAGGTCTGCGTCGACAACTCCGCGGCCGAGGTCGTGCTCGCATGGGAACGGCCGGGCGAGACCCAGCTGTTCCCGGTCGACTGGGAGTGGATCGACGCCTGCGCGTGCGCCTTCGCCGAGCGGGCGGTGCGCCTCCGGGGGCAGGTCGTCGTGAACGCCACGGGAGCGTCGATGGTCGAGCTCCACGACGCCGAGGAACTCGGGCCGGTGCTGCGGTGACGTCAGCCCTGCGGGGCGGTGTCCGGCACGGTCTGACCGGTCAGCCCCTCGACGACGGCCTTCGCCTCCGGCCAGGACTTCGCGTAGTGGTCCGGGTCCGCGTTGATCTGCACCGCGTGCGCCATCTGGGTCGGGGTCATCGTCTTCCACCCCGGCGTCTTGACGAGCTTCGTGAAGAACATCGTCGCGGCCGTGTACGGGTCCATCCGCTGCTCGTAGGTGCCCCAGGCGCCGTTGTCGCGCTGCTGGAAGAGCCCGCGGCTGTCCGGCCCGGCGGCGTCCCCGTGGTCGAGGTTCACCAGGCTCGACTCGCCGATCGCGGTCATCACGCCGACGGCCTGGGTGTGTGGGCCGATGCCGAGCGCCTGGGCGGCCTCGATCACGTACGCCGCGTTCACCAGACGGTCCTGGCAGAAGCCGGCGATCGGTCCAGCGGGCACGACGATGCCGCCGACGGTGCGCGAGGGGACGTCCGGGCATGCTGGTTCGGCGGTGACGGACCTGGCTGCACCGGTCAGCGAGTGCACCGCGATGATGACGACGACCACCACACCGATGACGGCTGCGACCACCCCTGCCCCGAACACCGAGGCGATGGTGATGCCGGCGCGGCGCATGGCGGGTCCTTCCGGGCGGGTGGTCCGTCGCGGGGGCCGGACGGTCGGGTGCAGAGCACGACGAGCGTACGGGCGTCGGCTGGGAACCGCAGCCGCCCGATCGGGGGTGTCGGCAGCCGAGGACCCGGCCCGCCGCCCGCCGCTCACTCGGCCTGCCGCTCACTGTCCGCGGATCGGCCCCGGCCTCGGGACCTCAGTCTCGCCGTCGCCCGGAGCGGAAAGCGGCCGACAGCGAGACGAGGGCGATCACCCCGACGGACACCGCCAGGATGATCTCGCTCGCTTCCATCAGCCGTCGCGACCGTCGTCACGCCGCCCGTCGGTGCGCTCGGCGTGGTCGCCGTCCTCGTGGTGCCGGTGACCCGTGCCCGGGCGGACCACCGCGGTGGGCTCGGTGACGAGGCCGGTCGGTGCCTTCTCGGTCTGCTTCCGACCGTGCGTGAACCAGGTGAGGAGCCAGAGCAGGACGCCGAGGCCGAGCAGGGCTCCGGCGATCTGGTACTGCTGCGGGTCCCGGCCCGAGGAGAACGGCAGCACCAGCCACAGGCAGGTCACGACACCGATCACGGGGATCACGACACCGGCCCGGAAGTGCTTGTGGCCGACGCGGTCGCGACGGAGCACCAGCACCGAGAGGTTCACGACCGTGAAGACCGAGAGCAGGAGCAGCGAGGTGGTGCCGCCGAGGACCACGACGATGGGGGAGTCGGGGTCGAGCGACACCCAGCCGATGAGCAGCAGCGAGATGACGGTGGTGAAGACGATGGCCGTCGACGGGGTGCGGCGGGCCGGCGACACCCGCGACAGGAACCCGGGCAGCACGCCCTGCTTGCTCATGCCGTAGAGCAGTCGGGACGCCATCATCATGTTGATCAGCGCCGTGTTCGCCACCGCGAACATCGAGATGAACGGCAGCAGGTCGGCGATCGGGAAGTCCGGTGCCGCGGTCTGCACGACCGTGACGAGCGGTGTCTCGTTGCCCGCGAGCTCACCGATCGGAACCACGGCGACGGCGCAGATGGACACGAGCACGTAGATGACCGCCGTGATGCCGAGGCCGGTGAGCATCACCTTCGGGAAGATCCGCGACGGGTCCTTCGTCTCCTCGGCCATGTTCACCGAGTCCTCGAAGCCGACCATCGCGAAGAACGCCAACGACGTCGCGGTGGACACCGACAGCAGCAGGGACTTGTCCTCGGGGGTGTCGAACATCACCACGCGCGAGAAGTCCGCGTTGCCACCCGCGATCGCCCAGAAGCCGATGAGGATCACCATCACCAGACCGGACAGCTCCACGAGGGTGAGCACGACGTTCGTCTTCACGCTCTCGCTGACGCCGCGGAAGTTGACCGCCATCACCGCGAGCATGAAGCCCATCGCGATGAGCATCACGACGCCGTTCGGCAGTTCGAGGCCGAAGCCCGCGCCGAGGTTCGCCGCGAACGCCCGTGAGGCCGTGCTCGCTGACGTGATGCCCGAGCACATCACGATGAACGTGACGATGAAGGTGACGAAGTGGATCCCGAACGCCTTGTGGACGTAGAGGGCGGCGCCCGCCGTCTGCGGGTACTTCGTCACGAGCTCCAGGTACGAGAACGCCGTCAGCAGCGCGACCGCGAACGCGATGAGGAAGGGGAGCCACGCCGCGCCGCCGACCTCCGCGGCGACCTGACCGGTGAGTGCGTAGACACCGGTGCCGAGGATGTCCCCGACGATGAAGAGCAGCAGCAGCTTGGGCCCGATGACGCGCTTGAGCGTGGGCTGCTCCTGCTGCGTCGCGTCCGACTTGGTGGTGGTCATACGTCAGCCTTTCCCGAGGGATGGCACTCTGTCTACTCTCACAGGAAGATTGCCGCTGCCTGCAACACGCCCGTCTCCTGATCACGCGGCCGCTCACGGGCGCCGGTCGCTACGCTCCGGGACATGCACGACGATTCCGACACCACCGAAGAACCCGTCGAGTTCGCCGACTTCAACGCCAAGCTGCTCGTGCTCGACGTCCTCTGCTACGACCTCGGCGTCCTCGAGCCCTACGACGGTGACGAGGACGAGGACAGCGGTGAGGACCTCGACGTCGAGGGCCAGGACGACCGCGCCCGCGAGTACTACGACGACCTCGACCTGCTGCCGTCACACCTGGCGCTGGTGACGGAGCTCACCGTCGACTCCGACCTCGAGGTCCTGCAGGACGTCCACCCCGGCTGGGACGGCTCCGACGACCGGTACGACCCGCAGAACTGGGACGACGTGCTCGACCTCCCGGCGCTGACGACCGTGTACGCCGCCGCGCCGCTGCCCGCGCACGTGACCGAGCGCCTCGCTGCGAAGGGCGTCGAGGTCCGCTCCGCCTGACCCTGCTCGGCGCCGGGCACAGCGCAGCCCGCGCTACCGCTGCAGCGCCCGCACCTGCTCGGTGAACTGCGCTGCGCCGCCCTGCGCCGGGTGCCGCACCGCCACGGCGTCGATGCCCGCCAGCGCGAGTGCTCCCTGCGCCTTCCGCCCGACCGCGACCACCCGCACCGGCTGTCCGGCACCGCGAGCCGTCCGGAGTGCCTCGAGCAGCGCGAGCGCGACCGGTGCTCCTGCGCGCACCTCCGCCGGTCGCGGCGTCCGGTTCGTCAGTCGGTCGGGCGCGACGAACGGGTGGTGCGGGAAGATCGCCCACGCCAGGGGGAGCGGCCCTGACCAGTCCTGCAGCGCAGCGTGCACGACCCGCGACGAGGCCTCCCACGGTGCCGTCGGTGCCGGCGGTACGAGGACGTCGAACCCGAGCGAGTCGAGCTCCCGCATGCTCGTGAAGGGGATGCCCGTGTTCGTCATGCCGCGCCACCCGGGGGCCTCGGCGACGAGCACGGTGTCGGCAGCGGCCCCGACGTGGGACAGGTAGGCCGACAGGTTCGCCCGTCGGAGCCGGCCCTCCGCCGAGTCCGTCGAGTAGAGCGCCTCGGCGTCGTCGGCCACCGGGACGGCGTCGAGTGCGGCCCAGAACGCCCCGAGGCCCGTCACGAGCGTCCGAGCACCCGGCGGTAGACGTCCTCGAGTCCGGCGGCCGACCGCTCCCAGCTCAAGCGCTCGGCGTGCTCGCGCCCTGCGGCAGCGAGCCCGGCGGCGTACGCGGCGTCGGTCAGGATCCGCTCGATCTCGGCGGCCCAGTCGCCCGGGTCCCGCGACTCCAACACGACCCCGGTCTCCCCGTCGACCACGGCCTCCCGCAGTCCACCGGCTGCTGCGGCGACGACGGGCACCCCGGAAGCGGAACCCTCGAGCGCGACGAGGCCGTACGTCTCCGAGTGCGACGGCACGAGCACGGCCGCCGCGCCGCGGAACAGGAAGGCCAGGTCGGCACGCGACTGCGGGCCGACGAACGTGACGCGGTCGGCGATGCCGTGCGCGGCGGCGAGCCGACGCAGTTCGTCCACGTAGTCGCCCGCCTCGCTCGAGGCGTCGCCCGCGATGACGAGGGTGGGGCGGGCCTCCCGGCCGATGCCGGCGACCGCCTCGATCGCCAGGTCGAGCCCCTTGAGCGGTTGCACGCGCGCGGCCGCGACGACGTACGGGGTCTCCGCGCGGCGCGCACCCGCACCCGCGGGGCGGAAGACGGACCCGTCGACGCCCGGCGGCACGATCCAGGTGCGCGACTCGTCGCCGCCCAGGCGGGTGCGGACGGTCGACGCCTCGGCCGAGGACACGACGACCACGGCGTCGGACTCGCGTGCGAGCATCTGCTCGCCGGCGGGACGGCCGGCGGACTCGGGGCGCTCGCCCTCGGACAGCGGGGTGTCCGACCCGGCCGCGATGGAGTGGAAGGACTGCACGTGCGGGATGCCCCGCTCGCGGGCGACGGGCAATGCTGCGACGCCGGAGAACCAGTGGTGCGAGTGCAGCACGTCGTACGGGCCGAGCTCCTCGAGGCCCGCCCGGAACGGCTCGATGAACGCGTCGTGCTCGCCCTTGGGCACCGGCTCGGCGGGGCCGGCGGACAGGAACCGCAGGCACACGCCCGGCACCAGCGACACGCTGTCCGGCTGCGTCGGCGCGGACCGCCGCGTGATGATCTCGACCAGGTGACCGCGGTCGGCCAGGGCCTCGGCCTGGTGCCGGACGACGACGTTCATGCCGCCGACCTCGCCGGATCCGGGCTCGTCGCCGGGGGAGGTGTGCAGCGACACCAGCCCGATGCGCAGGGGTTCGGTCGTGGTGCTCACGGCGTCGAGCCTAGCCGCGCGGCCGCCGCTGGGACCCACGAGCGGGCGCCACCACGACGGGCCGGCGGCCCGCCTCGTCCGGCGGGTCGGACGGGAGGCCCGGATCACCTCCCAGCACCTGCACCCGTCCGTCGCCGTGCCGCTCCCAGAACGCGGCGGTCCAGGCGCAGAGGCCACCGTCGAGCAGGTCCTCCCGGTGCTTGTGCGTCGGCCCGTGCAGCACCGAGGGCTCGGCGAGCCCGGCCGTCAGCGGATGCGAGTCGAGCAGCAGCGGCGGGTCGAGCGGGGTCGTGCGCAGCCGGTGCACGAGCTCGTCGAACGCCTCGGCACGCCGCTGCCGGGCGACCGCTGCCGGCACCGTCAGGTCGAGGCGCTTGTACCGCGGACGCTCGTCGTCGTAACCGAGCTCCTCGACACCCACGAGCGTCGTGTACGGGTAGCACTCGAAGGCCGCCGGCCCGGTGCGCTCGCGCATCGCGGCGGTGTCACTGACGTAGCCGATGCCGAGCGCCGTCAGCCGGTCGAGCAGCCGGGCGCCGGCGCTCGCCGCCGAGGCCAGGTTCGTCGGGTTCGCCGCGACCTTCCACCGGCCGTACCGCTGCCCGACCTGCCGCTCGGCCTCGCGGATGCCGGTCGGGTTCGTCACCACGAGCGAGGCGTCGACGGCGACCAGGGTCCGCGGGCCGAGGTGCTCCGCGATCCAGTCCGTCACGGCGTCGACCCCGCGGGCCCACCCCGCGTCGGTGATCGTGCCGTCGTCGGCCATCGCGACGAGGCCGGTCTCGTTCGCGGGCTTCCGGTCGCTGCCGAGTCCCCACGCCAGGTCCACCCCGAGGTACGCCGTCACCGGTCCATCGTGCCCGCTGTCGCTCGGTCGACGCTCCACACCCGTCGCCGAGCGGCCCGGCCGACGCGGAGCAGCCGTTGCCGAGCGGGCAGGACATGCCGCCCGTGGTGCACCGAGCGGGCACGACATGCCGCCCGAGGTGCGCCGAGCGGGTGGAATCCGTCGGCCGCAGGCGGTGAGCGTGACAGATTTGGCCCGCTCGGCGGGAGCGGGAGCGCGAGCGGGAGTGGGAGTGGGAGCGGGAGCGGGCGGACGGGCGTCCGGCACCGCCGAGGGTTCATCCGATGGGCGCGGAGCCCCGTTCGGGGGACTCGCGGTGACGCTGAGGTGTCGTCACCATCTACTCCGACCGGCCGGAAGGGGCAGATGGCATGCGGTGGGCAGCACTGAGGACGAAGACCAAGGCGACGATCGTCGTGGCGGTCGCAGCGACGATCTGGCTCGGGGGAGTGGGGTCGGCCGGAGCCCTCGTCGGGGCAGTCGCGTCGAACGCCGCCGACGCACGGCCCGTGACGGCCGTGGCGGCCGCCGAGACCGCACGCCCCGAGGCCACTCGCACTCCGACGCCGACGCCGACTCCCACGCCCGTCGTCGCCGTCTCGGAGGAGACCGAGGACGCCGCGATCCCGTTCGAACGGACCTCGGTCGACGACCCTGCGCTGCCGAAGGGACAGTCGAAGGTCACGACGGCCGGGGTCGACGGCGTCGAGACGACGACCTGGCGCGTGACCACGACCGACGGCGTGGAGACCGACCGTGTCGAGGTGAGCAAGGAAGTGACCCGTGCTCCGGTCGCCGAAGTGACGGCCATCGGTTCGTACGTCGCTCCTGCTCCGGTAGCGCCTGCTCCGGCACCGGTCCAACAGGCTCCGGCCGCTCCCGCGCCCGTGCAGCAGGCCCCGGCCCAGGGCACGATCACCCCGGGGGCGTTCTGCTCCGACGCGCAGAGCGGCGCAGTCGCACAGGCGGCCAACGGTCGCTCGTACCAGTGCGGAGGCAAGGGGCCCGACGCCAACGGCCACCTGCACTGGAACACCATGTGACCCGACGCTGGTCCGCCCGTGTACGGTCCGCTGCATGGCGAGCGAGGCGACGACGCTGACGGTCCCGGGCCCGGACGGCGACCGGGAGGTCCGGATCAGCAGTCCGTCCCGCGTGCTCTTCCCCGAGGTCGGCATCACGAAGCTCGACCTCGTCGAGTACCTCGTCGCGGTCGGACAGCCCTTCGTCCGGGCGAACGGCGACCGGCCGATCTCGCTGCAGCGCTTCGGGTCGGGCATCGACGGCGAGTCGTTCTTCTCGAAGAACCCGCCGAAGGGCGCCCCCGAGTACGTGCGCGACGTCGTCGTGACCTACCCGAGCGCCCGCTCGCACCCGCAGCTGGTGATCGACGAGCCGGCGGTCGCGGTCTGGGCAGCGCAGATGAACACCGTCGTGTTCCACCCGTGGGCGTCACGCGCCGAGGACTCCGACCACCCGGACCAGCTCCGCATCGACCTCGACCCGCAGCCGGGGACCGACTTCCACGACACCGTGCCGGTCGCGCACGAACTCCGGAGAGTGCTCGAAGAGGTGGGGCTGACGGCATGGATCAAGACCAGCGGCAACCGCGGCCTGCACGTGTTCGCACCGATCCGGCCCGAGCACGAGTTCCTCGACGTCCGGCACGCGGTTATCGCGGCGGCGCGGGAGCTCGAGCGGCGGATGCCCGACCGGGTCACGACGGCGTGGTGGAAGGAGGAGCGTGGGCAGCGCGTGTTCGTCGACTTCAACCAGGCGAACCGCGACCGCACCATGGCCGGTGCCTACAGCCCACGAGCCCTGGCGCACGCGAGCGTCTCGACGCCCGTCAGCTGGGACGAGCTCGACAGCGTGGACCCGACGACCCTGACGGTGCTCACCGTGCAGGAACGGCTGCGGAGCGTCGGGGACCCGTGGGAGACCATGCACGAGGAACCGGGCGACATCGCGCCGCTCCTCGGCTGGTGGGAGCGTGACCTGGCGGACGGCCTCGGCGAGCTGCCGTTCCCACCGGACTTCCCGAAGATGCCGGGGGAGCCGCCGCGCGTGCAGCCGTCCCGGGCGAAGAAGGCCTGAGGGGCTGGGCAGCCCCCGTCGGCTCAGGCCGCGGCCGCGGCCACGTCCTCGGCTCAGGCCGCGGCCACGTCCTCGGCGCGGTGCTCGGGCTTCGCGACCCGGCTGGTGTGCATCGGCAGCGTGACGCTCGCCGTGTGCAGGCGCGTCAGGCGGGACCAGGTGCCTCGGTTGGCGTCGCTGATGCCGTCGATGATCATGTCCCGCTCCCGTCTGCTGCGTGCTCCCGGATCCCCGTCCGGAAGTCACTAGTTAGCCTAACTACTGCGAGCATATTGACGCGCGACGGCCGGTGCAAGCGCTAGGACAGCACGGCACGCAGGTCGTACGCAGATGGGACATCGAGCTGCTCGAACCCGCATGACCGGGCGTCACGGTCCGGTCGCCAGCGCTCGAACTGCACCGTGTGCCGGAACCGGTCGCCCTCCATCTGGTCGTACCGCACCTCGAGCACGCGCGACGGCTCGAGCCGGACGAAGGAGGTGTCGCGACCCGACGAGAACCGCGACCGTTCCCCGTCACCGGTGACGGGCCTCCCGTCCGCGTCGCGGAGCACGACGGGCTCGAGTTCCTCGACCAACTGCTGACGCCGACGGTCGGTGAAGGCGGAGACGCCGCCGACCTGGCGGAGGTCGCCGTCCTCGTCGTACAGCCCGACGAGCAGCGAGCCGACGCCGCTGCCGCTCTTGTGCACGCGGTACCCGATCGCGACGACGTCGGCGGTCCGGTGGTGCTTCACCTTGAGCATCGTGCGCTTGTTCGGCTCGTACGCCTTCGCCCGCGGCTTCGCGACGACGCCGTCGAGACCGGCGCCCTCGAACGTGGTGAGCCACTCGCGGGCGAGGTCGACGTCGAGCGTGGTGCGGGTGACGAACAGCGGGTCGGTCATGCCGTCCGCGAGGGCCTCGAGCCGCTCGCGCCGCTCGTCGAACGGCAGGTCCACCAGTTCCGCCCCGTCGACCGCGAGCAGGTCGAACGCGACGAACTGTGCGGGGGTCTCGACACTGAGCTTCCGGATGCGTGACTCTGCGGGGTGGATGCGCTGCGACAGGGCCTCCCAGTCGAGGTGCTCCGCGCCCGGCTCGCCGCTCCGCAGCACCACCTCGCCGTCGAGCACGACCGGGTGGTCGCGCCCGCCGAACTGCGCGCGGAACGCCTCGACGAGCTCCGGGAAGTACCGCGTCAGCGGCTTGGCACCGCGGCTGCCGATGGTGACGTCGTCGCCGTGGACGGTCACGATCCCTCGGAAGCCGTCCCACTTCGGCTCGTACCGCAGGCCGCCGCGGACGCTGTCCGGGTCGGGCACGGTGGCGACGGCCTTGGCGAGCATCGGTGCGATCTCCATGGTGCCTGTCTACTCGCGGGTGCTCCGGTGGACGGACGGGAGGCGCGGCTCGCCGTGGTCGGTCGGCTCCGTCACTAGGGTGGTCGCGTGACGACCGTGCCCCCGCCGGCAGCGCCGGCACCGGAACCGATCAGCCCCGTGCAGGCCGCCGCGCTCCGCGCCGGTGCCCTGCCGCCCGTCGAGCAGGTCCGCCCCGGGGTCTGGACCGTCGCGGTGCCGTTCCGGGGAGGAGTCCCGGACGCGACCCTGTCCTACGTGGTCGAGGGGACCGACGGCTCGCTCACCGTCGTCGATCCCGGCTGGGCGGCGGACGACGACCTCACGGTGCTCCGGGCGGGCCTCGCAGCGGTCGGGCGGTCCGTCGACCAGGTCGGACTCGTCGTGGTGACGCACCTGCACGCCGACCACCTCGGCGCCGCCGCAGCGCTCCGGCACGCGAGCGGGGCCCGGGTCGCGATGCACCGGCTCGAGGTCGACGCCCTGCGTCGGGAGCGCGAGGACGCCGCGGCGAACGACGCCGACATCGCCCGGTGGGGGCTGCCCGACGAGCTGGTCGCCGGCGTGGTCGCGGCCTGGGGGAGCGGACGACGGATCGGGCTCGGGCGGACGGCGGAGCCCTTCGCGGACCTGCTCGTGGAGGACGGTGACGTGCTGCCGATCGCGGGGCGCGAGGTCCGGGCGCTCTCGACGCCGGGGCACACCGCCGGGCACCTGTGCCTCGTCGACGAGGGCGACGGGCTGCTCTTCACCGGCGACCACGTGCTGCCGCGGATCAACCCGGGCATCGGCCTGGGCGGGCGGACGGCGACCAACCCGCTGGGGGACTACCTGGCCTCCCTCGCGCGGCTCGACGGGTACGCGGACCTCGAGGTCTGCCCGGGGCACGAGTACCGCTTCCGGGACGTCGTGACGCGTGCGCGGACGCTGGCACGGCACCGCGAGGAGCGCTCCCGGCACGTCGCCGGTGCGCTCGACGCGCTGACGTCCCCGACGCTGTTCGAGGTCGCGTCGCGCGTGCCGTTCAGCGGCGGGATCGGCTCGATGTCGGGGTTCCTGCTCGCGAGCGCGCTGACCCAGACGGCCTTCCACGCGGACCTGCTCGGCCGGTCGGACGAGATCCGACCAGCCTGACGACGGGCCTGTCCGACCGGCGGGGCCTGTCCGATCGTCGGATCAGGCGACCAGTGGGATCAGGCGACCGTCGCTGCGAGCCGTTCGAGCGTCGTGCGCGCGTCGGCGAACTCGGCCGCCGCGTGCTCGGCGAGCGGCGCGAGGTCCGGGATCCGGTCGGCCAGGGTGGCGCTGACGGTCACCGGGTACAGCTTCATGCCGAGCGCGGTGCCGAGGATGAGGTGCAGCACCGGCGAGCCGTGGTCCCAGGTCTCGGTCGGGGAGCCCGCGTCGTAGGTCGCCCCACGGCTGACCACGGTCACCACGGGGCGCCCAGCGAGCGGCTGCACGTCGCCGGCCAGGACCCCGGGCACGTGGACGCGGTCGATCCACGCCTTGAGGGTCGACGGCACCGTGTAGTTGTACAGCGGCGCACCGACCACGACGGCGTCGGCGGCGAGGAGCTCGTCGATGACCTGCTGGCGGAGCGCCTCGGCCTCGGGCGCGACGGTCTCCTCGGCCGTGCGGTCCGCCGCTGCCCAGTGCAGTGCGGACGACTCCAGGTGCGGGAGCTGATCGACGTGGAGGTCCCGCCGCACCACCGTGTACTCGGGACCGCGGGCGCGCCAGGCGTCCGCGAAGGCGGCGGTCAGGGCGCGCGAACGCGAGTGGGCGAGGTCGGCCGACGAGTCGATGTGCAGCAGGGAGGGCATGCAGCCCACGCTACCGATGCCGGGCCGCGGCGGCCGGGCAGCCGACCGGTCGTGTCCGCACGGACGCCGACGGCCCCGTCGTGTCCGGGCGGGACACGGCGGGGCCGCGGGAGGCGCCTCCCGTCCGGTCCGGTCCGGCGGCCCGACGAACGGGACCGACGGCCGTGCCGGACGGCGGTGTCAGCGCTGGGTGCGACGGCGACCGATGGTGCGAGCGCCTGCCAGACCCGCACCGGCGGCGATCAGGCCGAGGGCCCAGGCGATCGGCGCGGTCTCGTCGGCACCGGTGAAGGCGAGCTGGCCCGTCGTCGCGGTCGGCACGGTCGGCGTGGTGCCGACCGTCGCAGCGGTCGGGACGACCGTCACCGGGAAGGAGACCGAGATGCCGTCCTGCGCCACCGTCAGGCGGTGGGTCGAGGCGTGCGGGAACGTGACCTTCGTCGCGTACTCGTCCTCGTCGAAGGCGATCTGGTCGGTGGCGACGTCGCTGGTCACGGTCGGCTCGGGGCGGTTGCCGTCCGCGTCGTACTGCGTCGTCGAGTTGCCGAACTCGTCGACCAGCTCACCGCTGATCCAGAGCGACCCGCCCTGGGCCACGGTCGGGTTGCCGCCCTCCACGATCGTCGGTTCCTGCGAGTCGTCCGCGGGCTGGGTGAAGCTGGTGATGCTGCCGTCCGGGTGGATGATCCAGGTCTTGACCGGGTGCGTCAGGTGGGCGTCACCGTTCTCGTCGATGGAGTCGTAGTACTCCGCCGACGAGGTGTCCGTGGCGTACGCGAGGACACCGGCCGCCGCGGCCGGGTCGACCGTGATCTCGACGTACTGGGTCGAGGTCGTCGTCCCGTCCGTGGCGACGATCGTGAACTCGTAGTCGCCGGCGATGATCGGGGTGCCGCTCAGGACACCGGTCGTCGCGTCGAGCTCCAGGTCGTAGGGCAGGCGGAACGCCGGGTCGTCCTCGGGGTCCGTCGGGTCGGCGGTCGACGGGTCGGCGTAGCCGACGGAGTACGTCACGGCACCGCTGGGTGCCGGGACGGCGAACGAGCGCGAGAACGCCTCGCCGGCGGTGGTCGTCAGCGTCAGGGCCTGGGCGACGACGACGGTGTCCTTCGCGTACTGCTCCTGGGTGCTGCCGAGCAGCGTCAGGGTGATCGTCTTGCCGACCAGCTCCTTCGGCACGACGAAGGTCGAGCTGCGCCCCACCCATTCGTCGTCGACGCTCCAGACCGCGTCGATCGGAGCGGTGAACCCGGTGGAGACGTACCCCAGGGTGCTGCCGACGGTGGGCGTGCCGACGATGGTCACCGTCGGTGCGGCCACGGCGGCGGCGGTCGGGCTGTCCGTCGCTGCGGGGGCGGTGGCGGCCGGGGACGGCGTCGATGCGGCGTCGGTCGATGCCGCGTCCGACGATGCTGCGTCCGACGACGTCGGCGCCGCGGTCTCGGTGCCCGACGGCGTCGAGGGGCTCGTCGAGGAGTCGGTCGGGGTCGACGGGTCCGCGGTCGGGGTCGTCCCGGCGTCGGTCGACTGGTCGGCCGGTGCGCCGGTCGTCGTGTCGGCCGGAGCAGCGGTGGTGGCGCCGGTCGGCGCGGCGGTCGGCTGCGACGGGTCGGTCGACGAGACGGCAGCGGGCGTGTCGGCGAACGCGGCGGTCGAGGTGAAGACGCCCAGACCGGTGGTCAGACCGATGAGTGCGACGGTGGTCCCGAGCGCGCAGGCGCGTCGGGTCGTGGAGGTGCTGCGGTGCACTGTTCCCCCAGGGATCAGGTCCGGTCGGGTGCCGGATCGTGAGAATCTGCCGTGAATGTCCGGCGTTCCTGGATCGTAAGCGCTCAGGAGCGCAACGCGGGCGCGTGTGGCCGGATCGTGACCTGCACTGGGGGCGTCTGCGGCTCTCCGGACGGAGGGTGCCCGCAGGAGTGCGGCGACGGCGGACACGATCGTCGCGCCCGGTCGGAACGCCGCGGTGTGCCGGAGGGTCGGCCGGTCGTCGTGCTGCATGTCGTCTCCCTGGTGTGCGGTGGAGCCGTGATGGCTCCTCACCTGGAGGTGTGCAGCACGGCGACCGATCTCACCGACGTCAGGTCACGATCCGGCAACGACGCCGGAGCGCGGCATCACGCGTGATCGCGCTGAGCGCTCGCTGCGCCCTCGAGGGCCACCCGGAGGGCCGTCACGGCGGGCGAGTCCGCGCTCGACATCCGCTGTGCCGTGAATATCGTGCGGCGTGCCGGGTCCGGCAGGTCGAGGAGCCGACAGGACGTCGAGCGACCCGCCCAGACGAGGTCCGGCATCAGGCCGACCGCGTTCCCCGACTCGATCAGGCGGATCTGCGCCTGCAGGTCGGCGGTCTCGTAGCGGACGTCCGGCTCGAAGCCGGCGCGGCGGCAGGTCTGCTCGGCGAAGTGCCGGGACGCGGCCCCGCGTGGCTCCATCACCCACGGCATGTCCGCGGCGTCGAGCAGGGCGACACCGGGGTCGTCGTCGGTGAGCGGCACCAGGCAGACGTCGACGGGCGGGAGCGCGAGGCGGACCGAGTCGGTGGTGAGGTCGCGACGGTCGAGCCCGGGGAACCGCGGTGCCGCGTGCGCCGGGTACTGCTCGGCGATCACCATGTCGAAGTCCCGCGCCCAGGTCTCGTTCAGCGCCGTCTCCGGCTCGCGCTGCACCATCTCGACCCGGACGTCGGGGTGCTCCAGTGCCATCGCGCGGAGTGCCGTCGGCATCAGGGCGAGGGCTGCGGACTGGAAGACGGCGACCCGCACGCGCCCCTGCACGGACGTCAGGGTCGACTCGACGCTGGCCTGTGCGCGTTCGAGCACGTCGAGCACCTCGCCCGCCGCGGCCACGAGGACCTCGGCCTGCGGGGTGAGCTGCAGCCGCCGACCGGAGCGTCGCAGGAGCTGCACGCCGGCCTCCCGCTCGAGCACCGCGAGCTGCTGCGAGACCGCCGAGGGGGTGAAGTTCATCGCTCCGGCCACGGCGGCGACGGTGCCCCGGATCGAGAGTTCCCGGAGGAGCACGAGACGGCGGACGTCGAGCATGACAAAACAGTAGCTGAACTGAACGGTACGCGTCAGCAGGAGTTGCTTCCGCTTACGCTTCCGGAACTCCACACTGATCCCATGACCGACCTCCAGGCACGCGACACCGACGCCGCTCCGACCCCGCACGACGACCTGGCGGACCAGTCCGTCGCCCTCGTCCGCCAGTGGTTGGCCGAAGCCGAGACCTACCCGGTCGACGGCTCGGCGAAGCAGCTCGCCGGAGTCCTCGCCGACCCGGCCGGACTCGACTTCGCGGTCGGGTTCGTCGACGGCGTCGTCCGACCCGAGGACCTCGGGGTGGCCGCCCGGAAGCTCCGGCAGATCGCGCCCGGCGCGCCCGGCTTCCTGCCCGCGGCGCTCCGTGGACTCGTCCGGCTCGGCGGCGGCATGGCCCCGGTGCTGCCGGGGGTCGTCGTCCCGATCGCGCGCCGGGTGCTCCGCGAGATGGTCGGGCACCTCATCGTCGACGCGACCGACGCCAAGCTCGGCCCGGCCATCGCGAAGATCAAGCGCGACGGCGTGCGCCTGAACGTCAACCTGCTCGGTGAGGCCGTGCTCGGCGAGAAGGAGGCCTCGCGCCGACTCGAGGGCACGCAGCGGCTCCTCGCCCGCGACGACGTCGACTACGTCTCGATCAAGGTCTCGTCGACCGTGCACCCGCACTCCCCGTGGGCCTTCGACCACGCGGTCGGGGACATCATCGCCAAGCTCCGCCCGCTCTTCCGCCGAGCCGTGCAGAGCTCGCCGCGCAAGTTCATCAACCTCGACATGGAGGAGTACAAGGACCTCGACCTGACGATCGCGGTCTTCACGAAGCTCCTCGACGAGCCGGAGTTCACCGACCTCGAAGCGGGCATCGTGCTCCAGGCGTACCTGCCCGACGCACTCGCCGCGATGCAGCACCTGCAGGAGTGGTCGGCCGCGCGTCGTGCCCGCGGCGGTGCCGACATCAAGGTCCGGCTCGTCAAGGGCGCGAACCTGCCGATGGAGCAGGTCGAGGCCTCGGTGCACGGTTGGCCGCTCGCCACCTGGCACACGAAGCAGGACTCCGACACCAACTACAAGCGCGTGCTCGACTGGGCGCTGACGCCCGAGCGCATCGCGAACGTCCGCGTGGGCGTCGCGGGACACAACCTGTTCGACGTCGCGCACGCCTGGCTGCTCGCCGGGGAGCGCGGCGTCCGTGACGGCATCGAGTTCGAGATGCTGCTCGGCATGGCTCAGGGGCAGGCCGAGGCGGTCCGCCGCACGGTCGGTTCGCTGCTCCTGTACACGCCGGTCGTCCACCCGGGCGAGTTCGACGTCGCGATCGCCTACCTGATCCGACGGCTCGAAGAAGGTGCGTCGCAGGAGAACTTCATGTCGGCGGTGTTCTCGCTGGCCTCGTCGCCCGAGCTCTTCGCTCGCGAGGAGTCCCGCTTCCGCGACTCCCTCGCCCCGCTCACGCAGCCCGGCGGTCTCGACGCCCCGGCGCCGTACCGCGTCGCCGACCGGTACGCGGCGGTCGAGCGGCCCCGCCCCGGACACTTCGAGAACACGCCGGACAGCGACCCGTCGGTCGCGACGGTCCGCGAGTGGGGTGCCGCGATCACGTCCCGCGTCGCCACGTCGACGCTCGGCGAACGCGCCGTCCAGGAGGCCCGGCTCACCTCCGCCGAGCAGCTCGAGTCCGTCCTGGGTCGCGTGCGCGCCGCCGGTACCGAGTGGGGCCAGTGGTCCGGCGCTGCCCGCGGTGCGGTCCTGCACGCCGTCGGCGACGCACTCGAGGCGAACCGCGCCGCGCTCGTCGAGGTCATGGCGGCCGAGGCCGGCAAGACGATCGACCAGGCCGACGTCGAGGTCTCCGAGGCGATCGACTTCGCGCACTTCTACGGCGAGCTCGCCGCGCAGCTCGACGACGTCGACGGCGCGTCCTTCACGCCCGCCGCGCTGACCCTGGTCACCCCGCCGTGGAACTTCCCGGTGGCGATCCCGGCCGGCTCGACCCTGGCGGCGCTCGCCGCCGGTTCTGCCGTCGTGCTGAAGCCAGCGCCGCCGGCCGAGCGGTGCGGCGCCGTGCTCGCATCGGTCATCGAGACCGCCCTCGACGCCCACGGGGTACCGGCCGACGTGTTCGCCTTCGTGCAGGTGGCCGAGGACGACCTCGGCAAGCAGCTCATCGCCGCGCCGCAGGTCGACCGGGTCATCCTCACCGGTGCGTACGAGACCGCCGAGTTGTTCCGGTCGTTCCGGTCCGACCTGCCGCTGCTCGCGGAGACCTCCGGCAAGAACGCGATCATCGTCACGCCGTCGGCCGACCTCGACCTCGCGGTGAAGGACGTCGTCGCCTCGGCGTTCGGGCACGCCGGGCAGAAGTGCTCGGCCGCCTCGCTCGTGGTGCTCGTGGGGTCCGTGGCGACCTCGCGCCGGTTCCGGTCGCAGCTCCTCGACGCCGTGTCGTCGCTCACCGTCGGGTACCCGACCGACCCGACGACGCAGATGGGCCCGGTCATCGAGCCCGCGGCCGGCAAGCTGCTCGAGGGGCTGACGACACTCGGAGCGGGGGAGTCCTGGGCGGTCGCGCCGGAACGCCTCGACGACACCGGCAAGCTCTGGAGCCCCGGTGTCCGCGACGGCGTCCGGCGCGGGTCGGCCTTCCACCGTACGGAGTACTTCGGCCCGATCCTCGGCATCATGACCGCGAAGACCCTCGACGAGGCGATCGACATCGTGAACGAGGTCGACTACGGCCTGACCTCGGGCCTGCACTCGCTCGACGCCACCGAGATCGGCACCTGGCTCGACCGGATCGAGGCGGGCAACCTCTACGTGAACCGCGGGATCACCGGTGCGATCGTCCGGCGGCAGCCGTTCGGCGGGTGGAAGAAGTCCGCCGTCGGTGCGGGCACGAAGGCCGGCGGGCTGAACTACCTGCTCGGTCTCGGGTCGTGGACGCCGGCGCAGGCGTCGGCCGGTGGAACGGTGTCCGCCCCGGTGCGTTCGTTCCTCCGCGCCACCGGGATCGCGTCCGAGTCGATCGACCGGGCCACCGCGTCCGACGAGCAGGCCTGGTCGTCCCTCTTCGGCGCAGCGGTCGACGTGTCGGCGCTCTCGGCCGAGCGGAACATCGCGCGGTACCTGCCGTACCCGGGCGTGCACGTCCGCCTGGCATCGGCGGAGGAGTCCGCGGTCGCCGACCTCGTGCGCGTCCTCGCCGCAGCCGTCCGCGCCGGCACGACGATCGACGTCTCCACGGTGGCTGCGCTGCCGTCGGCGCTCGCATCCGCGATCCGTGCGCTGCCGAACGTGCGCTCCGTCGCCGAGGGGCAGTCCGACGAGGCGTTCGCGAAGCGCGTCGAGCGGGGGGAGTACACCCGCGTCCGACTGATCGGCGGCGAGACCGCAGCGCTGACGACCGCGATCGGCGGGCGACCGGACGTCGCCGTGTACGGGGAACCCGTCACCGAGGCCGGCCGCATCGAGCTGCTGCCGTTCCTCCGCGAGCAGGCGGTGTCGATCACGGCGCACCGCTTCGGGACGCCGAACCACCTCACCGACGCGCTGATCTGACCGGCGGGCGGCGAGAGTCGAACCACGGATGCGACATCGAACCAGCACCACGCGCTGGTCCGATGTCGCATCCGTGGTTCGGTGCGCGAAGCCAACCGTGCGCGTTCCGGACCGTCGGACGTGCGGGAGGCAGCACGCCGTACCGGGCGGCGCCCACGCTGCGTACCGTCGGGGACATGTGCGAGTCTGCCCAGTGCCCCGTGTGCGGCAAGACCTCGTGGACCGGCTGCGGCGACCACGTCCGCGACGTCTTCCGCGGCGTCCGACGTCGTGACCGCTGCACGGGCCACGGGCTCCCTCGGCACGTCTTCGACACCGCGGGGTTCCGGTGAGCACGGCTGACGACGGCATCGTCGACCCGCAGGGGTTCTCGCACGTCCGACTGACCGTCACGGACATCCGCCGCAGCAAGGCGTTCTACACGCAGCTGTTCGGCCGGCCTCCGGGCAGTGACTTCAGCGACGAGGTCGACGACCCGACGATCCACGACGACCCGTGGCGCACCTACGGCGGGTGCTCGTTCACCTTCCACGGGCAGACACTCGGACTCCGCCCCGTGGCGCAGGCGGGCGATCGTTTCGACCCCGACCGGGTCGGTCTCGATCACCTGAGTCTCCGGGTCGGATCCGTCGACGACCTCCACCGTGCGGTCGAACGACTCGACGCAGCAGGCATCGTGCACGGAGCGGTCACGGACCTCGAACCGTTCGGGCTCGTCATCCTCTCGCTGCAGGACCCGGACGACATCAACCTCGAGCTCGCCGCACCGCGACCGTCGGACGCCTGACCCGCTGGGCGCCAGCCGGGCTGGCCGGTACCCGCACGCTGCCCGGGGCTGCTCAGGCCTCCGGCGTTGGCTCTGGTGCATGAGCGAACAGATCGTCAAGCCCCTCGGCCTCGCACACGTGCGGGTCACCGTCACCGACATCCACCGCAGCAAGGCGTTCTACGAGCAGCTGCTCGGCACCGCCCCCGCGATGGACTTCAGCGGGCACATCGACGAGCCCGGGATCACCGAGGACCGCGAGCGGCTCTACGGCGGTGCGATCTTCCCGGTCGGCGACCAGCTCTTCGGGCTGCGCCCGGTAGCCCCGAGCGGTCAGCGCTTCGACCCGGACACCGTCGGCCTCGACCACGTGAGCTTCGTCGTGGGCTCCGTCGACGAGCTGCACGCCGCCGCGGAGCGTCTCGACGCCGCCGGCATCGAGCACGGCGAGGTCACCGACCTCGGTGACGCCGGCATGGTCATCCTGTCCGTGCAGGACCCGGACGACATCAACCTGGAGCTCGCCGCGCAGAAGTGACCTCGCGGGCACGGACCCCGGGCGTCAAGGCCGGAGGATGTACTCGAACGTCGTCCGGGCGCGCTCGGGGTCCGGGGTCTCGCCGGAGATCAGGTCCGCGTACGTGAACGACTCGGAGACCCGGACGAGCAGCCGTGCGAGTTCCCCGGCGGACAGGGGTGTCGGGTCGAACGCGCCGGCCTCGTGCTCCGTCGTGATCACGGAGGTCACCACCGCGACGAAGCGGCGCTGCACGTCGCTGTCCGCCGTCGTCAGCAGTCGCAGGGCGCGGCTCGGCTCGCGCGTCAGGAAGGCGCGGAAGTAGGGCGCGCGGATGAGGTCCGCCGTGAAGTGGTCGAGCACGTCGACGATCCGCGCGGCGCCGGACGGAGCCGCCGCCCGTCCCGCAGCGTCGAGCGTCGGCACGGCGAGCGACCACAGGATCTCCGAGAGCAGCTGGTCGCGGTTGCCGACCCAGCGGAACAGCGAGGTGCGGTCGACACCGAGGGACGCGGCGAGCGAGCCCATGTCGATCCTTGCGCCGTCGATGAACGCACGACGTGCGGAACGGAACGCGCGTCGGGAGTCGCCGTGCGCCTCCAGTCTGGTGGCCAGCGCGCTCGGGACGAGCGTCGAGCCGAGCGTGCCGAGTGGTTCGTTCCTCACCGTTCCCCCTGAGTGCCGACGCCGGTCTTGCAACGTTTTCGAGAATGATGCATCGTTGGTGCCATGTCAACGTCGATCACCGACACGCCCCTGCTCGAATCCGACTTCTACCGCTTCCAAGAGGGACTCACGCCCCGCGAACGGGAGTCGCTCGGGCAGCTGCGCGCGTACCTCGAGGCCGAGGTGCGTCCGATCGCCGACCAGTACTGGGCGCGGGCGGAGTTCCCGATGCAGACCATCGCGCCGCTCGCCGAGCTCGGCATGTACGGGCCGGGCATCCCGCTCGTGCGGCACTTCGAGAACTCGGCCGTCTACCGCGGCTGGGCGGCGCTCGAGCTCGGTCGCATCGACGCCGGCGTCTCGACGTTCATCGGGGTGCAGTCCGGTCTCGCGATGAACTCGATCGCGGTCGGCGGCAGCGACGAGCAGCAGCAGGAGTGGCTGCCGCGCATGGCCCGAGGCGAGGTCGTCGGGGCCTTCGGGCTGACCGAACCGCTGTCGGGCAGCGACTCCGCCCGCGGGCTCCGCACCACCGCGCGGCGCGAGGGTGACACCTGGGTGCTCGACGGCGAGAAGCGGTGGATCGGCAACGCGACCTTCGCGGACGTCGTCGTCATCTGGGCGAAGGACGTCGCCGACGAGCAGGTCAAGGGCTTCCTCGTCACGACGGACACCCCGGGCTTCACCGCGACGAAGATCGAGGACAAGATCGCCCTGCGCACCGTGCAGAACGCGGACATCGTGCTCGACGGCGTCCGGGTGCCCGAGTCGCGTCGGCTGCAGCGTGCGGACTCCTTCCGCACCACGGCGGCGGTGCTCCGGCTCACCCGGACCGAGGTCGCCTGGCAGGCCATCGGCATCGCGATCGGTGCCTACGAGGCCGCGCTCGACTACGCCCGCGAGCGCATCCAGTTCGGCAAGCCGATCGCGGCGCACCAGATGGTGCAGGACCTGCTCGTGCGGTCACTCATGAACATCACTGCGTCGATCGCACTGTGCACGCAGGCGTCTGCCATGCAGGACCAGGGCGTCGGCTCCGACGAGCACTCCGCGATGGCGAAGGCGTTCGCGACGGCGAAGATGCGCGAGACCGTCGGCTGGTGCCGCGAGGTCCAGGGCGGCAACGGCATCGTGCTCGACAAGGGCGTCGCGCGGTTCTTCTCCGACGCCGAGGCGATCTACTCCTACGAGGGCACGCGCGAGGTGAACACGCTCATCGTCGGACGGGCGATCACCGGGCAGGCCGCGTTCGTCTAGGAGCGTCCGCTGCGCCGACGCCGACGCCCGCCGCGCCGCCTACGCCCAGAACGCCGCGATCGCCTCGGCCGCCGCCTCGCCCTGCCGCCGACCCTCGGCCGCCGAGGGCGCCTGCGTCGACAGCGACAACGAATTGTCCCCGAAGGCGTGCTGCGCCCCGCTGTCCGCCACGATCGTCTCGACCGAGCTCCCGCCGGCCCGGAGCGACTCCACCGCCACGTCGAGCCACGGCCCGAGCGGTGACGGTCCCTCCGGCCCGCAGGCGACGACGAGCACGCGCTCGTACCCGGCGGCGACGTCCGCGTTCGTGGCGGAGCGGAGGCCGCCGTCGTAGTGCGGCACCCCGTCGATGTGCACGGGTGACCACACGAACGGCACCGAGCAGCTCGCTGCGACGGCGCGGGGGAGCGGGACGCCCGACTCGGCGGTCAGCACCCGGAACGCACCGTCGAGGGCGTCGATCGTGGTCAGCGCGAGCGGCTTCGCCGGCCACTCGGTCGACGGCAGCGTCTCGCTGAACGTCGCGACCCGTTCGTCGTCGGACTGCCCGGTGACGACCTGCTGCGCCACGGCTCCGAGCCGCGCGCGGGCGTCCTGCTCCGAGGTCGCGCCGGCGAGCACCTGCAGCAGGCGGTCCTGGAAGTCCTCGCCGGCGATCCGCTCCGGCTCGACGTACGTGCTCGGCAGCGGCGCGTGCTGCTGCTCGTACGCGTGGGCCACGGCGCCGGCGCGCACGAACGACCCGACGACGCTGCCGGCGCTCGTCCCGACGACCAGGTCCGCGGTGTCGAGGTCGACCCCGGCGTCCTGCAGGGCAGAGAGCACCCCGACCTCCCAGGCGATGCCGGCGACGCCGCCGCCGCCGAGGACGAGTGCTCTGGTTCCGGGCGTGGGCGTCGAGACGTCGGTCATGCGTCCTGCATACCAGGTCGCGTCGACGAACCGTGGACGTGACGGACGGGAGGCGCGTGCCGGTGTGGTCACGCGCCTCCCGTCCGGTGTCGCACGCGCTCGGTCAGGCCGCCCCGTGGCTGGCGCGGCTCCGCCGCGACAGCGAGTCGATGATGACGGCGAGCAGCAGGACGGCACCGGTGATCATGTAGCGGATCGACGAGTCGAGGCTGAGGAGGGTCAGCCCGTTCGAGATCGACTGGATCACGACGATGCCGAGGAGCGCCGACCACGCACTCCCTCGGCCGCCGAACAGGCTCGTCCCGCCGATGACCGCGGCGGCGATGGCGTTGAGGTTGGTGTCACCGGCGCCCGACGACAGGCTCGCCGAGTTGAGGCGTGCCGCGGCCAGGATGCCGCCGACCGTGGCGAAGAGCGACGTGAGCACGAACACCGAGATGTAGATGCGGTTCACCCGGATGCCGGAACGTCGCGCCGCCTCGACGTTGCCGCCGACCGCGTAGACCGACCGACCCCAGCGGGTGCGCTTGAGCAGGAAGTTCATCAGCACGACGAGGACGACGAAGAACACGAACGAGGTGCCGGTACCGAAGTCGCGCGACAGGTACCAGACCATGACCGCGAGGCCGACGAACAGCAGCACCGACTTCGTGATCGTCAACGAGATCGCGCCCGTCGAGAGCCCGGCCTTCCGACGGCGGGCGGCGCGGCGGACCTCGGTGACGAAGAGCCCGCCCGCGGCCACGGCCGCCAGCAGGTACGCGAGCCAGGGCGGCAGGTAGGACGCCGAGGCGAACTGCACGATCGGGTCGGTGTAGGGCAGGTTGATCGACCCGTTCGGCCCGAGGATGAGCAGCTGCAGGCCGAGGAAGCCGAGCAGGCCGGCGAGGGTGATCACGAAGCTCGGGACGCCGAACCGGGTGAAGAGCAGCCCGTAGAGCAGGCCCGCCGCCGCGCCGACCGCGAGCGCGACCAGGAGGACGAGCCAGAGCGGCCACCCGAGCGACGTGAGCCCCTGCCCGAGGATCGCGGCGGCCAGACCACTGACACTGCCGACGGAGAGGTCGATCTCACCGAGGAGCAGCACGAGGACGATCCCGATGGCGATGGTGCCGACCGCGGCGCACTGCAGCGCGAGGTTGACGAGGTTGCCCGGGGACAGGAAGTCGGGGGAGAGCGCCTGGAACACCGCCCAGATGACCACGAGTCCGACGACGACCGGCAGTGAACCGATGTCGCCGCCACGGACCCGGCGCACGAACGCCCTGGCGGCGCCACCGAGTCCCTGGTCGCGGAGGAGTCGTTCGTCCTGCAGGTCCGCCGCCGACGCCGTCGGGGTCGCCGCGGTGAGGGTCTCGTCGGTCTTGCTCATGCTGTCGTCTCCTGCTCGTTCCGGGCAGCCGCGCGACGCGTGACGGCGTTGTCGGTGGCCCCGGTGATGGCGGCGATGATCTCCTCGTAGGAGACGTCGTCGATGCGGAAGGTCCCGTTGTTCCGACCGAGGCGCAGGACCGCGACCCGGTCGGCGACGGCCTGCACGTCCGCGAGGTTGTGGCTGATGAGGACCACCCCGAGGCCCCGCTCGCGCAGCCGCTCGACGAGGTTGAGGACCTCGGCGGTCTGTGCGACGCCGAGTGCGGCGGTGGGCTCGTCGAGGATCACGACCTGTGGGTCGCCGATCAGGGAGCGGGCGATCGCGACGGTCTGCCGCTGACCACCGGAGAGCGATGCGATCGGGATCCGGACCGAGGGGATCCGGGCGGCGAGCTGCTGCAGGAGCTCCCACGAGCGGCGCTCCATCTCCTCCTCGTCGAGGAACGGGTGCACGATCTCGCGCCCGAGGTACAGGTTCGACACGACGTCGAGGTTGTCGGCGAGGGCGAGGTCCTGGAAGACGGTCGCGATGCCGAGGTCCTGCGCGGCGGCCGGGTTCGGCACGGTGACCTCGTCACCGCCGAACGTGATGGTGCCGCCGTCGGGTGTGTACACCCCGGCGAGGATCTTCACGAACGTGGACTTGCCGGCGCCGTTGTCGCCGACGATCGCGACCACCTCGCCCGGGTACACGTCGAAGTCGATGTCGCTCAGGGCCTGGACGGCGCCGAACCGCTTCGTGATGCCACGAAGGGACATCACCGGCTCGGCGGAGGGGTGTGGTGCGGGTGCCTCGTTGCTCACGGGAGCGTCCTCTCCGAGGTGGGGCCCGCCCGGTCCGAGGAGGGACCGGGCGGGCGGTGTCGTGACGGGTCCGGAGCGCCCCGGACCCGCGGTGGGGCTACTTGATGCCGGCCGTGGTGCAGGCCGAGGCGTACTGCGCGGTGCAGATCTGGCCGACCTCGTACAGGCCGTCCTTCACGACGGTGTCCTGCACGTTCTCCGTCGTCACCGCGACGGGCTCGAGCAGCGTCGACTGCACGGAGGCGCCACCGGCGGTCTTCACCGTGGTCTCGCCCTTCGGGTCCTCGCCCTTGGCGAACTGGATCGCCAGGTCGGCCGCCTTCGAGGCCTCGGGCTTGAACGCCTTGTAGACGGTCATGTACTGCTCACCGGCGAGGATGCGCTGGATGCCGGCGAGGCTGGCGTCCTGTCCGGTGACCGGCGGGAGCGTCTTCGCACCGGCTGCCTTCAGCGCCGCGATGACACCGCCGCCGGTGTCGTCGTTCGCCGCGTACACACCGGCGATCTCGTCCGTACCGAGCTTGCTGATCTGCCCGGCTGCCCAGTCCTGCGCCTTGGCGGGGTCCCACCCGGGGGTGTCGTACTCGGCGAGCACCTTGTAACCGCTCTTGTCGATGACCGAGTGTGCGCCCTTCTTGAACTGCGAGGCGTTGTTGTCGGTCGGGGAGCCGTTGACCATGATGATCCCCGAGCCGGCGGGCACGTTCTTCGCCTTGAGCGCGTCGACGAGTGCCTGACCCTGCAGCTCGCCGACCTTCTCGTTGTCGAACGAGATGTAGTAGCTCAGGTCGGGGCTGTTGATGAGACGGTCGTACGAGATGACGGGGACCTTCTTGGCCTTGGCCTGCTGCACGATCGAGGCCGCTGCCTCGCCGTCGAAGGGGTCGAGGACGAGGACCTTGACGCCCTGGGTGAGCATCGACTGGGCCTGCTGGAGCTGCTTCGATGCGTCGCCGTCGGCGTTCGCGTAGACGACCGAGCAGTCCGGGCACTGCTTCTTGACCTCGGCGGTGAAGAGCGGGCGGTCGGCGCTGGCGTAGCGGGCGGTGACAGAGTCGGGCAGGAGCAGCCCGATCTTCGCGTTCGACGCGTCCCCGCCTCCTCCTCCGGAGCCGTTGTTCGCGTCCGCTCCGTTCGAGCAACCGGCGAGTGTGGTGATCGCGAGCAGCAGGGCTCCGGCGCCCAGCATGGCGCGTGTGGTGGCTTTCTTCATTGAAACGTCCTCCAACGGGTGGACCGCCCACGGTGGCGGTGTGCTGAGTGTGGCAGCGGACGTCCTTGGCTGCAAGACTTGAACGCAAGCGATGCGCGGGTGGTACCGAAAACGTTATCTACCGCAGACGTCGCGGACCGAGGCCGACGCCGATGTCAGCGTGCCTGCGTGACGTCCACCGACTCGATCGCCAGCGCGAGCGCCCCCGTGACCGCCGCCCGTTCCCCGAGCTGCCCCTGCACCACGTCGGGTGTGCCGTCCACCTCGACGACGAGCGACGACTCGAGGGCGTGCCGCATGGGCCCGAGCAGCAGCTCGCCGGCGCGGGCGAACTCCCCGGTGACGACGACGCGCTCCGGGTCGAGCAGGTTGCACAGCCCGACCGCCGCGGTGCCGATCGTCCGTCCGGCGTCCGCGATCGCCCGGATGCAGATGTCGTCACCCGCCATCGCGCGCAGGACGAGGTCCGCGAGCTTCAGGGTGCCGACCTCGTCGCGGATGCCCGCCAGGACCGCGGGGGCGCCCGCGACCGCCTCGAGGCAGCCGCGGTTCCCGCACCGGCACACGGGGCCGTGCGGCACGACGGGCGTGTGTCCGAACTCGCCTGCGACGCCGTGGTGTCCACGGAAGAGTCGCCCGTCGAGCAGCAGTCCGGCCCCGATGCCGTTCCCGACGTCGAGCGTCACGACGGTGCTGCGCCCGCGAGCGGCTCCGCTGCGGTGCTCGGCGAGGGCTGCCAGGTTCGCCGAGTTGTCGACCTGCACGGCCTTGTCCAGTCGCCGCGCGAGCGACGCCCCGAGCGGCACGCCGTCCCAGCCGCGCAGGATCCCTCCCCGCGCGGTCATCCCGGACCGGCGGTCGATCGGCGCGGCGACGGCGAGTCCGACCGCGAGCACCTCGTCCATCGAGGACTCGATCGACTCCACCATGTCCATGACGAGGAGGGCGGTCTTGTCGAGCTCCGCGTCGGCTCGGTGGTCGCGGGCGAGGGGCATGTGCCGCTCGGCCAGCACCGTCGCGTTGAGGTCGGACAGGGCGACCCGGAGGTGCCGCGGCGACACGTGCACGCCGGCGACCAGGCCGAGGCCGTGCGGAAGCGTCACCCGGAGGGCCCGACGGCCGCTCGACGTACTCGGGGTGGCGTGCAGGGCCCCGGTGGCGACGAGTTCCTTGACGATGTTCGAGACGGTCGCGGGCGACAGGCCGGTCACCCCCGCCAGCTCGACCTGGGTCAGGCCGCCGTGGCGCTTCACCGCAGCGATGACCCGGCCCCGGTTGGCTTCACGCAGTGAAGTCTGGTTCCCGGGACTGCGGCGTTGCTCTGACACGGGGACAGCGTAACGGGATCCTCGCACGCGACCTGGCGGATGCGCCGCACCGAGACGGACGGGAGGCGCGTGGCGATCCCGCCACGCGCCTCCCGTCCGTCGGCCGGTCAGCACGGACCGCGTGACGGTCCTACTCGGACGCGACGTCGATCAGGACCTTGCCGACCGCGTCGCCCTCGACGGCGTCGTGCGCAGCCGCGGTGTCCTCGAGCGCGAAGCGCGTCAGGGGGAGACCCGCGTCCTCGCCGACGGGCAGGACGTCGTCGCGCAGTGCGGCGGTGACGTCCTCCGCGGCAGCAGCGAGCGCCCGGTCGCCGATCGTGTAGAGCAGCAGGAACTGGTACCGGGCGTTCACCGACATGTTCGGGCGGATCGGAAGCGTCGCCTCGTCGCCGCCGTTGTTCGCGTAGATCGACACGACGCCGTGGTTCGCCAGGACGTCGGCGACGAGCTGCGCGTTCTGCGGGATCGAGACCTCGACGACGATGTCCACGCCGTCCGGGGCGATCTCGCGGATGCGCGTGGCGGCGTCCTCGTCGCGGTAGTTCACGGTGTGGTGGGCGCCGGCGGCGGTCGCCAGGGCGGCCTTCTCGTCGGAGCTGATCGTGCTGATGACGGTCGCGCCGGCCCAGCGGGCGAGCTGGATCGCCGCGTGGCCGACGGCCCCGGCGCCGCCGGCGACCAGGACGGTACGGCCCTCGAGGGCTCCGGGCGCGAGTCGGGACGGGCCGTCCTCGTGCGTGGTGAGCGCGCGGTGCGCGGTCATCGCGGGCACGCCGAGCGAGGCGCCGACGTCGAGGCTCGTGCCCTCGGGCAGCGCGACGGCACGCGCTGCCGGGACGACCGTGTACTCCTGCGCGGTGCCGGTCGGACGGCTGGCGGCGGCCATGTACAGCCACACGCGGTCGCCCTCGTGCAGGGTGTCGACGCCCTCGCCGACGGCGTCGACCACGCCGGCGCCGTCCTGGTTCGGGGTGATCTCGGGGAAGGGGAGGCCATCGCCGTAGGTGCCGCCGGCGCGGGCCTTCCAGTCGGTGGGGTTCACACCGGAGACGACGACGCGGACGCGGACCTCGCCAGGGCCGGGCTGCGGGACCTCCCGCTCGACCAGGTCGAGGACGCTGCTGTCACCGGGCTTCGTGTAGACGATCGATCGCATGTGTCCAGGCAACCACCGTGGGTCCCCGGGTCTTCCTGGCGACGGTCAGCGGCGGCGGGTCGCGCGTGTCCGGGGCTCCCGGCCGGCGGCTGCGTGCGTCACCGGGGTCGCGAGTGCCGCGGCGCTGCCGCGCCCGGCTCAGCGCGCGTCGTACGCGTCGCGGGAGTCCTTCACGTCGGCCATGTGCGACGTCGCCCAGTCCTCGAGCGGCGCCAGCACGCTGCGGAGCGACCGCCCCCGCTCGGTGAGCTCGTACTCGACCCGCGGTGGGATCTCAGGGAAGACCGTGCGCGTCACGAGCCCGTCCCGCTCGAGGGCGCGCAGCGTCTGCGTCAGCATCTTCTGCGACACGCCCTGCACCCGCTCCGCGACGGCGGAGTAGCGCTGCGGGCCGTCCACGAGCGACCCGATCACCAGGACGCTCCACCGGTCGCCGATCCGGTCGAGCAGCTGCCGAGAGGGGCAGTCCGCCGCGTAGGGGCTGTACTCGAGCGCTGACATCCGACCTCCGTTACGCACCGTGAGGTGCCTACTTCCCAGAAGAGAGTAACGCGAGTACCGTCGGTCGCACCAGTCACGGAAGGACACTCATGACCAACATCGTCGTCTTCGGCGGCACCGGGTACGCCGGCTCCGCCATCGTCCGCGAGGCCCTGTCCCGCGGCATCGCCGTCACCGCCGTCGCCCGCGACACCTCCAAGCTCGACGCCGCCGAGGGGCTCACCCTCGCGCAGGGCGACGCCTTCGACCCGTCGTTCGTGGCGGACGTCACGAAGGACGCCGACGTCGTCGTGGTCTCGCTGCACGCGGTCCAGGTGGACGGCAGCGAGCTCAAGGACAGGTTCCAGCACTTCGTCGACGCGGCTGCTGCTGCCGGCGCCCGACTCGGCATCGTCGGCGGCGCGGGTTCGCTGCTCGTCGCCGAGGGCGGCCCGGCGCTGTACGACACCGCGGAGTTCCCGGACGCCTTCAAGGGCGAGGCGAAGAGCCACGGCGAGATCCTCGACCGCCTGCGCTCCGGTGGGTACACCGGCGACGTCGACTGGTTCTACGTGAGCCCGGCCGCGGCCTTCGGTGGGTACAACCCCGGTGAGCGTCGGGGCACCTACCGCACCACGGACGACCTGCTCCTCACCGACGCCGAGGGCAACTCGGACATCTCCGGTGCGGACTACGCGATCGCGATCGTCGACGAGATCGAGCGTCCGGCGCACCACCGCGCCCGCTTCGGCGTCGCGTACTGACGCGAGCGGCCGGCGGGACCGGCTGACGGACGGGAGGCACGGTGCGGGCTTGCACCGTGCCTCCCGTCCGTCGCGTGGTGCGGCGTCCGGATCTGCGGTCGCGCCCCGTCACGGACGTTGCGCCCCGGTGTACAAGGGTGCGGCATCCGTGACGGGGCGCGGCGTGCTCCCGCACAACGGAACGCACGTCGCGCCACGCGTTCCCGTGGCGCGACGTGCCTGCGGTTGTGCGCGGGTGCCCCGGCCGCAACCCGCTGGCGGCGGGAGGCGCGCCGCCGTGCGCGATCCGTCGCCGGACGGGAGGCGCGGCGCGCGGCCGGCCCGCGCCTCCCGTCCGGCGCGTGGTGCGGCGTGCTCCCGCACAACGGAACGCGCGTCGCGCCGCGTTTTCCCGTGGCGCGACGTGTCTCCGGTTGTGCCGCGCCGCCGCGCGCGATCCGTCGCCGGACGGGAGGCGCGGTGCGCGGCCGGCCCGCGCCTCCCGCCCGGCGCGTGGCGCGGCGTGCTCCCGCACAACGGAAGGCGCCTCGCGCCACGCGTTCCCGTGGCGCGACGTGCCTCCGGCTGTGCTGTCGCCATGCCCGGCCCCGCGCGCCCCGCCCCCCGCGCCGCGCTACCGCGCCTCGATCGCGGGCAGCGGCACGTGGTGCCGCATCCGCACCGCCAGGTGCAGCCCGCCGCGCCGCGCGAGCACCACCCCGGCGACGACCGCCGCCAGCGCGGGGACGCCCCCGGCCACGACCATGCCGACGTGTGCGCCGAAGTGGTCGACGACCTGCCCCATGATCGGCCCACCGATCGCCTGGCCGCCGAGCAGCACCAGCACGTACAACGACATCACGCGTCCGCGGATCGCGACGTTCGACGACAGCTGGACGAGCGAGTTCGACGCCGTCATGAAGAGCAGCTGCGACATCCCGACCGCGACGAGCGCCACGGTGAACGGTGCGATGACCGGGATCGAGCCGCTCACGACGAGCAGCACCCCCGTCCAGAACACCCCGCCGACGATCGTCCGGAGCCGCACCGTCGCCCGCCGGGTCGACAGCAGCGCCCCGGTCAGGGCCCCGACCGCGACCGCGGAGTTGAACACGCCGTAGCCGCCCGCGCCCACGTCGTAGACCTCGGACGCGAACGCCGAGAGCAGCACCGGCATCGTCAGGGCGAACACCGAGAAGAACGCCATGAGCACGACCGGCACCAGGATCGTGGGCTTCCGGACCGCGTACCGGAGGCCCTCCACGAGCTGCCCCTTGGCGCGCGGCATGGGCGGCGTCCGGTGGAGCTCCGAGGTGCGGAGGAACCCGAGCGTCACGACCACGGCGACGCAGGCGACCGCGTTCACCCCGAACGACCACCCCGCCCCGACGGCCACGAGCAGCGCACCGGACAGTGCCGGACCGATCATCCCGCCGAGCTGGAACACGCTCGAGTTGACGCTGATCGCGTTCCGCAGGTGCTGGTGCCCGACGATCTCGGTGACGAAGACCTGCCGGGCGGGGTTGTCGATGACGGTGACCATCCCGACCAGGAACGCGATGACCCAGATGTGCCACGCCTCGACCACACCCGTGAGGGTCAGGACGGCGAGCAGGGCGGAGAGCACCGCGAAGGCACCCTGGGTGAGCATCATCAGCGCGCGCTTCGAGAACCGGTCGACGAGCACCCCGCCCCAGAGCCCGAAGAACAGCATCGGTGCGAACTGGCACGCCACGGTGATGCCGACCTGCGCGACGGAGCCGGTGAGCTGCAGGACGAGCCAGTCCTGCGCGATCCGCTGCATCCAGCCGGCGGTCATCGCCACCAGGTTGGTCGCGGTGAAGAGCCGGAAGTTCGGGACGGAGAGGGCGATGAGCGTGTGCCGCCACGGCGGGCGCTCGGACTGGATCGGCAGCGGTTCGGTGGGCGGAGGGAGGGTCGTCGATGACGCACTCACGGTCGTGGGGCTCCGGATCGTCGGGGGTGGACTCGGTACCTGGTCGGAACGATCCGGTACCTCTCCGAAACTACGTCGCGCTCGGCCATTCGACACCCCTATGGTGGCTATCACTCCATTGCGATGTCGAATGGCGGCGGCCCGGCCGCCGGAGGAGGTCTCGTGCTCGACCCGGTGCTGCTCCGCACGTTCCTCGCCGTCGCCGAGACCGGCAGCTTCACGCTCGCCGGGCAGCGTCTCGGCATCAGCCAGCCGACGGTCTCCCAGCACGTCCGTCGGCTGGAGACCGCCGTCTCCCGGACCCTCGTGGCCCGGGACACCCGCGGGGTCGCGCTCACCGACAACGGGGACGCGATGGCCGGCTTCGCCCGCTCGATCCTCGCGGCGCACGCGACCGCCGACGCGTACTTCTCCGGGGCGGCGACCCGCGGCCGGCTCCGCTTCGGTGCCGCGGACGACCTCGCGATCACGCAGTTGCCCCGCATCCTGCGGGACTTCCGCCGCCTGCACCCGCAGGTGAACCTCGAGTTGACGGTGAACCAGTCCGCGCCGTTGCTCCGTCGGGTGCACGCCGGACAGCTCGACCTCGTCTTCATCAAGCAGACCGCGGGGGAGTCCGCCGAGGGCACCCGCGTCGCGACCGACCAGATGGTGTGGATGGCGCAGGACGGCATCGCGCTCGAGGCGGACGAGCCCGTCCCGCTGATCGCCTACCAGGCACCGAGCATCAGTCGGCAGATGGCGATCGACGCCCTCGAGGCCGCCGGTCGCACCTGGCGGATCACCTGCAACACCCGCGACGTGAACGGGGTGCTCGCCGCGGTGCGGGCGGGGATCGGGGTCGCGGTGTTCCCGCACTCGCTCATCCCGGCCGACCTCGTGAAGGTGTCGCAGCGGCTCTCGCTGCCGGACCTGCCGGCTGTCGACTACGTGCTCATCGCGAACCCGACGGTGCAGCGCGAGCCGATCGACGCCCTGACGAGCGCGATCCTGTCCCGCGGGGTCGTCCGCGCCGTCTGAGCGCTACGGGGCGAGGGTCGGCGTCGTGCCCGTCCCCGTCACGTCGGGCAGCGTCACGCCCGCCGGCGCCAGCAGCGCCGCGGCCACCGCCCAGAGGAGCACGAGCGTCCCGACCCCACCGAGCACCGTGCCGAGGAGCGCCACCGGCCGCTGCCACGTCGCCGCGGGGCTCCGCAACGCGGTCCCCGACAGTGCGAGCGCGAGCACCCCGAGCACCAGTCCGGTGGCGTGCACCGTCGCCGGCGCGGTGAACCACCACGCGGCGAGGGCGATCGTCGCGACACCGGTCACGGCCCCGAGCACGGCCGCCGGCGTCACGCCGATCGCGGTGCGGCTGCGGTCGCGAGTGGCTCCGCGTCCGGCTTGGAGGCGCTCCTCGCCTCCGTCGCGCTCGCCCACCTCGGCTCCGGCGCCGGTCCGCGCCGTGGCCGGCTCCGACGCACGGGTCCGGCCGCGGGAGCCGGACCTGCGGCGTCCCGCCGGCGCTCCGGCTGCGGTCGGCTCGGTGGGGGCGCCCGGTGCGGGCGACGTGGCTGCTGTGCCGGCGGTGGTCCCGGCAGCGGGAGCAGGCGTCCCGGGGAACACCGACGGCATCGGGGCCGGGGCGGGGATCGCGGCACCGGTGGCGATCACGGCGTCGAAGTCGGTCGGAGCGGGCTCGACGACGACCGGTCGCGGTGCCTGCTGTCGGGCGAAGCGCGCCGGCGTGCGGTACCCGATCGGACCGGAGGGCGCAGGCTCCGTGCCCTCGACCAGGACGTGCTCGAGGCCGGGGACCGAGAAGCGGGGCTGCCCGACCACCGGTGCTGCGGGAGCGGGGGGCTGCACCGGTGCCGGAGCCGGTGCCGGAGCCTGGGCGCTGTGCGTGGGGTCGACCGGGGGCGTGAGGGGGCCGCCCGACTCGCCTGCGTCGACGGGTGACACCGGCAGCGGGGCCGTGGCGAACGGCGGCACCTGGACCGCGGGGGAAGTCGGGGCCGGCGGGAGCAGGTGCTCCTGCGGCGGGTAGTCGGGCACGACGATCTCGCCGTCGGGCAGCCCGTCGGTCGGGACGGACGGCAGCGCCGAGCCGAGCGCACCCGGCGTGCCGGGAGCGGCCACGGGGACCGACGCTCCCGTCTCGACGACGGCAGGAGCTGCGGCGGAGGTGAGTGGTGCCTCCCGGCCGGCGACGGTGTCCTCCGGGGGTGCGACGACCCACGCAGGGACCGCTCGACGCGGCCGGTCTCTGTCCGGCATGCGGTGCGACGCCACTCGTGCTCCCTCGCTCTTCTGATCCATCGTCATTTCTATCCACCTGCATGGATCGGTGCGCAGCCCCAGTTCCGGGGTCGCAGTGTCCACCGCACGCAGGACGCCTCGCGGCCGGGGCTCGCGAGACGCAACGAAGGCGGCTCCGCGCCGAGCTGTACCGGTGCGGGGAACCGCCTTCGTGGCGTGTTGCGGAGGTGGGGGCTACATGTCGCGGTAGCGCTTCGCCTCGGCGAGCTTCGTGCGGAGCTCGTCGGCGGTGTAGCGCGTGACGTACCCGGGGGTGTCGCGCTGGATGCGCCAGCCCTCGGCGAGCGGACCGGCGTCGACCACGTCGAACCCGAACTGGTCGATCAGCTCGGACACGACCCGCTTGGCGTCGGCGTCGTCACCGGCGACCACCAGGGCGCGGCGGTCGGGGGTACCGGCCGGGGTGGCCTCGTCGGTGAGCGCCGGAGCGGCGATGTGGTTGAACGCCTTGACCACCCGCGCACCGCGCAGGTGGTCCTGCAGGAGTTCGGCGGTGGTCGTGGTCTCGTCGTCGAGGGAGGCGATGTGGCCGTCCCGCTGCGGGTAGTAGTTGTTCGTGTCGATGACGACCTTGCCGACCAGGGGCTCGACCGGGATGGTCTCGATCGCCGCGAGGGGGGTGGTCACGACGACGATGTCGCCCGCTGCTGCCGCCTCGTCCCGGGTCGCCGCACGGGCGTGCTCGCCGAGCTCCGAGACCAGGTCCTGCAGGGTCTCCGGGCCGCGTGAGTTGGCGATCACGACCTCGTGGCCGTGCTGCACGGCGAGGCGCGCGAGCTGAGAACCGATGTTGCCTGCTCCGATGATGCCGATCGTTGTCATGCGGTCGTGCAACGCGGCCCGCTGCGACGCATTCCCGGCGGTGGTCGCCGCGTGCTGTCGTCTCCGTGCGACCGCTGTCCGTCGGGTGCATGATGGCGCCATGGCCCACGAGTTCCGCGACGAAGCCGACCGCGACCGCTACGCGATGTACGTCGACGGCGAGCTCGTGAGCGTCCTCGACTACCGGGCCGGGGACGACGCCGTGTCGTTCCCGCACACGTACACGGTCCCGAAGCACCGCGGACACGGCTACGCGGCGGAGCTCGTCGCGTACGCCGTCGACGACGTGGCGACCAGGACCACCAAGCGCATCGTGCCGATGTGCTGGTTCGTCGGCAAGTGGTTCGACGAGCACCCCGAGCAGGCGGACCTGCTCAGCCGCGGCGCCGCGGACTGACACACCCCACGGTCCGGCCGCAGCCTCGCAGCCGGACCCCACCACCCGGAGACACCGTGCCCACGATCACCCCGTTCCTCTGGTTCGACGACCAGGCCGAGCAGGCCGCCACGTACTACGCGTCGCTCTTCCCGGACAGCCGGGTCGACAGCGTCGCACGGACGCCGGACGGCACCGCCCTCGTCGTCGAGTTCACCCTGCTCGGCCAGCCGTACCGGGCGATGAACGGCGGCCCGGGGCACCCGCACACCGACGCCGTGTCCTTCCAGGTCGACGTCGACACCCAGGAGGAGCTCGACCGAGTGTGGGACGCGCTCCTCGCCGACGGCGGTCGACCGCTCGCGTGCGGGTGGCTGCACGACCGCTGGGGGCTGGCATGGCAGGTGACCCCGTCGATGATGGGGGACCTGATGACCGGCGGTGGCGACCCCGAGGCGAACGCCCGGGTGTTCCGCGCGATGCAGGAGATGGTGAAGCTCGACATCCCGGCGCTGCAGGCCGCAGCCGCCGGCCGCTGAGGGGGAGCAGGCCGTGCCCGCCGGTAGGGTGGCGGGACCCACCAGCGCCGAGCACCCGGCGAACGCAGTGACAGGCTGGAGAACGCGATGAGCAGCCCGAGCTCAGCGGCCCGCGACGGCGACCGTGCCGACGACGACGTCCGCGGCACCGACATCGGCCGCGCCTACACCGAACTCTCCCGCATCACCCGCCGCGCGAGCATCCGGGCACGCGGCGACGACCTCGTGCTCAGCGTCGTCGACCAGTCCCTCGTCGACTTCGTCGTGCAGCACCCCGGCTGCATGGCCATCGACATCGCCCGGTACCTGCGGCTGAACCGGTCGACGATCTCCCGGCAGCTCTCCGGCCTGCTCGCGGCCGGTCTCGTCCGCACCACCGACGGCGGTTCCGGCAACGCGAAGCCGCTCGAGGCGACCGACGCCGGACGCGCCGCACTCGACCGCTCGGTGCGCCTGCACCGCGACGCGCTCGTGGAACGGCTCGCCGACTGGTCGGACGACGACGTCGCGCTCCTCGCCGGCCTGCTCGAACGACTCGGCGCCGCCGACGAGGCCGGCCTGCCGATGCCCGCACGCGCGATCCCGGACGACCACGCCGGCGGGGCCGGTCACGCGGCCTCGTGACCACCTCGTTCGTCCTGCTCTCGGACACGCACCTGCCGAAGCGCGCGAAGGACCTGCCCGCCGCGCTCTGGGCCGACGTCGACGCCGCGGACCTGGTCGTGCACGCGGGCGACTGGGTCGACCTCGCCACCCTCGACGCGGTGCAGGGACGGGCCCGCCGCTTCGAGGGCGTCCGCGGCAACAACGACGGCCCCGAGTTCGACGACCGGTTGCCGCTCGTCGCGCGGTTCACCGTCGAGCACCTGCGCTTCGCCCTGGTGCACGAGACCGGAACGGCGACCGGTCGCGAGCGCCGGGCCGACGCCGCGTACCCGGACACCGACGTGCTCGTCTTCGGACACTCGCACATCCCGTGGGACTCGGTCGCACCGTCGGGCATGCGCCTGCTCAACCCGGGGTCGCCGACGGACCGCCGCCGGCAGCCCGACTTCACGTGGATGCGCGGCACGGTGGACGGGCGGGCGCTGACGGTCGAGACGGTCCGGCTGGCCCCGGCGGCGCGCTGACGCGACGCAGCGAGCACCGGACGGGAGGCGCGGAACTTGTCCGCCCCGCGCCTCCCATCCGTCCCGTGGTGCGTGTCACCGCCGTGGTGCGGTCATGCCCGCCGGAACGGTGACGCCGCCTGGTCCGGCGGTTCCGGCGCGGGCGGCGGGTCCGTCGGCATCCGGAAGAACGCCAACTCCCACTCGGTCGAGCGCCGGTGCGCCCGCGCCATCCGCCCTCGCTCGGCCGGGTCCGCAGCCGCCGCGAGGGCCTCGACGCGTGCGGTCGCCTCGGCGCTCGCCGTCGCGAACCCCGGGTCGCCGTAGGCGCCCAGCCAGTCCGCGAAGGGGTGTCCCTCCGGGGCGCGGCCCAGCTGCGTGCCGACCCAGGCGTACACCCGGAAGCACGGCAGCACGGCGGCGGCGAGCACCCCGACCGACCCGCTGTCGGCGGCGTCCTGCAGGTGGGCGAGGTACCCCGCGCACGTCGGGTGGACCGGGTCGTCGGCGTGCGTGCCGGCCAGGCGGTGGTGGTGCAGGTCGCGTGCCTCGTCGGCGCAGCCCGCGGCGGCCGCGGCCCAGAACGCCGCGGCGTCCCCGTCTGCAGTGTCGCCGTCCGTGGCCGCCGCCAGCCTCCGGAGGTGCTGCTCGTAGGCCCGCAGGTAGTGGACGTCCTGCGCGAGGTACCCGGCGAACACGTCCGGTCGGAGCGAGCCGTCGGCGAGGCCCACCAGGAAGGCGCAGGACAGCGTCGCGTCGAGGGTCTCCGCGACGTCCGCCCACCAGCGGTCCGTCCACGTCACCGGGGGCAGGGCGGCCCGGGTGCGGGCGCCGTGGTCGACCGGTCCGTTGCCCGTGCCGACCCGCAGGGCGTCCGCACCACGGAGCGCGGCGGTGAGCCAGGTCTTCGCCTCGCCCACCGCGAGCTCCCAGTCGCCGTCCCGTGCGACCAGCGTCGCGATCGCGCTCGACAGCGAGCACCCCGTCCCGTGCGTGTTGGCGGTGTCGACGCGCGGCCCCCGGAAGGTGCGGGCGGAGCCGTCGGGTCGGACGAGCACGTCGTCGGCGGTCGGGCCGGTGTCGTGCCCGCCCTTCGCGAGCACGAGGACGTCCCATCGGCGGGCCACGAGCCGTGCTGCATCGACGGGGCTCGAGGCCGTGCCCCCGGCGAGCGCGACGAGGTCGGTCAGCTCCGCCCGGTTCGGCGTCACGAGGTCGGCGAGTGCGAGCAGGTCGCCCATCGCGGCCGTGGCCTGCCGGTCGAGCAGCCGGTCGCCGCTCGTCGCGACCATCACCGGGTCGACGACGACCACGGGCGGGCGGTGTGCGCGGAGCCAGTCGGTGACGGTGCGGACGACCTCGACGGTGCCGAGCATCCCGACCTTGACGGCGTCGACCACCACGTCGTCCGACACGGCGTCGAGCTGCTCGCGGAGGAACCCGACGTCGGGGACGTGCACCGACCGGACGCCGTGGGTGTTCTGCGCGACGAGGGCCGTCACGACGCCCATCCCGTAGCCGTCGTGCGCCCCGATCGCCTTGAGGTCCGCCTGGAGTCCGGCGCCGCCCGTCGGGTCGGTGCCCGCGATGCTCAGGACCCGCGGCACGAGCAGCCCGGTCGGTCCGGTCCGCACCGGCGACGTCGAGCCCGCGGCGGTCCCCGCGGCACGCCCCGCGGCGGTCATGCCCCGCTCCAGGCGCGGAGGTACGCGGTCGCGGCCGCGTGCGGGTCGACGGCGGCGCAGATCCCGGACACGACCGCGACGCCCGAGGCACCGGCGGCTCGCAGCGGCGCCACGTCGTCGAGGGTCACGCCGCCGATCGCGACGCACGGGACCCCGAGCGCTCGTGCCGCTCCGGCGATGGGGGCGACGCCGTCGACGCCGAGTGCCGGTGGGTGGTCCGGCTTCGTCGCGGTCGGGTGCACGACGCCGACGCCGAGCAGGTCGACCGTGCCGCGGGGGAGCTCCGCGAGGGCCGCGAGGTGGTCCGGCGTGTTCGCAGTGAGCCCCACGTGCGCGTCCGGGCCGAGGAGCGCCCGGGCGGCCGCGACGGGCAGGTCGGACTGGCCGAGGTGGACGCCCGCGACCCGGTGTCCGGCACGTCGGGCGGCGAGCGCGACGTCCGTCCGGTCGTCCACCACGACGGTCGCGCGGTCCCCGACGGCGTCGGCCACCGCGACGGTCAGGGCGAGGAGGTCCCGGACCGGTGCCTGCTTGTCCCGCACCTGCACGAGCCGCACGCCGGCGTCGACCGCGGCACGGACGACGCCGAGCACACCCCGGCCGTGCCGGTCGACGAGCACCGGATCGGTGACCAGGTAGACGCCGAGGTCCGTCGGGGCGCTCACGGTCGGACCCCCGCGGTCGTCGCTGCGGGCTCCGTGCTGGGGGACGGCGCGGACTCAGTGGTGACGCGAGCCACCCGGACGACGTCGTCGGGGGTCAGGGACGCGAGCCGGTCGAGCAACAGCGGCTGGAACGTGCCGGGGCCACCGGCGTCCCGCGCGGCGAGCTCGGCGGCGACCGTGTGCACCACCGTGCCGGCGACCGCAGCGGCACCCGGGTCGTCCGGCGTCACCGCGGCGAAGGCGGCGATCACCGCGCCGAGCGCGCACCCGCCGCCGGTGATCCGGGTCAGCAGCGGTGTCCCGTTCGCGACCCGCACCACACCGGTACCGGGCGCGACCAGCAGGTCGACGGGACCGGACACGGCCACCGCGCCCACGAGCCTCCCGTCCGACGCCCGGAGCGCGGCCGTCCGCGCCTCGTCCGTGGCGGCGGTGCTGTCGACCCCGCGCCCGCCGTCGGCGGCGCCGAGCAGGGCGAGGGCCTCCGAGGCGTTGCCGCGCAGCACGGTCGGTCGGAGCGCGAGCAGGTCGTGGGCGAGGGCGGTGCGGACCGGGAGCGAACCGACCGCGACGGGGTCCAGGACCCACGGGGTGCCCGCCTCGACCGCCGCGGTGGCGGCCTCGACCGACGCCGCACGCGGCTCGGGGTGGGGCGTGCCGGTGTTCACGAGCAGCGCGTCGGCCACCCGGGCGAACGGACCGGCCTCGGTGGTGACGTCGACCATCGCGGCGGAGGCGCCGAGGGCGAGCAGGACGTTCGCCGTGACGTTCTGCACCACCGTGTTCGTGATGCACTGCACCAGGGGGCTGCGGGCGCGCACCTCCTCGAGCAGCGTGGCGGTGCGGGCGGGCCAGTCCGGGGACGGGGTGCCGGCGGATCCGGGTACGGGCGCAGCGGTGTGCATGGACGATCCCTTCGCGAGTACGAGCTCGAGCAGGTTCGACGGGTGTGATCTCAGCCGCTCGGTGCGGCACCCCGTGTCTCGGACGACACCGTACACGACGTCCGACGACCTCCTCCGGGCACACCGGGGGTGCGGTGTGCCAGTGTTGACGGGTGCCTGACGTGACCCCTCCCGGACCGCCGCCCGGACCCCGCGACCCCGGCGACGCGTGGGCCGTCGGACCGGACGGCACGAAGGCCTGGGGACGCTTCGGTGCGGCCGGCCTGCTCGTCGACGACGGCGCCGGACGCGTGCTCCTGCAGCACCGCGTCGAGTGGAGCCACCACGGCGGCACGTGGGGCATCCCCGGCGGAGCTCGGCACCAGGACGAGGACGCCGTCACCGCGGCGCTCCGGGAGTCCGCGGAGGAGGCAGGGGTGCCCGAGGACGGCATCGACCTCCGGCACGCCGCCGTGCTCGACCTCGGGTTCTGGACCTACACGACCGTCGTCGGCCGCGCCCGGACCCCGTTCGAGCCCGTGATCGCCGACCGCGAGAGCCTCGCGCTGTCGTGGGTGCCCGTCGCCGAGGTCGACGCACTGCCGCTGCACCCGGGCTTCGGTGCCTCGTGGCCGGCGCTGCGTGCCGCGATCGAGACCGTCCCGCACGTCGTGGTCGACGCGGCGAACGTGGTCGGCAGCGTGCCGGACGGCTGGTGGAAGGACCGCGCGGGGGCGGCCGAGCGGCTGCTGTCGTCCGTGGCGGCGCTCGCCGCACGGGGTGTGGACGCGGGGGAGCTCGGGCTGCCCTTCGCACGGTGGTGGCCCCGGTGGACGGTGGTGCTCGAGGGCGAGGCACGGGCCGCCGGCGCGGGTGCCGGTGCTGCGGGCACGGCAGCGGGTGCCGTCGGGGCCGGCGACCTCGGCGGTGCGGCCGACCCGGTCGGGGTCGTGCGTGCCGAGGGCTCCGGCGACGACGCGATCGTCGAGGCTGCCCGGTCGGCGCTCGACGACGGCCACGCACCGGTCGTCGTCGTCACGGCGGACCGGGAACTCCGCACCCGCGTCGAGGCGCTGGGTGCCGAGGTGCGCGGCCCGGGCTGGTTCCGCGAGCAGTAGCCCGCCGCCGCGAGCGTCAGCGGCGACCGGTCCAGACGCCGGCGTCGCCCCGGGACGCCTCGGCGGGCGCGAGACGCACCGGGATCCGGCGGCGTCTCGCGACTCGCAGTGCGTCTCGCACGGACGCCGGCGCCTCGGTGCCCGGGGGCCCGACGCGGCGTCAGCCCTCGGGCACGTACCGCTTCGACGACACCAGCAGCGCCACCCACGACACCACCCCGAGCCCGACCACGACGGCCAGGACCACCGAGACCGGCACCCCGGCGCCGCCAACGATCGCCGCGATGACCGCAGGCGCGAGGAACCCGCTGTAGGCCACCGCGTAGAACGCCCCCGTCAGCCCGGCCAGGTCGCGCGACCCGGCGATCCGCTGCACCTCGAGCAACGAGGACACGAGCGCGGTCCCCATCCCGACACCGATCACCACGTTCGCCGCGAGGCCGATCCACACCGACTGCAGCTCGACGGCCAGCAGCACGACCCCGATCCCGACGGTCATCACGGCGACCGCGATCACGAGCCCACGCGCCGAGGCCACCGAGTGCACCCGCTTGGCGAACGGCTGCACGGCGCTCGACACCCCGAGCGCCACGACGGTCGCGGCGGTGGCGAACACGAGTCCCCACGGACCGGTCGCCCCCGCGAGCCGCGTCGGCAGGTACCCGTAGCCGGTCGCGGCGGAGCCGAAGATCCACGGTGCCGCGACGACGACCACCCGCGTGAACCGGCGGTGCCCGGCGCTCGGGATCGCGAGCTGACGCCACCACGGCCCCGCCAGACCGCCGTGCACCGCGGTCTCCGGCGCCCGCCACACGACGAGGGCGAACGGCGCCGCGACGCAGACGTGCACGAGGAACGGCGTGACCTCGGGCACCGGCCCCCACTGCGCGATCGCCCCGGCGACCAGCGCCCCGATCCCGGACCCCAGGGTGAACGCCAGGGATGCCCGCCGTGCACCGGACCCGGCGTCCGCCGACGGGTCGTACCGGCCCTGCGAGAGCTCCTTCACCCAGCTGTTGCCGACCGCCATGGCGATGCCGACGGTGACGCCGGAGAACAGCCGTCCGGCGGCCAGGAACCCGGGCCCGAGCGGTCCGAGTGCCAGGAGTCCGCTGCCGACGACCGCGGCGCCGATCCCGACGAGCATGAGCGGCTTCCGCCCGTGCCGGTCGGAGAGCGACCCGGCGACGAGCAGCGCGGGTGCGAGCCCGAGCACGTAGACGCCGAGGAAGGCGTTGACGAGCAGGGACGAGTAGTGCGCCCGCTCCTCGTACATGAGCAGCAGCGGCGAGAACTGGTTGCCGCCCCACGAGCACACGAAGACCGCACCCCAGACCATCGCCCACGGGGCCACCCGGCTCGTCGGCGTCGACACGGCCCCGGTGGTCGGGATGCTCCCGGTCGCGCCGCTCACAGCGCACCCCGGTGCGAGGCGACGTGGGCGCGGAGGACCGCGGCGTACCGCTCGGCGTCCCCGTCGTCGAGGGCGGCGGCGAGTGCCCGGTGGTCGTCGAGCGACGCCTGCAGCTGCTCCGGCCGCAGCCGCATCAGCTGGTGCCGGAGCCGCTGCTGCCGGTCGCCCAGCGTCCGGGCGAAGAGGACGGCGATCGCGTTCCGCGACGCCTCGACGACGGCGCCGTGGAACGCCGCGTCGCGCTCGACGAAGCGGTCGACGTCCCCGGCGGCCACCGCCGCCTCCTGCTCCGCCAGCTCGGCCTGGAGGCGCGGTGCCAGTTCCGTCACGCGGCCGTCGGTGACGACGCGGGTCGCCGCGGTCGACTCGATCGCCTCGCGCATCTCGAGCACGTCCGCCGCCTCGTTCGGGGACATCGGGCGCACGACGGCGCCCCGGCGGGCGCCGAGCAGGATGAGATCCTCGGCCGCCAGGCGCAGGAACGCCTCGTGCACGGGTGTCCGCGAGACGCCGATCTCCTGGCAGAGCGCGTTCTCGCTGATCGCCGTGCCGCCGGGCAGGTCTCCGCGGACGATCGCCCGCTTGATGTGCTCGTAGGCCCGGACGGCTGCGGGTGCCTCGCTGCTGGTGTCGCTCACGGCAACCGATCCTACGCCTTGCATGCAAGCTTGCATCCGGTGCGGAGCGAGAACGTCACACGGCGTTCATGACCGGACGAGACATTCCCCACCCGCCGTCGCTACGCTGACCCTCACGTCAACGGAGACGTACTGATCAGGAGGTCACGATGGAGCGTGTCACCAGAGCCGACGACCGCGTCCACCGCCCCGCGGGGCCCTGGACGCCGACGGTGCACCGGCTGCTCGCGCACCTGCACGAGCAGGGCTTCGTCGCGGCGCCGGAACCGATCGCCGTCGGCGACGCCGTCGAGACCGTGACCTTCGTGCCGGGCACGGCGGGCAACTACCCCTGGAGCACCGAGATCGCGAGCGAGGCGGCCCTCGTCACGTCCGCGAGGCTGCTCCGCCAGTACCACGACGTCGCGGCGAGCTACCCGCGCGACGACACGGTCGACGTCTGGTCGCAGGCAGGACGGCTGCCGGTCGAGACGGTCGTGCACGGGGACTTCGCGCCGTACAACTGCGTGTACGACGGCATCGCTGCCGTCGGTCTCATCGACTTCGACACCGCACACCCCGGGCCACGGGTCTGGGACGTCGCGAGTGCCGTCTACCGCTTCGCGCCGTTCACCACCGGACTCGTCGAGGGGAGCACCGCGCCGGGGCTCGACGAGCGCCTCGACCGTGCGGCGGAGTTCTGCCGCGCGTACGGGCTCGACGACCGCTCCCGTGGGGTGCTCGTCGAGACGATGACCGCGTCGCTCGTCGCCCTCGTCACGACGATGGAGACCGAGGCCGCCGCCGGGAACCCGAAGTTCCTCAGCGACCTGGAGCACGGGCACGCCGACCTGTACCGCGCCGACGTCGCGTGGATCGAGACGCACGCCGACGCGATCCACGCCGCCGTCACCGGGGCCTGACACCGGCGCGCAACAGGGGCAGCGCGGGACGCGACGCGCCGCCCCGCACGCGAGACGCCGCCGGGCCGCCGAGACGCCGCCGGACACCACGGCGTCTCGACCGGCGGACGGCGTCTCGCCCTGACGCCGGCGTCTCGGGCAGGGATCCGGCTCGTCGAACCACGGCGTCTCGCCCTGACGCCGGCGTCTCGGGCAGGGAACCGGCTCGTCGAACCGCGGCGTCCCGCACAGACGCCGGCGTCTCGCGCACGCGACGCACACGCCGGACGTGCACCGAGCCTCCCGGGAGCTCCCAGCGTGCACGCGGCGGACTCCGATCCTGCAGCCGGTAGTGTCGCAGGGCCATGACCGACAGCCCGGCCGACGCCACCCCGTACGAGGTCCTCGGCGTCCCCGCGACCGCCGACGACGACGAACTCCGTCGCGCCTACCGTCGGGCCGCCCGCGAGACGCACCCCGACCTCGGCGGTGACGCCCGGCGCTTCCGCCAGGTGCAGATCGCGTGGGAGCGCATCGGGACGCCGGCCGCTCGTCGGGCGTACGACGCGGGATCGCGGGCCTCGGCACCCCGGACCCCGTCCGGCTCCTCGGTGTGGGCGCACGACGACGGCGGCACGTTCGCACCCCCGACGGCCCGGCGCGACTCCCGGCCCCGGGCGCGTTCGCACGGACACCCGGGTGGTCGGTCCCGCGAGGTCTTCCTGCAGGCCGAGCGCGAGTGGGTCGGCCTCGGCGACCCGATCGAGGACCCGTACGACCCGGCACTGGTCCGTTCGGCACCGCGCCACATCCGACGACTGCTCGCCGAGGCCCTGGCCGAGGAAGCCACGGCGTCGATCGTGTCCGAGATGGGCATCGGCGTGTCCGTGTGGCACGACCTCGACGCCGGTGCCGAGGGCAAGCTCGACCACGCGGTCCTCACCCCGAGCGGGCTCTGGGCCGTCGAGTCGATCGACTGGGGTGCGCCGGTGCGCATCGAGCACGGGGAGATCGCCGGCGAGACCCTCGCGCCGGGGGAGCGTCCGGTCAAGGAACTCGTGCGGGCGGCCCGGGCGGTGCAGAAGCAGACCCGTGTCAAGTTCACCGGGCGCCTGATGGTCGTCCCGGACTCCGCCGTCGACGAGGACGTCCAGGTCGTCGGCCCGGCGCGGAAGCCCACCGCGCTCGTGGTCCGGCGGAGCGCCCTCGGGCAGGTCCTGAACGGGGTGTTCTCCCCGGAGGGCTCCGTCGACGTGTTCGAGATCCGCGACCGCCTGCAGCAGACCGTCCGCTTCGTCTGATGCGTGAGGAGGTCGTCGTCGAGGTCGGCGGCTGGGAGCACGAGTGCTGCGGCCCGGCACACGAACTCGACACCGTCGCGTCGTTCACGGCTCTCGGGCCGGGCCCGCGCTACGACGAGTCCCGACACCACGAGACCCCGGACGGCATCGTCGAGCTCCGCGGACGCATCGTGGCGCTCTTCGCGGTCACCGAGCACGGAACGCGCGTCGGCGTGCAGCGCATCCCCTCTGGCCGGGCGCTCCGCGGGTTCGACGAGCACGATGACGGTCATCTCGAAGCACCGTGGACCGGCGAGCCGGTCACGGTCGAGGCCGACCACTTCGAGGTCGTCCTCGACCGGTACGTCCCGCAGACCCGTCAGTAGCCGCGGAGCTTCTCGAGGTCGCGGCGCTCCCGCTTGCTCGGACGCCCGGCACCGCGGTCGCGGGTCGGGACGAAGCCGGCCTCCTCACGGGGGAGTCGGGGCGGGGTCCGGTCCTCGAAGTGCTTCGCCGCCTCGATCGCACTCGTGCGCTTGAGGATGATGCCCCGGACGACGACCACGCGGTCGAAGCCGTGCTGGCGGACCCGGACCTCGTCCCCGGGGCCGATCGGCTGCGCCGGCTTCGCGCGCTCGCCGTTGACCCGGACGTGGCCGGCCTTGCACGCGCTGGTCGCGGCGGAGCGGGTCTTCGTGATCCGCACCGCCCAGATCCAGCTGTCCACGCGCGCCTTCTCCATCCCACCACCCTAGGCGGACCGGCCCTGCGAGCAGCCCCCTACGCTCGACCCGTGCAGGAACCGCGGCAGCCGGACCCCGACGGACAGCTCCCCGACGGCCAGGCCCCCGACGGCCGGCTCCCGGTCGGTGGCGCTCCCGGTGGGCAGGACGCCCTGGCTCGAGCGCTGGCGCTCGGCGTGCTGCGCGACGCGTCGCTCGGCGACCGGCTCGTGGTGCGGGCACGGCTCGGGGACGGCGCACAGGACGCCCTCGGCACGCTGGTCGCACGCACCGCCGACACACTCACGATCGAGACCCGACGAGGACCGGTCGAGGTCCTGCTCGCCGACGTCGTCGCTGCGAAGCCGGTGCCCCCACCACCCGCGCCGCGCCCACGCCGACGCTGACCGGCACGGCACGGCCGCGGCCCCCGGAGCCCGTCGCAGTCCGGCGGCGCTCATCACCGGCGAGCCGTCTCCGTCCCCGCAGGCGCCGCCACGTAGCCTCGACCAATGGCCGTCCCCGTCCCGCTCGGCACCGAGGACCGAACCTCCCGCCTGACCCTCCGTCGTCCCGACCGCTGGCGCCGCGAGGACGCTCCGCAGGCCGACCTCCGCCTGACCGGTGACGACGTCGTGCTGGCCGTCCGCTCCCGCCCCTCGGAACGGACGATCGCCGAGGAGCACACCAGCCTGCTCGAACGCCTGCCCGGGTCGGTCGACGGCCTGCGGCTCATCGGCTGCGACCCCTGGACGACCGCCGGTGCACCGGCCCGCCTGGTCGAGTACGTCCGCCCCGACGAGGAGGGCGACGTCGCCGGTGCCCACCTGCTCTTCGTCACCGGTCGGCACCGTGTCGACCTGACGATCGAGCGGCCGCTCGCCCGGATGCTCGCGACCGACGACCTGGTCTCGGCCGTGCTCGAGTCCGTCCGCGCGACCGAGCCCGCACCGTCCCGCCCGCAGCGTGAGCTCGAGGCGCTGCCGGTCGCCGTGCCGGTCCCGCAGCTCGACGGGACACACCTCGGAGCCGATGCGCTGCTGACCCTCCGCAGCCTGGCCGGACGCCGGTGGGACCCGATGCTCCTGCGCTCGCCCGCCGGGCGCGAACTCGTGCAGACGGGGCTCGTCGGCCGCCTCGGGACGCTCCCCGAGCCCACGCAGGAGCTCATCGCCCCGTGGGCCGACGACACCCAGCCGGTCACCCTGGAGCAGCGCCTGCCCGACGGACGGACCACGCGCCTCCAGGCCTGGTCGGAGACCGTCGTGGACGGGACGGACGAGACGGGCGGCACCGTCGCCCGGCTGCCGGTCGAGCGCGTGGTCGCGCTGGCGGCCGGGAGGCTCGGCATCCGCCCGTCGTGGACCTTCCCCTTCCGCACGGGGGCGCTCGACGCGGACCTGCTGGCCCGCAGGACGGGTGGCGCCGGGACCGCTCCCGACCTGCCGGCGGCCGTCGCGGAGGCCGACCCCCGGCTCGCCCGCTTCTGGTCGGCGCCGTGGACGGTCTCGTCGATCCGTCGGCCGGGACGACCGACGCCGGTCGTCGTCGTGCACGCCGAGGGGATCGGCTTCGCGCGGATCGGACGCACGGAGGCCGGGGAGACGGCCTTCCGGTCCGACTCCCCGGCCAACGTGTACCGGTCCCTCGTGCGGGCGCTGCTGGGCTGACGACGTTCCGGTACACTGCGCCCGCTGGGCCAACGTGTACCGGTCCCTCGTGCGGGCGCTGCTGGGCTGAGCTCCTAGGCGGCGGGGCCCGCGGTCAGCGTCACCGTCACGGTGTGCGGCGCGCCCGTTGCGTCGGTGTAGCCGATCTGCACGCGGTCGCCGACGGCGTGCGAGCGGATCGCCGACGTCAGCGCGTCGTTGCTCGTGACGGACGTGCCGTCGATGCTCGTGATCGTGTCGCCGGCGACCAGACCCGCCGCTGCCGCGCCCGAGCCGTCGACCGTCCCGGCGACCGGGACCCCCGCGGTGGTCTGCGTCGTCGCGCTCGATGCGACCTGGACACCGAGGAACGCCGGCAGGCCGATCGTGACGGTGTCCGAGGACTCCCCGGCGAGGATCTTGTCGGCGATCGCCTTCGCGGTCGTGATCGGGATCGCGTACCCGGTGACCTCGGCGGACCCGGACGACGCCGCGGTGGCCATGCCGACGACCTCGCCCTCGCTGTCGAGGACCGGACCGCCGGAGTCGCCGGGGACGATCTGCGCGGCGACCTGGATCAGGCCCTGCAGTGACTCGGTGCCCGTGCCGGACTCACTCTGCACCTGGATGTCCTGGTCGAGCGCGGTGACCGTGCCCGCGGCGGCGACGAGGTTGCCCGTGCCCTCCGCGTTGCCGACGTCGGTCACGGCGTCACCCGTCGACGGTTCGCCGTCGTCGTCGAGCGTCACCGTGGACAGGCCGGATGCGTCCTGCAGCTTGAGCACCGCGACGTCGTGCGTGGCGTCGGTGCCGACGACCTCGGCCTGGTACTGCTTGCCGGTCGTCTCGTCGGTGACCTTGATGCTCGTCGCACCCTGCACGACGTGGTTGTTCGTCAGGACGAAGCCGTCCGAGGTGAGGACCATGCCGGTGCCCGCGGCCTGCGACGAGGCGTCGTAGTTCATCACGGTGTCGATCGTCACGACGCCCTTCTTCTGCGCGGCGGTCGCCGGGGTCGCAGCGGTCTGCGTGCCCGTGCCCGTACCGGAGCCGTCGCTGCCGCTGCCGCTCGTGCCGTCGCCGCCCGAGCCGTTCCCGTAGCCGGGGACGGTGAAGCCGTTCGTGCCGCCGCTCGTGCCGGAGTCGCCGCCGGGCAGCGTCGTCGTGCCCTGCGACTGGCTCGACGTGGTCGTGGTGCCCTGCGAGGACAGCCCGAGCGCCGTGCCACCGGCCGCGCCGATGATCGCGAGCGCCGCGACACCGGAGCCGATGACGAGTCCGAGCCGCCGCGGTCGCTTCGCCCCGGGGTGGTTCGCGGCAGCAGCGCCCGAGGTCCAGCCCCAGGAGGTACTGCCGGTCGTCGTGCTCGCGGTGCCGGTCGTCCCGCCGAGGGCCGCGCTGCCGACCAGGTAGGGGCCACGGCCGTCCGGGGTGTAGGCGTACGGCCCCGAACCGTCGGTGCCGTACAGCCACGGGCCGCTGCCGTCGAAGGCGTAGGCGGGGCGGAGGGTGTCGCGGTCGGCGTGCGGGGCCTCCCCGCCGGGGCGGTCGGTCGCGCGCTGGTCGTCGGCGGGGTTCTCGTTCATCGGTGCTCTCCGGTCGTCCCTCGACCACCCGGGGGTGGCGGTGTGCTCCTCGACGACCCGGTCGGGTGTCGACGGAGACCAGTACAGGAGCCGAACCCATGACGACCCTATGAACGGGCCCTGTGGCTGCTCCGGGCTTCCTCGGGGGCCGCCGAACGAGGTGCGGGATTAGGCTTGCCGCACCTCCCATGCGCGCGTCCTCACCCGTCACCCCCGCCGTCCGGCCCCGCCCGGCACCCGCCACGCGGTCCCGCCTCGTCGGGGCGGCGCTGCTCGCGGTCGCCGTGCTCGTGGTGGCCGTGGCGCTCTCCGTGGCGTTCGGCTCGCGCCCGATCCCGCTCGGGACCGTCCTCGACGTCGTCCTGCACCCGCACCGGGACGACGAGGTGGGTCTCATCGTCCTGGGCAACCGCGTGCCTCGCACGATCGTCGGGCTGCTGGCCGGCGCCGCGCTCGGGGTGGCCGGCGCCGTGATGCAGGGGGTGACCCGGAACCCGCTCGCCGACCCGAGCATCCTCGGCATCAACGCGGGAGCGGCCCTCACCGTCGTCGTCGGCATCGCGGTGTTCGGCATCAGCGGGACCGCCGCCTACCTGCCGTTCGCCTTCGTCGGTGCCGGACTCGCGGCACTGCTCGTCTACGGCATCGCCGCCGTCGCCCGTCGCGGCCTGTCGCCGGTCGGGCTCGCGCTCGCCGGGGCGGTCGTCGCCGCAGCCCTGTCGTCGATCACGACGGCGGTCCTCGTGTCGAGCCAGAGCCTGCTCGACCAGCTGCGCTTCTGGCAGGTCGGTGCGCTCGCCGGGAAGGACCTCGGCACCGCTGGCGTCGTCGCGGTCCCCGTGCTCGTCGGGCTCGTCGTGGCCGCGGGGCTCGGGCGCTCCCTCAACACCCTCGCGCTCGGTGACGAGCTCGCCGCGTCGCTCGGCCAGCGGGTCGTCCTCGTCCGTGTCGTGGGCGGAGTCGTGACGGTCCTGCTCGCGGGGTCGGCGGTGGCGGCCGCCGGTCCGATCGCGTTCGTCGGCCTCGCCGTGCCGCACGCCGTCCGCCGGCTGAGCGGACCCGACCAGCGTTGGACGATCCTCCTGTCCGCCCTCGTCGCACCCGCGCTCCTGCTCGTCGCCGACGTGATCGGCCGGGTCGTCGCGTACCCGGGGGAGCTGCAGGTCGGCATCGTGACCGCGCTCATCGGCGCACCGGTCTTCATCTGGCTGGTGCGGTCGCGGGTGGTGACCGGCCTGTGACGGCGGTCCGCCGCGAGCTCGCCGTCCTCGGCGCGGTCCTCGTGCTCCTGGTCGCCCTCGTGCTCGTCGGGCTCGGGGTGGGGGAGATCCCGCTCTCGCCGCTGCAGGTCGCGGGCGCGCTGGTCGGCCACGGTGACACCGTGTCGGACTTCGTGGTCGGGCAGCTCCGCGGGCCCCGGGTCGCCGGTGCCGTGCTGGTCGGGGCGGCCCTCGGTGCGGCCGGCGGCATCGTGCAGAGCGTCGTCCGCAACCCCATCGCGAGCCCCGACGTCATCGGCATCACCTCCGGCGCGAGCGCGGCCGGGCTGACCGCGATCGTGCTGTTCGGGGCGAGCGGCGGCGTGCTCTTCGGGTCCGTGGTCGTCGGCGCCGTGCTCGTGGCGGTCGTGATCGCCGCGCTCTCCTGGCGCCGGGGCATCACGGGCAACCGTGTCGTCCTGGTCGGCATCGGGGTCGCCGCGATCTGCCTGAGCGTCACCGGCTGGATGCTGACCGCGGGCACCGTCCAGCAGGCGGGCACCGCGCTCCTCTGGCTCTCCGGCAGCCTGAACGCCGTCGACCGGACGCTCGTCGGCATCCTCGCGGTCGCCGTCGTCGTGCTCCTGGCCGCCGCCCTCGCGCAGTCCCGGCGGCTCACGGTGCTCGCGCTCGGCGACGAGGTGGCCGCCGCCCTCGGCCTCCGCCCCGAGCGGGCGAAGGTGCTCCTGCTGCTCACCGCGGTCGGCCTGACCGCGGGTGCGGTCGCGACGGCCGGTCCGGTCGCGTTCGTCGCGCTGATGGCCGCGCCGATCGCGCGCCGCCTCGTCGGCAACGGTCGCGTCGCACTCGGTGCGGTCGCCGCGGTCGGCGCCGTCGTCACCCTCGCGAGCGACCTGGTGGCGCAGTTCGCGATCCCCGGCAACGCGCTGCCGGTCGGCGTGGTCACGGGTGTCGTGGGCGCGCCCTACCTGCTCTGGCTGCTCGCCCGCGGGCGGTAGGCGCCGCACCCGTCCCGGGCACGACTGGCCCTTCCGGGCGTGCCTGGTCGTTCCGGGCGTACCTGGTCGTCCTGGAACGCCAGGTTCGCCCGTTCCGACCCGGTACCGCGCGTGTCCTGGGAAGGAACGGGCGCACGGAACGGGCGTCGTGGCGGACGGGAGGCGCGGTGCGGGCCGGTGCCGCGCCTCCCGTCCGTCACGTGGTGGCGTCGCGAGACGGCACCCGCCGTCCGTCGGCCGGCGGCGTCGGGCGACGGCGCCGACCGACTCGACCCAGCGGCCCGTGCGGGGATCCGCGCCGCGGCCACGCGATGCCGCACGCCGCTGCGTGATCCCGCACACAACCGCCCGGACCCCCCGTACGGGTGTCGGCGTCCTGCGCGATCCCTCGTACCGTCGTCCCGACCGACCGGACCCCCGACAGCGCCCGACCCGACGGAGCGCTGGTCCGGAAGGAACGAAGGACTGCCATGCCCGAACCGTCTGCCGGCGCACCGATGCGCCGTCGTCAGTGGGGGGCCGAGCGCCGGACCCGTCCGCTCGACACCCTGCACGCACGCCCCTCCGACCGCAAGCTCGTGTCCGGACGCGTGGCGATCATCCTGACCATCGCCTTCTGGCTGGCGTACGTCGTCTACACCGTGATCCGCCAGTTCCTCGACTACGGCACCGAGAGCTTCCGCTTCACCACCGAGGCCGTCTCGTACCTCGTGGTCGTCACCTTCCTGACGTTCTCCGCGCTCATGCACCTGGTGGCCCGCCAGGGCGCGATGGAGCGCTTCGCGACCCACGTCCGCGTCCCGCGCGCCGAGCTCGACCGGCACTTCGCGACCGGCCACGACGCCCCCATGACCGTCCTCGTGCCGAGCTACGCCGAGGAGCCCGACGTCGTCGCGACCACCCTCTGGTCGGCGGCGCTGCAGGAGTACCCGTCCCTGCGGATCGTCCTGCTGGTCGACGACGCCCCCTTCCCGTCCGACCCGGCGACGCTCGACAAGCTCGAGCGCACCCGAGCGGTCGCGGGCCGCATCCAGGCACAGCTCGATGCCCCCTCGCGTCGGTTCCAGGAGGCGCTGTTCTCCGCCGAGGTCGAGGCGGACGCGGCACCGTTCGCCAGCACGCACGCCCTCCGGACCCTCGTCGAGCACCACCGCTGGGCCGACGCGTGGCTCCGTCGGAACGCCCGCGAGCACGAGGTCGCCGACCACGTCGACCGCTTCTTCCACGACCAGGTGCTCGTCGGGCTCGCCGACGAGTTCCGCCTCACCGCCGAGGCGCTGGAGGCTGCGATCGCCGATGCCGTCGCACTCGGGCAGGACTTCAGCGAGGTGACCTCCGCCCGGGCGCTCGAGCTGCAGCGCCGCCTCGCGTGGACCTTCACGGCCGAGCTCACCACCTTCGAGCGCAAGCGGTACGTGAACCTGTCCGACGAGGCCAACAAGGCGATGAACCTCAACGCCTACATCGGCCTGATGGGCGGGGCGTACGCGTTCGACGAGACCGCGTCCGGCACGGTCCTGCGCACCGTCGCGGACCCGGCAGCGGCCGACCTCGTGGTGCCGGCCTCGGACTACCTCCTGACGCTCGACGCCGACTCCGTGCTGCTCCGCGACTACTGCCTGCGCCTGGTCTACTTCCTCGAGCAGCCGGAGAACGCCCGGGTCGCGGTGACGCAGACCCCGTACTCGTCCTTCCGCGGTGCCGCCACGCGCATCGAACGGCTCGCGGGGGCCACCACCGACATCCAGCACATCCTCCACCAGGGGATGTCCCGCTACGACGCCACCTTCTGGGTCGGGGCGAACGCCGTCATCCGCACCCAGGCGCTCCGCGACATCGAGGAGGTCGAGACCGTCGGCGGCTTCGAGGTGAAGCGCTACGTGCAGGACCGCACCGTGATCGAGGACACCGAGTCGAGCGTCGACCTGGGCATGCACGGCTGGACGCTCGTGAACTACCCGGAGCGGCTCTCGTACAGCGCGACGCCCCCGGACTTCGGGTCGCTCGTCGTCCAGCGCCGCCGCTGGGCGAACGGGGGGCTCCTCATCCTGCCGAAGTACGTCCGGCAGGTCCGCGAGCGCCGGGCCCGTGGCGAACGGGTCGGTCTCGTCGAGATGGCGCTCCGCGTCAACTACATGGCGTCGATCACCTGGGCGTCGTTCGGCCTCGTCTTCCTGCTCGCGTACCCGTACGACTCGCGCCTGCTCAGCCCGATGGTGCTCCTCGCCGCGCTGCCCTACTTCTGGCTGCTGTCGAGCGACCTGGAGTACTGCGGGTACAAGCGCACGGACGTCTTCCGCATCTACGGCTTCAACCTGATCCTCACGCCGGTGAACGTCGCGGGCGTGCTCAAGAGCATCCAGCAGGCCCTGACGGCGAAGAAGATCCCGTTCGCCCGGACGCCGAAGGTGCGGGACCGCACCGCCTCGCCGGCGCTCTACGTCCTCGCGCCCTACGCGATCGTCGCGTTCTCGGTCTTCACCTTCGTCCGCGACTACGGCGCGCAGAACTGGGGGAACGCGGTCTTCGCCGCCTTCAACGCCCTCCTCGCCACCTACGCGATCGTCGCCTACATCGGCGTGTGGAACTCCGTGGTCGACCTCTGGCTGTGGGCCACCCGCTGGATGTACTACGACCCCTCGGCGCGCGCGGCCCGTCGTGCCGTCCGCCGTGCTGCTCGTGCCGACCGTCGGCACGGACGTCGTCGTGGCGGCGTCCGACCCGTCCCGGAGCCGGTCACCGAGGACTGGCACGCGGTCCTGTACTTCGGCCACGGCGGCGGCAACCTACCCGTCCGCCACGACGCCGACGTCGTCGGTGCGGCCGACGTCCGCCCGATCTCGTCCACCACCCCGGCCGGCTCGACCGGCCCCCGCCAGGAACGGAGCGCAGCCTGATGTCGACGACGAGACGACTCTCCCCGGTCCGGGTCACCATCGCGGTCGTGGTCGCCGCCGCCGTCTCGGTCGCCGGGTACGCCGGCTTCGACCGCTGGCACGCGGCCCGGGCGACCGAGCGGGAGCCGGCGTGGTTCGCGGCCTACACGGACGTCACCGCGACGCCGGCCTTCGCGTTCGAGGACGTCAAGTCGGCGAAGGGACGCAACGTCATGCTGTCCTTCGTCGTCGCCGACCACGACGACGCCTGCTCGCCGACGTGGGGGTCCTACTACTCACTGCAGGGTGCGGCGGACCAGCTCGACCTCGACCGCCGCGTCGCCCGCCTGCAGCAGCAGCACGGCGAGGTCGGCGTGTCGTTCGGCGGTCTGTCCAACGACGAGCTCGCCACCACCTGCACGAAGGCGTCCGACCTCCTCGGTGGCTACCGGAAGGTCGTGGACCGCTACGACCTGTCGACCGTCGACTACGACGTCGAGGGCGACGACCTCACGAACCGCGCCGCGGGGGAGCGTCGCGCGAAGGCGGTCGCGGCGCTGCAGGACGAGCGCCGGGCAGCCGGCCACCCCCTCGCGGTGTGGCTCACCCTGCCGGCAGCACCCTCGGGCCTGACGTCGGACGGCACGACCGCCGTGGCGCAGTTCCTCGCCGCCGGTGTGGACCTCGCGGGCGTCAACGCCATGACGATGGACTACGGCGAGGCGAAGGGGTCGAGCCAGAGCATGTACTCGGCGTCGGTGCAGGCGCTGCAGGAGGTCCAGCGGCAGCTCGGCGTCCTGTACCAGCGAGCGGGCACGCCCCTCGGTGACGGCACGCTCTGGCACAAGGTCGGCGCGACCCCGATGATCGGGCAGAACGACGTCCGTGACGAGGTGTTCTCGCTCACCGACGCCCGGAAGCTCAACGCCTGGGCGCGTGACCGCGGGTTGGGCCGGATGTCGATGTGGTCGCTCAACCGCGACACCACGTGCGGCTCGAACTACGTCAACCTGTCGACCGTGTCGAACTCGTGCTCCGGGGTCGACCAGCACGGGGTGCTCTTCGCCGACGTGCTCGGCAAGGGCTTCGGCGGTGGGATCGTCGCCGCGGCCTCCGACGTGACCGAGGCCGAGCCGTCCGCGACCGAGCAGCCCACCGACGACCCGAAGACCAGCCCCTACCCGGTCTGGGACCAGGACGCCTCGTACCTCGAGGGCACGAAGGTGGTCTGGCACCGCAACGTCTACGAGGCGAAGTGGTGGACGTCGGGCGACCTGCCCGACGACCCGGTGCTCAGCGCGTACGAGACGCCGTGGCAGATCATCGGACCGGTCCTGCCGGGGGAGAAGCCCGTGGAACCGCTCACCCTGCCCGCAGGGGCCTACGCCGCGTGGTCGGGGACCACGCAGTACGACACGGGAGCGCGCGTCCTGTTCCAGGGGATCCCATACCAGTCGAAGTGGTGGAACACGGGCGACAGCCCCGAGGCGTCGACGAGCGACCCGGACGGGTCGCCCTGGGTACGGCTGAAGGACGCCGAGGTGCGCCGGATCCTGGACGGGCTCGCCTCCGGGGAGCCGGCTCCGTCAGCCACCGCGACGGCGACGCCCGCGCCCTGATCGCGCACTCCCGCGACCACGTTCCGGACTGGAGGCACGGTGCAGGCCCGCCCCGTGCCTCCCGTCCGTGAGCTGGGTCGCGTCGGTGTGTTCGCTGTGCGCGTGCTCCCGAGTTGTCCCCAGCCCCGTTCGGGGCTCCCGCGAGGTCACCCGTTTCCGATACGCTGGTGCGCCAAGAGGAGGAGGTCCACGATGCCAGAGCCAGTGGTACCGCAGCCGGGCGGTCAGAAGACTCCGGAACAGCGGCTGGTCGACACCACCCTGACCTTCAGCATGGACATGGGGACGGCCCTGACGGCCGAGTCCGGTGTCTCGACCGAGGAGCGCGAGGCGATCAACGCCCTGCCCTCGGGTTCGGCGCTGCTGGTGGTCCGGCGTGGCCCGAACGTCGGCGCGCGGTTCCTCCTCGACTCGGACGTCACGACGGCCGGTCGACACCCCGACGCCAGCATCTTCCTCGACGACGTCACCGTGTCGCGCAAGCACGCGCAGTTCCTGCGCCACGGCACGGCCTTCAGCGTCAAGGACAACGGGTCGCTGAACGGCACCTACTTCGACGGCGTCCGCATCGACGAGGCGCTGCTCACCGACGGTGCCGAGGTGCAGGTCGGCAAGTTCCGCCTGACGTTCTACGCATCCCGGGTCGACCTGGCGCGCCTGGCGACCGCGTAGTGGCTGCGCGGTCCGCCGCAGCCCGGGCCGGTGCTGCGGTACCGGACCTGCTCACCATCGGGCAGGTCATCGCCCGGTTGAAGCCCGAGTTCCCCGACCTGTCGAGCTCGAAGCTCCGCTTCCTCGAGGAACGGGAGCTCGTCACACCGATCCGCACCGCGAGCGGCTACCGGAAGTTCTCGGCGGCTGACGTCGAGCGGCTCCGCATCGTGCTCGGGTTGCAGCGCGACCACTACCTGCCGCTCAAGGTCATCAAGGACTACCTCGCCGACCTCGATGCCGGTCGCGAACCCGTCCTGCCCGGTGGCGGCGACGCCCCGAAGCCGTCCATCCTCGGTCGAGAGCGCCGGTACACCCGCGACGAGACCGTCCGTGCCGCGGGTGCCTCACTGATGCTCCTGACCGACGCGGTCTCGGCGTCGTTGCTCCCCGCCGCGGACACCTACGGCGACGATGCCGTGGCCGTGCTGAAGGCCCTCGTCGAGCTGCAGCGCACCGGGATCGAGCCGCGACACCTGCGCACGATGCGCGGGGTCGTCGAGCGCGAGGTCGGGCTGATCGAGTCCGCGCTCATGCCGGTGTCCCGCCGGGGCGATGCCACCTCGCGGGCGAAGGCGACGGAGCTCGCGCGTGAGATCGCCGGACAGCTCGAGGTCGTCCGGTCCAACCTGGTCCGCGCGGCGATCGGTCGACTCGACGCATGAGCGTCCTCCGGGCGACTCCGAGCGCGCGGGTGACCCCTGTCGACCGTCGGCGGTCGGGGCGTATCCTCGACACGCCGGACGCGCCGGTGCGGATGTGCCGGGCAGACGCTGCCCGAGTCGCTACCGTGGACCTCGGAACAACTCTCAACCCGTCGTTGAACCTTCTGGTGAGAGCTCGAACGTCGTGGAAGGCATGCACATGAGTGGGACTGACACCCCCGGTACCGAGTCCGAGATGACTCGGTACGACCTCGGCCTGCTCTTCACCGACGGTCTCCCCGAGCACGACGAGCAGAACGGCTACCGCGGCACCGTCGCCGCCCGAGCAGCCGGCATCTCGTACCGCCAGCTCGACTACTGGGCCCGCACCGAGCTCGTGCAGCCGACCATCCGCGGCGCCGCCGGTTCCGGATCGCAGCGGCTCTACGGCTTCCGCGACATCCTCGTGCTCAAGCTCGTCAAGCGTCTCCTCGACACCGGCATCTCGCTGCAGCAGATCCGCACCGCGGTGAACCAGCTCCGCGAGTCCGGCGTGTCCGACCTGGCCCAGACGACGCTGATGTCCGATGGCGCGTCGGTCTACCTGTGCACCTCGGACGACGAGGTCATCGACCTGGTGTCCCGCGGCCAGGGCGTGTTCGGCATCGCCGTCGGCAAGGTCCTGCGCGAGGTCGAGAGCTCCCTGGTCGAGCTCGACGCGACCCCGGCTGCCGACCCCGCCGACGAGCTCGCCGCCCGCCGGGCCACCCGCGCGTCCTAGCCCCTCGGCCCGACTCGCTGGCGCCCTCGGCGCCGCCCGGAGTCAGCCGCTCCGTCGAGCGTGCACGATCTGTCACGCTCACGCCGCCCCGACGACGTTTCGAACCCGCACGGCGTCCGATGCACGGCGTGTCTCGCCCGCTCGGTGCGGCATGGTCGACGGCACGTCCGGCGTTCGGAGCCGGGAGCCGGGAACCGGGAGCCGGCCGCGGAGGTGCGGCGATCGACCTCCGAGTCAGCACGGCCCGTGGTTCCGGGCGCACGACTTGCCGCACGTGTCTGTCGTGGTCGCACGACGTGCCGCTCAGTTCCCGCGCCGACGGCATGTCGTGCGACCACGACGGACGGGAGCCCCGGCCGACCTCGGTCAGCCACGGTCCAGACGTACGAAAGGCCAGACGTGCGACGGCTCGGACGTGCGACGGGTCGAGCAGGCGCCGACCCGAGCGGGCAGGACACGCCGCGGGGTCGTCGTCGCGCGGGCAGGGATCGTCGCTCGCGGCCGCCGAGCGTGACCGATGTGGCCCGCTCGACGGGCGCGGGTGCCGCCGAGCGTGACGGATGTCGCCCGCTCGACAGGCGACGCGGGCCGGCAGGGCCTAGGCGGCGCCGCCCTCGGCGTAGGGACCGATCTTGCCCGTGCGCATGATGCGCTCGAGCAGCTGGTCGAAGTTCTTCGCCATCTCCTGCGCGGACTCGCCGGGCCACACGTGCAGGGGCTTCGCCGCGCCCTGGGCCTGCTGCAGCGACGTCCGCTCGGGCAGCTGCGGCGAGAGGACGAGCGGCCCGAACATGTCCCGGAGCTCCTTGATGCGGAACTGGTGCTCCAGGGACTGCACGCGGGCCCGGTTCACGATGATGCCGAGCGGCTGCAGGCGGGGGGAGAGTCCGCGGCGGATCTCCTCGATCGCGCGGAGGGCGCGGTCAGCAGCGGCGACGGAGAACAGGCCCGGCTCGGTCACGACGGTCACACGGTCCGAGGCTGCCCATGCGGTGCGGGTGAGGGCGTTCAGCGACGGGGCGCAGTCGATGAGGACGAGTTCGTAGTCCTGCTCGACGTTGGCCAGCGCTTCCTCGAGCTTCCAGATGTCCCGGATGGAGGGGTGGGGGCCGTCGAAGTTGATGGCGGACGGCGATCCGACGAGCACGTCGACCTTGCCCTGCGAACCCTTCGTCCACCCGGACGGGGCGATCGCCTGGCGGACGACCTTCTCCTTCGGGTTCTCGAGGACGTCGGCGACGTTGAGGTGGCCGGAGATGTCGATGTCGAGGCCCGTGGAGACGTCGGACTGCGGGTCGAGGTCCACCACCAGCGTGCGCAGTCCCTTGGCGAACGCGGCCGAAGTCAGGCCGAGCGTCACCGTCGTCTTTCCGACACCACCCTTGAGGGAGCTCACGCTGAGTACATGCACGGTGAGCCACGTTACCGCCAGTAGGGTTGTGACACCTCAACCCGGGCTGAAAGGGACGTCGTGTTCAGCAAGATCCTCGTGGCGAACCGTGGCGAGATCGCCATCCGCGCGTTCCGTGCCGCGTACGAGCTGGGTGCCCGAACGGTCGCCGTCTACCCGCACGAGGACCGCGGGTCGCTGCACCGCCTCAAGGCCGACGAAGCGTACGTCATCGGCGAGCCGGGGCACCCGGTGCGGGCCTACCTGGACGTGTCCGAGATCATCCGCGTCGCCCGCGAGTCGGGCGCCGACGCGATCTACCCGGGGTACGGCTTCCTGTCCGAGAACCCGGACCTCGCCGCGGCGGCGGCAGAAGCCGGCATCACGTTCATCGGACCCGGCGAGCACGTCCTCGAGATGGCGGGCAACAAGGTCACCGCCAAGGAGCACGCGATCGCGGCGGGCGTCCCGGTCCTCGCGAGCACCCCGCCGAGCCGTGACGTCGACGAGCTGCTCGCCGGCGCCGACGCGATCGGGTTCCCGGTCTTCGCGAAGGCGGTCGCCGGTGGTGGCGGTCGCGGGATGCGCCGGGTCGAGACGAAGGCCGAACTGCGCGGCGCGCTCGAAGCGGCGATGCGCGAGGCCGACAGCGCGTTCGGCGACCCGACGATGTTCCTGGAGCAGGCCGTCCTGCGTCCGCGGCACATCGAAGTGCAGATCCTCGCGGACGCCACGGGCACGGACGCCGGCACCATCCACCTCTTCGAGCGCGACTGCTCCGTGCAGCGCCGCCACCAGAAGGTCGTCGAGATCGCTCCGGCGCCGGACCTCGACCCGGCCGTCGCCGCCGCGCTCCACCGTGACGCCGTCGCCTTCGCCCGGTCGATCGGCTACGTGAACGCCGGCACCGTCGAGTTCCTCCTCGACACCGAGGGCGAGCGGGCGGGTCAGCACGTCTTCATCGAGATGAACCCGCGCATCCAGGTCGAGCACACCGTCACCGAAGAGGTCACGGACGTCGACCTCGTGCAGTCGCAGATGCGCATCGCCGCGGGGGAGACCCTCGCCGACCTCGGGCTGTCGCAGGACACCGTGTCCGTGCACGGTGCGGCGCTGCAGACGCGCATCACGACCGAGGACCCGACGCAGGGCTTCCGGCCGGACACCGGGCGGATCACGACCTACCGGAGCCCGGGCGGCGCCGGCGTCCGCCTCGACGGCGGCACGGTCGCGACGGGTGCGCAGATCAGCCCGCACTTCGACTCGATGCTCGCGAAGATGACGTGCCGCGGGCGGGACTTCCCGGCGGCCGTGGCCCGGGCGAAGCGCGCCCTCGCCGAGTTCCGCATCCGCGGCGTGAGCACGAACATCCCGTTCCTGCAGGCCGTGCTCGACGACCCGGACTTCGCGCGCGGCGACGTCTCGACGCAGTTCATCGAGGAGCGTCCGCAGCTGTTCGGCGGGCACGTGTCGAAGGACCGCGGCACGAAGGTGCTCGGGTGGCTCGCCGACGTCACGGTCAACAAGCCGAACGGCGAGCGTCGCCCGCAGACCGTCGAGCCGAGCGAGAAGCTGCCGGCGGTCGACCTGTCCGTCGCGCCGCCGCCCGGCCAGCGCGAGCTGCTGCAGCGCGTCGGCCCCGCCGAGTGGGCACGAGCCCTGCGCGCCCAGACCGCCCTCGCCGTCACCGAGACGACGATGCGCGACGCCCACCAGTCCCTGCTCGCCACGCGCGTCCGGACGAAGGACCTGGTCGCCGTCGCGCCGCACGTCGCCCGGCTCACCCCGCAGCTGCTGAGCGTCGAGGCGTGGGGCGGGGCGACCTACGACGTCGCCCTCCGCTTCCTCGGCGAGGACCCGTGGGAACGCCTGGCGGCGCTCCGTGCGGCGATCCCCAACATCCCCGTGCAGATGCTGCTCCGCGGGCGGAACACGGTCGGCTACACCCCGTACCCGACCGAGGTCACCGACGCCTTCGTCGCCGAGGCCGCCGCGAGCGGCGTCGACGTCTTCCGCGTGTTCGACGCGCTCAACGACGTCAGCCAGCTGCGCCCCGCCCTGGAGGCCGTGCTCGCGACCGACACGGCCGTCGCCGAGGCGGCGCTCTGCTACTCCGGCGACCTCCTCGACCCGGCCGAGGACCTCTACACGCTCGACTACTACCTGCGCCTCGCCGAGCAGATGGTCGAGGCCGGCGCGCACGTCATCGGCATCAAGGACATGGCCGGGCTGCTCCGCGCCGGCGCCGCCGAGCGGCTCGTCGCCGCGCTGCGCGAGCGGTTCGACCAACCCGTGCACGTGCACACCCACGACACCGCGGGCGGCCAGCTCGCCACGCTCCTGGCGGCGAGCCGGGCGGGTGCCGACGCGGTGGACGTCGCGGCGGCGCCGATGGCCGGCACGACGAGCCAGCCGAGCATGTCCGCACTCGTGGCGGCGCTGGCGCACACCGAGCGCGACACCGGGCTCGACCTGGCCGCGGTCGGCGCACTCGAGCCGTACTGGGAGGCGGTCCGTCGCGCCTACGCGCCGTTCGAGTCCGGTCTGCCCGGCCCGACCGGCCGCGTCTACCAGCACGAGATCCCCGGCGGGCAGCTGTCGAACCTCCGGCAGCAGGCGATCGCGCTGGGCCTCGGCGACCGGTTCGAGCAGGTCGAGGACTGGTACGCGGCGGCGAACCGCATCCTCGGTCGCCCGACCAAGGTCACGCCGTCCTCGAAGGTCGTCGGCGACCTCGCCCTCCAGCTCGCAGCGGTGGGGGCCGACCCGGACGACTTCGAGCAGAACCCGCAGCAGTACGACATCCCGGACTCGGTCGTCGGCTTCATGGCCGGCGAGCTCGGCGACCTGCCGGGCGGCTGGCCGGAGCCGTTCCGCTCCAAGGTGCTCGAGGGGCGCGAGGTGCACCTCGGGACGACCCCCGTGCCGGAGTCCGAGCGCGCCGCCCTCACCACCCCCGGCCCGGAGCGGCAGCAGGCCCTGAACCGACTGCTCTTCCCGCAGCCGACCCGGCAGTTCGAGCAGGTCCGCGAGCAGTACGGCGACCTGTCCGTCCTGCCGACCCTCGACTACCTCCACGGCCTGCGCCCCGGGCAGGAGCACGTGGTGCCGCTCGGGCGCGGCGTGGAGCTGCTCGTCGGGCTCGAGGCGATCGGCGAGGTCGACGAGCGGGGCATGCGCACGGTCATGACGACGTTGAACGGGCAGCTCCGCCCGGTCGCCGTCCGTGACCGCTCGGTCGAGGTCGAGACGAAGGCCGCCGAGCAGGCGGACCCGTCCGACCCGAAGCACGTCGCCGCACCGTTCTCCGGTGTGGTGACGCTCAAGGTCGCCGTCGGTGACGTCGTCCGGGCCGGTCAGCCCGTGGCGAGCATCGAGGCGATGAAGATGGAAGCGGCCATCACGGCGCCCGTGTCGGGCACCGTCGGCCGTCTCGCGATCCCGGCGACCCAGCAGGTGGACGCCGGCGACCTCCTGGTGGTGCTGCAGTAACGTGACCGTCCGTCCCATCCGCCTGTTCGGCGACCCCGTCCTCCGTTCCCCTTCGGACCCGATCGCGCCCGACGCGCTCGGTTCCCAGGGCGTCCGCGACCTCGTGCAGGACCTCCTCGACACGGTCCGGGAGCCCGGCCGTGCCGGTGTGGCCGCGCCGCAGATCGGTGTCGGCCTGCGCGCGTTCTCGTACAACGTCGACGGCGAGGTCGGGTACGTGCTCAACCCCGAGGTCGTCGAGGTCCGGGGCGAGGTCGAGCTGATGGACGAGGGCTGCCTGTCGGTGCCCGGCCTGTCCTACCCGACCCCGCGCTCCCCGTACGCGAAGGTCCGCGGCGTCGACGTCGACGGGGCCGAGGTCGTGCTCGAGGGCACCGGGCTGATGGCTGAGGCGCTGCAGCACGAGGTCGACCACCTCGACGGCACCGTCTACGTGATGACCCTCGACCCCGAGGTCCGCCGCGGCGCGCTGCGGGACATCCGCGCGCAGACCTGGTTCCACTGATCGTCCACCGGCGTCCCCGGGCGGCCGGAACGCAACGGGACGGGCCGCTCTCGGCGAACAGGGCGTGACACCCCTTCGCGGGATTGTCCGGACATCCCCGTCGCGAGGTACCGTGTCCGCGTCGGCTTCCCACCGACACGGCTCCCACACCCTCAGGACACCCAGCATGACCGTTCAGAACGACGAGCTCAGCTCGCACCGCACCCGCACCAACCGCCGCCCGGACCCCGCACCGACGACGTCGTCGGTCGCCGTCCTCGACGCACCGGAGGCACAGCAGGCCCCGGAGGCCTGACCCGGCACGCGGCCGCGTCCCCTCGTCGCGTCGCGCACCGCGCGCAGACGACACACGGGAGGCCCGGTGTCGGTCCGTCGGACCGGCACCGGGCCTCCCGTCCGTCGTCCCTACGCGCGGCCCCGGCGTCGTGACGCGACCACGGGGGTGGCCGTGGTCTGGACCTTCGACCCGGAGTAGATGTGCTCGACGTCCGCGGCGAAGTCGCGCAGCACGACCGCGCGCTTGATCGTCAGCTTCGGGGTGAGGTGGCCCGATGCCTCCGTCAGCTCGGTGTCGACGATGGTGAAGGACCGCACCGACTCGGCGCGGGACACGCGCTGGTTCGCGGTGTCCACGGCCTCCTGCACGGCGACGTGCACGCGCTCGTCGTAGGCGGCCTCGCGGGGCGTGAGCGCGGGGGAGATACCGCGGGCCTCGCACCAGCCGGGGAGCATCTCGCGGTCGAGCGTGACGAGCGCCGCGACGAACGGCTTGCCCTCGCCGACGACCACCACCTGTCCGACCAGCGGGTGCTCGCGGATGCCGTCCTCGAGCGGCGCCGGGGCGACGTTCTTGCCGCTCGCCGTGACGATGAGTTCCTTCGCCCGGCCGGTGACGGTGAGCACCTCGTCGGCGTCGAGCCGGCCGAGGTCGCCGGTGCGGAACCACCCGTCGGCGAAGGCCTTCGCCGTCGCCTCGCCGTTGTGCCAGTAGCGGTCGAACACGTCGACGCCGCGGATCAGGATCTCGCCGTCGTCGGCGATGCGCACCTCGACACCGGGGAGCGCCCGGCCGACCGTGCCGATCCGCAGCTCGTGCGCCCGGTTCACGGTCGCGGGCGCCGTCGTCTCGGTCAGGCCGTAGCCCTCGAGGATGTGGACACCGATCGAGCGGAAGAAGTGCGAGAGGCGTGGCGAGAGCGGTGCGGAGCCGCTGATCGCGTACTGCACCCGGCCGCCGATCGCGTCGCGGAGCTTGGCGTAGACCAGCCGGTCGAACAGGGCGAACCGGAGCTTCAGCCCGAGCGGTACCCGACCGGCAGCGACCGCCTCGGAGTGCGCGACCGCGACGTCGGCCGCGGCGCGGAAGATCCGACCCTTCCCGCCCAGGTCGGCCTTCTGCTCGGCGGAGTTGTAGATCTTCTCGAACACCCGCGGGACGGCGAGCAGGAAGGTCGGTCGGAAGGTCGACACCGCCCGCATGAGGTCGCGCGTGTCCGGCTCGTGGCCGACGAGCACGCCGGTCGAGATCGACATCACCGCGATGAACCGGGCGAACACGTGGGCCATCGGGATGAAGAGCAGCGTGGAGGACCCGTCGGCGACGACCTCGGGCATGGCCTCGGTGGCGCCCTCGACCGTGCCGGTGAAGTTGTCGTGGCGGAGGACGCAGCCCTTCGGACGCCCGGTGGTGCCCGACGTGTAGATGATCGTCGCGTCGTCGTGGCCGTGCACGTCCGCGGTGCGGGCGTCGAGCTCGGCGTCGGTGACGGTCTCACCGAGCCGGACCAGGTCGTCGAGGCCGCCGCCGTCGATGGTCCAGTGCTGGCCGAGGTGCGGCAGGTCCGGGGCGATCGAGGCCACCCGGCGGGCGTGCTCCTCCTGCTCGACCACGATCGCCACGGTCTCGGAGTCCGACAGGATCCAGCGGACCTGGTCGGGGGAGCTCGTCTCGTACACCGGCACGGAGACGAGCCCGGCGGTCCACACGGCGAAGTCGACGAGCGTCCACTCCATCCGGGTGCGGGACAGGATCGCGACATGGGCACCCGGTTCGAGCCCGGCGGCGACGAACCCCTTCGCGATCCCGCGCACGCGGGCGAGGGTGTCGGCGGCGCTGACGGTCGTCCAGGTGTCGCCGTGCCGCTGGGCCAGGATCGCCCGGTCGGGCGTCCGACGTGCCCGGTCGGACAGCAGTCGGGCGGCGGAGCCGTGGTCGGGTGCGGAGGTGGGTGCGGGCTGCCGCTGATCGTTCACGGTTGACTCCCTTGTCGGCCGGTTCGATACGAGGACGCCTCGGCGATGAGACGTCACCGCCAGCATACGGGCGGGACGCCGGGCTCCCGCGCGGTTCGCAGCACCTCGTCAGCCACTCGCGCACCCGCTCGGGTGGCGCGGCTGCCCGGCCGGTGGCTCCGCCCCGTCACGGGTTCGGCGTCCCGACGGGGAGACGGTAGGCTCGTCGCTCGTGCATGCCATCGGAATCGACATCGGGGGCACCAAGATCGCGGGAGCGGTCGTCTCGGAGCTCGGCGAGATCCTCGCCGAGGACCGCGTCGCCACCAACGCGGCGGACCCGGACGCCATGCTCGACGACGTCGTGACGATGGTCACGCGCCTGCGAGCAGCCCACGACGTGGGAGCGGTCGGTGTCGCGGCACCGGGCTTCATCGACGCCTCGCAGTCGATCGTCTACTACACGCCGAACATCCGGTGGCGGAACGAGCCCCTGCGGCAGAAGCTCCAGGAGCGCCTCGGTGACCTGCACATCACCGTCGACAACGACGCCAACGCGGCCGGGTGGGCGGAGTTCCGCTTCGGTGCCGGACGGCTCGTGTCCGACATGACCATGCTCACGATCGGCACCGGTGTCGGCGGCGCGATCGTGACCGAGGACCGGCTGTTCCGCGGCGGCTTCGGCACGGGCGGTGAGATCGGGCACCTGCGGATCGTCCCGAACGGCCTGCCCTGCGGCTGCGGCGCCCGCGGCTGCATCGAGCAGTACGGCTCCGGCCGCGCCCTGCAGCGCATGGCGAACGACGTCGCCGACGCCGGTGGCATCGGTTCTGCGCTCGCGGACGCCCGCGAGCAGAACGGCGGCCAGCTCGACGGGAAGATCGTGGGCGACCTGATCCTGGCCGACGACCCGGGCGCCCTCGCGGCCCTCCGTCGCCTCGGTCGCCACCTCGGTGAGGCCTGCGCGTCGCTGTCCGCCGTGCTCGACCCGCAGCTCTTCGTCTTCGGCGGCGGCGTCGCGAGCGCCGGTGACCGTCTCCTCGAGCCGATCAAGCAGGCCTACCTGAACAACCTGCCGGCGCGCGGCTACCACCCGGAGCCCGACTTCGTGATCGCCGAGCTCGTGAACGACGCCGGTGTCGTCGGCGCCGCCGACCTCGCCCGCATCCACGCCCGCACGGCGTAGGGTCACCCCGACGGAACGCGCGTCCCGAACTGGAGTCGACGATGACCTACTGGCTGCTCAAGAACTTCCTGCTCGGCCCGCTCATCCTCACCCTCTTCCGGCCGTGGGTCATCGGCCGTGAGCACGTCCCCGCGAAGGGGCCGGTGATCTTCGCGTCGAACCACATCTCGTTCATCGACTCGGTGATCCTGCCGGCGGTGCTCGACCGTCGTCTCTCGTTCCTGGCGAAGAGCGACTACTTCACCGGTCGCGGGCTGAAGGGCTGGGCGACGAAGACGTTCTTCAACGCCATCGGGCAGCTGCCGATCGACCGCTCCGGCGGCAAGGCGTCCGAGGCCTCGCTCCACACGGGGCTCCAGGTCCTGGCGCGCGGCGAGCAGCTCGGCATCTACCCCGAGGGCACCCGCAGCCCGGACGGCAAGCTCTACCGCGGTCGCACCGGCATCGCCCGCATGATCCTCGAGGGTCGGGTGACCGTCGTGCCGGTCGCGATGGTCGGCACGCGCGAGGTGCAGCAGATCGGCCAGAAGTTCCCGAAGTTCAAGCGCGTCGGCGTCGTCTTCGGCAAGCCGCTCGACTTCTCGCGGTTCGAGGGCTTCGAGACCGACCGCTTCATCCTGCGCAGCGTCACCGACGAGGTCATGCACGAGCTCGCCGGGCTGAGCCGTCAGGAGTACGTGGACGTGTACGCGACGAGCGTGAAGGAGCGCGCCAGCAGTGCGCGCGAGCAGGTCATGAGGGACCGCCGGACGCCCACGGCCTGACGGACCACCGTCGCCGCTGCCCCCGCGTCACGCGGGAGCGACCGGCCCGGCGCTCCCGCGTCACGCGGGAGCGACCGGTCCGGCGCGGACGGTAGGATCTGAGGACTCCGGCCCCGGCCGGCCCGGCCTGCGTGCAGGCCGTCCGCTCCCCGCCCGACCCAGAACACCGAGGTACCGCCTTGATCGAGTCGACCGACGTCGTCGCCCTGCAGGATCCGGACGTGATCGAGGGCCTCGACCACTGGCGGACCCTGCCGATCAAGCAGCAGCCGACGTGGCCCGACCGTGCTGCGGCCGAGGCCGCCTCCGCCGAGATCGCGACGCTGCCGCCGCTCGTCTTCGCGGGCGAGGTCGACAAGCTCCGTGAACGGCTCGCCGCGGCGGCCCAGGGCAGGGCGTTCCTGCTGCAGGGCGGCGACTGCGCCGAGACCTTCGCGGGCGCCACCGCGGACTCGATCCGCGACCGCGTGAAGACGATCCTGCAGATGGCCGTCGTGCTGACCTACGGTGCGTCGATGCCGGTCATCAAGATGGGCCGGATGGCGGGGCAGTTCGCCAAGCCGCGGTCGAGCGACTTCGAGACGCGCGGCGATGTGACGCTGCCGGCGTACCGCGGCGACATCGTGAACGGCTACGACTTCACGCCGGAGAGCCGCGAGGCCGACCCCCGTCGCCTGGTGCAGGGCTACCACACGGCCGCGTCGACGCTGAACCTCGTGCGCGCCTTCACCCAGGGCGGGTTCGCCGACCTGCGGCAGGTGCACTCGTGGAACAAGGGCTTCGCCTCCAACCCGGCGAACGCCCGCTACGAGCACCTCGCGAAGGAGATCGACCGCGCGATCCGCTTCATGGACGCCTGCGGTGCCGACTTCGAGGCCCTGAAGCACACCGAGTTCTACGCCTCGCACGAGGGGCTGCTCATGGACTACGAGCGCCCGATGACCCGGATCGACTCGCGCTCCGGTCAGGCCTACGACACCTCCGGCCACTTCATCTGGATCGGCGAGCGGACCCGCGACATCGACGGCGCGCACGTGGACTTCCTGTCCCGCGTGCGGAACCCGATCGGCGTGAAGCTCGGCCCGACGACGAGCGTCGACGACATGAAGGCCCTGGTCGACGCGCTCGACCCCGAGCGCGAGCCCGGGCGCCTGACCTTCATCACGCGCATGGGTGCCGGGAAGATCCGCGACGAGCTCCCGAAGCTGCTCGAGGCGATCAAGGGCATGGACGCGAACCCGCTGTGGGTGACCGACCCGATGCACGGCAACGGGCTCACCACGCCGACCGGGTACAAGACGCGCCGCTTCGACGACGTCGTGGACGAGGTCCTCGGCTTCTTCGAGGCCCACCGGCAGGTCGGGACCTACCCGGGCGGGATGCACGTCGAGCTCACCGGCGACGACGTCACCGAGTGCCTGGGCGGCTCCGAGCAGATCGACGAGGCGACCCTCGCGACGCGGTACGAGTCGCTGTGCGACCCGCGGCTCAACCACATGCAGTCGCTCGAGCTCGCCTTCCTGGTGTCCGAGGAGCTCAGCGCACACCCCTACCAGCGGCCGTAGGCGCGACCACACGACGGACGGGAGGCGCGGTGCCGGCTGGCACCGCGCCTCCCGTCCGTCCGTACCGGCGTCCGTCCTGCTCGGCTGCGGTCGCACGGCCTGCCGCTCACCTTCCTGCGCCACGGCAGGTCGTGCGACCGCGACGACCGCCGACGGCGCGTCGCGCGACCGGAGCGAGCCCCGACGCGTCGCGCGCCTACTGCTCGTAGGAGAGCGTGATCGTGTCGCCGCGGTACACGGTGGAGCCCTGGACCGGGTCCGTCGCGGTGACCGGGAGCGCCGACTTCCAGTCGTAGAAGCGGCAGAGCACGTTCGTGCAGTCGGGCACCTTCACGTCGAGGCCGAGGTTCTCGAGCGTGGAGGTCGCCTCGTCGATGGTCTTGCCCGCGACGTCGGGCAGCGTGATCGGCGTCGGCCCCTTCGAGAGCACGAGGTCGACGGCAGAGCCCCGGACGGCGGGGGAGTCCTCGACGCTGGACGAGATGACCTGGCCCTTTGGGACGTCGTCGCTGTAGCGCTCCTGCTGCGCGCCGACGACCAGACCGACGTCGTCGAGCGCGGCGGTGGCCGCGTCGAGGGTCTTCCCGGTGACGTCGGGGACGGCTCCGAGCGAGACCGTCAGGGTGACCGGACCGCGCTCGGCGTACTCGCCGACGGACGCCAGGTCGACGGTCTGCCCGTCGGCGCCGAGGCCCTTCGCCGCGATCACGGTGTCCTTCGGTGCGTCGGCGGAGAACTCGTACTGGTCGTCCTGCAGCTGGAAGTCGTCGTCGAGCGCGGCCGTCACGGTCGACAGGGGCTGCCCGACGATCGCGGGTAGGGCGATCATCCGCGGGCCGTTCGACACGACGATCTGCACCGGCGTGCCCTTGCGGACCTCGCGCTCGGCCGCGGGCTTCGTCGTCGAGACCTGGCCCTCGGCCACCACCGCGTCGTAGCGGCTGGCCGTGCCGGCAGTCGGCTCGAGGCCCTGCGCCTGGAGGAGCTGCCGCGCCTGTGCCACCGACTTGCCGGTGACCTCGGGGATGCGCACGTTGCCCCAGGGACCCGGTCCGAGCGCCCACCCGACCACCCCGGCGATGATCGCGAGCACCACGACGACCGCGAGCAGGACCCACCCGCGCTTCCGGCGCTTGGCGGACTTGTCGGCCAGTCGTTGCCCCGCGGGGGAGAGCGCTCCGGGCTGGGACCCGGTGCGGCGGGGGCCGGGTGCGCCGCGACGACCCGGTGCCGCGGGGGCGCCGCCGGTCGAGCTGGCGATGACCCGCGTGGCGTCGTCCTGCGCGCCGCTGTCGGCCCGCACGGCATCGGCCGAGGACGGTACGGCGCTGCCGGCGGGCAGGATCGCGGTGGCGTTCTCCGGGCGGAGGACGGCCGTGCGGTACTGGCCGGTGGCGCGCTGCTGGTTGCCCGAGATGTGGTCGAGCATCTCGCGGGCGTCGCGAGGACGGTCCTCCGGATCGCGGGCGGTGGCCCAGGCGACCAGGTCGTCGAGCTCCGGCGGGACGCCCGCTTCCGCGGCACTCGGCACCGGAACCGTGTCGTTGGCGTGCTGGTAGGCGATCTGCATCGGCTGGTCGCCCTTGTAGGGCTGCTCGCCGGTGAGCATCTCGTACAGCATGATGCCGAGCGCGTAGATGTCGCTGCGCGAGTCGGCGGCGCCGCGCGTCACGAGCTCGGGGGACAGGTAGGCGATCGTCCCGAGCAGGGCCGCACCGGTCGCGGTGTTCGCCGTCGTCGCGCGGGCCAGACCGAAGTCGCCGAGCTTGATGCGACCGTCGTCGGCGAGCAGCACGTTCTCAGGCTTGAGGTCACGGTGCACGATGCCGGCCTTGTGCGCCGACGCCAGGCCGGCGAGCACGGCGCGCAGGATGTCGGTCGCCTGCTCCGGCGTGAGGGCCCGGTGCTCCTGCAGCAGGTCGCGCAGCGTGATGCCCGGGATGTACTCCATCACGATGTACGCGGTGTCGTCCTCGGCGCCCTGGTCGTACACCCCGACGAGGTTCGGGTGGGAGAGCCGGGCCGCCGAGCGGGCTTCCTGGATGAAGCGCTCCCGGAAGGCCTGGTCGTCAGCCAGGTGCCCGTGCATGATCTTGATCGCGACACGGCGCTCGAGCCGGACGTCGGTGGCGAGGTACACGGTCGCCATGCCGCCGCGGGCGATGCGCGAGCGCACGCGGTACCGCTGGTCGATCATCCGACCGATCATCGGGTCCGTTGCGGCGTTCGTGGTCATCGGCGGCATTCTACGAAGGGCTGCCGGTGCGGTCCGACCTGACGCACCGACCGTGACCCAATCTCGATCTCGAGGATGAGTCGACCCGTCGGTCGACGGGGCGGACTCGTCAGAGCGAGGTCAGCAGCGCGCGCGCCGTCTGCTCCCACTTCGCGTACTCGTTCGGGTACGCGGAGACCTGGACCGCCTGCGCGGCGTCGGTCAGGGCCATCGACGACCACCCTCGGATGCCGAGCAGGCCCCGGGTCTTGCCGGGGTTGCCGACGAAGAACAGTTCCGCGGCGGTGGCCGGGTCCTGCAGCGCCGCCGTCGTGCCCCAACCCTGACTCGGGCGCTGCTGGAACAGGCCGACGGAGTCGCGGTCACCGTGCGACAGGTTGCGCAGGCTCGACTCCTGGAGCGCCGCCGCGAGGGCGATCACGATGCCGCGGTCGGGGACGCCGAGGGTCCGGCCGACGCTGACGATGGTCGCTGCGTTGCGCCGCTGCTCGCCGGTCAGCTCGACGCCGTTGACGCTGCCGACCGCGGTCGTCACGGCGCCGCCGGTCGGGGTCGTCGTGGGCTTCGAGGTCGCGGCCGGCAGCACCAGGACCTTCCCGGCGTAGATCGTGCTCGTGTAGCTGAGGCCGTTCGCGGCGAGGAGGGCCTTCACCGACACCCCGTGCTTCGCAGCGATGGCGCCGATGGTGTCGCCGGCGGCGATCTTCACGCTCGTCGCAGCAGCGGGAGCGGGAGCCGGCGCAGCCGTGGCCGGCGCTGTGCTCGCGGCGGGTGCGGGTGCGGCCGGCGTGGTCCCGGCGCGCGGGATCGTCAGCGTCTGGCCCGGGTAGATGAGCGAGCGCTGCGACAGGTTGTTCGCCGCGAGGATCGCCGAGGTCGACACGCCGTTGCGGGCAGCGATTGCCGACACGGTGTCGCCGGACTTCACGTGGTAGCTGCCGCTCGTGCCGGACGGTGCCGGGGCAGCAGCGGTAGCCGCAGCGGGGGCGGCGGGCGCCGAGGCGAGGTGGAGGGTCTGACCGGGGTGGATGATCGTGTTCCAGCCGAGGCCGTTGCGGACCAGGACCTCCTGCGCTGAGAGCCCGAAGCGTGCGGCGATCCCGGAGACCGTGTCACCCTGGCGCACCGTGTACGTCGTCGGGGCCTTCGTCACGCTGGCCACCGTGGTGACGGTGGTGCTCGACGGGCGGGCGACGGCGGTGCCGAAGACCGGGCGGTGTCCCACGTTCCGGTCCTCGTCGACGTGCCGCTTCTTCGTGGCGTCGTCGTCGTGCCGGGGCTCGGCGTGCGCCACCGGGCCGGTCAGTCCGGCGGTGACGGCGATCGTGCCGGCGAGGACGATCGGCATGGTGGCGAACCGGGCGGATCGGGCACGCCGGGCGGCGTCGTCTGCAGCGTTGTCCACGGGTTGTCTCCTGTCCTGGGTGAGCCGTGCGCGCCAGCGAGCACTCACAGGTGGCTCCACGCTGACATGGCGTGATTCCCAAGTCAACCAGAGAGTCGCGTGTTGCGCGTGTGACTCGTGTGATCAGCGAGACGGCGATGGATCGGGCCCGCGCTCTGGCAACATGGGGCGCGTGAGTGATGGATCCACCGACGACACGACCCTCTCCGAGCGCTGGCTGACGGTGCCCGACCTCGTGGACCTCCTCGGCGTGAGCCCGGGGCGCATCCACCGCCTGTTCGAGCAGAAGACCCTGCTGGCCGCCCGGGTCGACGGCGTGCTCCGGGTGCCGAGCGAGTTCCTCGACGACACCGAGCCGCTGCCGGAGCTCCGCGGCACGCTGATCGTGCTCGGCGACAACGGGTTCTCCGACGACGAGGCCGTCCGCTGGATGCTCTCCGAGGAGCCGGCGCTCCGTACCTCGCCGATCGCCGCACTGCGCGCCGGCCGCAAGGCCGAGGTGCGCCGCGTCGCGCAGTCCCTGCTCTAGCAGCGACGGACCGTCGGGCGGTCCGCGCGACGCTGGTCGCCGGATCGACGTCCACGACGACGGACGGGAGGCACGTGGCGGGCTCGCCGCGTGCCTCCCGTCCGTTCCGACCTGCGTCTAGGCGACGCGGCGGCTGACCGTGTCGGCGAGCGACAGCAGCTGGTTGCGCGCCGACGGGCTGAGCGGGGTGGCCTCGAGCGCGGCCTTGGCGCGGTGCACGTGGCGGTCGATCGAACGCTCCACCGCGGCGACCGCACCGGACTCGGTGAGGGTCGCACGGAGCATCTGCACCTGCTCCTCGTCGAGGTCCGGGTCACCGAGCAGTTCGTCGAGCAGCTGCCTCGGGCCCGGCGCCAGCGACTTGCGGGCCGAGGCGATGAGGACGGTGCGCTTGCCCTCGCGGAGGTCGTCGCCGGCGGGCTTGCCGGTGACCTCCGGGTCGCCGAAGACGCCGAGCACGTCGTCGCGCAGCTGGTAGGCGACGCCGAGCGGCAGGCCGAACGACCGCAGCCCCTCGAGCTGTGCCTCGGACGCCCCGGCGACCAGGGCACCGATCACGAGCGGGGCCTCGATCGAGTACTTCGCGGACTTGAAGACGATGACGCGCTGTGCCCGGACCAGGTGCTCCGACTCGTCGATGGACGGCCAGGCGGTCTCCTCGTGCACGTCGAGGTACTGACCCGCGGTCACGTCGAGCCGCATCGTGTGGAACTCCTGGCGGACGATCCGAGCACGCGCCGGGTCGAGGAGGGCGAGTCCCTCGTCGAAGACCGCATCGCTCAGCGAGAGCAGCACGTCGCCGAGCAGCAGTGCGGAGTTCGTGCCGTACAGACCGCGGTCGCCGACCCAGCCGGACTGCTCGTGCAGGGACTCGAAGCGTCGGTGCGCGGCGGGACGTCCGCGACGGGTGTCCGAGCGGTCCATGATGTCGTCGTGCACCAGGGCTGCTGCGTGGAAGATCTCGAGCGCGGCGGCCACCGTGACGATCGCCTCGGCGGTGGTCTGACGGGACCCCTCGGCGAGGGGGTCGAACGACCCGGACCGGCCGGCGACGGACTGCCACCCCCAGTAGCAGAACAGCGCACGGAAGCGCTTGCCGCCGGAGAGCAGGTCCCGGGCGTACTGGTCGAACGGCGCGAGGTCGGGGCTGATCGCGAGGAGCCGGTCACGCTGCTCGTCGAGTGCCCGGCCGACCCGTGCCGAAACGAGGTCCACTAATCGCGTACTCTCAGCCACGACTCCTACCCTAGTGGAGCGGTCGAGACGTAGGATCGGTCCACTTCCGCGATGCCACAACCCGGCGGCAACGCGGCACACCAGCGGTCACCCAGACAGCATCCCCAGGAACAAGAGGGAAACGAGATGCCACTCTCGGAGCAAGAGCAGCGACTCCTCGAAGAGATGGAGCGGAGCCTCTACCAGAACGACTCCGACTTCGTGGCGCGGGTCACGCGCCGCCAGGGTCGCGCCAGTTACACGTCGATCACGATCGGTGTGCTGGGCGCCCTCGTGGGCATCGCGATCGTCATCGTCGCCCTCGTCGTGAAGCAGCCGTGGCTCGGCCTGCCGGGCTTCGTCGTGATGCTCGCCGGTGTCCTCTACGCACTGCGTCCGGGCATGCGCATGCCGAAGTCCGGGGCGAAGGCGCCCGGGGCCGGCAAGGCGTCGTCCGGCCGGGCCCCGCGCTCGTCGTCCTCGGGCGGCTCGTTCATGGACCGCATGAACGAGCGCTGGGACAAGCGCAACGATCCCGGGCAGCAGTAGCCGCTCGGCTCTTCCTTCACACGCCTCCACGGGGCCGGTCCTTCGGGACCGGCCCCGTCGTCGTTCCCGGGGGTGCGGTCGTCCGGCTCCGCGCGCAGCGGGCGCGAACCGCGCGGAGGAGGCGGATCCGCGCGTGGAAGGCGGATCCGCGCGTGGAAGGGCGTTCCTTCGGGTCTCCTTCGCGCGGATCGGCATCCCACGCCGGGCGTGATGGGCAGGAACGTGCACGGCGTGGGGGTGGGTCGGGCGCGGCGGACGGGAGGCGCGGGGCGGGCGGCCGCCGTGCCTCCCGTCCGGCGCTGGTGGAAGCGGGCGTACCTGGTCGAAGCGGGCGTACCTGATCGGGCGGAATCACCTGGTACGCCCGGTTCCGCCTCCTATCGCGCGCGTGATGGGAAGGAACGGGCGCGCCGGTCACATCGGGGGCGTTGGGCGCAACAGGTTGCCTGGGCACCCTGGCTGACTCGGGCGTGGCGGGTCAGTTCGGGCGTACCTGGTCGGGCGGAACCACCTGGTACGCCTGGTTCCGCTCTCGATCGCGCGCGTGATGGGAAGGAACAGGCGGAGCGGGCCGCGCGGGCCGCGCGGCGCGGACCCGGGCTGCATCGGCCCTGGTCGAAGCGGGCGTACCTGATCGGAACGGGCGTACCTGGTCGGACGGAGCCGCCTGGTACGCCCGGTTCCGCTTTCAATCGCGCGCGTGATGGGAAGGAACGGGCGGAGCGGACGGGAGGCACGGGGCGGGCGTGCGTCGCGCCTCCCGTCCGGCGCGCCCTCGCTCGCTCCCGTTGCTGCGAAGGTCCTCCACTTCCCTCCACGCCCTCCACATCGCTCCACGAGCCCGTCGTTCCGCGGATCCACGCTGCTCCCGCGCCCGAGGGAGCACCTGCGGACCGCCCCAGTACGGGGGAGGCGACCCCTTTCGGGAGCGCCCACCGTTCCGCGGGGAGCGAAGTGGAGTAAAGTGGGGGACACAACGGTCCGGTGGAGCGGAGGGGAGGCCCGACGTGCTGCTCGGTACCCATGCCCCGAAGCTCGACGAGAAGGGTCGCGTGATCCTCCCCGCCAAGTTCCGGGACGAACTGTCCGGGGGGCTCGTGATGACCCGCGGGCAGGAGCGCTGCGTCGTGGTCTTCAGTGCGGACACGTTCGAGCAACTGCACGAACGCATCCGGACGGCTCCGATGACCTCGAAGCGCACCCGGGACTACATGCGCCTGTTCCTCTCCGGAGCGAGCGCGGAGACGCCCGACAAGCAGAACCGCGTGACGATCCCGCAGAACCTCCGTGAGTACGCGGGGCTCGAGCGGGACCTCACGGTCATCGGCAGCGGTGACCGTGCCGAGATCTGGTCGACCCCCGCGTGGGAGGCCTACTACGCCGAGGTCGAAGAGGGCTTCGCCGACAACGACGAGGAGGTGATCCCGGGGATCTTCTGATCCGCGGATCGGGACTCCCAGCCGTGGTGCCCTGACACACCTTCCCCGGTGTCAGGTCGCATGGATGGGGATCCGGATGCGTGGCCCAGGGGTCCGAGGGGCTGCACATGGCCGAAGACCAGCCGAAGTTCCCGCACACGCCGGTGATGCTCCAGCGCATCGTCGACCTGTTCGTCCCCGCTCTCGACGGGCCGGGCAAGGTCGTCGTCGACGCCACCCTCGGGATGGGCGGGCACTCCGAGGCGCTGCTGGAGCGCTTCCCGGAGCTCACGCTCATCGGACTCGACCGCGACACCGACGCCCTCGGCATCGCGGGGGAGCGACTCGCGCGCTTCGGGGACCGCGTGCGGCTCGTGCACACCGTGTACGACGGCATCGTCGACGCGGTGGAGGGCGAGGGGTTCCACCAGGTCGACGGCGTCCTGTTCGACCTCGGGGTCAGCTCCCTGCAGCTCGACCGTGCCGAGCGCGGCTTCGCCTACAGCCAGGACGCCCCGCTCGACATGCGGATGGACCGGACCGAGGGGCAGACCGCCGCCGACGTCCTCGCGACCTACGACGAGGGCGAGCTCCGCAGGATCTTCCAGCGGTACGGCGAGGAGAAGCTCGCCGGTCGCTACGCCCGCGCCATCGTGGAGCGTCGCGCCGAGCGGCCGTTCGAGATGTCCGGCGACCTGGTGCAGGTCCTGCACGACGCCACCCCCGTCGCCGTGCAGCGGCAGGGACACCCGGCGAAGCGCGTCTTCCAGGCGCTCCGCATCGAGGTGAACGCCGAGCTCGCCGTGCTCGAACGGGCGATCCCGGCCGCGCTCGACGTGATCGCGGTCGGTGGCCGCATCGTCGTCGAGTCGTACCAGTCGCTCGAGGACCGCCTCGTGAAGCGGGCACTCGTCGAGCGCACGACCTCGAGCGCTCCGGCCGGCCTGCCGGTCGAGCTGCCGGAGCACGCTCCCACCTACTCCCTCGTCGTCAAGGGCGCGGAACTGGCCGACGAGGCCGAACGCGCCGCCAACCCCCGTGCCATCCCCGTGCGCCTGCGCGCGGCCGAGCGGATCCGGAAGTGACATGAGCACGAACCTCGCACTCGTCGACCCCGTCGGCGCACCGACCCGTGCCCCGCACCCACCGCGCCGGGAACGGCCCGAGCTCGTCGAGGTGGCGCCGTCGAAGGCCCAGCGCCGGGCACGGCCGAAGATCGCCTACGCGGTGGTCGGCGTCGTGGCGCTCGGTGTGCTGCTCCTCGCGCAGCTCGGCATCAGCATGGTGCTCAGCCAGGGGGCGTACACGCTGAACGCACTCGGCGCTGAGCAGACGAAGCTGTCCCGCACGCAGCAGTCGCTGTCCGAGGAGCTCCGGGTGCTCGATTCGCCGCAGAACCTGGCCCGGAACGCCAAGGCGCTGGGCATGATCGCGAACTCCACGCCGGTGTACCTCGACCCGAAGACCGGCCACGTCTACGGCACGCCGACCCCGGCGGCCCCGGACGAGGCGACCGCGAGCGGTGACAACCAGGTGCCGAACTCGCTGCTCGACCCGGTCCCGCTCGCGGCGGGCCCCGACCCGAGCGCCGGGAAGGCCAGCGCGACCGACGGCGGCACGGCCACCGGCGGTGCGTCGTCGGCCGCGGGCAGCTCGAGCACGGCCGACAGCAGCGGTGCGGCCGGGGCCGCCGGCAGCACGAGCGCCGCCACCGATGGCTCGTCGACGTCCGACGCTGAGAAGAGCGCAGGCGCCAGCGAGTCGGGCCGGACCGGCTCGACCACCGACGTAGAGTCCGACGCGAACCCGCTCCAGGCCCCCACCACCCGGTGACCTGCGGGCGGGATCGGACTGCCGCACCACCCGGGAAGGACCGCACCGCGTGACGAAGACGATCCGCAACCCTCGACTGCGCTACAGCGTGGTGATCATCGCCGTGATCGCCCTCGTCGCGGTCTTCGTGATCCGGCTGGTCGACATCCAGGTGGTGCAGGCCGCGGCCCTCAACGACGCGTCGAAGGCCAAGCGCAGCATCCCGGTCACCATCTACGGCGACCGCGGCGCGATCGTCGACCGCAACGGCACGGAGCTGGCGGAGAGCGTCAACCGCTACAACATCGTCACCTCGCCGCGGCTGGTCGCCGCCTTCGACGGGAAGCTCGGCGGCGAACGCACCAAGAAGGTCTCGGTCGACGACGCGCTGCAGGCGCTGGCGAAGGCGTCCGGGGGCGAGGCCGAGGCGATGCGGAAGGCGATCCAGGCCGATCCGAAGTCCGACTTCGCCTACCTGGTCAAGGGTCTCGACGTGAAGCACTACGAGGCCGTCGTCGCACTCGGCATCCCCTGGGTCTACAAGGAGCAGCAGTCGGCGCGTGTCTACCCGATGGGGGCCACCGGCGGCGCACTGACCGGCTTCATGGGCACGGACGGTGCTCAGGCCGGCCTCGAGTACTCCTACAACCAGTGCCTGGCGGGCAAGAACGGTTCGGAGACGTACGAGCGCGGTGAGGACGGCGTGCAGCTCCCCGGCAGCACCCGCACGACGGAGCAGGCCAAGGACGGCGGCACGCTCGAGACGACGATCGACAGCGACCTGCAGTACATGGCGCAGCAGACGATCGCCTCCGCAGCCCAGTCGCTGCAGGCGGAGTCCGCGACCGCGACCGTCGTCGACGTCAAGACCGGCGAGCTCCTCGCGGTCGCCGACTGGCCGACGGTCGACCCGAACGACGTCGACGCGACCACGGACAAGGGTGCCTACGGGTCGCGCGCGCTGACCTCGACCTACGAGCCCGGGTCGACCATCAAGGCCGCGATCGCGGCTGCGCTCATCGACCAGGGCAAGTCGAGCCCGACGGACCGCGCGGTCGTGCCGTACTCGCGATCGTTCCCGTGGGGCGGCAAGATCCAGGACTCCGAGTTCCACCCGACCGAGAACCTGACGCTGACCGGCATCCTGCAGAACTCGTCGAACGTCGGCATCACCGAGCTCGGTGAGCGGCTGTCGACCCAGCAGCGGTACGAGTACATGAAGAAGTTCGGCCTGTTCGAGCCCGAGTCGGCGATCCAGTACCCCGGCCAGCCCGGCATGCAGTACGGCGCGAGCCCGAACTGGGACCAGCAGACGAACATCAACTCGATGTTCGGACAGGGCATCTCGACGACCGCGATCCAGGTCGCGAGCGTGTTCCAGACCCTGGCGAACCAGGGTGTCCGGATCCCGCTCCACATGGTGAAGGGCTGCACGACGGCCGACGGCAAGACGATCGACGCGCCCGACGTGCAGGGCTCGCGCGTCGTGTCCGCGGCGGCGGCCGACCAGACCGTGAAGATGCTGCAGAGCGTGGTCACCGGCGGCACCCTGGTCGGCATGAAGCCGATCTCCGGCTACAACATCGCGGCGAAGACCGGTACCGCCGAGGTGGCCGAGGGCAGCAAGGGCTACGGCGGTCAGCGCATCACGTCGGTGGCCGGAATGGCACCCGCCGAGGACCCCCAGTATGTTGTCACGGTGACGTTCACGAAGCCGCAGACCAACAAGTGGTCCAGCGGAGCGGCTCCGGCGTTCCGCACACTCATGTCCCAGGTGCTCGAGAAGTACCGAGTAGCCCCCTCCACGGCCGAGGCGCAGCTGTACCCGTCCACGTGGTGAGGAAGAAGGAGCACTTGTCCGCACGGATCCCCCCGGTCCTCCGACCCGAACACCCGACCCCGAGGAGCGTCGCCGAACTCGCGAACGCGTTCGGCATGCGCGTGGTCGGCTCCGTCGACGCCGTCGAGACGACGGGCGTCACGCTGAGCGCTGCCGAGGTGCAGCCGGGTGACCTCTTCGTCGGCGTGCACGGCGCGAACCGCCACGGCGCCCAGTTCGCGACCGATGCTGCCGAGCGCGGTGCCGTCGCGGTGCTGACCGACGCCGACGGTGTCGCCCTCGCGGAGTCGTCCGGCCTGCCGGTGCTCGTGGTCGAGGACCCGCGCGCCGCTCTCGGCGACGTCTCGGCGTGGGTCTACCGCACCCACCCGGACGAGGCCACCGACCTGCCGCAGCTCTTCGCGACGACGGGCACGAACGGCAAGACCAGCACGTCGTACATCCTCGAGGGCATCCTCAAGCAGCTCGGCCTGGTCACCGGCCTCAGCTCGACCGCGGAGCGCCACATCGGCTCGCTCAGCGTGACGAGCCGCCTGACCACGCCCGAGGCCAGCGAGATGCACGCACTCCTCGCCCGCATGCGCGAGTCCGAGGTCCGCGCGGTCGCGGTGGAGGTCAGCGCCCAGGCCCTGAGCCGTCACCGCGTCGACGGCATCGTGTTCGACGTCGCCGGGTTCACGAACCTGTCGCACGACCACCTCGACGACTACGCCGACATGGAGGAGTACTACCAGGCGAAGCTCCCGCTGTTCCAGCCCGAGCACGCCCGTCGCGGCGTCGTCTCGCTGGACACCGACTGGGGTCACCGCGTGGTGCAGGACTCCCGCATCCCGGTCACGACGATCACGGTGCACCCCGAGGTCGAAGCCGAGTGGCACGTCGACATCGTCGACGCCCGCGCCGCGTACACCGAGTTCCGCCTGACCGGCCCCGAGGGCCGCGAGCTGACCACGCGCGTCCCGCTGATCGGCTGGCACATGGCGGCCAACGCGGCGCTGGCGATCGTGATGCTGGTCGAGGGTGGCTTCGAGCTCGGCGCCATCGCGCACGCCCTCGGGTCGAACCACCGCCGCTACGCGGACGAGACCGACGAGCACCCGGTCAGCGCGATCGAGTGCTACCTGCCGGGCCGGACCGAGCGCGTCTCCGGCGACTCCGGCCCGAGCGTCTACGTCGACTTCGGCCACAGCGCCGACGCGTTCGAGAACACCCTCGCGGCCGTTCGTCAGTTCACGTCCGGCAAGGTCCTCATGCTCTTCGGCGCCGACGGCGACCGCGACACGACCAAGCGCGGCGACATGGCCCGGGTCGCCGCGGCGGGGAGCGACATCCTCGTCGTCACCGACCACCACCCGCGCTTCGAGGACGCCGCGTCCATCCGGAAGACCCTGGTCGACGCCGCGCGCGAGGCCTACCCCGGCCACGAGACGTACGAGGTCAGCCCGCCCGAGGCCGCGATCCGCAAGGCCGTGAGCCTGCTCGGCGAGGGCGACTCGATCCTCTGGGCCGGCCCCGGTCACCAGGACTACCGCGACATCGCGGGGGTCCGCACGCCGTACTCGGCGCGTGACGAGGCCCGACAGGCCCTCCGCGAGGCCGGCTGGGAGCCGAACTCCGGCCCGGCGGAGGAGATCCGATGATCGCCCTGACCCTCGCCGAGATCGCGACCGCGATCGGCGGCGAGCTCGTCCACGGCGCCCCCGAGCAGGTCGTCGACGGCAGCGTCGAGACCGATTCGCGCCTGGTCGCGGCCGGCAGCGTGTTCTTCGCCCTGCTCGGCGAGGAGACCGACGGCCACCGCTTCGTGCCGAACGCGGTCGAGGCCGGTGCGGCCCTGGTCGTGACCGAGCGTGCCGTCGAGCTGCCGGTCGGCGCCGCCACCGCGCAGGTCGTCGTGTCCGACGGGTACGCCGCCCTCGCCGCGCTCGCGCACGAGGTCGTCGCACGCGTCCGCGCCTCGAGCGCCGACCGCACGGACGAGCAGGGTCGCCCCGCCCCCCTGCGCGTCGTCGGCATCACCGGCTCGAACGGCAAGACGAGCACCAAGAACATGCTCCGCACGATCCTCGAGCAGCACGGTGCCACCGTCGCGCCGCAGGGATCGTTCAACAACCACGTCGGCGCCCCGGTGTCGATGCTCCGCATCACCCACGACACGCGGTTCCTCGTCGTCGAGATGGGGGCGAGCGGCACGGGCCACATCGCGAAGCTCGTCTCGATCGCCGAGCCGGACGTGGGCGTCGTCCTCAAGGTCGGGCTCGCGCACGCCGGCGAGTTCGGCGGCATCGAGGCGACGCAGCGTGCGAAGTCGGAGATGGTCACCGACCTGCCCGCCACCGCGACGGCCCTGCTCAACGTGGACGACGACCGGGTCGCGTCGATGCGCGCGATCACCGACGCGCGGGTCGTCGGCTTCGGCACGTCCGCCGGTGCCGACTACCGCATCGCCGGCATCGAGACGGACCGCAGCGGCACGCGTTTCACGCTCACCGCGCCTCCCGTCCCGGACGAGGCCGCCGCGGACCACGAGGGAGGCACGTCGCCGGTCCCCGAGACCGTCGACGTCCGCCTCGCCATCCTCGGCGAGCACCACGCGATGAACGCGTCGGCCGCGCTCACCGTCGCCCACCTGTGGGGCGTGCCGCTCGCCGCCGGCGCCGAGGCGCTCGCGTCGATGACGCGGGCCGAGCGCTGGCGTATGGAGCTCCTCCAGGGCGGACCGGAGGGCGTGACCGTCATCAACGACGCGTACAACGCGTCGCCCGACTCGATGGCGGCCGCGCTCCGGACCCTGGCGCAGGTCGTGCGCCCGGGGGAGCGTTCCGTCGCCGTGCTCGGCGAGATGGCGGAACTCGGCGAGTTCTCGACCGAGGAGCACGACACCATCGGCCGACTCGTCGTCCGTCTGAACATCGGGCAGCTCGTGGTCGTCGGACCCGGCGCTGCACCGATCCACCAGGCCGCCACCCTCGAGGGATCGTGGGACGGCGAGTCCGTGTACATCGAGGACGTCGACGCAGCCGTCCACGCCCTGCAGGAGATGGTCCGCCCCGGCGACGTCGTCCTCGTCAAGTCCTCGAAGTCCGCCGAACTGCGATTCCTCGGCGACCGCCTCGGAGGTGTCACCGAATGATCGCGCTCCTCGTCGCCGGCGCCGTGGCGCTGGTGTTCACACTGCTGCTCACACCGCTGTTCATCAAGCTCTTCCACCGGCTCGGCTGGGGCCAGTTCATCCGTGACGACGGCCCGCAGTCGCACCACACCAAGCGCGGCACGGCGACCATGGGCGGCATCGTCCTGATCCTCGGCGCGGTGCTCGGCTACTTCGTCGGGCACCTGGTCGGCCGCGACTCGGTGACGCTGTCCGGGCTGCTCGTGCTCTTCCTGATGGTCGGACTCGGGTTCGTCGGGTTCATCGACGACTTCCTGAAGGTCCGTCGGCAGCGGAGCCTCGGGCTCGGCGGCTGGGCGAAGGTCCTCGGGCAGGTCATCGTCGGCGTGGTGTTCGCCACGATCGCGCTCGTCGTGCCGACCGGCAACGGCAAGCCCCCGGCGTCGACGATGATCTCCGCGATCCGTGACGTCCCCTGGCTCGACTTCATGGTGCTCGGCACCGTGATCGGCACGATCCTGTACCTCGCGTGGATCGTGCTGCTGACCGTCTCCACCTCGAACGGCGTGAACGTCGCCGACGGGCTGGACGGCCTCGCGACCGGCTCCAGCATCCTCGCGATCGGGTCGTACGTCATCATCGGCTTCTGGCAGTCGAACCAGATCTGCGGCGGCGTCCGGCTCGACGAGAGCACCGCGCACGCCTGCTACAGCACGTCGGACCCGCTCGACCTCGCGGTCGTCGCCGCGGCGGTGTGCGGTGGTCTGATCGGGTTCCTCTGGTACAACACGTCGCCGGCGCAGATCTTCCTCGGCGACACCGGTTCGCTCGGCCTCGGTGGTGCGCTGGCCGGACTCGCGATCCTGAGCCGCACCGAGCTGCTGCTCATCCTGATCGGTGGCCTGTTCTTCATCGTCACCGGGTCGGTCATCCTGCAGCGCGCCTACTTCAAGATCACCCACGGCAAGCGCATCTTCCGGATGAGTCCGCTGCACCACCACTTCGAGTTGAAGGGGTGGGCCGAGGTGACCGTCGTCGTCCGGTTCTGGATCATCGCGGGGCTCTGCGTCGCGGCCGGTGTCGGACTCTTCTACCTGGAGTGGATCGCCCGTGTCGGCTGACGCGCGCCTCGAAGGACTCGACAGCTGGCACGCCGAGGGCTGGAAGGGACTGCGCGTCGCGGTGCTCGGCCTCGGCTCGACCGGGTTCTCGGTCGCCGACACGCTCGTCGAGCTCGGCAGCGACGTGGTCGTGTACGCGCCGGACGGTCCGGCCGACACGGTCGAACTGCTCGACGTCATCGGCGCGCGGTTCGAGCGCACCCCGCTCGACACCGTGCCGGCTGCACTCGAGCAGCAGGCCCCGGACGTCGTCGTCGTGTCGCCCGGGCTGCCCCCGCACAACGCCTCGGTCCGCTGGTCGGTCGAGCACAGCACCGTGTGGGGCGACATCGAGCTCGCCTGGCGCGTCCGTGACAAGGTGGTCCGCGGCCCGGTCGCCGCACCCTGGGTGACCATCACGGGCACGAACGGCAAGACCACCACGACGCAGCTCACGACCGCGATGTTCGCCGCCGCCGGGCTCCGCGCGGTCGCGTGCGGGAACATCGGTGTACCGGTCCTCGACGTGGTCCGCGACCCCGAGGGCTTCGACGTCCTGGTCGTCGAGCTGTCCAGCCACCAGCTGCACTACATGCCGACGTCGGGCGACGGCGCGGTCGTGCCGCTCGCCAGCGCCTGCCTCAACATCGCGGACGACCACCTCGAGTGGCACGGTTCCGCCGAGGCGTACCGGGCCGCCAAGGCGAAGGTCTACGAACGCACCGTGATGGCCTGCGTCTACAACACCTCCGACGAGGCCACGCGCCGCATGGTCGAGGGCGCTGACGTGGTCGACGGCTGCCGCGCCGTCGGCTTCACGCCCGGCGTCCCCGCCCCGGGTGACGTGGGGATCGTCGACGACGTGCTCTGCGACCGCGCGTTCACCGAGGACCGCCGGAACACCGCCCTCGAGCTCGCGACACTGGCCGACCTCGAGACAGCCGGGCTCGCCAGCCCGCACATGACCATGAACGTCCTCGCCGCTGCCGCCCTCGCGCGTGCGGCGACCGTCGAGCCCGCGCACATCCGTGCCGCGGTGCAGGGCTTCCGTGCCGACCACCACCGGACGGAGCACGTCGCGACGGCCGACGGCGTCACGTGGGTCGACGACTCGAAGGCGACGAACCCGCACGCGGCGACCGCGTCCCTGGCCTCGTTCGAGACCGTCGTCTGGGTCGTCGGCGGGCAGTTCAAGGGCGTCGACATCGACGCCCTCGTCGAACGCTTCGGCCCCGGAGCGCGAGCGGTCGTCGTCATCGGCACGGACCGCACCCCGGTGCTGGAGGCATTCGCGCGACACGCGCCGTCGGTCCCGGTCCTGCAGGTCGAGGCGACGGACACTGATCAGGTCATGCCCGAGGCGGTCCGGCATGCCGCCTCGGTCGCACGACCGGGCGACACGGTCCTCCTCGCCCCGGCTGCCGCGTCGTTCGACCAGTTCGACTCCTACGCCGACCGGGGGCGCCGGTTCGCGGCGGCGGTCCACGAGCACCTGGGAGGCACAGCCGATGGCGACCACGGATCTCCCGAGCGGCCGTAGCGGCGGCCGGACGACGGGAAGCACCGGACACACGGGTACCGAGCACACGGGCGCTCCCCGCCGAGCGCGGGGTGCCGTCGTCGCGGTGAAGAACGTGTTCGTCGCCGAGTCGAGCACGTTCTACACGATCCTCGGCGTGACGCTGTTCCTCGTGGTGTTCGGCGTGGTGATGGTCCTGTCGTCGTCGAGCGTCGAGGAGTACGCCGCCACCCACGACTTCTTCGGCGCGGCCTCGAAGCAGGGACTCTACGCGGTGCTCGGCGTCCCGCTCATGCTCGTGGCCAGTCGCGTCCCCGCCCGGCTCTGGCGGAAGTGGGCGATGCGGATCCTCGCCGCGGCGCTGGTCCTGCAGCTGCTCGTCTACACGCCGCTCGGCATCGAGATCCAGGGCAACCGGAACTGGATCCGGCTCGGCTCGTTCAGCGCGCAGCCGTCCGAGGCCGTGAAGCTCGGCATCGCCCTGGCCGTCGGCGCGATCATCTACGTGAAGCGCGACCGGCTGCGGGAGTGGAAGGAGCTGTTCGTGCCGATCGGCATCGCGACGGTGCTGCCGCTCGGGATGGTGCTCCTCGGCGGTGACCAGGGCACCGCGATGATCATGCTCATCCTGCTGCTCGGCGCCCTCTACATCGGTGGTGCCCGGGCGAAGCACCTGCTCGTCATCGTCGGAGCCGTGGCGGTCGTGCTGCCGTTCGTGACGATGACCTCGGCGTCCCGGCAGTACCGCATCAACGCGTGGCTCTCCGGCTGCACCGACTCGAACCAGTACCAGGACCTGTGCTGGCAGCCCGTGCACGGCATGTGGGCGCTGGCGTCCGGCGGTGTGTTCGGCGTCGGCCTCGGCAACTCGAAGGCGAAGTGGTCGTGGCTGCCCGAGGCGGACAACGACTACATCTTCGCGATCGTCGGCGAGGAACTCGGGCTCATCGGGGCCGTCGTCGTGCTGGCCCTGTTCATCGTCCTTGCCGTCAGCATGATCAAGGTGATCCGCCAGTCGGACGACCCGTTCGTGCGGACCGTCACCGGCGGGATCATGGCGTGGATCATCGGGCAGGCGCTCGTCAACATCGCGGTCGTGCTCGGTCTGCTGCCCGTGCTCGGTGTACCGTTGCCCCTCATCTCCGCCGGTGGGTCCGCCCTCATCATGACCTTGCTGGCGATCGGCGTCGTGCTGTCCTTCGCCCGGGAACTCCCGGGCAAGGGTCGTTCCGGCGGGGCGCGCGACACCTTCGCACCACAGAACGGAGTGCTCCGGTGAGCACCTACCTCTTCGCCGGCGGCGGCACCGCCGGCCACGTCAACCCGCTGCTCGCGGTCGCCGACCGGCTCACCGAGCAGGACCCGGACGCCCGGGTGCTCGTCCTCGGCACGGCCGAGGGGCTCGAGGCCCGGCTCGTCCCGATGCGCGGCTACGAGCTGCTGACGATCCCGCGCCTGCCGTTCCCGCGGAAGCTCGACGCCCGCGCGTTCCGCTTCCCGGGTGGCTTCCTCGGCGCGGTCCGGCGCACCGAGCGGTACATCCGCGAGCACGACGTCGAGGTGGTCCTCGGTGTCGGCGGCTACGCGGCGGCGCCGGCCTACATCGCCGCGAAGCGGACCGGCACCCCGATCGTCGTGCACGAGCAGAACGCGAAGCCGGGGCTCGCGAACCGGCTCGCCGCACTGCTGACCCGGCACGTCGGCCTGACGTTCTCGAACACGCACCTGCGCCACGGCCGCGTGGTCGGCATGCCGCTGCGGCGGGAGATCGAGTCGCTCGACCGTCGGGCCTCGCGGGCCGAGGGCCTGGCCGAGTTCGGCCTCGACCCCGACCGTCCGGTCCTGCTCGTGACGGGCGGGTCGTCCGGCGCGCGGAGCATCAACACGACCGTGAACCGTTCGGCGACGGCGATCGTCGACGCGGGCTGGCAGGTCCTGCACGTCGTCGGCGGCAAGTCCGACATCGGGCCGAGCGACCTCGACGGCTACCACGTGCTGCCGTACTGCGACCGGATGGACCTGGCCTACGCCGCGTCGGACTTCGTCGTGTCGCGGTCCGGCGCGGGCATGGTGTGCGAGCTCACGGCGGTCGGACTGCCGAGCGTGCTCGTGCCGTACCCGGTGGGCAACGGCGAGCAGCGGCACAACGCGGCGGACGTCGTCGGTGCCGGGGGAGCGGTCCTCGTCGACGACGCGGCGTTCACGGACGAGTGGGTGACGTTCCAGCTGCTGCCGATCCTGCGCGACCGGGCCCGGATCGCCGACATGGCGGTCCGCGCGGGCAGCGTCGGACACCGCGACGGCGCCGACCGGATGACGGCCCTCGTGCGCGAGGCGTCGAAGCGCAGCCGCGGGCCCCGCGCGGACCGCACCGGCGGACCAGGCGCGGAGCGCACCAGCACCAGCACCACGGAGGAACGATGACCATCAAGCCGGACCTGACCCAGCCGATCCCGGACGACCTCGGCACGGTCCACTTCGTCGGCATCGGCGGCTCCGGCATGAGCGGCATCGCACGGATGTTCCTGGCCGCCGGGCACCGCGTCACGGGCAGCGACTCCCGCGAGACCGCCACGACCGGCACGATGCGCGAGCTCGGCGCCGAGGTGCACGTCGGCCACGACGCCGCGAACCTCGGTGACGCCGACACCGTCGTGGTCACGAGCGCCCTGTGGCCGGACAACCCCGAGCTCCTCGAGGCGCAGCGGCGCGGGCTCCCGGTGCTGCACCGCTCCCAGGCCCTCGCCGCGCTCATCGCCGAGCACCGCCTGGTCGCGGTCGCCGGCGCGCACGGCAAGACCACCTCCACGGGCATGATCGTCACCGCGATGGTCGAGCTCGGTCTCGACCCGAGCTTCGTCAACGGCGGCGTCATCCAGGCGCTCGGCACGAGCTCGGCTCCCGGTGCCAGCGACCTGTTCGTCGTCGAGGCGGACGAGTCCGACGGGTCCTTCCTGCTCTACGACGTCGCGGTCGCGCTCATCACGAACGTGGACGCCGACCACCTCGACCACTACGGCAGCGAGCAGGCGTTCATCGACGCGTTCGTCGAGTTCGCCGGCAAGGCGAGCGAGCGCATCGTCGTGTCGAGCGACGACGCCGGCGCGAAGCGGGTGACCGAGGGCGTGCGGGCCCGTGAGCACGCCCCGGAGGTCGTCACCTTCGGCGAGGCCACCGACGCCGACGTCCGCATCGAGCGCATCGTCGAGGCCGCGAGCGTCGAGGTCGACCTCCGCGCCGGCGGCCAGCAGCACCACATGACGCTCCGGGTTCCCGGACGGCACAACGCGGTCAACGCGGTGGGTGCCTTCGCGGTGCTCACCGGGCTGGGGGTCGAGCCCGCCGACGCGATCCGCGGCATCGAGGCGTTCGGTGGCACCGAGCGCCGGTTCGAGCTGCACGGCGTCGAACGCGGGGTGTCGGTCTACGACGACTACGCGCACCACCCGACCGAGGTCGCGGCCGCGCTGCGCGCAGCGCGGAACGTCGTCGGCGACGGCCGGATCATCGCGATCCACCAGCCGCACCTGTACTCGCGCACGCGGCTCATGGCCGGAGACTTCGCCCGGGTCTACGAGGAGCTGGCCGACCACACGGTCGTGCTCGACGTCTACGGCGCCCGCGAGGACCCGGAACCCGGCGTCACCGGCGCCCTCGTCCAGGAACGCTTCGCGGACCAGTCGAAGGTCGAGTTCCTGCCGGACTGGGACGACGCCGCCGCCCGCGCGGCCGCGGTCGCCCGGGACGGCGACATCGTCATGACGCTGAGCTGCGGTGACGTGTACCGGATCATCCCGCAGGTCCTCGGTGCGCTCCGCCAGGACGGCGACGGGGACCGCGCGCAGTGAGGCGACCCGAGGGCTTCGACGGGCGTCCGGAGGAACCGGAGGTCCCGGCCGACGGTGCTCGGGCACCGCGGCCGCGCCGTGGCCTGCTGCCGCGTCGAGCGGGTCACGGAGCAGCGGACACCGGCCGGGAGGCCCGCCCCGCGCCCGCCCCGTCCGCGCCGGTCGACGAGTCGGTCGCCCCCACCGCCGCGCCTGCCCCCGACGTGCACCCCGCGACCCCGGCCACCTCGACGACCCCGGCGTCCGCGCCGGGGCAGCGCGAGCGTGCGAGCGCCCTCGCCGGCGCTGCCGGCCGCCGGCTCGGCGCCGGCTGGTCGACCGTGGCCGACCGCCTGCGCGAGTACACCCCGGACGAGGACCACGCGGGCCGCGCGTCGTCCGGTGCCCGCGACGGCGGGACCTCGTCGCACCCCGGTGCGGACACCGCACCCCGGGGTGACGGGGCGCGACGTCCGGACGGGGGCACGACCGGAGGAGTGACGTCGGACGCGACCGACGACGACACGACCGGTGCGGCCACCGTGACCGACGTGATCGACGCGCACCGTGCCTCCCGGCCGTCCGCCGACGGCGAGCACGAGACCCCGATCGGCGCCGGTGTCCGCGCCGCCGAGACCGCACGCGAGGCACGGGTCGCGAAGCGTCGCCGTCGGCTGCTCGAACGCGCCGAGGTGCGCCGGTTCACGCGTCGTGCGCGACACCGGCGCGCGGCCTGGATCACCGCGGCTGCCGTGGTGGTCGTGTTCGGTGCGTCCATCCTGGTCGCCGTCACCTCGCCGCTCATGGCCCTGCGGACGATCGAGGTCCGCGGGACGGAGCGGGTCGACGCCACCGCGCTGCGCCAGGCGCTCTCCGACCAGGTGGGCACCCCGCTCGCGCGAATCGACTTCGGCGAGGTGAAGCGCGACATCGCGGCCTTCCCGCTCATCGAGAGCTACGTGACCGAGGAGGTCCCGCCGCACACCCTCGTGGTGACCGTGACCGAACGGACGCCCGTCGTGGCCGTGCAGACGGGGGCGTCGTACGACCTGGTGGACCCGGCCGGCATCGTGGTGCAGTCCTCGCCGGACCGTCCGGAGGGCGTGCCGGTCGCCGACGTGCAGCGGGCCGAGCTCGGCTCGCCGGTGTTCCGGACCATGACCGAGGTGGTGCTCTCGCTGCCCTCGACGGTCCGCCGCCAGGTCACCGACGTGCGGGCGAGCACCGCGGACGACGTCACGCTCACCCTGGACGACGGGTCGAGCGTGGTGTGGGGGAGCCCGGACGACTCCGACGCCAAGGCGTCGCTGCTCGCGGCCCTCGTCGCGGACCACGCCTCGCGGGCCCCCGACACCAAGGTCGAGTTCGACGTGTCGGCGCCGGACAACGGCATCGTCCGGCCGGCGCAGTGACGACGGTCCGCTCCGGCGACCGGAGCGAGGTCCGCGACGGCGGACTGCGCCACGGCGGGAATCTCGGCGACACGATCGGCGACACGCGGCGTGGCGGGGCGACAGCCTGCGGAGCACACCCGTAGCGTCGAGGAAGCACCACATCTACCAGCATTGCCCCTGAACTTCAAGTAGAGGTTGAGGGTTCAACCGGAGGCCCGACTGACGTGACCACGAACCACAACTACCTCGCCGTCATCAAGGTCGTCGGCGTCGGCGGCGGCGGCGTGAACGCCGTGAACCGCATGATCGAGCTCGGCCTCCGCGGCGTCGAGTTCATCGCGATCAACACCGACGCCCAGGCACTGCTGCTCAGCGACGCCGACGTCAAGCTCGACGTCGGCCGCGAGATCACCCGCGGGCTCGGCGCCGGCGCGGACCCCGAGGTGGGCCGTCGTGCCGCCGAGGACCACGCCGAGGAGATCGAGGAGGCCCTCGCGGGTGCCGACATGGTCTTCGTCACCGCCGGTGAGGGCGGTGGCACCGGGACGGGTGGTGCACCCGTGGTCGCCCGCATCGCGAAGTCGATCGGCGCGCTCACCATCGGTGTCGTCACGAAGCCGTTCAGCTTCGAGGGCAAGCGTCGCCAGTCGCAGGCCGAGAACGGCGTCGCGTCCCTGAAGGACGAGGTCGACACGCTCATCGTCGTGCCGAACGACCGCCTGCTCGAGATCAGCGACCGCGGCATCTCGATGGTCGAGGCCTTCGCGACCGCCGACCAGGTGCTCCTCGCCGGCGTCCAGGGCATCACCGACCTGATCACGACCCCGGGTCTGATCAACCTCGACTTCGCCGACGTCAAGAGCGTCATGCAGGGTGCCGGTTCGGCCCTGATGGGCATCGGTTCCTCGCGCGGGGCGGACCGTGCCATCAAGGCCGCCGAGCTCGCCGTCGCCTCGCCGCTGCTCGAGGCCTCGATCGATGGCGCACACGGTGTGCTCCTGTCGATCCAGGGCGGGTCGAACCTCGGCATCTTCGAGATCAACGACGCCGCCCGCCTGGTGCAGGAGGCCGTCCACCCCGAGGCGAACATCATCTTCGGTGCCGTCATCGACGACACCCTCGGTGACGAGGTCCGCGTGACCGTCATCGCCGCGGGCTTCGACGGGGGCGAGCCGGGTGCGCAGCAGAAGGAGCGTCGCTCGAGCTGGGTGGACCCGGAGCCCGGCACGTCCGCCTCGTCGGCATCGGCCGGCACCGGTGCGATCGAGGACACCGCTACGAGCGCGCCGTCCTGGTCGACGCAGGAGCACGAGGCGCCCGTGCGTCGCGCCGCCGACCCGGCGTTCGACGACGACGACGAGCTCGACGTCCCCGACTTCCTGAAGTAACCCGTCCCGTGGCAGGTGATCCGCGCCTCCCGTCCGTCGACCGTGACGGACCGGAGGCGCGTCTCGCGTCCGTCCGCGCGTCGATCGCGGACGCAGCCCGGTCCGCCGGCCGCACGGTGGACGAGATCACGCTCGTCGTCGTGACGAAGTACCACCCGGCGTCGCTGGTCCGCGAACTCGCCGCGCTCGGTGTGACCGACGTGGGGGAGAACCGGCACCAGGAGGCGCAGGCCAAGGCGGCCGAGCTGGCCGACCTCGACCTGACGTGGCACTTCGTCGGGCAGCTGCAGTCGAAGAAGGCGCGGCAGGTGCGCCGCTACGCCGACGTCGTGCAGTCGCTCGACCGTGACTCCGTCGTCGACGCGTTCGCCCCGACCGAGAGCGAGCCGGAGCCCCGGGTGATCGACGGCTTCGTGCAGGTCAACCTGACTGACGACCCCGGCCGCGGGGGCGTGCAGCCCGACGCCGTCGAGGCGATGGTCGAACGGGTCCTGCGCACCGGGACCGTCCGCCTGCGCGGGGTCATGGCGGTCGCGCCCCTCGACGAGGAGCCCCGGCGCGCCTTCGCGCGGTTGCGCGAGATCTCCGCGCGCGTGGCAGCGATCGCACCCGGGGCGACGGACATCTCGGCCGGCATGAGCGGCGACCATGCCGAGGCGATCGCCGAGGGCGCGACACACCTGCGGATCGGGACCGCAATCACGGGAAACCGGCCGGCCGCACCCTAGCCTCGTTGCAGGGCATCACGAGCACCGACCTCCGGAGGAACCATGGCGAACCCGCTCAAGAAGACGATGGTGTACCTCGGCCTCGCGGACGAGGAACTGTACGAGGACGAGCAGCAGCAGTCGGCCGCGCCGACGCGTCAGGCCGCTGCCCCCGCCACCGCTCCGGCAGCAGCACCGGCCGCGCAGGCCCCGGCTGCCGCCGCTCCCGCCGCCGCTGCGCCGGCAGCAGTTCCGGCCGCCGCACCCGCCGAGCCCAAGACGCACACCCACCAGCGCGGCGCCCAGGTCACCCCGCTCCGCCGCTCGCACACGACCGCACAGAAGGCGACCCCGGTTCAGGAAATGAACGAGATCCTCACCGTCCACCCGCGCGAGTACAAGGACGCCCAGTCCATCGCCGAGAGCTTCCGCGACGGCATCCCCGTCATCATCAACCTCTCCCAGATGACCGAGTCGGACGCCCGCCGCATGATCGACTTCGCGTCGGGGCTGTCGCTCGGCCTGTACGGCAAGATCGAGCGCGTGACGAACAAGGTCTTCCTGCTGTCCCCGGCCCACGTCGCGGTGAGCGGTGAGCCCGCTGAGGTAGAGTCCGACATCGAGGCGTCCTTCTTCGCCCAGTCCTGAGCCGGAGCCCGGTTCACCCCGCCCCGTGCGGTCGCCGTGACGGCGGCTGCACCCGAGCCGAGCGAGCCCCATCGTGTCACTGGTCTTCGGGATCCTCTCCTTCGCCCTCCTGCTCTACTTCTTCGTGATGTGGGGTCGGTTCGCGTTCGACATCGTCCAGGCGTACAACCGCACCTGGCGTCCGCGCGGCGCCCTGCTCGTGGTCGCCGACGTGGTCTACACCCTGACCGACCCGCCGATCCGCTTCGTCCGACGCCTGCTGCCGCCGCTCCGCCTGGGGCCGGTCGCACTCGACTTCGGGTGGACGATCGTCATGCTCGTCGTGATCATCCTCCGGGTGATCGTCGGCGGCCTCGCACGCGGGTTCTGAGCACTTCCCCGACCGTGACACGCGCCACGCCGCGGTCAAGGTCACGGTTCCGATCCGGCCCCGGTGTACGGTGGTCGGGATCGATGTCCGCTCCGGCGGACATCCGCACCGCTCGTGGCGGCTGGTAGATTCGGTCGCGACGCAAGTGGTTCCACACGTTCAGCAGTTCTATTGAGGTGACGGCAATGGCTTTGACGCCGGAAGACGTAGTCAACAAGCGGTTCCAGCCGACGAAGTTCCGCGAGGGCTACGACCAGGACGAGGTCGACGACTTCCTGGACGAGGTCGTCGTCGAGCTCCGCCGCCTGACGGCCGAGAACGACGAGCTCCGCCAGCGCCTGCAGGCCGCCGAGTCGGCGCCGAAGCCGGCCGCTGCCGAGCAGTCCGTCGAGCAGCAGCCCGAGCCGACCCCCGAGCCCGAGCCGGCCCCCGTCGCCGCCGCTCCGGAGCCCGCGCCGGTCGCCGCCGCTGCTCCGGCTCCCTCGACGGTCCCCGCCGACGAGGACACCGAGGGCACCACGAACCTCCTCACGCTCGCACGTCGTCTGCACGAGGAGCACGTCCGCGAGGGCATCGAGAAGCGCGACGCGCTCATCGCCGAGGGCACCGCGCAGGCCGCCCGCCTGGTCTCCGAGGCCGAGGCGAAGCAGCGCCAGATCATCGCCGACACCGAGAACACGAACCGCCAGCGCGTGGCCGTGCTCGAGCAGGAGCAGCGCCAGCTCGAGGGCAAGATCGACGAGCTCCGCACCTTCGAGCGCGACTACCGTGCGCAGCTCAAGAGCTACATCCAGGGTCAGCTCTCGGAGCTCGACGGGTCCGGCTCGCAGGAGTCCGGCCTCACCCCCGCGCCGGCCTCGGCGCAGGGCTTCGGCAACTGACGTTGGTCAGACCAGCACCGACGGCGAAGGTCAGTGTCCGCGCGATCGCGGCACTGGCCTTCGCCGCTGTCGTCGTGGTGGCGCTCGACCAGGGCGTGAAGGCGCTCGTCGTCGCGAACCTGCCGTACGGCCAGGCCGTGCCCGTCCTCGGTGACGCGCTGCAGCTGCTGTACGTCCGGAACCCCGGCGCGGCGTTCTCGTTCGCGGTGAACATGACGTGGGTGTTCTCGATCGTGTCGACGGCGGTCGTCGTCGCCATCATCGTGTACGCCCGTCGCATCCGGTCGATGTGGTGGGCGATCGTGCTCGGCATGCTGCTCGGCGGCGCGCTCGGCAACCTGCTCGACCGGCTCCTCCGTGAGCCCGGCTTCGGTCGTGGCCACGTGGTGGACTTCATCTCGACGCCCTGGATGATGCCCGCGATCTACAACATCGCCGACTCGTTCATCTGCGTGAGCATGGTCGTCTTCGTGCTGCTCGTCATCCTCGGGGTGAACCTCGACGGCACCCGTGCACCGTCCGCGAAGCAGCAGCGCGCGGCCGACGCGGCGAGCCGCCGTTCCGTGGCCGACGGATCGGACGCGGCTGCGGGCTCGGACGTGACCGCGCGCTCGTCGGTCGCCGACGGGGCGGAGCCGTCCCGCGCCTCCCGTCCGGGCGTCGCGGAGCCCGACCAGCGTGCGCCGCGCGACGGCCGCGACGTCCTCGGGCACGACGCGACGTGAGCGAACAGCGTTCCCTGCCCGTGCCCGACGGCCTCGCCGGTGAACGGGTCGACGCGGCCATCGCGAAGCTCCTCGGGTTCTCGCGCTCCTTCGCGGCCGAGGTCGTCGCCGCCGGCGGCGTCCGCGTGGACGGTGTCGAGGTCGGCAAGTCCGACCGCCTGCACGCCGACTCGTGGCTCGAGGTCGAGTGGTCCCCGAAGGAACCCCCGCGCATCCTGCCCGTCGAGGTCCCCGGCATGCGGATCGTGCACGACGACGAGGACATCGTCGTCGTCGACAAGCCGATCGGCGTCGCCGCACACCCGTCGCCCGGGTGGGACGGGCCGACCGTGCCCGGTGGCCTCGCCGCCGCCGGCTTCACCATCGCCACCTCCGGCGCCGCCGAGCGCGCGGGGATCGTGCACCGGCTCGACGTCGGCACCTCGGGCCTGATGGTCGTCGCGAAGACCGAGCTCGCCTACACGCACCTGAAGCGGGCCTTCAAGGAGCGCACGGTCGAGAAGGTCTACCACGCACTCGCGCAGGGGCACCCCGACCCGACCTCGGGAACCATCGACGCCCCCATCGGCCGGCACCCGTCGAGCGACTGGAAGTTCGCGGTCACGGCGGACGGCAAGCCGAGCGTGACCCACTACGAGACGCTCGAGGCCTTCCGGTCGGCGAGCCTGCTCGAGGTGCACCTGGAGACCGGGCGGACGCACCAGATCCGCGTGCACATGGCAGCGACGAAGCACCCGCTCGTCGGTGACACGATGTACGGCGCGGACCCGGTGCTCGCGTCCGAGCTCGGGTTGACGCGGCAGTGGCTCGACGCGGTGCGGCTCGGGTTCGAGCACCCGCGCACGGGTTCGTGGGTGGAGTTCGAGGCGTCCTACCCCGACGACCTGCAGCAGGCGCTCGACCGCATCCGCGCCGCGTCCGCGTAGGCAGGCGGCGGTCGGCGTCCGCGTCGGTGGGCGGCGGGTCCCGCGCCGAGCGGGCCCGATCGGTGACGCTCGGTGCCCTCGCCCGACGATCCGCGCCCGCTCGGCGTACACCGCGCGGCGTTTCCTGCCCGCTCGTTCGGCGCCGGGCGAGCCCGCGTCCGGACGGGAGGCGCAGGGCGGCGCCGTCACGCGCCTCCCGACCGCCGTCCGGTCGCGTCTCCCGCAGGGTCCCGAGCGGGCCGTATCCGTCACGCTCGGCGTCTCCAGCCGACGCGTCGCGCCCGCTCGGGGGACTGCACGCGGCGTGTCCTACCCGCTCGCGGTGCGGCACCGCCCGACGCCCGTCGGCAGGCACGCCGGACACGCGGAGGACGTCGGTGCTCCCGGTTAGGCTGGTCCCGCCCCGCAGCAGTCCCCGTCGAAACCGGAGGTCCCGTGTCGGATTCCGACTCCTTCGTCCACCTGCACGTGCACAGCGAGTACTCGATGCTCGACGGTGCCGCTCGGTTGAGCGACCTGGTCGCCGAGACCGCCGCGCAGGGCATGCCGGCCGTCGCGGTCACCGACCACGGCAACATGTTCGGCGCGTTCGAGTTCTGGAAGGCCGCCAAGGCCGGCGGCGTCAAGCCCATCATCGGGACCGAGGCGTACATCACGCCGCGCACCCACCGGTCGGACAAGACCCGCGTGCGCTGGGGCGACGGTGGCGGTGACGACGTGTCCGGCTCCGGTGCGTACACCCACATGACGATGTTCGCCGAGAACACGACGGGCATGCACAACCTGTTCCGGCTGTCGAGCCGCGCGTCGATCGAGGGCTACTACTTCAAGCCCCGCATGGACATCGAGCTGCTCGACCAGTACCACGAGGGGATCATCGCGACGACGGGGTGCCCGTCCGGCGAGATCCAGACGCGCCTGCGCCTCGGCCAGTACGACGAGGCGCTCAAGGCAGCGGCGGACTACCGCGACATCTTCGGCAAGGACAACTACTTCGCCGAGATCATGGACCACGGGCTCGAGATCGAGCGGCGGGTGATCGAGGACGTCGTCCGCATCTCGAAGGACCTCGGCATCCCGCTGGTCGGCACGAACGACCTGCACTACACGCACTCGCACGACGCGAAGTCGCACGCCGCACTGCTCTGCGTGCAGTCCGGCTCGACGTTGAACGACCCGAACCGCTTCAAGTTCGACGCCGACGAGTTCTACCTGAAGACGCCGCAGCAGATGCGACACGTCTTCCGCGACCACCCCGAGGCCTGCGACAACACGCTGCTCATCGCCGAGCGGTGCAACGTCGAGTTCGACACGGCCGCGAACTACATGCCGAAGTTCCCGGTGCCCGAGGGGGAGACCGAGCACTCGTGGTTCGAGAAGGAGGTCGCGAAGGGGCTGCGGTACCGCTACCCGGACGGCATCTCGAAGGAGGTCCAGGACCGCGCCGACTACGAGGTCGGGATCATCAACCAGATGGGCTTCCCGGGCTACTTCCTGGTGGTCGCCGACTTCATCAACTGGTCGAAGAACAACGGCATCCGCGTCGGCCCGGGCCGTGGTTCGGGCGCTGGCTCGATGGTGGCGTACGCGATGCGCATCACCGATCTCGACCCGATCCGGCACGGGCTGATCTTCGAGCGCTTCCTCAACCCGGACCGCGTCTCGATGCCCGACTTCGACGTCGACTTCGACGACCGGCGCCGTGGTGAGGCGATCAAGTACGTCACCGAGAAGTACGGGTCCGAGCGCGTCGCGCAGATCGTCACCTACGGCACGATCAAGGCGAAGCAGGCGCTCAAGGACTCCTCGCGCGTCCTCGGCTTCCCGTTCGGCATGGGCGAGAAGCTCACGAAGGCGATGCCGCCGCCCGTGATGGGCAAGGACATCCCGCTCACCGGGATCTTCGACAAGGACCACCCGCGGTACAAGGAAGCGGTCGACGTCCGCACGGTCGTCGAGACCGACCCCGAGGCGAAGACGGTGTTCGACACCGCGCTCGGACTCGAGGGGCTGAAGCGCCAGTGGGGCGTCCACGCAGCCGGCGTGATCATGTCGAGCGAGCCGCTCATCGACATCATCCCGGTGATGAAGCGTGAGCAGGACGGCCAGATCGTCACGCAGTTCGACTACCCGGCAGCGGAGTCGCTCGGCCTGATCAAGATGGACTTCCTGGGCCTCCGGAACCTGACGATCATCAGTGACGCGCTCGACAACATCAAGTCGAACCGCGGGATCGAGCTCGACCTCGAGACCATGGGCCTCGAGGACGAAGCGGCCTACCAGCTGCTGCAGCGCGGTGACACCCTCGGTGTGTTCCAGCTCGACGGCGGGCCGATGCGTGGTCTGCTCCGGCTGATGAAGCCCGACAACTTCGAGGACATCTCGGCGCTCATCGCCCTGTACCGTCCGGGCCCCATGGGCGCGAACTCGCACACGAACTACGCGCTCCGCAAGAACGGCGAGCAGCCGATCACGCCGATCCACCCGGAGCTCGAGGAGCCCCTGCAGGACATCATCGGCACGACCTACGGCCTGATCATCTACCAGGAGCAGGTCATGGCCATCGCGCAGAAGGTCGCCGGGTTCTCGCTCGGCCAGGCGGACATCCTCCGCCGCGCGATGGGCAAGAAGAAGAAGTCCGAGCTGGACAAGCAGTACGCGGGCTTCGAGAAGGGCATGCAGGACAACGGCTACTCGGCCGCGGCGATCAAGACGCTGTGGGACATCCTGCTGCCGTTCTCCGACTATGCGTTCAACAAGGCGCACTCCGCCGCGTACGGCGTGGTGTCGTTCTGGACGGCCTACCTCAAGGCGCACTACCCGGCCGAGTACATGGCGGCCCTGCTGACCAGCGTCGGCGACGCCCGGGACAAGCTCGCGCTGTACCTGAACGAGTGCCGTCGCATGGGCATCCGGGTGATGCCGCCGGACGTCAACGAGTCGATCGGCTTCTTCGCGGCCGTCGGCGACGACATCCGCTTCGGCATGGGCGCGATCCGCAACGTCGGCTTCAACGTCGTCGACGACATCGTGAAGGCCCGGACGGAGAAGGGCGCGTTCGAGTCGTTCCACGACTTCCTGCGGAAGATCCCGATCTCGTCGGCGAACAAGCGGACGGTCGAGTCGCTCATCAAGGCCGGTGCCTTCGACGAGTTCGGTGACACCCGTCGTGCGCTCGTCGAGATCCACGAGGGCGCGGTCGAGGGAGCGGTGAAGGTCAAGCGGGACGAGGCCAACGGCAACGTCGGCTTCGACTTCGACTCGCTGTTCGCCGAGGTCGCCGAGGAGTCGCCCGCGGCGGCAGCGGTGTCGCAGGTGCCGGACCGACCCGAGTGGTCGAAGCGCGACAAGCTCGCGTTCGAGCGGGACATGCTCGGGCTGTACGTGTCGGACCACCCGCTCGCCGGCCTCGAGATCGAGCTGGCGAAGCACCAGTCGATCACGATCGCCGACCTGATCGCCGCCGACGACGGCATCGAGGGCGAGACGGTCACGGTCGCCGGACTGCTCACCAGTGTCCAGCACCGTGTCGCGAAGTCGAGCGGCAACCCGTACGGCATCGTCCAGATCGAGGACTTCGGCGGCGAGATCGGCGTCATGTTCCTCGGCAAGACGTACCAGGAGTTCGGTCCGTCCCTGGTCGCCGACTCGATCGTGGTGCTGCGCGGCCGGGTGAACGTCCGCGACGACGGCAAGGCCCTGCACGCCGTGAGCATGTTCCAGCCGAACGTCGGAGACGCGATGGGGTCCGGGCCGCTGACGCTGTCGCTGCCCGAGCGCCAGGCGACGACGACGACGGTGACCGAGCTCGCCGCCGTGCTCGGTCGGCACCAGGGGGAGACCGAGGTGCGGCTCCGGCTGCTCAAGGACGACGTCGCGCGGACCTTCGAGCTGCCGTTCCCGGTGAACCTGACGCCCGATCTGTTCGGCGAGCTGAAGAGCCTGCTCGGGCCGCGCTGCCTGGTCTAGGCGTCCGACGTGACCGTCCGCGGAGCACCGCAGCCGTCGGCTGCGGTGCTCCGGGCGTTCGGTGCGGGGGAGCGGTCACCGGTGCTCCTGGTGGGCGGACAGGGCACGACGTGGCGCGCGGACAGGATCGTCCTGCGTCCGCACGGTGACGTCCGGGAGGCACGGTGGCGGTCCGCCACGCTGGCCCGCCTCGCGCACACGGACCGCCTCGCGCACACGGACCGGTTCCGCACGCCGCGGCCGGTCCCGAGCGCCGACGGTGGCTGGCTCGCGGGCGGCTGGGAGGCCTGGGCGTGGCTGCCCGGTGCGACCGACCCGACCCGGGTCGAGGACGTCCTCGCCGCGGGCGCGGCCTTCCACCGCGCGGTCGCGCACCTGCCCCGCCCGGGGTTCCTCGACCTCGTCGACGACCCGTGGAGCCGGGCGGACCGGCTCGTCTGGGGGAGCGGGCCCCTGCCGACGGAGCCGTTGCTCGACCGGCTCGCCGCGGGCTTCCGCACCGTCCGCGCGCCGTCGCAGCTGGTGCACCGCGACCTGCTCGGCAACGTGCTCTTCGCGCCGGGTGAGCCGCCGGCGGTGTTCGACTGGGCGCCCGCGTGGCGGCCGGTGGGGTACGCCGCCGCCATCGCCGCCGTCGACGCGGTGTGCTGGCACGGTGTGCCGGTCGACCGTCTACCGGAGCTCGGCCGGCTGGCCGCGGTGTCGGAGTGGCCGCAGCTGCTCGTCCGGGCACTCGCGTTCCGCGTGCTCGTCCTGCAGCTGCTCGGTGCGTGGGACGACGACCAGACCGCACGTCACCGTCCCCTGGTGGACGCCCTGCTGTCGGGCGCCGCCGGTACGCTTGACGCCTGATGATGCAGCGAATCGACCTCCGTGGCGGCCTTCCCGCCCGTGCCGACCTCCTCCGCCTGATGCCACGTGCCGTCGGTGACGTCTCCCACGCCGTCGATGCCGCGCGCGACCTCGTGGACGCGGTCCGGCAGCACGGGGCGGCGGCGCTGCGTGAGCAGGCGGAGCGCTTCGACGGGGGAGCGCCCGAGCACGTCCGGGTCCCCGCCGCCGAGATCGCCGCGGCCGTCGCCGGCCTGACCCCCGAGCTGCGCGAGGCCCTCGACGAGGCCATCCGCCGTGTCCGTGCGGCGAGTGCCGCGCAGGTCCCCGCCGGGTCGGTCACGTGCCTGGCCGACGGGGCCGAGGTCCACCAGCGCTGGCAGCCGATGCGACGCGTCGGGCTCTACGTCCCGGGTGGCAAGGCCGTCTACCCGTCGAGCGTCGTCATGAACGTGGTTCCCGCACAGGTCGCGGGCGTCGGGTCGATCGCCCTCGTCTCCCCGCCGCAGCGCGACCACGGCGGACGGGTGCACCCGACGATCCTCGCCGCGGCCGGGCTCCTCGGCATCGACGAGGTCTACGCGATGGGCGGAGCCGGAGCGGTCGGTGCGCTGGCGTACGGCGTCAGCGAGATCGGCCTCGAGCCGGTCGACCTGGTCACCGGGCCGGGCAACAACTTCGTCGCCGCGGCCAAGCGCCTGGTGCGCGGGGTGGTCGGCATCGACTCCGAGGCGGGCGCGACCGAGATCCTGGTCATCGCGGACGACACCGCGGACGCCGGCTACGTCGCCGCCGACCTGGTCAGCCAGGCCGAGCACGACGAGCAGGCGGGCAGTGTCCTGGTGACCACCTCGCCCACGTTCGCCGACGCGGTCGAGGCAGCGATCCCGGAACGGGTGGCGGCGCTGGGGACGGCTGCGCGCCTCCAGACCGCGCTCGACGGACCGCAGTCCGCGATCGTGCTGGTGGACTCGCTGGCCGATGCGGCGACCGTGAGCAACGCGTACGGGCCGGAGCACCTGGAGATCCAGACCGCCGACGACGACGCCGTGCTGGCCGACATCGACGCGGCCGGTGCCGTGTTCGTCGGGCCGAGCACGCCCGTGAGCCTCGGTGACTACCTCGCCGGGTCGAACCACGTGCTGCCGACCGGCGGCCAGGCGCGGTTCGGGTCGGGGCTGTCGGCGTCGACCTTCCTCCGCCCGCAGCAGGTCATCCGGTACACGCCCGCAGCCCTGGCCGACGTCGCGCCGCACATCGTGGCGCTCGCCACCGAGGAGCAGCTGCCCGGGCACGGTGCCGCCGTGACGGAGCGCACCGCTCGGTCCTGAGCCCGGCCGGTCGGGTCGTGCCGGGGCGTGGCCGGGTCTGGCCTCGGATGCGTCCTGGGTGCGGCCGGTCGTCCACCGGGTCGTCACCGCGCCCTGTGGGCGCCGTCGAGCCGATAGCCTGGGACACGACATGTTCTGCCCCTTCTGCCGCCACCCGGACTCCCGCGTCGTCGACTCCCGCACGAGCGACGACGGCACCTCGATCCGTCGCCGCCGCCAGTGCCCGAACTGCGGGCGCCGGTTCTCGACGACCGAGACCGCCTCGCTGAACGTCGTGAAGCGCAACGGCGTCACCGAGCCGTTCAGCCGCGACAAGATCGTGTCCGGCGTGCGCAAGGCATGCCAGGGACGCCCGGTGACCGACGGCGACCTGGCCGTGCTCGCGCAGCGCGTCGAGGAGACCGTGCGCTCGTCGGGGTCGAGCCAGATCGACGCGAACGACATCGGCCTCGCGATCCTGCCGCCGCTCCGGGAGCTCGACGAGGTCGCCTTCCTGCGGTTCGCGAGCGTCTACCAGGCGTTCGACACGCTCGAGGACTTCGAGGACGCGATCGCACAGCTGCGCCGCGACCACCACGCGGCTCGTGCTGCTGCGTCCGGCGCCGAGTCGGGCAGCGGCGCGTGAGCGGGGTCGCGGAGCGCGTCGTCCGCAACGGCTACGCGGTCGTCTTCCGGTCCGTGTTCGCCAACATGGACCCGGAGCGGGCGCACCACATCGCCTTCGCCGTGATCCGTGCCCTGCCGAGGGTGCCGTTCCTCGGCGGGACGATCGAGCGGTACGCCCGGCCCTCCGCGGCCGACGGCATCACGACGATGGGGATCCACTTCCCGTCGCGCTTCGGGCTCGCCGCCGGGTTCGACAAGGACGCCAAGGGCATCGCCGGGCTCGGGCTGCTCGGGTTCGGGCACGTCGAGGTCGGCACGATCACCGCGCAGGCGCAGCCGGGCAACGAGAAGCCGCGGCTGTTCCGGCTCATCCGCGACAAGGCGCTCGTCAACCGGATGGGCTTCAACAACCACGGAGCTGCCCGGGCCGCTCGTCGGCTCGAGCGAGCACGGCGTCACCCCGGCCGACCGGTCATCGGCGTCAACATCGGCAAGAGTCGGGTCGTCGCGGTCGAGGACGCGGTCGACGACTACCTCGAGTCGACGCGCCTGCTCGCGCCCTTCGCCGACTACTTGGCCGTCAACGTCAGCTCCCCGAACACGCCCGGGCTCCGCGGTCTGCAGGAGGCCGACCAGCTCCGGCCGCTGCTGACGGCGGTCCGCGACGCAGCCGGGCGGACCCCGGTGCTGGTGAAGATCGCGCCGGACCTGACCGACGAGCAGATCGACGCGATCGCCGGACTCGCGGTGGACCTCGGACTCGCCGGGATCATCGCGAACAACACGACCATCGCCCGCACGGGGCTGACCACCCCGGACGCCGACGTCGAGGCGATGGGGGCCGGTGGGCTCTCCGGCGCCCCGATCGCCGCCCGGTCGCTCGAGGTGCTGCGCCGGGTCCGGGCCGCGGTGCCGCAGGACTTCTGCGTCATCGCCGTCGGCGGGGTCACGAGCGAGCAGGACGTGCAGGACCGCATCGACGCGGGCGCGACGCTCGTGCAGGGCTACACGGCGTTCCTCTACGAAGGGCCGACCTGGGCGATGCGCATCAACCGGCTGCGTCGTCGGCGGCTACGGCGCGCAGCGCGGTAGCAGGGGAGCGCGGTAGCGCGCCGTCCTCGTCTTCGCGACGGTACCCACTCGGAGTTGCTCCGGCCGGATGGCCGCTCCGTCGCACGACGTGCCGCGTGCTGGCGTCGACGTTGCACGACATGCCGCTCACCTGCGCGCTGGACGGCATGTCGTGCGACTGGAACCCGCGCGACGGCTGACGGAGTCCTGGTGCGGGGAACGGCGACCACCACGCGACGGAAGGGGCGGCGACCGAGTCGAGCCGCACCTCCAGGCCGACGCTGACCGACGGTGGCTGACGATGGCCGGCGCTGATCGACGGTGGCTGACGAAGGCTGACGAGGCCGACGAGAACTGACGACGGCCGATGACGGCTGACGAAGGCCGATGTCGGCTGACGACGGCCGACGCGGACAGGCGGGCACTGACGCTGATGCCGGCGCGGCGTCGGGCGGAGCGCGCGTCGCGCACCGAGCGGGCGGAACACGCCGTCGGTGTCCGGCGAGCGGGCGAGATGTGTCGGCCCAGCGTGCCGAGCGTGACGGAAACGGCCCGCTCGACGGAACCCCGCCCCGGTCCAGCCCCGGCCTGACCGACGCCACCCCCGGGAACGACGAAGCGCCGCCCGGCTCGGCCGGACGGCGCTCGCGCGGTGGTGGCTAGAGCGAGGGGTACTGGCCGCGGCGCACCTGCGGCTTCGGCAGGCGCAGGAAGCGCAGCTGCCACGCCCGCGTGAGGATGTAGAGGAAGGTCCCGCGCTGCATCTCGCCGAACTTCGCGGTGATCTTCTTGCGCAGCGACAGCCAGAGCACGATGCAGTCGAGCACGAACAGCGCCACGAACGCCCAGACCAGCAGCAGTGAGTACGACGCCAGGACGGTCTGCGCCGCTGCGAACCCGACGATCAGGAACAGCACGAGCACGGGCATCATGACCTCGCCCACGTTCCAGCGCGCGTCGATCCAGTCGCGGACGAACTTCCGCTGCTCGCCCTTGTCCTTCGCGGGGAGGTAGCGCTCCTCGCCGTTGGCCATGCCGACCCGAGCCTTCTCGCGCTCGGTGTTCAGACGCGCGCGAGCGGCCTTCTTGTCCTGCGGGCTGTTGCCGACGAGCGGGCGACGGTTGGCGGCCTCGCGCTCACGACGCGACGGCGTCGGACGACCCTTGCCGGCTTCGAGGAGCTCCTCGTCCGACGGGTCGACGGTCGTGTTGGTCTTGGGGGCTGCCTTCGCCACGGTGTGTTCCTGACTGCGGTTGCGTGCTGGATCTCCTCTAGATTACGGGACATGACCGACACCGACCAGCACAGCCCCGCGACCGACCCCGCGCTCCTCGACGCCCTCCGCGAACACGTGCAGGGAGGGCTGCCGACCACGATCGCGGACCTCTCCTCGCTGGTCCGGCTGCCGTCGGTGTCGTGGTCGGCGTTCGACCCGGCGCACGTGCAGGCCAGTGCCGAGGCCGTCGCGGACCTGGCCCGGTCGACGGGCGTCTTCGCCGCCGACGCGGTGCGCATCGTCCGGTCCGCCGTCGAGGGCGAGACCGCGGGCGCGCAGGACGCCGGCCGCGAGCTCGGGCAGCCCGCCGTCCTGGCGGTGCGTCCCGCCCGGAACGGGAAGCCGACCGTCATGCTCTACGCGCACCACGACGTGCAGCCCCAGGGCGACGATGCGCTGTGGGAGACCCCGCCGTTCGAACCGACCCTGCGCGGCGACCGCCTCTACGGCCGCGGTGCGTCGGACGACAAGGCCGGCGTGATGACGCACATCGCCTCGCTCCGGGCGCTGCACGCGCAGTTCGGCGACGACCTGGACCTCGGTGTCGTCCTCTTCGTCGAGGGCGAGGAGGAGTTCGGCTCCCGGTCGTTCCGTACCTTCCTGCGCGAGCAGAAGGAGCACCTCGCGGCCGACGTGATCGTCGTGGCCGACAGCGACAACTGGTCGGTCGACGTGCCCTCGATCACGGTCTCGCTCCGCGGCAACGTCACGTTCCGTGCGACGCTGACGACGCTCGAGCACGCGAGCCACAGCGGTATGTTCGGCGGCGCCGCGCCCGACGCGATGATCCCGATGGTGCGCCTGCTCGCCTCGCTGCACGACGACGACGGCTCGGTCGCCGTCGAGGGGCTCACCGCGTACGACGCCGACGTCCCCGAGCGCTCCGAGGCCGAGCTCGCGACGGACGCCGCGCTCCTCGAGGGCGTGCGACCGGTCGGCTCGGGCCCGGTGCTCTCCCGCATGTGGTTCCAGCCGTCGATCACGGTGACGGGCATGGACGTCCCGAGCGTCGCGAACGCGTCGAACACGCTGCTGCCGAACGTCGCCGCCCGCGTCTCCGTCCGCGTGGCCCCCGGCCAGTCCGCCACCGACGCGTACGCCGCCGTCGAGCGCCACCTCCGCGCCCACGTGCCGTTCGGCGCGAAGCTCGACATCACCGAGGTCGACACCGGCGACGGGTTCCTGGTGGACACCGCCGGGTGGGCCGTGCAGGAGGCGCGCACCGCCATGCACGAGGGCTGGGGCGCGCCCGCGGTCGAGCAGGGCATCGGCGGATCGATCCCGTTCGTCTCCGACCTCGCGGCGGAGTTCCCCGAGGCGCAGATCCTGGTGACCGGCGTCGAGGACCCGGACACCCGCGCGCACAGCCCGAACGAGTCGCAGCACCTCGGCGTGCTGCACCGCGCGATCGCCTCCGAGACGATCCTGCTGGCGCGGCTGGCGACGCGCGCCTGACCGGGCAGCCCGCACCGGCACGGGAGCGGGGGACCACCGGACGGGAGGCCCGTGGCGACGCCGCCACGGGCCTCCCGTCCGTCGTCGGGTCCCGCCCTGTGGACGCCGCGCCCGTCCTGTCGGCTCCCGTGCTTACAATCGACCCAGGCGCGGTGACCGACACCGCCCGGAGGGAGACGCGCGGATGAGCGACACCATCATCGACAACGCACCGGCGACGGACGCACGCTCGCACGGCGTCGCGCTCAGCGACGCGGCGGCGGCGAAGGTGGCGAGCCTCCTGGAGCAGGAGGGCCGCGACGACCTGCGCCTGCGCCTCGCGGTCCAGCCCGGTGGCTGCTCCGGCCTGATCTACCAGCTCTACTTCGACGAGCGGCTGCTCGACGGCGATGCCACGGCCGAGTTCGGCAGCGGGGTCGAGGTCGTCATCGACAAGATGAGCGTCCCGTACCTCGACGGCGCGACGATCGACTTCGAGGACACCATCCAGAAGCAGGGCTTCACCATCGACAACCCCAACGCGCAGGGCAGCTGCGCGTGCGGCGACAGCTTCCACTGACGCCGCCGGCCGGCATCTGTCCGCCGACCGAACCGACACGCGAGCGGGGGGCGACCGATCTGGTCGCTCCCCGTTCGTCGTCCGCGGCCGCACCGAGCCGCACGACCGGGGGAAAGCTGCGCGAGGCGGTCGTCGATCACGCGCCGGACCGCGCCCGGTGTGCGCGAGACGTCACCGGCTGCGAGTAAGCTAGGAGTGTTCCAACCAAGCTGGGAACCAGCAATGAGCGGCCTCAGTGCACGCAACCGTGCACATCACGTCCGCTCGGCCGGTCTCCAGCAACGTCTTCCGAGAGGTAACAGTGCGTTCGAATCGCCGTATACGTTGGGCGGCCGTCCCGGTGGCCGTCGGTCTGGTCATCGCACTGGCTGGCTGCACGCAGCAGCAGATGAACGGATGGCTCCCCGGGACCGAGGAGACGAAGGACGTCACGAACCACACGAGCCGCGTCGTCGGCCTGTGGACCACCAGCTGGATCGTCCTGCTCGCGGTCGGTCTCATCGTGTGGGGCCTGATCATCTGGGCGGCGATCGTCTACCGTCGCCGCAAGGGCCAGACGGGCCTGCCGGTGCAGATGCGGTACAACATGCCGCTCGAGATCTTCTACACGATCGTGCCGCTCATCCTTGTGCTCGGCTTCTTCGCCTTCACAGCGAAGGACCAGTCGGCGATCGAGAAGCCGTTCGACGACCCGGACGCCACGATCCACGTGTACGGCAAGCGCTGGGCCTGGGACTTCAACTACATCGACAAGGACAACCCGAAGGACAGCGTCTACTACCAGGGCATCCAGGCCCAGGAAGAAGAGAACGGCGACGGCGCGATCGACGAGTCGCAGCTCCCGACGCTCTACCTGCCGGTCGGCAAGAAGGTCGAGATCGAGCTCTCCTCGCGCGACGTCGACCACTCCTTCTGGGTCATCGACTTCCTGTACAAGAAGGACATGCTCCCGGGCAAGACCAACTACGAGTACTTCATCCCGCAGAAGGAAGGCACCTACCAGGGCAAGTGTGCCGAGCTCTGCGGTGAGTACCACTCCCTGATGCTCTTCCAGGTGAAGGTCGTCTCGGACTCCGAGTACCAGCAGTACCTCGACACGCTGCGCGAGCAGGGCAAGGTCGGTCTCCTCGGCAACGAGTACGACACCAACACGAACGAACCGAACAACCAGGCGCCGGTCGAGGCGTCGAGCGAGAACAAGTAGGGGTCCGTCAGATGACAACGTCACTCGTCGGCCAGCCGACAGCGCCGACGACGCCGGACTTCCAGGCGTCCAAGGTCGGTCGGAAGGGCAACATCATCGTCCGGTGGATCACCTCCACCGACCACAAGACCATCGGGTACATGTACCTGATCGCGTCGTTCGTCTTCTTCCTGCTCGCGGGCGTCATGGCGCTCGTGATCCGTGCGCAGCTCTTCGAACCCGGCCTGCACGTGGTCGAGACGAAGGAGCAGTACAACCAGCTCTTCACCATGCACGGCACGATCATGCTGCTGATGTTCGCGACGCCGCTCTTCTCGGGCTTCGCGAACGCGATCATGCCGCTGCAGATCGGTGCGCCGGACGTGGCCTTCCCGCGTCTGAACGGGTTCGCCTTCTGGCTGTACCTGTTCGGCTCGCTCATCGCCGTCGGTGGCTTCCTCACCCCGCAGGGCGCCGCGTCCTTCGGTTGGTTCGCCTACGCGCCACTGAGCGACACGACGTTCACACCGGGTCTGGGTGGGACGCTCTGGGTGTTCGGCCTCGGCATGACCGGCTTCTCGACGATCCTCGGCGCGGTGAACTTCATCACGACGATCATCACGATGCGTGCGCCGGGCATGACGATGTTCCGCATGTCGATCTTCACGTGGAACACCCTCGTGACGTCGCTGCTCGTGCTGATGGCCTTCCCGGTCCTCGCCGCCGCGCTCTTCGGCCTCGGCCTCGACCGCGTGTTCGACGCGCAGATCTACAACCCGGCCAACGGCGGTGCCCTGCTCTGGCAGCACCTGTTCTGGTTCTTCGGCCACCCCGAGGTCTACATCATCGCGCTGCCGTTCTTCGGCATCGTCTCCGAGGTCTTCCCGGTCTTCAGCCGCAAGCCGATCTTCGGGTACAAGACCCTCGTCTACGCGACCATCTCCATCGCGGCCCTGTCTGTCACGGTGTGGGCGCACCACATGTACGTCACCGGTGGCGTCCTGCTCCCGTGGTTCTCGCTCATGACGATGCTCATCGCGGTCCCGACCGGCGTGAAGATCTTCAACTGGGTCGGCACCATGTGGCGCGGTTCGGTCACGTTCGAGACCCCGCTGCTCTGGGCCGTCGGCTTCCTCATCACCTTCACGTTCGGTGGTCTCACCGGTGTGATCCTGGCGTCGCCGCCGCTCGACTTCCACGTGTCCGACTCGTACTTCGTCGTCGCGCACTTCCACTACGTGGTCTTCGGCACCGTCGTGTTCGCGATGTTCTCCGGCTTCTACTTCTGGTGGCCGAAGTGGACGGGTCGCATGCTCAACGAGCGCCTCGGCAAGATCCACTTCTGGCTGCTGTTCATCGGCTTCCACACGACGTTCCTCATCCAGCACTGGCTGGGCGTCATCGGCATGCCGCGTCGCTACGCGACCTACCTGCCGAACGACGGGTTCACCTGGATGAACCAGCTGTCGACGATCGGCTCGATGATCCTCGCGATCTCGTTCCTGCCGTTCATCTTCAACGTCTACGTGACCGCCCGGAACGCACCGAAGGTCGCCGTGAACGACCCGTGGGGCTACGGCCGCTCGCTCGAGTGGGCGACCAGCTGCCCGCCGCCGCGCCACAACTTCACCTCCATCCCGCGGATCCGTTCCGAGTCCCCGGCGTTCGACCTGAACCACCCCGAGGCCGGTGTGCCGATCGGTGTGGGTCCGGCGAAGGACGCCCCGGATGCCCCGACCTACGACGCCGCGAAGGGCGAGGTGAAGTAAGGCGATGCGCGCCAACACCAACCTGTTCTGGATCCTGTTCGTCTTCTTCATCCTCGCGGATGCTGCGTACACCATCTGGGCGCTGATCTACTACGGCAGCCCGGAGTGGGTGGGCACCGTGGCGATCGGCCTCACCGGGATCATGTCCGCGTTCATCGCGTTCTACCTCGGCAAGGTGATGTCGTCGCAGGGCGGCGTCCTCCCCGAGGACCGTCCGGACGCGAACATCGAGGACGGCGACGCCGAGCTCGGGCACTTCAGCCCGTGGTCGTGGTGGCCGATCCTGCTCGCGGGTTCGACGGCGATCTGCTTCCTCGGCCTCGCGGCCGGCCTGTGGATCGTGCCGATCGGGCTCGCGCTCGTGACCGTCACGCTCGTCGGCTGGGTCTACGAGTACTACCGCGGCAACTTCGGACACTGATCCGATCCACCTGACACCTCGGGCGGCACCACATCCGGTGCCGCCCGAGGTGCGTCCGGGGCCCGTACCCCACCCGGACCGAGCTCTCGGCCCGCAGCGGGTATCCCGGAACAACAGGGAATCAACCGGCCCGCACGCGGCTTGACCCGTGCGGACCCCGCAACCACAGCGAAAGGACTCACCTCCGGTGACCGACAAGCGCACCCTCATCATCTTCGGCGCGACGGGCGACCTCGCCTCCCGCCTGCTGCTCCCGGGACTCGGAACGTTCCTGCAGAGCGGTCGAGCGGTCCCCGTCCAGCTGATCGGCACGGGCCGCAGCGCCCGCAGCGCAGAGCAGTGGAAGGACGTCGTCACGAAGTCCTTCGCGTCGCAGGACGTCAAGGGTCCCGAGGTCGACGCGACCCTCGAGTCCACGACCTTCATCCAGGGCGACCCGACCGACCCCGAGCACCTCAAGGCGCTGCTCGACGCGGCCGAGGCCGAGCCCATCCTGTACTTCGCGCTGCCGCCGCAGATCGCGTCGGACATCTGCGAGGCGCTGCAGGGCGTCGAGCTGCCCGAGGGTACGACCCTGGCGTTCGAGAAGCCCTTCGGCACCGACGTCGCCAGCGCCGAGGCCCTGAACAAGACCGTGCTCGAGCTCGTCCCCGAGGAGCGCGTGCACCGCACCGACCACTTCCTCGGTCGCACGACGGTCCTGAACATCATCGGTCTGCGCTTCGCGAACCGTCTGTTCGAGCCGATCTGGAACGCGGACAACATCGAGAAGGTCGACGTCTTCTACGACGAGACGCTCGGGCTCGAGAACCGCGCGCAGTACTACGACGAGGCCGGCGCCCTGGTCGACATGATCCAGTCGCACCTGCTGCAGATCCTCGGCCTCGTGACGATGGACGCCCCGGCTGCCATCGACGCCGTCGAGTTCCGCTCGTCGCTCGCCCGTGTCCTGCGGTCGACCCGCCTCAAGGGCGACGACCCGAAGATCGCCTCGCGCCGCGCCGTCTACACGGCCGGCACGATCGACGGCAAGGAACTGCCGTCGTACCAGGACGAGGACGGCGTCGACAAGTCGCGCGAGACGGAGACGCTCGCCGAGATCCAGGTCGAGGTGGACACCGCCCGCTGGAAGGGCGTGCCCTTCACCCTCCGGTCCGGCAAGGCGCTCGGCGCGAGCCGCAAGGAGGTCCTCATCACCTTCAAGCCCGTCACGCGCCTGCCCTCCGGTCTGTCCGGTCGGCCGAAGGCGGACACGCTGCGCATCGTCCTCAACCCGGACGAGATCGAGCTGAGCGTGTCGGCGAACGGGGGCGGCAACCCGTTCGAGATGGGGCAGGTCACGCTGTCGTCGTCCTTCGACGACGGCGAGCTCACCCCGTACGGCGAGGTCCTCAACGGCATCTTCCACGACGACCCGCTGCTCTCGATCCGCGGTGACGTGGCGGAGCGCTGCTGGGAGATCGTCGAGCCGGTCGTGGACGCCTGGAAGTCGGGCGACGTCCCGCTCGAGGAGTACCGCGCGGGTTCGCGCGGCCCGGCGGACTGGGAGTCGTCGTCCTGACGGACGCCGCCTCCTGACGGAGCCACCTGACGGACGGGAGGCACGGTGCCAGCTGGCACCGTGCCTCCCGTCCGTCCGTCCGCCGTGTCTCCGTCACCGCGGCGGGGTTGCTGCCCATCGCCCGCGACCTGGACGACCGATCCGTGCATCGGAAGCAGGAACAAACGGCCTCCCTTGCGCGGAACGGTCCCCGTTGCGCGGAACGGCCTCCCTCACGCGGAACTGCCTCCTTCGCGCGAGACGGCCGAGCACGAGACCGCGGTGCGCGAGCGGGTTCCTCAGGAGGGGGCGCCGGCCCGACGGCCGCCGCCGGTCCAGGAGCGCGTGCCCCCGTCGTGCACGGCGAGTCGCGTCCGGTGACCCGACGAGGTGCCGCGTGCGCGGGCGATCGCGTCGGCCGCGGACACGAGCGTCAGGTGGGAGAGCACCTGCGGGGTGTTCCCGATGTGGTGGCCGGTGGCGACGTCGATCTCCTCCGAGAGCATGCCGACGTCGTTCGTGTACCCGACGAGCACGTCCATCAGGCGTTCGGCGTCCTCGACGCGTCCGGAGGCGGCGTACTGCTCGACGAGCCAGAAGGAGCACGCGAGGAACGGGTGCTCGCTGCCGGACAGCCCGTCGAAGCCCGACGTGGTCCGGTACCGCAGCACGAGGCCGTGGTCGTCCACGCGCAGGTCCTGTTCGATCGCCGCGACCGTCCCCGTCATCCTCGGGTCGTCGGCGTGCACGTACCCGATCTGCGGCAGGACGAGCAGGCTCGCGTCGACCTCGTCGGTGTCGTAGTGCTGCCGGTAGCTGCCGCGCTCGGCGTTCCAGCCGTGCTCCTCGATCTCGGCGCGGACCTCGTCGCGGAGGTGGCGCCAGCGATCGACCGGGCCCTCGAGACCGAACTCCTCGACGGCGGCGACCCCGCGGTCGAAGGCCGCCCAGATCATCGCGCGCGAGTGCGTGAAGTGCCGCCGCGGCCCGCGCATCTCCCAGATGCCGTTGTCCGGCTGCTGCCAGTGCTCCTCGACGTACCCGAGCAGGGCACGCTGCAGCGCCCACGAGTCGGCGTTCTCCTCGACGCCGAGCTCGCGGGCGTCGTGCAGCGCGGCCAGGACCTCGCCGAAGACGTCGCCCTGGTACTGCGTCGACGCACCGTTGCCGAGCCGCACCGGCGTCGAGTCGAGGTAGCCGGGGAGCTCGTCGAGCGTGCGTTCGGGGAGTTCGCGTTCGCCGGCGATGCCGTACATGATCTGCACGTCGGCCGGGTCGCCGGCGATCGCGCGGAGCAACCACCCCCGCCAGTGCATCGCCTCGTCCCGGTACCCGTGGGCGATGAGCGACGCGAGTGCGAGGGACGCGTCCCGGAGCCAGACGTAGCGGTAGTCCCAGTTGCGTTCGCCACCCGGGTCCTCCGGGAGGCTCGTGGTCGCGGCCGCCACGACGCCGCCGGTCTGTCCGTGGGTCATCGCGCGGAGCAGCAACAGGGAGCGTCGGCTCGCCTCGGCGTACGGGCCCTCGGTGTGCGCGGTCGCCATCCAGTCGCGCCACCAGCGTTCCGTCGCCTGCAGGGCGGCGTCGACGTCGAGCGGCTCCGGCGGCTCGCGGTGCGACGGGTACCACGTGAGCACCGTGTCGACGACGTCGCCGTCGTGCACGGTGACGGTGTGGGTGTGCCGGTGGTCGTCGGCCCGGAAGCGGACGCCGCGGACGACGACGGAGCCCGGGCCGGCGGTCGCCAGGAGCGCGGGGTCCTCGTCGCCGCCGATCTGGCGGACCCAGGGGAGCGCACGGGCGTAGTCGAAGCGGATGCGGAGCGACTGTTCGACCTCCACGGAGCCCCGCAGCCCGCGGACCCGACGGACGATCGCCGCGCGGTGGGCGCCGATCGGCATGAGGTCGGTGACCTCGACGACGCCGGTCGACGTCGTCCACACGGTGGAGAGCACGAGGGTGTCCGGGTGGTGGTGCCGCGTGCTCGTGGCATCAGGGTCGGTGGGGCGGAGCGACCAGTGCCCGTGGTCCTCGGTGCCGAGCAGCGATGCGAACGTCGACGGGCTGTCGAAGCGCGGCAGGCACGCCCAGTCGATCGTCCCGTCGCGGCCGACCAGGGCGGCCGTGTGGGTGTCGCCGATGAGGGCGTGGTCCTCGATGCGGTTCGGCGGGGTCGCGGTGCTCATGGCTCGATCCTGGCACCGGCGGCCGTCGTGCGGCCCTACGGCGCTGAAGGTGTGCACAGCGCAGCCGTCGGAGCTGCCTGTGCAGGGATCAGAGCGGCGCGGACGGGTCGGCGTCGACGAGACCGACGCGGTCGAGTTCCGACCACATGCCGGCACCGTCCGGGGCGTACACCCACGGAGCGGAACCGGCGCGCGTGCGCTCCTGCGCGCGCGAGCGGCCACCGGCGAGGACCGCCTCGCTCGTGGACAGCTGGCGGATCGCGACACCGGCGACGTTCTCCGGGTGCTCGCGAGCGAACTCGCCGTAGAGGCTCTCGTCGTGCTGCCCGTCGTCACCGACCAACAGCCACTGCACGTCCGGGAAGTCGCTGGCGAGCCGCCGGAGGTTCTCCTGCTTGTGGAGCTGACCGCTCCGGAAGAACCGGTCGTGGGTCGGGCCCCAGTCCGTCAGCAGGAGCGTGCCCGACGGGTACATGTTCCGCGTCAGGAAGCGCTGCAGCGTCGGTGCCACGTTCCACGCGCCCGTCGAGAGGTACACGGTGGGCGCGCCGGGGTGCTGCGCGAGGACGCGCTCGTAGAGCACGGACATCCCCGGGACGGGGCGGCGGGCGTGCTCGGTCAGGACGAACGAGTTCCACGCCGCGAGCATCGGACGGGGGAGCGACGTCACCATGACGGTGTCGTCGATGTCGGAGAGCAGGCCGAAGCGTGTGTCCGGGTCGACGATGAAGACGTCGGCCTCGACGTCGCGCATCCCACCGGCCGAAAGCCGCACCGTCTGCCATCCGGGTTCGAGGTCGATCGGGACCTTCACGTCGACCACGCCGCCACGGTCGGACTGCACCACGTGGGTCGTGCCACCGGCCGTCACGGTGACCTCGGCGTCGTCGACGGCGACGCTCGTGAAGCTCCGCCAGCCGCGCACGCCGTAGTACGAGGCGTCGGACGCCAGACCACGACGGGTCAGCAGCACCCGGCAGAGCACGCGGATCCAGCCCGGTGCGCCGTAGCCCGTGTAGGGGATCACGGTCGGCACGAGGCCGCGCCGTCGCGCCCGGTGCTCGCGGAACTCCTGGACGGCGTCCTCGATCCGGGCGGCCCGGTGGAGGATCGGTTCGGCCAACGACGGCTCGTGGGGCGTCGGGTCGGGCATGACTCCATCCTTCCACGCGGGCGACGTCGGCGGCGGTCGGCGGACGACCGGAACGGGGTGAGTCGCAGCGATGTTCCAGCCGGTCTGTGCCAGAGTCCTTCCCGTCACTTCCCACATGACCGCGCTCCGACAGGAGTGCAAGAGGAGAACACGTGCTCGTCACCGAGGTATCGAACGCACTGCCGGGGGGATCATCACTGCTCAGGAACGAGCCGGTCCAAGCCCGCAGTTCGGCGCGCCTCGCGGGACTCCTCGACGCCGCGGCGGCCGTGATCGACGAGATCGGCTTCGAACGGCTGACCACCGCGATGGTCGCCGAGCGCGCGGGGGCGTCGATCGGCACGGTCTACCGGTACTTCCCGGACCGCATCGCCGTGGTCGAGGCGCTGGCGATCCGGAGCACGCAGCGACTCGCCGAACGCTTCCTCACCGCCCTCGACGAGAGCGACGCCACAACGTGGCAGGACGCGCACGACGCGCTCATCGACGCGACCGTCGAGATGTACCGCTCGGAGCCGGGCTTCCGCGCGATCCGCTTCGGCGACCCCGCGGACACCGGCACCGGTGACGCCGAGGACCGCATGGCCGCGCTGGGGGCGGCCGTCGCGCAGGTCCTGCACGACCGCTTCGGCTACCCGCTCGGCGAGCGTCCGGAGCGCGCCTGGGTCGTGCTGGCCGAGTCCGCGCACGCCGTGATCGCCCGGGCGCTGCGCGACCGGTCCGCTCCCGACACCGCGCTCATCGAGGAGTACCGCACGATGAGCCGTGCGCACCTCGAGGCGGTCGCAGCGGCCGCCTGAGCCGCGGTCGGCCTGCGCGCGACGCGCCCGGCCGACGCACCGGACCATCCACCGACGCCCGTGCTCCCGAACAGGGAGTGCGGGCGTCGTTGTCCGCGAGCCGTCATGACGGGTCACGGTCGAACGCCGTCCTCGATGCGCGGGTACGCTCGTGCGGAGTCGGGCTACCTCCGAACAGAAGGGCACCCACATGATCGAGTTCCGCTCGGTGCGCAAGACGTACCCGGACGGCACCAACGCGGTCGACGACTTCAGTCTCGTCATCCCGTCGCGGACCACCACCGTCTTCGTCGGCTCCAGTGGCTGCGGCAAGACGACCCTGCTCCGCATGATCAACCGGATGGTCGACCCGTCGTCTGGGACGGTCGAGATCGACGGCGAGGACGTCGCGGGGGTCGACCCCGTGCAGCTCCGTCGGCGCATCGGGTACGTCATGCAGAACGCCGGGCTGCTGCCCCACCGCAAGGTGGCGGACAACATCGCGACCGTGCCGCTGCTGACGGGCGTCTCGAGGGGCGAGGCCCGTGCCCGAGCGCTCGAGCTGATGGACACCGTCGGTCTCGACCGCGCCTTCGCGGACCGGTACCCCTCGCAGCTGTCCGGCGGCCAGCAGCAGCGCGTCGGTGTCGCCCGCGGTCTCGCCGTCGACCCGAACGTCCTGCTGATGGACGAGCCGTTCGGTGCCGTCGACCCGCTGGTCCGGAACGACCTGCAGGACGAGCTCATCCGCCTGCAGCGCGAGCTCGGCAAGACGGTCGTCTTCGTCACGCACGACATCGACGAGGCGTTCAAGCTCGGCGACCAGGTCGTCATCCTCAAGAAGGGCGGCGAGATCGCACAGCTCGGTACCCCGGCCGAGATCCTGGCCGAGCCCGCCGACGACTTCGTCGCGAACTTCATCGGGGCCGGGCGTGGACGGCGGGCCCTGCGCGTCGAGCAGACCCCGACCGGACCGATCGTCGTCGACGGTGACGGACGGGCGGCCGGTGTGCTCACCGGTCCGGTCCAGGTGGTCGACGCCGCAGCCGCAGTGCCGCAGGCAGCAGAGGCCGGGGCGCGTGACACCGCTCCGGGTGCTCCGGCGCAGGGTGGGGGAACGCGGTGAACTGGATCCTGTCGAACCTCGACACGATCAGTGACGCCACGATCGCGCACCTCGCGATCGCGATCCCACCGATCATCATCAGCTTCCTGCTCTCCATCCCGATCGGGTGGGTCGTGGTTCGCCTCCAGCGACCGGGCGGATCGCGGTTCGCAGCCGGTGTGGGCAGCGGCATCGTGACCTTCGCTGGCCTGCTGTACGCGATCCCGTCGCTGGCGCTCTTCGTCGCCCTGCCGAGCATCATCGGCACGAGCCTGCAGAGCCCGGTGAACGTGATCATCAGCCTGACGATCTACGGCCTCGCGCTCATGGTCCGGTCCACGGTGGACGGCCTGACCTCGGTCGACGCCGGCACGAAGGCGGCGTCCACCGCGATGGGCTACTCGGGCGTGCAGCGCTTCTTCCGCGTGGAGCTCCCGCTCGCCGGACCCGTGCTGCTCGCCGGGCTGCGCGTCGTCGCGGTCTCGACGATCTCGCTCACGACGGTCGGTGCCGTGCTCGGCATCCGGAGCCTGGGGTCGCTGTTCACCGACGGCCTCGCACGCGGCATCACCGAGGAGATCCTCTCCGGCATCGTCATGGTGCTCGTGCTCGCCTTCGCGCTCGACGGCCTGCTCGTGCTGCTCGGCCGGCTGGTCATGCCCTGGACGCGTCGAGCGCCCCGGAGCCGTCGCACCGCGCGCCGGGTCCTGCAGCGTGCGGAGGTGGCCTCGTGATCATCGGTCAGGCGTTCGGCTGGGTGTTCGACCCGGCCAACTACACGGGCTTCAACGCGATCCCCGGGCGGCTCTGGGAGCACGTCTGGATCACCCTGCTCGCCGTCGCCATCGCGTCGGTGATCGCGGTCCCGATCGGGTACGCGATCGGCCACACCGGCCGGGCGCGCGGCCTGTCGATCGCCCTGTCCGGCGGCATCCGCGCCCTGCCGACGCTCGGTGTGCTGTCGCTGTTCGGCCTGCTGCTCGGCATCGGACTCGAGGCACCGCTGCTGGCACTCGTGGTCCTGGCCGTGCCGTCGGTGCTCGCCGGCGCGTACGCGGGCATCGAGTCCGTCGACCCGGTGACGATCGACGCCGCGAAGGCCCAGGGCATGACCGGCTGGCAGGTCCTCTGGAAGGTCGAGATCCCGCTCGGGCTGCCGCTCCTCATCGGTGGCGTCCGGTCGGCCGTGCTCCAGGTCGTCGCGACCGCCACCCTCGCCGCGTACGTCGGCGCCGGTGGCCTGGGCGGGTACTTCTTCCTCGGCCTCAAGACCCAGGACTACGCCGAGATGCTCGGCGCGTCCATCCTCGTGATCGCGCTCGCGATCGCGTTCGAGATCGTGTTCGCCGCACTGCAGCGGGCGTCCGTGCCGAAGGGCACCCTCGACCCGTCTGCGCGGCAGCGCCAGGGATCGCGCGAGCGAGCCCGCAATCCCATCCCGGAAGGAAACCCATCGTGATCACAGCACGGATCCGCGTCGCCCTCGCCGCCGCAACGGCACTCGGCGTCGCCGCAGCCCTGACCGGCTGCTCGTCTGGTGACCCGCTGAGCAGCGGCTCCAGCGCGTCCTCCGACTCGAAGACGATCGTCATCGGCTCGCAGCAGTACTACTCGAACGAGATCATCGCCGAGCTCTACGCGCAGGTGCTCGAGAAGGACGGCTTCACCGTCCAGCGCAACTTCAACATCGGGCAGCGCGAGGTCTACATCCCGCAGCTCGAGAAGGGCGCGATCGACGTCATGCCGGAGTACAGCGGCAACCTGCTGCAGTACTTCGACAAGGAGTCCACGGCGAAGACGGCCGACCAGATCGACGAGGGTCTCGAGAAGGCCCTGCCGAAGGGGCTGCGCGTCCTCGACGAGGCCGAGGCCACCGACCAGGACAGCTACACCGTGACGAAGCAGTTCTCCGAGGAGAACGACGTCACGAGCCTGGCCGACCTGAAGAACGTCAAGGAAAAGCTGACCGTCGGTGCGAACTCCGAGTTCCAGACCCGCCCGTACGGCCCCGAGGGCCTGAAGTCGGTCTACGGCGTGGACGTCGACTTCACGGCGGTCGAGGACTCCGGCGGCGCCCTGACGGTGAAGGCGCTCAAGGACGGCACCGTCCAGCTCGCCGACATCTACAGCGCCGACCCGAGCATCAAGGCGAACGACTTCGTCTCGCTCAAGGACCCGGAGAACCTGATCCTGCCGCAGAACGTCATCCCGGTCGTCTCCGACAAGGTCGACGAGAAGGCTGCCGACGCGATCGACTCGGTGAACGAGAAGCTCACCACCGAGAAGCTCATCGAGCTCAACGAGAAGAGCGTCACGGACAAGGAGAAGGCTTCGAAGATCGCGAAGCAGTTCCTCCAGGACGAGGGTCTGCTCTAGTCGGGCGGCGCTCGGCGCCGACCAGGACTGAACGACAGGTGTCGGGCTTCGGCCCGGCACCTGTCGTCGTTCGTGGAGTGGCCGTACCGGCACTGCTGTTCCGCACGGTTGTGCCGACCACTGCCGCTGCACGTTCGTGCAGACGTGGCCTCTACAACTTGTCGAAGCAGGTGTCCGGCCGGTAGCGTGGAGGTGTCCCGACGGGGTGACAAGTACCAGTTCCTCCTCCTGGAAGAGGCATCTCTCGTGCACGAACAGCGCGCGGCGGACCGGCTCGGACACGCCGCATGAACGACATCCTCGATCCCCTGATCCTGTCGCGGTGGCAGTTCGGTCTGACGACGATCTACCACTTCCTCTTCGTCCCGCTGACGATCGGCATGGCGCTCGTCGTCGCCGTCTTCCAGTCCGCGTGGGTGCGGACCGGACGCGCGCACTACCTGCAGCTGACCCGCTTCTTCGGGCGGATCTTCCTCATCAACTTCGCGATGGGGGTCGTCACCGGCATCGTGCAGGAGTTCCAGTTCGGCATGAACTGGTCGAACTACTCGCGGTTCGTGGGGGACGTCTTCGGCGCCCCGCTCGCGCTCGAGGGCATCCTCGCGTTCTTCTTCGAAGCGGCGTTCATCGGCATCTGGATCTTCGGCTGGGACCGCCTGCCGCGGGCCCTGCACCTGGCGAGCATCTGGTGCGTCAGCGTCGGCACGATGATGTCGGCCTACTTCATCCTGGCGGCGAACGCCTTCATGCAGCACCCGGTCGGCTTCGCGATCAACGAGACCAAGGGCCGCGCCGAGCTCACCGACATCTGGGCCGTCCTGACGAACAAGGTCGCGCTGGCCGCCTTCCCGCACACGCTCTTCGGCGCGTTCATGGTCGCGGCCTCGGTGATCATCGCGGTCGCCGCGTGGCACCTGGCCCGCAACCAGAACCTCGAGACGATGATGCCGGCGCTCAAGTTCGGCATGTGGACGATGCTCGCGTCGGGCGCGCTGACCGTGCTGTCCGGTGACCAGCTCGGACTCACGATGGTCGACACCCAGCCGATGAAGATGGCCGCGGCCGAGGCGCTCTACAACACCTCGACGGGCAAGGACGCCTCCTTCTCGATCTTCACGCTCGGGACCCCGGACGGTGTGCACGAGCTGTTCTCGATCCGCATCCCGTACCTGCTGTCGTTCCTGTCGACGCACACCTTCACCGGTACGGTCGAGGGCATCAACGACCTGCAGGCGCAGTACACGCAGGTGTACGGCCCCGGCGACTACAAGCCGATCATCTGGGTGACCTACTGGTCGTTCCGGTGGATGATCGCCCTCGGGGTCGGCGCGGTGCTCGTGTCGGTCGTCGGCCTGTGGCTGACCCGCAAGGGCCGGTTCCCGACGCAGCGCTGGGTCTGGCGCGTCGCGACCTGGACGGTCCCGCTCCCCATGGCCGCGATGGTCATGGGCTGGGTCTTCACCGAGATGGGCCGCCAGCCGTGGCTCGTGTTCGGTCTGCTCCGCACGGCGGACGGTGTCTCACCGAACGTCACCGGGGTCGAGGTCCTCATCTCCCTGGTCGTGTTCACGCTGGTCTACGGCGCGCTCGCGGTCGTGGAGTTCCGGCTCATCAAGAAGGTCGCGCAGGAGGGCCCCGCCGCTCCTGCCGAGGTCGACGAGGCCACCGGCGAGGTCAAGCACGAAGTGACGGTGTACTGAGATGGACCTGCCCGTTCTCTGGTTCGCGATCGTCGGGCTCTTCTTCGTCGGGTACTTCGTCCTCGACGGGTTCGACTTCGGCGTCGGCATGTCCCTGCCGTTCCTCGGCAAGGACGACACCGACCGCCGAGTCCTCATCAACACGATCGGCCCGGTCTGGGACCTCAACGAGACCTGGGTCATCGTCGCCGGCGCCTGCCTGTTCGCGGCCTTCCCGGAGTGGTACGCCACGATGTTCTCCGGGTTCTACCTCGCGCTCCTGCTCATCCTCGTGGCGCTCATCGCCCGCGGGGTGTCGTTCGAGTACCGCCACCAGCGGAAGCACCCGGAGTGGAAGCGCCGCTTCGACCTGATGATCGTGGTCGGCAGCGCCGTCCCGGCGTTCCTGTGGGGCGTCGCGTTCGGCAACGTCGTCCGGGGCATCCCGATGGACGCCGGGCACAACTACACCGGCACGTTCCTCGACCTGCTCAACCCGTTCGCGCTGCTGACCGGGCTCGCGACCCTGCTGGTGTTCTTCACGCACGGCGTCGTGTTCGTCGCGCTGAAGACCGAGGGCGACATCCGTTTACGGGCGAAGCGGCTGGCGACCCGGGCGGGCGTCCTGACGATCGTGGTCGGCGCCGCGTTCCTGGTGGCGATGGCGTTCGTCCGAGCGACCCCGGCCAGCCTCGTGCTCTCGGTCGTCGCCGCGCTCGCGCTCGTCCTCGCCGTGCTCTGCACCGCCTGGGGCAAGGAGGGCCGTGCCTTCACGCTGATGGCCGTCACGATCGCCGCGGTGGTCCTGGCGATGTTCACCGCGATCTTCCCGGACGTCATGCCCGCCTCGAACGACCCGGCGAACAGCCTGAACGTCACCAACGCGTCGAGCGGGCAGTACACGCTGACCGTCATGAGCTGGGTGGCGCTGATCTTCGTGCCGCTCGTGCTGGCCTACCAGGCCTGGACGTACTGGGTGTTCCGCAAGCGCGTCTCGCGTGCCCAGATCGACCAGGCCGCGCACTAGGAGGCACCCCGGTGAAGCCGCTCGACCCCCGTCTGCTCCGCCTGTCGCGCGCCGCGCGCTGGTCCGTCGTCGCCTCGGCGGCGACGGGCCTGGTCCGCACGCTCGCGACCATCGGCATCGCGTGGGGGATCGCCACGGCGGTCACGCTCGGCGTCGACGCGGTGCGCGACGGTCGGCTCGCCGACGGCGCGGTCCCCGCCGCGTTCGTCCCGACGCTCGCGCTGCTTGCCGCCGCGTTCGTGGTCCGTGCCGTCGCGGCGTGGGCGACGGACGACCTCGCGGCGCGGGCCGGCGCGACGGTGAAGAGCGAGCTCCGCGCGACCGTCCTGGCCCGCGCGGCGGAGCGCGGGCCGTCCTGGCTCGCCGAACGCTCGAGTGCCGGGTTCGCGACGGCCCTCGGCCCCGGGCTCGACGCCCTCGACGCCTACTTCGGACGCTACGTCCCGCAGCTCGCGCTCACCGCCGTCGCGACGCCGGTGCTCCTCGTCGCGATCGGGTTCGGCGACGTGACGAGTGCCGTCGTCATCGTGCTCGCGATGCCGGTGATCCCCGTCTTCATGGTGCTCATCGGCCTGGCGACACAGGCGCTCCAGCGGCGGCAGTCGGACGCGCTCACCCGGCTCGGCAGCGCGTTCACCGAAGCGGTCGAGGGCCTCGCGACCCTCAAGGTCTTCGGGCGTGCCCGCCGCCAGGTCGGCCGCATCGGCACCGTCACCGACGAGTACCGCCGCGGCACCATCGGGGTCCTGCGCCTGTCGTTCGTCAGCGGTTTCGCCCTCGAACTCGCCGCGAGCCTCTCCGTCGCCCTCGTCGCGGTGTCGATCGGCGTCCGACTCGTCGACGGCTCGCTCGGCCTCGGCGCCGCGATGTTCGTCCTGGTGCTCGCCCCGGAGGCCTTCGCGCCCCTCCGCCAGGTCGGTGCCGACTTCCACGCCGCCCAGGACGGCGTCGAGGCGTCCGCTGCCGTGCTCGACGTCCTCGACGACCGGGGACGCGACACGTCGACCAGCGCCGACACGTCCGACACCGCCGCCGCGGCCTCCGACCTGGTGCTCGAGGGCGTGGTCGTCCGTCGCCCCGACGTCGTCGTCGGCCCGCTCGACCTGCGCGCAGCGCCCGGCACCGTCGTCGCCCTCGCGGGCCCCAGCGGCTCCGGCAAGTCCAGCCTGGTCGCCGCGATCCGCGGCGTCCTGGCGCACGACGGCGCGGTGACCGTGCCCGGCCCGGCCGGTGCGAGCCGCGCCGAGCGCACGACCTGGGCCGACCAACGCGCGCGCCTGGTCCGCGGCACGGTCGCCGAGAACGTCGCCCTGCACACGCGACCCGACGACCACGACGTGCGCCGCGCACTGGGCGAGGCGGGGCTGGGAGTCGAGCCGAGCCTCCCGGTCGGCCCCGGGGGAGCCGGCCTGTCGGGCGGCCAGGCGCAGCGCGTCGCCGTCGCGCGGGCCCTGTACCGAGCCCGCCGCGCGCACACGCCGCTCGTCCTGCTCGACGAGCCGACCTCGGCCCTCGACGCCGACGCGGAACGCACCGTCGTCGACGCGGTCCGGTCGCTGGCGGCCGACGGCGCGGTCGTGGTGGTGGCGAGCCACCGCCCCGCCGTGCTGGCCGCCGCGGACGTCCGTGTCGACCTCCGCCCCGGGGGAGCCGTGACCGTGACGCACCGCCAGGAGGCACGCGCATGAGCCGGGAGGCCCGTCCCACGTCCGTCCTGCGACTGGCCCTGCCCCACGGGGCCGGGTGGGCGAAGGCGGTCGCCGCCGGCACGCTCAGTGCGGTGTGCGCGGTGGCGCTCCTCGCCGCGAGCGGCTACCTCATCACCCGCGCGGCCGAGCAGCCACCGATCCTGTACCTGACGCTCGTCATGGTCGGGGTGCGCGCCTTCGCCCTCGGCCGGGCCGCGCTGCGCTACGTCGACCGGCTCGCCGGGCACGACGCGTCGTTCCGCCAGCTCGCCGTCGTGCGGACCGAGATGTACCGACGGCTCGCCTCGGTCGCGCCGGCCGGGCTCGGGGCGACCGGGCGCGGCGACCTGCTGACCCGGCTCGTCACCGACACGGACCGGCTGCAGGACCTGCCGATCCGGGTCGTCGGGCCGCTCGTGTCGGCGGGCGTCGTGGCCCTGCTCTCCGTCGTGGCGGTCGCGGTCGTCTGGTGGCCGGCGGCGGTCGTCCTCGTCGTCGCGCTCGCGCTCGCCGCGCTGCTCGGGACGGTCACCACGCTCGCGGTCGCCCGCCGGTCGGACCGTGAGACGGCGGCCGAGCGCGGACACGTGGCCGACCTGGTGCTCGACACCGTCCGGACCCTCGACGTGTTCACCGCGTACGGCACCCTGCCCGACCGCCTGGCGGCCATCGCCGCGCTCGACGCCCGCGTCACCCGCGCCGTCCGGCGCCGTGCGACCGTCGAGTCGCTCGTCGGGGCCCTCGTCGGGCTGGTGGGCGGCGGCGCCGTCGTCGGGGTGCTCGCGGTCGGGGCTCCGGCCGTCGTGTCCGGTGCGCTGGACGGGCCGCTCTGGGCGCTCGCCGTCTTCGTGCCCCTCGCACTCTTCGAGGTCGTCGGCGGGGTCCCGCTCGCCGTCCTGACGCTCCGACGGGTCCGTGCCGCCGCCGAGCGGATCGAGCAGGTCGTCCCCGCGGCGCTGCCGGACGGCATCGTGCCGGAGCCGGACGAGCCGGCCGAGCCGTCGGACCTCGTCGTCGGCGGGCCGGTCCGCCTCGCGCTGCGGGACGTCACCGTGCGGTGGCCCGGCGCGACGGCGGCGGCGGTCGACCGGGTGTCACTCGACCTGCGCCCGGGCGAGGTCGTCGTGCTCGAGGGCCCGAGCGGTGCCGGGAAGTCGACGCTCGTGGACGCCCTGGTGCGGTTCGTCGAGCACGAGGGTTCCTACACGCTCGACGGGGTCGAGGCCCGGTCGATGCACCCCGATGCGGTGCGTGCCCGGGTCGGGCTCGTGGAGCAGGACCCGTTCGTGTTCGACCAGTCCGTGCGGCAGAACCTGCTCTTCGCGCGCGACACCGCCACCGACGCCGAGCTCACCGCCGTGCTCGACCGGGTCGGGCTCGGCCCCTGGGTCGCGGGGCGCGGCGGACTCGACGCCCCGGTGGGGGAGCGCGGTGGGCTGCTGTCCGGGGGGCAGGCGCACCGGCTCGCGCTCGCGCGGGCGCTGCTGCACGCCTTCCCCGTGCTGGTGCTCGACGAGCCGACGGCCGGCGTCGACCCCGGCCTCGGCGACGCCGTGCTCCGCGACCTCGTCGGTGCCGCGCGGCAGGCCGGCCGCACGGTCCTGGTCGTGTCCCACGTGCCGGTGTCGGCCGACCTCGTCGACCGGACCCTGCGCATGCGCGACGGGCGTCTCGTCACCGACGGAGCCGCCCGCTCGACCCGGTGACCGCCCGCTCGTCCCGGTGACCGCCCGCCGGACGGACGGTCCGACGGCGGGGCCGGGGCGGGCCTCCAGGCCTTGTACCCTTGGTGATCGTGACCACCGAGCACTCCACCGCACACTCCGGCGAGCAGCCCGCCGTCGATCCGGACGCCTACGACTTCCGCCGCATCCAGGAGAAGTGGCAGCCCCGCTGGGAGGAGCTCGGGCTCTTCACGACCGACCTCGACGACTCGCGCCCGCGCAAGTACATCCTCGAGATGTTCCCCTACCCGTCCGGCGACCTGCACATGGGGCACGCCGAGAACTGGGCGCTCGGTGACTTCGTCGCGCGCTACTGGCGCCAGCAGGGCTTCAACGTCCTGCACCCGATCGGCTGGGACTCCTTCGGGCTGCCCGCCGAGAACGCGGCGATCAAGCGCGGCGTCGACCCGGCCGAGTGGACGTACGCGAACATCGAGCAGCAGAAGGCGTCGTTCAAGCGGTACGCGCCGTCGTTCGACTGGACGACCGAGATCCACACGTCGGACCCCGAGTACTACAAGTGGAACCAGTGGCTGTTCCTGAAGATGTACGAGAAGGGCCTGGCCTACCGGAAGGACAGCTGGGTCAACTGGGACCCGGTGGACCAGACCGTGCTCGCGAACGAGCAGGTGCTGCCCGACGGCACCTCGGACCGCTCCGGTGCCGTCGTCGTCAAGAAGAAGCTGACGCAGTGGTACTTCGCGATCACGAAGTACGCCGACCGGCTGCTCGACGACCTCAACCAGCTCGAGGGGCGGTGGCCGGCGAAGGTCATCGCGCAACAGCGCAACTGGATCGGCCGCTCGGTCGGTGCCGACGTCGACTTCGTCATCGAGGGGCGCGACGAGCCCGTCACCGTGTTCACCACGCGCCCGGACACGATCCACGGGGTGACGTTCCTGGTCGTGGCGCCGGACTCCGACCTGGCGGCATCGCTCGTCGCCTCGGCTGACGACTCCGTGCGTTCTGCGTTCGCCGACTACCTGACCGCCACCCAGAAGACGTCCGAGATCGACCGGCAGAACGCCGACCGGCCGAAGACCGGCGTGCCGCTCGGCCGCTCCGCGATCCACCCGCTGACGGGGGAGCGCCTGCCGATCTGGGCCGCCGACTACGTGCTCGCCGACTACGGGCACGGAGCGGTAATGGCGGTCCCGGCGCACGACCAGCGCGACCTCGACTTCGCACGGGCCTTCGGCCTGCCCGTCAAGGTCGTCGTCGACACGAACCAGCCGGTCACCGGCGCGATCCCGGTCATCCCCGAGGGCGCGACGCTCGAGGACCTCCCCGCGCTCGACCCGGCGTCGACGGGCGAGGCGCTGACCGGCCAGGGCCGCATGATCAACTCCGGGCCGCTCGACGGCATGTCGAAGCAGCACGCGATCACCGCGGCGATCTCGCTGCTCGAGGAGCGCGGCACCGGTCGGGCCGCGAAGACCTACCGCCTGCGCGACTGGCTGATCTCGCGCCAGCGCTTCTGGGGCACCCCGATCCCGATCATCCACGGTGCCGACGGCACCGAGCACCCGGTCCCGATGGACCAGCTGCCGGTGCGCCTGCCGTCGACCGAGGGCCTCGACCTGAAGCCGAAGGGCACCTCGCCGCTCGGTGGGGCGACCGACTGGGTGAACGTGCCGAACCCCGTCGACGGCACCCCGGCGACGCGCGACACCGACACGATGGACACGTTCGTCGACTCGTCGTGGTACTTCCTGCGCTTCCTGTCCGCGCAGGACGACACGCAGGCGTTCGACCCGGAGGCCGCGCGGAAGTGGGCGCCGGTCGACCAGTACATCGGCGGCATCGAGCACGCGATCCTGCACCTGCTCTACGCGCGGTTCGTCACGAAGGTCCTGTTCGACCTCGGCTACCTCGACTTCACCGAGCCGTTCTCGGCGCTGCTCAACCAGGGCATGGTGCTGTCCGGTGGCTCGAAGATGTCGAAGTCGAAGGGCGGTGTCTCGCTCGGCGACGAGCTCGACGCGAACGGTGTCGACGCGATCCGTCTGGTGATGGGCTTCGCCGGTCCGCCGGAGGACGACATCAACTGGGAGGACGTGTCGCCGTCGGCGTCCGCGCGCTTCCTCGCCCGCGCCTACCGCCTGGCGCTCGACGTCACCTCGGCACCCGACGTGGTCTGGGCGGACGGCGACCGTGCCCTGCGGCAGGTGACCCACCGGTTCCTGGCCGACGCACCGGGGATGATGGAGGCGTTCAAGTTCAACGTCGTGATCGCTCGACTGATGGACCTGGTCAACGTCACCCGCAAGGCGATCGACAGCGGCCCCGGCGCCGGTGACCCGGCCGTGCGTGAGGCCGTCGAGACGATCGCCCTCGCCCTCGCCGTCTTCGCGCCGTACACGGGCGAGGAGATGTGGGAGAAGCTGGGCTACGAGGCCACCGTCGCCACGTACGGCTGGCGGAAGGCCGACCCGACGCTGCTCGTGCAGGACACCCTGACGGCTGTCGTGCAGGTCAACGGCAAGGTCCGTGACTCGTTCGAGGTGTCGAAGTCGATCGAGGCGGACGAGCTCGAGCAGCTCGCGCGTGCGTCGGCGAACGTGCAGCGGTACATCGGTGACCGCGAGATCGTCAAGGTCATCGTGCGGGCGCCGAAGCTCGTGAACATCGCGATAAAGGGATGACGGGAGTCCTCCCCAGCTGACGGCCCGGCGGCGTCCTCCACAGGAGGGACCGTCGGGCCGTTGCCGTTCCCGCCTTGCACCTAGCGTGCCGGGCATGACTGCTCCGTCTCCTGAACCGCCCGGCGCCGGGTCGTGGGTGTCCCGGTTCGCGCTGTCACCGCGAGCTGCCGTGGTGCTGGCTGCGGTGGTGGTCGCGCTTGCCCTGGTGGTCGTCGCGATCGGGACGCTCGGTGCGCGCTCGTCGGCCGGGGTCACGGTCACGAGCATGCCGTCGACGGCGGGTGGACGGCCTTCGCCCGGCGCCGGCACAGGGGTTTCGCCGGGCCCCGCCTCGACGGGCGCACCGGTCGGTCCCTCCGCCGGAGTCGGAGCGCCCTCGGGGTCGGCGAGTGCGGCGGCGGTGTCCGTGTACGTGCTCGGCGCGGTGGTCCGTGCCGGGGTCGTGGAGGTCCCCGTCGGCACTCGCGTGGACGCCGTGCTGCAGCAGGCCGGTGGGGCCACGGCGGATGCCGACCTCGCCCGCCTCAACCTGGCCCGCCCCGTGGTGGACGGGGAACGCCTGTACGTCCCGCGGGTGGGGGAGACGGCGGTGCCCGAAGCACTGCGGCCGGACGTACCGGGCACTGGTGGCCCGGGTGCCGCGGGCTCGGGTGGCGGGGGATCGAGTGCCGGTGGCATCGCCGGGAGCAGCGGCGCGGGCGGCGTCGATCCCGGGGCGGACGTCGTCGACCTCAACACCGCCGACCAGGCGACGCTCGAGACCCTGCCCGGCATCGGTCCGGCGCTGGCGGCCCGCATCCTGGCGTGGCGCGAGGAGCACGGCGGGTTCTCGTCGGTGGACGACCTGCTCGAGGTCAGCGGCATCGGGGACACTCGGCTCGCCGAACTGCGCGACCGCGTCCGGGTCTGAGTCGTGGAGCTGCACTCGACCGTCGCCGACCTGCGTCTGGCGGGACCGGTGGTCGTCGCATGGGTCGAGGCCGCGCTGCTCGTCGGGGCGCCGGGAGCCGCGTGGTGGTGTGCGACGACCGCGGCATTGCTCGGCGGTGTCGTCCTCCTGGCGCTCGTGCTGCCCGGTGTGCCGGTCCGCGTGCTGTCGGGCGTGCTGCCCGGGCTGCTGGGCTGCCTGCTGCTGGTGGCTGCCTGCTGCGCGCTCGTGGCGGTGGCGGTCGCGGTGGGCGCTCCGGAGCGGTCACCGCAGCCGCTCGTCGATCGGGCAGGACGGACGAGCACCGTCGAGGTGGTGCTGACCCGGGACCTCGCCGACACCGACCGGTCGACGACGGGCACGCTCCGGGCGCTCGAGGGCTCGACGGGGCTCGACGTCCCGGTCCGCGTGGTCCCCGCCGAGCACCTGCGGGCGTCGGCGGGAGCGGTGCTGCGGGCGCGGGCCACCGTGCAGGTCGACGACGACGGCGCACCGACCGCGGCGGTGGTGTTCCTGCGCGGACGGCCCGAGGTCGCGCAGCCGACCGGTCCGCTCGCGGTGGCGGAGCGCGTCCGCCGTGCCTTCACGGCGGTGACCGACGACCTGCCCGAACCCGGCGGCGCACTCCTGCGCGGGCTGGCGATCGGAGACCGCGGCGGGCTCGACGCGGCCACCGAGTCTGCGATGGAGACCACCGCCCTGACGCACCTGACGGCGGTGTCCGGCTCGAACTGCGCCGTCGTCGTCGCGCTCGTCGTGGCCGCATGTCGAGCACTCAGGTTCCCCCGCGCCCTCCGGGCAGTCGTGGCGGTCGGGTTCCTCGTGGCGTTCGTGGCGCTCGTCCGCCCCGACCCGTCGATCGTCCGCGCCGCGGTGATGGCGGTCGTGGTGCTGGTCGTCCGGCTGACCGGTCGACCGCTCCGCGGGGTGCCGCTCCTGGCGCTCACCGTCCTCGGCATGCTCGTGGTCGATCCCTGGTACGCCCGGGCTCCGGCGTTCGCACTGTCGGTCCTCGCCACCGGCGGCATCATCGCGTTGGCACCGCGCTTGACGGCCCTGCTCGCGCGGCGGTGGTGGCAACCCGTCGCCGCGGCGGTGGCCGTACCGGTCGCGGCGCAGGTCGCGTGCTGGCCGGTGACGGTCGTGCTCGCCCCGACCCTGCCCACGTACGCCGTGCCGGCCAACCTGCTGACCGAGCCCCTCGCGCCGGTCGTCACCGTCACCGGGCTCGCCGCGTGCCTGCTCGCCCCGGTCTGGCCCTGGGGTGCGGGGGTCGTCGCGCACGTCGCGTGGGCGCCCGCATCGCTCATCGGTGCGGTCGCACACGGTGCGGCGGCCCTGCCGGCGGCGACGCTCGACTGGCCGGCCGGCCCTCCCGGCGCGGTGACGGCGGCGGTGGCCAGCACGGCGGTCGCCGGAGCCGTGCTCGCCGAGCAGCAGCGCCGCACGTGGGCGCTGGTGGCGGCCGGGGCGGTCGTCGTGATCGGGCTCGGGGCCGTCGCCGTACCACGGCTCGTCGTGCGCTCGACCGTGCCGGGGGACTGGTCGGTCGCTGCGTGCGACGTCGGTCAGGGCGATGCCGTCCTGGTCCGCGACGGCGCCGGGCCGGTCGCCCTCGTCGACACCGGGGACGACGAGGAACTGCTGCTCCGGTGCCTCGACCTGCTCGGGGTCGACCGGGTCGACCTGCTGGTGCTGACCCACTTCGACCGCGACCACGTCGGTGCGGTCGGAGCCGTGTCGGACCGTGTGGTGCGGGCACTCGTCGGGCCGGTCGGACGGCCCGAGGACGACCGGGTCGTCGAGGAGCTCGAACGGGCCGGGGTCGAGGTCCGCACCGCCGACGACGGGACGTCGGGCACCCTCGGCGCGCTGCACTGGCGAGTGGTGTGGCCGCGCGCCGGCTCCCGGCAGTCGGGCAACGACGCGAGTCTCGTCCTCGAGACGGTGCGCGACGCGGCGTGCCCGGCGTGCGTGTCCGGGGTGTTCCTCGGTGACCTCGGGGAGCAGGCGCAGCGTCGACTCCGCCCGCTCGTGGAGGCGCACCCGGACGTCGTGAAGGTCGCACACCACGGGTCCGCCGACCAGGACCCGGCGCTGTACCGACAGCTCGCCGCACCGATCGGACTCATCGGTGTCGGTGCCGACAACACCTACGGACACCCGACGGCGCCGGCGCTCGACGCCCTCCGTGCCGCGGGGACGACGGCGTTCCGGACCGACCGACAGGGCACCGTCGTGGTCTCGCGGATTGCCGACGGTGCGTTGACGGTGTGGGCCGAGCGGACGGCAGCCCCACCTTCGGAACCGGCGTCGACGGTCGGGCGGGCACGGGCTGCGTCGGCGGCGGCCCGTAGGATCGGACCAGGCCCCGACCAGCTCGCCCCGGAGCCGACGGAAGGAACGCATGCCCGCCAAGAAGCCCACGCGCGCGGCCGCCAAGATCGACCAGGTGCCGTGGTCCGGCGTCCGACCGGCACCCGTCGTGCTCGTCACCGGGCCCGAGCAGTTCCTGGCCGAGCGTGCGAGCAGCGTCCTCCGTGACCTGCTCGTCGGCGAGGACCCGGCGCTCGAGGTGCACGACCTCGAGGCAGACCAGTACGCGCCTGGGCTCCTGGCGACGCTCGCGAGCCCCTCGCTCTTCGGCGAGCCCCGGCTCGTGCGGGTGACGAACGTCGAGAAGTGCACCGACGCCTTCATCACCGAGACGATCTCCTACCTGCAGGCGCCCGCCGACGACGTCACGCTGGTCCTGCGGCACGGTGGTGGCATGCGCGGCAAGAAGCTGCTCGACACCATCCGCAGCGGGGTCGGCGGCGGTGTCGAGGTCCAGTGCGACGAGCTCAAGCGCGACACCGACAAGATCGACTTCGTCAACGCCGAGTTCCGAGCCGCCCGCCGGAAGATCGCGCCCTCGGCGGTGCGCACGCTCGTCGCGGCGTTCGCCGACGACCTCGCGGAGCTCGCGGCCGCGTGCCGGCAGCTGCTGGCGGACGAGGCCGAGGAGATCACCGACCGGACCGTCGACAAGTACTACGGCGGTCGCGTCGAGACCAATGCATTCAAGGTCGCCGACATCGCGCTCGCGGGTCGCTCGGCCCCGGCGATCGTCGAGCTGCGGCACGCCCTCGCGACCGGCGAGGCCCCGGTGCCGATCGTCGCGGCGTTCGCGAGCAAGATCCGCACGATGGCGAAGGTCAGCGGCTTCCGCGGGTCGAGCGGCCAGGCGGCGTCCGCCCTCGGCATGGCGCCGTGGCAGGTGCAGCGCGCGCAGCGCGACGTCGCCGGGTGGAGCGAAGCCGGGCTGGCCAACGCGATCACGAGCATCGCGGCGGCCGACACCGCGGTGAAGGGCGGGTCACGCGACGCGCACTACGCGCTCGAGGTCATGGTCCGGACCATCGCCCGACGCGGCGAGGAGCGCTGAGGCGGGACGCGCCTCCCCGGCCGGTCGCGTCGCGCGTGCTGCGCGAGGTGGGCGTGCTGCGCGTGCTGCGTGTGGCGCACACCGGGCGTGCGTCCCGCGTTCGGGTGCCGGCGGCGCGGAGACCAACCAGAAGCACCTCGCGCCGTGGATCGCCCTGGCGCGAGGTGCTTCCGGTTGTGCTCGAGCACGTCGCGCCGCTGAGCGACGGTCGCGTCGAGTCGCACCGCACCGCCCCCCGGAACGACGAGAGCCCCGCACCATCGGTGCGGGGCTCTCGTGCAGGTGTCAGACGCTCAGAGCGCGGAGACCTTCTTGGCGATGGCCGACTTGCGGTTCGCCGCCTGGTTCTTGTGGATGACGCCCTTGCTCACGGCCTTGTCGAGCTTCTTCGCTGCGAGGGCCAGGGCCGCGACGGCCTTGTCCTTGTCGCCGGCGACGACGGCCTCGTTCGTGTGACGGATGACCGTCTTGAGCTCCGAGCGGTAGGCCTTGTTGCGCTCCTGGGCCTTGAGGTTGGTCTTGATGCGCTTCATCTGCGACTTGATGTTCGCCATGCGTGTTGCTCCTTGTTCGTCTGCTACGGGTGGTCGCGACGTCGGGTAGAGGGGCCCTCTGTCGCATCGCGTTCCACCCGTGGGCGGGGAACGCGGAAGCCAGCCACCGACTCTACCAGCAGAGGCACGGACCACCAAAGCCCCGACGCGCCGAACGAGCGACGCGCCGGACGCCCGCGGGGACTCCGCCGAGCGGAAACGACCCCGCAACACGGACGGGCTACCGTGACGAGGTGCCCTCACTCGCTCCGCGCATCGACTCCGTCCCGGCCTCCGGCATCCGCCGCGTCTTCGAACAGGCCGCCCTGTTGCGCGCCGACGGCACCGACGTCGCGATGCTCGTGATCGGCGAGCCCGACGTCCCGGTCGCGCCGCACATCGGCGAGGCCGCCCGCCGCGCGTGGAGCGAGGACCGCACGGACTACACGCCGAACGGTGGCATCACGCCGCTGCGCGAGGCGATCCGCGACAAGCTCCGTCGCGAGAACCGCATCGAGGTCGACGTCGAGCAGGTCTGGACGACCATCGGCGCGACCCAGGCGCTGTTCCAGGCGATGACCCTCGTGCTGGGCCCCGGCGACGAGGTCCTCGTGCCGGACCCCGGCTACACGACCTTCACGATGAACGCGCACATCATCGGCGCCACCCCGGTGCCGTACCGGCTCGAGCCGCAGCACGACTTCGAGCCGGACCTCGGGGCGCTCGAGGCGAGCATCACCGAGCACACCCGCGCGATCGTGGTGAACTCGCCGTCGAACCCGCTCGGCTCGGTGTTCGGCGAGGAGACCCTGCGCGCCCTGCTGGCCCTGGCGAAGCGGCACGACCTCTGGGTGATCAGCGACGAGGTCTACGAGTACTTCACCCACGGCACCCGCCACGTCAGCATCGCGTCCCTCGACGAGGACGACCGGGTCTTCACCGCCTTCTCGCTGAGCAAGACGTACGCGATGACCGGTGTCCGGGTCGGCTACCTGGTGACGCCGAAGGGCATGGGGCCGACGATGCGCACGACGCAGGAGGCGATGATCAGCTGCGTCGCCGAGCCGGACCAGTGGGCGGCGCTCGCGGCGATCGTGGGCGACCACCAGGCCGTGCAGGACGCGCGCGAGCACTACCGCGCGAACCTCGCCGTCGCGAAGGAGGTGCTCGACGCAGCGGGCATCCGCTACCTCGACCCGCGCGGCGCCTTCTACCTGTGGGTCGACGTCTCGCACGCGTCGCAGGGCGACGTCGCCGAGTGGGCGCTCGCCTTCCTGCACCAGGAGCGCGTCGCGGTCGCACCGGGCAGCGCGTTCGGGCGCTCCGGCGAGGGCTGGATCCGGGTCTGCCTGGCAGCGACCGTCGAGGACCTGCGCCGCGGCCTGGGCGCGCTGCCCGCGCCCGCCACGGTGACCGCCTGACGGACGGGAGGCGCGTGGCGGCGCCGCCACGCGCCGCCCGTTCGTCCTGCACAGCGTCCCGGTCCGTACCGTGCCTCCACAGGCCGGCCTCCGGTTGCGCGCTGCCCGCGTGCAACCGTGGGACAATCGTTCGACCGCACCGACCCCCTGAGGAACCGTGAGCCCACAAGCATCCGCGCCGCTCGAGCCCGCCGCGACCCCGGCCGAGGCGATCCGCAACTTCTGCATCATCGCGCACATCGACCACGGCAAGTCCACGCTGGCCGACCGCATGCTGCAGATCACCGGCATCGTCGAGGAGCGGGCGATGCGTGCGCAGTACCTCGACCGCATGGACATCGAGCGCGAGCGCGGCATCACGATCAAGTCGCAGGCGGTCCGCATGCCGTGGGAGCTCGACGGGCAGACGTTCGCGCTGAACATGATCGACACCCCCGGTCACGTCGACTTCTCGTACGAGGTCTCCCGGTCGCTCGCCGCGTGCGAGGGCGCCATCCTGCTCGTCGACGCAGCGCAGGGCATCGAGGCCCAGACGCTCGCCAACCTGTACCTGGCGCTCGAGAACGACCTGGAGATCATCCCGGTCCTCAACAAGATCGACCTGCCCGCCGCCGACCCGGACAAGTACGCGGCCGAGCTCGCGCAGCTCATCGGCGGCAAGCCGGAGGACGTCCTCCGCGTCTCCGGCAAGACCGGCGTCGGTGTGCCCGAACTGCTCGACCGCGTCGTCCGGACCGTGCCGAACCCCGTCGGGAACGCCGACGCGGCACCGCGCGCGATGATCTTCGACTCGGTCTACGACAGCTACCGCGGTGTCGTGACGTACGTGCGCATGATCGACGGCACGATCCACCCGCGCGAGAAGGTCCAGATGATGTCGACGAAGTCGACGCACGAGATCCTCGAGATCGGTGTGTCGTCGCCGGAGCCGAAGCCGACCAAGGGGCTCTCGGTCGGCGAGGTCGGGTACCTCATCACCGGCGTGAAGGACGTGCGCCAGTCGAAGGTCGGTGACACGGTCACGAGTGCGCAGCGCCCCGCGACCGAGGCCCTGCCCGGCTACACGGACCCGAAGCCGATGGTGTTCTCGGGGCTGTACCCGATCGACGGTTCGGACTACCCGGACCTGCGCGAGGCGCTCGACAAGCTCAAGCTCTCCGACGCGGCCCTCGTGTACGAGCCCGAGACCTCGGTGGCGCTCGGGTTCGGGTTCCGCTGCGGCTTCCTCGGCCTGCTCCACCTCGAGATCATCACCGAGCGGCTGTCGCGCGAGTTCGGCCTCGACCTCATCACGACCGCGCCCAGCGTGATCTACGAGGTCACCAACGAGGACAACTCCGTGACCGAGGTCACGAACCCGTCCGAGTTCCCGGGCGGGCGCATCGTCGAGGTCCGCGAGCCGATGGTCCGCGCGGCGATCCTCGCGCCGAAGGACTACGTCGGCGCGATCATGGAGCTCTGCCAGTCGCGACGCGGATCCCTGCTCGGCATGGAGTACCTGGGCGAGGACCGCGTCGAGATCCGCTACGAGATGCCCCTCGGCGAGATCGTGTTCGACTTCTTCGACCAGCTGAAGAGCAAGACCCAGGGCTACGCCTCGCTCGACTACGAGCCCACCGGCGACCAGGCCGCGGACCTCGTGAAGGTCGACATCCTGCTGCAGGGCGAGCAGGTCGACGCGTTCAGCGCGATCGTCCACCGCGACAAGGCCTACGCCTACGGCACGCTGATGACCGAGCGGCTCCGCAAGCTCATCCCTCGCCAGCAGTTCGAGGTGCCGATCCAGGCCGCGATCGGTGCGCGGATCATCGCCCGCGAGAGCATCCGGGCGATGCGCAAGGACGTCCTCGCGAAGTGCTACGGCGGTGACATCACCCGCAAGCGCAAGCTCCTCGAGAAGCAGAAGGAGGGCAAGAAGCGCATGAAGATGGTGGGTCGCGTCGAGGTCCCGCAGGAGGCCTTCATCGCGGCGCTCTCGGGCGACGTCGAAGAGAAGAAGAAGTAGCTCGGCGACCACGAGCAGCACCACGGAGCCCCGCCACGAGCGGGGCTCCGTGGTCCGTCTCGAGCTGCGGGGGACACGGTGCGGTCGGCCCCGCCGGTACGATGGCTCCATGAGTTCCCGCGGCAGCTACCCGACCGCCCTGACCTACGGTGCCGTCGGTGCCACGCAGGCGGCGGACCTCATGACCTACCCGCCGGAGGGGTTCACCCCGGCGGAGTCGCGGGCACGGATCGGCCACGGCGACGCGCGGTTCGAGACCGCGGTGACGCAGGCGCTGACCTGGCAGATCCAGGAGCGCAGCGGCATCCGGGTGCAGGTCGGTGACCAGCCGGACGACGACGAGGTCCGGTACAACCCGGTGACGTTCGACGCGCACGGCGTCCCGATCGCGCCGGCGTCGATCGGCACGCCCCGCGTCGAGAAGTTCGCGGCCGACGGCACGCCGCTGCTGACGGCCGGCACGACGGCGACGCTCGAGATGCACGCCTTCGGGCAGACCGTGCACGCCCCGGTCCGCGTCGTGTCGATCATCGACGAGACCGACCGCAAGGGCTTCGCGTACGGCACGCTCGAGGGCCACCCGCTGTCCGGCGAGGAGTCCTTCGTGGTCGAACGCACGAGCGACGGTTCGGTGTGGCTCCAGATCCGGCAGTTCTCGCAGCCGTCCAGCCGGAAGTGGGCGCTCGTCGCCCCGCTGCTCCGTCGGCAGCAGCGGGTGATGGCCGCGAAGTACCTCAGCGCACTGCGCGGCGACTGAGCGCGCCCCCGCTCAGCGCAGCGGCGGGAGCGCGGCGATCGCGTCCTCGAGCAGCCGGGCGTCCTGCACGCAGTCCCGCGCGACGCACACCGCGCTCGTCCCCCGCAGGGCGTCGACCTCGTAGACCCCGGTCGCGACCGCGACGAACGGGATGCCCACCGCATCGGCCGCCTCGCCGTCCCGCGGGGTGTCCCCGACGATCACGGCCCGCTCCCCGGACAGTGCCGCAGCGGCACGCGCAGTGACCCCGGTGCGCTCGACCTCGGCGTCCCCGAAGTACGAGTGCTCCCAGTCGAACGCGTCGAGGTCGAAGCCCGCGCCGCCGAGCTTCACCCGCGCCCGGTGCTCCGAGTTGCCGGTCAGCAGCCCGTTCCGCCAGCCCAGCGCGGCGAAGCGTCGGACGAGCGCGGCGGCACCCGGGGCGGGGGAGCGGCGTTCGCCCCGGCCGTACCGCTCGTCGGTCAGGTCGCGCAGGTGCCGGCTCACCGTGGGGATGAGCGCGTCGTCGAGGTCGTGCGCCCGGACGTGGTCGGCGATGAGGCCCGCGTCGGTGCGTCCGTGCTGGTGGCCGACCTTCAGCACCAGGTCGCGGCCGACGGCGCGTTCGACGGCCAGGTGGTACAGGTTGCCCGGCGACGCTGCGTTGAGGACGAGGGTGCCGTCGATGTCCCACAGCACCGTGGTGGGGACGGTGTGGTGCTCCATGGCTCCATCATGGCCGAGAATGGAGTCCATGCCGAGTGCGCTCCCGATCGCCGATCCCGCTCCCGCGGACGGCCTGCTCACCCCCGGCCCGGGCGCCGGCGACGTCCCCTTCGGGGTGTACGTCCACGTGCCGTTCTGCCGGGTGCGCTGCGGCTACTGCGACTTCAACACCTACACGGCGTCGGAGCTCCGCGGGGTGCGCCGCGACGACTACGCCGGCCACGCGGTGCAGGAGATCCGCTGGGCGGCCGAGGTCCTCGACCGCTCCGGGGTGCCGCGCCGCCCGGTCTCGACGGTGTTCTTCGGCGGTGGCACACCGACGATGCTGCCGGCGGACGACCTCGTGATGATCCTCCGCGCGATCGACGACACGTGGGGCATCCTGCCGGGCGCGGAGGTCACGACCGAGGCGAACCCGGACTCCGTGGACGCGGACGCCATCGCGACGCTCGCGCGCGGTGGGTTCACCCGGATGAGCTACGGCATGCAGTCCGCGGTGCCGCACGTCCTCGCCACACTCGACCGGACGCACGACCCCGAGCGCGTGCCGGTCGTCGTGGACCTCGCGAAGCAGCAGGGCCTCGACGTCAGCCTCGACCTCATCTACTCGACCCCGGGGGAGTCCCTCGACGACTGGCGCACCTCGCTCGACGCCGCGCTCGCCTGCGCCCCCGACCACGTGTCGGCCTACTCGCTCATCGTCGAGGAGGGCACGGCGATGGGGCGGATGGTGGCCCGCGGCGAGCTCCCCGCGCCCGACGACGACCTGGCCGCCGACATGTACGAGCTCGCGGACCGGACCCTCGCCGACGCCGGGTACGCCTGGTACGAGGTCTCGAACTGGGCACGCGCCGACGAGCACGGCGGTCCGGAGCGCCACGCGAGCCGGCACAACCTGTCCTACTGGAAGGGTCACGACTGGTGGGGCGTCGGCCCGGGCGCGCACTCGGCGGTCGCCGGCACCCGCTGGTGGAACGTGAAGCACCCGGCCGCGTACGCGAACCGGGTGCTGGCGGGCGAGTCGCCCGCGGCGGGGCGCGAGACGCTCGACGCCGACACCCGGTACGTCGAGCGGGTGCTGCTGGCCGCTCGCGTGCGCGGCGAGCTCACCACCGCGGAGCTCGGCCGGGAGGCCCGTGGCCGCGTCGCCGGCCTCATCGCCCGCGGTCTCGTGGACGGGTCGGCCGCGGTGCGGGGACGGATCGAGCTGACCCTGCAGGGTCGGCTGCTCGCGGACGCGGTCGTCCGCGAGCTGCTCGACTAGCGCACGGGCTGCCGCCCGCGCTACTGCTTGATGAACTCGATCGTGAGCGGGTAGCGGTAGAGGTCGCCGCGGTTCGCCGCCACGGCCGCCAGGATCGCGAACACGATCACGAGCACGCCGATGATCGGGAGCAGGACGAAGCCGATCACGACCAGGCAGAGCAGCCACGCCACGACGTACGCGATCGCCGCCGTGATGTGGAAGTTCAGCGCCTGGCGAGTGTGCTCCTTGATGAACTGCCCACGGTCGCGCAGCACCAGGTACGCGATGATCGGCACGACCAGGCTGAAGAAGATGCCGCCGACGTGCGTCAGCGTCGCCCAGAGGCGCTGGTCCTCCGGCGACATCGGCTGGGGCGGCGTGAAGCCGGCCGGGTACTGCGGTCCCTGCGGGTTCTGGGGTCCCCCCGGCTGCTGGCCGTACCGGCCGTCCTGCGGGCCGCCTGGTTGCTGTCCGTAGCTCATGCCGTGAGCGTACCGGCGCAGGGGCCTCCGGTCCCGGTGGGTCGGCGGTCGGGCGTAGGATCAGCAGTCGACACGTCCGAGTGCCAGCATCGAACGGAAGGGGTCCGGATGGTCAGCGAACGCTCCCTCGAGGTCCTCAAGGCGATCGTGCGGGACTACGTCGCCTCGCGCGAGCCCGTCGGCTCGAAGACGATCGTCGAGCGGCACGCCTTCGGCGTCAGCGCGGCGACGATCCGCAACGACATGGCACAGCTCGAGGACGAACAGCTCATCGCGGCGCCGCACACCTCGTCCGGTCGGGTGCCCACGGACAAGGGCTACCGCCTGTTCGTCGACCACCTCGCGGCGGCGCGGCCCCTGTCGACGGCGCAGCGGCACGCCATCGAGACCTTCCTCGGCACGCCGAACGACCTCGACGAGGTCCTCGGCCGCACCGTCCGCCTGCTCAGCCAGCTCACCAACCAGGTCGCGCTCGTGCAGTACCCGTCGATGGTGCGTGCCCGCGTGCAGCACGTCGAGCTCGTGCGGCTCGGCGACACCCGGCTCATGGTCGTCCTGATCACAGACACGGCCCGCGTCGAGCAGCGTGTGGTCGAGACGGACGTCCCCCTCGACGAGGACTCGCTCACCGAGCTCCGGACCGTCGTGAACGGCGCGAGCGTCGGACTCCTGCTGCGGGACGTCCCCCGTGCCCTGCGCGAGGTCCCGCGGCAGCTCCGCCCGGACGCGCAGACCCTGGGCGGCGTCGTCGTCGCGACCCTCATCGAGCAGGTGGCGGCGAACCGGCAGGACCGCCTGGTCATGGCCGGCGCTGCGAACCTGGCGAAGAGCGAGCGTGACTTCTCCGGCGGCCTGTACCCCGTGCTCGAGGCGATCGAGGAACAGGTGACCCTGCTCCGGTTGTTCGGCGAGATGCAGGTGGACGACGTGGCCGTGGCCGCGAGCATCGGCGCCGAGAACGCCGAGTACGGCCTCGACGCGACGAGCATCGTGGCCGGCGGTTACCTCGCCGGAGGCGGGGCGGTCGCCCGACTGGGCGTCCTGGGCCCGACCCGCATGGACTACGGCACGAACATGGCCGCCGTCCGCGCGGTCGCACGGTACCTGTCCAAGCTGCTGGGCGAACATTGACCGGACCACGCGCCCCCCGCGCGGTGTCCAGCGGACCGGCTCCGCGCCTCCAGACCGGACCGCGGCGACCGCCGCGACCCACCGACCGAACCGAAACCGACTGAGGGAACCGTGGCAGACCACTACGACGTCCTCGGCGTCCAGCCGGACGCCTCCGATGCCGACATCAAGAAGGCCTACCGACGGCTGGCGCGCGAGCTGCACCCGGACGTGAACCCGAGCCCGGACGCGGCCGAGCGCTTCAAGGACGTGACGCACGCGTACGACGTGCTGAGCGATCCCGAGCAGCGTCGCCGCTACGACGCCGGCCCGCAGGAGAGCCCGTTCGGCGGCGGTGCCGCCGGCGGCTTCAGCGACATCTTCGACGCCTTCTTCGGCGGCGGTGGCGGCGGCGGACGCGGCAACGGACCGCGGAGCCGGGCCGAGCGCGGGCAGGACGCCCTGCTGCGCATCGAGGTCGACCTGGACGAGGTCGTGTTCGGCACGCACAAGGACGTCGAGGTCGACACGGCCGTCGTCTGCGAGACGTGCAACGGCTCGTGCTGCGCGCCGGGGACGAGCCCGCGCACCTGCGACATCTGCGGCGGCTCCGGCCACATCCAGCGCCAGGTCCGCTCGCTGCTCGGCAACGTCGTGACGAGCGCGCCCTGCGGCACGTGCCGCGGCTACGGCACCGTCATCCCGAGCCCCTGCCCGACGTGCCAGGGACAGGGCCGCGTCCGCGCACGCCGCACGATCCCCGTCGACGTGCCCGCGGGCGTCGAGACCGGGCTCCGTCTGCAGATGCCCGGTCAGGGCGAGGTCGGCCCGGCCGGCGGCCCCTCGGGGGACCTCTACCTCGAGGTGAAGGTGCGCCACCACGACGTGTTCAGCCGCGACGGCGACGACCTCCTCGCGACGCTCGAGGTCCAGATGACCGACGCGATCCTCGGTGCGCACACGACCATCGACGGCCTCGACGGGCCGGTCGAGCTCGAGATCCGCCCGGGCGTGCAGAGCGCCGACGTCCTGGTGATCAAGGACCGCGGCGTGACGAAGCTGCGCGGCACCGGTCGGGGTGACCTCCGCGTCGGGGTGCAGGTCGTGACCCCCACGAAGCTCTCGCACAAGGAGCGCGGACTCGTCGAGCAGCTCGCGAAGTCGCACAAGGCGCCGGGGCCGCAGCTCGCCCGCTTCCAGCAGGGCATGTTCGGCAAGCTGCGCGACCGCTTCTTCAACTTCTGATGGCGTCGCTGTACCTGGTGGAGCCCGGCCTGCTCGACGGTGTCGGTGTCGGCGACCCGGTGTCGCTGGACGGCGCCGAGGGGCGGCACGCGGTGTCCGTCGCGCGGGTCCGCGTCGGCGAGGCGCTGCGCATCGCGGACGGGCGCGGCACGGTCGTCACGGGTTCGGTCGCGTCGACCGGGAAGGACACGCTGACCCTGACGGTCGCCGACGTCGCGGTCGACGCGGAGCCGCGTCCGGCGCTGGTGCTCGTGCAGGCGCTCGCGAAGGGCGGGCGCGACGAGATGGCGGTGCAGGCCGCGACCGAGATCGGCGTCGACCGGATCGTCCCCTGGTCGGCCGCGCGGAGCGTGTCCCGGTGGGACGGCGCCAAGGTCGACAAGGGCCGTGCCCGGTGGGCGGCCATCGCGCAGGAGGCCGCGAAGCAGGCGGTCCGCTCGCGCGTCCCGTCGGTGGACGCGCCGGTGACGACGGCGCAGCTGGCCGCGCTGGCCGGCTCGTCGTCGGATGGCGGCTCGTCGTCGGGCGACGGCGCGTCGTCGGTTGCCGGCCCGTCGTCGGGCGGCGGCCGGGAGGCGCGGCGTGCGGTGGTCGTGCTGGACCCGGTGGGTGCGGTGCGGCTCTCCGCGTGGGAGCCGCCGACGGACGTCGACGAGATCGTCCTGGTGGTCGGTCCGGAGGGCGGCATCGACGGGTCCGAGTTCGATCGTTTCGAGGCCGCCGGCGCCGTGCGGGTGCGGCTCGGCGACACCGTGCTCCGCACGTCGACCGCCGGGCCGGCCGCGCTGGCCGTCCTGCAGACCCGGCTCGGGCGCTGGTAGTGGCGTCGGAGGCGGGTCCTACGATGGTCACCATGAGCAGCAGCGAGCCGAGCGTCTTCTCGAAGATCGTCGCCCGCGAGATCCCGGCGACCATCGTCGCCGAGGACGACCGGGTGATCGCGTTCGAGGACATCGCGCCCAAGGCACCCGTCCACGTGCTCGTGGTGCCCAAGACCGAGCAGTACCGCGACGTCACCGAGCTCGCGGCCGGCGACCCGGAGCTGCTCGCACACGTCGTCGCCACCGCTCGTCGCATCGCCGACGAGCGTGCGGGCGGCCAGTTCCGTCTCGTCTTCAACACCGGCGAAGCCGCCGGTCAGACCGTGTTCCACGTGCACGCGCACGTCCTCGCAGGTGACCTGCACGAAGGGAATCTCCTTGCCGGCTGACGAACCCGTCCGTCCCGAACCCGCACAGCCCGGGACCGACCGCCCCGTGGCGCGTCCCGTGACCGATCCGTCCGACGTGACCGTCGACATCCAGGTCGACGGCATCGCCATGGTGCAGCTCCTCGGCCCGCAGGACCGCCTGCTCAAGACGGTCGAACGCCAGTACCCGGGGGTCCGGGTGCTCGTCCGCGGGAACGAGGTGTCGCTGACCGGCGCCGAACGTGACGTCGCCCGCGCGCACGCCCTCGTCGACGAGCTCGTCGGCATGGTGAAGCGCGGCCAGGACATCGGCCCGGCCGACATCCCGACGTCGGCGCGCATCCTCGACGAGGACCGCAAGCCCTCCGACACCTTCGGCACGCCGATCGTCTCGAGTCGCGGCAAGTCCGTGCGCCCGAAGACCGACGGCCAGCGCGCCTACGTCAACGCGATCGACCAGCACACCATCACGTTCGGCATCGGTCCGGCGGGCACCGGCAAGACCTACCTCGCGATGGCGAAGGCCGTCCAGGCGCTGCAGCGGCGCGAGGTCACGCGCATCATCCTGACCCGTCCCGCGGTCGAGGCGGGGGAGCGGCTCGGGTTCCTGCCGGGCACCCTGACCGACAAGATCGACCCGTACCTGCGCCCGCTGTACGACGCGCTCAACGAGATGATGGACCCCGAGCTCGTCCCGAAGCTGCTCGCAGCCGGCACGGTCGAGGTGGCGCCGCTGGCGTACATGCGCGGCCGCACCCTCAACGACTCGTTCGTGATCCTCGACGAGGCGCAGAACACCACGCCCGAGCAGATGAAGATGTTCCTGACGCGTCTCGGCTTCGGCTCGAAGATGGTCGTCACGGGCGACATCACCCAGGTCGACCTGCCCGGCAACCTCTCGGGTCTCCGGCTCGTCACCCGGATCCTGGGCGACGTCGACGACATCCACTTCGCCCGGCTCGGCAGCGAGGACGTCGTCCGCCACACGCTGGTCGGACGGATCGTCGACGCCTACACCGTGTACGACGAGGAACGACTCGCGGAACAGGCCGGGCACCGACCCGGAGGCCGCGGGACCGCGCCGACGGGGAACCCCGCCGGGGCGAACCGGGCCGAGCGCCGCGGACGCCCGCCGCAGGACCGCCAGCAGTCCCCGTACCCGCAGGACGACGCCCGAGGAGGCAACCGGTGAGCATCGAGCTCAACAACGAGTCCGGCGTCGAGGTCGACGAGCAGGCGATCCAGCGCCTCGCCGCCTTCGCGCTCGACGCGCTGCACGTCCACGCGGACGCGGAGCTCGCGATCGTGCTGGTCGACGAGGGCGCGATGGAACAGCTGCACGTCCGCTGGATGGACGAGCCGGGGCCGACGGACGTCCTGAGCTTCCCGATGGACGAACTCCGCCCCGGGACCGAGGACGCGCCGACCCCGGTCGGGCTGCTCGGGGACATCGTCGTGTGCCCGCAGGTCGCCGCCGAGCAGGCGAAGACCGCCGGACACACCACGACCGACGAGATGCTGCTGCTCACGTGCCACGGCATCCTCCACCTGCTCGGCTTCGACCACGCCGAGCCGGAGGAGAAGGCCGAGATGTTCGGGCTGCAGGGCGAGATCCTCTCCGCCTTCGCGGCGCAGCGTCGCGGGCGGTGACCTGATGGTGCTCGTCGCCGTCCTGCTCGCGGCGGCGTTCGTCCTGGTCGTCGTCGGCGGGCTGCTCGCCGCGTCCGACGCCGCGCTGACCGTGCTCTCCCGCGCCGACCTCGACGAGATCGCGCGCGGCAGCCGGAACCGTCGCGCGATCGAGGCGGTCGCCGACGACGTCGGCGCGCACGTCAACGCGCTGAACTTCGTGCGGGTGCTCGCCGAGACCGCCGCCGCGGTGCTCGTGACGATCGCGCTCGTCACGGTGTTCGACACCTGGTGGGTGGCCCTGGTCGTCTCGGCCGCGATCATGACCGCCGTGTCGTTCGTGCTCGTCGGGTCCAGCCCGCGCAGCGTGGGGCGCGCCCACGCCGAGCGCCTCATCGGGGCCACCGGCGGCCTCGTGCGCGCCGTCCGCATCGTGCTCGGGCCGCTCGCGGGGCTGCTCGTGGCGATCGGCGACCGCGTCACACCCGGACGGGGTCGCAGTGCGTCGACGGTCTCGAGCGAGGAGCAGCTGCTGTCGCTCGTCGACGAGGCGACCGAGAGCAACGTCCTCGAGCAGGACGACCGCGAGCTCATCCACTCGGTCTTCGAGTTCAGCGACACCCTGGTGCGCGAGGTCATGGTGCCCCGCACGGACATGCTCACCGTCGACGCCGAGGCGACCCTGGCAGCCGGGATGGAGCGCTTCCTGGTCGCCGGTGTGTCACGGATGCCCGTGACCGGCAAGGACAGCGACGACGTGCTCGGCGTGCTCTACCTGCGCGACGTCTCGCGGGCGCTGTACGAGCAGCCGGGCAGCGAGCGGGAACCGGTCACGACGCTGCTGCGCCCGGCCGAGTTCGTCCCCGAGTCCAAGCCGGCGGACGACACCCTTCGGCACATGCAGGTCGCGAAGAACCACCTGGTCCTCGTGGTCGACGAGTACGGCGGCGTCGCCGGACTCGTCACGATGGAGGACCTCATCGAGGAACTCGTCGGCGACATCTCCGACGAGTACGACCGCACCGTGGTCGACCGCACCGAGGTCGGCCCCGGCGTCTGGCGCATCTCCGCCCGGATGCCGATCGACGAGCTCGGCGACCTGTTCGGCATCGAGCTCGAGGACGACGACGTCGACACCGCCGGCGGCCTGCTGACGAAGGAGCTCGGCCGGCTCCCGGTCCGCGGCGAGCAGGTCACCGTCTCCCGCGTCGAGCTCACGGCCGACCGGGTCGAGGGCAAGCGCCGCCACCTGATCACCGTCCTGGCCGAGCGGAGCACCGCTCTCCAGGACGCCGAGGACGCCCTCGACGACACCACTCCGAGCACGACGGGAACACCGAACGCATGACCGAGCACGAACCCGACAACGGCACCCTCGCGGACGCCGACACCGACACCACGGCGCAGCCGTACCGCGCGGGCTTCGTCTCCTTCGTGGGACGCCCGAACGTCGGCAAGTCGACGCTGACCAACGCCCTGGTGGGCGAGAAGGTCGCGATCACCTCGTCGAAGCCGCAGACCACCCGCCGAGCCATCCGGGGCATCGTGCACCGCCCCGACGGCCAGGTCATCATCGTCGACACCCCCGGGGTGCATCGACCCCGCACCCTGCTCGGCGAGCGGCTGAACGACCTCGTGCAGTCGACGCTCGGCGACGTCGACGTGATCGGGTTCTGCGTCCCCGCGAACGAGCCGATCGGCCCGGGCGACAAGTTCATCAACGAGTCGCTCGACCAGTACCCGCGGGCGAAGAAGATCGCGATCGTCACGAAGATCGACCGCACTCCGAAGGACCGCGTCGGGGAGCAGCTCCTCGCCGTGTCGCAGCTCCGCGACTGGGACGCCATCGTGCCCACCTCGGGGACGAAGGGGATCCAGCTCGAGGTCCTGCTCGGCGAGATCACGAAAATGCTGCCCGAGTCGCCGCAGCTCTACGACGCGTCGACCGTGACCGAGGAGACCGACGAGGACCGCATCGCCGAGCTCGTCCGCGAGGCCGCGCTCGAGGGCGTGCGCGACGAGCTGCCGCACTCGCTCGCGGTCGTGATCGAGGACGTCGTCGAGCCCGACGAGGACGACGACCCGGACGGACCGCTGCGCATCTTCGCGAACCTGTTCGTCGAGCGCGACAGCCAGAAGGCGATCGTCATCGGACGGGGCGGCGAGCGGCTGAAGGACGTCGGGTCCCGGGCACGCACCGAGATCGAGTCGCTGCTCGGCGGGCGCCACGTGTACCTGAACATCCGCGTGAAGGTCGCCAAGGAGTGGCAGCGCGACCCGAAGCAGCTCGGCCGCCTGGGCTTCTGATCCGGGTCATCCCCTGGTCGGACGCGCGCGCCCCGGTCTGGTCGTACCGTGGGGTGGTGTTCCGTCCCATGCTGCGCGCGCAGCTCGTCACCGACGTCACCGCGGCGGTGCTGCTCGGTGTCCTGCTGGTGCTCCTGCGCGTCTCGGTCGACCAGTCGCCCCTGTGGCTGGTGACCGTCGTCGGACTGAGCGGGGCGCTCGCGATCCGTCGTCTCTCACCGGGGTTGGCGCTGGCGCTGTCCTGGGTCGTCGCGGTGTTCGAGATGGCGAGCGGCCAGACGCAACCCGATCCGTCGAACGTGCTGCTCGCCGGTGTCCTCTTCACCACCAGCGCCTACGGCAGCCGCCGCGTGCGCATCGCCGGGCTCCTGTCCGCCGTCGGCGGATCGTTCGTCGCGGCGGGGTACATCGGCCTGCAGGACTACCAGCGCCGCTCCGGCATCGACACTGCCTCGACGCCCGCGCTCGAGACCCTGCAGGTCGTGGTGGCGACGTTCGCCGCCGTCCTGCTCCTGCTCCTGCTCCCGTGGCTCGCCGGCCTCGTCCGCCGTGCGCGCCGGTCGGCCAGCATGAGCCGCGAGGCCCAGCTCGTCGCCGAACGCGACGCGGCCCGGGCCGACCGTGCCGTCGCGGTCGAGCAGGAACGCGTGCGGATCGCCCGCGACATGCACGACATCGTGGCCCACTCGCTCGCCGTCGTGATCGCGCAGGCGGACGGCGCCCGGTACGCCGCGAAGGCCGACCCGGCGATCGCCGACCAGGCGCTCGCCACCATCTCGAGCACCGCGCGCAGTGCCCTGGGTGACGTCCGTGAACTGCTCGGTGCCCTGCGGCACGAGCAGGGGACGGTCCCGACGCCCGAGGCAGCCGACCTCGACGTGCTCGTGGCCGAGATGCGCGAGGTCGGCCTGGACGTCCGGGTGGACCGGGAGGGCGACCCGACCGGCCTGCCCACCACCACCCAGCTCGCCGTGTACCGCATCGTGCAGGAGAGCCTGACGAACGCGTGGAAGCACGGCGAGGGCGGGACGCCGGTCCACGCCTCGCTGACCTACCGACCCGACACCGTCGAGATCACGGTCATCAACCGGATGGCCGACGACGGCACGCGCGGCCCCGGGACCGGCCACGGGCTCGTGGGGATGCGCGAGCGCGTCGCGATGACCGGCGGGTCGATGACGGCGGGGCCGCGTGGCGACGACTTCGCGGTGGCCGTCCGCATGCCGACGGTCCCCGGGAGCGGCCAGTTCCCCCGCGGCCGCATCACCCAGATGGAGCAGGAGCGCACCAGATGACCACGTCCCAGCCGACCGGCAGCCCGATCCGGGTCGCCCTCGTCGACGACCAGGCGCTCTTCCGCACCGGGATCCGGATGCTCATCGACTCGCAGCCCGACCTGCAGTTCGTCGGCGAGGCCGGCGACGGGGCCGAAGGGGCCGAGCTCGTCCGCCGTACCGGGGCCGATGTCGTGCTCATGGACGTCCGCATGCCGGTGATGGACGGCATCACGGCGACGGCGCGCATCGTCGAGCAGGGCGGAGCGGACGCCGCGAAGGTCCTCGTGCTCACCACGTTCGACTTCGACGAGGCCGCGGCGAAGGCGATCCGAGCCGGCGCGAGCGGCTTCGTGCTCAAGGACGCCGACCCGGAGTTCCTGCTCGCCGCGGTCCGGACCGTGCACGCCGGCACCGCCGTGTTCGCCGCGTCGGCCACCCGCGAGCTCCTCCGCCGGTACGACGACAGTGCGTCGCAGGCCGCCGCCGTGCCGGCCGCCTTCGCCGAGCTGACGCCGCGCGAGCGGGAGATCTTCGACCTCGCGGCGCGCGGCTACAGCAACAGCGAGATCGCGCAGCACGAGTACGTCAGCGAGGCGACGGTCAAGACGCACATCTCACGGGTGCTCACGAAGCTGGACCTGCGCGACCGCGTCCGGCTCGTCGTGTTCGCGCACGAGCACGGGCTGGTGCCGAAGGCCGAGTGACACCGCCGACCACCGGCGGATTCGCCGTCATCCGACAGGATGACCCCTCCACAGCACGACGAGCCGAGCGGACCATCCACAGGAGCCGCGCGACGGACGCGGGGCGAGCCTCCCGGGCGCGAAGCTCGGAGCATGACCACCAACCAGACCCCGATCATCCGGCTCGACCACGTCTCCAAGCACTACGGTGACGCGGCGCGGCGTGTCACCGCGCTCGACGACGTCAGTGTCGACATCGGCGCGGGCGAGTTCACCGCGGTGATGGGGCCGTCGGGCTCCGGCAAGTCGACGCTGATGCACGTCGCCGCGGGGCTCGACTCCGTGAGCACCGGGCGCATCACCATCGACGGTGTGGACGTCACCGGTCTCGGTGACCGGGAGCTCACCGAGCTGCGGCGGCGCCGACTCGGCTTCGTGTTCCAGTCGTTCAACCTCGTCCCGACGCTCGACGTGCGCGAGAACATCCGGCTGCCGTTCCTGCTCGGCGGGCAGCAGCCGAGCCGCGACGAGTCGGCCTGGATCGACCGGCTCGTCGACCTCCTCGGCCTCGGCGATCGTCTGACGCACCGGCCGCACCAACTCTCCGGTGGGCAGCAGCAGCGCGTCGCGATCGCCCGCGCGCTCGCCTCGCGTCCTGCCGTGGTCGTCGCGGACGAGCCGACGGGTGCCCTCGACTCCCGCACCGGGCGCGACGTCCTCGCGATCCTCCGCGGCGCGGTGCAGGAGTGGGGGCAGAGCGTCGTGATGGTGACGCACGACCCGACCGCGGCCGCGAACGCCGACCGCATCCTCTTCCTGGCGGACGGACGCATCGTCGACGACCGCCCGGCGATGAGCGCCGCCGAGATCTCGGCGACGATGCTCGGGATGGAGGCAGCCGCGTGACCGGCCTGCGCACGTTCGCCCCGACGGTCCTCGTCGCCGCACTCGGCACGACGTTCGGGTCCGCCCTCGTCATCGCCCCCGGCATCGTCACGCAGGCGATGGGGGCCACGGGGCTCGACGACCTGGCACCCGTGCGGGCGATCCTGTCCGTCGTCGGGTGGCTCTTCCTCGGCATCGCGCTGTACGTCGGCGCGATCGTCACGGCGAACACCTGTGCCACGATCATCGCCGGACAGACCCGCACGATCGCGCTGCAGCGGCTGATCGGAGCGACGGGTGCCGGCCTGCGTGCCAGGACCACCCGCACGGGACTCCTCGTCGGAGCGGTCGGCGGTGTCGTCGGGACCGTCGTCGGCACCGGACTGTCCGCGCTCTTCGTCACCGTGCTGCGTCGAGACGGGTTCCTGCCGGACACGACGTACACGCTGGTCCCGTGGGAGCTCGCGCTGCCGTTCGTCGCCGTCGTCCTCGCGACCTGGGGTGCGTTCGCGGCCGGGTCGCGTCGGGTGCTCACGGTCACGCCGCTGCAGGCGTTGTCCTCCACGGTCGAACCGAGCCACGACGACGTCCGTTCGGGCCGGGCACGCCGGGTCTGGGCAGTCCTGCTCATGACGGCAGGCGCGCTGCTGATGGTACTCGGGCTCGTGCTCAGCGCCGCGACGCCCGCCGCGGTGCTGCCGGCGGCGCTCGGCGGCTTCGTCTCGTTCGCCGGGGTCGCGGTCGGCGCCACGATCGTGATGCCGCCGGTCCTGCAGCTCATCGGCCGGATCGGGTCACGCGACCCGGTCGTCCTGCTCGCCGGCCGGAACGCGATGCGCGCCCCCGGTCGGTCGTCCAGGGCGACGATCGGGCTGGTCATCGGCGTGACGCTGCTGGTCACCTTCGCGGTCGCGCTCGGGATCATGCAGCACGTGGTCGAGACGCAGATGTCGGCGATGGGCGACGGGTCCCTGCCGGCGGACGCGGTCCAGGCCCAGCGGGACTTCTTCGTCCAGCTGAACACCGTGGTGAGCGTGATCGTCGGGTTCTCCGCCGTCATCGCCGCGGTGGGGGTCGTGAACGCGCTGGCGCTCGGCGTGCTCCAGCGACGCCGTGAGCTCGGTCTGCTGCGTGTCCTCGGGCTCACCGGAGCGCAGGTCCGTCGCATGATCGTGACCGAGGCCGTGCAGATGGTCGTCGCGGCGGTCGTCACCGGGCTCGTCCTCGGCACGCTCTACGGATGGGTCGGCGGGCAGACGATGCTCGGCTCGCTCGGGACCGTCGTCACCCCCGTCCTGCCACCGGCGACCGTCGCGGTCGTGGTCGTCGGAGCCCTCGTGCTCGCGGTCGTCGCCACGGTGGCACCGGTCCGGCGAGCCATGCGGGTGTCCCCGACGGAGGCGCTCGCCGTCGACTGAGCGGACACGAGCGGGGGAGCGCCGGGGCGTCATCCACTTGCACCGTGCTGGTGTACCAGTGCTACGGTGGCAGCGATGTACTCGGCGCTCCTCCTCCTTCGCTGCCGCGACGAGGCCTGACACACGGCCCACCTCGTCGCGGAGTCCGTCGTGGCCCCCACAGCGCCGATGCCGGCGAGACGACGAAAGCGACGATCATGCAGAACACCCAGCGCCCCTCCGGGATGCCGATCCACAAGTACGTCCCCTTCCACGAGCAGATCCGCGTCGACCTGCCCGACCGCACGTGGCCGACGAAGCGCATCGACCGTGCCCCGCGGTGGTGCGCCGTCGACCTCCGCGACGGCAACCAGGCCCTGATCGACCCGATGGACGCCGAGCGCAAGCGCGCCATGTTCGACCTGCTCGTCCGCATGGGCTACAAGGAGATCGAGGTCGGCTTCCCGAGCGCGTCACAGACCGACTTCGACTTCGTGCGGTCGCTCATCGACGACGGCGCGATCCCGGAGGACGTCACGATCCAGGTGCTGACCCAGGCGCGCGAGCACCTGATCGACCGCACCTACGAGGCGATCGACGGCGCGAAGCAGGCCATCGTGCACCTCTACAACTCGACGTCGATCGTCCAGCGCGAGGTCGTGTTCCGCACCGACGTCCAGGGCGTCGTCGACATCGCGGTCGCGGGAGCCCGGATGTGCAAGGCTGCCGAGGCCCGACTGCAGCACGGCACGCAGGTGTTCTACGAGTACTCGCCGGAGTCGTACACGGGCACCGAGCTCGAGGTCGCAGTCCGCATCTGCAACGCCGTGCTCGAGGTGTTCGAGCCCACGCCCGATCGCAAGGTGATCATCAACCTGCCCGCGACGGTCGAGATGGCGACCCCGAACGTGTACGCCGACTCCATCGAGTGGATGTCGCGCAACCTCGACCACCGCGAGGACGTCATCCTGTCGCTGCACCCGCACAACGACCGCGGCACCGCCGTCGCCGCCGCCGAGCTCGGCTACATGGCAGGAGCCGACCGCATCGAGGGCTGCCTGTTCGGCAACGGGGAGCGCACCGGCAACGTCGACCTCGTCGCGCTGGGCATGAACCTGTTCACGCAGGGCATCGACCCGGAGATCGACTTCTCGGACATCGACCAGGTCAAGCGCACCGTCGAGTACTGCAACCAGCTGCCGGTGCCCGAGCGGCAGCCGTGGGCCGGCGACCTCGTCTACACGGCGTTCAGCGGCTCGCACCAGGACGCCATCAACAAGGGCTTCGAGGCGATGAAGGCGAAGGCCTCCGCCGCGGGGAAGTCCGTCGACGACATCGCCTGGGCGGTGCCGTACCTGCCCGTCGACCCGAAGGACATCGGCCGGTCGTACGAGGCCGTCATCCGCGTGAACTCGCAGTCCGGCAAGGGCGGTGTCGCGTACCTGCTCAAGACGGACCACGCCATCGACCTGCCCCGCAAGCTGCAGATCGAGTTCTCCGGCGTGGTGCAGCAACGCACCGACACCGAGGGCGGCGAGTTCTCGTCCGAGCGCATCTGGGACCTGTTCCGCGACGAGTACCTGCCCGCCGACGACGAGTCGGACAAGTGGGGCCGCTACGAGATCACGAAGACGGCGACGTCGAGCGACTTCGACGGCACGACGAAGCTCAGTGTCGCGATGCGCGTCGACGAGAGCGCCGTCACCGCCGACGCCGTGGGTACCGGTCCGGTGGACGCGTTCCTCACCGTGATGCGGGAGCAGGGCGTCGCGGTCACGCTGTACGACTACTCGGAGCACACGATGAGCGCCTCCGGTGACGCCAAGGCGGCGGCGTACGTCGAGCTCGACGTCGACGGGACGCGACTGTGGGGCGTCGGCATCGACGCCGACATCGCGACCGCGTCGCTCAAGGCGATCGTCTCCGCGGTGAACCGCGCGGTGCGCGCCGGGGCCGCGACCGGCACGCCGGAGCTGGTCACGGCGTAGGACCGCACCCTGACGGGAGGCGCGGTGCGGGTCCGACCCGCACCGCGCCTCCCGTCCGTGTGCTGCCGCCGATCATGGGCGCCGAGGCTCGCCGCGCCCGCCGCCGCCCGGGGCGTTCCGACCCATCACACCCGAGATGGGAGGACGGATCGCGCAAGGGAGGACGGAAGTCGCGGCCTCCCACGCGCGGAACGGCCTCCCACGCGCGGAACGGCCTCCCACGCGCGGAACGGTCTCCCACGCGCGGAACGAGCACCACCGCCGCGCGCCGCCGGCTGTCGGCGGCGCGGGGGATACTGGGACCATGCCGCTGTACCGGGACGAGTGCGTCGTGCTGCGCACCCACAAGCTCGGCGAGGCCGACCGCATCGTCACGATGCTGTCCCGGCAGCACGGCAAGATCCGGGCGGTGGCCAAGGGGGTGCGGCGCACGGCGTCGAAGTTCGGCTCCCGGCTCGAACCCTTTATGGTCGTGGACGCGCAGTTCTACGAGGGCCGATCGCTCGACATCGTCACGCAGGCCGAGAGCCTCGGCTCGTACGGTGCCCAGATCGTGACCGACTACGGCGCCTACACCGCTGCCAGCGCGATGGTCGAGACGGCCGACCGGTTGAGCGAGGCGGACGCCGGACTCCAGCAGTACCTGTTGCTCGTCGGAGCCCTCCGTTCGCTGTCGCGTCGGGAGCACGTGGTCAGTGCCACGCTCGACTCGTACCTGCTGCGGGCGATGAGCATCGCGGGCTGGGCGCCGTCGTTCGGCGACTGTGCTGTGACCGGGGAGCCCGGCCCGCACACCGCCTTCGTCGTGCAGCTCGGCGGGGTGGTCGCCGACCGGGCCGCGCCTCCCGGGACGCCCCGCCTCGACACCGATACGCTCGGCCTGCTCGGCGCGCTGCTCGCGGGGGACTGGTCGACCGTCGACGCCTGCGACGAACGGACGCGGTCGCGGGCCTCCGGCGTGGTGGCGGCGTACGCCCAGTGGCACCTGGAACGATCGCTCCGGTCACTGCCACACGTCGACCGCAGCGAGCACCCCGCACCGGTCGCTCCGACCCCTGGCGGCGTGCCGGCAGCGGTGGCCGCGACCCCGGCGCCCGCCGTCCCCGTCCCGTCCCACCACGAAGGAACCCCTGCATGAGCCCACGCCGGTCTGCGTCCGAAGCCGTGTCCGAGGGGCTGCGACCCGTCGACTGGACGGGGGAGCAGCCGCCGGCGATCCCGGCGCAGTTCGTCCCGGAGCACGTGGCGATCGTCATGGACGGCAACGGCCGGTGGGCGAACCAGCGCGGCCTCACCCGGGTCGAGGGGCACAAGGCCGGCGAGGCCTCGCTGCTCGACGTCGTCGCCGGTGCGATCCAGATCGGCGTCAAGCACGTCTCGGCGTACGCCTTCTCGACCGAGAACTGGAAGCGTTCGCCGGAGGAGGTCCGCTTCCTGATGGGCTTCAACCGCGAGGTCATCCACCGCCGTCGTGACCAACTGCACGCGTGGGGTGTGCGGGTGCGGTGGGCGGGCCGGCGACCACGGCTCTGGCGGAGCGTCATCGACGAGCTGCAGACCGCCGAGCGGATGACCGCCGACAACGAGGTCTGCACCCTGACGATGTGCGTCAACTACGGCGGGCGGAACGAGATCGTCGACGCGGTACGGGGCATGGCCGAGGACGTCGCCGCCGGGCGGATGAAGCCGAGTCAGGTGACCGAGAAGGCGTTGGCCAAGCGGCTGTACGTGCCCGAGCTGCCGGACGTCGACCTGTTCCTGCGGAGCTCGGGCGAGCAGCGCACGTCGAACTTCATGCTGTGGCAGTCGGCGTACGCCGAGATGGTGTTCCTCGACCGGCTCTGGCCGGACTTCCGGCGGACCGACCTCTGGGGGGCGATCGAGGAGTACGCGCGCCGCGACCGACGCTACGGTGGCGCGGTCGACGCACCCACCGCCTGACGGGAGGCGCGGGGCGGCGCCGCGAGGAGCCTCCCGTCCGTCATGTGCCGGTCAGGCGAGCAGGCCCGTCACCCCGCGCACCGCGTCGAGCGCGGCCCGCACGCTCGGGACCCGGTCCGCGCCGCGGGCGACGACGACCTCGACACGGCGCGCCAGCGCGTCGTCGGCCGGTGTGACCGCGACCCCCGGCGGCACGACGGTGGTCGAGAGCGCGAGCCGGGGCAGCAGCGCGACGCCGAGGCCGGCCGCGACGAGCCCGACGACCGCCGCCGCGTTGTCGGTCTCGAGCACGATCTCCGGTGTGAAGCCGGAGGCGGCGCACGATGCGAGCAGGTGGCCGCGGCAGCGGGGACACCCGCCGATCCACCGTGCGTCCCGGAACGCGGCGAGGTCGGCAGTCCGTCCGTCGGGCTGCCCGTCGCCGACGGCGGTGACGAGCGCGAGCGGGTCCCGTCCGAGTGCGCGCGTCGTCAGGGTCGGATCGGTCCCCGGGTCGTCCTGCATCGGGTGCGAGAACGTCAGCGCGACGTCGACCTCCCCGCGTCGGAGCAGGTCGACGGCCTCGGGCGGCTCGGCCTCGACGTACGACGTCACGACGCCGGGGCTGTCCGCCGCCAGCGCCGCGAGCACCGGCGGAACGAGGGTCGACGACGCGCTCGGGAAGCCGGCGAGCCGCACCCGACCACGGGCGAGGCCCCCGACGGCGTCGAGGTCCTCGCGCGCCGCGGCCAGCGCCGCCTCGACGTGCAGGGCGTGGTCGGCGAGCACCCGTCCGGACTCGGTCAGCGTCGCGCCGCGACCGCCCCTGAGCACGAGGTCGTGCCCGAGCCGTTGTTCGGCGCGGGTGAGCAGCTGACTGACGGCGGGCTGGCTGTAGCCGAGCGCCGCGGCAGCGCGACTGATCGAGCCGGCGTCCCGCACGGCGAGCAGGACCCGGAGCAGCTGCGGGTCGATCGTCTCCACAACTCGATGTTATGGGACCCCGAAGAAGCCTGCTCTGGCGTGATGGACGCGGTCGTCGGAGCCTGGATGCATGGACTCCTTCGTGGACGGATCGGGCTACCTCGCCGCGTGCACCGCCGGGCTCCCCACGCTCGGCACGCTGGCCGCGCAGCGGGCGGACCTCGACGCGTGGGCGCACGCCGAGACCTCGCCCGTCACCTACGGCGCCCTGGTCGAGGAGGGCCGCGCGCTCTTCGCGGGCATCGTCGGCGTCAGCCCGAACCGGGTGGCCACCGGCTCGCAGACCTCGGCGATGGTGGCGGTCGTCGCCGCGTCGCTGCCGGACGGGGCCGAGGTCGTCGTCCCCGAGGGCGACTTCTCGTCGATCGTCTTCCCGTTCCTCGTGCAGGCGCACCGCGGCGTCACGGTCCGCAGCGTCCCGATCGACCGCCTCGCCGATGCTGTGCGACCCGGCACCGCCCTGGTCGCCTGGTCCGCGGTGCAGTCCGCGACCGGTGTCGTGACCGACCCGCAGCCGGTCGTCGAGGCCGCGCACGCGGTCGGGGCCCTCACCCTCTGCGACCTGACGCAGGCCGCCGGGGTCCTCCCGGTGTCCGCCGCTGCCGTCGACGTCACGGTGACGCACGCCTACAAGTGGTTGTGCGCGCCCCGCGGGGTCGCCTTCGCCACGGTCTCCGACGCCGCGCTCGAGCGCATCCGCCCCGTGCAGGCCGGCTGGTACGCGGGCGAGGACGTGTGGTCCTCGTGCTACGGCCCGACCATGCGGCTCGCCACCGACGCCCGCCGCTTCGACGTGTCCCCGGCCTGGCAGGCGTGGCCCGGGGCGGTCGCCGCCCTGCGGCACCTCGCGTCCGTCGACGCGGCATCGGCCTGGAGGCACGCGACCGGTCTCACGGACCGCCTCGCGGACGCACTCGGGTCACCCCGGAGCGGGCAGGCGATCACGACGTTCCCGGACGGTGACGGGGCGGCGCTCGCCGCGTTCACCGCTGCTGGGGTGACCGCGAGCGGCCGCGCGGGACGGCTGCGCCTGGCGTTCCACCTGTGGAACGACGAGGACGACGTGACGCGTGTCGTCGAGGTGCTCCGTGGGGTGGACGGCTTCCGTCCCGTGGGGTGACGGATCCGTCCACCGGTGTGGCGCCTCCCGACCGGTGACGGTCGTGAGGCCGGTACGATTGCCGGGTCCGTCACCGAACCGAGCACCCAGCTCGGCGACCTAGGAGCACCTCTTGGCACAGCCCTCCCGTCTCGACAGCGTCATCGCCCTGGCCAAGGGCCGTGGCTTCGTGTTCCAGTCGGGGGAGATCTACGGCGGATCCCGCTCCGCGTGGGACTACGGGCCCCTCGGTGTCGAGCTCAAGGAGAACATCAAGCGCCAGTGGTGGCAGCGGTTCGTCCGCGGCCGCGGCGACATGGTCGGCCTCGACTCCGCCGTGATCCTGCCCCGCAAGGTGTGGGAGGCCTCCGGCCACGTCGCGACCTTCACCGACCCGCTCGTCGAGTGCCTGCACTGCCACCACCGATTCCGCGAGGACCACCTGCTCGAGGCGTTCGAGGCGAAGAAGGGTCGAGCGCCCGAGGGCGGCATGGCCGAGGTGCCGTGCCCGAACTGCGGCACCCGAGGTGAGTGGACCGAGCCGCGCGAGTTCTCCGGCATGCTCAAGACCTACCTCGGCCCGGTCGAGTCCGAGGAGGGGCTGAACTTCCTCCGCCCGGAGACCGCGCAGGGCATCTTCGTCGACTTCGCGCAGGTCGTCACCACGAGCCGCATGAAGCCCCCGTTCGGCATCGGCCAGGTCGGCAAGGCGTTCCGCAACGAGATCACGCCCGGCAACTTCATCTTCCGCACGCGTGAGTTCGAGCAGATGGAGATCGAGTACTTCGTGCCGCCGGCCGACGTCGACACGCACTACGAGCAGTGGATCGCCGATGCGGTCGCGTTCTTCACCGACCTCGGGATCGACCCCGAGAACCTCCGCCGCTTCGACGTGCCGGACGGCGAGCGTGCGCACTACTCGGACGCCACCGCGGACATCGAGTACCGCTTCGGCTTCGCCGGGTCCGAGTGGGGCGAGCTCATGGGCGTCGCGAACCGCACCGACTTCGACCTGAACAACCACATCGAGTCGTCGGGCAAGGACCTCCGCTTCTTCGATCAGGCCGCGAACGAGAAGTACGTGCCGTACGTCATCGAGCCGTCGTTCGGTCTGACGCGTGCGCTCATGGCGTTCCTGCTCGACGCCTACCACGAGGACGAGGCCCCGAACGCGAAGGGCGGCGTCGACAAGCGCACGGTGCTGCGCCTCGACCCGCGCCTGGCACCCGTCAAGGCCGCGGTGCTGCCGCTCTCCCGCAACGAGCAGCTGTCGCCGGTGGCGCGCGGGCTCGCCGACGACCTGCGCAAGTACTGGAACGTCGACTTCGACGACGCCGGTGCGATCGGTCGTCGCTACCGTCGCCACGACGAGATCGGCACGCCGTTCTGCATCACGGTCGACTTCGACACGCTCGACGACAAGGCCGTGACCGTGCGTGAGCGCGACACGATGTCGCAGGAGCGCGTCGCGCTCGACCAGCTGCAGGGCTACCTCGCGCAGCGGCTGCTCGGCGCGTAGCGCGCTGCCGCGGCCGCTGCCGGTTGCGGTTGCGGCCGACGATCGCCGGCGCGAGCTGCCGCTGCACACCTGAAGGCACCCCGAACCACGGAACCGCGTGGTTCGGGGTGCCTTCCGTTGTGCACGGCGCACGGCGCACGAGGCGCTGTGCATCCCGCACAGTGCACGGCGCACGGCGCGCAGCCGCGGGAATGCGCACGCGCGCGGCGTGCTTGCACCCCGTGTGAACGAGTCTGTGAAGGTCGATGTCTGGTCGGACATCGCGTGCCCCTGGTGCTACATCGGCAAGCGGAAGTTCGAGGCCGGCGTCGCCGCGTTCGCCTCGTCGCCCGAGGCCCAGCCGGTCGAGGTCGAGTACCACTCCTTCGAACTGAGCCCGGACACCCCCGTCGACTTCGAGGGCACCGAGGCCGAGTTCCTGTCGCAGCACAAGGGCCTGCCGGTCGACCGGGCGCAGCAGATGATCGACCAGGTCGCCGGCATCGCCTCGTCCGTCGGACTGCACTACGACTACGACGCGCTGCGCCACACGAACACCGTCAAGGCCCACCAGGTCATCCACCTGGCGAAGCAGCACGGCAAGCAGCTCGAGATGGTCGAGCGGCTGTTCACCGCCTACTTCGAGCGCGGCGAGCACGTCGGGCAGGACGAGTCGCTGGCCGACCTCGGCGCATCGATCGGACTCGACCGCGACGAGGTCCTGGCGACCCTGCGGGACGACGCCCAGCTCGCCGCCGTCCGTGCCGACCAGGCCCAGGCGCAGGCGTTCGGCATCAACGGCGTGCCGTTCTTCGTCATCGACGGCAAGTACGGCGTCTCCGGCGCCCAGGACCCGACGGCCTTCGAGCAGGTGCTCCGCCAGGTGGTCGCGCTGCGCGAGACCACCCCCGAGGAGCTCGCCGAGCAGGAGCAGCGTGCGGCGGACGACGCGGCCGCGGATGCGGGGGTGACCCGGTGACGGGCGCGACGACGACCGGACCGGTCGGGCCGAGCCTCCAGGCCGACGGTCTGGAGGCGCGACCCACCCTGCTCACGCTCGTCACGCCCGGCGGTGCGCCGGTCTGCGACGGCGACAGCTGCTTCGTCCCCGGCGCGGAGGGCGACTGGACCGAGGTCCCCGACTGAGCGTCCGCTAGCGGACGGGTTCCTCGTCGGTGATGTCGGCGACGGTCGCGTCGTAGGCGGCGACGAGCGCGTCGCCGTCGACGAAGGCACTCGCACCGTGGCGACCGGCACCGAGCGCGATGCGTCGGCCGAGGACGCGCTCGTCTGCGTACACCGGCAGGTCGCCGGTCGCGCCGATCGGCGTGATCGTGCCGCGCTCGTAGCCCGAGGCCTCGAGCGCGGTGGCTGCGTCGGGCATCGAGAGCTTGTTGACGCCGACGACGGTGCGGAGCTTCTTCCAGGCGATGCTGCGGCCGCCCGGCACCAGCGCGAGCAGGAAGCCACCGTCGTGACGCTTGACCACGAGCGTCTTCACGATGTCGCCGGGTTCGATGCCGAGCAGGGCCGCGGCGCCCTCGAGGGAGTCGGCCGCGGGACGCTCGACGACGTCCACGGACAGGCCCCGGGCTGCGGCGTCGGCGTCGAACCGGGCGATGGCGGAGTCGGTCATGTGGAGAACGCTACCGGCGCGGAACCGGCATGGGAGAATGGAGCACGTATGACGATCACCGACACGTCCAGCACGGCGCCCCGCACGGCGAAGCCCCTGCGCATCGGCCCCATCGAGGTCGAGGCGCCGGTCGTGCTCGCCCCGATGGCGGGCATCACGAACATGGCCTACCGCCGGCTCTGCCGCGAGTACGGCGCTGGTCTCTACGTCTGCGAGATGATCACCTCGCGGGCGCTGGTCGAACGCACGCCCGTCTCGATGCAGCTCATCCAGCACCACGAGTCGGAGACCCCGCGGTCGATCCAGCTGTACGGTGTCGAGCCGAACACCGTGGCCGAGGCCGCGACGATCCTGGTGGGCGAGGACCGCGCCGACCACATCGACCTCAACTTCGGGTGCCCGGTGCCCAAGGTCACGCGGAAGGGCGGGGGAGCGGCCCTGCCGTGGAAGACCGACCTCTTCAAGGACCTCGTCGAGAAGACCGTCAAGGCCGCCGGTGACGTCCCGGTGACGGTGAAGATGCGCAAGGGCATCGACGCCGACCACCTGACCTACCTCGACGCGGCGCGCATCGCCCGCGATGCCGGCGTCGCGGCGGTCTCGCTGCACGCCCGCACCGCGAACGAGCACTACTCGGGCCACGCGGACTGGTCGGCGATCGCCACGCTGAAGGAGACGATCACGGACATCCCCGTGCTCGGCAACGGCGACATCTGGTCCGCCGCCGACGCCCTGCGGATGGTCGACGAGACCGGCTGCGACGGCGTAGTGGTCGGTCGCGGGTGCTTGGGACGGCCGTGGCTGTTCGGCGACCTGGCGGCGGCGTTCCGGGGTGAGGACGTCCGCGCGATGCCCTCGCTCGGCGACGTCGCGACCGCGTTCCGTCGCCACACCGAGCTGCTCGTCGAGTTCTTCGGGTCCGAGGACCACGGGTGCCGCGACGCCCGGAAGCACGTGTCCTGGTACTTCAAGGGGTACCCGATCGGCGGCGACGTGCGCTCGGCGCTCTCGATGGCGTCGAGCCTGCAGGAGATCGACGACCTGCTCGGGCAGCTCGACTGGTCGGCGCCGTACCCGGGTGCCGACGTCGAGGGCCCGCGTGGTCGCGCTGGACACCCGAAGCGCACGGCGCTGCCGGACCGCTGGCTCGAGTCGCGCGACGTCGACGCCGAGTTCCGCAAGGTCCTCGCCGCCGCCGAGCTGCACCACAGCGGCGGATGAGCGCCACCGCCTCGTACGGGCCCGCCGACGCCGAGCGCTGGCTGCCCGAGACCCACGGCAACCGCCGGTCCGACTTCGCCCGCGACCGTGCTCGTCTGCTGCACTCGAGCGCGCTCCGGCGTCTGGCCGCGAAGACCCAGGTGCTCAGTCCGACGACCGGACTCGACTTCGCCCGGAACCGCCTGACGCACTCACTCGAGGTCGCGCAGGTCGGGCGCGAGCTCGCCGACTCGCTCGGGCTCGACCCCGACGTCGTCGACACGGCCTGCCTGGCGCACGACATCGGGCACCCGCCGTTCGGGCACAACGGCGAGACCGCGGTGAACGCATGGGCGGCGGACATCGGCGGGTTCGAGGGCAACGCGCAGACGCTGCGACTGCTGACCCGCCTCGAGCCGAAGGTCTACGGGGACGGACCCGATGACGACCGGCCGTACGGGCTCAACCTGACCCGGGCGTCGCTCGATGCGAGCTGCAAGTACCCGTGGCCCGCGGCGCAGGGCGTCGCCGAGGCGTCCTCCGGTCGGACGAAGTTCGGGTTCTACGACGACGACCACGACGCCTTCGAGTGGCTCCGTCGCGGGGCTCCCCGTCGGCAGCGGTGCATCGAGGCGCAGGTCATGGACCTGTCGGACGACATCGCCTACTCGGTGCACGACTTCGAGGACGCCGTCGTCGCGGGCTTCATCGACGTGGCGGCGCTCGGCGACCGGGTCGGCGAGAACGACATCGTGACCGCCATGCACGCCTGGGTCGGGTCGGACCTCAGCCGCGACGAGCTGCTCGAGGCGTTCGACCGGCTCCGGTCGCTGCCGCTGTGGATGACCTCGTACGACGGGTCGCGCCGGGACATGGCGCGGCTGAAGAACCTGACCTCGCAGCTGATCGGCCGGTTCGCCCGGACGGCAACCGCCGCGACGCGGGAGTCCTACGCGTCGGGGTCGCTCGTGCGCTTCGCCGCCTCGGTCGTGACCCCGCCGGAGATCATCGGGGAGATCGCGGTGCTCAAGGGCATCGTTGCCGCGTTCGTGATGACCCAGGGTGACCGTCAGCCCGTGTACGAGGACCAGCGGCGGGTGCTCACCGAGCTCCTCGACGCACTCGCGGCGACGGGGAGTGCCGACCTCGAGCCGGGGTTCGCGGCGGACTGGCGTGCGGCGTCCGACGATGCCGGGCGGCTCCGTGCCGTGGTCGACCAGGTCGCGAGCCTGACCGACCAGGGGGCGTTGGCGTGGCACAAGCGGCTCGTGGTGGGAGACCGGGAGACGACGCACATCGCGTGGTGACCCCGGTGTCGCGCGCGACGGCCCGGCCGCCGCGCGTGTCGACGTGACCACCGACCGAGGTGGGACGCGTGCTGGTCCTGCACCGCGCCTCCCGGCCGGGGTGCTCTCCACAGGCGGACGCGGACCGTCCTCCGGTGCCAGCCGCACGAACTAGGATCGAGGGGTGGCTGGCAGGATCGCGCGGAACGACATCGACGAGGTCCGCTCGCGTGTCAACATCGCGGATGTCGTCGGTGACCACGTCACGCTGAAGTCGGCGGGCGTCGGATCGCTCAAGGGGCTCTGCCCGTTCCACGACGAGCGTTCCCCGTCCTTCCACGTGCGCCCGCAGGTCGGCCGGTACCACTGCTTCGGGTGCGGCGAGGACGGCGACGTCTTCGAGTTCATCATCAAGATGGACCACACCACCTTCCAGGAAGCCGTCGAGCGGATGGCCGCGAAGATCGGCTTCACGCTCCACTACGAAGAGGGCGACGGCCCCCGCACCGACTACAACCAGCGCGCGCGGCTGATCGCCGCGAACGAGGCAGCGCTCGAGTTCTACCAGTCGCAGCTCACCTCGGCGGCGGCCGAACCAGCACGACGCTTCCTGGGGGAGCGCGGCTTCGACCCTGCGGCGGCACAGCACTTCGGTGTGGGGTTCGCCCCACAGTCGTACGACGCCACGCGCGAGCACCTGCGCAGCCGCGGCTTCTCGATGGACGAGATCCTCGCGGCGGGGCTCGCGGGCCAGGGCGACCGCTCGCCCTACGACCGGTTCCGCGGCCGGCTCGTGTGGCCGATCCGCGACGTCACCGGCGCGACGATCGGGTTCGGCGCGCGCCGGCTGCTCGACGACGACAAGGGCCCGAAGTACCTCAACACCCCGGAGACGCCGATCTACCACAAGAGCCAGGTGCTCTACGGACTCGACCTCGCCCGGAAGGACATCGCGAAGGGCAAGCAGGTCGTGATCGTCGAGGGGTACACCGACGTGATGGCATGCCACCTCGCCGGCGTGACGACCGCGGTCGCGACGTGCGGGACCTCGTTCGGCGTCGACCACATCAAGGTGCTCCGGCCGATGCTGGGGGACTCCGCGAACGCCCACCTCTCGCAGCTCGGCGACATCGTCTTCACCTTCGACCCGGACGAGGCCGGGCAGCGCGCGGCCGCCCGAGCCTTCGCCGAGGAGAGCCGGTTCGCGTCCCAGACCTACGTGGCGGTCGCGCCCGGTGGTCTCGACCCGTGCGACCTCCGGCTGGCACGGGGTGACGCCGCCGTCGAGCGGCTGATCGAGTCGAAGCGACCGATGTTCGAGTTCATCATCCGGCGTCGCCTCGCCGCGCACGACATCGAGACGGCGGAGGGGCGGGTGTCCGGACTGCGTGACGCCGCACCCGTCGTCGCCGGGATCCGCGACCGCACCCTCGCCAGCGCGTACGTCCGCGAGACCGCGAAGTGGCTCGGGGTCGACATCCCCGAGGTTCGTCGAGCGGTCGACGCCGCACGCCAGCGCTCGGGGGCGACGCAACCAGACCGGACGCACAGCTCCGTCCCCGTCGGGCAGGCAGGTCCGGGCGGCGAGCTGGTCACCCCGCCCGAGGAACCCGTGGCCGGGCTCCGACTCCTGCCGAACGACCCGATCACCCGCATGGAGCGGGACGCCGTGATGGCGATGGTGCAGCAACCGGTGCACGTCGGCGTGCCGTTGCTCGGGCTCGCGGCCGGGGCGACCTTCTCGGCACCGATGCTGTCCGTGGTTCGGGACGCCGTCGTGGCGAACCTCGACTCCATCGGTGCGGCCAACTGGCTCGACCGGTTGCTCCAGGACGTGCCGGCGCCGTTCCGCGGTCTCGTGCAGGAGCTCGCACTCGCGCCGATCCCCGCGCGCACCGACGAGGACCTCGCGCTGTACGCACGGAGCATCGTCGTGGCCCTGGTCGAGCGTGACCTGCTCGCCCGCAAGGCGTCGCTGCTCGGGCAGTTGCAGCGCGCCGATCCCTACGAGCAGGCCGACCGGCGCTCGGAGATCCAGCGCCAGCTCGTCGACATCGACGCGCAGCGGATGCGACTCCGCGCCGACGCCGAGGCGGCAGCGCAGGGCTGAGTGCGGGTCGTCGCCCGGCCGATCGTGCTGTCCCTCATCGTCGCGCGACTTGCCGAGTGCGGTCGATCTGGTTGCACGACTCGCCGCCGCGACTCGAACTGAGCGGCAGGTCGTGCGACCAGGACGCGAGCACCCTCGACGGGCGCCGAGCGGGCAGGACACGCCGCGCGTGTGACGTCGGGCGGGTGGGACGTGTCGACCGGGGAGGTCGAGCGTGACAGATCTCGCCCGCTCGGCGGCCCGCTCGGCGACCCGCTCGGCGACCGGCAGCCCGCCTTGGCCTTCGGGCGCTGAGCGGGCAGGACACGCCGCGTGCGTGCCGGCGCGCGGGTGCGAGGCGTCGGGCGGAGGCGTCGATGGTGACAGATCTTGCCCGCTCGGCACGCCGCCGCCGGCCGCTCGTTCGGGTCGCACGACGTGCCGCGCGCGGTCGTCCTGGTCGCACGACTCGCCGCTGCGACTCGAACTGAGCGGCATGTCGTGCGACCGCAACTCGTGCACGGCCTCCTGCGCCGCGGCCGACGGACGCTGAGCGGGCAGGACACGCCGCGTGCGTGCCGGCGCGCGGGTGCGAGGCGTCGGGCGGAGGCGTCGAGCGTGACGGATCTTGCCCGCTCGGCGCACCCGGGTCGAGCCAGGCACACCGGGTAACCCGCAGCGGCCCGCCCTGACGCCCGCGTTGCACCACGCAACATTTCTGCGCGACACGCCGCACGGCGACGCGCGCATCATGCGTCACGCGGCCCGATCGCGCATTACAAGGGTGTAAACAAATGTCCCTCGAATCGTGGAGTTCCGTGTCAGGGTGGTACCAATGAGCGTTCCCGGCGGGCCTCACAGCGATCGACCGCCCGCCGCGAACCCCTTGCGAACCAACAAGAGAGAGAGCGGACATGGCATCCGTGACCAAGTGGGGTAGGCGCGGCATCGCGCTCGGCGCCGGAGTGGCAGCGACGGCGCTGGTGCTCACCGGCTGCGCGAGCAGCAGCGTCTCCGACACCGAACTGAACGGCCTGAGCATCGGGACGACCGACAAGGTCACGTCCCTCGACCCGGCCGGGTCCTACGACAACGGCTCCTTCGCCGTCCAGAACCAGGTGTTCCCCTTCCTGATGAACACCCCGGTCGGCAGCCCCGACGTGAAGCCGGACATCGCCGAGAGCGGCGAGTTCACGAACGACACCACGTACACGGTGAAGCTCAAGAGCGGGCTGAAGTTCGCAAACGGTCACGACCTGACCTCGAGCGACGTGAAGTTCTCGTTCGAGCGCGAGCTGAAGATCAACAACGAGAACGGCCCGCAGTCCCTGCTCGCCAACCTCAAGAGCATCGACACCCCGGACGACACGACGGTCGTGTTCAACCTCGACCACGCCGACCAGACCTGGCCGCAGGTGCTCTCGAGCCCCGCCGGTCCGATCGTCGACGAGCAGGTCTTCTCCGCCGACAAGCTCACGTCGGCGGCGGACATCGTCAAGGGCAACGCGTTCGCCGGGCAGTACGAGATCACCTCGTACAAGGAGAACGACACGATCCAGTACAAGGCGAACCCGAACTACGACGGGCTCCTGGGCAAGGCGAAGACCGACGCGGTCACCGCCAGCTACTACACCAAGGAGACCGACCTCAAGCTCGCCGTGCAGAAGGGCGACGTCGACGTGGCGTACCGCTCGCTGACGCCGACCGACATCGCGGACCTCCGCAAGGACGACTCCGTCAAGGTGTACGACGGCCCCGGCGGCGAGATCCGCTACCTGGTCTTCAACTTCAACACGCAGCCGTTCGGCGCGAGCCAGTCCGACGCGGACGAGGCGAAGGCCCTCGCCGTGCGCGAGGCCGTCGCGGACGTCGTCGACCGCGAGAAGATCGCGAAGGACGTGTACAACAACACGTACTCGCCGCTCTACTCGATGGTGCCGGACGGCCTGACGGGTGCCGCGAAGCCCTTCGAGGAGATGTACGGCAACGGCAGCGGCGGCCCCGACGTCGACAAGGCGAAGGAGACCCTGTCGAAGGCGGGCGTGTCCGGCAAGGTGCAGCTCGACATCCAGTACGCGCCGGACCACTACGGTTCGACCTCGGATGACGAGTACGCCGAGCTCAAGACGCAGCTCGAGAACTCGGGCCTGTTCACCGTGAACATCCAGTCGACGGTCTACACGACCTACGCGCAGGAGCGCACCAAGGACGCCTACCCGGTGTACCAGCTGGGCTGGTTCCCGGACTTCTCGGACGCCGACAACTACCTGTCGCCGTTCTTCACGAAGGACAACTTCGTGCAGAACCACTACGACGACGCGGAGATCCAGAAGCTCATCTCCGAGGAGCAGCAGGAGTCCGACAAGGACAAGCGTGCGGACCTGATCGAGCAGGCACAGGAGCGCGAGGCATCGCAGATCTCGACGCTGCCGCTCCTGCAGGGCAAGTCCGTCGCGGTCGCGGGCAAGGACGTCAAGGGCCTGACCCTCGATTCCTCGTACAAGTTCCGCTACGCGACCCTCTCCAAGTAACACCGGCGTCGGCCCACGGGGGCGTTCCCAGGAGGAGCGCCCCCGTGACCGCGTCCCGAACGGCACCGAAAGGCACCCGTCCCCGTGACCCTCAGCACCCCCGAGGCGACACCGGAGCTGGCCACCGACCCCACCAAGCCCCAGGCACAGCGACGTGCCCGCGGGCAGGGCGGCGGACTCGGCCGGTACATCCTGGTCCGCTTCCTCCTCATCTTCCCGACGGTCTTCATCCTGGTGACCCTCGTCTTCTTCCTGATGCGCGTCATCGGGAACCCGATCACCGCGTCGGTCGGTGGCCGGCTCACGCCGACGCAGCTGCAGGAACGCCTGCACGCCGCCGGGTACGACCGCCCGGTGGTCGTCCAGTACCTCGAGTACCTCGGCAACATCGTCCGCGGTGACTTCGGAACGACGTCGACCGACAACCGGCCGATCACCGAGATCATCGTCACGTACGGCGGTGCGACCGCGGAGCTCGTCTTCTACGCGCTCATCGTCGCGCTGGTGCTCGGCATCCCGCTCGGCATGCTCGCGGCGTACGTCCGTGACAAGTGGCCGGACGTGCTCTTCCGGGCGCTCGCGATCCTGACGTACGCGACGCCGGTGTTCTTCGGCGGTCTGCTCCTGAAGCTCGTCTTCTCGGTCTGGCTCGGCTGGCTCCCGCTCGGCGACCGTGCGTCGACGCGGGTGTCGCTCATCCTCGACAACATCCCCGGCGCGTCCGGCATCTACATCATCGACGCGCTCCGGACCGGCAACGCGCAGGTCATCGGCGACGTGCTGTCGCACGCGGTCCTGCCCGCACTGACGCTCGGCCTGCTCACCGCCGGCATCTTCCTGCGGCTGGTGCGCGCCAACATGATCGGCACGCTCGGTTCCGAGTACGTCGACGCGGCCCGCTCGCGCGGCGTCCGGGAGGCGCGGCTCGTCCGGACCCACGCCTTCCGTCCGGCGCTGGTCCCGATCATCACCGTGATGGGTCTGCAGATCGCGATGCTGCTGGGTGGGTCGGTCCTCACCGAGACCACCTTCGGCTGGCGCGGGCTCGGCTTCGAGCTCAACCAGTACCTGTCGGCCCGCGACTTCGTCGCGGTGCAGGGCATCGTCGCGATGCTCGCCGTCATCGTCGCGGTGACGAACTTCGTCGTCGACGTCGTCGCGGCGCTCATCGACCCGAGAGTGAGGTTCTAGCGATGGCCGACACCTCGCTCGTCGACCGCCACGAGCCGCTCTGGAAGCGGCTGCCCGTGGTGGTCCAGCTCCGCAGGAGCACCGGCTGGCAGCGCGCCATGCTCATCACCGGCGTGGTCATCTGCGCCCTGTACCTGATCGTCGCGATCGCCGCGCCGCTCATCGCCCCGTACGGCTTCGGCCAGCTGCAGGGTGCCGACGGCCAGGGCTTCCCGCGCACTGCGCCGCCGAGCCCCGAGCACGTCTGGGGCACGACGGTCGGTGGGTTCGACGTCTTCAGCCGCGTCGTCTTCGGCGCCCGCACGGCGGTCCTCGTCGTCATCGTCGCCGTGGTCGTGTCGATCACCATCGGTGTGATCCTCGGCATGGTCTCCGGCTACATCGGTGGCTGGCTGGACCGGATCCTCGTCGTGGTGGCGGACGCGATCTACGCGTTCCCGTCGCTGCTGCTGGCGATCGTCGTGTCGATCGTCATCTCGGGCGGCAACTCCAGCTACTCCGGCGGCATCATCGCGGCGGCCATCTCGATCACCGTGGTCTACGTGCCGCAGTACTTCCGGGTCGTCCGCGCCGAGGCCGTCCGCCTGAAGAACGAGGCGTTCGTCGAGTCGGCGCGTGTCCTCGGCACGAACCCGTGGCGCATCATGACCAGGCACGTGCTCCGGAACTCCACCCGGAGCCTGCCGCTCATCCTGACGCTCAACGCCAGTGACGCGATCCTGACCCTGGCCGGCCTGGGCTTCCTCGGCTTCGGCATCGGCCCGACCAGCGGTGCCGAGTGGGGCTACGACCTCAGCCGTGCGCTGTCGGACGTCGCCTCGGGTGTCTGGTGGACGGGTGTCTTCCCGGGCGTCGCCATCGTGGTGCTCGTGCTCGGCGTGACCTTCATCGGCGAGAGCCTGAACGACATCTCGGACCCGCGCCTCCGCGCACGCCGCCGCTTGAAGCAGCTGGTGTCGCGCAAGCAGGCCGCCAGCACGGAAGGGGCGACGGCATGACCGACGCGACCACCGACCCGCAGAACGAGCCGGTCGCCGTCGTCGACGACCTGACCGTCACGTTCGCCACTGACAACGGCGCCGTCGACGCGGTCAAGGGCGTCAGCCTCGACGTCCGCCCGGGGGAGGTCCTCGCCCTGGTCGGCGAGTCCGGCTCCGGCAAGTCCGTCACGGCGCGGAGCATGCTCCGGCTGATGCCCGAGACGGCGACCCTCGGCGGCGCCGTGTACCTCGACGGCACCGACGTCGTCAGCGTGGGCGCCGCGAAGCTCCGGGAACTCCGCGGTACCGCGGGCGCGATGGTCTTCCAGGAGCCGTCGACCGCCCTCAACCCGGTCTTCACCGTCGGGTGGCAGATCGCCGAGGGACTCCGCGCCCACGGCGGCGTCTCGAAGAAGGAGGCGCGCGCCAAGGCGATCGACTACCTGCGCCGCGTCGGCATCCCCGACCCCGAGACCCGTGTCGACCACTACCCGCACCAGTTCTCCGGCGGGCAGAAGCAGCGCGTCGTCATCGCGAGCGCGCTGGCCCTCGAGCCGAGCGTCATCATCGCCGACGAGCCGACCACGGCCCTCGACGTGACGGTGCAGGCCGAGATCCTCGACCTGCTCCGCCGGTGCCGCGACGAGTTCGGCGCGGCGATCGTCATCATCACGCACAACATGGGCGTCGTCGCCGACCTGGCGGACCGGGTCGCCGTGATGTACCAGGGCGAGGTCGTCGAGGAGGCCCCGGTCGCGCAGCTCTTCGCGGCCCCGCAGGCCGACTACACGAAGCGCCTGCTCGCCGCGGTGCCCCGGCTCGAGGCGTCCACCGGCGCCGCCCGTCGTGCCGCGATCGCGACCGACGTCGAACCGCTCGTCAGCGCGAAGGGGCTCGAGATCGAGTACCCCGGCCGCCTGGGCGCGCACGCGTTCAAGGCCGTGAAGGGCGTCGACCTCGACATCCGACCGGGCGAGGTCCTCGGCCTGGTGGGGGAGTCCGGCTCCGGGAAGACCACCATCGGCCGGGCGATCGCCGGTCTGACGCGCATCACCGGCGGCTCGCTGAACGTGCTCGGGACCGAGATGCTCGGGTACCGCGAACGGGACTTCAAGCGGCACCGCAAGGACATCGGGTTCGTGTTCCAGGACCCGGCGACCTCGTTCAACCCGCTGCTCACGATCGCCGAGTGCGTCGCCGAGCCGCTCGTCGTGCACGGCGAGGTCGCGAACCCGCGAGCCGCCCGGAAGCGCGTCGGCGAGCTGCTCGAGATGGTGCAGCTGCCGGCGTCCTACGGCGACCGCTACCCGCACGAGCTGTCGGGTGGTCAGCGGCAGCGTGCGTCGCTCGCCCGGTCGATCGCACTCCGCCCGAAGCTGCTCATCGCGGACGAGCCGACCAGTGCGCTCGACGTGTCGGTGCAGGCCCGCGTGCTGGAGCTCTTCCTCGAGCTGCAGCAGGACCTCGGCTTCGCGTCGCTGTTCATCAGCCACGACCTCGCCGTGGTCGGCGCGCTGTCCGACCGCATCGCCGTGCTCTACCGCGGTGACCTGGTCGAGACGGGCACCACGGCCGAGGTCCTCGGCGCGCCGCAGCACCCCTACACGCAGCGTCTGCTCGCGTCGCTGCCGGTGCCGGACCCGGCGGAACAGGCCGAGCGACGGCGTACGCTGGTGGAACTGGAGAACGCCGGGTCCTGACCCGACGCGACCAGCCTGGAGGCGCGACCCGCGTCGTCGACGCACGCCGCGCCTCCAGGCCGGTCCCCTCCACGGCACCACAGACGACGCGACACCGGTCCGTCGCGACACCGCCGCCAGGGGGCGGCGCGGAAGGGGACCCATGATCGCGGTGAACGGCCCGGCGGTCGTCGCAGACGACGTCTCGATCGAGTACCGGGGCGTCCGTGGCTCGGAGTCGATCCGGGCGGTCGACGGGGTCAGCCTGACCGTCCGCCAGGGCGAGATCCTCGCGCTCATCGGCGAGTCCGGCTCCGGCAAGAGCACCTTCGCCGCCGCGATCGCCGGCCAGCTCGGTGCCACCGGCGAGGGCGAGGGGGCGCACCGCCGGCAGATCGTCGGCGGCGAGCTCACCGTGCTCGGGCAGCAGGTCCGCGGGCTCCGTCCGTCCTCGCGCAAGGCGCAGCGGCTGACCGGCCGGATCGGGTACCTCCCGCAGGACGCCGCCGACCGGATGAGCCCCGACCTGACCGTCGGCGAGGCGATCGCCGAACCCATCTACGTGCGCGACCGTCGGTTCGACCGCCGGGAGGCCGGGCTGATGGTCGCCCGGCTGGTCGACGCCGTGCACCTGCCGCTCGGCATCATGCGTCTGAACACGTGGGAGCTGTCGAGCGGCCAGCGGCAGCGCGTGGCCCTCGCGCGTGCCCTGATCCTCGAGCCGCAGCTCCTCGTCGCCGACGAACCGGCGCGCGGCGTCGACGTCCTGGTCCGCCAGTCGGTGCTCGAGGCGCTGACGAACCTGCAGCGTGGTCGACAGTTCTCCGCCGTCGTGGTGTCGAGCGACCTCCGCGAGGCCCGGGCGCTCGCGGACCGCGTCGGCGTGCTCGCGGAGAGCCGCCTGGTCGGCCTCGGCACCTTCGACGAGGTCCTCGACAACCCCGTCGACCCGTACGTGCAGACGCTCGCCGCGACCGCCTCCCGCCCGGTGAAGCGCCGCAGCCCCGCGACGGGCGCGCCGCGCCGCTCGTCCGCACCCCGTCGTCCGGTCGGGGCCGGAGCCGGATCCCGTACCGACCGTCAGGAGAACGCATGAGCACCAGCACCGCAGCCGACACGGCGAGCGGACGGGGACACCGCGCGGTCGTCACGGACGCCGGCGCACCGCTGCCCGTCGACCCGCCCGAGGCCGGACCGGTCGCGATCCTGCCGACCGCGGCCGACCTGCACGCGGACGCCGTCCGGGACGCCGGCGGGACGGTCGGTGCGCTCGACGCGGACACGCGGGGGATCGTCTGGCTCGACGCGCGCGACCCCGACGGGCTCGAGGCCGCGTTGGCCGACGCCCCGGGCGTCGGCTGGGTCCAGCTGCCGTTCGCCGGTGTCGACGCCTTCGCGCACCTGATCCAGGAGCACGGCGACCGCGTGCTCTTCACCTCGGCCAAGGGGGCCTACGCGGAGCCCGTCGCCGAGCACGCCCTCGCGCTGACGCTCGCGACGCTCCGGGTGCTGCAGAAGCGCGCCCGGGCGACGTCCTGGGCGACCGAGCCCGAGGGTGTGTCGCTCTACGGGCGGAACGTCGTCGTGATCGGCGCCGGTGGGATCGCCCTCGAGTACATCCGGCTCGTCGCACCGTTCGAGGTGTCCGTCACGGTCGTGCGCCGCGCGGCCGACCCGGTCCCGGGCGCGGACCGCACCGTCACCACCGAGGAACTCGACGAGGTCCTGCCCGACGCCGACGTCGTGGTCGTCGCGGCCGCCATGACGTCGGGTACCGCGAAGCTGTTCGACGCACGCCGCTTCGCGCTGATGAAGCCCTCGGCGCGCCTGGTGAACATCGCCCGCGGGGGACTGGTCGACACCGACGCGCTCGTCACCGCACTGCGCGAGGGCACCATCGCCGCCGCGGGTCTCGACGTGACGGACCCGGAGCCGCTCCCCGACGGGCACCCGCTGTGGGACGAACCGGGTGCGATCATCACGCCGCACCAGGCGGACACCCCGGACATGGTGGCGCCGCTGCTGGCCGAGCGGGTCCGCACCAACGCCGCGGCGTTCCTGGACGGCTCCGGGGACGGGTTCGTCGGCGTCGTGGACCCCGTCGCGGGGTACTGACCGCCGACCGCCGCGACGGTCGTCCGGTGTGCACTCGTCGCGCGGCGCGCCCGGGATGCGCGGCCGATGCGCGGGGCGGGCTCCGGGTGCTGCTATGCTGTTACCCGTTGTTCGCAAGACATTCGCCAGCGGACAGTGATCCTCGATAGCTCAATTGGCAGAGCAGCCGGCTGTTAACCGGCAGGTTGTTGGTTCGAGTCCAACTCGGGGAGCAAGCAGAGCGAGACAGGCCCCCACCGTTCGCGGTGGGGGCCTTCCGCGTTCCCGGGGTGAACCAGCGGCGTCCGACGTGTTCGGCTTCCGGCTGGCTCGCAGGCGCCGTCCGGTCGGAGGCTGTTAGCGTTCACAGGTGATCACCGTGCGCCGAACCCTCGCCGCGGTGGTCGTCGTCCTCGGTGCGGCGGGGCTCGCCGCCTGCACCACCGGGCAGCCGGAGCCGGAGGACTCGCTCGACACCGCAGCACGGTCCGAGGTCTCCGCGACGGGCAGCGCCCCGATCGTCTTCGCGTTCGTGTGCAGCGACGCCGCGGCCGGCAGCAGTGGCTCCGGCAGCGACGCGACGGGCGACGACGCCGACGGCACGGCCGAGCGGTACACGACCTACGCCGCGGTGTGGGAGGCCGAGCGCACCGACTGCCGGGCCGAACGCATCACGGGCACCGAGATGTCGGCGCAGCAGCGGGCCGCGGTCCGGGCGGCCGACGGCTCCGCCACGCTCCAGGAGCTCGCGGCGACCTGCGCGGAGCGCGGGGCGTCGCCGTGGCGGGACGGCGTCACGACGCCGGACCAGGCCGACCTGGCAGCGGGACTCGTCGCGTACTGCCCGGGACACCCGGACCGCGACCGCCTGCAGGAGGCGTTGACGGCGTACCGGGCCTGAACCGGGCCTCCAGGCCGATGCCGGTTCCGGTTCCGGTTCCGCGGAGTGCGCGGCAGCCGCTCGGGTGGTCAGCCCTCGGGGTGGTCGCGTCCGGGCAGCCAGGACTTGCCGGGCCCGCCCCAGCTGCTCTTGCGGATCGCCTTCGCGACCTGCTTGCCGTACGGGTGCACGAGCCGGTCCGCGTAGAGGTAGCCGTCGAGGTGGTCGTACTCGTGCTGGAAGACGCGGGCGAGCCACCCGTGCGCCTCGATCTCGAAGGGCTCGCCGTGCTCGTCGACCGCGCGGAGCAGGACGCCCTCGGCGCGGCGGAGCGGGAAGCGCTCGCCCGGGATCGAGAGGCAGCCCTCGGACTCCTCGTCCTCGTCGAGCTCCTCGACCGACTCCGGCACCGGCGGCGTGGTCCAGAGCACCGGGTTGACGGCGACCCCGCGGTGCAGGACCTCGTCGTCGTCGGTCCACGAGTACACGAACAGCCGCTTGCCGACCCCGACCTGCGGACCCGCGAGACCGACCCCGGGGGCCAGGTCCATCGTCTCGTACATGTCCTGCACCAGGGCGCGGAGGTCGTCGTCGAACTCGGTGACCTCGGTCGCGCGCTCGTGGAGGACGGGTTCGCCGGTGATGCGGATGGGGAGGACGGGCATTCACCCAGGTTATCCGGCGAGGACCGGTAGCCTCATCGCGTGACGACGGACCTCCCGATCCCGGACGCGGTCAACCTGACACCGTTCCAGGCCCTGATGATCCCCGTCGCGCTCGTCGGCGCCGTCTTCCTCTCGCTCGGGGCACAGTTCCAGAGCCGCGGGGTGCAGCGCGTCGAGGCCCGGCTCGGACGGCAGTCGAAGGGGCTGTCGGTGCGGCACGTCCTCGGGCTGCTCGGCAGCGGCTGGTGGGTCCTCGGCACGCTCATGCTCGGCCTGGCCGTCGTGCTCCAGCTCATCAGCATCACGAACGCCCCGCTCATCGTGGTGCAGCCGCTCGGCGCCGTCGCGCTCGTCATCACCACGTGGTTCTCATCGCGCTCCTCCGGAGTCCCGCTCGGGCAGCAGGCGCGACGGGCGGTCTGGACCTGCATCGTCGGTGTCGGGATCTTCGTCGGCATCGCCGCCGTGGTCGGCCGCGAGAGCGCGATCACCCACGAGCAGCTCGTGACGATCCTGGTGGTGCTCGCGATCGTCCTGGTGGCCGTGTTCCTGTCGTTCCGCTTCGCGGCGAAGCGAGCGAGCGCCATGTACTACATCGTCGTGGCCGGGGTGCTCTACGGCTTCGTCGCGACGCTGGCCAAGGTCGTGCTGAACCGGTTCCTGCACGGCACGTTCGACTGGCTGACCGCGATCGCCGTCGTCGGGGTGATCCTCGCCGCGGTGCTCGGCGGGTACTTCGTGCAGAACGCGTACTCGAGCGGGTCGGCCGACCTGGTGATCGCCGGCCTCACCGTCATCGACCCGATCGTGGCGGTGGGCATCGGAGTCATCGTGCTCGGCGAGGCGGCCGGGGCGCCGTGGATCGCGGTGGTCGGGTTCCTCGTGGCCGCGGTGATCGCCATCACCGGGGTCTTCCTGCTCGCCAAGCACCACCCCGAGACGCGGCGCTGACGGCGCCCGCCGTCGGCGCTCGCTGACGTCGGTCGCCGCGGGTGCACGTCGACGTCGGTCGCCGACGGCTCCGGCGGTCGTCCGCGAGGCTGACGCGCGCGCTCGGGACCGTGCGGTACCGTCGAGGCCCGACCAGCAACCGCCCACGAGAGGACGATGCCAGCCGTGTCAGAGGACGCCACCACCGCCACCGCCGAGTCGACGGGTGCGACGGGCGGATCCCGGCCGCTGCGGGTCATGATCGCGGCGGACACCTTCCCGCCGGACGTCAACGGTGCCGCCACCTTCGCCGAGCAGCTCGCCGTCGGCCTCGCCGAGCGTGGGCACGAGGTCCACGTCGTCGCCCCGGCCTCGAGCGCCCACCACGGCACCTTCGACGAGGAGCACCGCGGTGTCGTGCTCACCGTGCACCGCCTCAAGTCCTACAAGTGGCCGTGGCACGCCTGGCTCCGCTTCGTGTGGCCGTGGAGCGTCCGGAAGTGGACGGGGCCGATCCTCGACGCCGTCCAGCCGGACGTGCTGCACATCCAGTCGCACATCGTCATCGGGCGCGGCATCGTGCAGGAGGCCCACGAGCGCGGCATCCGCATCGTCGGCACCAACCACTTCATGCCCGAGAACCTGCTCGAGTACGTGCCGTTCGGCCGCCGCACGCTGCCGATCGCGCTGAAGATCGCGTGGAACGACGCCGCCAAGACCTACCGGCTGGCCGACGCCATCACGACGCCGACGGTGCTGGCCGCGGACTACCTCCGCGAGGCCATCGCCGGGCAGCAGGTCCTCGCGATCTCCTGCGGCATCGACGCATCGCGGTACACGGCCCGCAGCGGCCGACCCGCGGGGAACGACATCGTGTTCGTCGGCCGGGTCGCGCCGGAGAAGAACCTCGACGTGCTCGTGCGCGCGCTCCCACTGCTGCCGAGCGAGCTGCGCGCGACGCTCACCATCGTCGGTGGCGGCGAGATGATCCCGAAGCTGAAGGCCCTCGTGCAGGAGCTCGGGCTCGAGGACCGGGTGCGCTTCGCCGGGTTCGTCTCCGACGAGGCCAAGCGGCAGGCACTCACGAACGGCACCGTCTTCGCGATGCCGTCCACGGCCGAGCTGCAGAGCATCTCGTCGCTCGAGGCGATGGCGTCCGGGCTGCCGGTGGTCGCCGCCGACTCGATGGCGCTGCCGCACCTGATCGACGGCAACGGGTACCTGTTCACCCCGGGGGACGTGCAGGACCTCGCGGCGAAGCTCGCGCAGGTGCTGCAGGCGTCGGACACCGACTACCAGGCGATGCGGGAGCGCAGCCTGGCCATGATCGAGGCACACGACATCAACCGCACGCTCGCGACGTTCGAGTCGCTGTATCGTGGGGAGCCGGTGGCCTGACGGTCCCCGACGAGGGGCGGTAGCCAAGCTGGTCAAGGCACTCGGCTCATAACCGAACGATCGCGGGTTCAAGTCCCGCCCGCCCTACCAAGCCAGAAAGGCCGGCCCGCCCGTGCACCTGCCCCGACGACGAGACGTCCCCGAGGACCACGCGCCGACCCCGAACGTGACGTTCGAGGCGACCCGGGCCGGCACCGGTGTGCGCGTCAACGCCTTCCGCATCGGGTTCATGGGGGCCCTCGGCGTGCTCATCGCGCTGCTCGCCGGCGTGATCGTCCAGCAGCTCAGCACGGTCCTGGTCTACATCGGCGTCGCGCTCTTCCTGTCGCTCGGCATCGACCCGCTGGTGTCCTTCCTCGAGCGCTTCATCCCGCGCTGGGTGGCGATCACCATCGTCGTCGTGGGCGTCCTGTCCGCCTTCGCCGGCGTGGTGTTCGCGGTCGTCCCGATCCTCATCCAGCAGGCGACGAACCTCGTCCAGAACTTCCCGGAGATCATCCAGGACATCTCGCGGCAGGAGTGGTTCCAGGACCTGTCGCAGCAGTTCTCCGGTGCGTTCGACGTGAACCACGCCCTCGAGTCGCTGCAGTCCTTCGTCGAGGACCCGGGCAACCTCCTCAGCCTCGGCGGCGGCATCCTGGCGGTCGGCAGCGGCATCCTGTCCGGGCTGACCGGCGCCGTGATCGTCATCATCCTGATGCTGTACTTCCTGGCGTCGATGCGGGGCCTGAAGTCGATGGCCTACCGCTTCGTCCCGGCCACCCGTCGCCAGAACTTCGTCGACGTCAGCGAGCAGATCACCCAGGCCGTCGGTCGCTACGTCGTCGGTCAGATCAGCCAGGCGCTCATCAACGGCATCCTCAGCCTGGTGTTCCTGCTCGTCATCGGTGCGCCGCTGCCGGTGCTGCTGGCGACCTTCGCGTTCCTGGGGTCGCTCATCCCGCTCGTCGGCACCCTCGCCGCGGCGGTCGTCATCTCGCTGCTCTGCCTCTTCGCCTCGCCGGCCACCGCGCTCGCGGCCGCGATCTACTACCTCGTCTACATGCAGGTCGAGGCCTACCTGATCTCCCCGCGCATCATGTCGCGAGCGGTGCAGGTCCCCGGTGCCCTCGTGGTCATCGCAGCGGTCGCCGGCGGCACGATCGGCGGTGTCCTCGGAGCACTCGTCGCCGTGCCGGTCGCCGCCTCGGTGATCATCATCGTGCAGAAGGTCATCTACCCCCGCCAGGAGCAGTCGTGAGCGCGGCCGAGCCCGACCTCTCCGCGCACGTCGCCGCTCGCGACGCCTGGGCCCGGAGCGCCCGTGGCCCGCTCGCCCTGGTGAACGCGCAGCACGTCGACCGCCCGCAGCCTGTGTGGCCCGTCGCCGGGCAGTGGGCACCGGCTCCGGGCGGCCTCACCGTCACCGCGAGCGCGTCGGACGGCGTCGTGGTCGACGGCGTCCCGGCGGAGGGCACGGTCCTGGTCGCCGGGGACACGGCGGTCGTGCCCTCGACGGTCGCCTTCGCCGACGGGCTCGCCGGCACGGTGCAGGGTTCGACCCTCCGGGTCTGGGACCCGGCCTCCGACGCGGTCTCCCGCTTCGCACGCATCGACCGCTTCGCCCCGCGGTCGGGCGGGTGGGTCACGGTGGGCAGGTACGAGCCCCGGTTCGGCCTGGAGGCACCCGGTCACCTCACCGACGCCGCCGGCGACCCCCTGCCGGTCACCGGCACGGTCGAGACCACCGTCGACGGCGTCCCCGTGCGACTGACCGCGGTCCGGTCTGCGCCGTTCCACGGCCGTCCGCGGCTGCAGCTCATCGTGCAGGACGCGACCAGCTCCTTGCCGGAGGACGACCCGGGCAGCTCCTACTCGATGGGCCGCTTCCTGTACCTCGACGAGCCCGACGGCGCTGGCGACGTCGCTCTCGACTGGGAGCGACTCGTGCTCCCGCCCTGCGCGTTCTCGTACCAGTACGCCTGCCCGGTGCCCCCGGAGGAGAACCGCATCCCGGTCGCACTGACCGCGGGGGAGCGCCACCCGGTCGACGCCGCCGGAGCCGTGCTGCACTGACGCCCGCAGGTCTGCTGCTCGGCGGGTGTGGCGTTCCCAGCGCAGACGCTGCATAATGGGCGTGTCCGCAGGGACATCACAATCTGATACCGATGGTTCCGCTACCGGGACTCCGCACCACAGGTCGATGGGGAAGTCGCACCTGACGAAGCGGAGGAATCGTGAACGGAACGACGACAGGAGTGCTCTACGTGCACTCCTCACCACGCGCGCTCTGCCCGCACGTCGAATGGGCGGCCGGTCGCGCGATGAGCCGCGCCGTGAACTTCTCGTGGCTCGACCAACCCGCGCTCGACGGATCCCGTCGGACGGAGTTCACCTGGACCGGGCAGGTCGGCACCGGCGCGGCCGTCGCCTCTGCCCTGCGCGGGTGGGAGCACCTGCGCTTCGAGGTCACCGAGGAACCGACGGCGCAGTCCGACGGCGGCCGGTGGATGCACACGCCCGACCTCGGCGTCTTCTTCGCGCAGACCGACGTGTCCGGGAACATGGTCGTCCCCGAGGACCGCGTGCGCTACGCCATGGAGGTCGCCGGCAGCAACGCCCTCGAACTCCACCGGGAGCTCCGACTCGCCCTCGGGCAGGCCTGGGACGACGAGCTCGAGCCCTTCCGGCACGCCGCCGAGGGCAACCCCGTCGTCTGGCTGCACCGCGTCGGCTGACCGCACCCGCCTCCTCCGCAGTACCTCGGACGCCGCCCGCTCCCTCCGGAGCCGGCGGCGTCCGTCGTCCCCGGGAGCGCGCGTCGTCCTCGGCCGTCCCGAGCGGTTGCGATCCGGCCCGCTCGGCGCGTCCTGCCGACGATCCGCGCGCGCACGCCGCTCGTGAGCGGCATGTCCTGCCCACTCGCCCCTGGTGCGGGCCGGCCTTCCGTCGGCCCCGACTCGCGCGAGCGGCGATCTGATCGGGTGCGATCTGGCCCGCTCGGACCGTCCGGCCGACGATTCGTGCGCACACGCCGACCGTGAACGGCGTGTCGCGCCCACTCGAGTGACGGGGGCACGCCACGCGGGCACCGGGAGCGCCGGGGCGGGCAACAGGGGCGGACGCAGCCCGGGACGGACGGAGGCCCGCCCTGCGGACGCAGGACGGGCCTCCAGGCCGACGCGGGGCCGGCGACGACGGATCAGGCCGTGCGGAACGCCACCACGGCGTTGTGCCCGCCGAACCCGAACGAGTTGCTCACGGCGAGCAGGTCGCCCGCGGGCAGCTCGCGCGGAGCGGTCGCGACGTCCATCACGATCTCCGGGTCCTGCTCGGTCAGGTTGATCGTCGGCGGTGCGACGCGCTCGTGCAGCGCCATGACGGTGAACGCCGCCTCGATCGCACCGGCCCCGCCGAGCAGGTGACCGGTCGACGCCTTGGTCGCCGAGACGACCACGTTGTCGAGGTGGTCGCCGAAGACGCGGCGCATGGCGTGGTACTCGGCCACGTCGCCCACCGGGGTGGAGGTGGCGTGTGCGTTGACGTGGACGACGTCCTCGCGGGAAGCGTCGGCGTGCTCGAGCGCCGTGACGACCGCGCGGGCGGCGGCGCTGCCCTCGGGGTCCGGTGCGGTGATGTGGAACGCGTCCGAGGTGATGCCGGCACCGGCGACCTCGGCGTAGATCGTCGCGCCGCGGGCCTCGGCGTGCTCCTTCGACTCGAGGATCAGCGCTGCGGCACCGTCGCCGAGCACGAAGCCGTCCCGCGTGACGTCGTACGGACGCGAGGCGGTCTCGGGGGAGTCGTTGCGTCGCGAGAGCGCCTGCATCGAGGCGAACGCGGCGAGGGGCAGCGGGTGCAGCGCGGCCTCGGCGCCACCGGTGATGACGATGTCGGCGTCGCCGTCGGCGATGTGGCGGTAGGCCTCGGCCAGCGACTCGGTGGACGACGCGCAGGCGGAGAGGTACGTGCGTGCGCCACCACGGGCGCCAAACTCCATCTCGATGGCGGCGGCGGGGCCGTTCGCCATGAGCATCGGGACCGTCATCGGCAGGACGCGACGCGGGCCCTTCTCGCGGAGGGTGTCCCAGGCGTCGAGGAGCGTGTTGACGCCGCCGATGCCGGTGGCCCAGTCGACGATGAGGCGCTCGGGGACGACGGTCTCGGGGTCGATGCCGGCGTCGGCCCAGGCCTCACGCGCGGCGACGAGGGAGAGCTGCGACGACGGGTCGAGGCGCTTGGCCTCGGGACGCGTGAGCTGGTCGGTGAGGAAGCGGCGTGCCTGGCCGGCGAACTCGACGGGGATCTCGAGGTCGGCGTAGCGCTCGTCCTCGATGCGGGTGATGCCGGACTTCCCGGCGAGCAGCGCCTCCCAGGTCTCCCGGGCGGTCGCGGCGAGTGGTGTGATCGCACCGATCCCGGTGACGACGACGGTCTTCTTGGTCATGGAACGACGTGTTCTTTCGTGTGGGAGGAACGAGGTGAGCGCCGCGGCCCGCGGGGTGTGCGCGGTCCGCGGCGCTCAGGAAGCTCGCGTCAGGCCTGGGCCTTGGTGATGTAGTCGACGGCGTCGCCCACGGTCTTGAGGTTCTTGACCTCTTCGTCCGGGATCTTCACGTCGAACTTCTCCTCGGCGTTCACGACGATGGTCATCATCGAGATCGAGTCGATGTCGAGGTCGTCGGTGAACGACTTGTCGGCGGCGACGGTGTCGGTCGCGATGCCGGTCTCGTCGTTGATCAGCTCGGCCAGGCCGGCGAGGACTTCTTCGTTGGACAGGGCCATGGGTGTTCTCCTTGAGGGGGGTGTCGTTTGACCGTGGACCAGCCTAGGGCACGAGTGGTACGGGTGCCCGGAGCCGAGCCGGGATGGTGGGACTAGGGGAGGACGACGACCTGCGCGCCGAACACGAGACCGGCACCGAAGCCGATCTGCAGCGCGAGACCGCCGGAGAGCTCCGGGTGCTCCTCGAGCAGGCGGTGCGTGGCGAGCGGGATGCTCGCGGCGGAGGTGTTGCCGGTGGTGGTGATGTCGCGGGCAATCGTCACGGTGTCCGGCAGGCCGAGCTGCTTCGCGAACTCGTCGATGATGCGGATGTTCGCCTGGTGCGGCACGAAGGCGGCGAGGTCCTGTGGCGCGACGCCGGCGGTCTCGAGCGCCTGGCGTGCGACCTTGACCATCTCCCACACGGCCCAGCGGAAGACCGTCTGACCGGCCTGGCGCATCGTCGGTCGCGGCGCGCCGGCGGCCCACTCGTTGTAGGTCGCCGTCATGCCGATGGCGTCCCACTTCGAGCCGTCCGAGCCCCAGATCGTCGGGGCGATGCCGGGGAAGTCGCTCGGTCCGACGACGGCCGCACCCGCACCGTCGCCGAGGAGGAACGAGATCGAGCGGTCGGTCGGGTCGACCACGTCGCTGAGCTTCTCGGCCCCGACGACGAGCACGTGGTCGGCCAGGCCGGACTTGATGAACGAGTCGGCCTGGGCGATGCCGTACGCGTAGCCGGCGCAGGCCGCGCTGACGTCGTAGGCCGCGGCCGGCGTCGCACCGATGCGTTCGGCGAGCAGGGACGCCATGGAGGGCGTCGCGACGGTGTGGGTGACGGTGCTGACGAGGACGACACCGATCTGGTCCGGCGTGATGCCGGCCTTCTCGATGGCCTCGCGCGCGGCTGCCTCGGCGAGGTCGACGGCCTCGACGTCGGCACCGGCGCGCTTGCGGGTGACGATGCCGGTGCGCTGGCGGATCCACTCGTCGGACGAGTCGATCGGGCCGACGAGGTCGTCGTTGGGGACGACGTGCTCACCGCGGGCGGCACCGAAGGCCAGGATGCGGGTGTACTCGTGGCCGCGACGCTGCTGCAGCACCGGACGGGAGGCGCGGGGCGCGTCCGTCCCGTCGGCTGCGGGGGACGGCGTGGTGGCGTCGGTCATGCGGTTGCGTCTGCTTCCTCGCTCGCGGGCTGCTGGCCTGCGGGCTGCTCGGTCGACGTGCCTGTGGCCTCGGCGTCGCGCTCGAGGAGCTCGATCGCGGCGGGCAGGTCGTCGGGGGTCTTCACGGCGACGGTGGGGGTACCGCGCAGGCCGCGCTTCGCGAGCCCGACGAGCGCGCCCGCCGGCGCGAGTTCGATGATGCCGGTGACGCCGGCGGCGGAGAACGACTCCATGACGGCGTCCCAGTGCACGGGATTGGCGACCTGGCGGACCATCAGGTCGACGAAGTGTCGGCCGTCGTCCACGCGGGAGCCGTCGGCGTTCGTCCAGATCGGGAGCTCGGGGTCGTGCGCGGTCGTCGCCGCGGCCACGGGCGCGACGCGGTCGACCGCCGGGGCCATGTACCGCGTGTGGAACGCGCCCGCGACCGCGAGCGGGACGACCCGGGCGCGCGCCGGCGGTTCGGCGGCCAGTGCGGCGATGCCCTCGGCGGGACCGGCGACGACGGTCTGACCCCCGCCGTTGTGGTTGGCGGCGACGAGACCGTGCTGCTCGAGGGCTGCGGCGACGGCTTCGGCGTCGCCACCGAGCACGGCGGCCATCGAGGTCGGCTCGAGTGCGGCGGCGTCGGCCATCGCCCGGCCGCGCTCGGCGACCAGCGCGACGGCGTCGGTGGGCTCGAGGATCCCGGCGACGCCGGCGGCGGTGAACTCGCCGACCGAGTGTCCGGCGACCCCACCGACCAGGGCGCGGCGGCCGTCGGCCAGCAGCGCGTCGGCGGTCACGAGCCCGGCCGCCACGATGAGCGGCTGGGCGAGGGCGGTGTCCTTGATGGTGTCGGCGTCGGAGGTCGTGCCGTGCTCGACGAGGTCGACGCCGATCGCCTCGGACCACGCTCCGACACGGTCACGGACGGCGGCGTCCTCGAGCCAGGGGGCGAGGAAGCCGGGGGTCTGGGAGCCCTGTCCGGGCGCGACGACGACGATCACCGGTCAATCCTTGCCGTCACGGCCGATCCGGTCCGTGTGGACATCCGACAGCGATCCGGCGAGGACGTTGTGCGATCCCTACCGTGGGCGATCGTCGGCGCGGTCGTCCGCACGCTCGTGGCGCGGCCCTCAGCGACGGTTCGGCAGGCGGCGTCGGCCGGCGTTCGACTCGGACATCGCCCCGAGGATGAGCGCGGACTGCACGATCAGGGCGTCACGCGCGTGGGTGGCGTCCCACCCGATGACGTCGGCGACGCGGCGGAGCCGGTAGCGCACGGTGTTCGGGTGCACGAACAGCTCGCGCGCCGTCGCCTCGAGCGACCGGCCGGTGTCGAGGTAGCACCAGAGCGTCTGCAGGAGCTCGGTCGACTGGTCCTTGAGGGGGACGTAGATGCGCTGCACCAGGGCCGACCGGGCGAGCGGGTCACCCGCCAGGGCCCGCTCCGGCAGCAGGTCGTCGGCGAGTGCCGGACGGGGAGCACCGCGCCACGCCCGTGCGACGGCGAACCCGGCGAGGGCGCCCTTCGCACTGGTCGAGGCGTCGACGACCCCGGGGACCTCGTTGCCCAGCACGAGGTGTCCCTCGCCGAACGACGGTTCCAGGGCCTGGGCGATGGCGGTGAAGGACACCGGTTCCTCGCCCTCGGGCACGTCGTCACGCGGGGTGGCACGGCCGATGACGACCACGAGCCGGGAGCCCTGGACCCCGATGAGCACGTCGGCGTCCATGTGTCGGGCGGTGCGGCGGATCTGGTCGACCTCGAGCTGCTTCGGCGCGTTGCCGACCAGGACCGCGACCTCGCCGTGGCCGTGCCAGCCGAGGGCCGCGATGCGGGAGGGCAGCTCGTCGTCGTACTCGCCCGACAGGATCGAGTCGACGACGAGCGCTTCGAGCCGGGCGTCCCACAGCCCGCGGGCCTCGGCGGCACGCGCGTAGACGTCGGCGGCCGCGAAGGCGATGTCCCGCGAGTACTTCAGGATCGCCTCCTGCAGCATCTCGTCGTCCTTCGCACGCTCCTCGACGACGGTCACCACGACGCGGATGAGCTGCAGCGTCTGCTGCAGGCTCACCGAGCGGAGGAGTTCACGGGGTGCGGAGCCGAAGACGTCGGCGGCGGCGATCCACGGGGTCGACGCGGTGCCCTCGAGCCAGGAGATGAACGACGTGATGCCCGCCTGGGCGACGAGCCCGACGGCGGACCGCCGCCCCGGCGGCATCTCGCTGTACCAGGGCAGCGTGTCCTCGAGCCGCTTGATCGTCGCGGTCGAGAGTTCGCCCGACACCTGCCGGAGCCAGGAGAGCGCGCGTTCGCGCTCCCTCTCCTGGCTCGCGGCAGGGGCGGTGCGGGGTGTGCTCACCGGCGGATCAGGCCTCTCCGCCGGCGCTGCCGGTGGTCCCGGCGTTGACGTCGTGCAGGCGGTACTTGTCGATCGCCTGCTGGACGACGGCGTGGTCGACCTTGCCCTGCTTCGCGAGCTGCTGCAGCGTCCGCACCACGACCGAGGGGCCGTCGATGTGGAAGAAGCGGCGCGCCGCCGGACGGGTGTCCGAGAAGCCGAAGCCGTCGGCGCCGAGCGTGGCGTAGTCGGTCGGCACGAACGGGCGGATCTGCTCCTGCACGGCGTGCATGAAGTCGCTCACCGCGACGACCGGGCCCTCGGTGCCGAGCAGCCGCTCGGTCACGTACGGGGTGCGCGGCTGCTCGTTCGGGTTCAGGAACGCCTGCTGCTCGGCGTCGAGGCCGTCACGGGTGAGCTCGCCCCAGCTCGTGACGCTCCAGACGTCGGCGGACACGCCCCAGTCCTCGGCGAGGAGCTGCTGCGCCTCGAGGATCCACGGCACCGCGACACCGGACGCGAGCAGCTGGGCCTTCGGCCCGTCGTGCTCGCTCGGCTTGAGCAGGTACATGCCCTTGACGATGCCCTCGACGTCGACGCCCTCGGGCTCGGCGGGTTGCACGAGCGGCTCGTTGTAGACCGTCAGGTAGTACATGACGTTCGGGTCGTCGTGGGACGGCGAGCCGTCCTCGTTCGTCCCGTACATGCGCTCGAGACCCGACTTGACGATGTGGCCGATCTCGTACCCGTACGCCGGGTCGTAGGAGACGACGGCCGGGTTCGTCGCCGCGAGGAGCGGCGAGTGACCGTCGGCGTGCTGCAGGCCCTCGCCGGTCAGCGTGGTGCGACCGGCGGTGGCGCCGATCATGAAGCCGCGGACCATCTGGTCACCGGCCGCCCAGATCGCGTCACCGGTGCGCTGGAACCCGAACTGCGAGTAGAAGACGTAGACCGGGATGAGCGGCTCGCCCTGCGTCGAGTACGAGGACCCGACGGCGGTGAAGGCCGCGAGGGCGCCTGCTTCGTTGATGCCGACGTGGATGATCTGGCCCTGCGGGCTCTCCTTGTAGGCCAGGAGCAGCTCGCGGTCGACCGACGTGTAGTGCTGGCCGTTCGGGTTGTAGATCTTCGCGGTCGGGAAGTAGGCGTCCATGCCGAACGTGCGCGCCTCGTCCGGGATGATCGGCACCACGCGGTTGCCGAAGTCCGGGGAGCGGAGCAGGTCCTTCAGCAGGCGGGCGAACGCCATCGTGGTGGCGACCTCCTGCTTGCCGGAGCCCTTCTTGACGACCTGGTACTTCGCGTCGTCCGGCAGCGTGAACTGCGTGTACTTCGTCCGACGCTCCGGCACGTAGCCGCCGAGCTCGCGGCGACGCTCGTGCATGTACTGGATCGCCTCGTCGTCGTGACCGGGGTGGTAGTACGGCGGCGTGTAGGGGTCCTCGTCGAGCTGCGCGTCCGAGATCGGGATGCGCATCTCGTCGCGGAACTGCTTCAGGTTGTCGAGCGTGAGCTTCTTCATCTGGTGGGTCGCGTTGCGGCCCTCGAAGCTCGGGCCGAGGCCGTAGCCCTTGACGGTCTTCGCCAGGATGACGGTCGGCTGGCCCTTGTGCTCGGTCGCGGCCTTGAACGCGGCGTAGACCTTGCGGTAGTCGTGGCCACCGCGCTTGAGGTTCCAGATCTGGTCGTCGCTGTAGCCCTCGACGAGCTGCAGCGCCTTCGGGTCGCGGCCGAAGAAGTTCTCGCGGACGTAGGCGCCGTTCTCGGCCTTGTACGTCTGGTAGTCGCCGTCCGGCGTCGCGTTCATCAGGTTGAGGAGCGCGCCGTCGGTGTCGCGGGCGAGCAGGTCGTCCCACTCGCGGCCCCAGACGACCTTGATGACGTTCCAGCCCGCACCGCGGAAGAACGCCTCGAGTTCCTGGATGATCTTGCCGTTGCCGCGGACGGGTCCGTCGAGGCGCTGCAGGTTGCAGTTGATGACGAAGTTCAGGTTGTCGAGCCCGTCGTTCGCCGCGACCTGCAGCTGCCCGCGCGACTCGACCTCGTCCATCTCGCCGTCGCCGAGGAACGCCCACACCTGCTGGTCGGAGGCGTCCTTGATCCCACGGTTGGACAGGTACTTGGCCTGCTGCGCCTGGTAGATGGCGTTGATCGGACCGATGCCCATCGACACGGTCGGGAACTGCCAGAAGTGCGGCATGAGGCGCGGGTGCGGGTACGACGACAGTCCGCCGCCGGCGTGCGACTTCTCCTGGCGGAAGCCGTCGAGCTGGTCCTCGCTGAGGCGGCCCTCCATGTAGGCACGGGCGTACATGCCGGGGGAGGCGTGGCCCTGGAAGAACACCTGGTCGCCGCCGGACGGGTGGTCCTGCGCGCGGAAGAAGTGGTTGTAGCCGACCTCGTACATGGCGGCGCTCGACGCGTACGTCGAGATGTGGCCGCCGACCGCGACGCCGGGTCGCTGGGCGCGGTGCACCGTGATCGCGGCGTTCCACCGGATCCACCGGCGGTAGCGACGCTCGAGTTCCTCGTCGCCGGGGAACTCCGGCTCGTCCTCGGGCGCGATCGTGTTGACGTAGTCGGTCGTCGGGACCATCGGCACGCCGAGGTGCAGCTCGTTCGAGCGCTTCAGCAGGCTCTGCATGATCTCGCGGGCCCGCTGGTGGCCGTGCGTCGCGACGAGCCCGTCGAGCGACTCACGCCACTCTGCGGTCTCCTCGGGGTCCTGGTCGGTCCCTGCGGTGCTGCGCGGGTCCTGGTCGTTCACCGTCACCCTTGACCTCGTTCGTTCTCGTGGTGGTGGACATGGGGGCCACCGGTGGTCGGGTCACGACCGGATGGGGCCCACACCACCTTAGGCCCCACGACCGACCCGCTGGCTGATGGTGACGTGCAGGTGGACGGGTACTTGCGTCCTGGTGACGTCGGCGTACGATTGCCGATCGTGCACGCGCGACCCGCACGTGCACACGCGACACGGGCACACCCCACGCCCGAGGAAGAAGCAGCGCACCGATGGCCCTGGAGATCGGCTCCCTCGCGCCGGACTTCGAGCTCCCGAACCAGTTCGGTGAGCACGTCCGCCTCAGCGACTTCCGGGGCGTCCGCCCGGTCGCCCTCGTCTTCTTCCCCCTGGCGTTCTCGTCCGGTTGCACCAACGAGCTGTGCACCCTGCAGGACAACATCGCGATGTTCCAGGACCAGCGCGTCGAGCTGGTCGGCATCTCCGTCGACTCGAAGGCCACGCTCCGCTCGTTCGCCGAGACGCACGGCTACGACTTCGAGCTGCTCGCCGACTTCTGGCCGCACGGCGCGGTGTCGAAGGAGTACGGCGTGTTCCTCGACAAGAAGGGCTTCGCCACCCGGGCGACCTTCGTCATCGACGTGCACGGCCGCATCAAGGCCTCGATCATCACCGAGCCCGGACTGCAGCGCGACGTCGCCGAGTACCGCGAGGCACTCGACCGGCTCGCCGCGTGCACCGCGCCGGTCCCGGTCGCCTGACACCCACCGCGCCCGGCTACGCGCCCTGGCCGGTGCGCGACGCGCCCGCCACCTGGGCGCTGGAGCGCACCGTGGTGCACACCGGCCGGGGTCCGGTGGTGGTGCACCACCGTCCGGGAGCCGACCCGGTGCTGCTGCTCCACGGGGTCGCCGGGTCGTGGACGACGTGGACGCCCCTGCTGGCCGCTGCCGGCGGCGTCGGCGACCGGGGTCTCGTGCTCGTCGACCTGCCCGGGTGGGGGTCCTCGCCGGCGCCCTCGGGCCGGTTCACCGTGGACGACGGCGTCCGCGTGCTCGTCGAGGTCCTGGACGCCCTCGCCGTGGGGTCGGTCGACGTCGTCGGGCACTCGATGGGCGCGTTCGTCGGGCTGCACCTCGCGGTGGTGGCCCAGGACCGCGTCCGGTCGCTCGGGCTCGTGTCCGGCACGACGACGGCGACCGTGCGGGCCTCCGCCCACCCCTGGCGCGCGCTCGCGTCCCTGCCTGCGTTCACGCTGCTGCGGGCCGGGCTCCTCGTCACGGGTCGGTCGGCCAGGGGGATACTCCGCGGCGTCGCCCGCGTCGGACTCCTGCCGCTCGTCGCCGCACCCGTGTTCGCGCACGTCCGCCGTCTGGACCCGAGCGTCCTCGACGCCTTCGTCGAGGAGTTCCGGCCCGAGCGCTTCACGGCTGCCGCGCGCGACGCCGCCGGCCACGACGTCGACCGCTGGCGCTCCGTCGGCTGCCCCGTCGCAGCGGTGCTCGGCCGCGGGGACGTCTTCGCCCGGGTGACCGACCTCGCCGACCTCCGTCGCCTGGTGCCGGGGGCACGGACCGCCGTGCTCGACGACTGCGGGCACTTCGCGCACGTCGAGCACCCCGAGGCCGTGGCGGCGTTCCTGGGGCTCACCCCGGCGCCGGCCTGACCCGCCACGGGAGCCACCCGCCCCGGGAGCCGAGCGCCCGGGCACGGGCCGTGGTCGTCAGCGGTACTGCGGCGGCCAGTCGAACGGGGACGGCAGGCGCGGCACCTCGCCGATCGTGGTGACGGCGAGGACGACCTGGCGCCGGTCGGTCAGCGCGATCGACCGCGGGTTGCCGAGGTACCGGTGGCCGTCGACCCACACCGTCAGCTCGCCGCGCAGACCGCCGACGTGCCCGGCACCGAGCGAGACGTCCCACTCGTCGAAGAACTGCCCGAGCGTGAAGGTCTGCCGGGTCGGTGACTCGACGTGCAGGATGCCGGACGTGTCGTGGGTGTGGAGCTCGGCGGCGAACCGCTCACGGGACGAGTGCCCCACGTTGCCCGGCACGGTCACCGGCGTCGGCCCGTCCAGGATCGTCAGGTGGGTGTGCACGTGCTCGGCGAGCGGCTCGCCCCACACGTTCCGCAGGCCCGCCGCCTCGGCGCGCGTCTGCAGGTCCGTCGGTGCCGGCCAGGGAGGTGCGGTGCGCGTCGTCCCCGCGGCCGGTGCCGTGCAGAGGGCGAGCAGGACGACCGCGACCGCCGCCACGAGCGTCACGACGACGCTCCGGGGCGCCGTCCGGCCGCCGCCGGCGCGGCCGAGACGAGCGGGGCCCGTGCCGACCCGGCGGCTCACCACTTGTCGTGCACGGTCGCGCGGAACCACCGGTCGTAGAGCTCGTGCACCGTGGTGTCGAGGCCGTCGAGGTCGAGGGCGCTCCCGTCGAGGAGGTCCGCCGCCCCGGCGTTGGATCGTGCCTGCTCGGGGTTCCGGGCGCCCGGGATCGCAGCGGTCACGCCGTCCTGTGCGACGATCCAGGCGAGTGCCGCCTGCGGGACCGAGACGCCCTCGGGCAGCGCCGCGGCGAACGCCTGTGCCGCCTGCACGCCGTCCGCGAAGTCGACGCCGCTGAAGGTCTCGCCCTGGTCGAAGGCCTCGCCGTGGCGGTTGTAGTTGCGGTGGTCACCCTCGCTGAACGTGGTGTCGGCCGTGTACTTGCCGGAGAGCAGCCCCGAGGCCAGCGGGACGCGCGCGAGGATGCCGACCCCTGCCTCCCGTGCGGCCGGCAGCACGCGGTCCAGCGGCTTGAGCCGGAACGCGTTGAGGATCACCTGCACGCTGGCGACGTGCGGCCGGGCGATCGCGGTGAGCGCCTGGTCCGCGGTCTCCACGGAGACGCCGTAGGCGGCGATCGATCCGTCGGCGACGAGCGCGTCGAGGGCGTCGTGGACGGCGTCGTCCTCGAACACGGGGGTCGGCGGGCAGTGCAGCTGCACGAGGTCGAGGGTGTCCTGGCCGAGGTTGCGGCGCGACCGGTCGACCCACTCGCGGAAGTGCTGCGCGACGTAGTTCGACGGGACCTGCTCGGCACGGCGGCCCATCTTCGTCGTGACCGTCAGGGGGACGTCCGGGTTCGCCCGTCGCCAGGCCCCGATGAGCTGTTCGCTGCGACCGTCGCCGTAGACGTCTGCCGTGTCGAAGAGGGTGACGCCGGACTCGACGGAGGCGTCCATCACGGCGGCGGCGTCCTGCTCGCTGACGGGACCCCAGTCACCGCCGAACTGCCAGGTGCCGAGGCCGACGACGGACACGGAGCGGCCGGTGCGGCCGAGGGTGCGACTCTGCATGCGGACGAGCGTAGTCACGGCGGCCGCGGAGGGTCCGGGAGGATCCCCGAGGCGCAGGACCGGTTCAGGACTCGGTCGGCCAGGACTCCGTCGGGGACGGCTCGGTCGCGACACCGCGGCGGAGCAGTGCCCGTGCGGCACGGGCGCGGGGGACGACCCAGAGGGCGGACCACCCGCCGATCCCGACCCAGAGCGCGACGAGCATCCCGGTCAGGAGCGGGCCGTGCTGGTCGGCCATCGAGAGCGTCATCGCCGTCCAGAGCACGCAGAGGACGATCTTGCCCCAGCCGGCACCCTCGCGGTCGGCCTGTGCCTGCAGCGCCGGGATCCACTCGTCGGCCGTCACCCCGGCGGGCACGCGCTGCTCCGCGACCCAGCGCTGCACGGCCACCGACCGCTCGTAGCCGCCGGCCGCCCGCCAGGAGCGCAGCTGCGTCCAGACGCCGATCGCCGCGCCGAGGAGCCCGGCGGGCACCCCGACCCCGACGAGCAGCGCCGTGGTGGTCGTCAGCCAGGACGACGCGACGAGCACGGCGAGCACCACACCGAAGGCCGCACCCGCGACCGCGTTGCCGAGGAGCCGCAGCCGCCCGGCCTCGTCCACCACACCGACACCGTTCACGCGGACGACGGTACCCGTGCCGTGCGACGGTGCGCTGCGAGCGTCGGGTGGGGCATGATCGTCCGGTGCCCTCCCTCAATCCGACCACGGCCTACCGCGCCGCCCGCGACGAGCTGCTCGCGGTCCTCGACGAGCGTGACGCCGCGCGCGCCGAGGCCGCCCGACGTGCCTTCCGCTGGCCGGACCTGGGTGGGACGTTCAACTGGGCGACGGACTGGTTCGACGTCGTCGCGCGCGGGAACGACCGCGTGGCGCTCTGGATCGTCGACGAGGACGGCGGCTCCCGCACGACCTACGCCGAGATGGCCGCCCGGTCGGACCGGCTGGCCGCGCACCTGGACCGGCTCGGCGTCCGGAAGGGCGACCACGTGCTCCTGATGCTCGGCAACCAGCTCGAGCTGTGGGAGACGATGCTCGCGGTGATGAAGCTCGGCGCGGTGATCCTGCCGACCTCGACCATGCTCGACACCGCCGACCTGCAGGACCGCATCGACCGCGGTCACGTGGCGCACGTGGTGACGAACCACGGCGAGACGCCGAAGTTCGACGACGTCACCGGGGCGCCGTCACGCATCGTCGTCGGGGGAGCTGTGCAGGGCTGGACGTCCTACCCGGACGACCTCGGCGGACCGGCGCCGGCGGACGAGGCACGGCCGGTCGTGACCACGAGCACCGACGACCCCTGCCTGGTGTACTTCACGTCGGGCACCACCTCGCGACCGAAGATGGTCGTGCACACCCAGGCGTCGTACCCGGTCGGCCACCTGAGCACGATGCACTGGCTCGGGCTCCGACCCGGGGACGTGCACCTGGCGATCAGCTCGCCCGGATGGGGCAAGCACGCCTGGAGCTGCTTCTTCGCGCCGTGGATCGCCGAGGCCACCGTGTTCGTGTACGACACCCCGCGCTTCGACCCGGCCGGGCTCCTCGCGCAGCTCGACGAAGCCGGCGTCGACACGTTCTGTGCGCCCCCGACCGCCTGGCGCATGCTCCTGCAGGCCGACCTCGGGCCGAAGCCGCGCGCCCTGCGCGAGGTGGTGTCGGCCGGCGAACCGCTCAACCCCGAGGTGATCGCCCGCGTGCAGGCGGCCTGGGGTCTGACCATCCGCGACGGCTACGGGCAGACCGAGACCACGGCGATCATCGGCAACGTCCCGGACGGTGCCGTGACGCCCGGCGCGATGGGGCGTCCGCTGCCCGGCGTCGCCGTGACGCTGCTCGACGCCCTGACGGGCCGTGCGAGCGACGAGGGCGAGGTCTGCCTCGACCTGACCGAGCGACCGACGAACCTGATGGCGGGCTACCTCGGCGACCCGGAGCGCACCGCCGACGCGATGCGGGACGGCTTCTTCCACACGGGCGACATCGCGAGCCGCGACGCCGACGGCCAGCTGACCTTCATCGGCCGCACCGACGACGTGTTCAAGTCGTCCGACTACAAGGTGTCGCCGTTCGAGGTCGAGAGCGCCCTGCTGCAGCACGCCGCCGTGGCCGAGAGCGCCGTCGTCCCCGCACCGGACGACGCACGGCTCAACGTCGTGAAGGCGTACGTCACGCTCGCCGCCGGGTGGGAACCGACGGCCGAGACCGCCCGCGCCGTGCTCGAGCACGCCCGGGTCGCGCTCCCGGCGTACGCCCGGGTCCGCCGCGTCGAGTTCGGGCAGCTGCCGAAGACGATCTCGGGCAAGATCCGTCGGGTCGAGCTGCGCGAGCGCGAGGAGACCGCGGCCGCGGCAGGGACGCCGGTCGAGGGGGAGTGGCGGGACGAGCAGTTCCCGGAGCTCCGGTCGGTCGGCCGGGCTCAGGCGACGCGGAAGAAGTCGCCGTAGGTCGGTTCGGGCGGGACCTCGCCGTGCGTGCGGTGGTGCACGAGGGCGTCGATCTCGTCCGGGTGCCGCAGCCCGCGACGGTGCCACTCGTGCGGGTGACGCTGGAGTTCGCGGAGCTCGTGCACGGTGCGCATCGTGCTCACGCCCCGAGGGTGACGACGGTGACGGCGGCGGTGGCGACGGTCACGGCGACGATGCCGAGGCTCGTGGCCACGGTGGCGAGGAGCCGTCCGCGAGCGGCCTCCCGGACCTCGGAGAACTGCGAGTGCGTCGCGTCGATGGTGCTCATGGCCGGCCCTTCCCGTGCTGTGGGTGGTCGCCGATCGGCGACTGGGACCAGCTTGCTCCGACTTCTCTAGTTTGTCTAACTACCGAGTTGGATGCGTACGCATATCGGCCATCGCACCCGGTCGGCGGACGCCGTCGGCCTCGTCGGCGGGGGAGTCGGCGCCCATCGCGTCGATCACCTCGGCGAAGAACGCCTGCATCTCGGTCACGGTCTGCGGAGAGAGTCGGTCCGCCGCCGCGATCATGCGTGCGTGCACGTCCGTGAGCTCCGACCGGACCTCGTCGTCGCTGTGCACGGTCGCCACGAGCAGCGCTCCGCGACCGTCCGCCGGGTCCCGGTGTCGCTCCACGTGGCCGCTGGACACCAGTCGCTTCACGACGGCCGTGGTGGACGCCGACGTGATGCCGAGGTGCGCGGTGAGGTCTCCCGGACGCACGGCGCGGCCCTGTTCGGCCGCCCGCAGCAGGAAACGGACCGCCTCCATGTCGGTCGCGTTCATCCCCATCGACCGGCGCTTGCGCTCGCGCATCGCGACCTCGGCGGCCCGGTACCGGCGCATCGTCGTGAGGAGTTCGACACCGGTCCTCTCCGGCCGGTCCGGGTACCAGTACCCGGATGCCCCGTGCGTGCCGTCCTCGGTCATCGCACCCTCCTCACGTCGTCGGGTCGACAGTACCGAGCCGTCGCGGCGGAGTGGGGGACAACGGGGTACGCGAACCGGCCGCGGATGCGGTGGCTGCGGTGACGGCCCGCGACCGGGCGCGGGGTGGACGGGAGGCGCGGTGCGGACCCGGAACGCGCCTCCCGACCGTCGCGGGGCGGACGGGAGGCGCGTCGCACGCCCGCCACGGGCCTCCCGACCGGCACGCACCGGCTCGCGCACGCGTGCGGGCAGCAGAAGCGGCGGCCGATCCGTGACCCGAACACAGACCGGCCGCCCGTGTCGTGGTGCCTGACCCGCACCACGACGACTCGATTGAACACGATCCTGCTGGGAGCGCAAGCCCACAGCCGCTGCGCGCACCGCGTGCAGCCGACGTTCAGGTCCTGCGGACCCGGTGGCGCGCCCGGCGGCGCGCATCCGGTCGTCGAGCGGCCGCTCGCCGTAGGCTCCGTGAGGAGAACTCGTCACGGGAGACGGAAGGCCGGCATGACCAGCACCACCACCATCAGCCACCCCGCACCCGGCGCCGCCGACGGCGCCAGGACGACCCAGGCCACGGCCTCGGTCGCCGCGATCCTCGCCGAGTCCGCGGCGCGGTTCCCGGACGACGTCGCCGTCGTCGTGGGCGACCAGCGGACCACCTACGCCGAGCTGTGGCAGCAGACCCTCGCCTACGCGGGCGGCCTGCGCGCACGCGGCGTGCGCGAGGGCGACCGGGTCGCGATGCTCGTGCCGAACGTCGCCGACTTCCCGCGCGTCTACTACGCCGTCCTCGCACTCGGGGCCGTGGTCGTGCCCGTGCACGCGCTCCTGAAGCGCGGCGAGATCGAGTTCGTGCTCCGCGACAGCGACGCGCGGCTGCTGGTCTGCGCGGCACCGCTGCTCGGCGAGGGCGCGGCCGGAGCGGAGCGCGCCGGCGTCGACGTCCTCAGTGTGCTCGCCGCCGCGGACGCCGAGGGTGCCCCCGACCGACTCGAGACCGTCGCCGGCGCGAGCGAGCCGCTCGACACCTACGTGCCCCGCCACCCGTTCGACACCGCCACGATCCTGTACACGAGCGGGACGACCGGGAAACCGAAGGGTGCCGAGGGGTCGCACTTCGCCCTCCTCGAACAGGTCAACACGTGCCTGCTCACGACCTTCGACATGCGCCGTGGCGACGTCCTGCTCGGTGCCCTGCCGCTCTTCCACACGTTCGGGCAGACCTGCACCATGAACACCGGCTTCCGTGCCGGCGCGACGATCGTCATGCTGCCGAAGTTCGACGGTGACGCGGCCCTCGCGGCGATGGTCGAGCACGACACCGCGATCTTCATGGGTGTCCCGACGATGTACATCGCGCTGCTCGACGCGGCGACGCGCTCCGACGCCCGACCGCACCTGCGGTACGCGATCTCCGGCGGCGCGTCGCTGCCGCTCGCCGTGCTCGAGCGGTTCCAGCAGGTGTTCGACGCGCCGGTGCACGAGGGGTACGGGCTGACCGAGACCTCACCCGTGGCGTCGTTCAACCACGTCGGCGCCACACCGCGTCCGGGCACCATCGGCACACCGATCTGGGGCGTCGACATCGAGATCGCCGACCCCGAGATCACCGACCGCACGGTCCTGCTGCCCCGCGGCGAGATCGGTGAGCTCGTGATCCGCGGGCACAACCTGATGAACGGGTACCTGAACCGCCCGGAGGCCACCGCCGAGGCGATCGTCGACGGGTGGTTCCGCACGGGCGACCTCGGCACGAAGGGCGACGACGGCTACCTGACGATCGTCGACCGGACGAAGGACATGATCATCCGCAACGGCTACAACGTGTACCCGAGGCAGGTGGAGGAGGTCCTCGCCGCCCACCCGGACGTCACGATGGCCGCCGTGTTCGGGATCCCGCACGAGGTGCACGGGCAGGAGGTCGCCGCGGCCGTCGTGCTCCGCCAGGGCGCCGAGGTCACCCCAGAGGAGCTGACCCGCTTCGTGGCCGACGAGATCGCCGTGTACAAGTACCCGCGGGTCGTGCACGTGGTGGACGCGCTGCCGCTGGGGCCGAGCGGGAAGGTGCTGAAGCGGGAGCTCGTCGAGCGGTTCGGCTGAGCGCTCCCGGCGGTGACGTCATGGGCGTCCGCCACCGCACGTCGGCGTGAGCGGGCGGTCGCCAGCGTTCGTCAGCGGCCGCTCGGTCCGGACGCGGTCCGGCGAGCGCGACGACCGTCCGCCGCGGCCACGACGAGGAACACCACTCCGATCACCGCGGCGACCAGTGCGAACAGCAGGACGAACACGCCGAGGACGAAGGCGTCCAGGCTGTCGTGCTGCACGCCGAACAGCCAGACCACGGCGAAGAACGCCGCGAGGACCGCGGCGAGGAGCAGGACTGTGCCGGCTCGGGAGAGGCCCCGGAGGCCCGTCGTCCCGGCTGCGGCGAGGGCGGGGTCGGTGCGGGAGCTGGTGATGTCGTCCACCGGGCCATCGTGACAGAGCCGTGCACCGAGGGCTCCCACCGAGCGTCTAGGATCGTCCGCAGGGGCCTTTAGCTCAGCTGGTAGAGCGCCACGTTTACACCGTGGATGTCGTCGGTTCGATCCCGGCAGGGCCCACTCCGCCGGTTCAGCGCCGTGCGCGCAGGGTCTCGCTCGGCAGCTCGCCGAACCGCTTCGCGTACGCGGACGAGAACCGCCCGGCGTGCGCGAACCCCCACTGCCGTGCCACCCCGGCCACGGTCGTCTCGCCCACCGAGTGGTACCGGAGCTCCGTCCGCACCCGGTCGAAGCGGATCCCGCGGAGCATCGCGTTCGGCGACATCCCGACCTGTCGCTGGAAGCCCTGCTGCAGGCCACGAACGCTCAGCCCGACGTGCTCGGCGACGTCGGTGGTGGTGATGGGGTCGTCGGCGTTGGCGTGCATGTACTCGATCGCCTGCTGCACCCGCCCCCGGGCTCCGACGGGCACCGGAGCGGCCGGCGCGAGCGTCCTGTGCGGGAAGGTCCGGAGCATCGCGACGGCCGTTCGGCGCGTGGCCTCGGCCATCGCGAGCGGGGTCAGCGGGGTGCTGCCGAGCACGACCTGCGCGGTCTCGCGCAGCTCGGCGTTCCACGCGCGGACGTCCTGGGGCCGCGGGAGCGCCGCGTGGTCGAACACGAGGGGCGCCGGCTCGGTCCCGTGCAGTTCGGCGGCGGTCCGCTCGAGCGAGCGGCGGTCGAACTGCACCACGTTCTGCCGGACGTCGGCGAGGTCGAACACGTACGGGCGCTCGCTGGGGAACACCACGGGCCGCCCGGGCGCGAGCCCTACCTCGTCGCGGTCGATGTCCAGGAACCCGCCGCCGTCGCTGACCCACGTGACGAAGTAGTGGCTCGTCGCGTCGACCTCGCCGGCCATCCGACCGTCGAAGCGCTTCGAGTCCAAGGACAGGGTGTCGTCACCGACGGACCGGAACCGGTAGCCGAAGTCCCGCTCGGTCCGTTCGGGCAGGAACCCGGACGCGCCGTACGCCGACTCGAATATCGCTCGGGCCGCATCGAGGTCGTCACCCGAGGCCTCGACGACCTGACGGACGTCGGTCGCAACGGTGCTCATGACCCGATGCTGTCACGTCCAGCTGCGCACTGCGCGCGCGTCGACGTCAGGAGAGCGTCTCGAGCGGGTTCCGCGCGAGCTTCGCGACGACACCGCCGTCGACCAGGCGGCGCGCCGCGGTGTCGGGCTTCCGTGATGCCTGGTCGACGACGCACGCGCCGAACTCCGCGGCGAGCGAGCCGCGGGGGTGCTGTGCGAGGACCTCGCGCAAGTACGACTCCGGGAGCAGCTCGTACCCGGTTCCGGAGACGTCGAGTCCGGTCGCCCGTTCGAGCAGGTGTCCCTCCAGGTCGAGGCCGACGTCGACGCTCGCCCAGTTGTGCCGCACGATCACGTCGAGCACGCGCTGCTGCCGCTCGACCGTCCACCCCGCACCGGTCGTCAGGGCGACGGCGACGTGTCCGCCAGCGTGCTCGTACGACACCGTGTGGGCGTCGAACTCGGTCACGGTGCCGATGTCGTGCAGGACGGCCGCGACCCAGAGCAGCTCGTGGTCGACGCCGTCCAGCCGGTCGAGTGCCGCGAACCCCACCGCCCAGTACCAGGACCGGACGGCGTGTGCCGTCATCGCCGTCGACTGGTAGCGCTCGGCGAGCGAGACGGCCGCGTGGGCGGCAGTCGTGTCGGGGACCGGGAAGTCGTCGATGTGCACACCGGATCATGGCACATCCGCCGCACACAGCCGATGCCGGGGACGTGGCGGACGGGAGGCGCGGTACGGGCCCGACACGCGCCTCCTGTCCGGTGCCTCGTGCGTCGCCCGACGGGGGCGGTGCCGCGGTCAGCCGGCGGCGACCGCCAGCCAGAAGTCGGGACCGGGCTTCCCGACGAGCCGCTGGTCGGCGAAGGACCCGTCCGTGAAGGTGATCCGCGCGACCGGGACGCCGCCCTGCGCGGTCTTCCCGGTGTCGACGAACGAGGCGACCTCGGCGCGGGGGACGCTGACGACGTGCTCGGCGGGCAGCTGGTTGCCGGTGAGTCCGAGGTCCCAGAAGGACAGCGCCTGCTCGCTGACCACGAGCGTGTACGGCCCGGCCTCGGTGGGCAGCGACCGCGCACGCGAGCCCTCGTCGCCGCCGACGTGCTGCGAGCGGGAGACCGCGGTCTCCACGGCCGAGGTCACGAGGTTCATCAACCGACCGTCGAGACCGACACCACCGCCTCCGCGCTGGTAGCCGCTCGGGACGGCCTGGGTGTGCGCGAGGACTCGGTCGCCGCCCGGCAGCAGCCGTCCGACCTCGGCGGCGACGTCGATCGCCGGTCCGGTGAAGAGCGCCTTGTACTTGTCCATCAGGCCCATGGGTCCCTGCTCCCGTGCTCGTGCGGCACGCCGGTCGTGCCGTGTCCGGTCGACCCTAGGGGCGGGAGAGTTCTGGGTGGAAGCGCTTACATAATCGTCGTCGGCCGGTCGACCGAGCCCTCGGTGCCGTCGACCGGGGCTGTCGACGCAGCGTCCGTCGGGTCCTCGATCAGCCGGACGATCACGCTGATCAGGTCCGCGGTCGCGGTCCCGTCGGCGTCGAGCAGCTCGCGGACGCGTTCGCCGACCGCGCGGAGCGTGTCCGCGGCGGCACGGCCCCCGTCGACGCTGATGCCGGCGACGACGTGCACGCGGCCACCGTGCCGGTCCATGTCGACCAGCACGTCGGGGTCGTGCAGGCGGAGCGGGACGGGGGTCACGGCGTCGAGCACGGTCTCGGCCACGGCAGCGACGGGGCGGGGCGGGAAGACCCCGGTGACCCCCGGGACGTGCCGGATGCCGTCGGTAAGCGTGCGGGAGATCGCCTCGTCGTCCATGGGTCGCGCTCCTCGCTCCTGGTGGGTCGTCATCGTCGGCGTCGGGCAGGTGGTGGTCGGTGCAGGTGGTGCTCGGTGCAGGTCGTCTTCGTACGGGTCGTCCTCGTGCAGGCCGTCGTCAGGGCAGGTAGACGTCGTCGAAGTGGACGTCGACGGCTTCGACGCGCAGCTCGGTGTGGCGCTCGACGGCCTCGGCGACGGTCCGGCGGAGCCGCTCGGCGGTGTCGAGGGCCGACCCGCCGTAGACGAGCCCTGCCGTGACGTCGATGCTGACCGCGGCCCCGGGCTGCTCCACGTCGCCGCGCAGCACGCACCGGCCCATCACGACACCGCCCATGGTGTCGCCGGCTCGACGGACGAGACCGCGGACGGCCGCCTCGGTCACCGCCAGGCGGAGCCGGGGGTCGGGATGGGCGACCGGGACGTCGCGCCCGGGACGGACCTCGGCACGGATCGCCTCCAGCAGCCGGTCGACCCAGGCGGTCTCCCGCTCGGGCTCGGCGTCGGCACGCTGCTCGAGGGCGCCGAGGGACAACTCGCGGAGCCGCTGCATGTTGGTCATCGCGAGGCGGCAGGCGGCCGAGCCCTCGATGGACGGGTCGACCGGGCTCCGGCCACGGTCGAGGTAGTCCGCGAGCTCCTCGACCGTGTGCCCGTCGAGGTCGTCCTCGGGCAGGGGGAGGTCGTTCGTCGTCATCGCCATCCCTCCATCTCCGCGGAGAGGAACCGTCGTGCCCGTGCGAGCAGGCCCCGTACGGTCGAGGTCGGGAGCTCGAGTTCCTCGGCGATCTGCTGGTAGCTGTAGCCGGCGGTCTCGCGGAGCAGCCAGCACCGACGCTGGTCGACCGGCATCCGGTCCAGCGCCGCCCACATCGCGTCGAGCTGCATCCGGGTCTCGACGGTACGCTCCGGCGCATGAGCCGGGTCGGCCGCCTCGTCGTGGTCCGCCAGGTCGTCGTGGTGTCGCCGCCGGCGGACCCGGTCGAGGGCCCGACGCGTGACGATCTGCATCATCCAGGGTCGGAAGCGCGCGGCGTCCTCGAGGTCGGTGAGCTTCCGCCACCCGGTCAGGAAGGCCTCCTGCACCACGTCGTCGGACTCGACGTTCGAACCGAGGACCTGCTCCGCGTAGACGCGCATCAGCGGTCCGTGCCGCCGAGCGAGCACCTCGAACGCCAGGACGTCCCCGTCGGCTGCGCGGGCGACGAGCGTCGCGTCGGACGCGTGCTGCAGCGAGGTGCCGTCGCTCATCCCCGCCTTCCGTCCGACCCGGGCCGGTCGGTGGACCGGTCCCCTCCGAGCATGCACCGCCCGCAGACGGCGCGCCCGAGCGTCGTCCGGTCGGTCACTTCGTGACACATCGGCTCCTGGTGTCGTCCCACTGGTGAGATGCGCGACGACACCACAGCGACACCCCTGCCCACGACCGACCCGGCGACGCCACCGGAGGTGCTCGACGACCCGGCGCCGCGGTCTCCGGTCGTCGGCCCGGGCCGCTCCGTGCGCGCCCTCTGCATGAGCGTGTTCGACCGGTGGCGGTGCGGCCTGGAGGACGGCCACGGGGGACTGCACACCGCGCTCGAGGCGGGGGCCACCACGTCGTGGAACGACGCCGTCGCCGGGCGCATGCTCCGGGATCTCTGAGCAGGGCAGCGCACGACCGTCACTCGGTGCTGAAGAAGTCGCGGTAGGTGGGATCGGCCGGGACGTTCTCGAGCAGCCGCGTGTGCACGAGCGAGGCGATCTCGTCCGGGTGGCGCAGCCCACGCCGGTGCCACTCGCGGGGTTCCTCGTGCAGGTCGGAGAGTCTCGGTCGCACCCGTCGCTCCTCTCACGTCGTCCGCGCTCGGTGGCCCGAGCGCGGTGTGTCGCCCGACGGGCGACCCCGCCCACACTGCACGGCTGTCGGGAGGCCCGGCGGATCCGCTCGTCTTCCGGACGCGATCCGACCGGTCGTCCGGTTCACGCGCGATCAGGACCTTCCGCCGGGTACCGGTGGTCTGCGATCATCGTGCCGACGCGGCCGTCGGAGTCCGCGCGACCCGAAGGAGACAGCGTGTCCGTCCACCTCAACCCCTACATCGGCTTCCGTGACCAGGCCCGCGAGGCGCTCGGCTTCTGGCACGGGGTCCTCGGCGGCGAACTGAAGACGATGACCTTCGCCGAGGGCGGCATGGCGCAGGACCCGGCGGACGCCGAGAAGATCATGCACGGTCAGATCGAGACCCCCGGGGGACTGCTGCTCATGGCGTCCGACTCACCGGCGAGCATGCCAGCGCCGACCGAGAGCAACGTCTCCGTGTCGCTCAGCGGCGACGACGAGGACCTGCTCACCGGCTGGTGGGAGGGCTTGGCCGAGGGGGCGACGGTGATCGAACCGCTGACGAAGGCTCCGTGGGGTGACACCTTCGGCATGCTGACGGACCGGTTCGGGGTCACCTGGCTGGTGAACATCAGCGGCGCAGGATCCTGATCCCGACTCGCCGACGGGCTCGTCCGAGCGACAACGCGTCGCGCGCGGTCAGGTCCGGGGCACGGGTCGGAGGCGCGGGACCCAGCACCGGACGGCCGCGGCGTAGCGGCGGAACTCGTCACCGAAGCGTTGCTCCAGGTCGGACTCCTCGAGCGGGCGCACGACGCAGTTCCACACCACTGAACCGGCGACCGCGTAGACGAGCACGGTCCACGACGTGGTGACGAGTCCCACCGCCGCACCCTGGGTCAGCCCCGCCAGGGCCATCGGGTTCCGGACCACTCGGTAGGGCCCGGCCACCACCAGCCGGTTCGGCATCGCCGAGGGCAACGGGGTGCCGGCGCCACGGATGGACATCGACACCGCCGAGGCCAGGCCGAGCAGGCTGGCCAGGACGAACACGACGACACCGACGACCGCGACGTCGTGCACGACCGCGTCGGGCAGCGTCGGTCGGAGGCGCCAGCGGGTCTCGGCGGCGGCGATCAGCAGCGGGAAGACGCCGAGGAAGAGGCCCCAGAAGACGACGATCTGCACCGCCGTCCCGAGGACGTGCCGGACCGGCCCAGCGTTCGGGTCGGCGGTGCGGAAGCGCAGCGGTCCCGAGGTGACGAGCTCGGTCCGCACCCGTCCGAGCAGCACGTGGGAGAGCGCCGGGACGGAGCCGACGGCCGCCGCGGTCATCGCGACGACACCCCAGCCGGCTTCGCGGGTGGCCGTCGCCCATGCGACCGTGCCGAGCAGCACGAGCACGGTCCACCCCGTGGCGACGACGGCTGCCCAGCGGATGCCGGCTGCGGCCGCCGCCGAGGCGAGGACGAAGAGCGGGACGTCGAGCACGGCGACGAGCACGGGGTCGAGCGAGCCGAGCGTCGCCGTGCGGACGAACGGCACGGTCGGGACGAGCACCCACCAGGCGGCGCCGGCGACCGCCTGCAGCGCGAACCACCACCGACCCCACGACACAGCTGCAACCTAGCAGCGCTGCGGCGCCGCGAGACGCCGGCGTCAGCGCAGGACGCCCTCGTCCCGTCGAGACGCCGCCGGATCCGGCGGCGTCTCGACGCTCCGGCGGTGTCTCGCGCTGACGGCGGTGTCTCGCCCTGATGGCGTCGTCTCGCTGCTCCGGCGAGACCGACGACGGACGGGAGGCGCGGTGCCAGCCGGCACCGCGCCTCCCGTCCGTCGTCGCGCAGCGAACGCGATCAGCGCTGGCCGGTGATCAGCGCTGGCCGTTGATCTGGCCGAGCCAGCGGCCGAACGTCTGCTCCTGCTGGTCGTCGTGCAGGGCGCGCAGGGTGCTGGTGGGCATGCAGCGACGCTCGGTGTCGACGCTGTTCCCCTTGTGGAGGTCGAGGGTCATGGTGTGCTCCTTCGCATGGTGTGTGGATGGTTCGACACCGTCGGCTGCACGGGCATTCCCACTCGGGGGAGCGGAGTGTCCGGTCGACGCGCCGGGGTCGTCGGGGTCAGGGCGTGACCATGCCCCCGTTGACGTTGAGGGTCTCGCCGGCGACGAAGCTCGATTCCTGCGACGCGAGGAACACGTACGCGGGGGCGAGCTCGGCGGGCTGTGCAGCGCGACCCATGGGGGACTCGCTGCTGCCGAACTCGGGCAGCGACTCCGGGTCGACGCCGCCGCTCGGCTGCAGGACCGTCCAGGTCGGGCCGGGTGCGACGATGTTGACCCGGATCCCGCGCTCGACGAGGAGCTGCGACAACCCCTTCGAGAAGTTGTTGATCGCGCCCTTCGACGCCGCGTAGTCGAGCCGGTCCGGTGCGGGCTGGTAGGCCTCCATCGACGCGGTCGTCGTGATCGTCGACCCCGGCTGCAGGTGCGGGAGGGCCGCCTTGACCAGCCGGAAGAGCCCGAAGACGTTGACGTCGAACGTCGCCTCGAACTGCTCGTCGGTGATGTCGAGCAGGTCCGGCTGCCAGCGCTGCTTGCCGGCGACGCTGACGAGCGCGTCGATGCCGCCGAGCTCGGCGACGGCGCGCTCGACGAGCTGTCCCGCGTACGCCCTGTCGCGCAGGTCACCGGGGACCGCGACGGCCTTCCGGCCGGCGGCCTCGATCTGCTCGATGACGTGGTCGGCGTCGGACTGCTCCTCGGGCAGGTACGCCAGGACGACGTCGGCACCCTCGCGGGCGAAGGCGATCGCGACGGCGGCCCCGATGCCGGAGTCGGCGCCGGTGATCACGGCCTTGCGGCCCTCGAGTCGCCCGGTACCCCGGTAGCTCGACTCGCCGAGGTCGGGGATCGGGTCCATCTGCGACTGCAGGCCCGGCTCCTCCTGCGTCTGCGGCTCGGGGGAGACGTCGGGGTAGCGGCTGCGCGGGTCGCCGAACGCGTACTGGTCGGCGGATGTTGCCCGGTCGGGTGCGCTCATCGGGTGGCCTCCAGTTCGACCTTGACCCAGCCGGGCTCGCGCCGGTCGAAGGCCTCGTACGCGGCGATCGCGTCGCCGATGGGCTCGTGCTCGGTGATCAGTGCGGTCGGGTCGAACTGACCCGACGCCACGAGGTCGATGAGCGGCGGGGTGACCGAGTGGTGGTCGCAGTTGCCCATCCGGATCGTCAGGTTCTTGTTCATCGCCTCGCCGATCGGGTACGACTGCGCGGTCGGGCCGTAGACGCCGATGATGCCGATGCGGCCGTACTTCGCGACGGACGCCACCGCCCACTGGGCGACCTGGGACGGGCCGTCGCCGGGCTTCCACTGCTGCTGCTCGCCGAAGCCGTCCGGCGAGGCGTCCGGCGCGACCTGCTGCACCTCGGCGTCGAACTGCTGGGCCTGCTCGTCGGACACCGCGGCGGGGCCCTGCTTCGGGCGCTCGGCGTCGACCCCGACGGCGTCGATCACGGCGTCCGCACCGATGCCGTTGGTCAGGTCCATGATCGCCTGCACCGGGTCCTCGCGGTTGTAGTCGACGACCTCGCAGTGCTGCGCGAGCGCCGCGGCGAGCCGGGTCTCCTCGCCGTCGACGACGATCACGCGGGCCGCGCCGAGCTTGTAGGCGGAGGCAGCGGCGAACTGGCCGACGATGCCGGCACCGAAGACGACCACGACGTCGCCGCGGGTCACGCCGGCGAGCTCGGCACCGAACCAGCCCGTCGGGAAGATGTCGGAGAGCAGGATCGCCTGCTCGTCGCTCACGTTCTCGGGCAGTGGGTGCATGGTGTTGCGGGCGAACGGCACGCGCACGTACTCGGCCTGCAGGCCGTTCACCGGCCCGGTCGACTGCGGGCCGCCGAAGAAGCTCGTGCCGGCCTGCGGGCCGTTCGGGTTGGCGACGTCACATTGCGCGGTCTTGCCCATCCGGCAGTACCGGCACGCGCCGCACGAGATCGTCGAGTTGATGACCACGCGGTCCCCGGCGCTGAACCCGCGGACGGCGTCCCCGACCTCGGTGACGACACCGACGGCCTCGTGCCCGAGGATCGTGCCCTCCTCCATCGGTGCCATGGTGCCGCGGACGAAGTGCAGGTCCGTTCCGCAGATCGCACTGCGGGTGATCCGGACGATCGCGTCCTCCGGGTGCTGGATGGTGGGCTCCGGGACCTCGTCGAGACGGATGTCCCCGATGCCGTGCCAGACCACTGCGCGCATGTCGCTCTCGCTTCCTGTCGTGGGGTGTTCGGGGGACACACAACCCGCACCGGCCTGGACGGAAGTGGAGCGGCGTCCGATCAGCGCACCGGAACGGGGGACACGCAGCGCTGCGTGGACACCCAGGCCGGACGCGTTCGCTGGCGCCCATGAGTGACGACCAGCACGACGAGAAGCAGACGCGCGACGACTTCGCCGACGCGGTGAACATGACCGCGTCGGAGCTGAAGAAGTGGCTCGACACGGACGAGTCGAAGGAGGTCGGGCAGAAGTCCGACGGCGGCGGCGAGTCCACCGGGCACGAGAGCGGTCGGCACATCGTCCGCATCCTCGAGAAGAAGCAGGGCGACTACACCGACGACGACTACGCCCACATGCGGAAGGTCGTCGGCTACGTGGCACGGCACGCGAAGCAGGAGCCGAAGGGCGACTCGCACGACTCGCGGTGGCGGTACTCGCTCATGAACTGGGGCCACGACCCGGAGAAGTAGACCGCGGCGACGCGGGCGCGCGACGGGCGTCGGGCAGAATGGGGTCGTGGACGACTCCGGCATGCCCCGCTTCCGCCGCATCTGGTCGACGATCCAGGTCGGCGTCCTCGCCGCCGCCGTCGTGTTCTGCGTCGTGATGCTCGTGATCGGCCAGGGCAAGCTCGACCGCGTCTACGCGGTCGCGGCGGTGTTCTTCGGCCTGGCCCTGGTCGGCCACGCGACGTACCTCTGGCTGCTGGCACGCGCCCGGCGCTGAGCGGTCGACGGACGGGAGGCGCGTGACCGCAGTTCAGCAGGGGCCACGCCGGCCGATTCCCGGCAGACGCGCCAGCGGCTGTCGGGCCGAGACCGGTGGGGATCTCCCGTCCGCCGTCAGGACTGCTGCCAGACCCGCACCCAGTCGACCAGCATCTGCTGCGGGAACCGCGTGGTCGCGTCCGGCGACCCGGGCCAGGTGCCGCCGACCGCGACGTTGAGCAGCACGAAGAACGGCTTGTCGAAGACCCACGGCGACGACCCCACGTCGGCCCGCGTGACCGTGCGCTGCGCGACGCCGTCGACGAGCCACGTCACCGACCCCGGGCGCCAGTCGACCCCGAAGACGTGGTACGCGTCGGCCCAGGCTGCACCGTTCGGCAGGGTCGCAGCGGCCGACAGGCCCTTCGCTCCGGAGTAGCCGGGGCCGTGCACGGTGCCGTGGACGATGCCGGGCTCGTACCCGACGTTCTCCATCACGTCGATCTCGCCGCAGGTCGGCCACCCGACCTGTCCGATGTCCGCTCCGAGCATCCAGAACGCGGGCCAGATCCCCTGTCCGCGCGGGATCCGGATGCGCGCCTCGATCCGGCCGTACTGCGCGGTGAAGGTGCCCTCGGTCTTCAGCCGGGCGGAGGTGTACGTGCCGTCGGCCTCGCGTCGCGCCGTGATGACGAGGTTGCCCGCGCCGTCCAGCGCACTGTTGCGCCGCGAGTCGGTGTAGGTCTGCAGCTCGGCGTTGCCCCACCCGCCGGCGCCGGTGTCGAACCGCCAGATGCCAGGGTTCGGTGCGGTGCCCGCGGCGCCGTCGAACTCGTCCGCGGCGAGCAGCGTGGCTGCGGACGTCGTGGTGGCTGCCTCGGCCCGGCCGTCCGCGGTGAGCGCGGCGGTGGCAGCGGCCGTCGCGGTCGCAGCACCACCGAGGCCCAGCGTCAGGAAGCGGCGTCGGTCGACGGGGTGTTCGGCGTCGTCCGGCGTGTGGTCGTGCGGCATGTCGGTGTTCCTGTCCTCGTGCCCGTCGGTGGACGGGACGCACGATCATCACCCGTGATCGGACCCGTGGCCAGTCCACAGTTCGAGGGACAAGGAGGCGGTCACGGCCTCAGGGGCGGTAGCCGACGCAGAGCACCGTCACGTCGTCGGGGTGCTCGCCGGCGTGCGCGAGGTCGGCGATGCCGTCCACGACCTGCTGCGGGTGGTCGCGTTCGGCGACCCACGCCTCGAAGCGGTCGACCGAGTCGAGGTCACCGCCGAACAGGTCGAGGACCCCGTCGCTGACGGTGACGATGACGTCGCCCGGCTCGAGGACGGTGTCCTCGGCGGTCCAAGCGGTACCGACGCCGATCGGCAGGTGCGCGGACCGCAGCGGGCGGACCGATCCGTCGGCGCTCCGCAGCACCGTCAGTCCGTGCCCCGCGTCCACCCACCGGGCGTGCCCGTCGCGGTCGACCCGGACGTGGAAGCACGTGGTGAACTGCCCGCTGGTCAGGTCGGACGTGCCGGTGGCGAGCCCGGTCGCGGCGCGGCGGACGGCGACCGCGGGGTCGGACTCGTCCACCGTGCTGCGGATCAAGGAGCGTACGGCCGCGGCGATCATGCCGGCGCCGACGCCCTTGCCCATCACGTCGCCGAGCGTGAAGGCTGCCCCGCCGGGGGTCGGGAACCAGTCGTAGAAGTCACCGCCGACGGTCCGGGCGGGGATGCACACGCCCACGGCGCGGAGTTCGTCGGGCAGCCCGGCGGCGGTGGTCGGGAGGAGCGACTGCTGGACGAGGGCTGCACGGTCGATCTCGCCCTCGGCAACGCGTCGTCGACGCTGCACCGCGGCGAGCTGGAGGTTCGCCTGCCGCGCGAGCTCGTTCGTCACGGCCGCCATCGCGCCGAAGACGACCACGACGGTGAACAGTCGGACGAACTCGCTGCCCTGTGGGTCCTGCGGGGCGATCAGGTACGGCAGCATGAGCGTGCCGGCCGTCCCCAGCACCGGCCAGGAGATGTTCCGGCGACCGGGGTTCGCCGCGACCCAGATCAGGGGCAGCGCGACGATCGTGGTGAAGACCGATCGGCTGTCCCCGGTGCCGTACCGGAGCAGCCCCACCGCGACGAAGTCGATGGCGGGGATCACCAGTTCGACGCGGAGCACGGCGGGCCAACGGGCTGCGACGGCGGCGAGGACGAGACCCGCCACGGCGATGCCCACGCCGGTCCACATCCAGGGGGCGTCGGTCACGAGCAGCCACGGCGACAACGCGCTCGCGACGGCCGCTCCGACGATCAACGCCGCGATGACGGTCTGCTTCGCCAGCGGCGCCCACGAGTTGCGCAGGCCGGCGAGCACGATCGGCCCCGTGTCGTCGCGGACCGAGGTCGTCCACGTCCGCGCCGACGACGGGCGGTCCGCGGTGCTCGTCACACGGTCGAGTCAACCCGCACCGGGTGCTCCGGGCAACCCCACTCCGAGGGCCGGGCGTGTTGAGCCGCGCTCACGGGACGATCGCCGCCGTGCTCAGAGTCCGAGTCGGAACGCCAGCGGCACGAGCAACCCGGCCACCCAGACGAGCACCATCACGAGGGCACCCGCGGCGAGCCACCGTCGGCGTCGACGGAGCTTCGGGCTGCGGTCCTCGCCCCACATCTGCGCCCGGACCAGGGTCCGGTTGGCCTGCTCGACCACCCGGCGGACCTCCGGGTCGTCGAGTGGCAGCGACCCGGACCGGGCGTGCTCGGCGATCGCCGTCGCTTCCTCGACCGTCAGCTCGTCCTTCGGCATGCGCCAATCGTCGCACCTCGACCCCTGCGTCGGAAGTGCGCGGCGTGTGCGCCCGTCGAGCGGCGCGCGGCGCAGGCGTCAGGTCGAGCTGGTCGCGGCGAGGCGTCGCACCTCGGCGGTGAGCACGTCGACCGCCCAGGTGGCGTCGGCGTCGGCGGGTGCGTGCACGAGGTGGAGCGTCAGGCCGTCGACGAGGGCGTGCAGGCGCGCGGCGTCGGGCGTCACGACGACGTCGGCGCGGCCCTCGGTCGTCGTGGGTGTGCGTGCGAGGGCGAGGAGGGCCGCGCACGCACCCCGCAGCAGGGCGTGGGCCTCGTCGTACGCCGCGCGCACCCCGTCGTCGGTGAGTGCGAGGGAGCCGAGCGTCACCCACACGCCGGCCTCGACCCGGCGTTCGTGGTCGAGCGGGAGCAGCTCCCGCAGGCAGCGTGCCGCGAACTCCACGGGATCGTCGTGCGGTCGACGCGCGGCGTGCAGTGCGTCGAGTCGGCGTTGCACGTGCTCGAAGACCCGTCGGAGGCAGGCCACCCGCAGTGCGTCCTGTGTCGGGTACGCGCGGCGGAGCGAGGCCGTCGCGATCCCGGCCTCCTCGGCCACGTTCCGGACGGAGAGGGCGGTGAGGCCCTCGCGTGCGAGGACGCGCCAGGCTGCCTCGCCGATCTCGCGATCGCGTTCGTCGTGGTCGATGAGCTTGGGCACGGGCTGATCGTACACAGCTGTACTAGCATGGCGGTGTGAACACAGTCGTACCAAAAAAGATCTGCTGATGCTGATCGCCGCCGTCATCGCCTGCGAGGTGGGCTTCTGGGTCGCCGTCGTCGCCGGCCTCGCCCTCCGGTACGTCGCCGGGCGCCCCCGTGCCGGTGCCCTCGTGCTCGGGACCGCTCCCGTGATCGACGCGGCACTCCTCGCCGTCACGGCCCTCGACCTGGCGCGCGGCGGACGGGCCGACTGGATGCACGGTCTCGCCGCCCTCTACATCGGCGTCTCGCTCGCCTACGGGCGGCGGATGGTCGGCTGGGCCGACTCCCGGTTCGCGCACCGGCGGCACGGCCGCCCGCTGCCGACGAGACCGACCGGTTGGGCGTACACCCGAGCATGCTGGGCCGACGTGCTGCGGACGCTCCTCGCCGTCGCGATCAGCGCCGCCGTCGTCGGCGCCTTCCTGCTCGCGTTCGGCACCGGGTCACGGACCGAGGCGCTGGTCGGCTGGCTCCCGGTCCTCGGGGTCGTGCTCGGGATCGAGTTGCTCTGGGCGGTCAGCTACACGGTGTGGCCGCGCCGCGCAGGTTGAGGGAACACCGCGCCTGGGTGCCACCGGAGCCGCCGCCGGGTAGCAACGCAGACATGACCAAACGGTTCCGCGGGAAGATCGTCGTCGTCACCGGAGCATCGAGCGGCATCGGGAGGGCCGCTGCGCACGAGTTCGCCCGGCAGGGCGCGACGCTCGTGCTCGCCGCCCGGGGCCAGGGCTCGCTCGAAGCCGCCGCGGCCGAGTGCCGCGCCCTCGGGGCCGAGGCCGTCGCGATCCCCACCGACGTCGCCGACGAGCGCGCCGTGCAGACCCTGGTCGCCACCACGACCGCGCGGTTCGGCCGGATCGACGTGTTCGTCGGCAACGCCGCGCTGTTCGTCTACGGGCTGTTCGAACAGACCCCGACGATGGCGTTCAAGCGTGTCGTCGACACCAACCTCTACGGACACCTGCACGCGATCTCCGCCCTGCTGCCGCACTGGAAGCAGCGGGGGAAGGGCACCTACGTCCTGGTCGGGTCCATCCAGTCGCTGCTCTCCGCGCCCTACCAGTCGGCGTACGTCACCAGCAAGCACGCCGCCCTCGGCCTGGTCGACGTCCTCGGCGACGAGTACGCCGGCACCGGCATCCGGTTCACCGCCCTGCTGCCCTCGACGATCGACACCCCGATCTACCAGAACGGCGCGAACTACACCGGCAAGACCTCGCACCCGCTGCCGCCCACGGTGTCGGTCCAGCGCGCGGGGAAGGCCGTCGTGCAGGCCGCACTGCACCCGAAGCGCTACCGGTTCGTCGGACGCATCCAGGCGTCGCTCGTGCCGCTGCAGTACGTGTTCCCCGGCCTGTTCCACAAGATCACCAAGCCCATGGTCGAGACCTTCGCGCTCCGCGGCAAGGGCGTCCCGAGCGACGGGAACCTGTACGAGCCCGCCGACGCCCACAACGCGACCGACGGTGGCTGGGTGGCGAAGCGCCGCCGCGTGACACGTCCGCTCGTCTGGGCGGGCGTCGCCGCCCTGGTCGGCACGGTCCTGCTCGGCCGGCCACGCCGCTAGCGGGGGCCGACCCGACGACGGACGGGAGGTCCGCACCGGGCCGGCGACGAGCCTCCCGTCCGACGGCTGCTCGCCGTACGCTGGCCGGGTGGAGTTCCCGGGGGAGGCGGCCGACGCGCGTGACGCGTCGACCTCTCCGGGGTCACCCCGGGGCACGCAGGACCAGCAGGACGACACGCCCCGAGCGGGAGAGCGCGCTCCGCGCGCCACGCCGCACGGAGGCACCGACGGGTCCCCCGGGAACCCCACGCCCCTCACCGTCGTGGCGGCGGCGCTCGCCGACGCCTTCCTCACCGCCGACGACTGGACGGTCGACGACCTGACCGCTGCCGGGTACACCGTCGTCGGCGTGGAACGGGCGTACGTGGGACGAGCCGTCGCGGCGGCCCTCGACGCGTACCCGAGACCACCGGTCGACGCGCCCCGCCAGCTCGCCGCGGTGCTCGCGACCGCACCGCAGCTCGCCGCCCTGCACCGCTCCCGCGAGGCCCGGCGTCCGGTCCGCGTGCTCGCCCGCCGCGCGACCGCCGTCCGGGCACGACCCGAGACCGACAGCCCGCTGCTCGTCGACACGCTCCCCGAGCTCGCCCGTGCGCTCGACGTCACCGTCGGCCGGCTGCTCTGGCTCGCGGACACCAGGGCGTGGAACCGCCACGCCCCGGCGGGCAGTCCGCTCCACCACGTCCGGCACGAGTGGGTGCTCCGCCCCGGACGGGTACCGCGGCTGCTCGAGAAGCCGATGGACCTGCTCCGCAGGACGCAGCGCGCGGTCCTCGACGGCCTGTTGGTCCGGCTCCCGGTGCACGATGCCGCCCACGGCTTCGTCCCCGGCCGCAGCGTGGTCACCGGGGCCGCGGCGCACACGGGCCGGGAGGTCGTGCTCACCGCCGACCTGACCACGTTCTTCGCCAGCGTCACCGCGCCGACGGTCTACGGCGTGTTCCGGTCCGCCGGGTACGCGGAGCCGCTCGCGCACGTGCTCACCGGGCTCTGCACCCACCGGGTCCCGCCGCACGTCCTCACCGCGATGCCCGCCGGCGGGAGTCCCGAGGAACGCGCGGCCCTGCGCCAGGCGCTCGCCGTCGCCCACCTGCCGCAGGGCGCGCCCTCCTCGCCGGCGCTCGCCAACACGGCGCTCCGGCACCTCGACGCCCGGCTCGCCGGGTGGGCCTCGGCGGCCGGCGGGCACTACACGCGGTACGCCGACGACCTGACCTTCAGCGGCGACCACCGGCTGGCCGCCAGGTCCGGAGCGTTCCTGCGCGGCGTCGAGCGGATCGTGACCGAGCAGGGCCACCGCCTCAACCCGCACAAGACCCGCGTGCGGCGTCGGGGCTCCCGGCAGTCGGTCACGGGTGTCGTCGTCAACGAGTGGCCGTCGCCCGGTCGGCGGGAGGTCGACCGGCTGCACGCGCTCCTGCACAACTGCGTGGTGCACGGACCGGCGTCCCAGGACCGCCACGGCCACACGGACTTCCGCGCGCACCTGCTCGGCCGCATCGGTTGGGTCGAGCAGGTGCACCCCGGTCGTGCGCGCCGACTGCGCGAGGAGTTCGCCCGCATCCGCTGGTGACCCGCCCACCGCGCGACACACCTGTCCGGAAAGCGTACGAGGAGCGCCGGTGCTGAGACGATGCGGTCGTGACTGTGCAGGCACCGGGCACCGAACGCCCCACGTTCCGCCGGTTCCGGGTGGTCGCCGTCAGCGAGGACCGCGGCGTCGAACTCGACACGATCTACGGGACCGCCGACGGGATCGACAGCGCCCTGGACACCTTCCGCTACCTCGGCGCGGGCGACACCGAGGTCTCGGTCAGACGTGCCGAGGTCGAGGGCACGCGCGCCGGCACCATGCGGCCCCGTGACGAGCACATCGTCTTCTGGGTCGGCGACGGCAGCGCGACCATCGAGGACGTCGACACCGGCGAAGCACTCGCCGTGCAACCGGGCGTCCCGGTCCTGCTCTCCGCCTCGCGCCGCTACGCCTTCACGGCCGACGTCCGCACGGTGACGATGGTCCACCTCTCCGACCGCGTGCTCCGTCGCGCGCTCGTGCGCCGGGGACACGTGCCCACGGGTCCGGTCGTCCTCGCGCTGGAGTCCACGGACGACTCCGCCCGGCGGACCCTGCGCGACGTGATCCGTGCGCACGGCGGACCGGTCATGGACGCGGCGCTCGCCGACTCGGCGCGACAGGCCGTCAACACCGCGATCGCCGACGCCGTCGTGGAGGCCTTCCCGGTCGTGCCGAGCCCGACGCCGACCGGTCGCGGCTCGGCCGACCGTGCCGCGGAGTGGATCCGCACGCACGCCGACCAGCCCGTGACCCTCCGGGACATCGCGGACGCGGTGGGGATCAGCGAGCGGGGACTGCAGAACGCGATGCACCGGCGGTTCGGGGAGTCGCCGATGGCCAGGCTCCGCGCCGAGCGGCTCGACGGTGCGCACCGGGAGCTCGAGACGTCCGGTGGGGACCTCCTCGTGGCCGACGTCGCCCGCCGGTGGCAGTGGGCGCACCTCGGTCGGTTCGCCGCCGCGTACGCCGAGCGGTTCGGCGAGCACCCGAGCGACACCGTCCAGCGGAGCCGGCGGGACGACCTGCTGCGCTGACGCCGAGGCGGACGGCGGTCGGCCCCTGGTCCTCCCGGTGTGTCCGGGCTAGCCTGACGGCCGTGACGACCCACCGTGTGACCGCGCCCGAGCCACCGGCCGACGGCGCGAAGCCGAAGGGCCCGGCCTCGTACTTCCCGAGCATCGAGAAGACCTACGGGCGTCCCGTGCAGGACTGGCTCGACCTCGTCGTGGAGCAGCTCGACGGCCACCGGCACATGGAGGTCGTCACCTGGCTCAAGGAGGAGCACGGGTTCGGGCACGGGCACGCGAACGCCCTGGTCGGGTACGTCCGGAACGCGCTCGGCTCCTGACACGCCCTGCCGCCGAGGCCGTCCGGACGCCGGTGTCGGCGGTGCTCCCTACGGTGGCTCCGTGGTCGAACCGGTGGACGCGTGGTGGCGACGGCGACAGTGGTCGCGCGGCACCGCCGTGCCGTACGCCGTCGGCGAGTTCCGGTCGGCCTGGGCGTCCTGGCCGGTGCTCGTACGGCAGTACCACCCGGAGTGGAACCACGGCGTGGTGCTCACGCAGGTGCCGCCCGCGGCCGAGGTCCTGCTGACGTGGGAGTGCGACGTCGGACACGTCTTCGTCGCGACGCCGGCCGAGCAGCGTGCACGCCCCGGCCGCGAGCGCCGCAGGTCGGTGTGGTGCCCGGAGTGCCACCTGCAGGCGACCCCGCGACGGTGGCCGGTGCTCCCCGCGGACTGGCCTGCCGCGGTCCCGCCCCCGCAGCGGGCCGAGCGGGTCCGCGGGCGGCAGACGCTGCCCGCCGCCCCGGCACGCGGTCCGGTCCCGGTGACGAGACCGGCGCCGAGCCAGGTACCGAGTGGTGCGGTGGCGTCCGCACGGTCCGGGTCACGGACACCGGGACGTCCGGGTCGCCCGGTCCGGACCGGTGGCGGTCGCTCGGCGCAGCCCGTCCCGCGGTCGATCTGCCCGAGGACGCCGCGGCTGCCCTCGGGTGACTCCTTCACGAGCGTGTGCGCCCCCGCTCCGGCGTCCGCGGTCGAGGCTGATCTCCGGCAGGCGCTCCGGGACCGCTTCACGTTCACGTTCGACCACACCGCGATCCGGCTCGACCGCCCGTTCTTCGACCACGTCGAGGCCTGGCCGGACATCGTGCTCCCCGAGCTCCGCGTCGCGATCGAGTACGACAGCACCGGCCGGCACGGGCTCGAGCACGTCGGACCCCGGCAGGAGACCGACCGCCGGAAGGACCGGGCCGTCCGCGCCGTGGGGTGGGAGGTCGTCCGCATCCGGACCGGCCGCCTGCCCGCACTCGGCCCCCACGACCTCGAGGTGTCCGGCATCTCCGGCCGGACGGTCGAGCGGCTCGTCGACACGCTGCGGGACCTCCGCGGGCCGCTCTTCGTCGACGCCTACGCGCGCTGACGGCCGGACCGGCGCAGGGTGTCCCGCGGGTACTCCCCGAAACGCTCCTGGTAGGTCGCGGAGAAGCGGCCCGCGTGCGCGAACCCCCACTCCCGCGCGACCTCGGCGATGCTCGTCGTGGCAGGGTCGCCCACGAGCAGCGCGTCGCGCACACGGTCGAGCCGGACCTGCCGGATGTAGGCGTTCGGGGACAGTTCGAAGGTCCGCTGGAAGGCCGTCTGCAGGGCACGGAGGCTCAGCGAGGCGACGCGTGCCAGGTCGGTGCTCGTGATCGGCAGGTGCGCGTGCTCGTGGACGTACTCGACGGCCCGTCGGACGTGCGCGTTGCGGGGGAGCAGGAGCTCGTCGGGGAGCGACGAGCTGACGACCGGGTAGAGCTCCAGCAGCGCCAGGGCCCCGAGTCGACCCATCTCGGCCTGCAGCAGCGGGGACGCTCGGCGGTCGAGGACGGTCTGCGAGATGAGCTGGACGCTGCTCCGCCAGACGCGCACGGCCCGTTCGTCCGGTCGGACGGTGTGGTCGAGCACGAGCTGCCCCGGCGCCGTCCCCCGTTCGCCGGCGACCTCCTCGAGGGCGCTCCGGTTCACCTGGACGATGCGCTGGTCGTAGTCCTGGTACGAGAACGCCGCGCCCTGCTGCGGCCAGAGCTGCGGTCGACCGGGCTCCACGACGATCCGGTCGTCTCCCGATCCGACGGTGGCGGAGCCGCGGGTCGTCCACTGCACCACGAAGTCGTCGGACGGGGTCATCACGCCCTCGAGGCGGCCGTCGAAGCGGATCGACCGCAGCGACATCGCGGCGTCGCCCACCGCCGAGTACCGGAACGCGAAGGGCTGCGCGGTCGCGTCGGCGCGCCACTCGTTGCCCGCGTAGGCGGTGGCGAGGAAGTCGCGTGCTGCGTCGAGGTCGGTGCTCTGCGTCTCGACGTCGATGCGGGGCGGTGGTGTCGGGTTCATGGGTCCCGTGCATTCTGTCCGCGTGGCGCGGCGTTGTCCGGATGCGCGTGTCCCCGGTGCGGGGGTGGACGAACCGGTCCGCGCGGGAGCGGATGTCCACTCGTCGTCGCCGCGGACGCCGGGGACGTCCGGGAATCGTCGTCGTCGGTCGGACGACGTCCACGGCCGGCCCCGGTCTCCTAGCGTCCTCGGTGGACGGGTGCCGGAACGGCCGGCCCCACCGACCCGAGGACGATGACCGTGACCACCACCGCCGCCGGAGTGCACACCGGACCGAGGACCGCCCGCGACGCCGTCTCGTCGGCCGCGCGACGACGAGCAGCCGGAGCGGGCGCCGACGTCGTGTTCTCCGAGCTCCGTCAGGCCCGTCGGCTGCACGGACTCCAGGTCGCCGCGGTGACGACCGGTCTGGTGTCGGTCACCGCCGCCGCCTCCGCCGCGATCGTGCTCGGGCTCTCCGCATGAGCATCCCGCGCAACGAGCTCGGCATCCGGGGCTCCCGACTGTCCCGCGGCACCCGGGCGCTGCCCGGAGCGGACCGCTCCGTGGCCGACACGCTCCTGCCGGTGCGCCGGTCGGCAGCGGCGGACGCACCGACCCAGCCGATCGACATGCGCGCCCTGCTGGCCGAGGCGCTCGACGCCCCGCGGGTGTCCGGTCGCTAGGCGCGCGGAACCGATCTCCGGAAGGCCGATGACGCTCCTCACCCTCACCCCCACCACCCGCGAGACCCCGGCGCAGCGCAGGGCGTCGACCGCCGCCGACACGCTCTTCACGCGCCACGGCGTGACACCGGTGACGCTCGAGGACATCGCGGCCGAGGCGGGGCTCGACCGCGACGAGCTCGACGCGGCCTACCCGTCGAAGCAGGCGCTCGTGGTCGCCGTGCTGCAGCGCTGGCACGGTGCCTGGCGTCGTGCGCTCGACGGCATCGCGCGCGACTCCGACGACCCGCGGGACGAGGTCCTCGGCGTCTTCGGGTACCTGGAGCAGTGCTTCGCGGACGAGGGGTGGCGCGGGTGCGCGTTCATCAACGGTCACGCCGAGCTGGGGCGTACGGACCCGGCGATCGCGGAGCTCGCGCAGGCGCACTTCGCCGACGTCGAGGCGCACCTGACACAGCTCTGCGCGCGGGCTGGCGTGCCGTCGCACGTGGCGCAGGCGCTCTCGTTGCTCGTCGAGGGAGCCCGGGTCGAGTCGGCCGTGCAGCGGTCGGCGCAGCCCGCGCGGGTCGCTCGCCTCGGCGCGGCCATGCTGCTGTCGGTCTACGACGCCCACCCGTCCGCCTGACACCGCCGGTCGGGGTACGGCGGCGGGGTACAGCAGCCTGGGTCCCGCGCGTCACGGACGGTAGGAACGAAGGATGACAGCGACCGCCTTCTGCCTGCACGCGCTGGGCTCGAGCTCGGAGGAGTTCGCCCTCCTCCGTTCGGAGCTCGCCGGCACCCTCGACCTCGTCGGGATCGACCTGCCCGGCTTCGGCCGGAGCCCGGCGTCCGGTGGCACGACCGTCGAGGAGATGGCCGTGCTGGTCGAGCGTGCGATCGGTGCGAGCGGTGCGACCGAGTGGGTGGTCATCGGCCACTCGATGGGCGGCAAGGTCGCGACCGTCGTCGCCGACCGGACGGTCTCGGGCGCGAACGGGCTGTTCGGGCTGCGCGCCGTCGTGCTCCTCGCAGCCTCGCCCCTCGCGCCCGAGCCGATGGACGAGAGCCGCCGCAGCTCGATGCTCTCCTGGGCCGCGGACGGTCCGATCGAGCCGCACCACGCGGTCGAGTTCGTCGACGCGAACACCGCCGAGGTCCTGCCCCCCGACCGCCACGAGCAGGCGGTGCAGGACGTGCAGCGCACCGACCCGCGTGCCTGGCGTGACTGGCTGCTCCGCGGCAGTCGGGAGGACTGGTCGACCACGGCCGAGCCGAACCCCGTGCCCGCGCTCGTGCTCGCCGGTGCCGAGGACGGCGACCTCGCCGCGGACGCGCAGCGACGCCTGACGATGCCGCACTGGCCGGCCGCCGAGCTGCACGAGGTCGCGGGCGCCGCGCACCTGCTGCCGTGGGAGCGCCCGCAGGAGGTCGCCACGCTCGTCCGCGACTTCTGGGAACGTCGGATCGCGCACGGCCCGGTGGTCCCCGCGGACCAGGCCCGGGTCATCGCGTCGCCGCGCGTGAGCGCCAGGACCCGCGGGGTGCTGGCCGTGCGCGCACTGCCCGACGACCCCGCCGCGACGCCCGACGCCCTGACGCCCGAGCAGCTCGACGTGCTCCGGGACGTCGCGCGGATCGTGGTGCCGCAGTCGGGCGACGGCGAGGTGGACCTCGCCCTCCGCGTGGACCGCCAGCTCGCCGCAGGGCAGGGCGACGGATGGCGGCCGGACGGCATGCCGACCGACGTCGACGCCTACCGCGGCGCGCTCGACGTGCTCGCAGCGGTGTCGACCGACGACCTGTCCTCGGCCCTCGAGGACGTCGCCGCCGGCCGGTACCGCTCGGACGGTCCGCTCGACGCCGAGCAGCTGCGCGTCTGGTTCGAGGACGCGAGCGTGGACCTGGTGAAGCAGTGGCTCGCCCACCCCGCCACCATGTCCGAGATCGACTACGACGGCTTCGCCAACGGCGGCGACGGCGTCCGGAAGCAGGGCTTCCAGCTGCTCGGCGCCGGGCAGCGGGAAGCGTGGGAACCCGAGGGAGCAGCACGATGAGACTCGACGCACAGCGCCACCACCAGGACGACGAGGTCGTCGACGTCGTCGTCGTCGGCACGGGCGCCGGCGGAGCCCCGCTCACCGCCCGGCTCGCCCGCGAGGGCCTGACCGTCGTCGCGTTCGAGGCCGGTCGGAACACCGAGCCGGGCGACCACACCCCCGACGAGGTCGAGGCGCCCGCGGACATCAACTGGATGGACGAGCGCATCAGCGGTGGTGCCGCCCCGACGGCCTTCGGTCCGAACAACAGCGGCACGGGCGTGGGCGGGTCCACCCTGCACTGGGGTGCGTTCACCCCCCGCCCGAGCACGCACGACCTGCGCCTGCGCACGGAGAGCGGGCAGGGTGAGGACTGGCCGGTCGACCACGCCGAGCTGACCGCGTACATCGAGCGGGTCGAGCACGAGGTCGGCGTCGCCGGGCCCGCGCACTACCCGTGGGACCCGGAGCGCCGGTACCGGATGGGTCCGCCGGCGCGCAACGCCTCGTCGGACATGATGATGCGCGGCACCGCGGCGCTCGGCATCACCGCGACGGACGCGCCGGTCGCGCTGACCACCGAGGACCGGGTGCAGGAGCACCACGGGCTGCGCCAGGCCTGCGTGTCCTGCGGCTCGTGCCACCAGGGCTGCCGCAACGGGTCGAAGGTGTCGATGGACACGACCTACCTGCCCGCCGCCGTCGCGTTCGGCGCCGAGATCCGCCCCGACTCGTTCGTGCACGGCATCGAGCTCGACGGCGACGGCAGGGTGTGCGCGGTGCGCTACACGCGCGACGGCCGTGAACGTCGTCAGCGGTGCCGCTCCCTGGTGCTCGCCGCCGGCGGGGTGGAGACGCCGCGCCTGCTCCTGCACACCGGGCTGGCGAACAGCAGCGGGCAGGTGGGCCGGAACTTCACTGCGCACGGGGCCACCCAGGTGTGGGCGACGTTCGACGAGTCGATGCGCTCGTACCGCGGCTACCCGTCGTCGATCATCACCGAGGACTTCGTCCGGCCGGCGGACGCCGACTTCGCCGGCGGGTACCTGATCCAGAGCCTGGGCGTCCAGCCCCTGACCTTCGCGACCACGCTGGTCCGCGGTGGGGGCCTCCGCGGTGCCGAGCTCGTCCGGGCGATGCGCGACTACCCGCGGACGGCCGGGGTCGGCATCAACGCCGAGTGCCTGCCGTACGACGACAACCGGCTCGTGCTCTCCGACGACCTCGACGAGCACGGCGTGCCGCGGGCCCGCGTGACGTTCTCGCCGGGCTCCAACGAGGACGCGATCCGCGCCCACGCCGTGCGCACGATGACCGCCATCGTCGAAGCCGCCGGCGGGACCGACGTCCGGGTGCTCGAACGCACCGCCCACACGATCGGCACCGCGCGCATGGGTACTGACGCCGGGTCGTCCGTCGTCGACCCGGCCGGTCGCTCGTGGGACGTGCCGAACCTGTGGGTGTGCGACAACTCGGTCTTCCCGAGCGCCGTCATCGCGAACCCCGCGCTCACGATCATGGCGCTGTCCCTGCGCACCGCCGACCGGTTCCTGCGGGACGACCCGGCGGCCGACCGCCAGCGCACGACGGCGGCCGCGGCCTGAGAGCGGAGCGCTGCGCGGGCGACGTCGCGTCACCCGCGCAGCGCCAGCGCCTCGCTCGTCCAGCGGGCGTGCAGCGTCCACGGGTCCTCGACGCCGCCGGCGACCCGTGCGACGTGGTCGAGCAGCGCCGGGGTCGTCCGGAACCACTCCGTGCCGGGGAACCGGTCGTCCGCGAAGGCCGCGTGCCGCCGCCGCTCGAGGTGCCGGTCACCCCGTTCGAACGCGAGGAGCTCCTGGTGCGGCACCGCAGCGAGCCGCTGTCGCGGGTTCGTGGTCGTGCCGATCTTCACGCGGTCGCCGAAGTCGTCGCGCTGCCGCAGGTAGTACACGACGTCGACCCGCGGTGGCGGCAGCTCGCCGTCCGGCACGTCGCCCCACGGCCACTCGCACGTCGCGCAGAGCACGGCGCTCGGCCACCGCACCCCGACCCGGGAGCCGCAGAGCGGGCAGGGACCCGGCAGGGCGTCCTCGGTGCCGACGTGCTCGGCCGCCGCGTCCGCGACCAGCGTCACGTGCCCACCGCAGAGCGGCAGGACGGCGGCGAAGCCGTCGGCGCAGGGCGCGTCGCAACCGGGGACGCAGCAGGCGGGGACGGCACGAGGGGTGACCACGTGCCGGACGCTAGCGCGCGCCACCGACGTACCCCGTGCCTCCCGGCCGACGGGTGGCCCGCGCCCGCTGCCCGCGGCCCGGCGGCGTCCCGGTCAGTCCGCGAAGATGACGCCCACGGGCTCGCGCTTCTCCTCCTGGAACCGGTCCTCGGCCCGGCCGAGGGCCCAGTACGCGGACAGGGACAGCTCCGCCTTCTCGAGCCCCCAGTCGTCCTGCAGCAGCCGCCGCAGGGCCTTCACCGCGGTCCGTTCGCCGTGCGCGAAGACCTGCACCGGCCGGGAGGCACGGGGCAGCTCCCGTGCGGCGGCCACCAGCAGCGTGCCCGGCTCGGCGCCGGCGGCGTCCCGGTGCAGCCACCGCAGGTCGACGCCGACCGGGTGCGCGAGCGGCTGCTCGTCGGCTGCGCCGCCGACCTCGACGAGCGCGACGCCGCGCGCGTCGGCAGGCATCGCGGCGAGGGCCGAACCGATCGCGGGCAGCGCGCTGTCGTCGCCGAGCAGCACGTGGGTGACGGACGGGTCCTGCGACGGTGCGTACCTGCCACCGGGCCCGGACAGGGCGAGCAGGTCACCGGGCTCGGCGGCGGCGGCCCACGGTCCGGCGAGGCCCTCGTCGCCGTGCACCACGAAGTCGATCGCGATGGTCCCGGCGACGTGGTCGACGGAGCGGACCGTGTACGTCCGGCGCGCGGGCCGCTCGTGCTTCGGCAGGGACTCGCGCAGCGCCTCGAGGTCGTAGGGCGGGGTCAGGCCGCTCGACGGCGGCGCGAGCAGGAGCTTGACGTACCCGTCGGTGGCGGCGAGTCGGTCCGGGTCGGCGCCGTCGACGAAGTCCCGGAAGGCCGGGCCGCCCAGGTGGACCCGGACCATGTGCGGGGTCAGGCGCTCCGTCCGCTCGACGACGAAGACGTGCTGGGTGCGCGTGGGACTCATCCTGGGATTCCTCTTCCGGTGCTCGACCTTGCCAGCTACTGAGGTTAGCCTCACCTCATGAGTCCGACCGTGACGCCGTTCTCCGAGCTCCTGCGCCGGCGCTCCCGCACCGCTGCGGGCCCGGCCGTGTGGACCGGGGGTGCGCACGACCTGCTCGCGGGGGAGTGCGACATCGCCGACTACGCCGACCTGCTCGGCCAGTACGCGGTCGTGTACGACGCCCTCGAGCGCGCGGCCGAACGGATGGCCGACCACCCCGTCGCCGCACCGTTTGTCACGACGCAGCTCACCCGGATGCCGGCGATCCGCGCCGACCTCGAGTACCTGGTCGGGCCCGACTGGTCCGAGCTCTGCTGCCCGACCGCGGCGACCACCGCGTACGTCCGTCGCCTGTGCGCCGTCGCGGCGACCTCGCCCGGGGCGTTCGTCGCGCACCACTACACCCGGTACCTCGGCGACCTGACCGGCGGCCCCACCCTGGCGCGGCTGCTCGAGGACCGGTTCGGCTTCGACACGAACGGCGTGCTCTTCACGATCTTCGACCAGGTGGCCGACCCCGCGGCGTTCGAGGACACGTACCGGGCGCAGCTCGACGCGGCACCCTGGTCCGACGCCGAACGCGATGCCGTGCTCGCCGAGGTCGAGCTGGCGGCGAGCCTGGACCGGGCGCTCGTGGCGTCGGTGCGTCGCCCGACGGCCGAGGACGACCGCGTCGCGTCGCTGCTCCCCGCCTGACCGGCTGCTGCTCCCCGCCCGATCGTGTCGCCCGATCGTGTCGCCCGCGGTCCGTCCGGACGGTCGTCGTCACGTGCCCGCGCGCGCCGGTACAGTGCTGGAGACCCGGGACACGGTCCCGGCGCAACGTGAGAGGAACCCATGACGGCGATCGACGGATCGACGCGCCACGGGCGCGCACGGGACGACGTCAGCGGCGCGGTCGACAGCGACCTGCGCGCGGACGTCCGGTACCTCGGCAACCTGCTCGGGCGGGTGCTGCGGGAGACCGGTGGCGACGAGCTGCTGCGCGACGTCGAGAGCCTGCGCGCCGCGGTCATCGAGGCGTACGAGGGCTCCGACGCCGAGGGTGCCGCCCGGGCCGAGGCGATCGTCGCCGGCATGTCCGCCGAGCGGGCCGAAGCCGTCGCCCAGGCCTTCACGACCTACTTCCACCTGACGAACCTGGCCGAGGAGCACCACCGCGTGCGCGTCCTCCGGGCCCGCGGTGACGACGGCGGACTGCCGGGCGACTCGTTCCCCGCCACCTACGCCTCACTCGTCGAGCAGGTCGGCGAGGACGAGGCCGCCGCGCGCCTGGCCGACCTGCGGTTCCACCCGGTGCTCACCGCGCACCCGACCGAGGCCCGCCGTCGCGCGGTGACCACGGCGGTGCGTCGCATCACGGACCTGATCGACGAGCGCGACCGCTCCCGCAACGCGACCGCGCGTGCCGAGAACGAGCGTCGGCTGCTCGAGGAGATCACGACCCTCCTGCGCACCTCGCCGCTCCGCACGACCCGCCCGACCCCGCTCGACGAGGTCCGCACGGCGATGAGCGTGTTCGACCAGACCCTGTTCGAGATCGTGCCGCAGGTCTACCGCCTGCTCGACGACCGGCTGCTCGGGGACGACGCCGGTCGGGTGCCGGTGACCGCCCCGGCCTTCGTGCGCTTCGGCACGTGGATCGGCGGCGACCGGGACGGCAACCCGCACGTCACCGCCGCCGTCACGAAGCAGGCCGCCGACATCGCCGCCGAGCACATCCTGCTCGGCCTCGCCCGCGCTGCGACCCGTATCGGCTCGGCACTGACGCTCGACGCAGCCGAGACCCCCGCGGACGCCGGCCTGCAGGCCCTCGTCGCCGCACAGGAGCAGCTCGACCCGGGCATCGCCGAGCGCATCGGTGTCCGCGCCCCGAACGAGACCCACCGCCGCGCACTGCTCTTCGTCGCCGCCCGACTCCGCGCCACCCGCCGCGGTCAGGACGGCCTGGCGTACGGCAGTCCCGAGGAGCTCCTCGCCGACCTCCGGGTGATCCAGGCGTCGCTCGTCGCCGCCGGTGCGGTCCGGACGGCGAACGGCGACCTGCAGAACCTCGTGTGGCAGGTCGAGACGTTCGGCTTCCACCTCGCCGAGCTCGAGGTGCGCCAGCACTCCCAGGTGCACCGCACCGCGTTGGCCGAGATCCACGCCGGTGGCGAGCTGTCCGAGACGACCGAGGAGGTCCTCTCGGTGTTCCGCACCGTCGCCGACCTCCAGCAGCGCTACGGCGTCCGGGCGGCGCACCGCTACATCGTCTCCTTCACGCAGTCGGCCGCCGACCTGGCGAACGTGCACGAACTCGCCCGGGCCGCCTGCGGTGACGCGGCCCCCGTGCTCGACGTCATCCCGCTGTTCGAGACCTTCGCCGACCTGCACGCGAGCGTCGACATCCTCGACGAGGCCGTCCGCACCGAGCCGTTCCAGCGGCGGCTCGCGGCGACCGGGCGCCGGCTCGAGGTCATGCTCGGCTACTCCGACTCCTCGAAGGACGTCGGCCCGGTGTCGGCGAACCTGGCGCTGTACGACGCCCAGGCGCGGATCGCCGACTGGGCGCGGGAGCACGACGTCGAGCTGACGCTGTTCCACGGCCGCGGCGGGTCGCTCGGCCGTGGCGGCGGTCCGGCGAACGAGGCCGTCCTCGCGCAGCCGCCGGGGTCGATCGACGGACGGCTCAAGCTCACCGAGCAGGGCGAGGTCATCTTCGCCCAGTACGGCGACCAGGACATCGCGGCACGACACCTGGAGCAGATGGCCTCGGCGACGCTGTTCGCGTCGTCGCCGTCGAACGAGGAGCGCACGGCCGTCGCGGCGACCCGCTTCGCCGACCTCGCGCAGCAGCTCGACGACGTCTCGCGCCGCGCCTTCTACGACCTGGTGAAGGCCGACGGCTTCGCGCCGTGGTTCGCCCGCGTGACCCCGATGGAGGAGATCGGCCTCCTGCCGCTCGGCTCCCGCCCCGCCCGACGCGGCCTGAGCGTCGAGTCGCTCGAGGACCTCCGTGCGATCCCGTGGGTGTTCTCGTGGACGCAGGCGCGCATCAACCTGGCCGGCTGGTACGGCCTGGGTTCCGCGCTCGAGGCCGTCGGCGACGTCGACGCCCTGCGCGCCGCGTACGCCGAGTGGCCGCTGTTCGGCGCGATGATCAAGAACGTCGAGATGTCGCTCGCGAAGACCGACGAGCAGATCGCCCGCCGCTACCTCGAGCTCGCCGACCGCGACGACCTCGCCGCGAAGGTGCTCGACGAGATGCTCCGCACCCGCGAGTGGGTGCTGCGGGTGTCCGGCGGCAGCGACGTGCTCGAGGACCGCCCGGTGCTCGCCCGTGCCGTGCGCCTGCGCAGCCCGTACGTCGACGCACTGTCGCACCTGCAGCTCCGTGCCCTGCGGGCGATCCGGACCTCCGGCAGCACCGACCCGACGGACGGCGACCACCGCCTGCTCCTGCTCACCGTCAACGGCGTGGCGGCCGGCCTGCAGAACACGGGCTGAGCCCGCTGGTCGCGGACGCGGACGCGGACGCGGACGCGACCGCGAGACGAAGGGGAGGCGCGGTGCCGGACGGTACCGCGCCTCCCGTCCGTCGTCGGGTCGATCCGCACGGGCGTAGCGTGGCGTCGGTGACGACGGAGCGCGCGGGGACCGGACCGACGACCCAGACGAGCGGGGTCCTGCCGCCGATCGTCCCGCTGGCGCTCATCGTCGGGGTGTCGCCCTTCGCGACGGACATGTACATCCCGGCGCTGCCGACGATCGCGCGCGAGCTCGGGACGACGCCGGGCGTCGTGCAGTTGTCCCTCACGGCGTTCCTCGTCGCGTTCGCCGTCGGGCAGCTCCTCGCCGGACCGGTGAGCGACGGGATCGGACGTCGGCCGCTGCTGCTCGTCGGGACCGCCGGTTTCGCGCTGGCCTCGATCGGGTGCGCGCTCGCGCCCGACGCCGGCATCCTCGTCGTCGCCCGGGTGCTGCAGGGGCTCGCCGGAGCGGCCGGAGCGGTGGCCGGGCGCGCGATGGTGTCCGACACGACGACCGGACCGCGGACCGCGAAGGTGTTCGGCACCCTCGCCGCGATCAACGCGATCGGCCCCGTCGTCGCACCGCTGGCGGGCGGTGCCGTGCTCACGGTCGGCTCGTGGCGCCTGATGTTCGTCGTCCTCGCGGTGCTCGGCGCGGCCTTCACCGTCGCGGTGGTCCTGCGCTTCGGGGAGACCCTGCCGCCGGCAGCGCGGGGCGGCACCGGGTTCCGGGCGAACGGGCGACGCATCCGCGACCTGCTCGCGATCGGGCGGTTCCGGGCGTACGTGCTGACGGGGGTGCTGTCCACGATCGGGTTCTTCGCCTACATCGCGACGAGTTCGTTCGTGTTCCAGCAGCAGTACGGCTTCTCGGAAGCGCTGTACACGCTCGTGTTCGCCACGAACGCCTCGATGATGGTCGTCACGACGCTCGTGTTCCGGCGCGTGGTCGGGCGGTTCTCCGAGGACACCCTGCTGACCGCCGGTCTCGCCACGGGGACGCTCGGCAGTGCGGTCGTGCTGGTCGCCGCCCTCGCCGGGCTGGGGCCCGTGGCGGTGTGGTGCGCGCTCGCGGTGGTCACGGGCGCCTGGGGCTTCGTGCTCCCCGCGGCGATGACCCGGACGCAGCACGTCGGCGCTGCGCACCCCGGGACCGCCGCCGCGCTGCAGGGCGGTCTCACGTTCGGCCTCGGGGGGCTGGGCACCCCGCTCGCGGGTGTGCTCGGCGGGAGCGCGACCGCGATGGGGGCGGTGATGGTGACGCTCATGGCGGCCGCCGTCGTCGTCCAGGTCCTCGCGACGCGGCGAGGCCGTACCGCTTGACGGCTCGCACCCGGTAGGTTGCTGGTGCACCCGTACCGAACCGAGGAGGCCCCTGCATGGACATCGTCGTACACGAGGCAACAGACGACACCGCCGTGCTCGAGTGCAGCGGACGACTGAACATGGTGAGCGCGGGTGCCTTCCGCGAGACCGTCGCGAAGGTCGTCGAGGGCGGACGCGCGCGTCTGGTCGTCGAGCTCTCCGGCGTCGAGTTCATGGACTCGTCCGGACTGGGCGCCCTGGTCGGCTGCCTCAAGACCGCTCGGCAGGCCGGGGGAGACCTCCGGCTCGCAGCCCCCTCGGAGCAGGTGCAGATGGTGCTCAAGCTCTCCAACATCGACAAGATCCTGCGGACGTACCCGGACGGGGACGCCGCGGTGACGAACTGGGGATGACGGTGACCAAGGGCGAGCACGTCCTCGACCTCGCCTGCCCGCCCGACGACGTGACGGCGGTGCACACCTTCCTGTCCTCGGTGTGGGACCACGAGCCCGACCTGTCCCAGGAGGACCGGATGGCGCTCGAGCTCGCCCTCGTCGAGCTCGCCTCGAACGTCATCGAGCACGGTGCGGGCGGTGGTCGCGTGTCCTGTTCGCTCCGGATGGACGTCGGCCCCGACGACGTCACGGTGTCGCTGTCGGACGACGGCGTGCCCGTGCTCGTCGACCCGTCGGCGGCGTCCCTGCCCGACGCGCTGGCCGAGGGTGGCCGTGGGCTCGCGCTCGTGCAGATGGTCGTCGACGACCTGCGCTACGAGCGGGTCGACGACCGCAACCGCTGGACCGTCCGCCGCGGGCGGCACTGACGCCCGATCGTCCGGTCCGCGCGCCGGACCGCCGATCATCCGGTTCCCGCACGGCGGGAGCCGGTCCGCGCACGCGCCGCCGACGCGCGTGCCGATCGGCGGTCGTCGTGACACGCTCGGCCAGGTGACGACCGAGACGCGCGCAGACTCGCGGATGCGCTACGAGGCCGCGGGCACCGACCTGGGTGCGGCGCTCCAGCTGTTCTCCGACGCGTACGACGGCGCGCACTTCGCGGCCCGCCACACGTCGCGGACCTTCGGCTACCGCTTCAAGGCGGTCGGAGACGCCTCGATGTCCTTCCGGTCGACGCACTTCGACGCGCAGGCGACGGGTGAAGCGTCGTCCGGCGACGACTACGCCGTCATGTGGACGACCGACGGCGGCGGCACGGTCGACATCGGGCGGGACGAAGCGTCCTTCGCTCCGGGGCACGCGCTGGTGTTCCCCGCCGGACGACCGTTCGTGTTCGAGGTCGAGGACGTCCGCCAGAACCTCGTGCACTTCGACCGGCGGTTCCTCGAGGGAATCGCCGCCGAGGAACACGGCGGTAGCGCGGGCGCGATCGTCTTCGACCACACCGCCCGGCCCGGGACCGACGACCTGCGGCTGTGGAACGCCCAGGTACGGCGGGCAGCGCAGGTCGTCCTCGGCGCGACGGCGCCGTCGCCGCTCGTCATGGCCGAGACCGCTCGCGAGACCGCCCTGGCGATGCTCCGGACCTTCCCGCACGAGCAGCTCGCACCCGAGGTCACGGTGCCGCAGGGCGCGACGAGCCGCGTCCGCGAGGCGATCGAGTACATGCACGCCTACGCGCACACCCCGATCACCACGACCGACGTCGCCGAGCACGTCGGGCTCAGCGTGCGTGGACTGCAGCAGGCGTTCCAGCGCCAGGTCGGGACCGCGCCGAACGCGATGCTCCGCGGCATCCGGATGGACCGAGTGCGGGAGGAACTCCGTCGGGGTGCCCCCACCGAGCTCACCGTCGCAGCCGTCGCCGTCCGGTGGGGCTTCGCGCACCTCGGTCGCTTCTCGGCCGCGTACGCGAAGCGCTTCGGCGAGTACCCGCGCGACACCCTGCACGCCTGACGCCCGTGGTCGCCGGCCGCCCCGCTACGCTTCCCGGGATGGAGGAGCAGCTGCGCCCGGCGGACCGGCACCCGTGGGTCGTCGTCCCGGGCATCTGGGGATCGGACGCCGAGCACTGGCAGTCCCGCTGGCAGGACGAGCGGGGCGAGGCCGCCGTGCGCATCGCGCCGTCGTCGTGGTCGGAGCCCGAGCCCGACGACTGGGACCGCGCGATCTCCGTGGCCGTCGACGCCTGCGCGCGGCCGCCGTTGCTCGTCGCACACAGCCTCGGCGTCCTGGCGGTCGCCCGGTGGCTGGCGGAGCACGCCGCAGGGCACGGCGCCGGGCGGGTCCTCGGCGCGTTCCTCGTGGCGCCCCCGGACCCGGACGCCCCGGTGTTCCCCGCCGAGGCCGCCCGCTTCCACGCCCCGCAGCGCGCCGTCGCGGTACCGACCGTGCTCGTGGTCAGCGACGACGACCCGTACTGCTCCGCCGACCGCGCCGTGGAGTTCGCCGGCGTGCTCGGGTCCCGGGTGCTCCGCGTGGGGGACCGGCAGCACGTGAACGTGGCCAGCGGCGTCGGCGCCTGGCTCGAGGGACGGCGCATGCTCGACGGCTTCGCGGAGTCGCTCCCGAGGCCGCGACACGCCGCTCACCTCCGGCCCGGAACGTGACGTCCGAGGGCTCGGGATGCGCGACACACCGCGGATCTCCCCGCTCCCGGCCCGTGTGATATCTATCCTGCGTCACATGGAGACCCAGCCCGGTGCACGCACCCCCCTCGTCGACCCGTTCGGTCGCGAGCTCGAGGAGTGGCTCCGAGACGTCCCGGCCACCCGCGCGCCGTACCTGGCGGACCTCGTGGTGCCGCCGGTCACGGGTCCCGTGCAGCGCCCGGTGACGACGGACGCCGTCCCGGAGCAGCCCGCCGCCGACACCGCGCGGCCGGCCGACACCGAGCTCGCCGCCACCGAGCTCGCCGACACCGCGCAGCCGGCCGACACCGCGCGGCCCGCAGCCGCCGAGCCCGCCGACACCACCGCCTTCCGTCGCCGCGACCGTGCACGGCACGTCGCCGTCTGCGCCCCGTCGTTCCCCGAGCCGCCCGCCCGCATCGCGTTGCGCATCGAGGACCTGGCGGTCGAGGTCTCCGCCACGAGCGGCCGCAGCACGATCGAGCGCATCGTGCTGCTCGAGGACGAGGTCGCCCGCCGCGACGAGGACCTCGCACGCCTCGCCGCGTGGGAGGCCACCGTCGCCCACCTCGACGACGCCGAGGTCGAGGCTGCCCGTGCCTTCGCCCGCTCGGTGTTCGCGGACCTGCTCGCCGATGCCGCTGACGAGGCAGCACGCCGTGACCGAGCCGCTCTCCGACGCGCTGCCACGACGCCGATCCCGACGCCCCTGCGCGGAGCCGTGGCCCCTCGTGCCGCGGCGCCCCGCGCCGACGTGACGACGCCGACCCGTCCGGTGCAGCGTGCCACGACGCCGCCGAGCGCCGACCGCCTGAGCGCGACCCTGGCCGCGAGCACGAGCACCGTCACCACCGACGCCACCGGCGCCGCGGTGACCGCCCCGGAACGGAAGGCGCCCGTCCGGCCGGCCCTGGGCCTCCCGGTCGGATCGCCGCTGTCGGCCTCGACCCGGCCCACCCCGTTGGTCCAGCCGGCGACCGGCCCCACCGTCATCGACCGGGCGGCGTTCGCGGCGGCGCTGACCGCGCACGAGGGCGTCACGGCGAGCACCCCCGTCGTGCTGCCGGACGCGGTGTCGCTGCCCGCAAGCGCAAGCGCGAGCTCGAGCAAGGCGGACCATGACGACGACCACGGCTCCGCGCCGACGACGGCCGGAGCGGACAGCGGCTGGTGGACGCGACTCGTCGCCCGCCTGCGCTCGCTGTTCGGCCGCCGCTGAGCGCCCCGGCCCTGCACGAGCGACCTCGTCGCGCCCGCGTCTCGGTAGACTGACGGGATGCCGACGCTCCGCGAACTCCAGGCCGTCATCGAGGACCTGTGGCCCGCCGCCGGCGCCGAGTCCTGGGACGCCGTCGGGCTCGTCTCCGGGTACCCGGACCAGCAGGTCGAGCACGTGCACCTCGCCGTCGACGCCGTGCCCGCGACCGCGGACGAGGCCGTTGCCCTCGGTGCTGACCTGCTCCTCACGCACCACCCGCTCCTGCTGCGCGGGGTCACCACGATCGACGAGACGACCGCCAAGGGTCGTGTCCTGGCGACGCTCGTGCGGGGCGGGACGGCCCTGCTCGCCGCGCACACGAACGCCGACGTCGTGACGACCGGTACCTCCGCCGTGCTCGCGGACCGGCTCGGGCTCGTCGACCAGCGCCCGATCGAGCCCGGTGCCGACCCCTCGACCGGCATCGGGCGCGTCGGGGTCCTGCCCGACGGCACCACCCTCGGCGCGCTCGCGCGGCAACTCGTCGACCTGCTCCCGCCCACCGCGACCGGTGTCCGTGTCTCGGGCGACTTCGACCGGGCCGTCCGGACCGTCGCCCTGTGCGCCGGAGCCGGCGACAGCCTGCTCGGAGAGCCCGCCGTCCGTACTGCCGACGTCTACGTCACGAGCGACCTGCGCCACCACCCGGCGTCGGAGTTCCGTGAGCAGGCCCTGCTCACCGACGGTCCCGCGCTGGTCGACACCTCGCACTGGGCGACCGAGTGGCTCTGGCTCGACGTCGCGGCCGAGCAGCTCCGACGGCTCGCCGGGGTCCGGGTGACCGTCAGCGACCTGCGCACCGATCCCTGGGACTTCGCCGTCCTGCCCGCGGCCGAGCCCGTCGCGCCCGCGCCCGCCGAGCCGACCGCAGCCGCCGAGCCTGTGGCCGGCACCCCCACCCCCGCACCCGCCCACGAAGGAGACCGACCGTGAAGGCAGCACCCGAGGACCAGGTCGTCCTCCTCGACCTCCAGCGCCTCGACAACGACGTGACCCGTCTGTCGCACCGCATCACCGCCCTGCAGAAGGGCGACCGGCTCACCGAGCTCGGCACGACCGCCGCCTCGCTGCGCGCCGAGCTCGCCGCCGCGACCGGGCTGGTCGAGGACGCCGAGCGGGAGCTCGCCCGTCTGGAGTCCGACACCGCCACGGCGCAGGCCCGCATCGAACGGGACACCACGATGCTGCAGAACGTGGCGAGCGCGAAGGACGCCGCCGGGCTCGAGAGCGAGATGGCGTCCCTCCGTCGTCGCATCGGGGACCTCGAGACCGCCGAGCTCGAGGTCATGGAGCAACTCGACGTGCACCGCGCCCGCGTCGGGGACATCGAGGGGAAGCTCGCCCAGGTCGAGGCCGACCGTGCCACCCTGGTCGCCGAGCGCGACACCGAGATCGCCCGCGTCGAGGCCGACCGCGAGTCCGCCGTGCAGAGCCGTGCGGCCGTCGCGGCGAAGGTGCCCGAGGACCTGCTGGCGCTCTACGACCGCCAGCGTGCGCGTTACGGCTTCGGTGCGTCCCTGCTGCAGGGCGGGGTGTCCACCGCCTCCGGCGTGACCCTCACGAACTCAGACCTGCAGGACATCCGTCGGGCCGCGCCCGACGACGTCGTGCTGTGCCCCGACAGCGACGCGATCCTGGTGCGCACGGCCGAGTCCGGCCTGTAGACGCGCCGGACCCGACGGACGGGAGGCTCGTGGCGGCACCGCCACGCGCCTCCCGTCCGTCGTCGTATCGCGGGGCGCGCACGTGGTGCGTGGGTGCGAACGGGCCGGCCGTACGCCGGGTTCTGTCCCGCTCTCGCGGTGACGGCCATCTCTCTCGGACCGACGTTGCCGCCGGCCTCCAGCGGTCCACCCGAGGACTCAGCGAGCAGCCTCGTCGTCCTCTGTCTGACCTTGCTCCGGGCGAGGTTTACCGAGCGGATCCGGTCACCCGGACCCCTGGTGGTCTCTTACACCACCGTTTCACCCTTACCGACGTCGCCGCCGGCGGTCTGCTTTCTGTGGCACTGTCTCGCGGATTGCTCCGGGTGGGTGTTACCCACCGCCCTGCTCTGTGGAGCCCGGACGTTCCTCGGCGCTCCCGGGGGAGCGACGCGACCGTCTCACCGACCCGTTCGCAGTGCCGAGTCTACCGCTGCCACCGCGACCCGGTGTCCTGCCTGGCGTGCCGGCGGCCAGGCTCCCGGACTCCCAGGCTCCCTCGGCCGCCGAGCGGGCCAGATCTGTCACGCTCGATGCCGCTCCCTGACCGATCGCACCCGATCGACGGACCACGCGCGGCATGTCCTGCCCGCTCGCGGCCGCTACTTGCTCCGGGCCGCCAGGGTCGCCGCGCCGATGATGCCGGCGTTGTTGCGGAGGGTCGCGGGGATGATGTCCGCCTGCAGGTCGAGCAGCGGCAGGAACTCCTCGTGGTGCTTCGACACGCCACCGCCGACGACGAAGAGCTCGGGGGAGAGCAGCGCCTCGAGCGTCGAGTAGTACTTCTGCAGGCGCTTCGCCCAGTGCTTCCAGGACAGCTCGTCCCGCTCCTTCGCCGCGAACGAGGCCTTCGTCTCGGCGTCGTGCCCGTCGATCTCCAGGTGGCCGAGCTCCGAGTTGACGATGAGCACACCGTCGTTGATCAGCGCCGTGCCGATGCCGGTGCCCAGGGTCGTGACGACGACGAGCCCGTCCTTGCCCTTCGCGGCACCGAACTGCTGCTCGGCGAACCCGGCGGCGTCCGCGTCGTTGACGAAGTGGATCGAGCGGCCGAGTTCCTTCTCGAACAGCGCCTCGGCCTCGAAGCCGATCCACTTCTTCGACACGTTCGCGGCGGACATGGTCTTGCCGTCGCGCACGATCGCGGGGAAGCAGACCCCGACGGGCACGTCCGCAGCCGGGGCGAGCTCGTCGAGGATCGACTTCGCCACCGCGACGATGTCGTGCGGCTTGCCGCCCTCGGGGGTGGCCTTCTTGATCCGGTCGGTCGTCAGCTCGCCGGTGGCGACGTCGACGATCGCGCCCTTGATGCCCGTACCGCCGATGTCGACGCCGACTGCGAGGGAGGTCATGAGAAGCGGTGCCTTTCGAGAGTGACCGTCAGGAGACGGTGAGGAGTTCCGCGCCGCGCTCGGTGACGACGAGGGTGTGTTCGAACTGTGCGGTCCAGGACTTGTCGCGCGTGCTCACGGTCCAGTCGTCCGACCAGATGTCTGCCTCGATGCCGCCGAGCGTGAGCATGGGTTCGATGGTGAACACCATCCCCGGCTCCATGACGTCGTCGAAGCGGGGCGCGTCGTAGTGGGGGATGATCAGCCCGGAGTGGAACGCCCGGCCGACGCCGTGGCCCGTGTAGTCACGGACGACGCCGTAGCCGAAACGCTTCGCGTAGGCCTCGATGGCCCGCCCGATGACGTTGACCTGGCGCCCGGGGGCCACGGCCTTGATCCCGCGCTCGAGCGCGGTGCGCGTGCGGTCCACCAGGTCCTGGACCTCCTGCGAGGCCTGCCCGACGACGAACGTGCGGTTCGTGTCGCCGTGCATGCCGTCCTTGTAGGCGGTGATGTCGATGTTGACCAGGTCACCCTCCTGCAGCACGGTGTCGTCCGGGATCCCGTGGCAGATGACCTCGTTGAGGCTCGAGCAGAGCGACTTCGGGTACCCGCGGTAGCCGAGCGTCGAGGGGTAGGCGCCGTGCGACACGACGAACTCGTGCCCGATCCGGTCGAGCTCGTCCGTGGTGATCCCGGGGCGGATGGCCTCGCCGACGGCGTCGATGGCCTGCGAGGCGATGCGACCGGCCGTCCGGATGCGCTCGACCTCCTCCGGCGTGTAGGTGTCGCCGAGGCCGTGCTCGTGCGGCTCGGCACGCCCGACGTACTCGGGACGCTCGATGTCCTTCGGCACGGGGCGCTGGGGGGAGATCCGGCCGGCGGTCAGGTGTCCGTGTGCGTCCCGGGGCATGCCGACCACTCTAACCGGGTGCGGCGCGCGGTCGTCCCGCGGGCCCCGGGTGTCCGCGCGGGACACCCCGTTGGTGCGCGAGACGCCGGCGTGCGCGCGGGAACCCGACCGGCACGGGTGCGGGACGCCGGCGTGCGCACGGGACACCTCGGTCGCGTCGGGACGCCGGCGTCGGCGGGAGACGCCCCGTCGGTGCCGAGACGCCGCGACATCCGACGGCGTCTCGGCGTGCCGAGGGCGTCCGGCGGTGACGCCGGCGTCCCGCGGCGCCACCCGGGGCACCGGCGACGCCCCTGCCTCGAACCCGCCCTCAGGACCACCCCGGCCCGGCCCGCCCCCGGCCCGGCCCGCCCCCGTCCCGTCTCGCTCCGCGACCCCGCGAGTCTCGCGCTGAGCGACCGATCGCGCGCCCCGATGCGCGAGAACCGTCGCGCAGCCCGAGACTCGGCTGCGGACCTGCCGTGCACCTGCCGCGCACCTGCCGCGCGCCGCACCCGGGCACGGCCCGACCCCCGTGGGTACGGTGGCGCCATGAGCGACGAACGCATCGAGTCCCAGTGGTGGTTCAACGAGAAGACGCACGAGGTGGAGCAGGGCCCGCAGTCGCCGCAGCGCGACCGGATCGGCCCGTTCGACACCCGTGAGGAAGCGCAACACGCCCTGGACCGCATCAAGGCGAACAACGAGCGCTGGGACGACGAGGACCAATAGGCTGGAGGCCCCAGCAGCACCACGGAAAGGGCGTCCATGGACAAGCAGACGGACTTCGTGCTCCGCACCATCGAGGAGCGGGGCATCAAGTTCATCCGACTCTGGTTCACCGACGTCATCGGCACGCTGAAGTCCGTCGCGATCGCCCCGGCCGAGGTCGAGGGTGCCTTCGCGGAGGGCATCGGGTTCGACGGTTCCGCGATCGAGGGCCTGACGCGGTCCTACGAGGCCGACGTCCTGGCGCACCCGGACCCCTCGACGTTCCAGATCCTGCCGTGGCGGGGCGAGGTCGACCCGACCGCCCGGATGTTCTGCGACATCACGACGCCCGATGGTCAGCCGGCGGTGGCCGACCCGCGCAACGTGCTGAAGCGGACGCTGGCGAAGGCGAGCGACCGCGGGTTCACGTTCTACACGCACCCCGAGATCGAGTTCTACCTGCTGAAGAGCCGCGACTGGGCGGACGGCGGCCCGCAGCCCGTCGACCAGGCCGGCTACTTCGACAACGTCCCCGGCGGCAGCGCCCACGACTTCCGCCGCCGCTCGGTGCGGATGCTCGAGGACCTCGGCATCTCGGTGGAGTTCTCCCACCACGAGGCCGGGCCGGGGCAGAACGAGATCGACCTCCGCTACGCCGACGCGCTGACGATGGCGGACAACATCATGACCTTCCGCACGGTGGTCAAGGAGGTCGCTATCGAGCAGGGCGTCTACGCGACGTTCATGCCGAAGCCGCTGTCGGGTCAGCCGGGCTCGGGCATGCACACGCACGTGTCGCTCTTCGAGGGCGACCAGAACGCCTTCTACGAGGCCGGTGGCGAGTACCAGCTGTCCCAGACGGCCAAGCACTTCATCGCGGGTGTGCTGAAGCACGCGCCGGAGATCACCGCGGTGACCAACCAGTTCGTCAACTCGTACAAGCGCCTGTGGGGCGGTGACGAGGCCCCGTCCTTCGTGACCTGGGGCCACAACAACCGTTCGGCGCTCGTCCGCGTGCCGCTGTACAAGCCGAACAAGGGCCAGTCCGCCCGCGTCGAGTACCGCGGCATCGACTCCGCCGCGAACCCGTACCTGGCGTACTCGCTGCTCCTCGCGGCGGGCCTCAAGGGCATCGACGAGGGCTACGAGCTCCCGCCGGAGGCCGAGGACAACGTCTGGAGCCTGTCCGACGCCGAGCGCAAGGCCCTCGGCTACAAGCAGCTCCCGGCCAGCCTCGACCACGCGCTCGGCCTGATGGAGGACTCGGAGCTCGTCGCCGAGACGCTGGGCGAGCAGGTCTTCAACTTCGTGCTGCTCAACAAGCGGCAGGAGTGGAAGGCCTACCGCGACCAGGTCACGCCGTTCGAGCTCCGCACCAACCTCGGCGCGCTCTAGCAGCCGCCGGGAGCGCCACGCATGACCGGTCGGACGAGGACGTCCCGTTCCGAGATGGCCCGCCTGGGCTTCGCGGAGCTGTCCGAGAGCCTGGAACGGATCGCCGGCCTGGAGGCGCGGTTCGGCCCCGACGTGCGGGTGCCGGTCACCGACGCCCCGGCGCTGTGGGAGTCCACGGCCGATCCCGACGGCGCGCTCCGGCTGCTCGAGCGGCTGCTCGAGCGTGCGCCGGACGAGCTCCGGCCGGTCCTGGCGGACCCGGCCGCCACGGAGCGGCTCGTCCGACTGCTCGGTGCGTCGACGGGCCTCGGCGAGTTCCTGCACCGCCGGCCGACGGAGATCGCCCTGCTGCTCGAACCGGTCGCCGCGCCGTGGTCGCAGGAGGCGTACACGGCGTCGCTGGCCGAGGCGGTGGCCGACACGACCGGTGAGGACGCCCGGCTCCGGCTCCGCGTGCGCTACCGGCGGCACCTGGCGCAGATCGCCCTGTTCGACGTGCTGCACCCCGCCCCGACCGAGGTGTTCCCGGCGGTCGCCGCGGGGCTCGCCGACCTGGCGGGCGCGGCGCTCGAGGCGGCGGTCGCCGTCGCACGACGCGAGGTCCCGTTCCCCGCCGCCGACGTCGAGGCCACGCCCCTCGCGGTGATCGGCATGGGGAAGGCCGGCGCCCGCGAGCTCAACTACGTCAGCGACGTCGACGTCATCTTCGTCACCGAGCCGACCCGCGACGACGACGCGGACACCGGCGTCGGCACCGACCGCGCCGTCCTCATCGCAACGCGCCTGGCCATCGCGGCGACGCACGCGATCACCGACCTCGCGGCCGAGCCCGCGCTGTGGGAGGTCGACGCGAACCTCCGGCCGGAGGGCAAGGACGGCGCGCTCGTCCGGACGCTCGACTCGCACGTGGCGTACTACGAGCGCTGGGCGAAGGGGTGGGAGTTCCAGGCGCTGCTCAAGGCGCGGCCGATCGCCGGCAGCCGAGACCTGGGGGAGCGGTACGCGGCCGCGGTCGCCCCCTTCGTGTGGAGCTCCGCCGGCCGACCAGGGTTCGTCGAGTCGGTCCAGCGGATGCGTGAGCGGGTCACCGACCACATCCCCGACGACGAGGTCGACCGGCAGATCAAGCTCGGACCCGGCGGCCTGCGCGACGTCGAGTTCACCGTGCAGCTGCTCCAGCTCGTGCACGGCCGCGACGACGAGTCCGTGCGGGTCCGCTCGACCCTCGAGGCGATGGACGCCCTGGCCGCCGCCGGCTACGTCGGTCGTCCCGAGGCGGCACGCTTCGGACCCGACTACGCCCTGCTGCGCCTGCTCGAGCACCGCATCCAGCTCCGGCGACTGCAGCGCACGCACCTGATGCCCGCGGACGAGGACGAGCTGCGGGTGCTCGCCCGGTCGACCGGTCTCGCGACCTCGGCCGCCGCGCTGGAGCAGCGGTGGCGGGGCGTGAAGCTCGAGGTCCGCGGACTGCACGAGCGGCTGTTCTACCGTCCGCTGCTGTCCGCGGTCGCGGCGACCGACGGCGACATCGTGCTGACGAACGACCAGGCGGCGGACCGGCTCGGGGCGATCGGCTTCGCGGACCCGGCCGGCGCCCTCGGCCACATCCGTGCGCTCACCCAGGGAACGAGCCGACGTGCGGCCATCCAGCGGAACCTGCTGCCGGTGCTCCTGCGGTGGATGGCGGAGGGGCCGGCTCCGGACCGCGCACTCCTGGCCTTCCGTCGCCTCAGCGACACCCTGGGGGAGTCGAGCTGGTTCCTCCGCATGCTCCGCGACTCGTCGGGCGCCGCGCACTCCCTGACGACCGTGCTGTCCGAGTCGGCGTTCCTCGCCGGTCTGCTCGAACGGTTCCCCGAGGCGGTCGCCTGGCTCGACGAGCCGGACGCGCTGCTCCGACCGAGGCCCCTCGCGTCGCTCCTCGCCGAGCACTCCGCGACGACCGCGCGGCACGGCGCCGACGTCGACGGCGCCGCCGCCCTCGTGCGGTCCGCCCGACGACGGGAGACCCTGCGGCTCGGCATGGCGGCCGTCCTCGGTCACCTGGACGTCGACGCGCTCGGCCCGGCGCTGTCCGACGTCACCGAGGCGACCCTCGCCGGTGCGCTCGCCCTCGCCCGACGGGACGCCCCGCCCGGGCTCGCGTTCGGCATCGTCGCGATGGGACGGTTCGGCGGTCGGGAGCTCGGCTTCGGGTCCGACGCCGACGTCCTCTACGTGTACCGGGCGTCCGGGGACCTCGCGCCGGAGCAGGCCTCGCGCGCCGCCCAGACGATCGTGCGCGAGCTGTCGCGGTTGACCGACGATGCGATCCACCCGTTCGAGCTCGACACCGACCTGCGGCCGGAGGGCAAGAACGGACCCGTCGTGCGCACGCTCGAATCGTACGGCGCCTACTACGCCCGGTGGTCGCTGACGTGGGAGGCACAGGCGCTCCTCCGTGCCCGCGGCGCCGTCGGCGACGACGCCCTGCTCCGCGACTTCGAGCACCTCGCCGACGGCACGCGGTACCCCGAGCGCATCGACGAGCAGGCGGTCCGCGAGGTCCGGCGCATCAAGGCTCGGGTCGAGTCCGAGCGGCTGCCGCGCGGGGCGGACCCGGCGCGGCACCTCAAGCTCGGCCGCGGATCGCTCAGCGACGTGGAGTGGTTCGTCCAGCTGCTGCAACTGCAGCACGCGACGACCGTGCCGGGGCTGCGGACGACGTCGACGCTCGAGGCCCTCGACGCCGCCACCGCCGCCGGGCTCGTCGCACCGGAGGACGCCGAACGCCTCGGTGCCGCCTGGCGCTTCGCCTCCCGCACCCGGAGTGCGCTCGTGCTCTGGTCGGGGAAGACCACCGACGTGCTGCCCGTCGACCGCGTGCAGCTCGAGGGGATCGCCCGGCTGATGGAGTACCCGCCGGGCTCGGCGTCGCGGCTCGAGGACGACTACCTCGGGGTCACTCGACGGGCCCGTCAGGTGTTCGAGCGGGAGTTCTACGGCGCCTGAGCGCCCCGCGACACGCCCGAGGCGACGTCGGCCGCGGAACGTGACGTGTCGTCGATGATGAATTCCCGGCGTCGCGCGGTGTCCCCCGGGGAACGGTGTGCTGTACCCCGCGACGATCGGTCCGTCGGGCCGTGACCGGACCGTGATCGACGGTCGACGAGGTCGTGGCGAGCCGAGATGACCAGGTGACCCCTGAACAGGGGTAAGGGCTTCTGATCTGGGGTTCCCCCGCGAACCGCGGCGCGCCTCCCGGCCGGTCGGCGCGCGGTGTTGCGCGCTGCAGGACGGTGGACCGGTCCACCTTCCTGCTGTCAGCAGCAGTGCGGACAACGGCGTCGCCGCGTGAGGGGGACCGAGTTGTACCCCGTCACGTGCCGGAAACACCCCCGGACAGGGGTCGCGTTGCGGCGACACCCAGCTTCTGTCTCAATGGGCTCACCCGAACCGCCCACGGTTCCTCGATGAAGCGGAATCCCCACCTCGAACGTTGAAGCAGGGATCGATGTTCACCTTCATTCTGCAGATCCGGCAGATGGTCGACGGGCACCCCGAGTTCTACCTGTTCGCCGTGTACTCCGCGGTGATCTGGTTGCTCTGGCTGCTCAAGGTCCTCCTGTCCGCCCGCTACCGCCCCTTCACCGGCACCTACACCGGCACCACCAGCGTGGTCGTCCCCGTCGTCGACGAGCCGATCGACCTCTTCCGCGACGTGATCGGCCGCATGGTCGAACAGGGTCCCGGCGAGATCATCGTCGTGATCAACGGCGCGAGGAACGAGGCGTTGGAGCAGGTGTGCGACGAGTTCGCCCCGCTCGTCCGCTGGACCCACACGCCCATCCCGGGCAAGCGCAACGCCGTCAAGGTCGGCACCGAGATGTCCACCGGTGACATCACCGTGCTCGTCGACTCCGACACGGTGTGGACGCCCGGCACGCTCTCCGAGCTGCTGAAGCCGTTCGCCGACGAGTCCGTCGGCGGGGTCACCACCCGCCAGCGCATCCTCGAGCCGACGCGCTCGTGGATCACCCGGTGGGCCGACTGGCTCGAGAACTCGCGGGCGCTCTACTCGATGCCGGCGCAGAGCGTGCTCGGCCAGATCGGGTGCCTGCCGGGCCGGACGATCGCGTTCCGCCGGAACATCCTCGTCCGGGTCATGGACCGGTTCATGCACGAGAAGTTCATGGGGGTGTTCCTCGAGGTGTCCGACGACCGGACCCTGACGAACCTGACCCTCAAGGAGGGCTACCGGACCGTGTACCAGTACACGTCGCTGGTCTACACGGACGCTCCGCTGCAGGTGAAGAAGCTGTTCAAGCAGCAGCTCCGCTGGGCGCGCGGCTCGCAGTACAACACGCTGCGGATGCTGCCGTGGATGCTCGGGCACGCGCCGATCCTGGCGGTCTTCTTCCTGACCGACATCATCCTGCCGTTCATGCTCTTCGGTGTGATCGCCGGCTGGATCTACCGCGCCGTGACCGGGCAGGGCGAGAACCTGTACCAGGGCATCCTGCAGCAGTACGGCTTCTCGACGGGGTTCGTCTACGTCGCCGGACTCATGGTCGTGTCGAGCGTGCTGAGCATGGCGATCCGACAGATGCGGCACCTCGCCGAGAAGCCGAGCGACTTCTTCCGCCTGCCGATGTTCATCATCGTGTCGACGTTCTTCCTCATGCCGATCCGCCTCATCGGCTTCTTCCGGCTGGCGCACGCGTCCGGCTGGGGCACCCGCGCCGGAGCCTACGCCGGCGGTCCGATGGAGGAGGACCCGGCGGACGCCGTCCAGCCGAACGCACTCGGTGCACCGCCGGTCAGTCCGGTCGACGCCGGTCTGCCGCCGGTGGACGCCGGTCTGCCGCCGGTGGACCGCACCGACGTCGTCCGCTCGCGTGCGGAGGCGGACGCCGCCCGCTCGCGTGTCGGCGGCGACGACCAGGCCGCGGCCGACCGCGCGTTCGACGAGCTCTTCGGGGCCGACGTCACGACGAACTCGACCGCGACGGTGCTCGCCACGCGACGGTCGGCGGCTGTGGCAGCGTCCGCGCCCGCCGCGCCCGCTCGTCCGGCGGTCGCCAAGGCCCGTCGTGTCAATCCCTACGCGGCGATCCCGTACCTCATCGGGTTCGCGGTCTTCGCACTGGAGGCGTTCCTCATTGTCTGACCTCATCCGTTCCACCAGCACGTGGTGGGCACAGTCCAGCAAGCACGCCCGTCGTACCGCCATCGGCACGGCCGCGATCGTCCTGGTGCTCGGCCTGATCACGTGGACCGTCTGGGTCTCGCCGGCCGGCCCCGTGTCGAGTGCCGTGCAGACCGCCCTCGGCGTCACCCCGCCGAAGACGAAGCAGCCCACGGTCGCCGAGCTCAGTGCGAAGCTCGACGCCGCGCAGCGGACCATCTGGCAGCTCGAGGGCAAGCTCGACTCCTCGGGAGCACAGGCCGGTTCGCGGGCCGAGGAGATCACCCGCCTCAAGGCGCAGATCGCCTCGCTGCAGTCCGACCTCGGTGCGGCGACGAGCGGCGGGAAGGCGTCGGCAGCCGGGTCCGGCTCGGGCGGGGCCGCTGACGGCTCCTCCTCCGCCGGGAAGGGCTCGGGCGGGGGCGCCGCGGGGAACCCCGCCGGTGGCTCCGGCGGGAGCTCCGGCTCCGGCGCGTCCGGCGGGACCGGTGGGAACGCCGGCACGTCGAAGGACCCCGTCGCGTCCGAGCCGATCACGACCCCGACCAAGGCACAGATCCTCGGCCAGCAGTCCCGCTGGTACGGGCTCTACACGACGCAGTCCCCGTTCAACTGGGCAGAGTACGACCGCGTCACGCAGGAGGTCGGCCGCGCCACGAACATGGTCGGGTACTTCCAGGGCTTCGACCAGGACTTCAACGCGAGCGCGGTCCAGCGGTCGTGGGCGAACGGCCGCCTGCCGATGATGACGTGGGAGACCGTCCCCGCGAAGACCGGCAACGACCAGCCGTACGTCGAGGGCTACACGAACCAGGACATCGTCTCCGGGAAGTTCGACGACTACCTCGCGTCCTACGCGTCGGCGCTGAAGGCGAACGGCATGCCCGTCGTCATCCGCCTCGACCACGAGATGAACGGCCAGTGGTACAACTGGTCCGAGGGGTCGAAGCAGCAGAACGCGCCGGGCTCGTACGTCGCGATGTGGAAGCACGTGCACGACGTCTTCCAGGCCAACGGGGCGAACGACTACGTCATCTGGAACTGGTCGCCGTCGCGCATCGACAAGCTCGGCAACGCGACGTACCAGACGCTCGACTACATGCGGCAGTACTACCCGGGCGCGGACTACGTCGACTGGGTCGGCATGAGCGGCTACTACCGCACGGCCACCGAGCAGCCCACGTTCCAGAACACCTTCGGCGCCACCCTCGCGCAGCTCCGGCAGGTTGCTCCCGGCAAGCACATCCTGCTGAACGAGATCGGCGCGACCGAGACCGGGGGCACCGTCTCGGACAGCCAGAAGTCGCAGTGGATCGCCTCGCTCTTCGACGCCCTCGCCGATCCCGCCAACCGCGACGTCATCGGCTTCGCCTACTTCAGCCAGGTGGCCACGACCATCGTCGACGGCTCCCGCACCACCAACGACTGGCGCCTCGACTCCCGCGCCGACAGCCTGGCGACCTTCGCCGAGGGCATCGCCCGCACCGACACCGACTACGACCTGCAGGAGGTCAAGCAGTGACCGCTCAGAAGAAGACCGACGCCGCCGACGTGCGGCCGGCTCCCGTCATCAGCGTCATCGGCACCGGGTACCTCGGCGCCACCCACGCGGCCGCCATGGCCGAGATGGGCTTCGAGACCATCGGCGTGGACGTCGACCCCGCGAAGCTCGCCGCCCTGTCCGCCGGCGAGGTGCCGTTCTACGAGCCCGGCCTGCCCGAACTCATCACGAAGCACGTCGCCACCGGGAAGCTCCGCTTCACGGCCGACCTCGCCGAGGCCGTCGCCGCGGCGGACGTCCACTTCGTCTGCGTCGGCACGCCGCAGAAGGCCGGGTCGCACGCTGCGAACCTGACCTACGTCGAGGCTGCCACCCGCGGGGTCGCCGAGCACCTCACCCACCCCGGGCTCATCGTCGGCAAGTCCACGGTGCCCGTCGGGACCGCCGAGCGGTTGCGGGGCATCGTCCGCGAGTTCAGCCCCGCCGGCATCCAGGCCGAACTCGTCTGGAACCCGGAGTTCCTCCGCGAGGGCAAGGCCGTCGACGACACCCTCCACCCGGACCGACTGGTCTGGGGCGGCGCCTCGGCCGCGGCGGACGCCGTGATCCGTGAGGTCTACGCCGCGCCGATCGCCGAGGGCACCCCGGTCATCTCGACCGACCTCGCGACCGCCGAGCTCGTGAAGGTCAGCGCGAACGCGTTCCTCGCGACGAAGATCTCGTTCATCAATGCGATCTCCGAGATGTGCGCGATCACCGGAGCCGACGTCACGACGCTCGCCGATGCCCTCGGGCACGACGTCCGCATCGGCAGGAAGTTCCTGAACGCCGGTCTCGGCTTCGGAGGCGGCTGCCTGCCGAAGGACATCCGTGCGCTGATGCACCGCGCGAACGAGATCGGCGCCGGTCGGGTCGTCGGGCTCATGCAGCAGGTCGACGAGATCAACATGGGGCAGCGCGAGCGGGTGATCGACATGACGATCGAGGCGCTCGGAGGCTCCGTGCTGAACCGCCGCGTGGCCGTGGTCGGCGCCGCGTTCAAGCCGCTCACCGACGACGTCCGCGACTCCCCGGCGCTCAACGTGGCGGCCGCGCTGCACCTCCGGGGTGCGCAGGTCACGCTGTGGGACCCGGAGGCGAACGAGACCGCCCGGCGGTCCTTCCCGACGCTGTCCTACGCCGCCACGAAGGAGGACGCCGTCGAGGGTGCCGACGTCGTGCTCGTCCTCACCGAGTGGGACGAGGTCGTCCAGGCGTCGCCCGTGGCGCTCGGGTCGCTCGTCGGGCGTCGCGTCGTCATCGACGCGCGCAACTGCCTCCCGGTCGCCGACTGGGTCGAGGCGGGGTGGTCCGTCCGTTCCCTGGGGCGGCCCACGCCGGTCACGGGTGCACCCGTGAGCGTGGCGGCGGGGGCGAACGACGTGCTGGCCACGGCGCGGTAGTCGTCACCGCCAGGAGCGGGGTCCGTGCCGGGGCGGCGCGGGCCCCGCTCTCGCGTGAGTGCGTGCTCTCCGGGCGTACTCGGCGGTTCCGGGCGTACCTGGCGGTTCCGGGCATACTCAGTCGTTCCGGGCGTACCTGGTCGTTTCGGGCGTACCTGGTGGTCCGTTCCGACCAGGCACGCCCGTTCCTCCTTGCCATCGCAACCGAGATGGGAAGGAACGGGCAAGCAACGTGCGACGGCCTGGAGGCGCGGCGCCGGTCCGCCGGACCGGCACCGGGCCACCAGGCGGTCCCGTCCACTGCCCGTGCGCCGTCGCGGACACGGCCGCGCGCCTCCCCGCCGATGACTCCGCGAAGGCGACAGTGCACCGCGAACGGTTCGCCGAACGCTGTCGCTTCAGCGGAGCACTCGCGCTCCCAGCGCGCACCGCGCACGCAGAAGGGCCCCGCACCGGTGTGGTGCGGGGCCCTTCTGTGGTAGCGAGGGTCAGACCCCGAAGTACAGCTCGTACTCGAACGGGTGCGGACGCTGCGCGAGCGGGAGGATCTCGTTCTCACGCTTGTAGTCGATCCACGTCTGGATGAGGTCCTCGGTGAAGACGTTGCCCTTCGTGAGGAACTCGTGGTCCGCCTCGAGCGCGTCGAGCGCCTCGTCGAGGGAGCCCGGCACCTGCGGGATGCCCTTGGCCTCCTCCGGGGGGAGCTCGTAGAGGTCCTTGTCGACCGGCTCGTGCGGCTCGATGCGGTTCTGGATGCCGTCGAGGCCCGCCATCAGCTGCGCGGCGAACGCGAGGTACGGGTTGCCCGAGGCGTCCGGCGCGCGGAACTCGATGCGCTTCGCCTTCGGGTTCGTGCCGGTGATCGGGATGCGGATCGCGGCGGAGCGGTTGCCGGCCGAGTAGACCAGGTTGACCGGAGCCTCGAAGCCCTTGACCAGGCGGTGGTACGAGTTGATCGACGGGTTCGTGAACGCGAGCAGCGCCGGGGCGTGCTTCAGGATGCCGCCGATGTACCAACGAGCGAGGTCGGAGAGGCCGCCGTACCCGTTCTCGTCGTAGAAGAGCGGCTTGCCGTCCGACCAGAGCGACTGGTGGGTGTGCATGCCCGAGCCGTTGTCACCGAAGAGGGGCTTCGGCATGAACGTGGCGACCTTGCCCCACTGGTCGGCCGTGTTCTTGACGATGTACTTGAACTTCAGGATGTCGTCCGCGGCGTGGACCATCGTGTCGAACTTGTAGTTGATCTCCTGCTGGCCGCCGGTGCCCACCTCGTGGTGCGAGCGCTCGAGCTCGAAGCCCGCCTCGATCAGCTTGAGGGTGATGTCGTCGCGCAGGTCCGCCGTCTTGTCGACGGGGGAGACCGGGAAGTAGCCGCCCTTGTACGGGGTCTTGTTCGCGAGGTTGCCGCCCTCTTCCTCGCGGCCGGTGTTCCAGGCGCCCTCTTCGGAGTCGACCGAGTAGAACGACTTGTTCTGCGTGACCGAGTAGCGGACGTCGTCGAAGATGTAGAACTCGGCCTCGGGGGCGAAGAACGCGGTGTCCGCGATGCCCGTCGACGCGAGGTACTTCTCGGCCTTCTTCGCCACCTGGCGCGGGTCGCGGCCGTAGATCTCGCCGTTCCGCGGGTTGTAGATGTCGAAGATCATGATCAGCGTGCGCTCGGCGCGGAACTGGTCGATGTACGCCGTCGTCACGTCCGGGATGAGCTGCATGTCCGACTCGTGGATCGACGCGAAGCCGCGGATCGAGGAGCCGTCGAAGAGCTGTCCGACCGAGAAGAAGTCCTCGTCGACCGTCGACGCCGGGATGTTGAAGTGCTGCTGGACACCGGGCAGGTCCGTGAAGCGGATGTCGAGGAACTTGACGTCCGTGTCCTTGATGAAGGCGAGCACCTCAGAGGAATCGCTGAACATGTGTGTCGATCTCCTGGGGGGTAGGTGATGTCGGAGGTGCCGCGGGTGCACCCTCCGACGAGGCTATTGACACCGGGTTTCCCGGACATGACTGCATTGTTTCGTGCGTGTTACGGGCACGGAGTCGCCTACCCTTGAGGCATGGCCCGCAGCACCACCCCGCCCTCGGCGTCCTCGGCACACCCCGGTGGGGAGCACCCGGACGGCTGGCCGGGCAAGGACCTCGGGCTCCCGGAGGACGGTCCGCGCAGTGTCGGCCGCATCGGTCGCCGCGTGGTCGGACTGCTCATCGACGGCATCCTCGCCGACCTCGTCGCGTACGTCACGGGGGTGTGGTCGCCGCTCGAGGGGTCCGGCGACATCGCGCACACCTGGATCCAGCTCGCGATCTTCGCCGCGCTGCAGGTCCTGTTCATCTGCACGCTCTCCGGGTCCTTCGGGCACGTCTGCGTGGGGCTCCGGGTCGTCCCGATCCGCGGCGGCTACGTCGGGGTGTGGCGACCGATCGTCCGCACGGTGCTGCTCTGCCTGGTCGTCCCGGCGCTCATCATCGACCGCGACAGCCGGGGCGCGCACGACCGCATCGCCGGGACGGTCCTCGTCCGGCGCTGATCCGGCGGGAGGTGCGCGCGGCGGGGAGCGAGCGGCCGGGGCGCGAACGGCGGGGGCGGCGGCGGGCACGGCGGCGTCGCTGCGTGTGAACGACGTGGAACGACACCGTCGACGTCGAACGACAGCGGTGGTGTCGTTCGGCCCGCTGATCGACCGCCAGCGGGGGCAATGCGACAAGACCGTCGTCGTACGACAGCGGCCGTGTCGTTCCGGCAAGCCGTACCAACGCTCGTCGCTTCGGCAACACAACCGTCACCCGCACGGCCGAGCGCTGCGCCGCGAGCCCCGAACGCGGCGACGCCCCCGACCTGGCACGGTCGGGGGCGTCGTCGTGACGTCGTGAGGGACGGTCAGCGCGGCCGTCCGGCACGAGCCCGCATCGGGTCCATGCCCTTCGGGATCGCGGCCGCCGGGCTGTGCGTGAGGGAGTCGAGCCGGTTCGCGACCGCCAGGACCTCGTTGCGGTTCAGCGCCTTCTTGTACTTGTTCATCGCCCGCGGCAGCTTGTGCAGCGTCACGCCGTCCTCGTCGTCGTCGACGTGGACCACGTGCACGGGGACGTTCGGGACGATGCGCTGGACCTTGCGGCGCTCCTCGTCCACTTGACGCTTGAGGTTGCCGCGCTGCCCCTCGGTGATCAGGACGACGCCGGGGGTGCCGACCGCGCGGTAGACGGCGGCCTGCGACCGGCCGTGCACGGCGACGGGCATCTCGCTCGAGCGCCACTGGCGACGCAGGGAGTTCGAGAGCACCGCGCCGACGGCACCGGGCTGGCCGGCGATCTGCGAGTACGCGGCGCGCTCCGCGAGACGACCGAGGACGATGAGGAAGAGCAGCACACCGAGCAGCACACCGGCGACGATCCACAGCGTGATCGCGAGCCAGTTCTGCCCCGGCAGGAGCAGCGCGAGCAGCACGCCCGCCACGACGGGGCCGACGAACGCCAGCAGGAACCACCAGACGGACTTCGGGTCGGCCCGACGGGTCATCGTGAAGACCTGGTACATCTGCTTGAGACGACCCGGCTCCTTCGCCGTCGTTGCTTGGGGAGTGCTGCGTGCCATGCGACCAGGATACGGCCTCGACCATCGCTCGTGGACCGCTGGGCACCAGGCTGTGGGCGAACGGCGCCGTCCACAGACCCTCGTCCCCGGCCTGGAGGCCCGCCCCGCCTCCGCGATGCTCGTCACCATGACGACGACAGCAGACGGCATCCGGTGGTGTGGCTCCCGCGACCCGGTCGCGTTCTCGAGGTGGGTCGCGGACCGCGCCGCCGGCGTCGGTCCGCACCTCGTACCGGTGACCCGCGTCGGCAGGTGCCTGCGCGGGCACCTCGCGGCCGAGGTCCTGCACCCGAGCGCGAGGCCCCTCGAGGACGCCCTCGATGCGCTCGGCGTCCCGACCGAGGGCGTCGCGGTGACCCTCACGGTGCCCCTGCTCGAACTCGCGGCACGGGCACGATCGGGCGCCGTCGAACTGGGCGTCGTGCCCTTCGGAGCCGTGCGCGTCGACGAGGCCGGAGCGATCATCGTGGCCGACGACCCATCCGGGGCAGCACCGGTCTGCACCGACGCAGCGCCACTTGGTCCAGAGCCACAGCAGCCGGTGCCACCGGCCGGTCGTCCGGGATCGCGGTTGCCCCCACTCCCGGCGTCCGTCGACCTCGACGGCGCCGGTCAGCTCGTCACCGCCGCCCGGGCGGTGTGGGACCGCGTGGACGCCCGGTCGGGGGCGCGCCACACCCTCGACCCCGTCCTCGATGCTGCTCGCAGCGGCGACGCCGGGACGATCTCCGAGGCGCTCGACCTCGTCGTCGGTGCCGCCCCGCCCAGGCCCGTGCGGTGGAGCAGACCCGCCTCCGTGTTCCTCGACGAGGAACCCGGCGCCGGCCGACCCGCTCCCATCGACGCCGGGGACGTCGTCGGGACGGTGGCGCAGGTGGTGCGGGACTTCGTGGAGCGAGGAGTCCCGCTCGGTCGCGGGCGACGGGTACCGGTCAGACACGTCGTGGTCGGCACCGTGGTCACCGGCGGGCTCGTGACCGCGATGACGAGCCTGCTCTGACGGAGCCCGGAGGCCCGAACCCGGAGCCCGGAACCCGGAGCCCGGAGACCCGAGCCCCGAGCCCGGACCCGGGACGCCGGACGGCCCCGGTCCCTTGAGGGGACCGGGGCCGTCCGGTGTGGATCGGACCGTCGACTCAGTAGCCGAGGTTCGGGCCGAAGTTGCCCTCCTCGAGGCGGTTCTTCACCGCGACGAGGTACCGCGACGCGTCCGCGCCGTCGATGATCCGGTGGTCGTACGACAGTGCGAGGTAGACGAACGAACGGATCGCGATCGCCTCCTGCCCGTCGACCTTCACGACCGCCGGGCGCTTCGTCACGATGCCCGTGCCGAGGATCGCCGACTGCGGCAGGAACACGACGGGGGTGTCGAACAGCGCGCCACGCGAACCGGTGTTGGTCAGCGTGAACGTGCCGCCGGCGAGCTCGTCGGGCTTGAGCTGGTTGTTGCGGGTGCGCTCGGCGAGGTCCGCGATCGCCTTCGAGAAGTCGGCGAGCGACAGCCCCGACGCGTCCTTGATCACCGGGGTGAGCAGGCCACGCTCGGTGTCGACCGCGATCGAGACGTTCTCGTGGTCCGGGTAGACGATCTCGTCGCCCTCGACCGTGGAGTTGATCTTCGGGTGTGCCTTGAGCGCCTCGGACGCCGCGAGGGCGAAGAACGGCATGAAGCTGAGCTTCGAGCCGGTCTTCTCGAGGAACTCGGCCTTGTTCGCGTCACGGAACTGCGCGACCTTCGTGACGTCGACCTCGACGACGCTGGTGAGCTGTGCGGTCGAGGTCATCGACTGCACGGCACGCTCGGCGACGACCTTGCGGAGGCGCGTCATCTTCTCGCGGGTGCCGCGGAGCGGCGAGGTCTCGGCCACGAACGGACCGGCGGCAGCGGCGGCCGGAGCCGACGAACCGGCGGACGACGCCTTCGCGGCGGCGGCGAGCACGTCCTCCTTGCGGATGCGGCCACCGACCCCGGAGCCGGAGACGGTCGACAGGTCGACGCCCTGCTCGTTGGCGAGCTTGCGCACGAGCGGCGTGACGTAGCCGGAGGCCGAGGCGTCCTGGTTCGGGTTCGGCACCGACGCCGAGGCGGTCGCACCCGAGGCGGCGGGTGCCGGGGCAGCGGCCGGAGCCGGGGCGGCGGCCGGAGCCGGGACCGCTGCCGGCACGGCGGCGGGCGGCGGCACCGGAGCAGCCTGGGGGACCGGGGGAGCGGACGGCGCCTGCGGGGCCGCCGGCTGGGTCTGGCCACCGGGTGCCGGGTCGGCCTGCTGCGGCTCGGGGGCCTTCTGCTCTTCGCCCTGCTCGGTGCTCGGTGCCGTCTCGGGCTCGCTCTGCTCGGCTGCGGCTGCGTCCTGGTCCGCGCCCTGGTCGTCCGAGGAGCCGGAGCCGTCGCCGATCTTGACCAGCGCGGTGCCGACCTCGACGGTCTCGTCCTCCTGGACGAGGATCTCCTCGACGACGCCGGCGATCGGCGACGGGATCTCGGTGTCGACCTTGTCGGTCGAGACCTCGAGCAGCGGCTCGTCGACCTCGACCCGGTCACCGACGTTCTTCAGCCATCGGGTGACCGTGCCCTCGGTGACGCTCTCGCCGAGCGCCGGGAGGTTGACGGATTCGCTCATCGGGTGGGCTCCTGTTCGCGGGTTGCTGTGGTGGTGGTTGTCATTGTCTCGGTGCGCACGGTGGACGTGGTTGTCACAGCGCGTGCAGCGGCTTGCCCGCGAGGTGGAGGAAGGCCTCGCCCAGTGCCTCGTTCTGCGTCGGGTGCGCGTGGACGAGCGGTGCGACGTCCTCCGGGTGCGCCTCCCAGTTCACCGCGAGCTGGGCTTCACCGATGAGCTCACCGACGCGCGCGCCGATCATCGAGACACCGACGACCGGGCCGTCGACGACACGGACGACCTTGACGGCACCCGAGGTCCCGATGATGTGGCTGCGGCCGTTGCCCGCGAGGTTGTACTCGTAGAAGTCGACCTTGTCCTTGCCGTACTCCTCCTCCGCCTTGGCCTGGGAGAGACCGACCGAGGCGACCTCGGGGTCGGAGTAGGTGACCTTCGGGATGTTCGTGTCCGAGATGACGACCGGGTTCAGCCCCGCGATCTCCTCGGCGACGAAGATGCCCTGCTGGAAGCCGCGGTGCGCGAGCTGGAGGCCGGGGACGATGTCGCCGACGGCGTACACGTTCGGCAGGTTGGTGGCCAGGCGCTCGTTCGTGGTGACGAAGCCGCGGTCCATCGCGACGCCGACCTCGTCGAAGCCCATGTTCTGCGTGAGCGGGCCACGGCCGACCGCCACGAGGAGCACGTCGCCCTCGTACGTCTTGCCGTCCTCGAGCGTCACGACGACGCCGTTCTCGTGCTGGTCGACGTGGTCGAACCGGACGCCGAGCGAGAACTCGATGCCGCGCTTGCGGAACGCGCGCTCGAGCTGCTTCGACATCGACTCGTCCTCGGCGGGGATGAGGTGGGGCAGGCCCTCGACGATGGTGACCTCGGCGCCGAAGGACTTCCAGACGCTGGCGAACTCGACGCCGATGACGCCGCCACCGAGGATGACGACCTTGTTCGGCACGTAGTCCATCTTCAGCGCGGTCTCGGACGTGATCACGCGGCCGCCGATCTCGAGGCCCGGCAGGGACTTCGAGTACGAACCGGTGGCGAGCACGACGTTCTTGCCGGTGACGGTCTGGTCGCCGACCTGCACGGTGTTCTGCGAGGTCAGGCGGCCCCAGCCCTCGACGACGGTGATGCCGCGGGCCTTGACGAGCCCCTGCAGGCCCTTGTACTTCGAGTTGATGACACCCTGCTGGTAGTCGATGACCTTCGGCACCTCGACCCCGGCGAACTCGGCGATCACGCCGTACTTCTCCGCGTCGCGGGTGGCGTCGGCGACCTCGGCGGCGTGGAGCAGCGCCTTGGTCGGGATGCAGCCGCGGTGCAGGCAGGTCCCTCCGAGCTTGTCTCCCTCGATGAGCGCGACGCTCATGCCGAGCTCGGCGGCCCGGAGCGCAGCGGCGTAGCCACCACTGCCGCCACCGAGGACCACGACGTCGTAAGTCTGTTCCGTCACCTGGTGCAACTCCCTCGTGCGTGTCGGGATCCCGGTCGGACCCCACTGGACACCGCGGCGGCGGCGTCCGACGGTCGGACCGCATGGTTCCGGTCCCGTCCCGCTGGTTCCGGCGGACGCGCGTCGGTGCGCAGCCCGCCGGTCACCAACCTACTACCTGGACTGGAGCTCTTCTGCGAGCCCGACGAGCGTCCGGACCATGACGCCGGTCGCACCCTTGCCGAGCCAGCCGTACCCGCCGCCCTTGTGCTCCGAGGGGCCGGCGATGTCGAGGTGCGCCCACTCGATGCCCTCGCCGACGAAGCGCTCGAGGAACTTGCCCGCGAGGAGCATGCCGCCGGCCGGGTTGCCGACCGTCGCGTTGACCATGTCGGCGACGTCGCTGGCCAGGCGCGCGTCGAGCTCCTCGGGCAGCGGCATCGGCCAGATCGGCTCGGCCACGGCGTCGGCGACCGCGCGGACACGGGCGACGAGGTCGTCGCTGCCCATCAGGCCGGTCGTCCGGTCCCCGAGGGCGACGACCTGCGCACCGGTGAGCGTGGCGACGTCGACGATCGCGTCGGGCTGCTCGAGCGATGCCGCCGCCATGCCGTCGCCGAGGACGAGTCGCCCCTCGGCGTCGGTGTTCGTGACCTCGACGGTCTTGCCGTTCTTCAGGGTGAGCACGTCGCCGGGGCGCGTCGCGGAACCGGACGGCATGTTCTCGGCGAGGCAGAGCCACGCGGTGACCTTCGTGTCGAGCCCGAGGCGCGCGGCGGCGATCGTCGCGGCGAGCACGGTCGCGGCGCCGGTCATGTCGGTCTTCATGCCGAGCATCGACGCGGCGGGCTTCAGCGAGAGGCCGCCCGAGTCGAAGGTGATGCCCTTGCCGACGAGGGCGAGGTGCTTCGACGCCGACGACGGCTCGTAGCGGACGACGACCAGGCGCGGCGGGCGCTCCGAGCCGCGGCCGACGCCGAGGATGCCACCGAAGCCCTGTTCCTCGAGCTGCTGCTCGTCGAGGACCTCGACGGTGAGCGGGAGGCCCTCCGCCTGTGCGACGGCGACGTCGGCGACGTCCGCCGGGCCGAGGTCACCGGCTGCGGTGTTGACGAGGTCGCGGACCAGGGCCGCTGCGTCGGCGACGATCGCCGGGCGGACGGTGGCGTCGGCGGCGGTGTCGGCCGGCGCGACGACCTCGATGCGCTGGTCGCCCCGGGCCGGAGCGGTCGTGCCGGTGCCCTTGTGGCGGGTGAAGGCGTAGGAGCCGAGTGCCGCGCCCTCGAGCGCGGCGTCGACGAGCTCGGCCGAGTCGGTGGGCAGCGCGAGGGCGATCGACGACACCTGGGGCAGCTGTCGGACGGCGCTGCCGGCGGCGGCGCGGACGGACACGGCGTCGACCGTCGAGCCGAGGCCGACGAGCGCGATGCCGGCCGCGGCGACGCCGGTGCCGGGCAGCCGGACGAGCTGGTCCTTCGCGCCGGTGACGCCGACGGAGCCGAGGTCGAGGTCGGCGAGTGCGTCGAGCGCGCCGGCGGCGCTCGTCGCGATCGCGGGGGCGCCGCCGTCGGTGCCCGCGCGGACGCCGAGCACGAGGACGTCGGCGTCGACGTCGGAGGGGGTCGAGGTGGTGGTGGAGAGCGTCGGTCGGACCATGCGCCAAGCCTAGCCAGCAGGTGTTCGCCGAGAGCGTCGGGTCGCCGCGCGGGGTCGGTCGGGGGTGCCGCCTAGCATGGGGACGGTGAACCACCCCGAGGACCTGTACTCCGCTCCCGACGGCGCGCCGACCGTCCCGGCCGGGCTGCACCTGGTCGCGGGCCTGACCGGCTTCGTCGACGCCGGGTCCGCCGTCGCGCAGGTCGCGACCTCGATCCTCGACGGCCTCGAGCACGAGCTCGTCGCGGAGTTCGACCCCGACGTCCTGCTCGACTGGCGTGCACGTCGGCCGGTCATCACGTTCGAGCACGACCACATCACCGCCGTCGAGCCCCCGCGTCTGGCCCTGCACCTCGTGCGCGACGAGCTCGGGCAGCCGTTCCTCTTCCTCACCGGGTACGAGCCGGACTTCCAGTGGAACCGCTTCGTCGACGCGGTCACGGGCCTCGCCGAGCGGCTGCAGGTGGCGGACACCACCTGGCTGCAGTCCATCCCGATGCCGGTCCCGCACACGCGCCCGATCAGCCTGACGGTGTCCGGTACCCGTGCCGACCTCGTCGAGCAGATGAGCGTCTGGAAGCCGGAGACCCAGGCCCCCGCGAACGTCCTGCACCTGGTCGAGCACCGGCTGACGCAGCTGGGCGAGCAGGTCACCGGGCTCGTCCTGCTCGTCCCGCACTACCTCGGCGACACCGAGTTCCCCGACGCCGCGGTCACCGCGCTCTCCAGCATCTCGGCGGCCACGGGGCTGATCTTCCCGACGGACGCCCTGCGGGAGTCGGACCGCGAGTTCCGGACCCGGGTCGACGAGCAGGTCGCGGGGAACCCCGAGCTCCAGCGCCTGGTCGGCGTGCTCGAGGAACGGCACGACACGTACATGGAGGGCAACCCGGTCGCGTCGCCCCTGACGAACGTCGACGGCGAGGTCCCGACCGCCGACGCGATCGCGGCCGAGCTGGAGCGCTTCCTGGCCGACCGCCGTCCCGACGGCGACGCGCCGACCGACTGACGGCGACCGTCCACCGGCGGCGGCGCGCGGAACGGCCGACGGGGAGCACCCGCACCGCGTCCGGCCTGGAGGCTCGTCCACAGCCCGCACCGCGCCTCCCGTCCTCCACAGCCCGCGTCGGGTGCGGGGCGCGCGTCGGTAGCCTGGTCGGGTGAACTCCCGCCGTGCCTTCCTCGTCTGGGGCGTCGCGGTCCTCGCCTACGTCCTCGCCGTCGTGCAGCGCTCGTCGCTCGGCGTCTCCGGGGTCGACGCGCAGGACCGCTTCGCGGTGTCGGCAGCGGTCCTCTCCACCCTCGCCGTCGTGCAGATCGCCGTCTACGCCGGTCTGCAGATCCCGGTGGGCATCGCGCTCGACCGGGTGGGTCCGCGCAGGCTCGTCCTGCTCGGCGCCGCGCTGCTCGTGGTCGGGCAGGCGGTCGTCGCGTTCTCGCCCACCATCGGCCCGGCCATCGCGGGTCGGGTGCTCGTCGGCGCCGGTGACGCGATGACGTTCATCTCGGTGATCCGTCTCGTCCCGATGTGGTTCAGCGGCCGGATCCTGCCCCAGATCTCGCAGTGGACGGGCAACCTCGGCCAGGTCGGGCAGGTCCTGTCGGCCTTCCCGTTCGCCGTGCTCCTGCACACCGCGGGGTGGACCCCGGCGTTCGGGGTCGCCGCGGCCGCGAGCCTGGTCGGCCTCGTGCTGGCGGTCGTCTTCGTCCGCAACGGCCCGGTGGCGGTACGTACCGACACGATCCCGCTGCCCCTGTCGCACTCGTGGCGCGGCGCCCTCCACACGTTCGGGCACGCGCTGCGCCGCCCGGGCACGCAGCTCGGCTTCTGGTCCCACTACGTCACGCAGTCGTCTGGCACGGTGTTCTCGCTGCTCTGGGGCGTCCCGATGCTGCGCGGTCTCGGGTACAGCCCGTCCGAGGCCGCGGGCTTCCTCACCGTGATCGTCGTCACGGGCTTCGTCGCAGGGCCGGTGCTCGGCGTGCTCTGTGCCCGGTTCCCGCTCCGTCGGTCGAACCTCGTGCTCGGCATCGTCCTCGCGCTCGGCGTGGTGTGGACCGCCGTCCTGCTCTGGCCGGGGCACCCGCCGACGTGGCTGCTCGTCCTGCTCGTGCTCGCGATGGGCGTGGGCGGCCCCGGCTCGCTGATCGGCTTCGACTTCGCCCGCAGCTTCAACCCGGTCGGGTCGCTGGGCTCCGCCAACGGGGTCGTGAACGTCGGCGGCTTCCTGGCCGCCTTCGTGATGATGTTCCTCATCGGGACGCTGCTCGACGTCGTGTCGGGAGCGACGGGTCGGACGGTCTTCGCCTGGGAGAACTTCCGCGTCGCGCTCACCGTGCAGTACGTGGTCGTCGGTTTCGGCGTCGTCATGCTGCTGCTCGCGCGCAGGCGCACCCGGCGAGAGATGCACGCACAGGACGGAATACGGGTGGGACCGCTCTGGGTTGCACTCGTTGCGCGCCTGCGGAAGAAGGCCGTGCAATAATGGAGGACGGACCCGTTCGGGCCCCTCGTCTCCACGTCGCCTCGTCGCGCCGCGGGAACCGGGGGACTTGACATGGGTCCTCATGCTGCCCGGAACGGTAGGACCTGACGACGCGGGAGACCGCGGCCCAGGCCCTGGGCGGCGAGGGAGGCCACGACCCCACGAACGTGGCACGACGAGAGAGGTGATCGCATGGCTGCCCGGAGCACGACGATCGATCCCACGAAGGACACCGAGCCCGAGGCCGTCGCGGCGGACGACGCCGACGCGGCCGAGGGGAAGGCTGCGCCGAAGAAGCGCGCCACCAAGACCACCGCCGCGAAGAAGACCGCAGCGAAGGCCGCACCGAAGAAGACCAGCACGCGCGCCAAGAAGCAGGCCGACGACGAGGACGAGGACGACGAGGTCGTCGAGCCCGCGGAGGACGCCGTCGACACGACCGACGACGTCGAGGAGACCGAGACCGAGGAGAAGGACGCCAAGCCGGACGCCGCAGCAGCGGTCGCCGCGGGCGCGCTCGTCATCTCGCAGTCGGACGACGACGAGGCCCCGGTCTACTCGACGACGATCACCGGTGCCACCGCCGACCCCGTCAAGGACTACCTGAAGCAGATCGGCAAGGTCGCGCTCCTCAACGCCGAGCAGGAGGTCGAGCTCGCGATGCGGATCGAAGCCGGCCTGTTCGCCGAGGACAAGCTGCAGCACTCGACCGGGCTGTCGAAGCCCGAGGAGCGCGAGCTCCGCTGGGTCGCCCGCGACGGCCAGCGCGCGAAGTCGCACCTGCTCGGTGCGAACCTCCGCCTGGTCGTCTCGCTCGCGAAGCGCTACACCGGCCGCGGCATGCAGTTCCTGGACCTCATCCAGGAGGGCAACCTCGGTCTGATCCGTGCGGTCGAGAAGTTCGACTACACGAAGGGCTTCAAGTTCTCGACGTACGCCACCTGGTGGATCCGTCAGGCGATCACCCGCGCCATGGCCGACCAGGCACGCACGATCCGCATCCCGGTGCACATGGTCGAGGTCATCAACAAGCTGGCCCGCGTGCAGCGCCAGATGCTGCAGGACCTCGGTCGCGAGCCCACGCCGGAAGAACTCGCCCGCGAGCTCGACATGACCCCGGAGAAGGTCGTCGAGGTCCAGAAGTACGGCCGCGAGCCGATCTCGCTCCACACCCCGCTGGGCGAGGACGGCGACTCGGAGTTCGGCGACCTGATCGAGGACACCGAGGCGGTCGTGCCGGCCGACGCGGTGGGCTTCACGATGCTGCAGAAGCAGCTCGAGAGCCTGCTCGACTCCCTGTCCGAGCGCGAGGCGGGTGTCATCCGCATGCGCTTCGGCCTCGGTGACGGTCAGCCGAAGACCCTCGACCAGATCGGCGACACGTTCGGCGTGACGCGCGAGCGCATCCGTCAGATCGAGTCGAAGACGATGGCGAAGCTCCGCCACCCGTCCCGGTCGCAGTCGCTCCGCGACTACCTCGAGTAGGCCGATGCGCTTCCTCATCCCGATCCTGGTCGGGCGGATCCTCCGCGCCCTCGCTCGTGCGCGGGGCGGCGGATCCGCCTACCCGGGCTACATCGTCCTGAAGCTCGTGCCGGACTTCCTGCAGCACGTGACGAAGCAGTTCCCGAACGGCGTCGTCTTCGTGCTCGGCTCGAACGGCAAGTCCACGACGACGCACATGATCTCGGACATCGTCCGTGCACACGGCCTCCGCGTCTTCACCAACCCGTCGGGCGCGAACCTGCCGCAGGGCATCGCCTCGGCGCTGCTGTCGGAGGTGTCGCTGACCGGCCGGCTCAAGGCGGACATCGGCATCCTCGAGGTGGACGAGGCCTTCGCGGTCGAGCTCGCCGGCATCCTGTCGCCGTCGACGGTGACGATGCTCAACGTGCAGGTCGACCAGCTCTACCGCTTCTTCGAGACCGAGCGCGTCGCGACGATGATGCTCGACACCGCGGCGCTGTCGACGGCGAACGTCATCACGAACCGCGACGACCAGTTCCTCGACGCGTACGCGGCCCGCTCGGGTCAGCGCGTGCTCCGCTTCGGTGCGAGCGCCGAGGTCGTCGCCGCAGCCCCGAACGGCCTGCAGAACGCCGACGACTTCGACCGGACCGCCGGTGAACCGAACCCGGCGGAGTCCGAGGTCGTGGTGAACACGGGCGACGGTGCGACGATCCGCTTCGACGGCACCGACATCCCCGTCCGCCTGCCGGCGCGCGGTCTGCACTACGCGGTGGACGCCGCTGCGGCGACGGCGACCGCGAGTGCCGCGCTCGGCGCACAGTTCCGCGCGGACGCCGTGACGAAGGCCTTCGGTACGATGAAGCCGGCGTACGGCCGCGGGGAGCGCCTGCCCATCGCCGGCGAGTCCGCCGAGTTCACGATGTTCAAGAACGCAGCCAGCCTGCAGCTCAACCTCGACGCCCTGCCGGACCGCCCGGAGCAGGTCCTCATGGCGATCGACGAGGGCACGCCGGACATCTCGTGGATCTACGACATCGACTTCTCGAAGCTCGACCACGTGGACGTCGTGTCCGGTGACAAGGCGTGGCAGATCGCGATCGCGCTCGAGCACGCCGGTGTCCGCATCGGCCGGGTCGAGCCCGACGTCGAGGCCGCGATCCGGCACATGGAGCAGCTCGGCTCGACGACGTCGGGCACGAAGAACTTCATCGTCAACTACGAGATCATGATGATCGCCCGCAAGGCCCTGGGCCACGGGGACATGGAGAAGACCGCATGACGGCCGAACGGCTGACCATCCTGCACGTCTACCCGCGTCAGATGGGTGTCTCGGGGGACCGCGGCAACGTCGTGGCCCTCACGCGTCGTGCCGAGGCCGCCGGCATCGCGACCGAGGTCGTCGAGTACGCGCCGGGCGACGACCTGCCGACCGCGGCCGACGTCGTCGTCGTGGGCAACGGTCCGCTCAGCGCGATGCGCTCGCTCGGGGCCGACGTCACGCGGATCGGGGCGCCGCTCCGCGACCTCGCCGCCTCGGGTGTGCCCGTCGTGGCGGTCGGCGGGGGCTTCGACCTCGCCACCAACGAGGTCGTCCCCACCGAGGGCTCGCCCGTCGCGGGCTTCGGCGTGTTCGACGCGCGGGCCGTCCGTGGTGCCGAGCGCCGGGTGAACTACTTCGTGCTCGACACGCGCTACCCCCTCCTGCCCGGAGCGTCGACGCGTCTCGCCGGGTTCGAGGACCACGCGACGCGCATCGAGCTCGGCCCGGGCGTGGAGCCCTTCGCGGACGTCGTCTCCGGGGGCGGCAACCAGGCCGGTGCCGCTGTCGAGGGAGCGGTCTCGGGTCCGTCCTTCGGGACGCACACACAGGGGCCGATCCTGCCGCTCAACCCGCAGCTGACCGACGCGGTGCTCGCTGCCGCGACCACGCGACTCGGTCGCGAGTACGCGCCGGACCCGGAGCGGACGGCGACCATCGACCGGTACGCACGCGAGGCGCGCGCCACGGTCGACCGCTACGTCGACAAGGCGTTCAAGCGGATCGCCTGAAGCGACCCAGGAACACGGACGCGACCCACGAACGAACGGGAGGCGCGGGGGCCCCGGGGCCCCCGCCCCCCCGCCGGGGGGGGGGGGGGGGGGAAATAGACACGGGGGGTGGGGGGGGCGCGGGGTGGCC
>NZ_JBIUZP010000001.1:0-574854 GCF_044745105.1 Curtobacterium sp. NPDC087080 | reverse complement strand
TGGGGGGCCCCCCCGCCCCCCCCAACCGACAACAGGGGGTACCAGCGCACCCCCGCCCCCCCCCCCCCCCCCCGGCCGCCCCCCCCCCCCCCCGGGGGGGGGGGGGCCCCGGGGCCCCCCCGCCTCCCGTTCGTCCGTCTGGTGACGACTACTTCGACTCGTGGAGTCGGCTGCTCTCGTCGTGCCACTCGAGCGCGGTGGCAGCGAGCTTGTCCTTGAACTCGGCGCCGTGGTGGGCACAGAAGTAGAGCTCGCCGCTGGCCATGGTGGCGCGCATGTACGCCTGCGCTCCGCAGCTGTCGCAGCGGTCAGCGGCGGTGAGCTGGTGGCTGCCGGCTTCGTCGATGGAGAGGTCGTGCACGGTCTGGGTCATTGCTGTGCTCCTCACGGATCGCAGGTGGTGCGGGTGGACACCCATTTGAACACGTGGTGGCTGGGAGACGTGCATCGCGGACGGCCTGTTTCGCTGTGCGCGGAGCGGTTGTCCCCACTCCGAGGCGCGCCGCCCCTCGGAGCCGGTGCTGTCGGTGCCCGTCGGTACGATCGGGAGGTGAGCTCCGACTACTCTGCACGCCACCTCTCCGTCCTCGAGGGACTCGAGGCCGTTCGGAAGCGTCCCGGCATGTACATCGGGTCGACGGACTCCCGCGGGCTCATGCACTGCCTGTGGGAGATCATCGACAACTCCGTCGACGAAGCGCTCGCGGGGCACGGCGACGAGATCGGCGTCGTGCTGCACGACGACGGCTCGGTCGAGGTCCGCGACACCGCCCGCGGCATCCCCGTCGACGTCGAGCCGAAGACCGGGCTGACCGGGGTCGAGGTCGTGTTCACCAAGCTGCACGCCGGCGGCAAGTTCGGCTCCGGGTCGTACGCGGCCTCGGGCGGGCTGCACGGCGTCGGTGCCTCGGTCGTCAACGCGCTGTCCGAGCGCCTCGACGTCGAGGTCGACCGGGGCGGCAAGACCTACGCGATGTCCTTCCACCGAGGCGAGCCGGGGACCTTCGCGGGTGACGGCCCCGACGCCCCGTTCACGCCGTTCACCTCCGGGAGCGAGCTGCGCGTCGTCGGCAAGGTGAAGAAGGGCGTCACCGGGTCCCGTGTCCGGTACTGGGCGGACCGGCAGATCTTCACGTCGGACGCGAAGTTCAGCACCTCCGACCTCGTCAGCCGGGCGCGTCAGACCGCGTTCCTGGTGCCCGGGCTCGGCATCACCATCACCGACGAGCGTCCGACCTCGATCGAGGCAGCGGCACAGCGCGCCGAGGCGACCGGTACGGCCGTCACGCCCGGCCCGGTCATCGAGCGCTTCCGATACGAGGGCGGCATCAGCGAGTTCGTGGAGCACCTCGCCGTCGACTCCGCGGTCACCGACGTCTGGCGCATCCAGGGCACCGGCACCTTCACCGAGACCGTGCCGATGCTCGACGACAAGGGGCACATGGTGTCCACCTCCGTCGAGCGCACGTGCGAGGTCGACATCGCGATGCGCTGGGGCAGCGGGTACGAGACCGTCGAGCGGAGCTTCGTCAACATCATCGCGACGCCGAAGGGCGGCACGCACCTGACCGGGTTCGAGTCGGGTGTCGTCAAGGCCGTGCGGACCCAGGTGGAGGCGAACGCCCGCAAGCTCAAGGTCGGCCAGGACAAGCTCGAGAAGGACGACGTCCTCGCCGGCATGACCGCCGTGCTGACCGTCCGGCTGCCCGAACCGCAGTTCGAGGGACAGACGAAGGAGGTCCTCGGGACCCCAGCGGTCCGCAAGATCGTCGACCAGGTCGTCTCGAAGCACCTGACCGAGATCCTCACCTCGACGCAGCGCACCGAGAAGGCCCAGGCAGCGACCCTGCTCGAGAAGGTCGTCGCCGAGATGAAGACCCGCATCTCGGCCCGGGCGCACAAGGAGACGCAGCGCCGCAAGAACGCGCTCGAGAACTCGTCACTGCCGACGAAGCTCGCCGACTGCCGCAAGCAGGACGCCGAGGGCACCGAGCTCTTCATCGTCGAGGGCGACTCGGCGCTCGGCACGGCCAAGCTCGCCCGCAACAGCGAGTACCAGGCGCTGCTGCCGATCCGCGGCAAGATCCTCAACGTGCAGAAGGCCTCGGTGTCGGACATGCTGTCCAACGCCGAGTGCGCCTCGATCATCCAGGTCATCGGCGCCGGCTCGGGCCGCTCGTTCGAGATCGACCAGGCCCGCTACGGCAAGATCATCATCATGTCGGACGCCGACGTCGACGGCGCGCACATCCGCACGCTCCTGCTGACGCTGTTCTTCCGGTACATGCGCCCGATGATCGAGCAGGGCCGGGTGTTCGCCGCCGTCCCGCCGCTGCACCGCGTCGTCGTGGTGAACCGCGGCAAGGCGAACGACACGCTGTACACCTACTCCGAGGCCGAGCTGCAGGCGGTGCTGAAGAAGCTCGCGAAGCAGGGCAAGAAGTACCAGGAGCCGATCCAGCGGTACAAGGGCCTGGGGGAGATGGACGCCGACCAGCTGGCCGAGACCACGATGGACCGGGCCCACCGCACCCTCCGTCGCGTCAACGTCACCGATGCCGAGAGCGCCGCGAAGGTGTTCGAGCTGCTGATGGGCAACGACGTCGCACCGCGCAAGGAGTTCATCCTGGCGGGCGAGGGCCTCGACCGCGATCGCATCGACGCGTAGGCGGGCCGGCCCGAGACTCGCGCTGAGCGACAGTTCTCGTGCCGTGCAGCGCGAGAACTGTCGCGGAGCCCGAGACTCGCACGGCCGCGGGCCGCGGGCCGCGGGCCCTACGCCTCGCCCGCGGTGCCGTCCAAGGCCGCTGCGCTCCCGCCGATCGAGCCGATCACGGCCTCGAGCGGCGCGCCCGACCCGTCGCGCTTCGACAGCCAGTCGGGCAGGGTCCGCGCGGCACCGTCGGCGCCGACGGCGTGCGGCGGCGCGATGCCGGCCCACGCCACGGTGAGGCCGTCCTCGCCCTTCAGGAACGCGTGCGCCCGCACACCCTGCGTCGCCCGACCCTTCGCGGGGAACTCCGAGAACGCCGAGACCTTCGCGCGCCCGGGATCGGTGCCCGGCAACGCACCCGAGGCCGTCGACACCGTGGCCACCACGGCGTCGTCCGAACGTGCGACGGACCCGAACCAGATCACCGCCGCGCCCGAGGCCAGGGAGACGCCCGCGACGCCGCCCGCGGGCAGCCCCTGCGGTCGGACGCCCGACGCCGGGAACCGCAGCAGCTGCGCGTTCGACGTGATGAACACGAGGTCGTCCGACTCCGGCGCCTGCGCGGCCCCGACGACCGTGTCCTTCGGCTTGAGCCCGATGGCGACGAACTCGTCCTTGTCCGGCCAGGCACCCGTCGCGACGCGCTTCACGATGCCCTGCGCGGTGCCGATCGCGAGCGAGTCCGTCGCACCCGCGGACAGGTCGACGAGCGCGACGACCGTCTCGGTCCTGGTGATGCCGAGGTAGTCGGACACCCGGACGCCGGCGTCGAGCCGGACGGACGCCGGCGGCACCGCGGGGACGTCGACGGGGGAGAACCGCAGGACCCGACCGGTCGAGGTCAGCGCGCCGACCTGCCCGCGGACGGTCGACAGGACGGTCGAGCGGACCGCGTCGTGCTTCGACCGCTTCGGCACCCGCACGATCCCCAGGTCGGTGTCGGGGACGTCCACCCGCACCAGTCGCCCGGTGGTCGAGAGCAGCACGCGGCACGGAGCGTCGGCGACCTGCAGCGACTCGGGGTCGACCGCGGCCTTGCGGCCACCACGAACCGGGGCATCGGCCTCGGTGAGCAGGGTGCGACGCGGGGTGGCGAACCGGTCGGACACCTCGGTGAGCTCCTGCGCCACCTGGGCACGGAGTCGGGCGTCGGAGGCGAGCAGTTCCTCGAGCGCGGCGATGTCGGCGAGCAGCTGGTCGCGCTCGCCCTCGAGCTCGAGGCGCGAGAACTTCGTCAGGCGCCGCAGTCGCAGCTCGAGGATGTACTCGGCCTGCACCTCGGACAGGTCGAAGACGTCCTGCAGTCGTGTGCGGGCAGCCTCGGAGTCGTCGGACGAGCGGATGACCTCGATGACCTCGTCGATGTCGAGGATCGCGACGAGCAGACCCTCGACGAGGTGCAGCCGTTCCTTCCGACGGGCGAGCCGGTACTGGGAACGTCGCGTGACCACGTCGAGCCGGTGCTGCACGTAGACGTCGAGCAGCTCGCGCAGGCCGAGCGTGCGCGGTGACCCGTGCACGAGGGCGACGTTGTTGATGCCGAAGCCGTCCTCGAGCGGGGTGTGCTTGTACAGCTGCTCGAGCACGGCCGTCGGGTTGAAGCCCGACTTGATGCCGATGACGAGCCGCAGCCCGTGGTTCCGGTCGGTCAGGTCGTTGACGTCGGAGATGCCGGCGAGCTTCTTCGCCTGCACCCCGTCCTTGATCTTCTCGATCACGCGTTCGGGGCCGACCAGGTACGGCAGCTCCGTGACGACGAGGCCCACCTTGCGCGGCGTGAGGTTCTCGACGCTCACCTTCGCCCTTGTGCGGAACGACCCGCGCCCGGTCGCGTAGGCGTCGCGGACCCCGGAGAGCCCGACGATCGTGCCCCCGGACGGCAGGTCCGGCCCCGGCACGAACTCCATGAGCTCCTCGAGGGTCGCCGTCGGGTTCAGGAGCAGGTGCTTCGCGGCCTCGACCACCTCGCCCAGGTTGTGCGGCGCCATGTTCGTCGCCATGCCGACCGCGATCCCCGAGGCGCCGTTGACGAGCAGGTTCGGGAACGCCGCGGGCAGCACGCCGGGCTGCATGATCTGGTTGTCGTAGTTCGGGACGAAGTCGACGACGTCCTCGCCGAGGCCCTCGGTCATCGCCATGGACGGCTCGGCCAGGCGGGCCTCGGTGTACCGGGCAGCAGCGGGGCCGTCGTCGAGCGACCCGAAGTTGCCGTGCCCGTCGACCAGCGGCACGCGCACCGTGAACGGCTGCGCCATCCGCACCAGTGCGTCGTAGATCGCACCGTCGCCGTGCGGGTGCAGCTTGCCCATGACCTCGCCGGTGACGCGGGCGCTCTTCACGTGCCCCCGGTCCGGCCGGAGTCCCATCTCGGCCATCTGGTACAGGATGCGGCGCTGCACCGGCTTGAGGCCGTCGCGCGCGTCCGGCAGGGCCCGCGAGTAGATGACGGAGTACGCGTACTCGAGGAACGAACCCTGCATCTCCTCGGAGACGTCGACGTCCTCGATGCGCTCACCGTCGGGCAGGCCGACTGCTTCCGTGCGTGCCATGGGACCTTTCTGGGAGGATCGTGGGGTGCCCCCCAGCGTACCGAGCGCCCCAGACACCACCGCGAACCTCGCCGACGTGCTCCCGAGTTGCCTCGTCGCGCTCGGCGCCGTCGACGACACGTGGTTGCGCAGCACCGGCCGGGAGGCTCGGATCACGCTCCGTCCCGCCCGCTCGGTCGTCGTCGTGCTGGTCGACGGCCTCGGTTCGTCCGCCCTGTCGGCGCGCGCCGGACACGCCCGCTGGCTCACCGCCGCGACCGGCGGCGGGACGCTCAAGCGGCTGCGCAGCGGCTTCCCCACGACGACCGCCGCAGCCCTGACCACCCTGACGACCGGCCGGTCGCCCGGGACGCACGGCGTGGTCGGCTACAGCGGGTGGGAGCCCGAGGGTGAGCGGGTCGTCAACCTGCTCTCCGGGTGGGACTCCGAGGTCCCGGCGGGTTGGCTCCTCACCGACACGGTCTTCACCGAGGCCACCGCGCTCGGCATCGACCCCGTGGTGGTCGGGCCGGCCCGCTACGAGTCCTCGGGGATGACCGCGAACGTGCTCGGCGGTGCACGGTACACCGCCGCCGACAGCATCCCGCAGCGGGTGGACGCCGCACTGGCCGCGACGGCATCCGGTCGGTCGCTCGTCTACCTCTACGTGCCGGAGCTCGACTCGATCGGCCACAAGCACGGGTGGGAGTCCGACCGCTGGACCGCGGCGCTCGAGTCGCTCGACGGCGAGCTCGCACGCCTCGCGGCCCGCAGCACTCCCGACGTCGGCATCCTCGTGACGGCAGACCACGGCGTGCTGGACGTACCCGCCGAGGCGAACATCGCGATCGACCCGGCGCTCCTCGTCGACGTCGTGGGCATCGCCGGAGACCCCCGCTGCCGCCAGCTGGCCGTGCGTCCCGGGACCGACGTTCCGGCGCTGGTCGAGGCGTGGCGCACCCGCTACGGCAAGAAGGCGTACGTCGCCAGCCGTGACGAGGCCGTCGCCGCCGGGTGGTTCGGCGCCGTGGACGAGCCGGTGCTCCCGCGCATCGGCGACGTGGTCGTCGTGGCGCGGGGCTCGTGGGCGTTCAACGACGACCGCGAGGCCGACCCGCGGAAGGAACCGAAGCGGATGGTCGGCCAGCACGGCGCGATGACGGACGACGAGCTCTTCGTCCCGCTGCGCCTGGCGGGCGCCTTCGCCAGCTGAGCTCGTTCGACCCCACCCGGGCCGGAACGGCGGCAGCCCCGCGACGCGACGGGCGTTGCGGGGCTGCACCGGGCCTCCAGTCCGTCACGGACCGGGCGTGGTGCCGGATCAGGCGGGGTCCTCCGGGCGGGTGCCGAAGACGATCTCGTCCCAGCTCGGCATCGACCGGCGGTTGCGCTTCTTGCGTTCCGGACGGCCGTCGCCCTCGGGAGCCGAGGCCGGGCGGTCGTCGCGCTCAGGTGCGGACGCCGGCGAGTCCCAGCCCTGCAGGGGGACGTCGACCACGCTGATGGAGGTCCCGCGGGGTTCGTCCTGGTGTTCGGTGAAGGACGCAGCCTCGCGCTCACCGCGTCGTCGGCGGAGTGCCTCGAGCAGGTCGGCGGTCTCGTTGCCGGGCGAGCGTTCCTCGACCGGCGCGGCGCCGATGCGGGGGAGCGGTGCGCGGAGCGGGCGCTCCTGGACCTCGGGCGTCGGGGCGTCCTCGGTCTGCTCGACGCGGAAGGCGCCGGAGTCGAAGCGCGTGCCGTCGGCGTCGTGGTGGTCGTTCTCCACGGCACGCAGGCGCGGGGCGATGCCCTCGTCGTCGGTGTGCGAGAGGCGGTGCGCATCACCGTTGTCGGGCGTGAGGGTCGACGTCTTCGGGTCGAACAGCCACTGCGCGTCGTGCTCGACCTCGGACGCGGTGTAGCGGACGCGGACCTGCCACCCCTGCTCGGCGTTCTTCCACGAGGCCCACGCGACGCCGGTCGCCTCGCCGGACTCGAGCTTGGCCTCGATGGCCTCGCCGAAGGTGTCCGGTGCCTCGGCGTCGGACGGGGTGACCGGCACGCGACGCGCGGCGTCGAGGACGAAGGCGCGCTCGGCCAGCACGGGGCCCTCGAAGCGTCGGACGTACTCGACGTCGACGTCGAGCGCCTCTGCGACCTCGGCCGCGTCGGCGCCGCCGCGGATGCGGGCCTGGACGTCCTTCGGGGACACGCGCTTCTGCGGGCCGGCGTCGGGGTTCGCCTGGCGGACCTGGCTCGTCAGCGACGCGGTGACCGGCAACCGGAACTCGGTGCCGCCGTCGGTCGCGAGCAGGAGCGCCCCGGACTCGACTCCGATGACTCTCACGTCTTGCATGGTTGCGCCTCCCGAGCGTTGCGTACGGTCGTGCTCGTACCTCCAGGGAGTATGCAGCGGAGCACACGCGTTCCCGCGGAGGCGCACGGGCGTGCCGCGACTCCCGCGCGCGGGTGTGCCGTCGTGGGGCGCTGCGGTCGTCGGCCGTCGGGAATGTCCACGCCCGACCGTGGGTTGGACGGCCTGACGATCCCGCACGGCGTTCGGTTTGCGCTCTCGCGGGTCGTGGTGCAAACTGTCGCCGCCGATCACCGGCGACGACCTCTCGACACGAGAAACGGATGGGCATGGCCACCGATTACGACGCCCCCAGGAAGACCGACGACTCCTCTGACTCGGAGTCGATCGAGGCCCTCAAGGAGCGCGTGCCCGACAAGATGTCGGGGGTCGTCGACGATGATTCGGACAACCCCGGCAGCTTCGAGCTCGCCGGACAGGACCTCAGCGACGTCGACCTCGACGTCGTCGTGCTGCCGCCGCAGGTCGACGAGTTCACCTGTGTCGAGTGCTTCCTCGTGAAGCACCGCTCGCAGCTCGACCACGAGTCGAAGCTCGGCCCCGTGTGCGCGGAGTGCGCGGCGCTCTAGGCACGCTGCTCGTCGGACGGCCCGTCACCCCTCGGGGTGGCGGGCCGTTCCGCGTTGCGGCGCAGGGCGGTCGTGCCGGGTGGGATCGGGCGTGCCGGGTCGGATCGGGCGTACCTGGTCTTCCGGAACGACCTGGTGTGCCCGGAAACGCTTCCTACTGCACCCGTCATGGGAAGGAACGGGCGGGGCGGGGACAGTGCGAGCCTCCCGGCCCGCGCGCCAGCCGCGTCAGGAACGCAGGGCGTCCACGACCGCCTGCGGGTTGCGTGCGCTCACGAGCCAGTAGGGCGTCGGGTCCGCCGGGTCCGTGACCTCCACGCGCACGACGCCGCGCACGTACCCGCGGAAGAGCGTCCACGCGCGGGCGTCGAGCGCCGGACCGCGCTGGGTGGTGGCTGCTGCGCCGGTGTGGGCGGTGGCCTCGCCGACGAGCGTGCGCGGCAGGTGCGCACGGCCGGCGCGGAACTCGGTGTCCGTGACCTCGATCGTCGGTGCGAGCGCCCACAGCAGGACGACGACGCCGAGGTACATCCCGATCGCCACGAGGACGCCGGCCAGGACGCTGATCGGGAGGAAGACGAGCAGGCTCGCGGGGATGACGAGCGCCGTCGCCAGGTAGAGGGCGGGCGGGGCCCAGAGTCGTTCGCGGTACACGGTCACCCCTCCATCCCACCACGACTCGGGGCAGGTCACGGAACGGTCACGGAACGACCGTGCTCGTGCACTACCCTCGTCACGTGACCGAACCAGTCGACGTGCTCTGGACCGGGGAGAACCCTCCCGTCCACGCCCACCCCGGTGATGCCGGAGCCGACCTCGTCTCGACCGAGGCCTTCGTGCTGCAGCCCGGGGAGCGCCGGCTCGTCGGCACCGGGCTCCGGATCGCGCTGCCGGACGGACACGTCGCCTTCGTCGTGCCCCGGAGCGGCCTGGCGGCGAAGCACGGCATCTCCATCGTGAACGCCCCCGGTACGGTCGACTCCGGCTACCGCGGCGAGGTCCGGGTCGCACTGCTCAACACCGACGCATCCGAGCCGTACGAGGTGCACGTGGGGGACCGCATCGCGCAGCTGATCGTCATGCCGGTGCCGCACGTCACGTACACGCGCGTCGAGGAACTGCCCGAGAGCGTCCGCGGTGCGGGCGGCTTCGGCTCCTCGGGCTACGGTGACCGCAGCGCCGCCAACAGCGCTGCCGACGACTCCCAGGAAGGAACGGGCGCATGAAGTTCGGTCGACGCAAGCGTGACGAGGTCGAGGTGGCGGAGGCCGTCGCCGACGACGCCGTGGTCGCGGGGACGACGCCGGAGGTCGACATCGCGACCGACGCCGACGCCGACCTCGACGAGGTGGACGCGGTCGCTCCGACCGACAAGTCCGCGCCGGCGGATCGCGCCGAGAACGGTCCGCACGACGAGACCGAGGCGAACCTGGTCCGCCCGTACGTCGACCTCGGCGGTGTGAAGGTCCTCCCGCGCGAGGGCCTGCACCTGCGCCTCGAGGTCGAGGAGGGCTCGCAGCGCGTCGTCGCCGTCGGACTCGACTACGACGAGTCCACGCTCCAGGTGCAGCCGTTCGCCGCCCCGCGTTCGACGGGCCTGTGGCACGAGATCCGCGCGCAGATCGCCGACCAGATCGAGCGCCAGGGTGGCCGCGTGGAGGAGGTCGACGGTCCCTTCGGGCCCGAGCTCCGTGCCCTCGTGCCGGTCGTCGTGGACGGATCGGGAGCGACCGACGGTGCCCGCGCCGCACGCTTCGTCGGTGTCGACGGCCCCCGCTGGTTCCTGCGCGGCGTGATCGCCGGCAAGGCCGCGGAGAGCCCGGACGACGCTGCCGAGATCGAGGAGCTGTTCCGCTCCGTGGTCGTGGTGCGCGGCGCCACCCCGATGCCGCCGCGCGACCTCATCCCGCTGCACATGCCGAAGTCGACGCAGACCGCCGTCTGACCGCCGGCGCAGCAGCACACGACTCGACACGGCCTGGAGGCACGGTGCCGGACCACGACGACATCCACCGACCCACGGACGGTCGCGACGACACCGTCGCTCCCGGCAACGGGGTCCGGTCCCGTCCGGCGGACGGGCCGGCGGACGGGCCGGCGGTGACCGAGCCCGAGGTCGCGCCGTCGTTCTCGGCGCAGTTCCGCGCCGCCGTGCAGAACGCGGGCATCGCCAGGGTGGCACCGGGCGAGGCACCCTCGGGCCGCGCGCTCCTCGGAGCGGTCGGCGGCGTGCGCGGTCTCGCCGAGTCGGTGCTGCCCGGCTTCGCGTTCCTCGTCGTCTACGCGATCACGAAGGAGCTCGTCCCGAGCGTCGTGATCCCGGTGCTCGTCGGGCTCGTCTTCGTGGTGGTCCGGTTGGCCCAGCGGCAGTCGCTCGTGATGTCCTTCGCGGGCATCGCCGGCGTCGTCGTCTCGGCGGCCCTCGCGCTGTTCACCGGGCGGGCCGAGACCAACTTCATCCCCGGCATCGTCATCAACTCGGTGTGGCTCGTCGGGCTGCTCGTCACCCTGGCGATCCGGTGGCCGTTGATCGGTGTGGTGGTCGGGTTCCTGCTGCCGCCGAACGAGGACGGGTCCCACGTCGACTGGCGCGCCGACCCCGCGAAGCGCCGTGTGCTCACCGTCGCCACGTGGATCTGGGTCGGGCTCTTCGCGCTCCGGCTCGCCGTCGAGGTGCCGCTGTACCTGACCGCGCAGGTCGAGCTCCTCGCCGCCGTGAAGCTCGTGCTCGGCGTGCCGCTCTACGCCGCCGTGCTCTGGGTCACGTGGCTGCTCGTCCGCACGGTGTTCGTGCGCCGGGAGGACACCGCCGCGGTGTAGAGTTGTCTCGACATCGAGACAGTTTCCCGGGGGCGCGCCTGCACCGTCGGGATTAGGTTTGCCTTGCTGGTGGGACGTTCCGACGCCCGCGATGATGAGGGCACACCGATCAGTAGGGAGGCGGCACAGTGGCTGCAGTCAACAGCTTCGGCTCGAAGGACACGCTCTCGGTTGGGGGTGTCGACTACGCGTTCCACCGGATCGACACGGTGCCGGGGCACGAGAAGCTCCCGTACAGCCTGAAGGTGCTGCTCGAGAACCTGCTCCGCACCGAGGACGGCGCGAACGTCACCGAGGACCAGATCCGCGCGCTCGGCTCGTGGCGGCCCGAGGCCGACCCGGACACCGAGATCCAGTTCTCGCCGGCCCGCGTGGTCATGCAGGACTTCACGGGCGTGCCGTGCATCGTCGACCTCGCCACCATGCGCGAGGCGATGGCGCAGATCGGCGGCGATCCGAACAAGATCAACCCGCTCTCGCCGGCCGAGATGGTCATCGACCACTCCGTCGTCGCCGACCTGTTCGGTCGCGAGGACGCGCTCCAGCGCAACACCGACCTCGAGTACGAGCGCAACGGGGAGCGTTACCAGTTCCTCCGCTGGGGTCAGACCGCGTTCGAGGACTTCAAGGTCGTCCCGCCGGGGACCGGCATCGTGCACCAGGTCAACATCGAGTACCTGGCGAAGGTCACGTACACGCGCGAGTTCGACGGCGAGCTCTACGCGTACCCGGACACGCTCGTCGGCACCGACTCGCACACCACGATGGTGAACGGCCTCGGCGTGCTCGGCTGGGGCGTCGGTGGCATCGAGGCCGAGGCCGCGATGCTCGGCCAGCCCGTGTCGATGCTCATCCCCAAGGTCGTCGGCTTCAAGCTGTCCGGCTCGATCCCCGCGGGCGTCACCGCGACCGACGTGGTGCTCACGATCACGCAGGAGCTCCGCAAGCACGGCGTCGTCGGCAAGTTCGTCGAGTTCTACGGCGAGGGCGTCTCCGAGGTCCCGCTCGCGAACCGCGCGACCATAGGCAACATGTCGCCGGAGTTCGGCTCGACCGCCGCGATCTTCCCGGTCGACGCCGTCACGCTCGACTACCTGCGCCTGACCGGCCGGTCCGAGGACCAGATCGCCCTGGTCGAGGCGTACTCCAAGGCCCAGGGTCTGTGGCACGACCCCTCGGTGGAGCCCGCGTACTCCGAGTACATGGAGCTCGACCTGTCGACGGTCGTCCCCTCGATCTCCGGCCCGAAGCGCCCGCAGGACCGCATCGAGCTGTCGAAGGCCAAGGACCAGTTCGAGGTCGACCTCGCCAACTACGCGAGCATCGACCACACCCACGAGGACAAGGCCGTCGCGGACACCTTCCCGGCGTCCGACCCGGTCGCTGCCGCCCCCGGTGACGAGCACGCCGTCGACGACCTGCAGGACGCCCCGGCGTCCGAGGTCCCGGTGCACGCCTCGAGCGCGCCCGGCACGGTGTCGAAGCCGACGTCGGTGTCCGTCGCCGACGGTGACACGTTCACCATCGACCACGGTGCCGTCGCGATCGCCGCGATCACGTCGTGCACGAACACGTCGAACCCCTCGGTGATGATGGCCGCCGGCATCCTCGCGCGGAACGCTGCGAAGAAGGGCCTGAAGGCCAAGCCGTGGGTGAAGACCACCCTCGCGCCGGGCTCGAAGGTCGTCACCGACTACTACGAGAAGGCCGGGCTCACCAGCTACCTCGAGGACCTCGGCTTCTACACGGTCGGCTACGGCTGCACCACCTGCATCGGCAACTCGGGCCCGCTGCCCGAGGAGATCTCGCAGGCCGTGCAGGACAACGACCTCGCCGTCACCGCGGTGCTCTCGGGCAACCGCAACTTCGAGGGCCGCATCAACCCCGACGTCAAGATGAACTACCTGGCCTCGCCGCCGCTGGTCATCGCGTACGCCCTCGCCGGGTCGATGCACTTCGACTTCGACAAGGACGCACTCGGCACTGATCAGGACGGCAAGGACGTCTACCTGCAGGACATCTGGCCCGACGCGGCCGAGGTGCAGGACGTCATCGACTCGTCGATCGACACCGAGATGTTCACCCACGAGTACGGCTCCGTGTTCGAGGGCGACGACCGCTGGAAGAACCTGCCGACCCCGACCGGTGACACCTTCGAGTGGGACCAGGAGTCGACCTACGTCCGGAAGCCCCCGTACTTCGAGGGCATGACGATGCAGCCCGACGCGGTGTCGGACATCTCCGGTGCCCGCGTCCTCGCGAAGCTCGGCGACTCCGTCACCACCGACCACATCTCGCCGGCCGGTTCGATCAAGGCGGACAGCCCGGCTGGTCGCTACCTCGACGAGCACGGCGTCGACCGCAAGGACTTCAACTCCTACGGCTCGCGCCGCGGCAACCACGAGGTGATGATCCGCGGCACGTTCGCGAACATCCGCCTGCGCAACCAGCTGCTGGACGGCGTCGAGGGCGGCTACACCCGCGACTTCACCACGCCCGACGGCGAGCAGTCGTTCATCTACGACGCGTCGCAGCACTACCAGGAGCGGGGCATCCCGCTCGTCATCTTCGGCGGCAAGGAGTACGGCTCCGGTTCGTCGCGCGACTGGGCGGCGAAGGGCACGAACCTGCTCGGCGTGAAGGCGGTCATCACCGAGAGCTTCGAGCGCATCCACCGCTCGAACCTCATCGGCATGGGCGTCGTCCCGCTGCAGTTCCCTGCGGGCGAGACGGTCGAGTCGCTCGGTCTCGACGGCACCGAGGTCGTCTCGATCTCCGGGCTGACCGAGCTCAACGAGGGCCGCACGCCGAAGACCGTGCACGTCACCGCGGAGCCGAGCGAGCACTCTCCGGCCGGCAAGCAGACCGTCGAGTTCGACGCGGTCGTCCGCATCGACACTCCCGGTGAGGCGGACTACTACCGTAACGGCGGCATCCTGCAGTACGTGCTCCGTTCGCTCGTCTGATCGACGTGAGCACGGGTCGCTGAGGCGACCACCTGACGGACCGGAGGCCCGTGGCGACACCGCCACGGGCCTCCAGTCCGTCGTCCGTCCACGCGGCTAGTGTGGGGTCCTGCCCCACGAAAGGAGCGCCCGTGAGCCTGCTGAGCAGCATCTCGTCGCCGCGCGACCTCAAGCGTCTGTCGGACGCGCAGATGACGGAGCTCGCGGCCGGGATCCGTCGGTTCCTGGTCGCCGAGGTCGCGAAGACCGGCGGGCACCTCGGACCGAACCTCGGGGTGGTCGAACTGACGCTGGCGATGCACCGCGTGTTCGACTCGCCGCGCGACCCGTTCGTGTTCGACACCGGGCACCAGTCGTACGTGCACAAGCTCGTCACCGGGCGACAGGACTTCTCGCACCTCCGGGAACGTGGTGGACTCGCCGGCTACCCGCAGCGGAGCGAATCGGAGCACGACATCGTCGAGTCCTCGCATGCGTCCTCGTCGCTCTCCTGGGCGGACGGGATCTCCCGTGCCTTCCGGCAGACCGGGCAGGACGACCGCACCGTCGTGGCCGTCGTCGGGGACGGCGCACTCACGGGCGGGATGACGTGGGAGGCGCTCAACAACATCTCGGACGGCAACGACCGTCGGCTCGTCATCGTCGTCAACGACAACGGTCGGTCCTACGCGCCGACGATCGGCGGCATGGCACGGTTCCTCAGCTCGGTCCGCACGCGTCGCGAGTACCGGGCGCTCTTCGAGAAGTCGCAGGCCGTCGCATCGCGGTTCGGAGCACCGGGTCGGGCGTTCTACCGCGGCGTCCGCGGGGGCCTCCACGGCTTCCTGTCCCGGTTCACGAACAACGAGGCGCTGTACTCGAACCTCGACATCAAGTACATCGGGCCGGTGAACGGACACGACCAGCGGGCGATGGAGGCGGCCCTCCGGCAGGCCAAGGCGTACGGCGCCCCGACGATCGTGCACGCGATCACCGAGAAGGGCCACGGCTTCGAGCCGGCGCTCCGCGACCAGGCGGACCAGTTCCACGCCGTGGGGCACATCGACCCCGAGACCGGCGAGTCGCTCGACGTGTCGTCGGGACCCTCGTGGACCTCGGTGTTCGCGTCGACGCTGGCCGCGGTCGGTGCGAGCGACGAGCGGATCGTCGCGATCACCGCGGCCATGCTGCGACCCACCGGACTCCACCTGTTCCAGGAGCAGCACCCCGACCGCGTGATCGACGTGGGCATCGCGGAGCAGCACGCCGTGACGACCGCCGCGGGGCTCGCCTTCGGCGGACTGCACCCGGTGGTGGCGCTCTACGCGACGTTCCTCAACCGTGCGTTCGACCAGGTGCTGATGGACGTCGCCCTGCACCGCGCGGGCGTGACCTTCGTGCTCGACCGCGCGGGCATCACCGGGCCGGACGGCCCGTCGCACCACGGGATGTGGGACCTCGCGCTGCTGCAGGTCGTGCCCGGGATCCGGATCGCGGCACCGCGTGACGCCGCGACGCTCCGCGAGGAGTTCCGCGAGGCCGTCGCGGTCGACGATGCCCCGACGGTGCTGCGGTGGTCGAAGGGCTCGGTCGGACCGGACATCCCCGCTGAACGGCGGCTGTCGGACGGTGTGGACGTGCTGCGTTCCCCCGGGGAGTCGCAGGAGCAGGACGTGCTGATCGTGGCGGTCGGGTCGATGGTGCCCGTCGCGCTCGAGGCCGCCGAGCTGCTCGAAGCGCAGGGCATCGGCGCGACCGTCGTCGATCCGCGCTGGGTGGTGCCGATCCCGTCGTCGCTCATCGACCTGTCTCGCGACCACCGCCTGGTCATCACGATCGAGGACGGCGTCCGGGTCGGCGGGGTCGGGACCCGACTGCGGCAGGACCTGCGTGCCGCCGGGGTCGACACCGGGGTGAACGAGCTCGGACTGCCGGACGAGTTCATCGACCACGCGTCGCGGTCGCAGATCCTGGCCGACGTCGGGCTCACCGCCCGGGCGATCGCACGCGACGTCATCGACCAGGTGGTCGGGACCAAGCTGCCCCAGGCGAAGCCGGCGCGGACGCGGGAGTCGGCCGACCGCTGAGCCCGGTCGACGCGCCAGCGTGCCGGTGCGCGGGTGCGCGGTTCGGCCCGCCGGTGCGCGGTTCGGCGTGCTGCAGCACAACGAGAAGCACCTCGCGCCACGGGGATCCGTGGCGCGAGGTGCTTACGGTTGTGCGGGGTGGTCCGAGCCTCGGCTAGCGCGAGGCGGGACCGACGATCGCCGGGTCGTGGAACCGGCCGCCGAAGACCCGCTCGGAGGCACCGGAACGGTCGAGGTACGGGCTGATGCCGCCGGCCTGGAACGGGTAGCCCGCGCCGAGGATCAGACCGAGGTCGATCTCCTCGACGTGCTCGACCACGTGGTCGTCGAGCATGCGGTGCACCTCGTCGGCCAGGGCGTCCTCGAACCGCTGCTGCATCGTCGCCGCGTCGACCGGCTTCGCGTCCTTCTTCGCGGGCGCGACGAGCTTCACGGCAGCCGGGTCGTACCCGGTGGCGTTGCCCTTCTTGTCGCGGGTCAGGATCGTGCCGTGCTCCGCGATCCGCTTCAGGCCGTCACCGGGGTAGAAGCGCTCCGGCCACGCCGCGTGGTGCGAGTCGAGCACGTGCGCACCGACCGGCAGGCCGACGAGCTCGAGCAGCTCGAACGGTGACATCGGCAGGCCGAGCGGCGCAGCACCCTCGGCGACGGTCTCGAAGGGCGTGCCCTCCTCGACGCCGCGCATCGCCTCGCCGAGCACCCGGGCGAGCACCCGGTTGACGACGAACCCCGGCTGGTCGGCGGTGATGATCGCGGTCTTCTTCAGGGTCTTCGCCACGGCGAGTGCGGTGGCGAGGGCCTCGTCCGAGGTCTTGTCGGCCCGGACGACCTCGAGGAGCGGCATCACGGCCACCGGGTTGAAGAAGTGGAAGCCGACGAGGCGCTCCGGGTGCTCGAGCACCGAGGCCATCTCGTCGACCGACAACGACGACGTGTTCGTCGCCAGGATCGCGTCGGGGGCGATGACCTGCTCGATCTTCCGGAAGACGTCCTGCTTGACCGACATCTCCTCGAAGACGGCCTCGATCACCCAGTCGGCGTCGGCGAACGCGTCGTAGGAGACCGAGCCGGAGACGAGTGCCGTGATGCGGTTCGCGTCGTCGGGGGAGATCCGCCCCTTGTCGAGCATCTTGCCGACCTCACCGCGGATCCGCTCCACGCCGGCGTCCACGCGGGTCTGGTCGACGTCGGTGATGACGACCGGGACCCCGAGACGGCGGGCGAACAGGAGCGCGAACTGCGAGGCCATGAGCCCGGCGCCGAGGACGCCGACCTTCGTGATCTTCTTCGCCTCCACGCCCTCGGGAGCGCCGACGGGCTTCTTCGCACGCTTCTGCACGAGGTCGAACGCGTACATCGACGCCGCGAACTGGTCGCCTGCGAGCAGGTCTGCGAGGGCGTCGTCCTCGCCGGCGAAGCGCTCGTCGAGCGACCCCGACTTCGCCGCGGCGACGAGGTCGAGCGCTCGGAACGGCGACTTCGGGACGGTGCCGATCTTCGAGGCGACCTGCCCTCGGGCCACCTTGACGACGGTGCCCCACGCGGCCTTCTCGAGCATGCCCGGCTCGTTCTTCCGCACGACCTTGGTGCGACCGGCGACGACGCCGTCGGCCCATGCGACCGCGGACGGCAGGAAGGTCACCGAGGGGATCAGCGCGTCGCCGATGCCGAGCTCGACGGCTGCCTTGCCGTCCATGAGCCGGTTGTTCTTGAGCGGGTTCTCGACGATGACGCGGAGCGCCTTCTCCGGCCCGATCAGGCGGGGGAGCAGCGTGGCGCCGCCCCAGCCGGGGATGATGCCGAGGAAGACCTCGGGCAGGCCGATGCCCTGCGCCGCCGACGAGAACACGCGGTAGGTGCAGTGCATCGCGACCTCGAGCCCGCCGCCGAGCGCGATGCCGTTCACGAAGGCGAACGACGGCACACCGAGGTCGGAGAGCTTGCGCAGCGTGGCGTGACCGAGCGCACCGAGCTCGTGAGCGACCTCGCGCGAGGGGAGTGCCGCCGCCTGGGACAGGTCGGCGCCGGCGGCGAAGCAGTACTCCTTGCCGGTGATCGCGACGGCCTGGATGCTGCCGGCGGACGCCGCTGCGCGCAGGGTGTCGAGCACGTCGGACAGCTCGCGCATGGTGCGCGGCCCGAGCGTCGAGGGGCGCTTGTAGTCCTTGCCGTTGTCGAGCGTGACGAGCGCCAGCGTGCCGCCCGAAGGCAGGGGCACGTGCTTGACGTACGAGTGGGTGACGACCTCGTCGGCGCTGAGCTCGGTCAGCTGGTCGATCGGGGTGGTGGTCATCGTCAGGCCGCCTTCCGTGCCGCGCTCTTGCTGAAGTTCGGGTTCTCCCAGATGACGGTCCCGCCCTGGCCGAGGCCGATGCACATCGTCGTGATGCCGTACCGGACGTCCGGTCGTTCGGCGAACTGCGCCGCGAGCTGGTTCATGAGCCGGACGCCGCTCGACGCGAGCGGGTGCCCGACGGCGATCGCGCCGCCCCAGGCGTTGACGTTCGGCGAGTCCTGGGCGAGGCCGTAGTTGTCGAGGAAGGCGAGCACCTGGACGGCGAACGCCTCGTTGATCTCGAACAGGCCGATGTCGTCGATCGTCAGGCCCGCCTTGCGGAGCGCCTTGTCCGTCGCGGGAACGGGGCCGACGCCCATCACCTCGGGCTCGACACCGGCGAAGGCGAACGAGACCATGCGCATCTTCGTCGGCAGGCCGTGCTGCTTCGCGCCGTCCTCGGACGCGAGGAGGCTCATGGTGGCGCCGTCGTTCAGCCCGGCCGCGTTGCCGGCGGTGACCCGTCCGTGGGGCCGGAACGGCGTGCGCAACGCAGCCAGAGCCTCCAGGGTGGTGCCGGGTCGCGGCGGCTCGTCCGTCGTGACGATGTCCCAGCCCTCGCCGGTGTTCACCTCGACCGGGATCACGTCGGGCTGCAGCTTGCCGGCAGCCCACGCAGCGGCGTAGCGCTGCTGCGACTGGACGGCGAAGGCGTCCGTGCGGTCCTTCGTGATCGCGGGGAAGCGGTCGTGCAGCCGCTCGGCGGTGCTGCCCATGACGAGGGCGTCGGTCGCGACCATGCGCTCCGCGACGAACCGCGGGTTGACGTCGGCGCCGAAGCCCATCGGGTGGCGACCCATGTGCTCGACCCCACCGGCGATGGCGACGTCGGCGGCGCCGAAGGCGATCGCCCCGGCGAGGGTCGTCACGCTCGTCATCGCACCGGCGCACATGCGGTCGATCGCGTAGCCGGGGACCGACTTCGGCAGGCCGGCCAGCATGCCGACCGTGCGGCCGAGGGTCAGGCCCTGGTCGCCCTGCTGGGTCGTGGCGGCCACGGCGACGTCGTCCACCGCCGCGCCGTCGAGCTGGCTGTTCCGGTCGAGCAGACCGCGCATCGCGTGGACCGCGAGGTCGTCCGCGCGGGTTCTCCAGAACACCCCCTTCTCACCGGCTCGTCCGAACGGTGTGCGTACACCGTCCACGAACACGACGTCTGATGCCTTGGGCAATCCGGGCCTCCAGATCCTCTTCGATCGAGTCGGGGCACGTTCCGCCCCGACCGGCCGGGCTGGACCCGGCGACGGTACCGACGCTATGCCCGCCGGCTGAGCAGACGCATGCCGGTTGGGGTGTTCCTACGAGCCGGTGTTGCTCTCGGCAGCAGGCTGCTGTGCGGCCTCGACAAACGCGTGCGCGATGATCGACGCCGTCTCCTCGACCTGCCACGGGCGGGCGTCGTGCGTGGCGAGTGCGGCCCCGACGGTCTCGGTCGCGATCGGCGTCGGCGGTTCCCAGGACACCACCCGCAGGGTCTCCGGGGTGAGCAGGTTCTCGACGGGGACGTCGAGTTCCTCGGCGCGCGCGACGACGGCGGCCCGGGCGGCCTTGTACCGGAGGTCCGCCTCGGGGTTCCGGTCGGCCCAGGACCGGGGCGGCGGGAGGGTGACCTCACCGGTCCCGCGGAGCTTCGGCAGGTCCTCGGTCGTGCGCCCCTCCTCGACGGCGGCCCACCAGCGGTCGAGTTCGGACCGACTGGCGCGGCCGGTGAAGGCCTTCACGGCGCTGAGTTCCGACTTCGAGGTCGGGTTCGCCGCGGCGGCAGCCACGATCGCCGAGTCGGGGACGATCCGGCCCGGAGCGGTGTCGACCTCGCGGGCGTAGGCGTCGCGGGCGGTCCAGAGCGACCGGGCGATCGCCAGGGCACGGGCGCCACGGAGCGCGTGCATGCCGGACAGGCGCCGCCAGGGCTCGGCCTTCGGCGGCTTCGGCGCGCGGTTCAGCACGGCGGCGAACTCCTCGGCGGCGATCCGCGACTTGCCGGCGGCGTCGAGCACCGACGCGAGGGCGTCGCGCAGGTCGGGGAGCAGCTCGACGTCGAGCGCGGCGTACACGAGCCAGGCCTGGGGGAGCGGGCGCGTCGACCAGTCGGCGGCGGAGTGCGCCTTCGCGAGCGTGATGCCGAGGAGCTGCTCGACCACCGCACCGAGACCGACCCTGGGGAACCCGGCGATCCGGGCACCGAGCTCGGTGTCGAAGATGCGGGTCGGGACGAGGCCGACCTCCTGCAGGCAGGGCAGGTCCTGCGAGGCGGCGTGGAACAGCCACTCCTCGTCGACGATGGCCTGCTGCAGCTCCGCGAAGTCGCCGATCGCGATCGGGTCGAACAGGAACGCGCCGGCGCCGCGGCGGAAGACCTGGATGAGGTAGGCGCGCTGCGAGTACCGGTAGCCGCTCGCCCGCTCGGCGTCGACCGCGACCGGGCCGTGTCCGGCGGCGATCGCGGCGACCGCCTGCAGGTACTCGTCACGGTCCTCGATCACGCGGACGGTGTCGTGCGAGTCCTCGAACGCGGGGTCGGCCGAGGCGCCCGACGCGGCGTGGCGGGCCTGGCTGGCGGGGTCGGTCACTTCGTGGTCCTCCTCGGGGCCAGCAGGGTCACGCCGTCGGACGCCGGCGGGAGTCCCGCGAGCATCGCGACGATCTCCTCCCAGGCCTCGACGTGCGCGGTCAGGTCCTCGTCGCGGGGCGTCCACGAGGCCCGGAGCTCGAGCTGCGCTCCGTCGCCCTGGGCTGCGAGGTCGCCGTAGCCGCGCGAGATGATCTTGGTCGCCGTGCCAGAGGCCCGGTCGTACGTCGCGCCGTGGGCAGCGAGCGCGTCGACGAGCCAGCTCCACGTCACGTCGGCGACGAACTCGTCGACGCCGATCTCCGGCTCGAGCGGTGCCTGGGCGAAGGTCACGACGCGGAACGCGCCGCCCCAGCCCTCGGGCTCCTCGGGGTCGTACAGGGCGATGAAGCGGCCGGTCCCGAGGTCGGAGTCGATGCCGTGCACGGCGCCGGAGACGTCCGCAGCGAGGGCGATCGAGTGGGGCGCGATCCGCGACGGCGACGGGATCTCGGTGACGGTGGTCTCGGTGCGGGTCCCGCCCGACGCGACCAGCTCGCGCAGACGCGCGAAGGCCTCGGGCTCTGCGGATTCGGACACGCTTGCAGACTAGGCTCCGCACCATGTCCCGATCCGCGCGACCCGCCGAGGACGCCGCCCAGGACGCCGTGCGCTCGGTCGGCCTGATCGCACTCGGGGCGGGCATCGCGGCCGCCGCGGTCGGCACCGCCGTGGTGGGTGGGTTCGTCGCCGCCGTCGCCCGTGCCGTCGTCACGCCGGACCGCAAGCGCGCCGAGCGGGTCCCGATCCACGCGGTCGACCCGGACCGGATGACGGTCACCCTCGAACGCACCGCCGACACCGAGCTGCAGGGCCGGTACAGCCTCTGGTTCGGCGGTGGGACCGGGCACATGCGGATCGGCGACGTGCTCGGCACGACCGAGACGACCGTGACCCGGCGCATCATCGCCGTCGACGCCGGCGACCCGACCTCCGCTCGCCGCGGACGGTGGGGTGGCTGGTTCTACCTCACCCCCGGCGAGCTCGACGTCCCGGTCGAGGACGTCGACATCCCCACACCGAACGGACCCTCGCCCGCGTGGATCGTCCGCGCCGACGACCCCGACGCGCCCTGGGCCGTGCTCGTGCACGGTCGCGGGGTCACCCGGGCGGAGACCATCCGCGCCGTCCCCGTGTTCCGGGCCGCCGGCTACTCGGTCGTGCTCGCCTCGTGGCGGAACGACGGCGTCGCACCGCGGAGCCCCGACGGCCGCTACGGGCTCGGCACCACGGAGTGGGAGGACGTCGACGCCGTGCTCCGCTGGCTCGCCGCTCGCAACGCTGGAAGCGTCGTGCTCATGGGGTGGTCGATGGGTGGCGCGGTCGTCCTGCAGACCCTCGTCCGCTCGCGCTTCGCCGACATGGTCGACGGGATCGTCCTCGAGTCCGCGGTCGTCGACTGGCACGAGGTGCTCAAGTCGCAGAGCCGGGTGCTCAAGCTGCCGCGGCCGGTCCGGAAGGTCGCGCAGCGACTCCTGCGGACGCCGGTCCTGCACCGTGTGGTCGGTCTCGAGCAGCCGGTCGACCTCCGTGAGCTCGACATGGTCGCCCGAGCGGACGAGTTGACCGTCCCGATCCTCATCCTGCACAGCGACGACGACGGCTTCGTGCCGTCGTCCGCGTCGCACGAGCTGGCGCGGGTGCGGCCCGACATCGTCCGGCTCGAGGTGCAGACGACCGCTCGGCACACCAAGCTCTGGAACCACGACGCGGACTGGTTCGACGCGCGGATCCTCGCGTGGCTCACCGAGGTGGTGCAGCCGACGGACGCGACCAGCGCCCGGTAGACGCGACCGACGGACGGACTGGAGGCACGGTGCCAGCTGGCACCGTGCCTCCAGGTCGTCCTGGGTCAGGGTCGGTCGTCGTCCTGGTCGGCCGGGGAGCGTCGCGCGCTCGTCGTCGAGAGGACCGCGGTGCGGTCCGCCGTGAACGCGACGGTCACCAGCGCCCCGTGGGCGCCCAGCGCACAGCACTGCAGGTCGACTGCGCCGAAGGAGGACACCGCGTCCACGAAGGACCCGAGGTCGTCGACGGTGAACCCGCGCTCGGCCGCGAGGTCGTACTTCGTCGCGAACGTCCGAGCGGCCGATCGAGCGCCCTGCTCGAAGAGCCTCATGCGGTCGTCGGGCGCGAGGAGTCGGACGAGTTCGAGCGCCCGGTCCGCACCGGGTGCCGCCGAGCCCCTGAGGAGCGTCGCGAGTTCGGCAACGCTGATGGTCTCGACCCCGGCGGAACGGTCGACGACCGCGGCGGACAGGAACGCCTCGTCCGCCGCTCGGAGCAGGACCGTGACGAGCTCGTCGCCGAGGTCGACCTGCCGGACGAGGACGAGCTCGTCACCGAGCGCGTCGAGGGGCGCCAGGAGCACATCGTTGCCGGGCTGCCCCGCTCGTCTGCTGCGGCGCAGCGCGCGGGCGATCCCGGCGGCGGGAGCGTCGTACTCGAGCACATCGGTGTCGTCCGGGGCAGCCGCCAGGATCTCGTGAGCCCGGGTGGGGACGTCGGGGCGGTCGGGGAGCGTCACGCGGAGCAGTGGCACGCTCGTGCCGGAGGTCGTCACGTCATGCCTCGGGGAAGCGGTCGGCGGATCGCGGTGTCGCCCGGTAGCGGAGGTGTTCGAAGTCCGGGTGCCAGTCGACCACGCCGGTCACCGCCCGGACGGCGATGTCGACGAAGAACGGGGAGACGACCACCTGGCGCGGGACGGTCTCGGCCTCGATCACGCTCGCGGGCCGTGACCTGCTGCCGGAGAAGTCCGTGACGTGCACGCCGTCCGCGGCAGTGCCCCACGAGTACGCGGGGAGCAGTCGTGCCGCGTCGGGCGTGGCCGTGCCGACGACCTCCCACATGCCCGGCTGGAACCGAGCGGGCAGGGTGAGTCCGGCGACGACGGGTCGTGTGGCGAGCACCACGAGCGGGTCCGCCGGCGGCGGGACGTCCTCCGGGCGCCGGAAGACGGCGACGTACACGGCGTCGAAGACCTCGGCGATCACGTGCCCGAGCAGTGCGCCGCCCGTCCCGTCCGGGATCAGGAAGACGTCACCGGCTGCTGCCGAGAAGGGCGGTCGGCTCAGCGGGTGGAAGGCGTCGGCGGTCGCGGCGGACGCAGGGGCGACGGTCGGGTCCGGGGCTGCCAGCGGTGTCCGCGCCACCCCGGTCCGGCGCAGTCGCTGCGCGCGCTCGTCGAGATCCTGCCCCGGTCGCGCGTGGTCAACGACCTCGATCGTGAACAGTGCCTCGGGGTCGGCGCGGGTCTCGGCGAAGAGCTGCGCGAACAGCTCCTCGCGGCTGTCGGCCTGGTGGACCCGTTGCGCCGACCGCTCGGCGTTCTTCCGTCTACCGAACACCCTGGGCTCCGTCGCCGCCGACCGCATCGCGGATGAGCTGTTCCGGCCTGGGGAGTCCGGCCGGCATCTCCGTCGTGAACCACGGGAGCTCGACGGAGTCGATCCGGCCGTCGCGCATCCAGACGAGGACCTCACCCGCGAGCGGTGCCTCGTCGGTGCGGTAGGCCAGGGATCCCGGGAGGGGGCCGTCGGCGAAGTCGGCTCGAGGAGCTTCCGCGAGCACGACGTCCCAGATCCGCGGAGCTGTCTCGCGGACGGCCCGGACCGCCTCGGCCTGCTGGCGCAGCACCGCCGTTCGCTGCGCGGGGAGCGTGTCGAGGTACGCGAGCAGGAGTGACCGGACCCGTTCCGCCGATTCCTGCCCCGTCGGGTCGTGGTGGAGCCAGACGGCAGGGCCACCGCCCGGCATCATGACGATCATCGTCGGAGGGGTCTCCGGTCCGGAGTAGTGCCACGACTCGAACTCCGGATGCGGTCCGGCGGTCAGTCGGGAGCCGTCCGAGAACGCCATCGTCAGCGTCGATCCCGTGGCGTGCGCCGCGGTGACCTCGAGCGTGTGCAGGCGGAGAGCCGGCACCAGCCCCGACTTGTCGCCCTCCGGGTCGATCATCGTTGCGGTGTCGGGTGACCGACCGAGCGAGAACGGGCACTCCAGGACGACGCGCGAGCCGTTCGAGAACAGGAGTCGGAGCGCGTGGTCGACCCACACGGCGTCGACCGTCTCTCCGACGAGGAGCATGGGGACGTCCTCGAGCGTCGGACCCGGCGTGCTCCGATCGGTGCCGTGGACCTTCGCCATGCTGTCTCCCCCCCCCCCGATGACTCCTCGATCTTGGCACGGGAGGAGCGGGGACGACCAGCGAGAGGAATGTCGCGTCCCGACGGACTGACGGACGGGAGGCGCGGTGCCGACCGGCACCGCGCCTCCCGTCCGTCAGCAGACCGCGATCAGTCCGCAGCGGCCGCCTGCACCTGCCGCTGCACCCGGCCGAGCATGCCGACCATGCCCCGGATCCGCAGCGGGCTGACCGCCTCGGTGAGCCCGAGCGTCAGCGGGTAGTCCACCGGGACCGCCAGGACCTCGGACGCCGTCAGCCCCGACAGCCCCTGCGCCAGGATCGACGCGAACCCGCGGGTGGTCGGCGCCTCGCGCGGCGCCGTCGCGTGCATCCGCACCACGTCCGGCGCATCACCCGGGGCACCCACCGTGACGGTGATGAACACGGGGGACTGGCACTCCTCGACGCGCTCGAGCTCGTCCTCGTGCCCCTGCAGCCGCTCGGGCAGCGCGGGGAGCTCGTCGGAGAACTCGAGGAGCAGCTGGAGGCGGTCCTGCTGCGAGAGTTCGAGGAAGTCGTCGCGGATCTCGGCGAGGGGACGGGGGAGTTCGGGGCTCATCGGGTGGGAACGGTACCCGGCTCGGTGCCCGTGGCGATCGGGACGCGCACGGCGCTGCCCCACTCGGTCCAGGATCCGTCGTAGTTCCGGACGTTCTCGTAGCCGAGCAGGTGCTGCAGCACGAACCAGGTGTGGCTCGAGCGCTCGCCGATGCGGCAGTAGGCGATGACCTCGTCGGCGTCGCCGATGCCAGCGCCCTCGCGGTACACGGCGTCCAGTTCCTGCCGGCTCTTGAACGTGCCGTCCGGAGCGGCTGCGGTCGCCCAGGGGATGTTCACGGCGGTCGGGACGTGTCCGGCGCGCAGGGCGCCCTCCTCCGGGTAGTCCGGCGCCGTGGTGCGCTCGCCGGAGTACTCGGGAGCGCTGCGCACGTCGATGAGCGGCTTGCCGAGGTGCTCGAGCACGTCGTCCTTGAAGGCGCGGACCTGCTCGTCGCGGCGCTCCACGACGGGGTACTCGACCGGGGTGACCTCGGTGCGGTCGGTGGTGAGCGCACGGTCCTCGGCGATCCACTTCGCCCGGCCACCGTCGAGCAGGCGGACGTCCTCGTGGCCGAACAGGGTGAAGACCCAGAGGGCGTACGCGGCCCACCAGTTGTTCTTGTCGCCGTGGATCACGACGGTGGTGTCGCGGCCGATGCCCTTGCCGCCGACGAGCCGGGCGAAGGCCTCGCCGTCGATGTAGTCGCGCTGCACCGGGTCGTTGAGGTCGGTGTGCCAGTCGATCTTCACCGAGCCGGGCACGTGTCCGGTCTCGTAGAGCAGGACGTCCTCGTCGGACTCGACGACCACCAGGTCGGGGGAGCCGGCACCGGCGTCGAGCTGCTCCTGCAGCCACTCGGTCGACACCAGGCGCTCGGGGTGGGCGTAGGCGGCGAACTTCTCGGACGGGTCGACCGGTGCGGTCATCGGGGGTACCTCCAGGTGCGGGACGAGCGGAGCGGACGAGGCATAGGATCGGTCCTCGGTGCCCGCGGGCAACGGTACGCGGACGTACCGACCGCCACCTGCAACGTGACACCGCACGACATGCTTCCCGGAGGGGCCACACTTGCCTGCACACCTCGTCGACCGTGATCCGCAGGTGACGCCGCAGCAGATGGCCGCTGCGCTCGTCCCGCCGCCGCAGTTCGCCGACGCGTCGTTCGCCAGCTACCGGCCGGACCCGGAGTACCCGTCGCAGGCAGCGGTCCGCGACGCGGTCGAGGCCTTCGTCGCCGCCCGGCCCGAGCCGGCGAAGCGCGGACTGTTCGGCCGCCGCCGCGAACCGGTCCAGCCGGCGCGCTCGGGGGTGTACCTGGACGGCGGGTTCGGTGTCGGCAAGACCCACCTGCTCGCAGCGGCGTACCACGCGGAGCCGTCCCGCAAGACCTTCGGCACGTTCATCGAGTACACCGCGCTCGTCGGCGCGCTCGGGTTCCAGGGGACGGTCGACCTGCTCCGCGGGACGTCCCTGGTCTGCATCGACGAGTTCGAGCTCGACGACCCGGGCGACACGATGGTGATGACGCGGCTCATCAAGGAGCTCTCCGAGTCGGGCACGCGCTTCGCGGCGACGTCGAACACCCCGCCCGGCGCCCTGGGCGAGGGCCGGTTCGCCGCGCAGGACTTCCTCCGCGAGATCCAGGCCATGTCCGACCGGTTCGAGACGATGCGGATCGACGGGCTCGACTACCGCCGCCGCGCGGTCGACGAGTCTGCCCGCACGGTCGACGACGTCCCCGGTGCCCTGCCGGAGGGCACGACGACACTCGACGACTTCCGCGCGGTCGTCGCGCACCTGGCGAACGTGCACCCGTCGAAGTACGTCGCCATGGTCGACGGGCTCGACGCCGTCGGGCTCACCGACGTGCAGGCGTTCACCGACCAGACCGACGCACTGCGGTGGGTCGCGCTCGTCGACCGGCTCTACGACGGGCAGGTCCGCATCGTCGCGTCCGGCACGCCCCTCGACCAGGTCTACCCGCAGGCGATGCTCGACGGCGGCTACCGCAAGAAGTACCTGCGGGCCGCATCGCGCGTGGTCGCGCTGTCCCGCGCGGCCGACTGAGCCACCGACGGACGGGAGGCCCGTGGCGGCCCCGCCACGCGCCTCCCGTCCGTCGTTCGCGTGGCGCGACGTGCTCCAGGTCGGTCGGCGTCCTCGCCGCTCCCGCACGGGCCCGTCGGAGCGGCCCGAAACACATCGTTCACATGAGGGGCCGACGCGTTACACCCGCGAAACACATCGTGCTCCCTCGCGAAACGTCGCGTCGCCAGACTCTGAACACCCGAGGGCGGTCCCGAGAGCCGCACTGCAATCGCGAGAGGTGAACAGATGCTTGATCAGGGCAACACGGCATTCGTGTTGATCATGGCGGCGCTGGTGTTGTTCATGACACCCGGCCTGGCCTTCTTCTACGGCGGCCTGGTGAAGGCCAAGTCCGTCATCAGCATGATGATGATGTCCTTCGGGGCGATCGCCCTGGTCGGCGTCCTCTGGGTGCTCTACGGCTACGCGATCGCCTTCGCCAACCACGGCGAGGGCACGAACGTCGCGGGCATCGTCGGGTTCTTCAGCATCGACTGGAACCAGATCGGCCTCGGCCAGGCGTTCGAGGAGGCCAAGGCCTCGACCATCAACGCGGCGTACCCGTCGATGGCGTTCGTCGGCTTCCAGGCCACGTTCGCGATCATCACCGTCGCGCTCATCTCGGGCGCGATCGCCGACCGCGCGAAGTTCGGCGCGTGGATGATCTTCGCCGGCGTCTGGGTCACGGTCGTCTACTTCCCGGTCGCCTCGTGGGTGTTCAACCTCACCTCGGGCATGTTCGCCACGTGGGGCGTCATCGACTTCGCCGGTGGTACCGCGGTGCACATCAACGCCGGTGCCGCGGGCCTCGCCCTGGCACTCGTGCTCGGCAAGCGCGTCGGCTTCGCCAAGGGTGCGCACAAGCCGCACAACCCGCCCTTCGTCCTCCTCGGTGCCGCGATCCTGTGGTTCGGCTGGTTCGGCTTCAACGCGGGTTCCGAGGGCGCGGCCGACGGCATCGCCTCGCTCGCCTGGGTGAACACCCTCGCGGCCCCGGCAGCCGCGATCCTCGGCTGGCTGCTCATCGAGAAGCTCAAGGACGGCAAGGCCACCTCCGTCGGCGCTGCCTCGGGTGCCGTCGCCGGCCTCGTCGCGATCACCCCGGCCTGTGCCGCGCTGACCCCGGGCTGGGGCATCCTGCTCGGCTTCCTCGCCGGTGTGGTCTGCTGCTTCGCGATCGACTGGAAGTACCGTCTCGGCTTCGACGACTCGCTCGACGTCGTGGGCGTCCACCTGGTCGGCGGTATCTTCGGCACGCTCTACCTCGGCATCTTCGCCGACACCACCGGCCTCATCTACTCGGGCTCCTTCGCGCAGCTCGGCAAGCAGGCCGTCGCCGCCGGAGTCGTCCTGGTCTACTCGTTCGTGCTCGCCTTCGTGATCGGCTTCGCCATCGAGAAGACCATCGGCTTCCGCGTGAAGACCGAGGACGAGGTCGCCGGCATCGACACGGCGGTCCACGGCGAAGAGGGCTACGTCCTCTACGAGGAGCGCGACGAGACCCCGGTCTCGGTCCGCTAGCCACCGCACCACCCGCACGTCGGGCCCCGCGCACACAGCAGGCGCGGGGCCCGTCGTCGTGTGCGGGGCGTCTCGTGCGGTGCGTGCCGTTCGAACCGGGGAACCGAGATCAAACCAGGCGAGCGGGCCGGTTCGATGTCGGTTCCGTGGTCCGACAGCAGCCGGTGAGCACACGGACTGACGCAACGACGGCCGGGAGGCGCGGCGCGGGTCGGACCCGCACCGCGCCTCCCGGCCGTGCTCGCGGACGCGACGCGTGGTGCGCCGCGGGATCAGGTCACCAGGCGTAGTCCTCCGGCGAGGTCTCGTGCCCCGGGAAGATCTCGTCGAGGCGCGCCAGCGCCGCCTCGTCGAGACGGATGTCGACGGCACGGACCGCGGACTCCCACTGCTCCATGGTGCGTGGGCCGGTGATCGGCGCGGTGACGCCGGGCTGGTGCAGCAGCCAGGCCAGGGCGAGCTCGCCCGGGGTGTGGCCGAGCTCCTTCGCGAAGGACTCGTACGCGGTGAGCTGGTCGCGGTGGCCCTCGACGTACTCGGCGCTGCGGCCGGAGAGGCGGCGGGACCCGTTCTCGGTCTTCTCGATGACGCCACCGAGCAGGCCGCCCTGCAGCGGCGACCACGGGATGACGCCGAGGCCGTACTCGCGGGCGGCCGGCAGCACCTCGCGCTCGACGTCGCGGACGACGAGGTTGTAGATCGACTGCTCGCTGACCAGGCCGAGCGTGCCCCGACGGGCGGCGGCCTCCTGCGCCTGGGCGATGTGCCACCCGGCGAAGTTCGAGGAGCCGACGTAGAGGACCTTGCCCTGCTGCACGGCGACGTCGATCGCCTGCCAGATCTCGTCCCAGGGGGTCGCCCGGTCGACGTGGTGGAACTGGTACAGGTCGACGTGGTCGGTCTGCAGCCGGCGGAGGCTCGCGTCGAGCGACTGCCGGATGTTCAGCGCGCTGAGCTTGCCGCCGTTCGGCCAGTCGGTCATGTCGCCGTAGACCTTCGTCGCGAGGACGGTCTTCTCGCGTCGGCCGCCGCCCTTGGCGAACCAGCGGCCGATGATCTCCTCGGTGGCGCCCTTGCCCACCGAGCCGCCGTAGCCGTTGGCGGTGTCGAAGAAGTTCACGCCGAACTCGTGCGCCCGGTCCATGATCGCGTGCGAGTCGTCCTCGCTGGTTTCCGGGCCGAAGTTCATCGTGCCGAGCACCGCCCGTGACACCGACAGCCCTGTCCGTCCGAGGTGTGTGTAGTCCATGACCCCGGTCTACGCCCGGCCCGGTGTGCGGACCAGGCCCTGCGGGTACCGGTCATGCGCCCGGCGTAGAAGGGAGTGGCCCGCTCTCCACGGCGAGCGGTCGACACACCCCGGACGGAAGGACGCACCCATGCCCGCGAAGGACGAGATCCCCAGCACCCTGCAGCGGTCGCCGAAGCACGCGCAGGACATCTTCACCGAGACGCTCGACTCGGCCAACGAGACGTACGGACCGGGGGAGCGCGCACACCGCACGGCGTACGCCGCCGTGAAGCACGAGTACGAGAAGGTCGGCGACCACTGGGAGGAGAAGGACTCCTCCGGCCCGTCGGACTCCGGCGCAGCGGGAACGCGCGGTTCCGGCGAGACCCACGGCGGCGTCGACGCGAACGCCACGAAGGCGCACCTCATGGAGGTCGCGAAGCGTCTCGACGTCAGCGGACGCTCGACGATGGACAAGGACGAACTCGTGCAGGCGATCAAGCGCGCGAACGACCGTGCGACGGCGGCCTCGCGGAAGTGAGGAGCGGCGGGCCACCTGGACGTCCCTGCATGCCCGGCCCGGCATGAGCGCGCCGCGGAGGGGAGTAGCGTGCCGCGGGTGAACACGCCAGCACTCCGTGGCAGCCGCATCCTCGGCTTCGGCCACCACCAGCCCGAACGGGTCCTCACCAACGACGAGCTGTCGACCATGGTCGACACGAACGACGAGTGGATCACCACCCGCACCGGCATCAGGACCCGCCGCATCGCCGGACCGGATGACAGCGTCGTGTCGATGGCGATCGAGGCCGGCCGGATGGCGATCGCCGACGCCGGCCTCGAACCGTCCGACATCGGACTCGTGATCGTCGCCTCGACCACCCACCGCGAGCGGTCGCCCTACACCGCCGGTCGGGTCGCAGCGGCGCTCGGGATGGCGAACGGACCAGCGCCGATCGACATCAACACCGCGTGCAGCGGGTTCGAGTACGCGATGGCCCTCGCCGACCAGTCGATCCGCGTCGGCTCGTCGGACACCGCGCTCGTGATCGGGTCCGAGACGCTGTCGAGCATCGCCGACTGGACGGACCGGTCGACCTGTGTGCTCGTGGGCGACGGCGCCGGTGCCGTCGTCATCGGAGCGTCGGAGACCGCGGAGATCGGTCCCGTGTCCTGGGGGAGCGTGCCGCACCTGAACGAGGCCGTCCTCGTCACGCGGGACCCCGAGTACTTCACCCAGCAGGGCCGGTCCATCTACCGGTGGGCGATCACCGAAGCGGAGGGCCACGCACGCAGGGTGGTCGCCGCCGCCGGGGTGACCCTCGACGACATCGCGGTGTTCGCGTTCCACCAGGCGAACCTGCGCATCATCGAGCCCCTCGCCGCGGCGCTGGGCGGAGCGGACAAGTACGTCGTGCGGGACGTCGTCGAGTCGGGGAACACCTCGGCTGCGAGCGTGCCGCTCGGACTGTCCAAGGCCTGGCACCGCGGGGAGCTGCCGGAGGACGCGCTCGCCCTGCTGTTCGGCTTCGGGGGCGGGTTCGCGCACGCCGGACAGGTGGTGCGGACGCCGAAGCGGCGCGCGTGATCCCGTGAGCCGATGACGGACGGCAGGCGCGGTGCCAGCTGGCACCGCACCTCCCGTCCGTCGACGTGATCACGTCGTCGCGTGCGTCAGTCGCGTTCCTCGCGGTGCGGGGTGTCCGCCCACAGGTCGTCGTCGGCCCGGCTCTTCCGACGCCACGGCAGCGCGCGGCGCTCGTGGTCGTCCGATCGCTCGTCCAGCGCGCCCTTCGCCTTGGCGGCGCGGCCGCGCTCCTTCGTCGGCTTCGCCTCGAGCACGATGGTGAAGTGCCGCGGGGGCAGGCCGAAGCCCTCGCGGGAGGCCTGGACGACTTTCTTGCCCAACGCGTGGTTGCCGAGCCCCCCGACCGCTGCACCGATGCCGAACGGAAGCGCACGACCGAGGACCGATGCACCCTGCCGAGCGGCGAACCGCTTGATGAACTGGTCGCGGACCTTCCCGCCGATGCCGCTCACGACCTGCTTCGGCAGCGAGGCCGTCACCATCTCGCCCCAGAACGCCGAGCGCGCCTGGCCGCCGGCGGCCTGACCGGCGAGCTGTTTGACGAGCTGAGTGCCGGGAGCGCCGAGGATGAGGGCCATCACGAGGGTGCGGGAGCGCTCGGGGTCCTCGAGGGCGATGCCGTGCACCTCCGTCACCGACTGCGCGAAGAGAGCGGTCGCCTCCAGGAAGCCGACGGTCTCGGCACCGCTCAGCCCGAGGGCCGCAGCCATGCCGACGCCGGGGATGACCGCACTCGCGCCGACGGCAGCGCCACCGGTCGTGACCGCCGCCAGGTACTGCCGCTCGAGGATCTGGATGACCTCGGCCGGACTCGCGTCCGGGTGACGTCGTCGGATCGCGTTCACGTGCGCGACCACCACCGGGCGCTGCACCGCGATCACGCGGTCGAGCATCTTCGCCCACCCCTTCGGGCTGTCGGGCGTCGGGGTCCGGTCGTCGCGGGTGTCGGGCTGGACCGGGGCGGGCGGCATCGGCACGATCGCCCCGTCGTTGTGCTGTCGGGCCATGACGGAGACGGTACGCCCGGGCGGTGGGAGCTCCGCTCGCGCTGGTCGCCGCGCGCGTCGACCCGTCGGAGATCACCGGCACGGGATGCCCGCTCGGAGGAGCTTCGCCCGGAGTCGCTCGGGCTCCACCAGGTCGGCCCAGACGACCCGGACGACGGTCCTGACCTCGGGGAACGAACGGACGAAGTCCTCGCGCTGCTTCTCGTGCCAGCGCGCGGTAGCGGCCTCCAGGCCCTCGCCGTACTTCCCCCGCCCGTCGACCTCGACCACGACGCCCTGGTCGGGGAACCAGAAGTCGACCACTGCGGTCCGCTCGCCGGGCCGCGTGAAGACGTGCTGCTGGACGGGCGCCGGCGCTCCCAGCTGCCGGAAGCGCACTCGGCACACCGACTCCGCCGGGGAGTCCGACAGCGCCGACCCCATCCCGAGTGCCGTCGCCGCCTTGTCGTGTGCAGCGGTAGCCGCCCCGGCTGCCTCCGAGAGCATCGACGGGAGCAGCTGACGGCCGTGCAACGTGGCGTCGATGATCGGGAGCGCGGTGCAGAGCGGTTCGGTCGCGGCGACATCGACCAGGACGTCGACGAGTGGTTCGACGGTGACGCCGGCGAACATCGACGGGCTGTACGGCGGCGTGCCGTCCCACTTCCCGCGAGGTGCTCGCGCGACGACCGGGCGGGTCCGCAGGTACGCGGTGGTCTCGACGCGAGACCGCCGTGGGTCCCGCAGCTCGACCCGGTCCGGCGGGGCACCGACGAGGGGGAGCCCGTAGGCGAGTGCGGCGCTGCGGTGAGCGAGCAGTCTCGGGGGACGGATGCGGTGCGCGGTGGCGCGCACGAGCAGGAGGTGGTGTTCCTCCGGCAGGAGGTCGGTGACCGCTGCTGGATCGACCAGGACGCCGGGACGGATCGGCCGGAGCTCGCCGCGCTGTGCACGACGTTGCAGTGCGCGGCGCTCTGCGGAGGTGGAGTGACTCGTCCGGATCAGCGGGACGGCGAGGACTCGTTCGTGCATGTCCGCCAGCCTCGCGTCCTGGACCGGGGCGATCGGCGGGGGTGAGCTGAACTGGGGATGGTGAGTCGAGCCTCCCGGCTGTGCAGGAGTGGCGGCGGCGAGAAGTGCGACGAAGTTGCTGTCGTACGACAGCGGATCTGTCGCGGCAGCCGCGGGCGAGCGCAGCTGCGCGAGAAGTACGACAAACCCGTTGTCGTACGACAGCGGGCGAGTCGTACGACAGCGCAGGCCCGACGCGACGGGCGCGATGTCGAAGAACGCGTGCGATCGCGAGACGACCTAGCGCCTCGCCGCGCGCCCGCCGCGCGCTACCGCCGCGCGAGCTCGGCGCGCAGCGGCAGGTCCTGGTCCTCGAGGATGAACTGCGCGCCGACGGCCGTGCGCGCGTGCACGACGACCGGGGCGAGCAGGTTCACCGTCGTGCCGGACGGCCCCGGGTTGGCGACGACGAGCAGCATCGCGTCGGCGGGGTCGGTCAGGCCGATCGTCGCCGCCTGCTCGTCGGTGAGCTCGGGCGCGTAGTCGGGCAGGTGCACCGCGGCGTCGAGCAGGAAGAGCCGCGCGTCGTCGCCGTGCAGGGCGAAGAGCCCCTCGGCGCCGTCGACGGGCTCCAGGGTGAATACGGGCGCCGGCGACAGCCCGAACGGGGGCGTGGGGAAGGTCAGGTCGATGCTCATCGGAGGTAGTCCATCAGGGTCGGCTGCAGGACCTTCGCGGTGACGGCGAGGGCTGCCTGGTAGGTGGTCTGCTGTACCTGCAGGTCGAGGACGGCACCGGCGAGGTCGAGGTCCTCGATGCCGGCTCGGCGGGTCTCGAGTGCGACGGACGACGTCTTCAGCGCGTCCTGCGCGCTGAGCGCCGCCGCGTGCCGCACACCGACGTCGGCCTGTGCCGAGCGAAGGGTCCCGAGTGCGGCGTCGACGTCGTTGAGCTTCGGGTTCACGTTCACACCGTTCTGGAGGTCGGCGACGATGCCGTCGATCACCGCGAAGACCGATGACGCGCCCGAGCCGAACGCCGCCGCGCCCGGGGTGTCGACCCGCACGGTCTGGGCGTCGCCGACCCGTCGGGACACCGCCGTGGTCGCAGCGGCGAAGCCGTCGGCGCTCGTGTACGCGGTCGACGAGGTCGACGAGCCCGCGAACACCGACCGCGTGCCGTAGGTGCTGTTGGCGGCGGACTCGAGGTCGGCCTTCAGCGCCCGGAACTGCGTGATGAACGCGTCGCGGGCGGTGTCGTCCATCACACCGGAGTTCGCGGCCTGAACGGTCAGGTCCCGCACCGTCGCGAGCACCGAGTGGGCACCGGTGAGGGCACTGTCGGTCGTCGCGAGCCAGCCGACGGCGTCGTTCGCGTTGCGCGTGTACTGCGCGGCGGCGGCCTGCTCCTTCCGCACCTGCATCGACGAACCGGTGCCGACCGGGTCGTCCGACGGCTTCGCGATCGCCTGCAGCGTGGTCGCGCGCTGCGTGGCCTCGGCCACACGGGCGGCGTTGGCCTGCAGTCGCTCCGTCGCCGATGCGATCGACATCTGGGTGGTCACACGGGTGATCACGGTCAGCCCCTCCCGACGAGTCCGACGCGGTTGATGAGCGTGTCGAGCATCTCGTCGACCGCGGTGAGGACGCGCGCCGCGCCCTGGTAGGCGTGCTGGTAGCTCAGCAGGGCCACGTTCTCCTCGTCGAGGTCGACGCCGGCCCCGGACTGCTGCTGCGTGCGTGCGCTGGTCAGGGCGAGTCCGGTGAGCGTCGCCTCCGACGTGGCCGTCCGGGAGGCACTGCCCACCCCCGCCACGAACGTCGCCCAGGTGCTGTCCGCACCCCCGGCGACCGCGCCGAGTCGCGAGAGCGTGTCGGCGAACGAGTCGTCGAGTTCCCCCGCCGCGTTCCGCGTCGCGAGGCCCGTGCCGTCCGTCGGGACGACCGAGAGTCCCTGGGCCGCCGGTGTGCCGGTGGCGAGGGCGAAGAACGGCTGACCGGTGGCCCCCGAGGGCGTGGTGCCCTTCGCGTGCTCGGCGTTCACGGTCTCGGCGAGCCGGGTCGCGACCCGGTCGTACGCGGCGGAGGCCTCGGCGATCGCTCCACCGGTGCCGCCGGAGGCCGGGGCGAGGAGCGAGAGCGCACCGCCGATCGAGCCGCCGTCGAGTGTCACCGTGCTGGCGCTGCCCGAGGTCCAGCGGAGGGCGACGGCCGTCCCGTCGCCGAGCCGGGTGCCGCCGTCGAGTGCGACGGTGCGGACGGTGTCGCCCTGCACGAGCGGGTTGCCGCCCAGCAGCACGTCGACGGTCCCGTCGGTGTTCGTCCGGACCGTGCCGCCCGCGAGTCCGGCGATCTGCTGGGTGAGCTGGTCGCGCTGGTCGAGCAGCTCGTTCGCGTTGCCGCCGGCGGCGAGGGTCGACCGGATCTGCCCGTTCAGGTCGGCGACCTGCGCGGCGGCGCCGTTGAGCTGGTCGACCTGGGTCGCGGCGGTCGACCGGACGGTGGTCCACTGCGTGTCGAGGGCCTTCGAACCGGTGGCCAGGCTGCCCGCGACCGTGGAGGCCGCGGCGATCACGGTCGAGGCGGCTCCCGCGTCGTCGGGGTGCGCGGCGAGGTCGCTCCACGCCGACCAGAAGACGTCGAGCTGCGCCGAGAGGCCGTTCTTCCCGGGTTCGTGCAGGCCGTCCTCGATCGTCGAGAGGCCCGTCGCGCGGGTCTGTGCCCACGCCGAGGAGCCGGTCGCGGTGCGGAGGCCGGCGTCGAGCGTCAGGGAGCCGAGACGGGCGATGCCGTCGACCGAGACGCCCTGGCCGGCGAGGGCCGCGGTGCCGTGCACGAAGCCGGTCTGGACGGCGGGGACCGACGACTGCGTCACGCGCTGGCGGGTGTACCCGGCGGTGCCGGCGTTCGCGATGTTCTGCCCGGTGACGTCGATGCCCGCGCGGGCTGCGGTCAGGCCGGAGTAGGCGGTCGCGAGGGATCCGAAGGTGCTCACCACGGTGCTACAGGGTCCCCTCGAACAGGCGTGCGCCGTCGGAGCGGGAGCCGGAGCTGCCCGAGGCGTCGTAGGTGGACGCGTCGCCGACCGAGCCGGCGAGGGTCTCCTCGGTGGCCTGCGTCGCGGTGCGGAGGAAGCGGTCGTTCTCGTCGCGGAGCGCGCCGATCTGCGTCGTCAGCTCGACCATCGCGGTGAGGTGCGCAGCGAGGATCTCGCCCCAGGGGCCGTTCGGGGCAGCGGCCACCACGTCGCGCAGCGGTGCGCCGGGGTCGACGCCCCACTCCTCGGCGACGGCGGCGCTCGACGCGGCCCGCTCGAGTCCGGTGCTGCGGAGGCGTTCGAGCACCTGCTCGACCTCGCGGCTGGCGTGCGACACCCAGCGGGAGCGCCCGGCGGCGAGCAGGAGCTGCTCCTCCTCGAGCTTGAACGTGAGCAGTTCGAGCAGTTCGCGCTCGCGCCAGAGGACGGCGGACAGGTCGTTCACGCTCATGGCTCCTCCCGGTTCGGGATCGGTGTCGGCGACGGTCGGGTCGTTCCGGTCCGCCTTCCGGTGGACAGCGGGGACTATCGACGCCGGTCGGTCGGGCGTAAGCGGACCACGGCGGTGGACGCGACCACGAGGCGGACGTGAGGGACGAGTCGGGGGCGGGTCGAGCCTCCCGGTCGTCGGTGGGCGGGGGACGAGATGTCACCCAGAGCGGGGGACGAGAACGGTCGTTCCGGCCCGTGTGTCCGCCGAAGTGCGGACCGTCGGAACCCCGCGTCCCCCCGCACTGGGGACGTTCACAGCCGGCACCGGGGACTTCCCAGCCGATACATTCGGAACGCACCGCAGGGGCTCGCCCCCGCACCGCGTCGCAGGGGCGCGGGTGCACCGCCCGGAGGGAACCGGGTGGTTCTTCGTCGACCGCACCGGCCTCCCGAGGGCCGGTGTCCGTCGCGCCCACGGACGGGTCAGTCAGCACGTCGACCAGGGGAAGCCAATGGACCGGAACGCACGCAACGCGATGATCGTGGAACACCTGCCGCTCGTCGGCTACATCGTGTCGGACGTCCGTGCGCGCGCCACCCACCTCGACCGCGACGACCTGGCTGCCGTCGGGTCCCTCGCACTCGTCGCCGCCGCCGAGGCGTTCGACCCGGATCTCGGCGTGCCCTTCGGCGCGTACGCCCGCACCCGTATCACCGGTGCCCTCGCCGACGACATGCGCTCTGCCGACTGGGCCTCCCGTGGCACCCGGAAGCGGATCCGCGAGACCCTCGCGACGCAGGAGGCCCTGTCCGCCCGACTCGGTCGTTCCGTCGGCGTGCAGGAGATCGCCGACGCGATGGGCGTCGACCGCCAGACCGCCGCCGACGCCATGTCCGACGCGGGCCGCACGGTCGGCACGATCGACGAGACCGTGCACGACGTCATCACGTCCGACCAGCCGCTGCCCGGCGAGGACCTGCTCGAAGCCGAGAAGCGCCGGTACCTGCGCGCCGCCGTCGCCGCGCTGCCCGACCGGATGCGGTTCGTGGTCGAGAACGTCTACTTCGGTGACCGCTCGGTCACCGAGGTCGCCGCCGAGCTCGGGATCACGCACTCCGCGGTGTCGCAGCAGCGGTCCGAGGCGATGCGGCTCCTGCGCGACGGACTGGCCGAGCACTACGGCGACGGCACCGCGGTCGAGCCGGTGTCCCGCACCACCGCCGCACGTCGGAGCGCGTACCTGGCGCGGGTCGCGGCGAACGCGGCCGCCGGGGTCGCCAGGGCCGTGCAGGACGCGTCGGCGCCGACGGCCGTGGCGGCCAGTTGATCTTCGGCGAGGAGATTTCCTCGCCGACACCTAACGACCTCGGCGAACCTGCCGAGAGTCACGGATGTCAGCCCATGGACGGGCAGGCACCACCACCCAAGGATTCACGGAGGAAACCACCATGGGTATGTCCATCAACACCAACCTCTCGGCACTCAACACGTACCGGAACCTCAACGCGACGCAGAACGACCTGTCGAAGTCCCTCGAGAAGCTCTCGACGGGTCTCCGCATCAACCGCGCTGCAGACGACGCTTCGGGCCTGACGATCTCCGAGGGACTCAAGTCGCAGGTCGGTGGCCTCACGGTCGCCGCCCGCAACGCGCAGGACGGCATCTCCGTCGTGCAGACCGCTGAAGGTGGCCTCACCGAGACCCACTCGATCCTCCAGCGCATGCGCGACCTGGCCGTCCAGGCGGGTAACGACTCGAACAACGCGGAGTCCCGCACCGCGATCTCGACCGAGGTCGGCCAGCTGAAGGACGAGCTCACGCGCATCTCGGGCTCGACCAACTTCAACGGCATCAAGCTGCTGGACGGCACCGCGAGCACGGACGGCACCGGCAACGGGTCGCTGACCTTCCAGGTCGGCGCCGATGGCACGTCCGCGAGCCAGATCTCGATCGACCTGTCGAAGGCCAACGTCGGGACCGTCGCCACGAACGTCGGTGCGCTGACGTTCGACTCGGCAGCGAACGCCCAGACCGCGATCGGCAAGATCGACGACGAGATCAAGTACGTCTCGGCTGCGCGTTCCAACATCGGTGCGGTCCAGAACCGTCTCGACCACGCCATCAACGTGACGAACGTGGCCAAGGAGAACCTCACCGCGGCGAGCTCGCGCATCACCGACGTCGACATGGCGCAGGAGATGGTCAAGTACACCCGCGACAACATCCTGAGCCAGGCCGGCACCTCGATGCTCGCGCAGGCGAACCAGAGCACCCAGGGCGTGCTCTCGCTCCTCCGCTAGCACCACCGACGCCGTCGTCCGGAGGAGTTCGAGTCCTCCGGACGGCGGCGTCATCACACCCACGACCACCCCCGACGACAGGGAGCCCCGCGATGTCGACGTCGTCCGTCTCGGGCAACAGTCTCGCGATCGACGGTCTGGTCAGCGGTCTCAAGACCACCGACTTGATCAACTCGCTGATGACCATCGAGCAGGTCCCGCAGACCCTGCTCAAGAACAAGCTCACCGACACGAACTCCTTCGTGTCGTCGCTGCAGACGATCAACTCGCTGGTGCAGACCCTCGCGACGAAGGCCGGCGACGCCGCCAAGGCCACGTCGCTGGACGTGTACAGTGCCACGAGCTCGTCGACCGGCGTGACCGTCGCGACCGATGCCACGGCCTCCGCCGGCTCGGTCAGCTTCCAGGTCGGGTCGACCGCGACCGCGCACGTCGGCGTCACCGCGGCGATGTCGACCTGGGCGTCGGCAGCCGAGCCGCTGACGCTCGTCGGGGCCGACGGGAAGAAGACCACCGTCACGCCGGCCTCCGGCTCGCTCGACGACGCCGTGAGCGCGATCAACAAGGCCGGCGCCGGGGTCACCGCGACGAAGGTCGCCGCCGGCACCGACACCGACGGCACGAAGCTCTACCGCCTGCAGCTCAGCGCGACGAAGACCGGCACCGCGGCGTCGTTCTCCCTCTACCGCGGGACCTCGGACGAGGTGACGGCGGGGACGGCGACGAACGTGTTCACCCAGCCAGGTGCCGCGATCGTCACACAGGGCAAGGACGCCAGCGTCACGCTGTGGGCAGGGACAGCCGCAGCGCAGACCGTGACGAGCGCGACGAACACGTTCGATGACCTGCTCCCCGGGCTCGACGTCACGGTGACCCAGACCACGACGGAGCCGGTGACGGTCACGGTCGCGCAGGACACGACGAAGGCCCAGGCCGTGGCGTCAGGGCTCGTCGACGCTTTGAACGCCGTCACCTCGTACTACGCCACGAACACCGCGGTCACGAGCACCACGAGTCCGACCACCGGGACGACGTCGACCAAGGCCGGTGTGCTGACCGGGGACGGCACGACCCGTGACGCGGTCCAGCGCCTCACGACGACGATGTCGACGCCGGTGAACGGGAAGTCGCCGTCGTCGATCGGCATCGTCATCCAGAAGGACGGCACCTTCAGCTTCGACGCCGCGGCCTTCCAGAAGGCCCTGGCGGACGATCCGCAGGGCACCCAGGCCATGCTGTCCGCGGTCGCGACGAACGTCGGCGCCTCGGCGACGGCGGCGTCGGACAAGTACACGGGGTCGATCACGACCTCGATCACCGGGCAGCAGTCGGTCGCGAAGGACCTGACGACGCAGATCGACAACTGGTCGGACCGGCTGACTGCGCGGCGGGCGACGCTGCAGGCGCAGTACTCCGCCCTCGAGACCAGCCTCAGCAAGCTCCAGTCCCAGTCGGCGTGGCTCTCGGGCCAGCTGGCATCGACGTCGAAGTGACGGGAACGACCATGAACGCCTTCGACCTGCAGTCCGCCGCCTTCCGGCAGGCCGCGCAGCCCCGCACCGTGACCGACCAGCGCCGCGCGCAGTACACGAACGAGGCCGTGCTGTCGGCGACGCCCGCGCAGCTCGTCACGATGCTCTACGACCGGCTGCTCCTCGACCTGCACCGCGCAGAGGCCGCGCAGACGACGTCCGACTGGGAGGCAGCGCGCGAGCAGCTCCTGCACGCCCAGGCGATCGTCGGCGAGCTGTCGTCCACGCTCCGGATCGACGTGTGGGACGGTGGCGAGGGACTCCTCGCGATCTACAACTACGCGTCGACCTCCCTGATCACGGCGAACGTGCACCGCGACGTGCAGGCCACGCGCGACTGCATCCGGATCCTCGAACCCCTGCGGCAGTCGTGGCACGAGGCCGCCGCGGCGCTGGCGACGACCCAGGCGCCGCAGGTCGACACCGGGGGAGCCCTCGGTGTCGCCTGACGCCATCGACGACACCACCGTCGACGCCGTCCACAGCGAGTGGGCGGCAGTGCTCGACGCCCTCGAACGCGAGCTGACCGCCAGCGCGCCGACCGCGATCGACGCGAGCGCTTCTGACCCCGTCGCGACCGCAGCGAGCGTCCTCGACGCGACCCCGTGGGCCGAGCCGACCACGCTCGGGCCCGTGCCGCGCGCACTGCTGGGTCGTGCCTCCCGGCTGTTGGCCGCGCAGCGCGACCGGATGTCGGCGCTCGAGACGGAGCGGCGGCAGACCCTGGAGCACCTCGGTGCGCTCCGCCAGGTCGCGGCGACGGACGAGCCGCGCGGCTCCGTGTACCTCGACGCCTCCGCCTGAGCCGGATCCGCGACAGCCCGAGCGAGTCCGACGACAGATGCGTCGTCGTACGACAGCGGTTCCGTCGTTCGGGTCGCAGGTCGTGGCGCGTCTCCGGGCGAGACGACAGATGCGTCGTCGTACGACAGCGGCATCGTCGCACCACAGCGGCGCGCGCGGCCCGACCACAGCGGCGCGCGGCCCGGCCACCCGGCGAGGACGCGTGCACGCGACCGGGCCGTCGGGAGCCCCCGCCCCCCCGTTCGGGGCGAGCCCTAACGCCCCACCCGCCGCCGCCGACAGCGCACCGCGAGCACGGATCGCTCACTCGTTCGGCCACGGATCGGCCACCGCCAATCGGCGACGTCGCACGACGTCGCACACCGAGGGGACGGGCCACCCGTGTTCGATTCCGTGACGAGCGTCGCGCTGCAGAGCGCGCTCGACGGGCTGTCGCTGCGGCAGCGCACCATCGCGAACAACGTCGCGAACATCAACACCCCTATGTACCACGCCGAGAAGGTGCGCTTCGAGGACGCCCTCGCGCAGTCGATCGTGCACGGTGACGGGCACACGACGCCGACCGTCGCGCGCAGCCTCGAGCCGACGAACGAGATCGGCAACAACGTGAACCTCGACCAGGAGACCCTGTCGAACGTCGACACGGTCCTGCGCTACCAGTTCGCCACCCAGGCGGTCGGCGGCGAGGCCACGGCCCTGCGCGCAGCGATGCGGACGAACTCGTGACGACCTTCGACGCGATCGGCATCGCGAGCACCGGCATGACCGTGCACCGGAAGTGGCTCGACGCGATCTCGGACAACATCGCGAACGTCAACACCGTGCGGTCGATGGACGACTCCGCGTTCCAGGCCCGCTACGTCGAGGTGCAGGAGGGTGCCGGCACGTCCGGCGCCTACGTCAAGGGCGCGGCGTTCGGCAGCGCCGCCGGCCGTGTGACCTACGACCCGGACAACCCGCTCGCGAATGCCGAAGGGTACGTCCGCATGCCGGACATCGACCTCGGCACGCAGATGGCGGACCTCATCATGGCCCAGCGCGGCTACCAGGCGAACGCCGCCGTGGTCGACCGTGCCAAGACCGCCTACGAGGCGGCACTGCAGATCGGGAAGAACTGATGCCCATCGACGCCCTGAACGGTGTGACCACCAACGCCATGACCCGCGCGTTCGCCGGAGCCGCGGACGCCGTCACCGGTACCGGCGCGCTCGGCGGTGCCGCAGGAGCCGGGGCGGCGGGCGCCGGTGCGGTCCAGCCGGCCGCCGGCGGTGACGGCTTCGCCGCGAGCCTGGGCAACGCGGTCGACGGGCTGCAGCAGCTGCAGAGCAACTCGAAGACCCTGGCGCTCAAGGCCGTCACGGGCAACCTCGACGACATCCACGACGCCACGATCGCGTCCACGCGCGCCCAGGTCACCCTCGAGCTCGTCGCAGCGGTCCGCAACAAGGGCGTCGACGCGTTCAACGAGATCATGCGGATGCAGGCCTGATGCCCGCCGCGATGCAGAACACGTGGGGGCGCATCGTCGCCTACGTGAAGGGGTTCTCCGCCGCACAGCGCACCATCGCGCTGATCGGTGTCGCCGCACTCGTGCTCGGCGGCATCGCGCTCGCGAGCTGGCTCGGCAAGGCGTCCTACGCGCCGCTCTTCACCGGGTTGGCGGCGGCCGACGCGAGCTCGATCACCGACCAGCTGACGACCGACGGTGTGCCGTACCAGCTGACCGACGGCGGTGCGACGATCCTCGTGCCGCAGGACAAGGTGTACTCGGAGCGGCTGAAGGCGGCGTCGAACAACCTGCCGTCGTCGAACGAGGGCGGCTACTCGCTGCTCGACAAGATGGGCGTGACGAGCTCCGAGTTCCAGCAGGACGTCACGTACAAGCGCGCGATCGAGGGCGAGCTCGCGAAGACGATCTCGTCGATGGACGGCGTGAAGGCCGCGACCGTGCAGCTCGCGATCCCGGAGAAGACCGTGTTCGTCTCCGAGGAGAAGGACCCGACGGCGTCGGTGTTCGTCGCGACCGAGAACGGCGCGCAGCTCACCACCGACCAGGTGCAGTCGATCGTGCACCTGACGAGCGCGGCGGTCGAGGGCATGCAGCCCACCGACGTCTCCGTCGTCGACCAGAAGGGCCAGACCCTCTCCGCGGTCGGGACCGGCGCGACGGGCAGCGGCGCGGACCAGGCGGCCGACTACGACGCGACCACCCGGAAGAAGATCCAGGACCTGCTCGACACGACGCTCGGCCCGGGCAACGCCAGCGTGGTCGTCTCGGCGACGATGAACCAGCAGTCCGGCACCCGGACGTCGGAGAGCTTCGCGCAGCCGACCACCGGCCCGGTCGCCCTGAACGAGTCGAGCTCCACCGAGCAGTACGGCTCCGGTTCCGGCGCGGGTGCCGGCGCGACCGGCGTGCTCGGCCCGGACAACATCGCGGTCCCGAACGGCACCGCCGGCGGCACGAACGCGAACGGCACGGCCACCGGTGACGACGGCTACAAGAACGAGTCGGCGACCAAGAACAACGCCGTCGACAAGACCACCGAGACGACGCAGATCCCCGCGGGCGGTGTCGAGCGGCAGACGATCTCGGTCGCCCTCAACTCCCGTGCGGACTCCGTGCAGAACGCCAACCTGCAGAGCATCAACGACCTCGTGTCCGCCGCTGCCGGTGCCGACAACACCCGCGGTGACCAGGTCCGCGTCGCGATGATGGACTTCGACGACTCCGCCGCGAAGGACGCCGCGAAGGCCCTCGAGGAGCAGCAGCAGACCGAGCAGCAGCAGGCGATGTGGTCGGCCATCCGCACCGCCGGCATCGTGCTCGCGGTCCTCGCCGCCGCGATCGTGCTCGCGATCGTCCTCGCCCGCCGTGCCCGTCGTCAGTCCCGTGAGGCGGTGGACGTCGGCGAGCTCGACGTCTTCGCCGGGGAGACCTTCGAGCTGCCGCTCGGTGGGGACGACCTGGCGATCCCCGCCGTCGAGCCGGAGACCGTCGCGCTGCCGACCCTGCCGCACGACGACGCCCCGACCGAGGTGCTGACCACCGACGAGATCAGTGCCGAACGTCGCCGCCAGGAGATCTCCGCACTCGCCGAGCGCGACCCGAAGCGCACCGCCGACCTGCTCCGCGGACTCCTCGACGACCGGTCGCCGGTGTGAGCGCCCTCGTCCCGGTCCCCGCCGGCAACGGGGCGGTCGAGCGCATCCTGACCGGCGCGCAGAAGGTCGCGCTCATCCTCATGCAGATGGAGACCGAGCGCGCCGCCGAGGTGATGAAGCAGTTCACGGAGCTCGAGGCCGAGGAGATCAGCGCGGAGATCGTCCGGATGCGCCGCGTCGACGACAGCGTCGTGGACCGCACGATGAGCGAGTTCCACCGCATCACGCAGCGTGGGCGCGTGCAGAAGCGCGGCGGCAAGGACGCCGCGCTCGGGCTGCTCGAGGCATCGTTCGGCTCCGAGCGGGCCGCGGGCGTGATGGACCGGCTGGCGTCGAACCTCGCCGGGCAGTCCTTCGAGTTCCTCGACGACGCCGAGCCCGGCCAGGTCGTCAGCCTGCTCGAGGGCGAGCTGCCGCAGACCATCGCGCTCGTGCTCGCGCACCTGCGGCCCGGCCAGGCGAGCGCGGTGCTCGCCGGTGTCGACGACCGCGTGCGGACCGACGTCGCCCAGGCGTTCGCGACGATGGGCACCGCCACCCCGGAGGCCGTCGGGATCGTCGCCGGGGTCCTCCGGCAGCGCGCCGGTGCCGTGGTGTCCCCGCGCGAGAGCGTCGAGGTCGTCGGCGGCATCGCACCCCTCGTCGAGATCATCAACCGCTCGGACGTCGCCACCGAGAAGGCCGTGCTCGACGGCCTCGAGGCGCGGGACCCGGAGCTCGCCGAGGACATCCGCTCGCGCATGCTCACCTTCGAGGACATCGTCAAGCTCGAGTCCCGCGACATCCAGCAGGTCCTGCGCGGCATCGACTCGAAGCTCCTCGCGACCGCCATGAAGGGCGCGCCGGCCCCGGTCGTCGAGACCATCCGCGCGAACGTCTCGGAGCGCAACCGCCAGCTGCTGGACGACGAGCTGCAGGCCATGGGCCCGGTCCGCGTCTCGCAGGTCGAGGAGGCGCGCGCCGAGGTGGTCCGCTCCGTCCGCGAGCTCGAGGCCGAGGGCACCATCACCGTCCACCGCGCCGAGGAGGACGAGCTCGTTGACTGACGTCACCGTCCAGCGCGTCGCGTTCCCGGTGCTCGGGAGCGCGACCACCCGCGACCTCGCAGCGGCCGCCGACGTGCGCGGGCACGCCGCCGGGTACGCCGCGGGCCTCCGTGCCGCGCAGGCCGAGACCGCCGCGCTGCACGCCCGGCTCGAGGCCGAGCACGCAGCACGACTCGCCGCGCTGCAGGCCGAGACGGTCCGCCGCGTCCAGGTGCTCGACGCCGCCACGAACGCGATGCTCTCCCAGGTCGCGCCGGTCCTGCGTGACGCCGAGGAGTCCCTGGTCGACGCGGCCCTCGACCTGGCCGAGGCCGTCGTGGGGCACGTGGTCCGGTCGGGTCGCCACGACGCCGTGACCGGCGACGACGACGGCCTGAAGGCACGCACCGCCCCCGGCGCGGAGGCCACCGTCCGACGTGCGCTCGCCTCGGTCGACGCCACGGTCCCGGTGGCCGTCCGGCTCAGCCCCGCCGACGCCGCCCGCGTGGCCGACCTCGCGCTCACCGTCCCCGTCGTCGCCGACGCCGCGCTGCACGACGGCGACGCGGTCGTCGACCTGCCCGACGGGGTGCTCGACGCCCGCATCGGCGCCGCACTCGACCGCGCGCGGGTCGCGCTGGGCCGCTGCGCCGGACGACCGGAGGTGTCCCGGTGACCGCGACGCTCCTCCGTCCCCGCGGTCTGGACGAGGCGATCGCCCTCGCCGCACCACAGCGCGTCGGTGTCGTCACGAGCGCGGTCGGCCTCGGGCTGACCGTTGCCGGGGTCGACGCCCGCATCGGCGACGTCCTGATCGTCGGCGCCGAGGACGGTCCGCAGACCCCCGTCGAGGTCGTCGCCACCGACCCCACCGGCGTGCGCTCCATGCCGCTCGGACGCCTGGTCGCCGTGACCGCGGGCACACCCGTGCGCCCGACCGGTCGACCCGTGCTCGTGCCGACCGGCGCCGGGCTGTTCGGGCGGGTGCTCGACGGCCTCGGGCGGCCGATCGACGGCCGCGGTCCGCTCGACACCGACGGCTGGGTACCGATCGACCACGCGACACCGAACGCGATGGCCCGCACGCGGATCGACGCACCGATGCAGCTCGGGGTCCGCGTGCTCGACACCCTGACCACGGTCGGCCGCGGGCAGCGCATGGGCCTGTTCGCGGGCTCCGGCGTCGGCAAGTCCTCGCTCCTGTCGATGATCGCGCGCGGCAGCGACGCCGCGGTGAACGTGATCGCCCTGGTGGGGGAGCGCGGCCGCGAGGTCCGGGAGTTCCTGGAGGACGACCTCGGACCCGAGGGACTCGCCCGCTCGATCGTCGTCGTGTCGACGTCCGACGAGCCGGCCCTGATGCGCCTGCGCGCGGCGTTCGTCGCCACCCGCATCGCCGAGTCGTTCCGCGACGTCGGGCAGGACGTCGTGCTCATGATGGACTCGCTCACCCGCGTCGCCATGGCGCAGCGCGAGATCGGCCTGTCCGTGGGCGAACCGCCCGCGACCCGGGGCTACCCGCCGTCGACGTTCTCGGTGCTCGCCGGGCTGCTCGAACGCGCCGGGACCGACCGGGTCGGCAGCATCACCGGGCTGTACACGGTGCTGGTGGACGGCGACGACCACAACGAGCCGATCGCCGACAGCGCCCGGAGCATCCTCGACGGGCACGTCGTGCTCGACCGGAAGCTCGCCGTGACCGGGCACTTCCCGTCCGTCGACGCGCTCGGTTCGGTGTCCCGCGTCGCGTCGAAGGTCACCGAACCGTGGCAGCGCGCCGCGGCGACCGCGCTCCGGAAGGTGATGGCGGCGCGCCGGAACGCGCAGGACCTGCTCGACGTCGGCGCGTACCAGCCCGGGACGAACCCCCTCGTCGACGCCGCGGTCACTCACCAGGACGCCATCGACGCGTTCCTCCGGCAGGGCATGGACGAGCGTGCCGACGCCGTGACGTCCTGGCGCGCGCTCGACGCCCTCGTCGCCCGGTTGGGGGTGTCCGCCTGATGGCCAGACGCTTCCCCCTCGCCGGACTGCTGCGCCTGCGGCACGCCGAGCAGGACCGCGCTGCCGCCGCCCTGGCCGCCGCGAACGACCGGATCCGCGACACCGCCGACGCCCGGTTCGCCGCTCGGCGCACCCTGGCGGACCGCGAGCAGGCGCAGCCCGTCACCGACGCCGCGACCCTCAGCGCCCTCGCCGCCGCCCGGGCCTCCACGCGCGGGATGCTCGAGGAGCTCGACGCCGTCGCGCGCACCCGTCGCGCCGAGGCCGACGGCGCCCAGGCCGCGTACTCGGCGGCCCGCCGTGCCGCACTCGGCCTCGAGAAGCTCGAGGGGCACCACGACCGCGAGCAGGCCGCCGCCGACCTGCGCGCCGAGCAGGACGCCCTCGACGAGATCGCGGCACGACGCCGCACGGAAGGTGGTGCCCGATGAGCGTGGACGCCGTGCTCTCCCGGATCGCCGACATCCGGTCCCAGATCGACGCCCTCCGCGGCGGCACCACGACCGCCGCCGGTTCCGCCTCCGCCTCGGGCGATGCGGCGAGCGGCGCGTTCGCCGACGCCCTGGCGACCGCGACCGGCACGTCGACCTCTGCGACGACCGGCACGGCAGCGACCGACTCGGCGACGCGCACGCCGGCGACGTCGGTGGACGCCGGTCGCGGCACCCTGGCGACCGGCAGCGGCGCCACCGGGTCCGACGTCGTCGAGGACGCGAAGAAGTACCTCGGTGTGCCCTACGTCTTCGGCGGGACGACGCGGTCCGGCATGGACTGCTCCGGACTCGTGCAGACGGTGTTCAAGGACCTCGGGGTGACCATGCCACGCGTGGTGCCCGACCAGGCGGACATGGGGGTGCCCGTCGGGTCGCTCAAGGACGCGAAGCCGGGCGACCTGATCATCCCGAAGGGCGAGCAGCACATCGTGATCTACGTCGGCGACGGCAAGGTGCTGCACGCGCCCCGCCCCGGCAAGGACGTCCGGATCGTGGACAACTGGTACAAGGACTCCGACATCGCGACGATCCGCCGCATCGCGCCGAGCGAGGCCGCGGCGCCGACGGCGGCCCGGTCCGTCCCGACCACCGGAGCGGCGCAGTCGGTCACCGACCTGCAGACCGCGGCGCTCCTGTCCGCGATGCGGGGGAGTGCGGCATGAGCACCGTGACCACGACACCCGTCCCGTCGGCGACCCCGGGGTCGACCGGCAGCGGCGCAGGACCCTCGTCGGCGTCCGCGCTCCCCTTCGGCGTCGCCCTCGCGGCCGTCGGCAGCGCGCGAGCATCCGTCGCCGGTGCGCAGACCTCGGCGGCCGGAGCAGCCTCGTCCTCCGGCGAGCCCGCAGGGACGCGCCCGGCTGCGGCTGCCGCGGCGGGCGCTGCCGAGACGCCCTCGGACGGCTCCGCCGCGAGCACCACCGTCGACCCCGTGCTCCTCGCCGCCCTCGCCGCGTCGGCCGTCGTCCCCGTGGTCCTGCCCGGCGCGGTCGTGCCCGTCGGCTCGGGCACGACCGCCGGTCAGACCGCGCCGGGGGCCACGGGCTCCGACGTCGCAGGATCCGCCGCGGACTCGACGCCCCCGTCCGCCGTCGTCCCCGCGACCGCGACGCAGCCTTCCGCAGCCGCAGTCGCAGCCGCCCAGCAGACGCCCGCCATGTCGGCCACCGACGGGCGAACGGCCGCGGCCACGACCGGTGCGACACCGGCGACCAGCGCAGCAGCGACGGAGGCAGCCCGAGCCGCGGGCGGCAGCACGACGCCGGGAACACCCCTTCGCGGACCGCGAGCCGTCCCGACCGAGGCCGCGACCGCGCCGTCCGGTCCGGTGACCGCGTCGAGCGCCACCCCCGCCGCCGCCATCGCCACCGCGGCGACCGGGCCGGCTACGGATCCGGCAGCGGCGCCGGCATCCACTGCGGGCCCGGCGGCCACCGCCGTACCGGCCGTGCAGACCGGCCCGGCCACGGGTCCGCGAACCGGCCCCGACACCGACCGGCGGCCGGGGGACCAGGGTGCTGCGAGCCTCCAGGCCGTGACCGCCCCGCGCGGTGGCGAGACGGCGTTCCCCGTCCCCGCTCCTGCGTCCACCGCACCGACCCCGCCGTCCGGAGCGGCCACGGCGAACGCTCCCGCGCCCCTCGCGCAGCAGCTCGCCCGTCCGCTGTTCACGCTCGCGCAGGCCGGCCCCGGCGACCACGTCGTCACGGTGCAGGTCGTCCCCGACCAGCTCGGTCCCGTCACCGTCCGCGCGCACGTCACCGCGCACGAGATGCACGTCGAGCTGTTCGCCGCGTCGGACGCCGGCCGCGACGCGGTCCGGCAGGTGCTGCCGGACCTCCGGCGCGACGCGGCCGGCAGCGGGGTCGCCACGACGCTCGACCTGTCGTCGCAGAACCACCCGGGGGAGCAGCCGGGTCGCGACGAGCGTCCTGCCCCGTCAGTGCCGCGTCCGGGACCCGACCTGGAGGCCCGCCCCACCCCGACCGCGCCGGTCACGGCCCGACCCACCACCGTCCGATCCGTCGGACTCGACGTCCTCGCCTGACGCGGACACGAAGGAGACCACGCCATGCCCCTCGACGGCATCACCGGCTCGGTGGACGCTGCCACACAGGCAGCCGCCCTCGCGCAGACCGCCAGTGCGAAGAAGTCGCAGACCATGGACTCCGAGGTGTTCATGAAGCTGCTCGTCACGCAGCTCCGGAACCAGGACCCGTCCTCGCCGATGGACACGAACCAGATGATCAGCCAGCAGACGCAGCTCGCGACGATGGAGCAGATCACCAACCAGACCACGACGGCGAACGAGAACTTCTCGCTGCAGATGCGGATCGCCGCCGCGAACCTCGTCGGCAAGCAGGTCAGCTACACCGACGCGAGCACCGGGACCGCGGTCTCGGGCACCGCCACCGCCGTGTCGTACGCGAAGAGCGTGCCGACCGTGACCGTGAACGGGAAGGAGGTCGACCTCGACGTGATCTCCGGTATCAAGGCGGCCTGAACCGCCAACCCGCTCCTTCCCCCCTCCTGACTTCCTTCACCGAAAGGTCGCACCATGCTCCGCTCGCTCTACTCCGGCATCTCCGGTCTCCGTTCCCACCAGCAGATGCTCGACGTCACCGGCAACAACATCGCCAACGTGAACACCGTCGGCTTCAAGTCGTCCACCACCGTCTTCCAGGACACCCTGTCGCAGATGACCCAGGGCGCCGGGGGACCGCAGACCGGCATCGGCGGCACGAACCCCGCCCAGATCGGCCTCGGCGTGCAGGTCGCCGGTGTCTCCACCAACTTCGCGCAGGGCTCCGCGCAGGCCACCGGCAAGGCCACCGACCTGATGATCTCCGGCGACGGGTTCTTCGTCACGCGTCTCGGTGGCGACACCGTGTACTCGCGCGCCGGAGCGTTCGACTTCGACGCCGACGGTCGCCTCGTCACCGCCGACGGCAAGATCGTCCAGGGGTACTCGGCCACGAACGGCGTCGTGAACGACGGCGGTGGCCTCAGCGACATCATGCTGCCGATCGGTGCCGCCGCCCCCGCGACCGCGACGAGCTCGGCGACCCTCACCGGCAACCTGCCGTCCGACACCGCAGTCAACGAGACGCTCAACCGCGACGCCACCGTGTACGACCAGTACGGCACCAAGCACACCCTGTCCCTCGCCTACCTTCGCACCGACGCGGGCTGGACGGTCAGGGCCTCGGACGGGCAGGGGACCTCCGCCGCCGGCACGATCACCTTCGGCGACGACGGCAAGATCACCAGCGGCCAGACGCTGCAGGTCGGTGGCATCACCGTCGACATGACGCAGCTGTCCGGCTTCGCGGCCCTGAACACCGCGTCGATCTCGTCGCAGAACGGGCACGAGGCGGGGTCGCTGCAGGGCTACTCGATCTCGAAGGACGGCACCGTCGTCGGGTCGTTCTCGAACGGGTCCTCGCTGGCGATCGGCCGCATCGCGCTGGCGACCTTCGCCAACCCGGCCGGCCTCGAGAAGACCGGTGCGTCGGGCTACCGCGCCACCGCGAACTCCGGCACCGCGAACGTGGGCGTGCCCGGGTCCGCCGGGGTCGGGTCGCTCGCGTCCGGCACGCTCGAGATGTCGAACGTGGACCTCTCGCAGGAGTTCACGAACCTGATCGTGGCGCAGCGCGGCTTCCAGGCGAACGCGCGGATCATCACGACCTCGGACGAGGTGCTGCAGGAGCTGACGAACCTGAAGCGGTAGGGGAGCGGAGCGGGCCTCCGGGCCGCGCGGATGCCCGGTGTGTGACTGCCCCTCGTACCACGGATCGTCGTGGCACGAGGGGCAGTCCGTCCGCCGCACGTGCGCCTCGTCCCCGGTGGTGCTGCACCTCGCGGGGCGCCGCGACAGCGCGCGGAGCGTCCGGTGGTCGAGACCTCCGTCACCGACGGACCGCGACCCCGCGCAGGCGCTAGCGGGCCTCGGTGTCCGGCGTGTCCCAGTACGACGGCTGCTCGTACTGCTCGGACCACCCGCGACGCATCCGCGTCGCCGCACGGTCGAACGCGTCGACGAGGTCCGTGTCCGTGGTGAGCAGGGCCTGCAGGCGCAGCCCGTCGTACAGCGCCAGCAACTGCTGCGCGCCCCGGACCGGGTCCATCGTCGACGGCTCCCGTCCGTCGCGGACGTCCGCCGCGAGTCCGTCACGGATCGACTGCCGGAACCGCCGGTACGTGGACCGGTAGTAGTCGGCGCCGTCCACCGTCGGGTCAGCGGCGGACGCGAGACTCGCCGCGAGGAGTTCCATCAGCGCCGGCTCCTCTGCGTGTGCGGCGAGGAGGGCGTGCAGGAACGGGACCGTGCCCTTCTCCGTCATCAACGGCGCGAGCGGCGCCGCGATCGTCTGCGTCCACCGTTCGACGGTCGCGGCGAGCAGCGCCCGCTCCGTCGGGAACACCGCACGGACCTCGTCCGCGCTCATCTCCGCACGCTCGGCAACGACGTCGAGGGTGAACCGGGTGACGCCGCCGTCGTGGAGCGCGGTGATCGCGCCGTTGATCGCACGCGTGCGGGGCGCTTCGTCCGCCTCGGCTGTCCGGCTCGTCAACGGTGCCAGAGGGTGCTTCCGGAACCACTCCAACAGCCCTCGCGCCCGGGTCAACCCGAACGACGGGTCCGCCGGCTGGCTGGGCCCGAACAGGTCGCTGAAGCCCGGGACCTGCTGCATCAGCGGGTCGAGCGGCTGGAACGCCATCGACCAGTCCGGGAACGACCGCCGGGCGACGGGCTCGTCCGCCAGCACCCGCACGTTCGTGTGCCGAGGGTCACGGCGGACCTGTTCGAAGCGGACCGCGACGGTCTCGTCGTCTCCCTCGATGATCCCGAGGCAGTTGTCGCCCTTGTGCGCCAGGATGCCGGTCACCCCGAGCGCGCTGTTCTTCTCCCGTCCGACCGCGAGGATCTGCGCGAGCTCGGTGTCCGTGATCGGACGGGTCTGCGTGCTGGTGTAGACGATCGAACGCATCAGTGCTGGTCTCCCTGCCGTAGTGGAACACGGTGCACTCTCGAGTGAACTGCGCTGTCTACTGCTCCGCAACCCCCCGACCGGCCGCACGTGCCGCGGTGCCGGAGCGGAAGCCGGAGCGCATCCCGATCCTGTTCGATCCGCGAGTCCAGGAGACCTGCGTGGCACCGGCTACCGAGGCGGCTCCGGTACCGGCCGGTCCGCGCTCAGGACGAGATGGACCGCGCGCCGTGCTTCGTCAGGGACGAGGCGTTCTCCGTCGAGCGACGAGGCGGCGACCCAGGTGGGGTCGTACCGGTCGTCCACGGACGCGCGGTGCAACTCCGGCCCGCCTCGCAGGTCCTCGTCCTCCTCGACGCCGCCTCCCGGGAGGACGCAGTAGCTCCGACCGTCCTTGACCCTCCTGATGACGAGCACCCGCTCGTCGAGCACCACGACTGCCGCTGATCGGACGCGCTTGCCCCCAGTCCACCACGCTCCGGCTCGATCGGTCGGGCGGCGGCGGACGTCGTCGAGGAACACACCGGTCCGCTCGACGCCATCGAGGCTCCTGTGCCGAACGGTCGATGCGCCGGCGCCGTCCACACCCGTACGGTCGGGAGATGCTCCATCGAACCGCTGCCGTCACCGCAGCCCTCGTCATCACGCTCGTCTCGGTCACGGGGTGCGCAGCAGGGTCGGGAGGCTCGGCCTCCTCCGCCACGGGGGCGGCGGTCCCGCAGCTGGACCCGCAGGTCGCATCGTCGCTCGACGACGCACTCCGCACCGTGCAGTCCAGCCCCGGTGTCGCGAGCGCGACGAACCGCATCGAGCTGCACCAGCGGTACACCGCCGCCGACGGGACGGACGTCACGCCCCCTGGCCTCGACGCATGGAACAACCGCGACGCCGGCCCGGCCGCACCGCCGCCGATCGGCGCCGTCTCCCCGGACGATCCCCGTCTACCGCCAGTGCCCACGCCCTCGGCTCGTCCCGCACCCCAGGCGGGTGCGACCGAGTCGCACTCGTTCTCGAGCGCCTTCGTGGTCACCATGGATCCGGACGCGACCCCGTCGGAAGCGGCGGCGGTCCCCGTGACGATGGCGGAGCGGCTCGCCTGGACCGGTGTCACCCTCACGCTGCAGGTGCCGGCCGGGCCAGGGCACGTCCTCACCTCCGTCACCTACTCGGGCACCTTCGACCAGCGGATCCCCGACGAGACCGCTCTCGGCGTCGCGTCCGGGCTGGCCACGCTCGCCGCCACGCCTGGCGTCACGGGACTCGAGGCGAGCATCCCGCAGACGTTGCGCGTCGACTACGGCTCGCTCACCATCGGGGTCTCACCGGCGGACGACGCCACGCTCGCACGGGTCCGCGGCGTGATCGACGGGACCGCGTTCGCCAGTACGACGCTGCACGGGTCGTTCGGCAACGGGGCGAAGCCCTGATCGGCGGCACGGCACATGGTCCGTCGCAAGCGCTTCGTCAGTCTTCGAGAAGCGCTCCCGCGTGCTGGTAGCGGCGGAGGTCGATCCCCTTGGCGGGCAGGTCGAGGAGCCGCATGAGCGGGGAGGCGATCGATGCGGCGCGGAAGAACAGGTTCCGGAGCCGGATGCCGCGGTTCGTCCGCGGCGCCAGGAGCGCACCGGCGTTCACCTTGTGGGAGGCGGCCGTGTACGGCCGGAAGCGGTTCTCGTACTCGGAGAGGGCCTGGGCGACATCCCCGTCTGCGAGGCGGAGTTCTCCGGCCAGCACGTACGCCGCGACCAGGGCGAGGCCCGTGCCGTAGCCGCTCAGGGCGTTCCCCCACGCGGAGTCTCCCAGCAGGACCACCCGACCGCGACTCCACCGGTCCACGGTCACCCGGCTGATCGAGTCAGCGTAGAACGTCCGCGCGTCCGGGAAGTGTTCGACGATCTCGGGGATCCGCCACCGCCCGCCGCGCAGGGCGCCTGCGATCTGACGCTTCTGCTCGTCGACGTCGTCGCGGGCCTCCGGGAACCGGTCCGCAGCGACGACGATGAAGGTGGGGGCCTTCGATCCGCCGAGCATCACCGTCATGCCGGGCTGGCTGTAGACGACATCGTCGTCGCCGAGGTCGAGGTCCGCCAGGACGTAGTGGTGACCGCGGTGCTCGACGTACTGCTCCTCCGGACCCCAGACCAGGCGACGGACACCGGAGTGCACGCCGTCGGCGCCGACGACCAGGTCGAACCGGTCCGTCGTGCCGCTGTGGAACGTCACCGAGACACCCTCGCCGTCGTCGCTGAGCGAGACGATGCGGTCTCCGAACCGGTAGTCGACGTCGTTCTTCGTCCGCTCGTACAGGACCGTGGCGATCGTGTCCCGAGGGACGTTCAGCTCGCCGGAGCCGAGCCCCCCGGGTGCGATGCCGATCGTGCGGCCGTGCTCGTCGACGATCGCAGCGTCCCCGTCGCGGATGTCGTACTGACGGAGCTCGTCGAGGATGCCCATCTCCCGCAGGACCCGCATGTGGGTCGTGCCCTTGAAGTCGACGGCTTGCCCACCGGGTCGGATGCCGTCGTTCTTCTCGACGACGGTGACGTCGTGGCCGGAGCGGCTCAGCCAGAAGGCGAGGGCGGGGCCGGCGATGCTGGCGCCGGAGATCAGGATGCGGGTCATCGGGGGACTCCTCGTGTCGGTGGGACCACCATCCGCCCGACCACTCACATCCCGCTGACGCGGCACTGACACCGGCCGCGGCGCCCGGGAGGACGTCGGTGCCTCGCGCCGGTTCCGGTCGTCCTGCTCGGATGATCGCCGACGGCACGAACCGCCGGCTACCGCAACCGAGCATGTAGTCCCGCCGGAAGCACGAGTCAGCGACGGCGCGGTTCCGGATGGAAGTACACGGTCACGGTGAGGTCGTCCTCGCCCGCGGTCACGCTGCTCGAGAAGGTGATGTCCTCGATCAGTACGTCGCCCAGGTCGTCGATCGTCTGCGCCACCCGACGCAGGAGTGCCGCGACATCGCCCTGTCCCTCGCCCGTGGGATTGCTCTGCGAGAAGTGGTTGATCGTCCAGGTCGGCAGTGCCACCGCTCCGACCGACCCGGCGCCGGGCACGACGGGATTGGTCTCGCCGACAGGGCCCGTCTCGTCGGCTGGGCTCGTCTCCTCGGTCGGCGGACCGGCGGGTCGATCCGGCGGTGCCGCGGGCGTCTCCACGTCGCGCTGTCGCTCGCCTCCCGTGTCGAAGAAGGCGTCGAGGTACGCGTCGTCGGGCAGGTCGGAGTCGCGCATCAGCGAGAACACCTCGGCACCGTCGCCCGGCTCGTCGAAGAGCTCGTACGACTGCGCGAGGCCGAGGTACTCAGCACCGAGGGTGTCCGCGTACTCGGCCGCAACGTCCTCGGCCTTCCCGATGGCGTCCTCGGCGCTCGTGGCGAGGACCGTCACGATCCGTTCCTCGTAGGTACCCCGGCGGTAGCGGAACACACACCGGACGGCGAACCATCGGTCGGAGCTGGTCTCCTGCCTGCACTGAGCGTAGGCCCGTCAGGGTCCGTGCAGCAGTCAGCCCGCGTGGCCACCACCGTGGCCACCACCGTGGCCGCCGACGTCCGGCGGGGTCACCTGACTGCCCTGGATCGTCGGTGCCGATCCGTCCGGCAGACCTCGGCCGTGCTTGCTCGTGAACCACCCGAAGAAGTGCCCGATCCAGAAGACGACGAGCAGGGCCGCGCCGGCGATGGCGATCCACACTTCGGGGGTCATCCCTGCACGATAGCTGATCTGTCCTCGACTCGAAGCGGGCCAACCAGCAGTCCGACGGGAGGCGCGGTGCGGGCCCGCCCCGCGCCTCCCGTCCGACACGTTGGACCGCCGCTCCCCGGGACTGCGCACCGGCGACGAGCGAGATGACGACGACGGCGCGTCGGCCCCACAGCAGCTCCGCGCGGTGCCGCCCCCCGCAGGGTGGCAGCGACTCCGTTCCGCCGCCCGGTCAGGCTGTCGTCGGGACCCCGCCGGCTCGAGCATCGCGAGCACGTGCGGCGCGCTCCACCGGAACAGCGCGTCCGACGGCGGCGACGCGAGGTCCAGGCCCAGACCTCCCGGTCACCGACCGCGGCGGCCATCGAGTTCGACCAGCCGACACGCTGGGGGTGCGCCCCGCTGTGCCAGCGCCCGCGGAGTTGCCGCCGGGCGGGAAGGCGTCGACACCCACCAGGACGGCCGCGCACGTGACGAGCCGAGGGCCGGGCTCGCGCTACGGTGGCGATGTGCACCCCGTTGCAGGTCCTCCGCCGTCCACGGACACCCGCTACGAGGTCGCGCGTGCGCTGCTCGTGGGCTCCGCCACGGCCTTCGCGGTGCTGTGGTCGGTGCTCTGGCTCCCGGTGCTGGTGACCGGGTCGCAGGGGAGCCTGTTCCTCTACCCGCTGGTGCTCCTGCTGGCAGTCGTCCCGTGGGGGACGACCTGGACGGCCCTCGTCCTCGCCGCGCGCTCCCGGAACGCGCGTGACGACCGACGCGCCTCCGCGGTCACCGGGATCAGCGCGATCCTGCTCGTCCTCGCCCCGGTCCTGCTCTGGTTCGGCCCCGTGGCGGGCTGACCCGGTCCCGTCCGGCCTCGCCGCGACGGACTGGAGGCGCGTGGCGGCGCCGCCACGCGCCTCCAGTCCGTCGGCCGCGCGCCTCAGGGAGCCGTCGGAGGCAAGGACGGGGACAGAGGGGTACCGCGCCAGTCTGGCGGAACACCGCCCTACGGCTTCGCGCAAACCCGCATTGCGGTGTCCTGTGCTTGTGGTGGGACACGCCCGAGAGTACGTTCAGGCCAACGCTCAGCGTCGGATGCGGGACCACGGTCCCCGACCCGACCTGGCGACGTGCAGCGACGGGGGGATCCGGCGCTGTCCCGACCCTCTCCGCACCGCTGACCCAGGCGGCTCCCGCGTCACCCTGCGCGGTGTGCCGTCGTGCGGTGCTGCCGAGTGTCGTGTTCCGTACCCGAAACCGAACACCGCACGAAGGACCCGACCTCATGCACCCGCTCGTCCTCTTCGCGTCGCAGACCTCGACCCAGGTCGTGCTCGACAACATCGCCGGCTTCGGCCACGAGGCGCTCAAGTACTTCCCGATCGGCATCGCCGGCATCATCGTCTGGGCGCTCTGGCTCTACCGGGTCGTGCTCTCGGCCCGCGCCCGTCCGGTCGAGAACGGCTTCCGCACGACGACCTCGGTCGTGGTGCCGTCCTTCCACGAGGACCCCGACATCCTGCTCCGCTGCCTGGACTCCTGGCGGGAGCAGCACCCGGACGAGATCATCATCGTGCTCGACGTCGCGGACACCGAGGCCTACCGCCGGATCGTGGCGGTGGGCGACCCCACCGTGAAGCCGGTGCTGTTCCACCACGTCGGCAAGCGGAGCGCGCTCGGCGAGGGCATCCGCCGCGCGAAGTACGACGTCCTGGTCCTCGTGGACTCGGACACCTCCTGGGAGCCCGGTCTCCTCGAAGCCGTGCAGATGCCCTTCGTCGACGAGCGCGTCGGCGGTGTCGGCACGCAGCAGAACGTGTACCAGCGGAACTCCAGCATCTGGCGCATCATCGCCGACTGGCTGGTCAACCTCCGCTACTTCAACTACGTCCCGGCGATGGGCGCCGCGGGTGCCGTGCCGATCCTGTCCGGACGGACCGCCGCCTACCGACGCTCCGCCGTCATGCCGGTGCTCGACAACCTCGAGAACGAGTTCTTCCTCGGGCGCCGGTGCATCGCAGGCGACGACGGTCGGTTGACGTGGCTCGTCATCGCGTCCGGGTACAAGACCGTGCACCAGTCGTCCGCCAAGGCGCTCTCGATGTTCCCGGCGAGCGGCAAGGCCTTCTTCAAGCAGCGCATCCGCTGGAGCCGCAACTCCTACCGCACGTACCTCACCGCCATCGCAAAGGGATGGGTGTGGCGGGTGCCGTTCGTGACCAAGATCACGGTCCTGCAGATCATCCTCACCCCGGTGACCATGGGCATCACGATGTGGTACCTGCTGTTCAGCCGGCTCGAGCTCAGCACCGTCGGCGTGCTCTTCACCCTCGGCTGGCTGCTCTTCGGCCGAGCGGTCCGCGGCGTCTCGAACCTCAAGCGGCACCCGCTCGACCTGTTCGTGCTGCCCGTGCTGGCCCTCGTGGTGATCGCGGTCGCCCTGCCGATCAAGGTGTACTCGTTCGTCACGATGAACAAGCAGGGATGGCTGACCCGGCACGCCGACCAGGTGGGTGGGGACGGGCAGCAGGCCCGGACCCTGCAGCCCGAGACCACCTCCGGCCGTCGGGTCGCGACGCCCGGCATCGTCCTCCCGCAGGGCACGGTCGCTGCCGGCACCGCTGCCGGCGCTGCTGCTGCTGCCGCCGTCTCCGTCTCCGCATCCGACGACCAGGCGGTCGCCGCATGAGCGCGCTGACGAAGGCGGTGCCGCGCATCGCCACGGGACTCCTCGTGGGAGCGGGGCTGCTCGTCGCGGGTGTCGTCGGCCTGCCCGGCGCGGCTGCCGCTGCGACCGGGTCCGGCCCGGCGGCCCCCGTGACGGGACGCCCCTACCAGGGTGACCCGGACAAGGAGGCGCGGCTGGTGACGGCCGAGAACGACCGGATCTACAACGTCCGGGCACTGGCCTCGGCGGCGCGCTGGAGCGGCCTCGCGGTCTCGCAGCCCTACCGCCTCGCCACCGGCTCGTCGTACACGCTCGTCCTCGTCGCCCGCGGCGCGGCCTACACCGTCGAAGACCTCGCACGCCTCGCGCCGTCGACGTTCGTCAAGCAGCCGGACGGCTCCTGGCTGCTCAGCGAGAACATCGTCGTCGAGAACGGTGCCACGCTGCGGCTCGCGAGCCCGGACGGGCTGCGCATCCACATGGCGAGCAACCACGAGGGCTTCGTGTCCATCGTCACCCAGGCGGGCAGCCTCCAGGTGGTCGGTTCGGCCAAGGCCCCGGTCGCCATCGACGCGTGGGACCCCCAGTCCGGTCGGGTCGACCAGCAGACCACCGACGGCCGTGCGTACGTCCGCGTGCAGGGCGGTACGGCGACGCTGCAGTACGCGGAGTTCTCCCACCTGGGGTTCTGGAGCGGTTCCACGGGCGGGGTGTCCCTGACCGGGACGAACCTCTCGACCCTCGACCAGGCCTCCGGTGACCAGCAGGGCAAGACCGAGCGGACCACCAAGGACGTCTTCGGCAACGCGATCCTGCCGACCGGTGAACTGCCGAAGTCGGGCAGCGCCACGGCCAGCGCCGGCGGCTACAGCTACGTCTCCGCCCTCGTGCAGCACGTCACCTTCGACGGGAACGCCTACGGCCTCTTCCTGACGAGCGCGGACGGCGTCACGATGTCGGACGCCACGGTGGAGCACTCGCTCATCGACGGCCTGGTGCTGCACCGCTACGTCACCAACTCGACGTTCACCTCGGTCCGGTCGACCGACAACGCGGTGGACGGTGTGAAGATGACGCGGGCGTCGACCGGCATCGTGTTCAGTCAGGTGACCGCGTCGGACAACGGTCGCAACGGGATCACGCTGAACGGCAGCGGGCTCGCAGCCGGTCCGAACGCGGCGGGCATGCCGACGACGACCTACGGCAACAACGCGCTCTCGGACAGCAACAGCTCCGGGAACGGCCGCTACGGCATCGAGGTGATCGGCGGGAAGAACGTCCGGATCAGCGGGTCGACGGTCGCGCGCAACGAGATGGGCATCGTCGTCCGGCACGACGCCGACGACGTGGTCGTCCGCAACAACGTCGTCAAGGACTCGACGCAGAACGGCATCGCCGTCCTCGACGGAGCGAGCCGGACCGAGGTCTCCGAGAACTCGGTGGACGGCGCGGACATCGGCGTGTACCTGCGGGACAGCGCCTCGTCGTCGGTGACGAACAACGCGATCGCGGACGCCCGCGTCCACGGTGTCACGACGGTCGGCGCGGTCGACGGCACCTCCGTCGAGAACAACACGGTCGTCGGCCGCGGGCCGAGCGCGATCGACCTCGCCCGCTCGGACGGTGCTGCCCAGCGGGGCAACACGACGGTCGAGTGGCACTCGACGAAGCCGTTCCTGGTCACCCTGCGCGCGGTCTTCCAACCGCTGACGGTGCTCTGGCTGCTGCTGCTGACGGTGGTGCTGGTCGCCGCGATCGGTGGCACACGACGACGTCGTCGGGCGCAGCAGGAGCTGCCGTACGCCAAGCTGGCCCCGCTGTCGAGCTACACGCGCGGTGCGGTCGACCCGACCTCGCTGGGCTTGCCGCCCGTCGGGGGCCGCGGGACCCACGCTGCCGAGCCGGGTGCGGTCGCACCCTCGGGGAGCTGACCGGTGAGCGCACGACGACGCGGGCTGCGCTCGTACCTGCTGGTCGGGGGTGCCGGCCTGGTGGTCGGCGTCCTGGCCGTCGGCGGGCTGTGGGCGGCGACCACCGCGTCGGACCGCGGCGCGCAGCAGGACGCCCGCGCCCGCCCCACGTCGAGTGCCGCTCCGACGTCCGAGCCGACCCGGGCGCGGGACGTCCCCGAGCCCCGGGCGACGTCGACCGGCTCAGCCGCTCCCGGCGCCGTGTCCCCGGTGGACACCGCCCGGTGCGAGGCCTCGGCGACGACCACGGTGAGCACCGCGAAGGAGCTGCAGAAGGCCCTCCGTGACGCACGGGCCGGGAACGTCGTCCGGCTCGAGTCCGGTACCTACTCCGGCCGCTTCGAGGCGTCCGCGGCGGGCACCGCCGACGACCCGGTCACGCTCTGCGGTCCCCGCGACGCCGTGCTCGACGGGGGCGGCACGGAGGGCGGGTACGTCCTGCACCTCGACCGCGCGTCCTACTGGTCGCTCGAGGGCTTCACCGTGCGGAACGGGCAGAAGGGCGTCATGTTCGACGGCGTCCAGCACTCGACCGTCAGCGGGCTCACGGTCACCGACATCGGTGACGAGGGCATCCACCTGCGCGCCGACAGCAGCGACAACACCGTCGTCGGGAACACCGTCACCAGGACCGGGCTCCGCAAGCCGCAGTTCGGCGAGGGCATCTACATCGGCTCGTCGAAGAGCAACTGGTGCAAGGTCTCGGAGTGCCGGGAGGACCGCAGCGACCGCAACGTCGTCACGGGCAACACGGTCGCCGACACCGCTGCCGAGAACGTCGACATCAAGGAGGGCACCACGGGCGGCACGCTGTCCGACAACTCCTTCGACGGTGTCGGCATGCAGGGCGAGAACCACGCCGACTCGTGGGTGGACGTGAAGGGCAACGGCTGGACGATCACCGGCAACCGGGGCGTCCGATCGCCGCTCGACGGGTTCCAGACGCACGAGCTGCTCTCCGGCTGGGGCACCGACAACACCTTCACCGACAACCGGGTCGACCTGGGCAACACCGACGGCGTCGCGTTCGCCTTCCGACCGGTCGAGGGCAACACCGTCTCCTGCGACAACACCGTGGTCGGCTCGAACGAGCTCAGCACCACCACCTGCACCGACTGACACACGACGGCCACCGCGGTCCGTCCGCACCCGTCCACACCCATCCTCCGCGACCCGAGAGCGAGCCTTCCCATGTCTGCTTCCGTCACCCCGATCCCGTCCTCCGGGATGCCACCCGTCGTCGACCGACCCCGCCTGACCGTCATCGGCACGGGGTACCTCGGCGCCACCCACGCCGTCTCGATGGCCGTCCTCGGCTACGAGGTCCTCGGCGTCGACGTCGACCCTGCCAAGGTCGAGGCCCTGGTCGCCGGCCGGGTGCCCTTCCACGAACCCGGCCTGCCCGAGCAGCTCGCAGCGGCCCTCGCCTCCGGACGGCTCCGCTTCACGTCGTCGCTGCGCGAGGCCGCCGAGTTCGGCGACGTCCACTTCATCTGCGTGGGGACCCCGCAGCAGCGGGGCTCGCACGCCGCCGACCTGACCTACGTCGACTCCGCCTTCCGCGAGCTCGCGTCGCACATCGACCGGCGTGCGCTCATCGTGGGGAAGTCGACCGTGCCCGTCGGGACCGCCGAACGGCTCGCGGCACTCGTGGAGCAGGTCGCCCCTGCCGGAGCCGAGGTCGAGGTCGCCTGGAACCCGGAGTTCCTCCGCGAGGGCTACGCGGTGCAGGACACGCTGCACCCCGACCGGCTCGTGTTCGGTGTCCGGTCGGCGTGGGCGGAGGCGCAGCTGCGTGCGGCGTTCCGACCGATCCTCGACGAGGGGACACCGCTCGTCGTCGCCGACCTGCCCACGGCCGAGCTCGTGAAGGTGGCCGCGAACTCCTTCCTCGCGACGAAGATCTCGTTCATCAACGCGATGGCCGAGGTCTGCGAGGCAGCCGGTGCGGACGTCAGCGTCCTGGCGAGCGCCCTGTCGCACGACACCCGCATCGGCGGCCGCTTCCTCAAGCCGGGCCTCGGCTTCGGCGGGGGGTGCCTGCCGAAGGACATCCGGGCCTTCTCGGCTCGAGCGCAGGAACTCGGCGTCGGTCAGGCGGTCCGGTTCCTCGACGAGGTGGACGCGATCAACCTGCGCCGCCGGCAACGGACCGTCGACCTGGTCACGGAGATGGCGGAGGGTGACCTGACGGGCAAGCGGATCGCAGCGTTGGGGGCGGCGTTCAAGCCGAACTCCGACGACATCCGCGACGCGCCGGCACTCGACGTCGCCCGGATGCTCGGCGAGGCGGGTGCCGTCGTCACCGTGTACGACCCCGAGGCGATGGAGAACGCGGCGCGGGCGTACCCGACCCTGCGGTACGCGCCGTCGATGACGGCGGCGGTGATCGATGCGGACGTGGTGGTGCTCCTGACCGAGTGGGAGCAGTTCCGCACGGTCGACCCGCACGACCTCGGCGCCCTCGTCCACCACCGGCGCATCGTCGACGGCCGGCACGCACTCGACGCCGACGCCTACCGAGCGGCGGGCTGGGACCTCCGCGCCCTCGGACGTCCCACGGCGTCGGGCACCGTGGAGATCGTCGTCGACGAACAGGACCGCCTGCAGGCCACGGCCTGACGGCAGGACGTCTCGGCGGGGGTACCGCCGAGGACGCGTCCGGTGCACGACGAGGTGCGCCGGACGGTGCGGAGGGGCGGCTTCGGGCAGCGCCGCTCCTCCGCGCAGGGCGGCTCAGGCGCCGAGCAGCTCGGCCGCCTGCCGCACCGCGGTCGGAGCGCCGGCGAGGTGCCAGTCGTGGCCGTGGGCCCGGACGACGGTCGCGACACCGCCGGCACCCTCGACGAGCGCACGCCCGGGCAGCCAGTCCCAGTCGGCGCAGTCCGTCTGCACCCAGAGCCCGACGCGCCCTGCTGCGACGTCCACCATGTCGCAGGACCCCGACCCGCTGATCCGCACCGTCGCCGCCGCGGCCAGGAGCACGGCCATCGGACCCGCCTCGGCAGCGCGCAGGTGGGAGCTGTTCAGGAACGTCGCCACGCTCGTCGCGGCGAGTGCCACGTCCGGTACCGGCGGCACACGCTCCCCGTCGCGGGTGGTCACCCCGTCGGACGCCACCCACGTCTCGTCGACGGTCGGACGACGCACCGCACCGACCCGGAGCTCGCCGTCGACCTCGAGCGACACGGCGCTGCACCACGCCGGCAGTCCAGCGACGTAGTTGAACGTCCCGTCGATCGGGTCGACGGTCCACCGGCGTCCGTCGGTCGCCTCGGAGCGGGCGCCCTCCTCACCGAGCACCCCGTCGTCCGGACGGTGCTCGAGCAGCAGACGGCGGACGAGCTCCTCGGCGGCGCGGTCCGCGGCGGTGACGAGGTCGGCGGCCGAGGTCTTCCGTTCCGCCTGCGCTCCGTCGCGCCGCATGTCGGCCGCGAGGCGAGCGGCGTCGGTCACGAGGGCGGCGGCGAGGGTGTGGTCGTCCATGCGCCCACGGTAGCGGGCGACGGACAGCGCACCACTGCTGCGGGAGCGCCGCCGCAGCAGCGTCAGGTCGGCGCACGGGAACCGGTCGACAGCGTCAGGAGACCGTGAGGACCGGCACGGCCCCGGTCGGTCCGCCGCAGGGTGGACGACGTGGACGAGCACCGAGACCGACACCCGCACCCGCACCGCACCCGCCGGACCGGCTGGCACCCATGGGGACGTTGCACCGTGCAGCCCGTCACCCGCGCCCTCTGGAGCGGCCGGACGCTCGAGGTGCACGCACCGGGGACCACCGCGGGCGAGCTCCTGCTGCTCCGGGCACTCCAGGTCTGGGGTGCGGCCGGCGCACTCGTGGCGGTCGCGCTCGTCGTGGCGCTGCACCGGGCGCCCGCGGTCGGCCTCGTCGTCGCGGTCCTGCTCTACGCCGTCGGCTTCGTCCTGCTCGTCCGGGTGACCCGTCGGGTGCGCCCCGGCGTGAGGACCCTGACGGTCACGGTGTTCCACGGCAACGGTCGGCCCGAGGTGCACGGCGACGCCCGGCTCCTCGAGGCATCGCTCGACCTGCTGTGCCTGGTCGAGGACGCCGTCCGACGTGGGCAGGTGTCCCGGGTCGAGTACGAGCAGGTCTGGGGACAGGTGTGGCGGTCGATGCCCGAGCCGGTGGTCCGTCCTGCCGGTCGGTCGCGCTCCCGCGAGGTCGCGCAGCGCCGACGGTCGCACCGGTGAGCGGGTCGACCGCGCCCTCGGTGCTGGTCCCGAGCGCCGACCCGGAGGGCGACGACCCGTCGGTGGTCCTCGGCTACGACTGAGCGTGCTGCCCGGTCACGAGGCCGTGCAGTGCGGCCCACTGGAGCAGCAGGATCGTCTTCCCGTCGACGATCCGTCCGTCCTCGATCATGGCGAGCGCCTCCGAGGCCGGGAGTTCGAGCACCTCGATGTCCTCGCCCTCACCGGCGAGACCGCCACCGACCTCGACCCGGTCGTCGGGGGAGTACTCGGCGACGTAGCAGTGCACCCGCTCGGTGACCGACCCCGGGCTCATGTACGCGGCGGTCACGTGCCGCAGGTCGCCCAGCCGCACCCCGAGCTCCTCGAGGGCCTCGCGTCGGATCGCGGTCTCCGGGTCGTCCTCGTCGAGCAGGCCCGCCGCGACCTCGACCAGCATGCCGTCGGGGTGGTCGTTGACGTACGCGGGGAAGCGGAACTGCCGCGTGAGCAGCACGGTGCCGCGCGCTCGGTCGACCGGCAGCACCGCCGCGCCGTTGCCGCGGTCGTAGGTCTCCCGCTGCTGAGTGGTCCAGGTGCCGTCGGCCCCGCGGACGTCGAACGTCGTCCGTCGCAGCACGTGCCACCCGTCGGAGGTCACCTCGACGTCCCGCACCACGACGTCCGGGTTCCGGTCGAGGTCACGTCCGACCCGGTCGAGACCGGTCCTACCCCTGCTGTCCGGTTCCGTGTTGCCGCACGTCGTCATGCTCCCGACGCTAGCGGACCGCGGGGCCGACCACGCGACACGGGTCACCACCCGTCGGACGGGAGGCGCGGGGCGGCCCCGCCACGGGCCTCCCGTCCGACGTCGTCGTCCGTCCGGAACCCTCCGCACAACCGGAATCAGCTCGCGCCACGGAGATCCGTGGCGCGAGCTGCTCTGCGTTGCGCGGCAGCACCGCGCACCGCGCGCTGCCGCCGCACACAGGCCCGTGCACGGTCCGCTACAGGACCGCCTTCGGCACCCGGTGCAGCGTCACCGCCCCGACCGCCGCGAACGGGTGCAGCGGGTCCGGGTCACCGGACCCGGTCGGCCCGCCGAGCTTCGAGTCGCCGACCGCGCTGAGCACGGCGTAGGCGTCCTCGGCGGTGAACCCGTGGTCCTCGACCAGGAAGGAGAACGCGTCCTCGTACCCGCGCCGCACGCTCTCCTGCACCGGGTCGCCGAGCCCGACGAAGAGCCACTCGTCGTCGGTCTCGATGCGCGGTGCACGGAGGGGCCGCTCGCCCTGCACGAGGTCGACGGAGACGATCGCGGTGCCCTGCGCCTCGATCGCGACGAACGACGACTCGCCCTCGGCCATGATCGCGTGGATGTCCCCGATCGACAGCAGGGCACCCGGTACCCGCACCGGCAGGTACACGGTCGAGCCCGGTCGGGCCTCGGTGACGTCCATGTTCCCGCCCTCGGCGTACGCGGGCATGATCGTCGAGTTCGTCCCCGACGCCGGCGCGACGCCGATGCACCCGATCATCGGACGGACCGGGAACGCGTGCCGGTCGGTGACGTGCACGACGCCGTCCTCGATGGGGCAGCGGCGGGCGAAGACGCCCTCGGGCATGACGTGCTGGAGTGCGCCGGACCCGGGCAGCGACACCGACCAGCCGTGGGTCGTCAGCTCGATGTCGTGGATGTGCACCGCCAGGGTGTCGCCGGGCTCGGCGCCCTCGACCCAGACCGGGCCGGTGACGGGGTTGATCGGTGCCTGCAGCTGCGCGAGGTCGTGGTGCTCGTCGAGCTCGGCGTAGACCGCGTCCGTGGTCTCGAAGCCGATCGTCTCGCCGGTACCCGGGGTGATGCGGAGCACGGGCTCGCGGTCGGCGGAGAACCCGGGGCGTCCGAAGCTGTTCGGCAGGTGGTGGTCGGGGATGATCATCGCTGGCCCTTCTCGGTCGTGGTGGTGTCGAGGCCGCCGACGGACCCCTCGCCCAGTGTGCCGGGCTCCTCGGACCCCACCTCGGTCGAGCGGCCGGTCCGGCGGTAGTACAGGAACACCGCGGCGCCGACGACGAGCCAGACGATCCCGCCGACCTTCGCCTCGACGGCGGCGTTGAGCAGGACGTACCCGATGATCAGGAAGCCGATGAGCGGCACGACGAGGTGCAGCAGCCAGTTCCGCGACCTCCCCCTCACCACGTGGTGCACGAACACCGACACGTGCAGGAGCATGAAGCCGAACAGTGCACCGAAGTTCACCAGGGACGAGATCGTGTCGATCTGTCCGACGAAGAACAGCACGAGGATCGCGGAGAGCACCGAGACGACGATGATCGCGTTCTGCGGGACCAGCCGGCCGTTGAGCTTGTGCAGGAACGCGGGCAGCTGCCGGTCGCGGCTCATCGAGAAGAGCAGGCGGCTCGTCGCGGCCTGTGCGGCCATGGCGTTCGCGATGCCGACGGCGAGCACGTTGACGGCGAAGAACGCGGTCGCCCAGCCGCTCGACGACGCCTGCTCGACGATGGTGAAGAACGCGTTCCCGGCCTCGCCCTCGGGGAACGAGTCACGACCGCCCGCCAGCGCCGACGCGAGCCACGTCTGCAGCACGAACAGGAACGCGACGATGACGAGCGCCAGGACCATCGCGAGCCCGGCTCCGCCACGACGGCCGGTGGACTCCTCGGACAGGGTGGAGATGCCGTCGAACCCGAGGAAGCTCAGCACGGCGATCGACAGCGCCGAGGCGATCAGCGGCGCTGAGACCTTCGACGGGTCCCACACCTGGTCGGTGCTGAACGAGGCGCCGGGCACGGTCCCACCGGTGAGCGCGACGATCGCGATGACGACGAAGATCGCGACGAACACGAGCTCGATGAGCAGGAAGATGCGGTTCGCCAGCTTCAGCGACGAGACACCGAGCAGGTTGATGACGGTGTTGATCGCGACGAACACGAGCGCCCACAGCCAGCGGGGCGTACCGGGGAAGATGCCGACCATGCTCTCGGCCGCGAACACGTAGAGCAGCGTCGGGACGAGCAGGTAGTCGAGCAGGATCGCCCACCCGGCGAAGAAGCCGGCGGTGGGGTGGATCCCGCGGCCGACGTAGGAGAACACGCTGCCGGCGAGGGGGATCGACTTCGCCATCTGCGCGTACGCGAGCGCGGTGAAGATCATCGCGACGAGGCCGACCAGGTAGACGAGCGGCACCATGCCGCTCGACGCGTTGTAGACGGTGCCGAAGATCGCCCACGGGGCGATCGGCACCATGAAGACGAGCCCGTAGACGAGCAGGTCGGTGGTGGACACGGAGCGCTTGAGCTCCTGCTTGTAGCCGTAGGCCTCGAGCTGCTGCTGCGCGGAGAGCTCGCTGTGCTGCTGCGACATCGTGGTTCCGTTCGGGGAGACGGTGCGTGGGAGGGGGATGACGGACGGGAGGCGCGTGGCGGGGTGGGCGCGCCGGTCCGGTCCGGTGGGGTGTCGGACGGGAGGCGCGTGGTGGGGGTGAGGACGCGCCTCCCGTCCGACGGGTGGTCGGCCTGGTGGGCCGGGCCTGGTCAGCCCGTGGGCTGGTCGCTGGGTGCGTGGTCGTCGTGCTCGGCGAGGAACGCCGCGACCACGCGGCGGAACTCCTCGGGCTGCTCCAGGTGCGAGCAGTGGCTCGCCCTGGGGAAGACGTGCTGGCGGACGTCGGCGATGCGCTCGACGAAGGGCTGCCAGGTGGCGGGTGTCGCTTCGTCGTGCTCACCGGCGACGACGAGGGTCGGGACGGACACGCGGTCGAGCCGGTCGATCACGGTCCAGTCGCGCATCGTGCCGATGACGTGGAACTCGTTCGGCCCGTTCATCGTGTGGTAGACCGTCGGCTCGGCTTCCATCTGGGCCTCGGAGTCGACGAAGTCCTGCGGCATCGGTACGACGCGGCAGACGTGGCGCTCGTAGAACACCTGCGTGGCGGCGAGGTACTCGGGGTCGTCGACGGTGCCGGCCTCCTCGTGCCGGGTGAGGGCGTCCTGCACGTCCTCGGGCAGCTGTGCGCGGAGCTCGGCGGCGCCGTCGACCCAGAGCTGCATCGACGCGGGGGAGTTGCAGATCGCGAGGGAGCGCAGGTGCTCCGGCTGCCGCACGGCGATCTCGGAGCCGAGCATCCCGCCCCACGACTGGCCGAGGACGTGGTGGTCGCCGAGGCCGAGGTGGGCGACGAGGGCGGTGTACTCGTCCACGAAGAGCTGCGGGGTCCAGTGCTCCGACGGTGCGTCGGGACGGTGGGAGCTGCGGCCGCAGCCGAACTGGTCGTGGTGCACGACGGTGCGACCGGTCTCGTCGGCGAGGGCCGCGAGGTTCCGGAGGTAGTCGTGCGCCATGCCAGGACCGCCGTGCAGGACCACGAGGGGGAGCGCGCCGGGGGTCTGGGCGTCGGGTTCGGTGACGCGGTACCAGGTCTCGCCGTCCTGGAACGGCATCGTGCCTTCGGTGATGCGGGACATGACGCACAGCATGGACCCGGCAAAGGTTCCCTGCAATACCTTTTCTCGTCCTTTAACGTGGACGAAACGCAAGGAGGGGGCGGAGTGCCAGATCGCGCGACGGAGACCCGTGTCGACGAGGTCGAGGACCGGCTCGTCACGGCCGTAGCCGTCGGCGAGTACCTGCCCGCTTCACGGCTCCCACCTGAGCGGGAGCTCGCCGTGCTCCTCGGGGTCGGACGCGTCACCGTCCGCGCGGCCCTCGCCCGCCTGGTCGACCGGGGCCTGCTCGAGACCCGCCGGGGCCGCGGCGGCGGCACCTTCGTCCGCTCGCAGTGGCCGGACTCCTCCTCCGACGCCGTCGGCCGGACGCTGCTCGCCCGGTGGGCCGGCATCCGCGACACCACCGACGCGATCGCCCTGCTGCACGGCGCCCTCGCCACCGCAGCAGCGGAACGGATCACCGAGGACGAACGCGCGACGCTGCGCGCCCGGCTCGAGGACTTCCGCGCCGCGGCGTCCGGGCTCGAGAAGCAGCAGGCGGACGCGGTGCTGCACCGCACGATCATCGACGCGGCCGGCAACGCGGTGCTCGCCACGGCGCTCGCCGACCTCGAGTCGCAGGTGTCCATCGCGGCGCCCGCGCACCTGTGGGGCACCGCCGAGGGCATGGCCGAGATGGAGGAGCGCGCGCTGCTGGAGCACGAGGGGCTCGTCGAGGCCGTGTGTGCGGGCCGACCGGTCGATGCCGGGGTGCTGGCACGCCGGCACGTCGGCATCGACCTCGAGCTGCTCGAGCGGGCGATGCTACGGGCAGGGCAGGTCCCGACCGGTTGACGCCTGTCGCAACGGAACCGCGAAGGATCGTCTCCGCAGCCGCCTGGTTCGGCAGGGCGGCTTGGAGACGGCGCCGGAAGCGCGGTGCTGATCTCCGGTCCTCGGTCGTCATATCTGCCCGTTACTTGTCCCCAGGACAGGGGGACCGGCGGTCCACTCGAAGGACGATTGCTCAATTACGCTGAGATCGACCGAGGAGGAACAGTGGAGTTCGAAGAACGTCTTGCAGCGCTCGCGACCAAGGTGCAGAACCAGCGAGAAGCCATCCAGACCGAGGAAGCGACGAAGAACGCGTTCGTGATGCCGTTCATCTCGACCATCCTCGGTTACGACGTGTTCAACCCGCTCGAGGTGGTACCCGAGTTCACGGCCGATGTCGGAGTGAAGCGTGGTGAGAAGGTCGACTACGCGATCATGCGCGACGGTGAGGTGCAGATCCTCATTGAGTGCAAGAAGTCGACTGAACCACTGAGGATCGAGCACGCTTCGCAACTGTTCCGCTACTTCTCCGTCACCAATGCGCGGATCGCTGTCCTGACGAACGGGGAGGTCTACAACTTCTTCACCGACCTCGACGCACCCAACAAGATGGACGATCGTCCCTTCCTCGTGCTCGATCTCGCGGACATCGATGAAACACTCCTGCCGGAACTGCGCAAGCTGACGAAGGACGTCTTCGATCTCGATTCGGTCATCAGCGCGGCGGAGGAGCTGAAGTACGTCGGCTCGATCAAGCGGGCGATCGCCGGTCAGTTCCGAGAGCCCGACGAGGACTTCGTTCGCCTCTTCACCTCACGTGTGTACGAGGGGCGGTTCACGCAGGAAGCGCGAACGCAGTTCACCTCCCTCGTTTCGAAGGCCTCGAAGCAGTTCCTCAACGAGCAGGTGAACGACCGCCTGAAGACCGCTCTCGGCGCGTCCTACAGTGCGCCGCTCCAACCTGAGGCGCCGGTTGCTGCGATGACGAGTGCGGCCGTTGCAGAGGACGACCTCGATCGCGACACGGAGATCGAGACCACGCTCGAGGAGCTCGAGGGGTACCAGATCGTGAAGGCGATCGCCTGCAGCGAGGTCAAGCCTGATCGCATCGCGCATCGGGACCAGAAGTCGTACTTCGCCGTGCTCCTGGACGACAACAACCGCAAGCCGATTGCGCGCCTCTGGTTCAACGGCAAGAAGCAGAAGTACCTCGGGCTCTTCGACGAAGACAAGGTGGAGACCAAGCACGCCATCGACGGCATGGACGGCATCTACGAGCACGCGGAGGCGATCCGGGCGACGGTGCGTCACTACGGAAGCTGACTCGGGCGCTTCGTCGTTGCGCTCGTCGGCGGTGACGGAAGTAATCCCAGGGCGGACTCAGGCCGGCGTCGACCCCTCCAGCCGCGCCTCCTCGGCGTCGTAGCCCGCGCGGACCTGCCGGAGCACCACGTCGTCGATCTCGTCGTCGTCCCGCAGCCGCAGCAGGGTGGCGGCCTTGTGCCGCACCAGGGCGAGCTCGAGCGCGACCGTCGCGTCGTGGCGTTGCAGGGTCGGGTGGTCCTCGTCCTCCTCCTCGCGAGCCTGAATGACGTCGAGGTGGGCTTCGAGGTCGCGCCGGACACGGTCCACCGTCGCCCGGTCGGCTCCGGCCTTGCGTGCCAGGCGGGGGAGTGCGTCGAGGGCCTCCTCGACCGCGGTCCGCTCTGCGTACCGGCGCTCCTCGCCGACGGACTCGTCCTCGGGGAGCGCCGCGCGACGCAGGACGGCGGGGAGCACGAGGGCCTGGCCGACGATGGTCACGACGACGACGCCGGCGGTCACGAAGACGATGAGGTCGCGGTCGGGGAAGGCGCCGCCCGACTCGAGCGTGCGCGGGACAGCGACGGCCATCGCCAGGGAGACCGCTCCGCGGAAGCCGGCGAAGCCGCTCACGAGCCGGTCGCGCCGGCCCTCGCGGGGCTCGCCGCCGAACCGCCGGGTGACGAGCCAGACCGTGCCGCCGATCGTGCCCTCGAAGGCGAAGCGGACGAGCACGAGCACCACGGAGACCGCGAGCACGAGGCCGACCCCGGTCCAGAGCTCACGGGCGTCGAGAGCGCGGGCGGCGACCATCGCCTCGATGCCGACGAGCACGAACAGCGCACCGTTCAGCAAGTACGTGAGGAAGGACCAGAACGCACGGACCTGCTGCCGGGTCTCCGCCCGGTCGAGCTTCGGCGCCACCTGGCTCACGACGATGCCCGCGGCGACGACGGCGAGCACCCCGGACGCGCCGATCGCCTCGGCACCGAGGAAGGCCGCGAACGGCACGAGCAGCGTCACGAGGTTCTCGAGCACGACCGTGTCCACCCGTCGGAGGACGAGCGAGCCGAGCCATGCGGCGAGCAGCCCCGCCGCGACCCCGCCGACGTACGACAGCACGAGCATGCCGGAGACGTTCCAGAACGTGAGCTCCTGGGTGCCGACGGTGACGGCGACCGCGATGCCGTAGACCACCAGGGTCGTGCCGTCGTTGACGAGGCTCTCCGCACGCAGCACCGTGACGTTGCGGCGGGGCAGCATCTTCGTGAGCACCCCCACGGCAGTGGCGTCGGTGGGTGCGACCGCGGCGCCGAGCACCCAGGCCGGACCCCACGGCATGCCGAGCAGGTGCAGGAGCGTGGCGACGACACCGGCGGTCACCACGACGAGCAGCGTGCCCATGAGGACGATGCCGCGCAGGTTCTTCCGGATCTCACGGAGCGAGGTGGTCAGGCTCTCCCAGTAGAGCAGCGCGGGGAGGAACAGCAGCAGCACCGCGTCGGCGGGCAGCTCGACCCGTCCGAAGGTGGGGACGAACGCGAGCAGCGCGCCGATGACGAGCAGGAGCACTGGCGGCGCGATCCTGATCCGGTCGGCGACGGCAGCCGTCACGGCGATGGCGAGCCCGAGGGCCACCACCAGTTCTGGACCGAGCACGTGTCTCCTCGCGGTTCGTCGGACGCGTCAGTCAACGCCGCGGGTACTGCGAGTCCTTCCCGATCCGCGTCCTGTGGCCGGTTGGTCAGCGTTCACCGATCACCGCCTCGATCTGCACCCTTTCGGATCTTGCGGATACGATCGGTCCATGGCGATCTCGACCTCACCCCGCACCCGGAACGCCGGAGCCCGAACGTACCTGCCGACCGATGACTCGAGGGATGACCTCGTGGACTTCGCGCGGCTCCTCCACGAGCGTTCGGCGGAGCCGCACAAGGGCGCTGCGTTGCGTGCTCCCGACGGATCGGAACGCCCGATCCCGGAGGAGCTCTTCGCTATCCTCGAGCAGGTCGCGGACGCTCTCGCCAACGGGAGCGGTGTCACGGTCGCCCCCAACGACATGCAGATGACCACGCAGCAGGCTGCCGACTTCCTCGGCGTCTCGAGGCCGACGTTGATCAAGTACCTCGAGGACGGCACGATCCCCTTCGACAAGCGCGGTCGTCATCGCAGGGTCCTCCTCCGCGACGTCGTGACGTTTCAGGAGGAGTTCCGCGTCAGCCGACGGGCTGCTCTCAGGGAGATGGCTCGCGGGACGCAAGCGCTGGAGCGACAGCAAGCGGCCTCAGCCGGAGCGTGACCGATGGCGTTCCCCGCCTTCTTCGACGCGTGCACCCTCTACGGCATCCGGCTGACCGACCTGGTGCTCCGCCTCGCGGACGCGGGGGCGTTTCGAGCGCTGTGGTCCCACGAGGTCCTCGAGGAGGTTCGGAGGAACGTCGTCGGCGCAGGCGTCGACCCGTCGCGGATCGGTAGCCGGATCAGTGCCATGCAGCGGTTCTTCCCGGACGCGACGGTGACCGGGTACGAAGCACTCACAGCGGCGATGACGTGCGATCCGAAGGACCGCCACGTCCTGGCTGCCGCCGTCCGCGCGAAGGCCGACGTACTCGTGACATTCAACGTCCGCGACTTCCCCGAGGCCTCCCTCGCGCCTTTCGACGTCGAGGTCGTGCACCCGGACGACTTCCTGCTCGACCAGCTCGACCTGTTCCCCGGCGTCGTGACGAGGGTCCTGCTCGAGTTGACCGAGGACTACGACGACCCACCGCTCACGATCGACGACGTGCTGGAAGATCTCCGCCGCGCTGGCGTGCCGCGCTTCGCGTCGGATGTCCGTCGGTACCTGTGAGCCTGATTCGTCCTGCCCGGCCCCTTCTCGTCGGGAGCGGCTAGCCTGCTCCGGTGTGGGGGATCGGATCGGCGTCGTTGACGCACGGAGCACGATGAGTCGGGCACGCCGCCGACGGATCGGCGCCGCGCTCGTGGCCACCGCAGCCGTCGTCCTGCTGGCCGGCTGCGTCGGTCAGCCGCACAGCGGCGTGCGCGGCTCCTCGTCCGCTCCGGACCGGAACGCTCCGGACGTCCAGCACCGCGGCCCGGCTCCGACTGCCGTGCACCTCGAGGACGGCGTGGAGGTCTGGGACCTCACCGGACCCCCGAGCGTCGAGGCCTTCGGTGTCGACACGGACGGTGCCGCGACGTTGCGCAACGCGGTCGCCGCCTACAGCTCCGCCGAGGACCGGCCCGCTCGGTTCGTCCTGCCGGGCGACCGGGTCGTGGACCTGTCGGTCGGCGAGGTCATCGTCACCGTCGACGACCACCCGGACGGACTCACGGACTCCTCCGGAGACGTCATCACACCAGCCGGTCGGTCGTTCGTCCTGCAGGTCGAGGGATCGAAGACGTCGGGTGCGGAGGCGGGTGTCGCGGCGTACCGGGACGCACTCGGCGCTGCCGGCCTGCCGACCGGCGGTGCGGACGAGTTGCAGGAGGCGGTGGACTCGGTCCCGTCGATCGATCCGACGGAGACGAGCGAGCGGCTGGGCGCGAGCACCGACGTGCCGGTGCCGGAAGGGACGTCCGCGGCGTTGAGCTCCCGGTTCCGCCCGTCGGACACGACACTCACCTTCCGGCTGCAGTTCTTCGTGTCCTGGGCGCCGGTGCCGATCCCCTGAACCGCTCGTGGGGACGGATGCACCCTGGGAGCCCGACTCAGCTCCCCAGCCCCGCGACCAGGTTGATCACGCTGGCGATGACCACCGTGCCGAAGAAGAACGACAGGAGCGCGTGTCGCAGGGTGGTCGCTCGGATGGTGCTCGACGTGATCGTGGTGTCCGACACCTGGTAGGTCATGCCGACCGTGACGGCGAAGTACGCGAAGTCCGTGTACCGCGGTGGTTCCGGCTGGTTGAAGTCCACCCCGCCGGGCGTCCCGCTGTAGTAGAGCTCGGCGTACCGCAGCGTGAAGAGCGTCTGCACGAGCAGCCAGGACAGCAGGACGCTCACGACACCGAGGGCGGCGGCCAGGTCCTGCGCCGTACCGTGCAGCCCGCGTGCGGTGCTCAGCACGACGAGGATCGCGACGACGCTCGCTCCGGAGGCACCGACGAGCAGCAGGTCCGACGTCGTCCGCTGCGGATCCTCGCGAGCAGCCCACCGCGCCGTGCGGTCGGCGTCGGCGCGGAGCAGCGGGAACGCGGTGACGACGTAGACGGCACACGCGGCGGCCCAGCCGACCGAGGCAGCCCAGCGGGGCCCGGCGGTCAGCGCCGTGACGACCGCGACGACGACGCCGACCGCGACCATCAGCACGAGGCGGTGACGGTAGCGGCGGGACCGACCCGTCCGCGGGTCCAGGGGTGCGCTCATGCCGCTCAGCATGCTGACCGGAACCGTCAGTGCGCCCCGGACACCGGGCACCCGCGCTGAGCGTGCACGCAGGGCGCCACGGAGTGCGATCGCGTCAGCCGGCCAGCGTCCGCCGGCGGAACCGTCGTGCCCACGCCCGCCACGGCAGCGAGCTGGCCAGCGCGAGACCGATCACGACGGTGCCGAACCAGGCCACGACCGTCCCGGGGACCGGGACGAGCAGGCTGGTCCAGAGGAGGACCGCGAGGACCCCCAGGACGTACGCGGCCCCTGCCTTCAGGTACCGGAGGCGCTTGAGCGTCGCCGCCTGGTCCAGGTGCGAGGTCGTCCGGGCGAGGAAGACTGCGCCGACGGCGATGGCAGCGACCGCGAGTGCGGCCTGCTCGAGCGCACCGAGTCCGTCGGCACCGAGCAGACCCGATCCCGACAGGCTGTACACGCCGTCCAGGATCTCGAACAGCATGAAGACCACGAGGCCGCGCTCGAAGACCACCGTCGAGGCGTAGGCGTAGGCGTGGACGCGCCACGCGCCGCGCGTCCCGACCGACCCGGTGTCCGTGCCGTCCACGCCGCGCAGCGCCCACCGCGCGATCCGCTTGGACACGAGGTACGCGCCGACGCCGGCCGCGCCACCGACGGCGACCGGCAGCACCGCGTCAGGGGTCCACGCGTCGTGCCGCCCGACCAGGACGGTCGTGACGAGCACACCGGTCGCAGCGGTGACCACGGACCAGGCGCGCGGCCGCGCGACCCGGGCGAGCCGTGCCTCCAGAGCGCCCAGCCAGGACCGCCGTGACAGGCGGTCGGTGTTGAACAGGTACTCGGCGAACACCGACCAGATGAAGGCTGCGCCGAAGGCGGCCAGCGCGGGCCGGACCTCGGCGAGGTGTGCCGAGAAGGACCCCGGGGCGAAGACGGCCTCGTCGACGGCTGACGCGGGGTCCGTCGCTCCGCCGACGGCGACGGCCGCAGGTGGCAGGACCAGGCGCATCGCGAGCACACCGGCGACGATGCCGATCGACAGGAAGAGCCGTCGCGCCGGGGAGTGCAGGCGCCCTGCGATGCCCGCCATCGGGACCGACGAGTCGGCGGCCATGGCGATCTCGAGCAGGGCGAGCGCACCGAAGGCCAGAGCGGCTGCCGGGCCGAGTGCGACCCATGCGACGGTCGCGGCCGCCACGGTGAGGACGAGGGGGACGGTCAGGAGCAATCTCGTGGCCATGTCCCCATGCAGCACCTGGCGTCTGGATCGCGGGTCCGTTCCGTCTGGCAGACGCCCTGGAGGCTCCGGTGCGTTCTCCGCGACGGGTGACGGCCCGTCCCCACTTGCGGGGACGGGCCGTCGGGTGCGGTGACCGGAGGGGTCGCCGAGGTGGCGCTGTGGGCTCAGTCGTGGAACGTCTCGATGGACGCACCGAGCGAGTTGAGGCGCTCCTGCAGCTGCTCGTACCCACGGGCGATGATGCCCACGTTGCGCAGGACGCTCTCACCCTTCGCCGCGAGCATCGCCAGCAGGATGACGACGGCGGGTCGCAGTGCCGGCGGGCAGCTGACCTCGGCACCCGAGAAGTGCGTCGGACCGGTGACGTCGAGGCGGTGCGGGTCGCGCAGGGTCACGCTCGCACCGAGGCGGGTCAGGTCGAGCAGGTGGATCGCCCGACCTTCGTACACCCAGTCGTGCACGAGCGTGGTGCCCTCGGCCATCGCGGCGATGACGACGAAGAACGGCAGGTTGTCGATGTTCAGGCCGGGGAACGGCATCGCGTGGATCTTGTCGATCGGTGCGTGCAGCTCGGACGGGTGCACCGTGATGTCCACGAGGCGGGTCCGACCGTTCGCGGCGGCGTACTCCTCGCTGACGTTGAAGCGCAGGCCCATCTCGGCCAGGGTCGCGAGCTCGATCTCGAGGAACTCGATCGGCGCACGGGTCACCGTGAGGGTGGACTCGGTGACGATGCCGGCGGTCAGCAGGCTCATCGCCTCGACCGGGTCCTCGCTCGGCCAGTAGTCGACGACCTCGTCGATCCGGCTCTTCCCGGTGATGCGGAGCGTCGTCGAGCCGATGCCCTCGACCTGCACCCCGAGGAGCTCGAGGAAGAAGCAGAGGTCCTGCACCATGTAGTTCGGGCTGGCGTTCCGGATCGTCGTCACGCCGTCACGAGCGGCGGCGGCGAGGATCGCGTTCTCGGTGACGGTGTCGCCGCGCTCGGTCAGCACGACGGACTTCGTGGGCACCTCGGTGTTCGCCACGTCCACCTCGTACCACCCGGAGGTCGCCTCGACGTCGACCCCGAACGGGCGGAGCGCGATGAGGTGCGGCTCCACCGTGCGGGTCCCGAGGTCACAGCCGCCGGCGTAGGGCAGACGGAACGAGCCGTAGCGGCCGCTGAGCGGACCGAGGAACATGAGCACGCTGCGGGTGCGCCGCGCCGCGTCGGCGTCGATCGCGTCGAGGTGCAGGTCCGACGGTGCGACGATCTCGAGCACCTCGCCGTCCCCGGACCACGTGACGGTCGCGCCGAGGCTGCGGAGCACGTCGATGATGCGGTCGACCTCGACGATGCGGGCGACCTTGTGGAGACGGGTGACACCGCGGTTCAGCAGCGACGCGCAGAGCAGTGCGACCGCGGCGTTCTTGCTCGAGTTCACCGCGATGGAGCCGCTGAGCTTCCGACCGCCCTGCACGCGCAGGTGCGCGCGCTGCGGGGCACCGCCGATGGAGACGATCTGCTGGTCGAGGGCGTCGCTGATGCGCGTCAGCATCTCGAGCGACAGGTTCTGGCCGCCCTGCTCGATGCGGTTGATCGCGCTCTGGCTCGTCCCGACGCGTTCGGCGAGCTGGGACTGGGTCATGCTGCGGCCCTTGCGGGCGCCCCGGATCAGGGCGCCGACCTCGCGCAGCGGAGCGGCGGGCGAGGTGCCGGCCGGCTCGGCGGGCGTGACGACGGTGGTGGTGTCGGACATGGACGTCACGGTAACACGCTCATGAGATAAAAACGGGCACGAATCCCGGCGTTCTCGCAGGATCAGATCGGGAATAACTCGTCCATGAGAAGTTGCGCGACGGGTGTCTTCCCGCAGTGGACGTCGCGCTAACGCCGCTCGGCCGACCGCCGATAGGCACCGCTGCACACCCACGGACGGGTCTGCATCCCGCCCCACGGACGGCGGCGGGACGATCGAGAACCAGGACGGGCCATGATCGTCGTCACACGACTCAACGGCAGCGCATTCGCTGTCAACCCCGACCTCGTGGAGCGCATCCAGGAGACGCCGGACACGACGCTCATCATGGTCGACGGCGCCAAGTACATCGTGCGCGAGTCCATGGCCGACGTCATCGGCCTGGTCGCCGCCTACCGTGCGCGGATCGTCGGCATGGCCTACGGCACCGACACCGCGACGAACGCGACCGGCCCGCAGCCCACCCTCGCTCCGGTCGCACCGCTCGTCGCCGCCAGTCGCCGGGACGGGGGTCGCTGACGTGGACATCGCAACGATCGTCGGGATCCTCCTCGCGTTCGGCGCCCTGTTCGGCATGGCGCAGATGGAGCACGTCGAGATGGCGGGCCTCTTCCTGCCCGCGCCGATGCTCCTCGTCTTCGTCGCCACCATCGGCTGCGGCGTCGCGAGCACGACCATGAAGGACGCCCTCGCCGCGTTCAAGACCGTCCCGAAGGCGTTCACCGGCAAGGTGACCCCGCCGCAGACCGTCATCGACGACGTCGTCGGGCTCGCCGAGACCGCTCGGGCCAACGGCCTGCTGGCGCTCGAGCAGGAGGCCGACAAGCACGACGACCCGTTCATGAAGAAGGCCCTGCAGAACATCGCGGACGGCACCGACGGCGACGAGCTCCGGATCCTGCTCGAGGACGAGATCGAGTCGAACGCCGCACCGATGCGGAGCGCCAGCGCGTTCTTCATGGGTCTGGGCGGCTTCGCCCCGACGGTCGGCATCATCGGCACGGTCGTCTCGCTGACCCACGTCCTGGCGAACCTCGGCAAGCCCGACGAGCTCGGCCCGCTCATCGCGAGTGCGTTCGTCGCGACGCTCTGGGGCCTGCTCACCGCGAACTTCCTCTGGCTGCCGTTCGGCGGCAAGCTCCGCAAGCTCGCGCAGCTCGAGGCCGACCGGCAGACCCTGCTGATGGAGGGACTGCTCGCGGTGCAGGCCGGCAGTCAGCCCCGACTGCTCGGTGAGCGCCTCACCGCGATGGTGCCGCCCGCCGCGCGCGGTGCCGGTGGCAAGGGCGGCAAGGCCGCGAAGGCCACCGCCGACGACCAGCAGCTGGCGGCCTGACCGTGAGCGCGAACCCCCGCGGGCGCGGGCGCGGTCGGAAGAAGGGCGGCCACGACGAGGCCGAGCACCCCGACGAGCGCTGGATGGCGTCGTACATGGACATGATCACGGTGCTCATGTGCATGTTCCTCGTGCTCTTCGCCATGTCGTCGGTGGACCAGGAGAAGTACATCGCGCTGAAGAACTCGCTCGCGACGGGCTTCGGCGAGGTCAAGTCCGAGAAGGTCGACACCGCGTCCGGCACGATCGTGTCGAAGTCCGAGGTGACGAAGGACGGCAAGGGGTACGCGACGGACAAGTCCGACGCCGACCACTCGACCGCCGCGTCCGGCGCCGACGACACGAACGTCGACCCGGCGTCGACGGCGGTGCCGCCCGTGGCGACGAAGGCCGACCTGGCGGCGGCGCAGCGGGAGCTCGACGACCTCAAGGCGATCGAGGCGGCCATCCAGGGCAACCTCGACCAGGCGGGGGAGTCGTCGAAGGTGCAGTTCGCGGTCGACGACCGTGGTCTGACCGTGCGACTCGTCGGCAGCGAGACCTACTTCGCGACGAACAGCGCCGACCTGTCCGACCAGGCCCGCCGGATCATGGACGCCATCGCCCCGGTCCTGAGGACCAGCGGGCACGACGTCAGCGTCGAGGGCCACGCCGACCAGCGGAACTCCACCGCCCCCTACGCGACCAACTGGGAGCTCAGTGCCGCCCGCGCCACCGGGGTGCTCCGCGACCTGGTCGAGCGCGGCGGGATGCCGGCGGACCACGTGCAGAGCGTCGGGTTCGGCTCGAGCCGCCCGCTCGCCAAGGGCGCCAGCGATGCGGACAACACGCTGAACCGACGGGTCGACATCGTGGTGCTGTCGAACGAGGACCAGGACGTCAGCGAGCTGATGCCCGCCCTCGCGACGGCACAGGACGGAGCACGCCAGGGCTAGACCCCCAGCGCCCCAGAACGGGGCACAGCGCTGACGCCTGCCCGTCGTCGGCCGACAGACGCACCCGTGACCGAGACCCTGCCCGCGCCCGAGGTGTACGACTTCGCGCGCCCGTCGACGCTCGCCCGCGAGCACGCACGGGTCCTCGAGCTCGCCTTCGAGACGTTCGCGCGGCAGTGGGGCACGCAGCTCACCGCGAAGGTGCGCGCGGTCAGCCAGGTCACCTGCGAGCAGGTCTCGATGACGACGTACGACGAGTACGCCGCGTCCCTGCCGGCGCTGACCGGCATGGTCCTGCTGCCGATCGCCGACACGGCACCGAAGGGTGTGCTCCAGGTCCCGCTCGACGCCGCACTCACGTGGGTGTCGCACGCCCTCGGCGCCTCGAAGCCGCTGCCGACCCCAGAGCGCACCTTCACGCCGATCGAGCAGGCCCTGGTGCGGAAGATCGTCGAGGACGCCCTCGACGACCTCCGCTACTCGTTCGGCGGGCTCCTCGCGCACGAGGTCACGACCGGCGGGTTCCAGTTCAACAGCCAGTTCGCCCAGGCCGCGCAGAAGGGCGACCTGATGATCGTCGCCGCGTTCTCGATCCGGGTCGGCGACCGGGTCGCGCCCGGCACGCTCGCGCTGCCCGCCGAGGCGGTGCTGCCGCAGCTCGGGGAGGACGCGACGAGCGTCTCGGCCGCCGACGCCCGCGCCCTGCTCGACGCCCAGCTCGCGAGCGTCCCGGTCGGCGTCAGCCTGCACTTCGCGCCCGCCGCCGTGCTGCCCACGCAGGTGCTCCGGCTGGCCGTCGGCGACGTCCTGCCGCTGCCGCACCCGCAGCACCGCCCCCTCACCATCGCGGTCGACGGCGAACCCGTCGGCACCGCCGCCGTCGGCGCGAACGGCTCGCGCCTGGCCGGCATCGTCGTCACCACCACCGATCCGGAGCAGCACGCATGAGCGCCACCACCACCCTCCACGCCACCGCGGCCGAGTCGCTCGCGGCGCAGCTCCCGACGGCCGCACCCCTGACCGCCCTGCCCCTGCCGGGAGGCGCGACCCCGGTCGTCCTCGAGGCGGCGGTCGACGGCGTGGTCGCGTCCTTCGTCGGCGGGCTCTCCGCGGACCTCGCGCTGGTCCTCACCGACCTCGGTTCCGTCGTCGCCGCCGGCGGCGCGGACGCCGGCCTGGTCGACGTCACCGACGTGCTGCGCCCGTCGCTCGAGGCCGCGGCCTCCGTGCTCGGCGTCGGCGTGCTCGGGGACGCCCGCCGCGAGTCGGCCGCGTCGCTGTTCGCGGACCCGGAGACGGTCGTGTTCGAGCTCACCGCGGGCGGGGTCCCCGGCGGGTGGTTCGGTCTGCGCGTCCGCGAGAACGGCACGGTCTCGGCTCCGGTCGCCGCCGGCGCGGTCCCCGCCGGGAACCTCGGCCGCATCAACAACGTGGAGATGACCCTGACGGTCGAGATCGGCCGGACCCGGATGTCGGTGCGCGACGTGCTCGGCATGGAGCCCGGTGCCGTGGTCGAGCTCGACCGCAGTGCCGGTGCCCCCGCCGACGTCCTGCTCAACGGCCGGCTGATCGCCCACGGCGAGGTCGTCGTGGTCGACCAGGACTACGCGGTCCGCATCACGAAGATCCTCGACGTCGCCGAGACGGTCTGAGCCGTGGACACCCTCTGGATGGCCCTCCGGGTCGCCGTGTCGCTCGGCGTGGTGCTCGCCCTGATGTGGGTGCTGCACCGCCGTGCGACGAAGGGCGGGCTCGGAGCCGCGACGAAGGCGCGGGGACGTCGCTCCGCCGCGGTCGAGGTCGTCGGTCGCCAGGGGATCGGCGGCAAGGCGAGCGTCGTGGTCGTCGACGTCGACGGGGAGCGTCTCGTGCTCGGCGTGTCCGAGCAGAGCGTCTCGCTGCTCCGCAGCGGCCCGACCCCTGCACCGGAGCTCACCATCGTCACCGGACCGGTCGTCCTGCCCACGGAGCCGCGCGCGCCGGCGCCGGCCACGACCGCCGACCGGTTCCGTGCGGAACTCGAGCGGCAGGACCACGCGACCACGGGCCTCCCGGCCGACACCGCGTCGGGCACCGCGACGGGTACCGCGTCGAGCTCCACGGCGCCGCTCCCGATGCGGCCCCGCGGCAGCGCCCGCCGGCCCGCACGTGCCGTCGTGCCGACCGCGCAGCAGCTCCAGGGGTCCGTGCTCTCCGCCGACACGTGGCGGCAGGCCGCGGCCGCGCTCCGAGGCCGGCGGGCCGGGTGACGGCCGCGCTCCGGACCGGCCGCACCGCCACCCTCGTCGTCCTCGGGCTGGCGACGGTCGCCGGGCTCGTCCTCCTCACCACCACCGGCGCGCACGCCGCCGGTGTCACCGGCCCGACCGCGCCGGCCACCCCGACGGCGCCCGCGAGCGGTGACTTCAGCGTCAGCGTGAACGGCCCTGACGGCACCCCGTCGTCGGCGATCGTCACGCTGCTCGGCATCACGCTGCTCAGCGTCGCGCCGGCGCTGCTGCTCATGATGACGTCGTTCACGAAGATCTTCGTGGTGCTCGCGATGACCCGGAACGCGCTCGGGCTGCAGGGCATCCCGCCGAACCAGGTGATCGCCGGGCTCGCGCTCTTCCTGTCCCTGTTCGTGATGGCCCCGGTGCTCGGCCACATCAACGACGACGCCCTGCAGCCCTACCTCGCCGGGCACATCGACTTCGCGAAGGCGGTCGAGGTCGGCACGAAGCCGCTGCGGACGTTCATGCTGCACCAGACGCGCGAGGAGGACGTCGCGCTCATCACCCGGGCCGCCGGTCAGGCGAACCCGAAGGACCTCGATGCCGTGCCGATGACGACCGTCATCCCGGCGTTCGTGATCTCCGAGCTCCGCAGCGCCTTCATCATCGGGTTCGTCATCTTCGTCCCGTTCCTCGTCATCGACCTGGTCGTCTCTGCCGCGCTCATGTCGATGGGCATGATGATGCTGCCGCCGGTGATGATCTCGCTGCCGTTCAAGATCCTGCTGTTCGTCCTCGTCGACGGGTGGGGGCTCATCATCACGTCCCTCATCGAGAGCTACCAGGTGGTGCACTGATGAACCAGCAGGCGGTCATCGACCTGGTCCTCCAGGCGCTCGTGGTCGCGGGCAAGCTCGCGGCCCCCGTGCTCGTGACGTCGCTCGTCGTCGGCTTCGCGATCTCGCTCTTCCAGTCGGTGACGCAGATCCAGGAGGTCACGCTCTCGTTCGTGCCGAAGGCCGTCGCCGTCGCGATCGCGCTGGTCGTCTGCGGCAACTGGATGATCGCCGAGATGATCGCGTTCACCCACGTCGCGTTCGACATGATCCCGAAGCTCCTCGGGACGTAGCCGTGGACCTCGCCATCGACGCCGACCAGCTCGAAGCCACCATGCTCGCCGGGGTCCGACTCGTCGCCTTCCTCGTGATCGCGCCGCCGTTCGCGTACAAGGCGTTCCCCGGGACGGTGAAGGTGATCCTCGGGCTCGGCCTGGCGATCGGCGTCGCACCGCGGGTCGGTCTCGGGTACACCGCGCTCGACACCGGCGGGTTCCTGCTCGCCCTGCTCACCCAGCTGCTCGTCGGCCTCGGGCTCGGCTTCCTCGTGTACCTCGTGTTCGCCGCGGTGCAGTCGGCCGGTGGGCTCATCGACCTGTTCGGCGGCTTCACCCTGGCGCAGGCGTACGACCCGCAGTCCCAGGTGAACGGCGCACAGTTCACCCGGTTGTTCCAGATGGCGTCCCTCGCGCTGCTCTTCGCGAGCGGGGGCTACCAGCTCATCGTGGCCGGGCTCGTCCGGTCCTTCGACGCGGTGCCCCTGGTCGCGGCGGACGGGTCCCCGGGCACCTTCGCGATCGGTGGCTTCGCCTCGGTCCTGGTGCACGCCGCATCGCAGATGTTCCTCGCGGCGCTGCAGATCGCGGGGCCGCTCGTCGTCGTGCTCTTCCTGGCCGACGTCGGGCTCGGGCTCCTCACCCGCGTGGCACCGGCGCTCAACGCGTTCCAGATGGGCTTCCCGATCAAGATCGGGCTCACCGTGATCTTCGCCGGTGCGCTCTTCATGGCCCTGCCGGCCGTCGTGTCGTCGCTCACCGGCGACGCCGTCGCCGCGATCACCGGGCGGGGGTGAGGCGACGTGTCCGACGGAGGGAGCGGTGAACGCTCCGAGAAGGCCACCCAGAAGCGGATGCAGGAGGTGCACCGCAAGGGGCAGCTCGGCCGGTCGCAGGACCTCGGTGCCTGGGTGGGCATCGCGACGGCGGCGCTGGTCATGCCCGCCGCGATCGGCAACGCCGCCGGGGCGGGGGAGCAGCAGCTCCGTGCCGTGCAGCACGTCATCGCCGACCCGACGATCCCGGCGGTCCGGCAGGCACTGGCCGACGCGCTCGGGTCCGTCGCCGCGACCGTCGGCCCGATGCTCGCCGTCGTCGCGGTCGCCGTCGCCGCGGTGTCCGTCGCGCAGGGTGGCGTGCACTTCCGCCGGATGGCCCCGCAGCCCGACCACTTCGACCCGGTCGCCGGGGTCAAGCGGGTGTTCGGCGTGCAGGCACTCTGGAACGGCGTGAAGGCGCTGCTCAAGACCGCCGTCGTCGGGCTCGTCCTCTGGTTCGCCGTGCAGTCGCTCGTGCCCGTCCTCATGACGAGCGGTTCGCTGCCGCTGTCGTCCGTCCTCGACGCGGCGAAGGAGGGCACCGGGACCCTGCTCCGCGCCGCCGTCGCCGCCGGGCTCCTGCTCGCCGCGGTCGACGTCCTCGTCGTCGTGCGCCGCAACCGGAAGCGCACGATGATGACCAAGCAGGAGGTCAAGGACGAGTCGAAGCGCACCGACGGCGACCCGCTCGTCAAGGGCCAGCGTCGATCCCGCCAGCTCGCGATGAGCCGCAACCGGATGATCGCCGCGGTCGGGGACGCCGACGTCGTCATGACCAACCCCACGCACTACGCGGTCGCGCTGCGCTACGAGCCGGGGAAGTCCGCGCCCCGGGTGGTCGCGAAGGGCGCCGGGCCCGTCGCCGACGTCATCCGGTCCACCGCCGAGGCGTCCCGCGTCCCGATCGTCCGCGACGTCCCGCTGACCCGGGCACTGCACGCCGCGTGCGAGCTCGGGCAGGAGGTCCCCGTCGACCTCTACACCCCGGTCGCCCGGGTGCTCTCGTTCGTCATGGCGCTCAAGTCCCGCGGTGCCGCAGCCGGGACGCACGCCGCGCCGACGCCGACCACCGCCGACGAGGTCGCGACCGTCCTCGACCCCACCACGCTCAGCGGCGACGCCCGACCACGGCGCCTCCGCACCCGTCCGTCCACCACCGAAGGGGCACCCGCATGAACCGCAAGGACCTGCCCAAGCTCGCCGTCCCGGTCTTCATCGTCGGCATCGTCCTGCTGCTGATCCTGCCCGTGCCGTCGTTCCTGCTCGACGTGCTCATCATCCTGAACATCCTGCTGGCGCTGGTGATCCTGCTCACGACGCTGTTCGTGAAGAAGCCGCTCGACTTCTCGGTGTTCCCGTCGCTGCTCCTCGTCGCGACGCTGTTCCGGCTGGGGCTCAACGTCGCCTCGACGCGCCTGGTGCTCGGCGAGGGCTTCGCCGGTGACGTCATCCAGGCGTTCGGCCACGTCGCGGTGTCCGGCTCGATCATCATCGGCGCCGTCGTCTTCCTCATCCTCGTCGTCATCCAGTTCGTCGTCGTGACGAAGGGTGCCGAGCGCGTCGCCGAGGTCGGTGCACGGTTCACCCTCGACGCCATGCCCGGCAAGCAGATGGCGATCGACGCCGACCTGAACGCCGGGCTCATCACGGACGCCGAGGCGAAGGAGCGCCGTGCGGCGGTCTCCGCCGAGGCCGACTTCTACGGCGCGATGGACGGCGCGTCGAAGTTCGTCAAGGGCGACGCGATCGCCGGCATCCTCATCCTCGTCATCAACATGCTCGGCGGGGTCGCGATCGGCATGCTGCAGAACGGGCTGTCGGTCACCGACGCGCTGTCGAAGTACGGCATCCTCACGATCGGCGACGGCCTGGTCTCGCAGATCCCCGCGCTGCTCATGGCGGTGTCCACGGGCATGATCGTCACCCGGTCGGGCGCGGAGACCGAGATCGGCGCCTCGGCCACCACGCAGCTGACGCAGTCGCGGAACGCGCTGATGATCGCCGGTGCTGCCGCGATCGCGATGGGCTTCATCCCGGGCATGCCGGTCATCCCGTTCCTGCTCATCGGCGCCGGACTGCTGTTCGCCGGTTGGCGGCTCTCGCGGCAGGCGGCGCAGCAGGCGGCAGCGGTCGAGCAGCAGCAGGCGCTCGAGGCCGCGGCGCCGTCGTCGGACAGTCCGGAGGACCTGCTCGAGCAGATGCGCGTGCACGCGCTCGAGATCCTGCTCGCCCCGGACCTGGTCGACATGGTGTCCGGGTCCTCCGACGACCTGCTCGGTCGGGTACGTGCGCTGCGCCGGAAGATCGCGGTCGACATGGGCATCGTCGTCCCGCCCGTCCGGACCCGGGACAGCATCGAGCTGCCGCCGTCGACCTACGCGATCCGCATCGCCGGCGTCGAGGCCGGGCGGGGCACCGCACCCTCCCGCAGCGTGCTCGCCCTGGGCGACCAGCTCGACGGGCTCCCGGGCACCGCGACGGTCGAGCCGGTGTTCGGGCTCGCCGGCAAGTGGGTCCCCGCCGAGCTCCGGCACGCCGCCGAGATGACCGGCGCGACCGTCATCGACCGCGTGTCCGTGCTCGTCACGCACCTGCAGGCCGTGATCGGCGACAACGCCGCACGACTGCTCACCCGCGAGGACGTCAAGGTGCTCACCGACGGTGTCAAGCAGGTGAACCCCGCCGCGGTCGAGGAGCTCGTCCCCGGCATGCTGTCCCTCGCCGAGGTCCAGCGCGTGCTCCAGGGCCTGCTCGCCGAGCGCGTGCCGATCAACGACCTCGGGCGCATCTGCGAGGCGCTGACCCTGCGTGCGAAGGTGTCGACCGACCCCGAGGGGCTCGTCGAGGCCGCGCGCGCCGCCCTCGGCCCGGCCCTGCCCGCACGCCACGCCGAGGCCGGCACGCTCCGCGTCATCATGATCGACCCGCTGCTCGAGCAGTCGATGCTCGAGGGGCTGCGACCGTCCGAGCAGGGCACCCAGATCGTGCTCGACGCGCACCGCATCGAGCAGGTCCTCGGTTCCCTCCGCGACGCCGTGCGCAGCGTCGAGGAGCAGGGGCTGTCCGCCGTGCTCGTCTGCGCTCCGCAGCTCCGGCCGGCCGTGCACCGCATGGTGTCCGCGCAGGCGAACGGCCTGCCCGTGCTCTCCTACCAGGAGGCCACGGCCGCGGGCTCCACCATCGAGACCGTGGGGGTGGTCCGTGCCGCCGACCCGATCGCTGCGTAGCGGCCCCACGCTCGAGGCGGTCCGCGACGCCGTCCGTGCCGAGTTCGGCGCCGGCGCACGGATCGTCTCGGCGGAGCGCGTGTCCACCCCCGGCATCGGCGGGCTCTTCCGCCGCGCCCACGTCGAGGCCGTCGTCGAGGTGCCCGACCCGCTCGACCCGCCGACCGCACGGGTCGCCATCGCCGACGGCCCCGTGACCCGGATCGGCATCGCCGCGCTCCTCGCCGACGCGGAGGCCGCGGAGGCGCGCATCGCCGCCGGTGACGGCACCGCCTCGACGCGGGCGGACGCGTTCGCCTCCGTGCTCGACGGCTTCGCGGCGGACGGCATCAGCGCGGGACCCGCCGGGACGGGCGCCGCCGTGACGGGCGCCACCGCGGCCGGCGCCCCGCGCCCCGGCCGCGCCGGTACGGACCCGACACCCGTCGACGGAGCCGGGTCGCGCCTCCAGGACGTCACGTCGCTCACCGTGCCGGGACCGGACGAGGCCCCGGGCCGTCCGGGAGGCACGCTGCCGGTCACGGGACCGGCTCCCGTCGCCCCGGTGGTCACCGTGCTCCCCGGCGTGGCCACCACGTCCGCGCCGACGACCGTCGCTCCGGTGCTGCCGGTCCCGGCGGTGCGCTCGGCCGACGGGGACCTCGTGCTGCTCGTCGGACGACCGGGCGACGTCGACGCGGCGGCCGGCGTGTTCGCCGGACGGTACGGGTTGCGCGCGACCGACGCCGCCGACCGGCGGTCCGGGATCCTCGCGCGAGCCGAGGGCGTCCGGAACGGGTACGCCCTGCTCGGCGTGTCGGCGTGGGACGACGCGGCGACGGTCGAGGGGCTCGCAGCCGACCAGGTGTGGGTCGTGGTGGACGTCGGGCGGAAGACCGAGGACTCGCGGGCCGTGGTGCTCGCCGTCGCCGGTCGGGTGCCCGTCGCGGGCGTGGTCGCGATCGGCGCGCGGGAGACCGCCACGCCGGAGTCCGTGCACCGTCTGGGGCTGCCGGTGGTGTCGCTAGGCTGACGGGGTGCTGGTACTCACGCGGAAGGTCGGGGAGCGGATCCTCATCGGTGACGACGTCGTCATCACGGTCCTCGACAGCCGCGGGGACGGGGTCCGGATCGGCATCGACGCACCGCGCGGGGTCAAGATCCAGCGCGAGGAGGTCGTCCGCGCCGTGATCGAGGCGAACGCCGAGGCTGCTGCTGCTGCGGCCCCCGCCTCCGAGGGCAGCGACGACGCCGAGGCGCGCCTGCGGGCCGCGCTCGGTGATCTGCGACGGGCGCCCGAGCAGGGCTGAGCACGCCGGGCTCGCGGGTGCGCGGGCGGGTGCGGGCTGCGGGCGTGGGCACGTCGGTGCCTGAGCCATTGCCTGTGCCTGAGCCGTCAGGCGGGCAGGCCGATCGCGGTCCAGGCGGCGAGCCCGGCCCAGCAGGTGCTCGTGAGCGTCCCGACGATGAAGCGTTCCCGCGCCTCGGCGGAGTCGAGCTCCGAGAAGCGACCGAGGCCCTTCACCGCGACGACGGCCGCGACGATCTCGAGCCGCCCCACCAGCACCGCGCCGATCACCGCGAAGCGTTCGAGGACCCCGATCGCCGCCCCGCCCCGGAGCACCTCCGGACGGCGTCGCACGACCGCGGGCTCGTCGGCACGCGACACGAGGATCCCGCCGTGCTGTCCCCGCTCGACGCCCTCGCGCATCGCGAAGCCGAGCACCGTCCCGGTGACGGCGCTGCCCGCGAGGACGCCGAGGGCGACCACCGCGGTGGTCCCGAGCACGTGCAGCGCGGTCGACGGGGCGGCCGGCACCACGTCGAGGAGCTCGGCGGCGAGGACGACGGCGACGAGCACGACCGCCGGGACCGCACGGGCGAGCGGTGGGACGCGGTGCACGGCGCTGAGCCCGGCCGCGGCGAGCAGCACGAGTGCTCCGACCAGCCAGAGCGTCATGCCGGGGAGTCCGCTTCGGCCAGGAGCCGCGTGAGCGCCGCGTGCACGGCGTCGTCGGAGCGCAGGTCCGCGGCGAGCCAGCGCTTGGCGACCGCCTGCGGGGTCACGCCGAGCAGCCGGGCAGCCTCGGTCCGCGAGTGGCCGGCGCGCAGCAGGTCGGCGAGCTCCCAGCCCTCCCGGGACCGGCGCTGCCGGGCGCGGACGGTCTGCGCGACGAGGGGTTCGACGTCGGCGGTACCGAGCCGGCGACCCGGGGCGACCTCGAGCGCCAGGTGCTCGGGGGCCTCCTTGGCCCGGTCGACGGCCGCACGCGCCTGCACGAAGGCGTCGCCGCGCGCCGCACGCGTCGAGGACGGCACCGGCTCCTCGACGTCGCCGACGCCGATCCCGATGCTCCACCCGTCCGTGCGCGCCAGGGCGAAGACGATGTCGAGCAGGGTGCCCGCGTCGTCGAGCAGGAACTGGAACTCGTCGCCGGCGGTGCGCTCCGGCGGCAGCACCACGCGCCCCTCGGACACGGTCCGGACGACGTCGATGGCCTGTTCCACCCGGTCGTCGTCCGAGCGACTGCCCACCTGGTCCACCGTCACCGCGTACATCGCACCTCCGCCATCAACCCTACAAGGTTGATTCCGCCGACATCAACCCTCAGAGGTTGATCACGGACGAGGCTTCTTCTCCTGCTCCGGCAGGCGTCCGGCAGCGGCCTCGGCGGCGAACCACGCTGCCGCCTCCTCCTGACGTGCCCGCTCCTCGCCGAGGGCGATCGGTGCGCGGACGTGCTCGGGAGCGTACCCGAACGACTCGACGAGCTGCGGGACCACCGGGCGGAGACGGGCGACCAGCCGGTCCACGTAGGCCGACACCGCACGGGCACGCTGCGCGGACAGGCGGCCGTGCACCAGGTGCCAGTCGAGGTGCTGCTCCAGGAGCCCGAGCGCGAAGAGGTCGCGCAGCCACACGAGCACCCGCCGGGTGTCACCGGAGGCGACGGACTCGATGGCGTCGGTGAACGCGTCCCACTGCATGAGCTCGGCGTGGGCCTTCGCGGCCTCGATGAGCTCGTGCTGCGAGCGGTTGAGCAGCTTCGCGGCACGCGCCCGGTCCTTGCCGGCGGAGGCGAGGCGCACCCCGATCTCGGACACCATCGTGTCGACACGGCCGGCCAGCAGCGCGCGCTGCGTGCGCGGGTCCTGCAGGTCCGTGACGCTGGCCGCCAGGGAGCCGCGGTCGGCCACCGTCTGCCCGAGGCGTCGGATGCCGGACGCGTCGGCGAGCCTCGTGGCGGCCTGCGCGGCGACGAACCGGGCGGTCGAGGCTGCGTCCCGGGGGGCCTTCGCCCGGAAGTCGGTGAGCAGGCGCTTGCCGACGAGCTGCAGCAGGATCGTGTTGTCGCCCTCGAAGGTGACGTAGACGTCGAGGTCGGCGCGGAGGCCCGTGAGCCGGTTCTCGGCGAGGAACCCCGCGCCGCCGCAGGCTTCGCGGCACTCCTGCAGCGTGTCGAGCGCCGACCAGGTGGACATCGCCTTGAAGGCGGCCGCCTGGGTCTCCAGGTCCTCACGGCGCTGTGGGGTGTCCTCGCGCCCGCTGAAGACGTCGTCGAAGGTCTGCAGGAGCTTCTCGTGCGCGAAGGACTGCGCGAAGACCGTCGCGAGCCGGGGGATCAGCCGGCGCTGGTGGCGGCCGTAGTCGAGCAGCACGCCCTCGTCGCCGCCGCCGGTCGGGAACTGCCGACGCTCGGCGGCGTAGGTCAGCGCGATCTGCAGCGCGATCTTCTGTGCGACCACGGCGGCGCCGTCGAGCGAGACCCGGCCCTGCACGAGCGTGCCGAGCATCGTGAAGAAGCGACGACCGGGCGAGGCGATCGGGGAGCTGTAGGTGCCGTCCTCGGCGACGTCGCCGTACCGGTTCAGCAGGTTCGTGCGGGGGACCCGGACGTGGTCGAACCAGAGGCGACCGTTGTCGATGCCGTTCAGGCCGCCCTTCACGCCGTCGTCCTCGCCGCCGACGCCGGGCAGGAACGCCCCGTCCTCGTCACGGAGCGGCACGTAGAACGCGTGCACGCCGTGGTCGACGCCCTGCGTCACGAGCTTCGCGAACACCACGGCCGCGCGTCCGTGCAGGGCCGCGTTGCCGATGTAGTCCTTCCAGGCCCCGCGGAACGGCGTGTGGACGACGAACTCCTGCGTGTCCGGGTCGTAGGTCGCCGTCGTCGCGATGCTCTGCACGTCCGAGCCGTGCCCGGTCTCGGTCATCGCGAAGCACCCGGGGACGTCGAACCGGATGATGCCCGGCAGGAACTCGCGGTGGTTGCGCTCGGTGCCGAGGTGGTGCACGGCGGACCCGAACAGCCCCCACTGCACGCCGGCCTTGATCTGCAGCGACGGGTCCGCCGTCGTCAGCTCCTCGAACGCGGCGAGGTTGCCGCCGTGGTTCTCCTGGCCGCCGAACTCGGTCGGGTACGGCCGCTGGATCGCGCCGGCGTCGACGAGCACGCGCAGCTGCTCGAGGACGCGCGCGCGGTGCTCCGCGATCGGCTGCCCCTCGATCTTGTGCAGCCCGGGATCGCGGGACAGGCGCCGGGAGATGCGGCGGTCCTCGGCCCAGCGTCCGAGCAGGAGCTCCCCGAGCAGCGTCGTGTCGATCCGGACGTCGGTGTCCGTACCGCCCGTCGGGGTGCCCGCTGCCGGGTCGCCCGTGGCGTCGGCGTTCGGGGCCTCGGTCGTCGAGGTGGGGCGTGCGGGTGCGGTGTCGACCATGGGGGAGCCTTCCTGAACTGCTCTGTCCGTGTTGCACTCGACACGGTAGGCACCTCGGCCGAGTGTTGGTCGAACGCCGTGCGGGCGCACAACGGCCACCAGCCGAGCGGGATCGTGGTGGTGGGAATCCTCCAAGACCCGGCCCCGGAAGTTTGTACGCGCCCCGCCTCGATTCGGACGAGCGGGGTGCACGGGGGCACAGTGGACGGATGTCTCGCACCACCCCACCCAGCGCTCCGGCGCAGCAACGCACCTTCTTCGGGCAGCCCTTCGAGCTGTCGACGCCCTTCGCGGTGGAGCTCTGGGAGCGGTTCTCGTTCTACGGCATGCAGGGCATCGTCCTGATCTACATGTACTACACCGTCACGCGTGGCGGCCTCGGCATCGACGAGGGCGTCGCGAACGGCATCATGGGCGCGTACGGCGGCGCCGTGTACCTGTTCACGATCATCGGCGCATGGGTGGCAGACCGGCTGATCGGTGCCGACCGGACGCTCTTCACGAGCGCGGTCGTCGTCATGCTCGGTCACATCGCACTCGCCCTGATCCCGGGCGTTGCCGGCGTCGGGGTCGGACTCGTGCTCATCGCGCTCGGCTCCGGCGGCCTCAAGGCCACCGCCACGACGATCGTCGGCGGGCTCTACAGCCGCGAGGACCCGCGCCGCGACGCCGGCTTCTCGTTGTACTACCTCGGGGTGAACCTCGGCGCCTTCTTCGGTCCCTTGCTGACCGGGCTGCTCCAGTCCTCGCTCGGGTTCCACTACGGCTTCGGGCTCGCCGCGGTCGGCATGGCCGCCGGCCTCGTGCAGTACGGCATCCGTCGGCGCAAGCTGCCGGAGTCGGTCCGGCACGTCACCAACCCGGTCGACCGTCGCCGGCTGCCGCTCGTCGCCGTGCTCGTCGTCGTCGCCCTCGCCGTGGTCGTGGTGTCGGTGCTCACCGGACTGCTCACGGTGTCGAACCTGCCGACGGTCGTCGTCGCGATCGTCGTCGTCGCCACCATCGCCTACTTCGTGGTCATCCTGAACAGCGGCATCACGGCCGATGAGCGGTCGCGCGTGTTCGCCTTCATCCCGCTGTTCATCGCGAGCGCCGTCTTCTGGTCGCTGTACCAGCAGCAGTTCACCGTCGTGACCCAGTACTCGGACCAGCGCCTCGACCGTTCGTTCGGCGACTGGGAGATGCCGGTGTCGTGGGTCCAGTCGATCAACCCGGTCTTCATCATCGTGCTGTCCGGTGTCGCGGCGGCGATCTGGACGAAGATCGGCGACCGTCAGCCCTCCACGCCGACGAAGTTCGCACTCGGCACCGGGATCATGGGCATCGCGTTCCTGCTCTTCCTGCCGTTCTCCGGCACGGGGCGGAACGGCACGCCGCTCATCGCCCTCGTCGCCATCCTGCTGGTCTTCACCATCGCCGAGCTGCTGCTCTCCCCGGTCGGACAGTCCGTCGCGACGAAGCTGGCACCGCCGAGGTTCCAGACACAGATGGTCGCGCTCTTCTTCCTCTCGGTGTCCCTCGGCACCGCGGCGACGGGCGTGCTCTCGCAGTACTACTCGCCGACGAACGAGGTGCCGTACTTCACCGTCCTCGGCCTGGTCGCCGTCGCGGTCGGGGTCGTGCTGCTCCTCTGCGCGAAGCCGGTGCTCCGCCTCATGCGCGGCATCCGTTAGCCCCGAGGCACATCCGGTAGCCTGGACGCGGCCACGACGGCCACCGCCACACCGGCCCCGCAACCCAAGGAGTCACCAATGCTCGAACTCATCGCAGGCGTCATCATCGGCATCGGCGTGCTCGGTGGCGTGGGCATGTGCATGGCCGTCGCCGCCATGCTCAAGAGCGGCAACGAGGAGTACTAGACCTCGTCCGAGGCAGCCGGTCCGACCGGCACCAACTGACGACCCAGGACGGTCGCGCGCTCGAAGGGGCCGCGGCCGTCCTTCGTGTACGCGGGCTCGTCGAACGCGACGGTCCAGGTGCGCTGCATCCCGCCGAGCTGCACCCCGCCGGGAGCCACGATCACCCCGATCGGCTCACCGTCCCACTGCTCACCGCCGCGGTCCGTGTCGACCACCTGCACGAGGGCGCCGATCCCGAGCCCACCGCCGTCTGCGCCGGCGTCATCGGGGCGGGGGCTGCGAGCACGTCGTCCGAACACCCGCCCACCGTACCGCGCCCTGCACGGCGATCGACCGACGCCGGTCCCGCACCCTGTACGCCCCTGAGCGGGCAGGACACGCCGTGCGCAGGCCGCCGAGCGGGCGGTATCCGTCGCCTGCAGGGTCCGATAGTGACCGATCTCGCCCACTCGCGGGCGGGGGCGTCGGTCGCCGGGGGCAGTCGGCAGGGCGGCGTCGGGCGGGACGGCGGGACGGACGGGAGGCGCGTGGCGGCGCCGCGCCGTGCCTCCCGTCCGGCGAAAGGGCAGGACATGCCGCGCGCGGTGCGTCGAGCGGGCGGTACCTGTCGGCCGTAGGCCCCGACCGCGACGGATCTGGCCCGTTCGCGGGCGGGAGGCGTCCATCGACAGGGGCTGGCGGCGAGATCGGCAGCGGGAGGGACGGGAGGCGCGTGGCGGCGCCGCGCCGTGCCTCCCGTCCGGCGAGTGGGCACGACATGCCGCGCGTGGTGCGTCGAGCGGGCGGTACCGGTTGCGCGCAGGCCCCGACCGCGTCAGATCCCGCCCGCTCGCGCATTCCGGCGCCGGGACGGACGGGAGGCGCGTGGCGGCATCGCGCCGTGCCTCCCGTCCGGCGAGTGGGCACGACATGCCGCGCGTGGTGCGTCGAGCGGGCGGTACCTGTCGGCCGTAGGCCCCGACCGTGACGGATGTCGCCCGCTCGCGCCCCGACCGGAACCGAGCCCCCCACCGGCCGCCACGGGCGTCAGGCGCGGGCGATCTCCGTGATCGACGAGTGGCCCGTCTCGGGGTGCTTCCGCATCGACAGCAGGCGCTCCATCGACGGCTCGAGCGCGGTGACCTTGTCGAGCGGAGCGCTCACCACGAGCTGGAACCCGAGCCGGAGCCACGCCGTCACGGCACGCCCCGCGAACTCCGAGTCCGCCTTGATGAACGCCTCGTCGAGGAACACCGGCGCGAACCGGGGCCGCGGTCGGGTCTCGTCGCCGAGCTGGTAGCGCAGCGCCGCCCCGACGATGAACGCCACGAGCTCCTGCGTCTCACCGCCGGACTTGTCCCCGAGCGACGAGTACACGCCGAGGTCGTTGCCCTCGGTGTCGTACCGCACGGCCGTGATCTCCATGTGCCGTCGGACGTCGAGCACGGCGTCGCGCTGCGTCGTCCGTCCGCGTGCTGCCGCCGGGTCCGGGCGGATGACCGCCATGAACCGGCGGAGTCGCCGGAAGCGGGTCTCGAGCACGTCGTCGGTCAGCTCGGTGTCCACCGACGCCGACAGCGCGCGGAGCTCCCGGCGGAAGGCGGTGACGTCCTCGCGGGTGACCCGGCGGATCTGGATCTTCAGGCGGTCCCGGTTCGCGCCGAACGGCAGCTCGCGGAGGATCTCGTTGACCGGCTCGAGTCGCTCCTCGATCTCGACGACCGCGCGGTCGAAGGCACCGGCGAGCGGGACGAGGTCCTCGCCGCTCCACTGCGACAGCCGACGACGCCACTCGCTGCGGCGCGCGTGCAGGCCGGTCGCGAGGATCTGGTCGAGGATCGCGTGGTAGTCCGGGTACGAGGCCACGCCGGTGCCGAGGTTCGGGTCGGGCCAGGCGTCCTGGTACCGCTGGAACGTCAGCATGAGCGCGGTCGAGGCGGCAGCGGCGCCGTCGAGTGCCTGGGCGAGCCGCTCCTCGAGTCGGCGTCGGAGTCGGCGTGCGGCGTCGTCGAAGCCGTCGATGCCGTCCGGGGCACCGACCTCCTCGAACGTCTCGGCGAGCAGCCGGGACTGCTCGTCGTCCGGCAGCGATTCCGGGGTGTCCTCGAACCGCGCGAGGATCTCGGCCGCGGCGTCCTGCCCGTCGACGAGCACCGCGTGGCGCTCCTCGAGCCGGGTGACGGACAGCCGCGCGGCGGCCCGCCGGTCGGCTGCTTCGTCGAGCGAGCGTCGGAGCCGGGCGACGGACTCGCGCAGGGTCCGCAGTCCGTCGTCGGCGGCGAGCAGCGCCTGGCGTTCGGCGTCGAGGCGGGCCAGCGACTCGTCGAGCCCGGCGACGTCGATGCCGTCCCAGGTGGTGTCGACCACGTGCTGGTGCGCGGCGCGCAGGGCGTCGAGCGTGGCGATGTCCTGCGCGACGTCGGTGCGTCGGGCCTCGAGCGTCGCGAGGTCCTGGGCGATGGCGGCGAGCTCCTGCTCCACCGACGCCATCCGGGCTTCGTTCGTGAAGCCGATGACGTTCGACTGCCGTCGGTCGCCGTGCGCACCACGACGTCCGTCGCGGAGCTGCCCGGACGGGGTCACGCGGCGTCCGCCACCACCGAGCTCCGTGGCGGAGTCCACGCACCGCGCGTCGATCCGGTCGGACTCGATGCGCTCGCGCACCCAGGTGCTGAACGGGGAGTCCTTGATCGCGAGCTTGCCGGAGACCATCGCCGGGTCGCCGTCGAGGTCGAGGTGCGGGCCCGTCGGGACGCCCTCGAACTGCACCCGGACCGGCAGCTGCAGCGCGTCGATCGCCTCGCTGAACGACGACAGCTGGTCCTCGTCGACGAGCAGAGTTCGGGCGACGGGCGCCAGCACCGACTCGATCGCCGTGCGCCAGTGCTCCTCGGCGGGGAGCACGTCGAGCAGTTCCGCGACGAACGGCAGCGCGTCGGGGGAGATGCCGGCGGCCCGGGCCATCGCGAGCCGCGCCTCGTGCATCGGCAGCGGCATCGCGCCCTGTCGGTGCTCGAGCGACCGGCGCTCCTGGCGCAGGGTCCGCTCGCGGTCGAGGAGCGGGTACTCCTCGCGCGTCAGGGCGTCCCGGCGATCGTCGAGCTCGCCACGGGCCGCGGCGTACGAGCCGAGGAACGCGTGCGATGCCGCCTGTGCGTCGCTGAACGTGCGCTCGGAGGAGAGCGCCAGCCCGAGCGCCTTGGTCCGGTCGTCGAAGGTCGCGCGTGCTCGGGCGACCGCGTCGCGCTCGCGGGTCCGACGGTCGATGCGGTCCTCGAGCTGGGCGAGGGCGTTCCCGCCCTGGTCGCGGAGGCGGCCCTCGGCCTCGCGGAGCTCGATCTCGACGGCGGCGTGCCGGGCCTCGGTCGCGGCGACGTCGGCGCGGGCGGCGGTGCGCTCGCGTCCGTTCCGCTCGACCTCGGCGTCGAGGAGTGCACGCTTCCGGGACGCCGTCCAGTGCGCGAAGGGGGAGACCTCGGCGCCGGTGGCGATGCCGTCGAGGGCGTCGGCCGCGGCCTTCGAGCGGGCGATCTCGTCGTGCAGCTCGACGATGGGGGAGAGGATGCGGACCTTGCGCTCCTCGGTGTCCATCGCCTCGTACGCCTCGTCGAGCGCGGAGAAGTGCGCGAGGGCGCGGTCGGCCGCCTCGTACGTGCCCGGGGTCTCGAGCACGAGCGACTTGTACAGCGCGTCGACCGTCGGCAGGTGCTGCCCGGCCTGGATCCGCGCGAGGAGCCGCATCGCCCGGTTGCCGCCGCCGGAGTCGCCGATGCCGAGCCGGGTCTGCAGCGTGTACGCGAGTTCCTGGTAGGTGTCCCGCACGACGAGGCCCGGCACCCGGCCGGTCAGCTCGAGGTGGTGGAAGCGCGACGGCACGAACTCCTCGAGCCGGCGCAGGTCGAACGTGTCGTCGACCGTCGCCATGGTCATCTGGATGTCGCCCACCCCGCGTGCCCGCTTCGGTACGAGGTACGCGCGCAGCACGGTGAAGCGCCGCTCGTCGTCGTTCCGGAAGGTCACCGCGACGGCGCCCCAGGTGGTCTGGTCGTCGCCGCGCAGGTTCACGTCGCGCAGCGCGCCCGTCTCCGGGTCGCGGCGGGTGTCGACCTTGCCGCGCAGGTACGTGAGCAGGTTCCGCTGGTCGGCGCTCCGCGCACGCCCGGTGGTCGCGTCGTTCGAGGCGCCGTTGAACGGCACGTCGGACGGCATCATGACCGCCAGGTAGGCGTCCATCAGCGTGGACTTGCCGGTACCGGAGGCGCCGGAGATGAGCGTCGCGGTGCCGGACAGCTCGACCTGGCGGTGCCCGTGGAAGCCGCCCCAGTTGACGACCTGCATCGACTCCGCCCGCCACTGCGCGACGGCGTCGAAGAGCGCCGGCATGCCGCCGGCGTCGATCAGGGTGTCGCTCATGCGTCTGCCTCGCCTTCGTCGTCGGTGTCGGCGGGTCCGGCCTGGAGGCCCGGTGCGGCCCCGGCGAGCGGCGCACCGCCGTCCGTGGTCGCGTCGCGGAGCCAGCGGTCGAGTTCACGGAGCTGCTCGAGGGGGAGCAGGACCTCGACGACGCTCGCGACGCGGAAACGGTCCGGATCGGTCGTGCGGATGAGGATGCGCGCGGTCACCAGGCGCTCGACGGCCTTCGCCACGCGGGACTCGTCGCGGGTGCGGTCGGTGGTCGCCGGGAGGAACCCGGACACGTGCCCGAGGATCTCGGAGCGGTCGACGACGACCTGGTCGAGGCCCGGGCGCGTGTCCGCCCGCAGGCGCATGCGCAGGTAGACGAGGACGATCGTCTCCTCGCGGGTGTACGGCACGTCGCGGAGCAGCGTCGGGAAGGAGCGGCGCTGGCTCTCCGAGCGTGCCTGGCGCTTCCAGGCGACCTCGCGGTCGCGGTCGACGTGCAGTTCGAGGAACAGGTCGTTGAGCCGCGACCGGAGCTGGTGCTCACCGTCGGTGATCGCGCGCCACTCGTCGGTGTGGGTACGCGCGCTCACGTAGGTGTGGCGGAGCAGCGCGACCAGGGCGCGGCGCTGCGGCTCGTCCAGGCGGCCCTCGTCGCCCTCGAAGAGGGCGAAGCTCGAGTCGTCGCGCTCGTCGAGCCGGTCCTGCTCGAGCGGGTCGCTGCCCTCGGGGTCCGTCTCGTCGACGGGAGCCGTCGTGGTGTCGCTCACCGTGCCTCCAGGCCGTTGTCGTCGTCGTGCTGGTCGTCCGCCCGCGCGCCGGTCAGGGACGCCGAGGGCATGTGGAAGGTGACCGTCTCGCCGTCCGGACGCACCGTGCGGTGCGGGACCACGTGCGTGGCGGTCTCGAAGTCGTCGTTGCCGGTGAGCAGGTGCGCGAGCCCGAAGAGCTCGACCGGCCGACGCTGCTCGGGCGGCAGCGCGTGGAAGGCCGAGACGCTGTCCGGGGCGCTGCGGAGCGCGGCGCGGAGCTCGGCGAGCAGCGGACCGCCGTGGCGGCGCAGCGACTCGACGTCGAGGTCCTCGAAGACGTCGTCGTCGGGTTCCTCGATGGGCGGGGGCACGGCCTCGTTGTCGGGGTCGTAGAAGCGCTCGCGCAGCGTGCCGATCTCGGCGGTCGCGGGGAGCAGTCCGAGCGGGACGCGGTCGCGGGCGGACCGCTCGTCGATCCACGCGGCGAGCCCGCGGTTGACCGAACGGAGCACCGCGTCGAGCTCACGGTCGCGGACGACGTCGTGCGCGACGATCTGGTCGCGGAGCGTCGCGGTGAGCTGGCGCCGCTGGGCGAGGACGTCCTCGATGCCCTGGCGCAGGATGCTCACCGTGTTGCGGAACGCGCGGCGTTCACCCGCTCCGAGGGACTGGGCGAACGGGTGGGCGAGGATCGTGGCGATGTCGTCGCGGAGCCGGAGCAGCAGGGCGTCGTCGCGCAGCAGTTCGAAGGCGCCCTCGAAGGCACGGCCCTCCGGAGTGGCCTGCATGAGGTCGTCCGTGCGCGCCAGGTAGTCGTCGAGGATCTCGCCGATCGGGCGGACCTCCTGCCGGAAGTCCTCGACGATCGAGCGGTGCATCGTCGCGACCGCCTCCTCGACGCGCTTGAAGTCGCTGGGCAGCTGCCGGATGAGGTCGGCGACGTTCGTGTAGCCGTCGTGCATGCGGGCGTCGTCGACCTCGGTGACCTCGCCCCGGGCGATGCGCTCGCGTTCGGCCTGCAGCTCGGCGATCTGGGCATCGATGCGGCGCACCTGCACGTCCGGGTCCGGCTCTGCGCTGGCCGCCCAGCGGTGCACGGCGTCGACGATCATCGCCAGGCGGCTCTCGCTGATGAGGGCCCGGTCGGCGCTCAGGGCGTCGACGAGGTTCAGCGCCTCGAGGGCGTGACTGGTCAGAGAGTACTGCTCGTCGCCGTCGGGGGAGTTCGAGCGGACCAGCCACTGCGCCGCCACCCAGTCGCGGCAGAGGGCACGGCCGTTCGGGCGGGCGTCCGACTCGCCCTCACCCTGCTCGCTCGCGGGGACGCGCGCGCCGGTGGACTGCAGTCGCGCGACGTGCTCCTCGACCTGCAGGTGCATGCGGTCGGCCGGGACGTACTGCACGTCGCGGTCGAACACCGTGCGGAAGACCGCGATGACGGCGGCGCTCGTCGGGCGGGACATCAGCCGGAGGGTCGGGCGGTCGAGCACCGCGCGCACGCGGGAGAACTCGAGGTCGACGTCGGTCATGGGTCCTTGCTCGTGGGTCCTTCGTGGGGAACGACAAGAGCCCGACGCTGTTGCGTCGGGCTCTCGGTGGTGGTGTGGGCGATACCAGACTCGAACTGATGACCTCTTCGGTGTGAACGAAGCGCGCTACCAACTGCGCCAATCGCCCCCTGCACTTGCGTGCCAGTCGATAGTAGCGGACGTTCGGGGCTGCGCCGAACACGGCGCGTCACCCGGGTGTGGCGCGTCGTGCTCGAGCTCGTGCTCGTGCGTGCTGGCACCCGGTGGGATCGGGCGTACTCGGTGGGAACGGGCGTACATGGTGGGTCTGTCCTGCCAGGAACGCCCGGAATCGCCAGGCATCTCGACCGTCATGGGAAGGATCGGGCAGCCGCGGACCCCTTCGATCCGCATGAACGCGGGGGACACGCCCGGTGAACGAGGGGGATTTTGGCGGATGCTGCTCGGTTCGTATAGAGTTCTTCTCGTCGCCGCGACAGCGGAGAGACAGAAGCGGCCCCCGGGTCGTGGAATGCGGATGTGGCGCAGTGGTAGCGCATCACCTTGCCAAGGTGAGGGTCGCGAGTTCGAATCTCGTCATCCGCTCGAGTGTGGGAGTCCTCGGACGACCACGACTCACCAGAGGGTATCCCACCGTTCGGGTACTCACGGAGACGTGAACCTCGATGGTGGGGTGGCCGAGAGGCTAGGCAGCGGCCTGCAAAGCCGTCCACGCGGGTTCGAATCCCGTCCCCACCTCCAGCAACACCCTCCAAGATCCTGCACGACCCCGGTCAGCAGATCTCTGGGCGATTGGCGCAGCGGTAGCGCGCTTCCCTGACACGGAAGAGGTCACTGGTTCGATCCCAGTATCGCCCACCGACGCAGAACCCCCGCTCCGGCGGGGGTTCTCGTGTTTCCGGGGTGTTGCTCCCGCTGCGAGCCGGGGGACGCGAGACGGTTCGGGCACGTCCTGCTGGCGACGTCACCACGGTGGACCGATGGACTCGGGTCGACTCATCCGGCGGCGACCCAGCGCATCGGGCGCGCGCACCTGCGACGTGCCCGTCCCTCCGCGAACCCGGGGACCCTGACCGGTGCTCGGCGGTCCTACCCGCACATCGCGGGCCAGTCTGCGTACAGTGGACGTGCAAGGGGGAGCACATGGGGGACATCCAGTACGACGAAGCGGCGGCGGATGCCGTCGTCAGGGCAGCCGGCGCGGCCGCCGAGCGCCTGCGCGGGCAGGGGGCAGCGCGTCGGAGCGCCGCCGAATCAGCCCTGGACGACTTCCGCGGCGCGTACGCGAAGCGCTTCGAGGAGTCGGTGCAGATCGAAGCCGACGACCGGCCGAAGCTCACGTCCGCACTCGACGACCTCGTCGACCAGGTGACCGAGGCCACCGCTGCAGCCGAGCAGGAACGGCAACGCCGTGAGCAGCTCGCGGCGTGGCAGCTCCGGCAGGACGAGCGGGACCGCCAGGTCGCGGCCGATCCGCTCGGATTGCACGGGAGTCCGTCGCTCGGTGTCTTCGACTTCAAGCCGACGGAGACGCCGATCGCTCCGCCGACCGTCACCGTGGCGTTCTCGGCGCGGGGTCGGACGCGCACCGGTGGCGGGACGGCAGAGGGGACGAGCTCAGCCGTCCCCGGTTCGCTCCGGTCCTTCGCGAGCGACAGCCGCGCCGCAGATCGCGCCGCGGAGGAGAAGCTCACGACGCTGCGGACCGCGTGGCACGGCTTCACCGGGAGCTGTGGCTGGGTGCGCATCGCGAACGCGTCGTTCCTGGCCGGTGCGGACCGGCTGCTCGACGAGAACCGCGAGGATGCAGCGTGGCTCGAGCGGATCGCCGACGCCTTCGACCGGGCCGGTGGTTCCGGCGATCTCTCGAACGCGACACTCGACATCGCAGCACCGGCCGACCTGCCTCCGGCGCTGCAGCAGATGCTCGATCCGGACCTGACCGCGGCCGAGGTCGCGGCACTCTGGGCACAGCTCGGATGGTCGTCCTCCCGCAAGCAGGACGTCCGAGCGCTGCCCCTGCCGGTACTCGCTCGCCTCGGCAACCTCGAGGGTGTCGCCTACTGGGCCCGCGACACGGCGAACCGCACCGTGCTCGACGCCCGGATCACCGAGGCCGAGCAGGAGGTGGAGGCGCTGCAGTCCACGATCGCGTACGACAACGGGACGGCCTGGAGCCGAGCGTCGGAGAACCTCAAGGCATTGCGGGACATCCGCACCGGTGCGCGGTTCGTTCCCGGGTCGCCGTCGGGTGACCGGTACGTCGTCTCGCTGACCGACGACGTGCCACCACTCGCTGCCGTCGCGATCGGCGACCTGGACACCGCTCGCAACGTGACCTGGGCGGTCCCCGGCATGGGGTCGTCGACCACCGGTATGAACGCGTGGGCGTCCTCGGCGCAGAACATCTACGACCAGCAGCGGGACAGCGTCGACGACGACAGCCCCTTGCAGCAGCACGCCGTCATCGCGTGGATGGGGTACAAGGCCCCGCCCATCCCCGTCATCTCGGGGAGCCCGGATCCGGGGGTGCTGTTCAACGGGTACGCCGAGCCGGGCGGCGACGCGCTCGCAGCATCGATCAAGGGGCTGGATGCCGTGCGTGGAGGGGACATGCCCCGGACGAACGTCGTTGCCCACTCCTACGGATCGACGACGGCAGCGTTCGGTCTGACCCAGGCGGGGGTCCACGTCGACTCCTTCACGACGATCGGTTCGGCGGGCATCCCGAACTCGATCCCACGAGCAGACGACATCCACGCTGATGACGTCTACGCCGGTCAGGCCCGGAACGTGTGGGCGCTCCCGGGCGACGAGAAGGGCGACCAGTGGGCGGGTACCGGTCGGCTCAGCCCCGTGCACGGGATCGACCCCACGTCGCCGAGCTTCGGTGCGTCCGCGTTCGGCGCCGACGGCGTGGAGAAGGACGGGGAGAAGCTGCGCGGCGTCAAGGACCACGGCGTCAGCACCCCCGACGGCGAGGGCTACCTCGACGTGAACACCGAGTCCCTCTCGAACATCGGGTACGCGACGACCGGTCAGCCGGAAGAGATGACCGACTACGTGGCCAAGGGACCGACGGACTTCGAGCGCGACCTGCTCGAACAGATGATGAGAGCACCGTGATGATGAAGCGATCCTCGACGAGAACACGTCGCACCGCCCTGCTCGGTTCGACCACGGCACTCGTCCTGCTCATGCTCACCGCCTGCGGGAGCACAACCACGACACCGAGAGGCTCCGACATGGATCCGTCGACCGCGAAGAAGTCCATCGTCGATCTCGTCGAACGGTCGACGGCTGCCGTGGGGGGCGATTGGAAGGTCTACCGCGGCCCTGCGGTCGAGCCGTGCGGACAGGACGTGGAGGATCGCGTCCGGTACGTCTACATCGTGGAGCGAGAGGGGTCGGCCACCGAGCTGCAGCGCGATGTCGATGCGGTCCGGGCCGTCTGGAAGGACGCGGGCATGGACGTAGTCGACACGGCTACGGCCGGAGGGGCGACGCGCGCCGGCATCCGCGGGACCGGCGACCCCGTGACCTCGATCGGGTTCGACGCGAAGCCGGACCGGTACAGCATGTCCGGAGTCAGCGTCTGCGCGCCCGGGAACGCGTCGGAGCTCCGCGACGAGGAGTTCTCGGACCAGGGCTGAGCGGATCCAGTCCTCGGACAGATGATGCAGGCGCCGTGACGACGATCGCACCTCGACACCGGTCGAGCGCCTGGCTCGCACTCGCAGCAGCCATCGGGCTCTCGCTCGTCCTCACCAGCTGTGCGGACAGCAGCGTGGATCGGAAGGGAACCACCGTGCGGGCGTCCGAGGCCGAGAAGTCGATCGTCGACCTCGTCGAGCGCTCCTCGGAAGCGATCGGCGGGGAGTGGCGCGTGTCACTCGGGCCGTCGGTGGAGGCGTGCGGCGAGGGCGTCGAGGACCGCGTGCGGTACGTCTACGTCCTGGAACGCGACGGTTCCCCCGAGAGCGCCGAACGGGACATCCGTGCGGTCACGGAGCTCTGGGAGCAGGACGGCATCGAGGTGTTCGACACGGAGACAGGCGGGGACGAACCGCTCCGGGGCGTCCGCGGCAAGGGCGGTCCCACCACATCCATCGGGTTCGACGCCCACCCCGCGCGCTCCAGCCTCTCCGGCGTCTCGGCATGCGCGCCGGGGCGTGCAGACGATCTGGCTCCGGGATGAACCACAGCGTGACCGATCGCCGGCGTGCGGTCGTTGCTCGGACACGGCGCGGTCATCGGCCGCACGACTCGTGGTGCCGCGCGCGCTCAGGACGAGGAGGAACGATGAATGGCCGATCGAACACGTGCGTCGCCGTACTGGTCGCGACCGCAGCGGTCCTGTCGGCGTGCAGTGCCGACCCGGGCGGAGCCCGTGCGGACGCGTCCGAGGCGAAGCGGTCGATCGTCGACGTGGTCGAGCACACGACGGCGTCGATCGGCGGCGAGTGGAGCGTGTACAGCGGTCCTGCGGCGGAGAGCTGCGATCGTGCAGGCGCTGCGCCCGGAGCCCGGTGGAGCTACATCGTCGAACGGGTGGCACCGGCGGGAGCCGACCCGGCCGCGGACGTCGAACGGGTCGAGCAGGCGTGGGAGGAGCAGGGCATCGTGGCCGAGCGCTTCGAGAGCGGATCAGCGGATCCCCTGCTCGGCGTCCGCGGCGCCGGAGGCCCGGTGACGTCCGTCGGGTTCAACGCCTTCCCCCAGCGCTACAGCGTGACCGGGGAGTCGACGTGCTTCGACAGGAGCGTCGCTGACCTACGGGGAGCGGGCGAGGGATGACCGACGACCAGCGCACGGACCGGGTGACCGATCGGGACCGACGGACCTACCGGATCGTCTCCCGCTTCGGCTTCGTCGCTGCTCCGGCGATGTTCTTCCTGCCGCTCCTCGTCCCGATGGTCAGCGATGGGTACCAGTCGTGGGCGGTCGTGTGCATGACGGCGGCGTTCGCGGTGCTCGTCTCGGCGTCCTCGTTCGCAGCCATGGCGAACACGCCGCCTGATGGGAACCCCGGTGTGCACCAGCTGTGGGCGATCCCGGTCGCCGTCTTCGCGCTGCTGCCCGGAGCGGTCCTCTCCTCCGGGCTCTACCTGACGATCGTCTCCCTGCTGAGCCAGGCGGCTGCGACAGCGCCGGGCTGACGGGAGACGCCTGCCCGACAGGAGACGCCGGCCCGACGACGGGCGGGGACGGCGCTCGTCAGACCGGTCGGTAGATCGCGATCGGGGGAGCGGACGGGTCGCCGTCGTCGTGGGCGTCGCCCGTCGCGAGCCAGGTGCGGCCCTCGTGCTCGATCGTCGTCGGCAGGTCGCCGTGCACCAGGATGCGGACCGCGGGGGCGTCCCCGTCGATCAGGTCGACACCGTGTGCCTCGGTGCCACCGGGGTTGTCGTGCACGTAGCTCATGCTCCGAGTGAACCCGGTCGGGCCTGGGAACCCGGGACCGTCCGGCCGCTCGCAGGGTTCGGGTCGCCGCGATCGGCCGGACGGGGGGTGGGTGGCCCCGGAGCGCCGGTCGTGTGGGCCGGGCACCGAGGGATCATCCGGAACCGACGAGTATCCGGATTGGTCGACGACCGCGCCGTGCGGTTTCCCGCAATCCCGCAATCCCGCGGACCCGCGACCCCGCAACGACGGATGACCGACGACGCGCCCGGCCTCACCCCGGATCACGGGCACAGGACCGATCCGGGGTAGAGTGTTCCCGTACGCGGATGTGGCGCAGTGGTAGCGCATCACCTTGCCAAGGTGAGGGTCGCGAGTTCGAATCTCGTCATCCGCTCGGAACACGAAGGCCCTGGTCACCGACCAGGGCCTTCGTCGTGCACCAGCCGGACCAGGCCCTCAGGCGCCGCCGAAGCGCTCCGCACGGACGTCGGACAGGTCGTGGCCGAGCTCGCCGAGCCACCGCAGCACCTGCTCGACGAACGGCGTCGACCCGCAGACGTACACGAGCGCGCCGGCGTCGGGCCCCAGCACGGACTCGCCGAGACGCTCCCGTGTGAGCCGGCCCACGGGCTCGCCCGATCCCGACGGTGCCCGTCGGCTGTACACGTGCGTGACCTCGAGCGGTGCGGTCGCACGCAGGGCAGCGTCGAGCTCCTCACGGAAGAAGACGTCCTCCGGGGTGCGGGTGGCGTACAGCAGCCGGAACGGCACCGGGTCGTCCGCCTCGGCGTGCGCGGTGACCATCGGGAGCAGGGGGACGATGCCCGACCCGCCGGCGATCAACTGCACAGGCCGGTCGGACGCACCCGGACGCCACACGAACCACCCGCCGAGGGGGCCGTGCACGTCGACCGCGTCGCCGACCTCGATCGCGTCGACGAGGAAGGGCGAGACCTCGCCGCCCTCGACCCGGTCGACGGCCAGCGTCACCCGGGTGCCCGCACCGGCCGAGGCGATCGAGTAGGAGCGGGACGCCTGGTAGCCGTCCTCGGCGGTGAGCCGCAGGTCGAGGTGCTGGCCGGGGTCGTTGCCGGGCCAGGTCGGCACGTCGAGGACGATGCGACGCGCGTTCGGGGTCTCCGTCGCGACGGAGGCGACGGTGGCGGGGTGCCAGGCGGGCCGTCTGCGGACGGGAGCCAGCCCACCCGGGGCGATCCGCGCCTCCAGGCCGTCGACGGGGGGTGTGCTCACCAGTACCGCTCCTCCTTCCAGGGGTCGCCGTGCATGTTGTAGCCGGCGTTCTCCCAGAAGCCGGGTTCGTCCTCGGCCTGCATGACGATGCCGCGCACCCACTTCGCGCTCTTCCAGAAGTACAGGTGCGGCACGAGCAGGCGGGCCGGGCCGCCGTGCTCGGGGGTCAGGGCCTCGCCGTCCGCCTCGAACGCGATCCAGGACTGCCCGTCGAGGAGCTCGTCGAGCGGAACGTTCGTCGTGTAGCCGCCGAAGCTGTGCACCGTGCAGAAGTCGAACGAGGTCTCGACGTCGGCGAAGAGCCGGTCGAGCGGGACGCCGCGCCACGGCATGTCGAGCTTCGTCCAGTGGGTGACGCAGTGGATGTCGACGGTGACGTCCTCGACGCCGAGCGCGTGCACCTCGTCCCACGACCAGGTGTGCAGGCCCGACTCGGTCCGGATCGAGAAGCTCCAGTTCTCGGGCGCGATGTCCGGCGTGGCTCCGGCGGAGAGCACCGGCCAGTCGCGGACGAGGGTCTGCCCCGGCGGGATGCGCGGGTCGTCGCGGTCGTCGCGGCGGCCGCCGAAGCCGCGGGTGAACGTCGCCATCGTGGTCCTCCTGGTCACTGGTGGTGTGGCCATTCTGCCCCGTGCGCCTCAGCGGTGGTGCGGTGCCGTCTCGTGGTCGTCGAAGAGCACGTCCGGGGCGTCGACCCGCCGGTCGGTCACCGTGGTCGGGCTCTCGAGGTGCACGGCGCCGGACGGCAGGATGCCCGCACCGCCGAAGCGCTCCATGACCCGCCACTGGGCGACGACGTCCTCACCGGAGTGCTGCGGGGGCAGGGCGTCCCAGAACCGGAAGCCACCGACCTGTTCGAGCGCGGCGCGGTCGTACACGACGCACGCGCCGACCCAGGCGACCCGGTAGGGCACCCACCCGCCGGTCTCGACGTCGAGCTCCGCTGCGACGTGCGCCGGGTTCGCGGCGTTGTGCAGCGACAGCCGGTCGAAGCCGGCCGTCCCACGGCGCACCACCTCGGGCACGACCGGACCGTCCCACGGCTCGAACACGGCCGTCTCGTGCGGACGGCGGTCCTGCAGGTACGACAGCCCCTGAACGGCGCTCCCGACGAAGCCGCACCCGAGGTCGCGGAGCGCGTCGAGCATCCGGCGGACGGTGCCCGGCTCGAGCCAGACGTCGTCGTCGAGGTAGAGCACCGCGGGGGCGGTGGCGTGGTCGAGGAGGTGCTGCCGGTGCTCTGCCAGGCCACGCCGTTCCGGGTGGGCGAGGAGCGTGACGGGCCGGCCCTGTGCCTCCAGGACGCGCAGCATCGAGGCCACCGCCGGCTCGGCGGCGGCGTCCTGACCCGCGGACTGGTCGCTGAGGACCAGGCGCAGGTCGACGTCGGTCTGCGCCGCCAGCCCGGCGAGCGTGGTGGCGAGTTCCGCGGGCCGCCCGACGGTCGGGACCAGGACGTCGACCTCGGCCGGACCGCGGTCGTCCGTCAGGGGGCGCGCCCAGGCGCCGGACCAGCGGGCGGCGGTCACGGCGCCGGGTCGGGCTCGACGGCGGGTGCCGAGGAGTCCGCGGCGTCGGTCGCCGGAGCGGTACCGGCCGCGGCAGCCGCGGCGGCGGTGGCCTCGCGGATGCGTCGTACGACGGCGGTCGTCGAGTGCTCGGGAACGTAGTCGACCATCACGACCTCGCCGCCGTACGCCTGCACGACGCCCGTCTCCTCGAGCATCTCGGGGGAGTAGTCGCCGCCCTTGACGTAGACCTCGGGACGCAGGCGTTCGATGAGCGGGATCGGGGTGTCGGTCGCGAAGACGGTCACCAGGTCGACGCAGGCGAGGGCGGCGAGGACGCCGGCCCGGTCCTCGGCGGTGTTGATCGGACGCTCCGGACCCTTCAACCGTCGGACCGAGTCGTCGTCGTTGAGGGCGACGACGAGCAGGTCACCGAGCTCGCGGGCCTGCCGCAGGTAGGTGGTGTGCCCGCGGTGCACGACGTCGAAGCAGCCGTTCGTGAAGACGACCCGGCGGCCGGCGGCGCGGGCGGACTCGACGGCCAGCGCGAGGTCGTCGTGGTCGACCACGGTCGCGGCGGGCGCCGTGACCGACTCGATCAGCGCGGCGGCGGTGCAGACCGACGTTCCGGCCTCGCGGACCACGACGTCGGCCGCCGCCTGGGCGACGGCGATCGCGTCGCGGAGCGGGGCGCGGACGGCGAGGGCGACCGTGGCCGCGGCGCAGAAGGTGTCGCCCGCACCCGAGGCCTGCTGCTCGGAAGCGGGGGTGGCACGGGTGCGGAAGGCCTGGTCGGCGTCGGACTCGAGCAGGACGGTCCCGTCGCGGTCCAGGGTGACGACGGCCGCACGGGCGCCGCTGCGCGCGAGGACCTCGTGGCGGGCGTCCACCACGACCGGTACCCGGGCGGAGCCGGTCCCGAGGTCACGCCCGAGCAGCCCGGCGGTCTCGCCGGCGTTCGGCGTGACGAGGTCCGGGTGCAGGTCGGCCCAGCGGGTGAGGTCGTGGGCGTCGACCACGACGGCGCCGGGCCGGTCGCGGTCGAGCACGGGGACGACGTCCTCGGGCCGCACGCCGAGACCGTAGTCGCACACGACGGCGGCGTCGGCGGAGCGGACCGCGCGGGCGACCGCCTCGCCGAGTCGGGCTCCTGCACGGGCGTCCGGCACGGCGGCGATCTCGTCGACGCGGACGACCACGCGGTCGCCGCCGACCACCCGCGACTTCGTCGTGGTGCGCGCACCCGCGACCTCGACCAGGTACGTCGTGTCCACCCCGGCGGACTCGAGCCGCTCGCGGAGCACGCGGCCCGACTCGTCGTCGCCGATCAGGCCGACCATGCGGACGCGGGCACCGAGGGCGCGGGCGTTGACCGCGGTGTTCGCCGCACCGCCCGGTACGGCGACGGTCTCGGTCACGCGGACGACCGGAGCGGGCGCCTCACGGGAGACGCGCTCGGCCTCGCCCACCGTCCAGCGGTCGAGGATGCAGTCGCCGACGACGACGACGAGGGGTTCGCGGTCGTCGACCGAGGCGACCAGGTCGCGGACGAGACGGACGTCGGCGGTCATCGGGTTCCTCCGGTGGTGGTGCGGGCGGGAGCGGCTTCGAGGTGGACGACGGTGGTGGTCGTCATCTCGTCGAGCAGGTGCGGGCCGTAGCCGAAGCCGGCGCCCGACGCCCCGCGGGGCTGGGCGCTGCCGCCCGGTGCGCCGCCGAACACGGCGTTCACCTTCACGGTGCCGACGGGCAGCTCGGCAGCCGCACGGAGCGCGTGGCCCGTGTCGCCGGTGAGCACGGTCGCGGCGAGGCCGTACCGGTCGGCCGCGGCGAGCCGCAGCCCCTCGTCGAACGACTCGACGACCCGGACCGGTGCGATCGGACCGAAGGTCTCCTCGGTCACCACGAGCATGTCGTCCGTGCAGTCGGTCAGGACGGTGGCCGGGTAGAACGTGCCGACGCCTCCGGGGGTCGTGCCGCCCGTGCGGACCACGGCGCCGCGCTGCACGGCGTCGTCGACGTGCGCCTGCACCGTGCTGCGGAGCCGGTCGTCGACGAGCGGTCCGAACTCGGCGGCGGACGACGCCGTCCGGCGCTCGGCCTCGGCGACGAGCGCGGCGGTGAACTCCTCGGCGACGTCCCGGTGCACGTAGACCCGCTCGACGCTCGTGCAGATCTGGCCCGTGTTGGCGAAGGCGCCCAGTGCGACCTGCGCGGCGGCCCAGGTCGGGTCGACGTCGGCGTCGACGACGACCGCGTCGTTGCCGCCGTTCTCGCGGATCACGTGAGCGCGGGTCCGTGCGGCGACCTCCGAGAGGCGGTCGCCGGTGGCGGTGGAGCCGACGTGGGCGTACACGTCGATGCCGTCCTGCTCGAGCAGCGCCTCACCGGTCGCGGCGTCGCCGTCGACGCCCACCAGGACACCCTCCGGCAGGACCTCGGCGAGCAGCGCGTTCAGGCGGGCGATCGTGCCGGGGCACCGCTCGCTGCCCTTGTGCACGACGGTGTTGCCGGTGACGATCGCGGCACCCAGGATGCCGAGGGCGACGGCCACCGGGTCGTTCCACGGCGTCAGGGCGAGCACGACGCCACGGGGGTGGGGGACCGACCAGTCCGCGGCGCTGAACTGCCCGCGGAGCGCCTCACCGCGGTGGACCGGGCCGAGCTCGGCGTACTGCACCAGCGTCCCGATGCCGGCCTGCACCCCGCCCATCGCGTCGCCGGGCACCTTGCCGGTCTCGCGGGTGTTCAGGTCGGCGAGTTCCTGGGCGTGCTCGCGCAGGTGTGCGGCTGCGGCGTGCAGGAGGGCTCCGCGCTCCGCCGGTGCGGTGCGCGCCCACCCGGGAGCGGCCGCCCGTGCGCGCGCGACCGCGTTCACGACGTCCTCGCGCGTGGAGCGCGGTGTCGTCGTGGCGATCGACCCGTCGACGGGGTCGGTGACGACCAGGTGGTCGGTGTCGGTCGCGGTCGCTGACGGGGTGGCGATGCTCATGGTGTCCTTCCGGAGACGGGCGTACCGCTCCACGCTGCCCGGGGGCACCTGTGCGGGGTTCCGGTTTCGCGTCCTCGGTCCGCGGAGCGCACTGCGGGGGCCGTCGGCCGGTCGGGCCCGGCAGTCCTCACGGCTCGGAACGGGTAGACGGGTCTGGTGCAACTGATCGGCAACGGTGGAGACCGCTTCGACGACGTCCGGGAGATCGCGGTGCTCCGCGGCGGTGGTCTGGGAGACCTGATGTTCGCGGTCCCCGCCCTCGACGCGCTCCACGCCGCGTACCCCGACGCCCGCGTCACGCTGCTCGGCAGCCCCTCCGCCGCTGCGCTGCTGCGGGGTCGGACGGACGCCGTGCACGCCTTCGAGGAGCTCCCGGTCGTGCCCGGCGTGCGCGACGGCGGCGACGGCGCCCCCACGCTCGAGGACTTCGAGTCGCGGCTGCGCGGCCGGTTCGACCTCGCTGTCCAGCTGCACGGCGGCGGTCGGAACTCGAACCCGTTCCTGCTCCGTCTCGCCGCACCGCACACCGTCGGCACCGCGACCGAGGACGCCGAGGTGCTCGAGCGCTGGGTCCGCTACGTCTACTACCAGCACGAGGTGCTCCGCGGGCTCGAGGTCGTGTCCCTCGCCGGTGCCGCGCCCGTCACCCTCGACCCGCGGGTCGACGTCACCGAGGAGGAGCGGCAGGCCGTACGCGACCGGCTCGACGTGCGGGGACACCTCGTCGCGGTGCACCCCGGCGCGACCGATCCACGTCGGCGCTGGAGCCCCGAGCGGTTCGCGGCCGTGGTGTCCGCGCGGCTCGACGCCGGCGACGACGTCGTGCTCGTCGGCGACGCGACGGACGTCCCCGCAGCGCAGGCGATCCGCGGGGCGGTCCCGGTGGCGCTGCAGGACCGACTGCACGACCTCACGGACGCCCTGCCGCTCACCGAGCTCCCCGCGGTGCTCGCCGCTGCCGACGTCATGGTCGGCGACGACTCCGGCCCGCGACACCTCGCCGTCGCGGTCGGCACGCCCACGGTCGGCGTCTTCTGGTTCGGCAACGTCGTGAACGCGGGCCCGGTCGACCGCGGACGGCACCGGGTGCACATGTCCTTCGTCACGCACTGCCCGGTGTGCGGCGTCGACGTCACGCAGGTCGGGTGGACCGCGGAGCGCTGCGAGCACGACCCGTCCTACGTCGACGAGGTGCAGCCCGAGGCCGTGCTCGCCGACGTCGAGGACCTGCTCGCCACGGTTCGGCCCCGCGAGCGCGCAGCCGAACCGGTCGCCTGAGCCGGCGCTGGGGTGCGCCCGGACGTCGGCTCCGGCCCCGCCGCGATCCGCGCGAGCGGGCCGGACTTGCCACGCGCGCTGCGTCGAGCGGACGCGATCCGTCGTCGGGTGGTGCCGAGCGTGACAGATCTGGCCCGCTCGGCAGGGCGGGATCGAGCGGACGCGAACGAGTCCGGGCAGACGGGGACGACCCCGACCGGGCAGGACACGCCGCAGGCGTGCCGTCGTGCGGGCGGTATCCGTCGGCCGCTGGTGCCGAGCGTGACAGATCTGGCCCGCTCGGCGGACGGAGGCGACCGCGACGGACGGGGCCGGCAGCGGAGCCGGCCACGGACGCGACGGGAGGCGCGGTGCCGTCCGGCACCGCGCCTCCCGTCGCGTCGTCAGCGGGGACTACGGCCAGCTGGGCTCCGTCGCCGGCATGATCGACAGCTCGCGGATCTCGCACCCGGCGGGCTGCGCCAGCGCGAACAGGATCGAGTTCGCCACGTACTCCGGCTCGATGAGCTGCGCGTCCGGACCCGGCTTGTACTGCTCGGTCCGGCCCTCGAAGAACGCGGTGCGCATGCCCGCGGGGATGATGTTCGTCACGCCGATGCGGCCGGCGGTCTCGGCGGCCAGCGCCTGCGAGAAGCCGCGCACGCCGAACTTCGACGCCGAGTAGGCCGTGCCGTCGCCGACGCCCTTCAGCGCGAGCGACGACGAGATCGTCACGACGCGGCCGTGCGTCGCCTCGAGGGCGGGGAGCGCCGCGCGCACGACGGCGGCGGTGCCGAGCAGGTTCACGCCGACGATGCGCTCCCAGTCGCCGGAGGAGATCCCGCCGATCGGGGCGGGCTTGTCGATGCCCGCGGCGGTCACGACGGCGTCGAGGCCACCGTGGCGCTCGGCTGCCTCGCGGACGGCGCGCTCGGTCGCCTCCGTGTCCGTGACGTCCACGGCGACGGCGTCGGTGCCCTCCGGCACGCCGTCGACGCGCAGGTCGAGGACGATCGGGGTGCCGCCGGCCTCGGCGACCGCGGCGACGACCGCCGCGCCGAGACCCGAGGCGCCGCCGGTGACGAGGACGCGGCCGATGGGGGTGGTGGGGACGGGCATGGACTTCCTTCCGGGAGTGGCGTGGTGCCGGTCCGCCGGCGGTGCCGACGGGACGTGTGTGGTGACCGTGCCGGACGGGAGGCGCGTGGCGGCGGTGCGCCGCGCCTCCCGTCCGTCACGTGGTCGGGTCGGGTCGGGTCGGTCAGCCGACCGCGGCGAGTGCCGCGGCGAGCCGAGTGGTGGACCGACCAGGGTGGAACGGGACGGTGACGACCCGGCCGCCCCACTCGGCGAGCGTGGCCGCCTCGGGGAGCTCGCTGGCCGCGTAGTCGCCGCCCTTCGCCCAGACGTCCGGGCGGAAGCGGCGGAGCGCCTCGTCCGGGGTGTGCTCGTCGAAGACGACCACCGCGTCGACGCAGTCGAGTGCGAGCAGCAGCTCGACCCGGTCGTCCTGCGTCATGATCGGTCGCTCCGGGCCCTTCAGGGCGCGGACCGAGTCGTCCGAGTTGAGGCAGACGACCAGGCAGTCGCCGAGCGCCCGGGCGGCGGAGAGCGTGCGGGCGTGCCCGGCGTGCAGCAGGTCGAAGCAGCCGCCGGTCGCGACGACGGTCCCGCCGGCGCTGCGGACCTCGTGCACGACGCGCAGTGCATCGCGGTCGACACCGGGGACGGGCACCGGGGCGGGACCGTCGTCGGCGAAGAGCGCGGTCACCCCGCCGGCTGCCAGGTACTCCGAGGCGGCGAGCACGCCGGCGGCGACGGCGTCGGTGACGTCCGCACCCTCGGCGAGGGCGATCGCGACGCCTGCGGCGAGCCGGTCGCCGGCGCCGCAGGGGTCGCCGGCGGTGACGGACGGTGCCGGGACGAAGCGGCTGTCGAGCGCGCCCGGCGCGGTGCCGTCGCCGCTGCGGCGGGAGGCGACGAGGGCGCCGCGGTCGCCCATCGTGACGGCGACGGCGGCGACGTCCCAGGTGCGGACGAGTTCGGCGGCGGCGTCGGTGGCGAAGGGGACGCCCTCGCCGGACAGGTCGGTGAAGCGTCGGGCCTCGGCGGTGTTCGGCGTGACGACGGCGGTCCCGGCGACGGGGGAGGCGCCCTTCGGGTGCGGGTCCCAGACCACCGGCGTGGTGCGGGCCACGGCGGCCAGGGCGTCGCGCAGTCCCTCGGACGCTGCGACACCGCGGCCGTAGTCGGCGACGACGATCGCGTCGGCACCCTCGAGCGCGGCGGTCATCTCGGTCGTGGTCCCGGGGACGGGCGGGGTGGCGCACCCCTCGTCGATCCGGACGAGCGCGTGGTCGACCACGCGGACGCGGGTCTTGACCGGGGTCGGGGCTCCGGAGGGGCCGGCGACCACCCGGACGTCGGGCAGCAGTCCGCGGATCTCGTCGGCGCGCTCGTCGTCGCTGAGCACGGTGACGAGCGTCACGTCGTGGCCGTCCCGCACGAGCATCGACGCGACCAGGCCGGCGCCACCGGCGCGGCGGTCGTCGGTGCGGACGTCGACGACGGGCACCGGGGCGTCCGGGCTGAGCCGCTCGCTGGTGCCCGAGACGTCGACGTCGAGCAGGGTGTCGCCGACGACGACGATGCGGCGCCGGGCGCCGTCGGCGTGCGCGGCGGTGCGGCCGTGCGGGGCTGCGGTGCTGTCGTGTGCGGTCACCGGCGGCCACCGCGGCGCAGTGCCGGCTCCATCGCACGGCACAGGGCGTGCACGAGGACGAGCTGCGCCTCCTGCACGTTCGCCGACGGGCCCTCGATGCAGATCGCGTCGTCGACCGCGTCGGCGAGCGGGTTCGGGCCGGGACCGGTCATCGCGATCGAGCGGGCACCGACGGCCCGTGCGGCCTCGGCGGCGCGGAGCAGGTTCGGGCTCTTGCCGCTCGTGCTGAGGAGCACGACGACGTCGCCGGCGCGGGCGTGCGCCGTGACCTGGCGGGCGAAGACCTGGTCGTAGCCGTAGTCGTTGCCGATCGCGGTGACGGCGGAGCTCTCGGCGTGCAGGGAGATCGCCGAGTACGCCGGGCGGTCCCCGTCGAAGCGGCCGGTCAGCTCGGAGGTCAGGTGCTGCGCCTCCGCGGCCGACCCGCCGTTGCCCGCGGCGAGCAGCCGACGGCCGGCGACGAGCCGCGCGGCGATGTCGTCCGCCCACGCGGCGATGTGGTCCTTGTGGTCGACGAGCGACGCGATCACGGGCACCGAGGCGGCGATGTGGTCGACGACGGTCCGGACGCTGGGGCTCCCGGTCTCCGGCTCGCGGGTGCCGGTCTGCTGCTCGATGGTCATCGTGCGGTCCTCTCCGTCTGGTGCGGCAGCACCGCGGGCGTCGGGCGGGCGGTCCGTCCGGCGCGTCCGGGACGGGCGCCCGGGGTGGTCGTGGCGGGGGTGATCGTGACGGGCTCGTTCGACACGGGTGCGGTGCCGGTCGCGGCCACGGGCGCGGCGAGGCCGTTCGCGGCACCGGCGACGAGCCGCTCGTAGACGCGCTCGCTCTCGGCGGCGACCTTGTGCCAGGTGTACCGGGCCTCGGCGCGTTCGCGTCCGGCGCGTCCGTAGGCGTCGCGGCGCTCGGGGTCGTCGAGGATCGCACCGACGGCTGCGGCCACGGCGTCCTCGTCGCGGGGCGGGACGTGCAGGCCCGTGGCGTCCTCCACGACGGTGTCGATCAGGCCACCGACGCTCGACGCGACGACGGGGCGGCCGCACGCCATGGCCTCGAGCGGCACGATCCCGAAGGGCTCGTACCAGGGGGCGCAGACGACGACGTCGGCGCTGCGGTAGACGGCGGGCATGTCGTGCTGTCCGAGCTGGCCGCGGAAGGTCACGTGCTCCCGGACGCCGAGCGACCGGGCGAGGGCGTCCAGGCGCTGGTACTCCGGGTCGTCGGCCAGGTCGGCCCCGGCGGTGCCGGCACCGCCGACGACGACGAGCTCGGCCTCGCGGCCCTCGTCCAGCAGCTTCGCGAGGGCGGCGATGGTCGTGCCGACGCCCTTCCGGCGCACCAGGCGGGACGCGGTCAGGACCCGGTAGGGGCGTCCGCGCTCCTCGACGGGGCCGTCCGGCCGGAAGAGCTCGGTGTCGACCCCGCACGGCACCACGGAGATCGCGTGCAGCGGGACGCCGAGCGCCTTGAGCTCGAAGGCCTCGTCGGAGCACGTCGCGACGACCTGGTCGACGCTCCGGCCGACGGCGGGCTCGATCCACTCGCGCTCGGCGGGGCTCGTGTCGGCGGTGCCCTGGTGGCGACGCTTGACGACGCCCAGCGCGTGGAAGGTCTGCACGACGGGGATCCGGACCCCACCGGTGCGGGCGTGGACCTGCTTGACGGCCTCGAGCGCGGCGTGCCCGGACATCCAGAAGTGCCCGTGCACCACGTCGGGACGGTCGACGAACCACTCCGCCGCGAGCACCGACGCGAACGTGTCCATGAACGGGAAGAGGTCGTCCTTCGGCACGTGCCGGGCGGGACCGGCGTCGACGTGCACGACCGCGACGCCGGGGCGCAGGAGCACGCGGACGGGCTGGTCGGCGTCGTCGCGCCGCGTGTACACGGTCACCTGGTGGCCGCGGTCCGCCAGGGCTCCGGAGAGCTCGGCGACGTGCACGTTCTGTCCACCGGCGTCGACTCCGCCGAGCACCGCGAGCGGGCTCGCGTGCTCGGACACCATCGCGATCTTCATCGGAGGCTCCCTTCCAGCGCGGCGTCCGCCGCGCGTCCGCGTCGCGCACCACGCGCGACGGCGTCGTCGAGGAGGTCGTCCCAGTCCGCCAGGTACCGGCCGAGCGCGTGCCGCGCGAGCGCGGCCTCACGGGCGACGGCACCGCGGCGGCGGGCCTCCTCGGGGTCCTCCAGGAGCGTCCTGGAGGCGCGGACCAGGTCGTCGACGTCGGTCGCGATCGCGCCGGCCTCGGCGGGCACGGTCCGCGGTGCGTCGGTCGTCGCGAGCACGAGGACCGGCATCGCCATGTGCATCGCCTCGATCAGCGACAGACCGAGCGACGTCCACCGGTTCGGGTGCACGTAGGCGCGCCGCTGTGCGAGCGCGGCGTGCATCGGGTCGGCGGGCACGTCGCCGAGGGCGATGACACGGTCACCGAACCCGAGTTCGGGCAGGCGGTCGGTGCCCATGCCCCAGAGGTCGACGGGCGCGACCTCGGCGAAGCGGGGGAGCAGGTCGGTGCCGACCACGCGGCCGCGACGGACCGGCTCGTTGATCACGACGCCGAAGCGCTCGAGCTCGCCGGTGTACAGCGGGCCCGGGTCGACGACACCGTGCTCGACCACCGTGGTGCGGGTCGTGCCGCAGTCCCACATCAGGGCGTTCCAGTGCGTCACGTGCGCGATCACGAGGTCGTCGCGGTCCCGCATCGGGTGCAGGCTGCTCGGGACGTCGACCCGCGGGGCGTTGTGCTCGACGAAGACCGTCGGCACCCGGCGTCCGCCGAGCAGGCGCCGGGCCTCCTCGAGCTCCTCGGTGCGCTGCAGGACGACCACGTCGACCTCGGCGTCGGCGATGTCCGCCGGGTCGATCTCGATCGCGTTCGCCGGCCAGTCCCGCCCGCCGCGTCCGAGCCCCCAGCCGTCGCGGGCCGGGGTGGTCGGGATGAGGTACTCGTGGGGGCCGCGGACGAAGGCGTCCATCCAGCCGCCGTGCACGTGCCACACGAGGATCCGCATGCAGGGCCTTTCGACGGGTCGGTGCCCCTCCGGACAGCTGCTCCGTCGACGCTCGCGCGCGCTGCGCGGGTGCCGGAAGAGGAGCAGGAGGAGCAGTGGCGCACGCTACGGGAGCACTGCTGGTGCTCCTCGCAGCTTCTCCGGCTTCATCCGCGGAGCGCAGTGCCGCTCGAGACGGGTCCGGACCCGTCCCCGCCTGCCAGCAGGCGTCCGTGTGCTGCGAGGACGTCCTCCACGCGCACTCCGGACAGGCAGGGGTGCCCTGGGACCGGGCACTCGCGCGCCCGGCTCAGGCGGCAGGCGGCGGACTGGTCGCCGAGCAGCTCGACCTGCGGCGCGTAGGGAGCCCACTTCACGGCGGGCACGACGGGGGAGAACAGGCTGACGATCCTCGCGCCCACCGCGGCAGCGAGGTGCGCCGGGCCGGTGTTCCCGACGACGACGACCTCGGCACCGGCGAGCACCGCGGCGAGTTCCGCGGGCGACGTCCGACCGCCGAGGTCGACCGCGGTGTCGCCCGCGACGGCCGCGGTGAGGTCCCGCTCGCCCGGGCTGCCCGTGACGACCACCGGGACCCCGCGCTCGGCGTACGCGGCGACGAGGGCGCGGTGGTGTCCCTCCGGCCAGGAGCGTGCGGGGACGCTCGCGCCAGGGTGGACGACGACGTAGCGGTCGAGGGCGGCCACCTCGGGCGGTGCGACGGCGTCGTGACGCACCACGAGCCTCCCGTCGTCCCCCGGCGGCAGGTCGAACCCGGCGGCCGCGGCGATGCGGAGGGCACGCTCGGGCTCGGGGAGGTCCTCGGGCAGGTCCTCGCCGGGCCGGAGTCGGACGTCGAGCAGCGACCCCGGGTGGTCGACCGACGCGCCGGAGACCCGGGGCACGCCGGCGAGCCGGAGCAGCAGGGCGACCGGCAGGGGCGACTGGTGGAACGACGTGAGGGCGACGGCCTCGTCGGGCTGCTCCTCGGTGACCAGCGCGCGGAACTCGCCGAGCAGTGCGTCGTCGATCGGTCGGGCGGTCTCGGTGACCCACGGTGCTGCCCAGACGCGCACCCGGTCGACCCCGGGCAGCAGGTCGGCAGCCGGGGACCCCTGGGGGCCGCAGAGCATCGTGACGTGCGAGGCACCGGCGGCGACGGCGCGGACGGCGGGGCCGGCGACCAGGACGTCGCCGAACGAGTCGAGCCGGACGACCAGGACGCGCGGGCCGGAGCGCGCGGTGCCGGTGCACGCGGTGCCGGTGTCTGCGGTCTCCTCGGGACGGCTCACGCGAGCGCTGCCGGGACGCGGGCCAGCACGAGGGACACGGCGTCGTCGAGCGAGGTCGCGACGGTCCCGGCCTCGTCCACCTCCGCGGTGCGCGTCCGCGGTGTCGGCACCAGGATCCCCTGCGCACCCGCTGCGGCGGCGGCCCCGACGTCGGCACCGATGTCCCCGACGACGACGACCTCCGACGGGTCGAGTCCGAGCCGACGGGCCGCGTCGAGGACCATGCCCGGACGCGGCTTGCGGCAGTCGCAGTCGTCGCCGGCGTCGTGCGGGCAGACGCACCAGACGCCGAACGGGCCGACCAGTTCGTCCACCCGGGCGTTCGTCGCGTCGACCTGCTCGCGGGTCGCCAGGCCCTTCGCGATCGCCGACTGGTTCGTCACGACCCCGACGCGCAGGCCGGCGGCACGGGCACGCTCCACCGCCCGGTGCGCACCGGGCACGGGGACGACCTTGTGCGGGTCGGCGTTGTACGGGACGTCGATGACGAGGGTGTCGTCACGATCGAAGAGCAGACCGCGGACGACACGGTCCTTCGCGAGAGCCATGCTCCTTGGTACCGTCCGCCGGCCGGGAACCGGCCCAGGCGTGGCCGGATAGCGTCGGACCGTGACCGCCGTCCCCGCCCTGCCCCCGTCCGACGGACGCCCGGACCTGCTCGTCCTGCGCGCCATCAAGCTCGGCGACGCGCTCGTCGCCGTCCCCGCCCTGCACGCACTCCGCCGGGCGTTCCCCGGTCACCGGATCACCCTGGCGACGACCGCGTGGCTCGCCCCGGTCGTCGAGCTGCTGCCGGTCGACGTGCACCTCGCGCAGCACGGCCTCGACCACCCGATCGCCGCCCCCGCGGGCGCGGTCGACGTCGCGGTCAACCTGCACGGCGCCGGGCCGGAGTCGTCCGACCTCGTCGCCGCGCTCGGTGCCCGACGGGTGATCGGCCACGCCGACCCGACGCACGGCTACGAGGGCCCGGAGTGGCCCGACGACGTCCACGAGCGCGAGCGGTGGGCGGACCTGGTGACCTGGCACGGCATCCCCGCCGACCCGGACGAGGTCGCCATCGCACGGCCCGTCGCGCCGTCCGTCGCGCCCGGCGCGGCCGTCGTGCACATCGGTGCCTTCCACGGTGCGCGGCACTGGCCGACCGACCGGTTCGCGGACGTGGTGCGCGGGCTGCGGGACCGCGGTCTCGACGTGGTCCTGACGGGAGGCGCGGAGGACGTCGAGCGCGCCACCGCCGTCGCACGGACGGCCGGCCTGCCGCCGGAGGCGGTCCTCGCCGGTGCGCTGGAGCTGCAGGCCTTCGCGGGCGTCATCGCCTCGGCCGCGCTCGTGGTCACGGTCGACACCGGGGCCGCGCACCTCGCCTCCGCCTACGGGATCCCGTCCGTCGTGGTCTTCGGTCCGGCGCCGCCCGAGGCGTGGGGTCCGCCCGCCTCAGGTCCGCACGTGGTGCTCACCGACGCGTCCGTCCGACGCGGCGACGTGTTCGCCGAGGACCCGGACCCGGCGCTCCTGGCGGTCGGGGTCGACGACGTGCTCGCGGCGGTCGACTCGCTGCCGGTCGCTGCTGCTGCTGCTGCCGCTGCCGCCCCGGCCGCTCCGACCGCTTCGCCGTGAACTCCCCGAGTGCTCGTCGGTAGCGTCGAGGCGTACCTGTCCTGCTCGAAGGGAGCGCCCCGTGTTCGAAGCCGCCAACATCCGTGACTGGATCGGCCTGCCCGTCGTCGACGAGACCGACGACAAGATCGGCACCCTCGAGAGCATCTACTACGACACCGCGACGTCCGAGCCCGCCTTCGGCGCCGTCACGACCGGGCTGCCCGGGTTCCAGAAGCTGCTGTTCGTCCCGCTCGTCGGTGCGACGGTGGCGCCGAAGCACCTGCTCGTGACCTTCGCCAAGAAGCTCGTCAAGGACGCGCCGTCGATCCCGACCGACGGCGAGCTCGAGGCCTCGACCGAGCCGGTGCTGTACGAGCACTACGGGCTGCAGTACCAGACCGGCAGCAACGGCGAACGGCGTCTGGGCCGACGCTGACACCGCCGCTCGGGACGGGCAGGTAACCTTGCCCGTCCCGTCGCCGTGTCCACCCGGAGGACCCCCTGCACCGCACTGCCCGCCCGAAGCGGCTCACCGCCGTCGCCGCCGTGCTCGCCGTCCTCGCCGCGACCGTCGTCGCGCCGTGGAGCCCGATCGGTGGCGCGGGCTCGTTCGTGGGGATGTCGGGCGACCGTGCCGTCGCGGCGCCGATGTGGCCGGTGCCAGCGCCCTACCCGGTCACGGACGACCCCGACGAGACGCTGTCCGACCTGCCACCCGGCAGCGAGTACGTCGCCCTCGGTGACTCGTACTCGGCCGGCTACGGCCTCTCCGATCCCACGCGCCTGCCGACCAGCGCCTGCGGCCAGTCCGCGCGTGACTACCCGCACCGGCTCGCAGCGCGCTTCGGCTTCGACCTGACCGACGTCACGTGCGCCGGCGCCACCAGCCGTGACGTGGTGTCCGGTCACCAGTTCCGCGGCGTGCCGCCCCAGGTCAGCGCGCTGTCCGAGGACACCCGGCTCGTCACGCTGACGATCGGCGGCAACGACGCCGACCTGTTCGGCACCGCGGCGTCCTGCCTCGCGCTGTCGTCCCGCGGGCCGGTGTTCTCCGGCCGTGATGCGCCGTCGTGCCGCAGCACGCTGGTGCACGACGGCGTGGACGACCTCGACGTTCGGATCCGCTCGCGGGTCGCACTCGGGATCGCCGACACGCTGGCCGCGGTCCGACAGGCCGCCCCGAACGCGGTCGTGGTGTTCCTCGGGTACCCGGCGATCTTCCCCGACGCCGCGCACACGCCGGCGGGGGGCTGCTTCCGCTCGGCGCTCGACCTCGGGTCGCTCGTGGGGTCCTTCCCCCGGGACACCTACCCGTTCACGAACAGCGACGTCCGGTACCTGCACGACGTCCAGGACTCCCTGAACGAGGTCTCGGCGTCCGCCGCCGAGGCTGCGGGGGTCCCGTTCGTCGACGTGTTCGCCGCGTCGCAGGCGCACTCGGCCTGCGCGACCGACGACCCGTACGTCGCCGGCGTCTCGCTCTCCGGCGCCGGGGACCTGAGCCGCATCGACATGGAGCCCGGGGCCCTGCACCCGAACGGGCGCGGCGTCGCGTGGCTGACCCGGCGGCTCGCTGCCGAGCTCCGGGCGACCGCGGGCTGAGCGCTGCACGACGGCGGGTCGTAGGCTCGACCGGTGGTCACCAGCGCAGGGCTCCTGCTGCACCGTCGATCGCCGGTCGACGGGTCCCTCGAGGTCCTCGTCGCGCACATGGGCGGGCCGTTCTGGCGTCGTCGTCCACGCGCGTGGTCGATCCCGAAGGGGCTCCTCGAGGACGGGGAGGACCCCCTCGACACGGCACGACGCGAGTTCGCCGAGGAGATCGGTGTCCGCGCTCCGGACGGCCCCGTGCTCGACCTCGGCGAGGTCCGGCAGGCCTCCGGGAAGCGCGTCCGGGTCTTCGTCCTGCGGGCGGACGGCTTCGTGGTCGACGAGGTGCGGAGCAACACCGTGCAGGTCGAACTCCCGCGAGGGTCCGGACGGTTCGTCGAGGTCCCCGAGGTGGACGACGCGCGCTGGGTGAGCGTGGACGAGGCTCGCGAACTGCTCGTGGCGGGCCAGGTCGCCGCACTCGACCGACTGCTCGCGGCCGTGCAGGGCTGGTGAGCCGGGTTCCGCACCCGGATCTGGCCCCCGTGCGCGGGCCGCAGATAGCCTGAGGAAGCGTCGAGGATTCGTCGACGCCGACACAGGGGAGCACGCATGCGCAGACGGCGCACCTTCACCGCCGGCGGCATCGCCGTCGCACTCGGAGCAGCACTGGCGGTGGGCGGCGTCACGAGCGCGACGGCCGCGACCACGGGCAACTGGGGCACCTTCACCGTGGGCGGGTCGAGTCAGGCGTACACCGGCTCGGTCGCACTCCCGGGGTTCCCGGAGACCACCTTCACCTCGACGTCCCGCCAGGCCGGCGTCATCTCCGGCGCATCGACGTGGCAGGGGCCGTCCACGCCTCCGGGCGCTGCCTACGCCACCAGTCGCGGCGAGACGTACCTCAACCAGCGTCCCGCGAAGGACGACGCGCAGGGCCCGGCCGTCACCACCTACACCTTCGACGGCGGGACGCCCGGTGCCGGCGGGTGGTCCTTCGTCCTGGGGGACGTCGACGCGGACCAGGCGACGATCTCGGCGACCCTCGCCGACGGCACGCCTGCCACCGTGGCCCAGCTCGGGTACGAGGGGTCCTACAACTCCTGCTCGACGGTCTCGCCCGGCGGGTGGAGCTGCCCGCGCGACCCCGGCGGGGTGGCACCGGGGCAGGACCGCCCCACGTGGGACCCCGCCACCGGGGTGCTCCGGGGCAACGACGCCGCCAACGACACGGCGGGCGCCAGCGCCTGGTTCACACCGACGGCCTCGCTCGCCACGCTCACCATCACGTACCAGCAGCGCAGCGGCTTCCCCGTGTACCAGACCTGGTTCGCGAACCGGACCTCGTCGCTCTCCGGTACCGCCGTGCTCGACGGCCAGCCGCTGCCGGACACGCTCGTCACGGTCACCGCCCCGAACGGCACCGCGTACACGACGACGACGGACGCGGACGGCAGCTACACGTTCGACGCGCTGACCCAGGCCGACGGCTACCGGGTGTCGGTCGCGACGCCGGAGAACGCCACAGTCGACGAGCAACCAGCGCCCGTGAGCCTGCGCAGCGACGTCACCGGCGCGGACTTCGCCTTCAGCACGCCCCCGGGGACCGTCGACCTCGACGGCACGGTGGTCGATGCCGACGGACGCCTGGTGGCCGACGCCGAGGTGACCGTGACGGACTCCGCCGGTCTGCCACTGGCGACCGTCGTCACCGACGCCGACGGCCGCTGGCGTGCCACGGGCCTCCCGGCCGGCACCGCGGTCGTCGCGAGTGTCGTCGGTGCCCCGCAGGTCTCCGGCACGACCGGTGCCGACGGTGCCCCGGCGACCGTGCTCGCCCCGATCGTGCTGCCGGTCAGCGTCGGGACGCTCAGCGGCCTCGTGACGCTCGACGGCGCGGCCCCCGCCGCGCCGGCGCTCGTCGAGGTGTTGCAGGACGACGTCGTGGTGGCCACCGTCGAGACGGGGTCCGACGGCACGTACGGCCTGGCGCTCCGGCCCGGCACCTACACCGTCCGTACCGAGGCGGCGGTCGCCGGTGCTCCGGAGCCGACCGAGCTGTCGGTCGTGGTCACCGCCGACGGCACGGTCCGCGCGGACTTCCCGTTCACGACGCCGGTCCCGGTCACCGTCGGGCAGGCCGGTTCGGTCCGCTACGAGGACGGCACGCCCGGGGTGGACACGACCGTCACCGCACGGCCGGTCGAGGCCGGTTCGGGTGCCGTGGTCACGGTGCAGACGACCGCGGACGGCGGGTACGCGCTCACCGGGTTGACGCCGTCGACGGAGTACACCGTGAGCGTCGAGGGTGCTCCCGTCCGGACGGTCACGACGCCCGCCACGGGGACCGCCGGCGACGCCGTCGACTTCGTCCTGCCCCTGCCGACGGTCGACCAGCCGGGCACGGTCGTGGACGCCGACGGCGCCCCCGCCGCGGACGTCCCGGTCGTGGCGACGCCGACCGGCGACGACGACGGTGAGCCGATCAGCACGACCACCGGCGACGACGGCGCCTTCGCCCTCGAGGGGCTCCGCCCGGGGACCGAGTACACGATCACCGCCGGCACGGGCGTCGAGCAGTCCGACCCGGTGGTCGTCGCGACCGCCGCGGTGGGCGTGACCCCGGTCCCCGTACGCCTCGTCCTCGCCGAGGCCGCCGTGACGCCGCAGCCGACCCCGACCCCGACGGTGACGCCGCAGCCGACCGACGGCCCGACGCCGAGCACGGCACCCGTCGCGGGCGGTACCGGCCAGGGCGGCAGCGGGCCGGGCGTCGGTGCGCTCGCGTTCACCGGCGCCGAGGTCGCCCCCGCGATCGCCCTCGCCGCGCTGCTGCTCCTGGCGGGCGGTGGGCTGCTGTCCGTCCGGGCGTCCCGTCGTCGTCGGGCGCTCCCGCAGGACTGACCGCACCCGGCCACGTCCGGACACGAGCACGGGGCGCGTCGGCACCGACGCGCCCCGTGCTCGTCCTCGTCCGACCGGATCAGCCGCGCCGCTGGGACCGCACCGACCCGGTGGCGGTCGAGACGGAGCCCGTGACGACGCCCACGGACCCGGTGATGGTCGCGATCGCGCGGCTGACGACGGGCACCGAACTCGTGACGACGGCGAGCGACGACGTGATCGCCTCGATCGAGGTCGTCGACAGGTGCTCCTGCGTGTGCGAGTGCACCGGGAAGCCACGGCGCGCCGCGAGCACGACGCCGAGCGACCCGACCAGCACGACGGCCCCGGCGAAGGGCAGGTACTGCAGGCCGACCGCTCCGAGCGCCTGACCGCCCACGGCCGCGCCGCCCGCGATGCCGATGTTCGACGCGCCGTTCACCAGGGCACCGGCGATGTCGGGGGAGACGCCGCCCGTGCGGATCGCCGCGGCCATGAACAGCGTGCCGGTCGTGCCGTTCGCCGCCATCCAGACGCCTGCGACCACCATCGTGCCGAGCAGCGACCCGTGCACGAACGGCAGCACGGCGAAGGCGGCGGCCATCACGGCGACCGCTGCGACCAGGGTCTGCCGCGGTGCCCGGTCGACGAACATGCCGGCGAGCCAGAGGCCGACGATGCCGGTCCCGCCGAGCACGAGGAGCGCTCCGCTCACCATGCCGGCGTCGAGCCCGGCGTCGATCGCGTACGGCCCGATGTAGGTGTAGACGACGTAGTGCCCGGCGAAGAGCAGCAGGTCGGCGACGATGACGGACAGCAGCCCCGTCCGCGCCCAGGCACGCGGCGAGCCGACGTGCGGTGAAGCGGTCCCGCCCACCGCGGGCAGGAACGCCAGTGCGACCAGCGCGAGCGCGGCTGCGGCGAGCGCGACGGACCCCACCGCCGGACGCCACCCGATCGTCTGCGCGACCCAGGTCGCGAGCGGCACGCCGAGGACGAAGCCGAGCGAGCTGCCGGAGTAGACGAACGCGATCGCCCGGCCCGCGAGCCGCGGTGGGACGATCCGCGTCGCGTAGGCGGACGCCACCGAGAAGAAGAGCGCGTGCGCCACGCCGCCGACGACCCGACCGGCGCACACAACGGCGAAGCTCGGCGCGAGGGCGACCAGCAGGTTCGAGACCGCGTAGCCGACCAGGGTCGACACCAGCACCGCCTTCCGGGGGAGCCGTGCCGTCAGCGACGTCAGCGGGAGGGCGAGGATCGCGACGGCTGCCGCGTAGACGGTGACGACGACGCCCATCGTGGACTCGCTGACCCCGAGGTCGCGGCTCATCGTGCCGAGCAGCCCGACCGGCATGAGCTCGGTGGTGATCGCGAAGAAGGTGGCGAGCCCGAGCACGGCGATGCCGACGATCGACTGGGTGGTGACGGTGATCGGCCGAGTGTTCGTCGACACGGCCGAGGTGGTGGTGTTCGTGGACACGCTTGCTGACCTCCTCCGGGGAACGCCGGAGCACGCGTCGGACCGGCCGTCGTGACGGCGGTGCGCGGTGCGCGCTCGCGGTGGGTGTGGTGCGGGTCGGACGACCCGGTGTTGTGACGACTCCACGGCGAGTGCGCACATCCAGTGTTGCACGGAGCATCCGGATCGCGCGAGGGGGTCGCCGAAGATTCTTGTAGCGCTCCAACGAGATGCTCGGACGAGCATTCCCGATCAGTTCTCGTTCGTCACCGTGCCCTGCACGCCGCCACCGCGCAGGGTGATCGTCAGCGTCCCGCTCGCCGACTGCGCGGAGAGCGACACGTTCCCGTGCAGGGCGTCCTCCCGCGGGTAGCACGCCGTGGTCGACTCGAGGCGGTTCGCGGTCGCCACCAGGCAGATCGTCTCGCGGTCGGTCCCGACCCCCGCCCACACGTTCCACGGGGTCTCGAAGGCGCTGCCGTCCAGTGCGCGGTTCGTGAAGACCAGGCGCGTCGTCCGGAGGCTCACCGGGGCCTCGACCGGTCCCGGCAGCTGGTCCGCGTAGGTCTGCGGGATGTCGAGGAGCTCCTCGAGCGTGATCGCCCCGGGTGTCGGTGTCGTGCTCGGCGCGGCGACCCGCTCGCCGTCGGAGGTCCCGACCAGCGTTCCCGCTGCGAACGCCAGGCCGACGACGACCGCGGCGCCGAGCGCGATCCAGACCCGGGGGCGCGCGGTCCAGAGCAACCCGCTCGCGCGCGTCCGCCACGTGCTCGGCCCGGCCGGGAGGCCCTCCCCACCCCCGTCACGGACCGCGCCCGTTCCCGTGGCCGGCGGCGCGTCACCAGCCGGTGTCGGATCGGCGCCCGGTCCGGCCGTGGTCGGCTGCGGCTCCTGCTGCGGCGGCTCCGGCAGGTCCTGCTCCTGCTGCTGCTGCTGCGGCGGCTCGTGCGTCTCCTGCACGACCGGCTCGACCCCGTCACGTGCCCGGAGCGCGAGTCGAGCGCGCGCAGCGACCGCCGGCTCGACCCCGGCACCCCATGCGAGGGCCTCCAGTCGTGCCCGTTCCGCCGTGACGTCCTCGTCGGCCATGCGCGCTCCCGGTCCGGACGCACCGGACACGCTCATGCTCCCACCCGGACGGCGCCGCGTCCGGCCCCAGCGCGGGGGGCTGTCCAGTCCCCGAGGGGTAGACGGGTCGCATGACGACAGACGCAGGAACCGGGCGCGACGGCACCCGACACGACGCCACGCGACACGACGCCGACCCCGAGACCCTGGAGCCGCTGAGCCACGACACCCAGTCCGGTGAGGCCGACTACGTGGCGACGAGCCCGGGCGGCACCGGCACCGAGCGGCACGTCCCCACCCCGGACGAGGAGCAGGGTCGCGGCGCCGAGTACGACCCGGTCGACCAGGGCCCGCAGCAGGAGGGCCAGGGCGGCTGATCCCCCGGCTGCTGCACCGGCCTCAGCGCACCAGTCGTCGCAGCACTGCTCGTTCCCCGAGCGCCCAGACCGCGCTCGTGACGACGTACAGCGTGGCGGCGAGCGGCACCACCGCGGCGAAGACCACCGACACGAAGGGCGCCCACCGGACCAGCACCGCGGAGGCTCCGGCCCCCGGCTGTCCCGAGGGCCGCTCGACGGGGTTCCAGTGCGCCGCGGCTCGACGTGACGCCTCGACCGCCACCGCGAGGACGGCGAGCAGGACGAGCACCACCCAGGCGTGGCTCCAGAGCGGGGACGCGACCACGGCCAGCAGCGTGTGCCCGAGCGGGATCCCGGCCAGTGTCGCGTCGAGCAGCGTGTTCGCGACACCGGCGATCGAGGCGTGGGTGAACAGCGCGTACACGAGCGACGGGACCGGCGCCTGCGCGAGCACCGGCAGGCAGCCGGCCAGCGGGGAGACGCGTTCCGCGGTGTACAGGCGCTGCACGGCCTCCTGCAGACGGCGGGTGTCCGACCCGTACCGACGGCGGAGCGCGGCGAGCTGCGGCGCGAGACGTCGGCGGTCCCGCTCGGCACGCACCTGCAGCACGGAGAGCGGGACGAGCACGATGCGCACGACCAGGGTGAGCGCGACGACCGCGAGCGCGGCGGCCGCACTCCCGGCGACGGGGGAGAGCGCGGCGGTGAGGGAGGTGAGCAGGTCGGCGCCCGCGTGCAGCAGGGTGCTGACGACGGGCAGGGTGGAGAGGTCCATGACGTTCCGTTCGGTGGAGGGGTCGACGACGACGTGACCCGACCACCCGCGGGCGGTCAGGCCGGTGTCGGCGCTCCCGGTGCTCGCGACCGCACCTGGCCGTCGGCGTCCGGGTGGCTCCATGCGATCCGTGTCGGCCGCTCCACTGCCGCGCCGCTCCGCTCGGCACGCCCGCCGTCCGGATCGACACCGAGCACGGTCGCGAGCAGGCGGACGACGAGCACGGTGACCGCGACCGCCGCGAGCCCGAGTGCGGCCACGGCGAGCAGGGGAGCCGGGGAGCCGCCGGGACCGAGGAGTGCGGCGTCGCCGGTCTGCAGCACCGCGAGGGCACGCAGGAGGAGTTCGACGACGGTCATGGTCCGTTCAGCGTAACCCCCGCGTGCCGCGGTCGACCGGCAGGCTCGGACGGGCAGGATCGGGCCATGACCGCAGGATCGCCGAGCACCCCAGCGACCCTCGCCCTCGAGCGGGCGGGGATCCCGTTCACACCGCACGTGTACGAGCACCACGAGACCGCGACGAACTTCGGCGAGGAGGCAGCGGCGGCGCTCGGGCTCCGCGAGGACCAGGTCTTCAAGACCCTCGTGGTCGCCGTCGACGGTCAGCTCGCGGTGGCGGTCGTCCCGGTCGCGAACCGGCTCGACCTCAAGGCGATCGCAGCGGCGCTGGGCGGGAAGAAGGCCACGCTCGCGCAGCCGGCCCTCGCCGAGAAGCGGACCGGGTACGTGGTCGGCGGCATCAGCCCGGTCGGCCAGAAGACCCGCCTGCGCACGGTCGTCGACGCATCGGCCCTCGAGCACCCGAGCATCTTCGTCTCTGGTGGACGTCGTGGGTTCGACATCGAGGTCGCGCCGCAGGACCTCGTCCGGGTCACCGAGGCGTCCACGGCACCGATCGCGCGGACCTGAGTCGACCTGACGCAAGTTTCTCGATCCCTCGGGAATGGCGCCGCTCCTCCTGCGTTGCACTGAGTCGAAGGCACTCACGTTCCCAGGAGGTCCCGTTGCCAGCACCCTTCGGTCCGACCGGTGGCGACGACGCGTTCGACGCGTTCCTCGCCCGGCTCATCGCGGCCCAGCAGGCCGGCGCCCAGCGATCCGTACCGCTGGGACGCCCGGTCGACATCACGCGGCTCCTCAGCCGCCGCACCCACGAACTGCTCCAGCGCACCGCGGAGGACGCCGTCGCGCAGGGCCAGCACGAGATCGACGCCCTGCACGTCCTGCACGTCCTCGTGCGCACCGAACCCTTCACCGCGGTCGTCCGCAGCGCCGGCGTCGACCCGGAGCAGTTCGCCGCCGAGGTCGAGCAACGCCTGCCCGTGCCGTCCGAGCCTCGTCCCGAGCGGACCGGCCAGCCCGCACTGACCGGCACCGCGCAGCGGATCCTGCTCGAGGCGACGCAGGCCGCCCGGGCCTTCGGCAGCACGTACACCGACCCCGAGCACGTCTTCTTCGCGCTCGTCACCGACCAGGACACCGTCGCCGGGCAGCTGCTCGCGAGCGCCGGCGTCACCCCGCAGCACCTGCAGGAGCACGCCCAGCAGGCCGCGGCAGCAGCACGAGAGGGGCGTCCGATGCCCGGAGCGACCGACACCACGGCCGAGTCGACGAGCGACACCCCGACGCTCGACCGGTTCGGCACCGACCTCACCGAGCGCGCCCGTGACGGCCGCATCGACCCGGTGGTCGGCCGCGCGGACGAGATCGAGCAGACCGTCGAGATCCTGCTGCGCCGCACGAAGAACAACCCCGTCCTCATCGGCGAGCCCGGCGTCGGGAAGACCGCGATCGTCGAGGGGCTCGCGCAGCGCATCGCCGACGGCGACGTGCCCGCGCTGCTCCGGGGCAAGCGCGTCCTCTCCCTCGACCTCGCGGGCATGGTCTCCGGCACCCGGTACCGCGGCGACTTCGAGGAGCGTCTGACGACGGCGATGGACGAGATCGCGGCGCACGCCGACGAGCTGATCGTCTTCGTCGACGAGCTCCACACCGTCGTCGGCGCTGGTGGCGGCGGCGAGGGCGGCTCGATGGACGCCGGCAACATCCTCAAGCCCCGCCTCGCCCGCGGTGACCTGCACCTCGTCGGTGCGACGACGCTCAGCGAGTACCGGCGCATCGAGAAGGACGCGGCGCTCGAGCGGCGCTTCCAGCCGGTCACGGTGGGGGAGCCGAGCGTCGAGGACGCCGTCGCGATCCTCACGGGCCTCGCCCCGCGGTACGCCGAGCACCACGACGTCACCTACACCGACGGCGCCCTGCGCGCTGCGGTGGAGCTGTCGCACCGCTACGTCACCGACCGGCACCTGCCGGACAAGGCGATCGACCTCGTCGACCAGGCCGGCGCCCGCCGACGCCTCGCCCTGTCGGGCGACGCGGACGTCGAGGCGCTCCGCGACCAGGTCGCGGAGCTGCGGGCCGACAAGGACCGCGCGGTGGCCGAGGAGCTGTACGAGGAGGCGTCGCGCCTCCGTGACGAGATCGACGGACTGGAGGCGCTGATCACCGCCGCCTCGCAGGCGGACGCGAGCAGCGCCTCCCGGCCGTCGTCCGCCGACCGCGTGATCACCGAGGCGGACGTCGCCGAGGTGGTTTCGCGCGCCACCGGCATCCCGGCGACCCGCCTGTCCCAGGGCGACCGCTCGCGCCTCGCCACGCTCGAGGACGAACTCCACGAGCGCGTCGTCGGCCAGGACGACGCGGTGCGCGCCATCGCGACGGCCGTCCGACGCAGCCGGACCGGCATGGGCGACCCCCGCCGCCCGGTCGGCAGCTTCCTGTTCCTCGGTCCGACGGGCGTCGGCAAGACCGAGCTCGCGAAGGCCCTGGCCGGATCGCTGTTCGGCGACGAGTCCGCGATGCTGCGCTTCGACATGAGCGAGTTCGGCGAGCGGCACACCGTCTCGCGCCTGGTCGGTGCCCCTCCCGGGTACGTCGGGTACGACGAGGCCGGCCAGCTCACCGAGCGCGTCCGTCGCAACCCGTACTCCGTCGTGCTGCTCGACGAGGTCGAGAAGGCGCACCCGGACGTCTTCAACCTGCTGCTGCAGGTGCTCGACGACGGTCGCCTCACCGACGGGCAGGGGCGCACGGTCGACTTCCGCAACACGGTCGTCATCATGACGTCGAACCTCGGTTCCGAGTTCCTCGCGTCGCGCTCCGGCGCGCTCGGGTTCTCGGCATCGGCGGACGGCGGGTACGCGGAGGACGACCTGCGCGCCCGGGTGATGGGCAAGCTGCGCGAGTCGATGCGCCCGGAGTTCATCAACCGCATCGACGAGATCGTGCTCTTCCGCAAGCTGTCGCAGGAGCAGCTCCGGTCGATCGTCGACCTGCTGCTGCAGGACACCGCGCTCCGGCTCCTCGCGCAGGGGATGACCCTGTCGGTGTCCGACGCGGCGACGGAGTGGCTCGCCGAGCACGGCTACGAGCCGGAGTACGGCGCCCGACCGCTCCGCCGACTCATCCAGCGCGAGGTCGACGACCGCATCGCGACCCTCGTGGTGGACGAGCAGGCGCGCGAGGGCGACACCGTCCGGATCGACGTCGAGGACGGCGGGCTCGTGGCCCGCGCGTCCGCCCCTGCAGCGGTCTAGTCCGAGCTGACCCCGAGCACGGCCCCGGTACCCGAGCGGTACCGGGGCCGTTCCGCGTCCGGCGGTGCCGATCGTGTTCGGCGATGCAATTCCAGGAATGTTGGGAAAAGGGGTTGCGCTCGCATTCCCGACGCCGATAGTGTTCACGAGCATCACCGGCTGTACGAGACCGAGAGGGGGCCGACAATGATGATCTGCACGACGAACCCGTTCCGTGGAATCCGTGGGATCGGCGGCACCCCGCTCCGTTCGCACTGACGCGGGACGTCCCGCTCCAGCTGTTCTTCCTCGATCGACCGAGGCATCCGCACCGCTGCACCGACGTGACGGCGCGGTGACGCCGTACCGGTTGCTCCGGCACAGCCCTGCTGCGCTGGGCCGTACCGACCGCGTCCGCCGCGGCCGCTCGTCCCGGTGACGGCCGTCCTCCCGGGCGTCCGTCAGCCCGGCTCCCCGTCCTGGTGACGGCGACCGGGCGTGCGACGGGGTGGATCGAGGTCGGGCCGCGAGCGGCGGACGTCTCCCGCGACGACTCCACGCGGTGACCCGAGCCGGTCACCGACAATGCAGCCGTGCGCATTCCTGCGTGCCCTGCGATCATTCTCGCCCGCATTCCCCGGGCGTTCTTGCGGACCCGTTCCCGACGCATTCGTGCGCTCGGCGGTCGGGTTCACCGTCATGCCCTCGGGCACCCGTGAAAGGCACCATCGTGTCGAACGACATCGACGTCCGTCCCCCCGATACCCGCGCGGTGCGCCGCCGGGTCACACTCGCCGACCGCATCGCCCTCCGGATCGGCATGTCGCTGATCATCTGGAGTCGTCGGACGCACCGAGCGCGTCCCTCGGTCGACCACGCGACCCGGCAGCGGCTCGAACGCGAGCGGTCCGAGCGCGAGATCGACCTGCTCGTCCGGAGCACCGCGATGCGCATGTGGCGCTGACGCGCGGTGCGCGGTCGGTCGCGCGCTCGAGCGCTCGAGCGCTCGAGCGCTCGAGCGCTCGGCGGATCGTGGCGCCCACCGCCTCCGCACAACGGGAAGCACCTCGCACCACGTGATCGCGTGGCGCGAGGTGCTCCCGGTCGTGCTCCGTGCTCACCGTCTCCGGTTGGCCACCAGCGCCACCGCGTACGACGGGAACCACGTCCCCGCCCGCGGTCCGCCGTTGCAGGTCCCGTCGCTCGCACCGGGCGTCTTGACCCAGAGCAGAGCGTCGAGCTGGGTCGTGCCCGTTGCGACCTGCGGCCTCCCGCCGAGTCCTGCCCCGGTCGGGTTGCACCAGGTCCCGAGCCATCCGCGGCCGTTCCGCGACACGTCGACGACGTACCGTGCACCGCCCGTCATCGTGCTGAGTCGCTCGGCGTAGGCCCGCTCGCCGTCGACGCCGTAGAAGTTCGCGACGTTCGTGAAGAAGCCGCGGGCCTGCGCGACACCGGCCTCCCGCAGGTAGGTCGCCTGCAGTTCCGCGCTGTTCCAGTTCTCGTTCCCGCCGTCCAGGTACGTCGGCACGCCGGCCGCGGCGAAGTCGCGCACGGCGGCAGCGATGATCGCCGGCCGGCGCGCGCGTTCGGCGGTGCACGAGCTCAGGTGCGCCAGCGAGTCCGGCTCCACGATCACCACGGCCCGGTGCCCCCTGAGGTCGGCGGCGATGCGGCGGTTCCACTCGGCGTACTGCGACGGGCTGAGACCACCTGCCGAGTAGCCGCCGCAGTCGCGGTTCGGAACGGCGTAGGTGACGAACACCGGTGTGGTGCCGGCCTTCTCCGCAGCGGCGAGGCTCCGTGCGATCACCCGGTCCAGCGCATCGCCCGTGTACCACTCGCCGAGCCAGATCGCGATCGGCTGCTGCGCGATGGTCCGGGCTGCAGCGGCCTCGGTCGTCCTCCCCGCCGCGCTGAGTGCCGCCGCGGCCTGCGCGGGCTGGCTGTCCGGCTGCACGAACAACCCGCCGGCGAAGACCTGCGCCGGGGTCGCGGTGTGCAGGGCAGTGCCTGGCACCGGTGCCACGGACGCAGCCGTCGCAGCCGCGGGCGAACCGACGGTGCCCAACACCGCCGTCGCCGCGACGGCCAGCGTGAGCAGTGTCCTGATCCTCGAGTGCATGGTCCCCGTCCTGTTCCCGTCCGTTGCCGGGACGCGCAGGACGTCCCGTTCCACCTGCCGTTGACCATCAGAACCCGCCGAGCGGCGGTGGGGCGATCTCCAGAACGAGGGACAGGCACCGGACGGTCGGCGTGTGCCGTGTCCGCGGTCGCGTACCGTTGTGCGGTGACCGAAACCGCAGCTGCACTCGTCGAACGCCTGACCGCCATCGTCCCGGACTTCCCGAAGCCCGGCATCCTGTTCCGCGACGTGACGCCGGTGTTCTCCGACCCCGTGGCCTTCGGTCGTGTCTGCGAGGCACTCGCCGCGCCCTTCGCGATCGGCGGTGGCTTCCAGGCGGTCGCCGGCATCGAGGCCCGCGGCTTCGCCCTGGCCGGCGGCATCGCGGCGCAGCACCAGGTCGGCGTGCTGACCGTGCGGAAGGCCGGCAAGCTCCCCGGCGAGGTCCTCAGCGAGCAGTACGCGCTCGAGTACGGCGAGGCCGAGCTCGAGCTGCGCCCGGGCCAGCTCCCGCAGGGCACGCGCGTGCTCGTCGTCGACGACGTCCTCGCGACCGGGGGCACCGCGGCGGCGACGATCACCCTGCTCGAGCGTGCCGGGTACGAGGCGATCGGGTTCGCGTCCCTGCTCGAGCTCGACGGCCTCGCCGGTCGGGAGCGCCTCGAGCCCCGCCTGCCCGTCACCACGCTCGGTCGCGTCCCCGCCTGAACCGGCTCGGCCGCGCACTAGTCTTGACCCACCCCTGAACCAACCGAGGAGCACCACGATCGTGACCGACGCAGTCGCACCCGAGCCCGCAGACCTGCCCCAGGCACCCGAGCCCCGCACCGCGACGACGGCCACGACGGGCACCGAGCTGTTCGACGGGGAGCGCGGCGTCGTCGCCATCCGCGTCGACGGCGCCCTCAAGGACCTCGACGCGACCGTGCAGGACGGCGAGACCGCCGAGGCCGTGACGCTGCAGGAGCAGGACGGCCTCGACATCCTCCGCCACTCCGCCGCCCACGTGCTGGCGCAGGCCGTCCAGCAGATCAACCCGGACGCCAAGCTCGGCATCGGTCCGCCCGTCACCGACGGCTTCTACTACGACTTCGACGTCGCCGAGCCCTTCACCCCGGAGGACCTCAAGGCGATCGAGAAGGGCATGGACCGGATCATCCGGCAGGCCCAGCGCTTCCGTCGCGTCGTCGTCACCGACGACGAGGCGCGCGAGCGCATGGCGGGGGAGCCCTTCAAGCAGGAGCTCATCGGCCTCAAGGGTGCAGCGGACGAGGGCGACTCCGGCGAGAGCGTCGAGGTCGGTGCCGGCGAGCTGACGGTCTACGAGAACGTCGACCCGAAGACGGGCGAGGTCGTCTGGCAGGACCTCTGCCGCGGCCCCCACGTCCCGCACACCCGCTGGATCGGCAACGCGTCGAAGCTCATGCGCGTCGCGGCGGCGTACTGGCGCGGCTCGGAGAAGAACCCGCAGCTGCAGCGCATCTACGGCACGGCGTGGCCGGACAAGGACCAGCTCAAGGCGCACCAGCTCCGTCTCGAAGAGGCTGCGAAGCGCGACCACCGCAAGCTCGGTGCCGAGCTCGACCTGTTCTCGTTCCCGGACGAGATCGGTTCGGGCCTGGCGATCTTCCACCCGAAGGGCGGCATCATCCGCCGAGAGATGGAGGACTACTCGCGCCGTCGGCACGAGCAGGAGGGCTACTCCTTCGTCTACACGCCGCACATCACCAAGGGCGACCTGTTCGAGCAGTCCGGCCACCTCGGCTGGTACAAGGACGGCATGTTCCCGGCCATGCACATGGACGAGGCCCGCGACGAGGACGGCAACGTCACCCGGCAGGGGGCGGACTACTACCTCAAGCCGATGAACTGCCCGATGCACATCCTGGCGTACCGCTCGCAGGCCCGGTCCTACCGCGACCTGCCGTTGCGGATGTTCGAGTTCGGCACGGTCTACCGCAACGAGAAGTCCGGCGTGATCCACGGCCTGACCCGCGTGCGCGGCATGACGCAGGACGACGCCCACATCTTCACCACGCAGGAGAAGATGAAGGAGGAGCTGACCACGACGCTCCAGTTCGTGCTGTCGCTGCTCCGCGACTACGGCCTCGACGACTTCTACCTCGAGCTCTCCACGAAGGACCCGGAGAAGTACGTCGGCGACGACGACGTGTGGGAGGTCGCGACGAACACCCTGCGCGAGGTCGCCGAGGAGTCCGGCCTCGAGCTCGTCCCGGACCCCGCGGGCGCAGCCTTCTACGGCCCGAAGATCTCGGTGCAGGCGCGGGACGCGATCGGCCGCACGTGGCAGATGTCGACCGTGCAGCTCGACTTCAACCTGCCGGAGCGCTTCGAGCTCGAGTACACCGCGCCGGACGGCTCGCGCCAGCGTCCGGTGATGATCCACCGTGCTCTGTTCGGCTCCATCGAGCGCTTCTTCGGTGTCCTCACCGAGCACTACGCCGGCGCGTTCCCGGCATGGCTGTCCCCGGTGCAGGTCGTCGCGATCCCGGTCGCGGCCGAGTACGGCGACTACCTCGACGAGGTCGTCGCGAAGCTCCGCTCGCACGGTGTCCGCGCCGAGGTCGACCACTCGGACGACCGCATGCAGAAGAAGATCCGCACGCACACCAAGGCGAAGGTGCCGTTCCAGCTCATCGCCGGTGGTGACGACCGCGACGCCGGTGCGGTCTCGTTCCGCTTCCGCGACGGTCGCCAGGACAACGGCGTGCCCGTCGACGAGGCCGTCGACCGCATCCTCACCGCGATCCGCGACCGCGCGCAGGTCTGATGGACGAGGAGCAGCCGGTCGTGGACGCGGCGCAGCCTGGAGGCACACCGGACATCCCCGGGACCGGTCACGTCGACGACGTGGTCGGTCCCGACCCGCTGGTGATCCGCGACGCCGCGACCGGCGCCGCGGTTCCCGACGCCTTCCAGCGCCTGTGGAACCCGCACCGGATGGCGTACATCGACGCCGGCCGCGACGGGAAGGGCCGAGGTCACGAGGACGACTGCCCGTTCTGCGAGGCCCCGCGGAAGTCCGACGAGGACGCCCTGATCGTCGCCCGCGGCGAGCACGCCTACGTCCTGCTCAACCTGTTCCCGTACAACAACGGGCACCTGCTCGTCTGCCCCTACCGTCACGTCCCGCTGTACGACGAGGCGACCGCGGAGGAGACCCGCGAGATGGCCGAGCTGACGCAGACCGCGATGCGGGTGCTGCGCGAGGTGTCGCACTGCGACGGGTTCAACATCGGGATGAACCAGGGCGAGATCGCCGGCGCCGGCGTGGCCGCGCACCTCCACCAGCACATCGTGCCGCGGTGGGCGTCGGACTCGAACTTCTTCCCGATCATCGCCCGCACCAAGTCGATGTCCCAGTTGCTCGGTGACACCCGCCGACTCGTCGCCGAAGGCTGGCCCGCCGCGGACTAGACTGTCGGCATCATGAGCGACAGCACCAGCACCTCGGACACCAACGGCACCTCGATCACCGGCTCCGACCGCGTCAAGCGCGGCCTGGCCGAGATGCTCAAGGGCGGCGTGATCATGGACGTCATCGATGCCGAGCAGGCCCGCATCGCGGAAGAGGCCGGCGCGACCGCCGTCATGGCGCTCGAGCGCGTCCCCGCCGACATCCGTGCGCAGGGCGGCGTCGCCCGCATGTCCGACCCGTCGATGATCGAGGAGATCATCGCCGCGGTGTCCATCCCGGTCATGGCCAAGGCCCGCATCGGCCACTTCGTCGAGGCCCAGGTCCTGCAGGAGCTCGGCGTCGACTACATCGACGAGTCCGAGGTGCTGTCGCCCGCCGACTACGTCAACCACATCGACAAGTGGAAGTTCACCACCCCCTTCGTCTGCGGTGCCACGAACCTGGGCGAGGCGCTCCGTCGCATCACCGAGGGTGCGGCGATGATCCGCTCCAAGGGCGAGGCCGGCACGGGTGACGTGTCCGAGGCGACGAAGCACATCCGCACCATCTCCAAGGAGATCGCGGCACTGCGCCACCTCAAGGAGGACGAGCTCTACGTCGCCGCGAAGGAGCTCCAGGCGCCGTTCGACGTCGTGAAGGAGGTCGCGCAGACCGGCAAGCTCCCGGTGGTGCTGTTCACCGCCGGTGGTGTCGCGACCCCGGCCGACGCCGCGATGATGATGCAGCTCGGCGCGGACGGCGTGTTCGTCGGCTCCGGCATCTTCAAGTCGGGCGACCCGGCGAAGCGTGCCGCGGCGATCGTCAAGGCCGTCACCTTCCACGACGACCCGAAGGTCATCGCCGAGGTCTCCCGCGGGCTGGGCGAGGCCATGGTCGGCATCAACGTCGCCGACGTCCCCGCGCCGCACCGCCTCGCCGAGCGCGGCTGGTGAGCGCCCGACCCCGCATCGGGGTCCTCGCGCTGCAGGGCGACTTCCGGGAGCACATCGCCTCGCTCACGGAGCTCGGCGCCGACGTGGTGCCGCTCCGTCGCCCGGAGGAGATCGACGCGCTCGACGGTGTCGTGGTCCCCGGCGGCGAGTCGAGCGTCATGGACAAGCTCTCCCGGACGTTCGGCGTCGCGGAGCCGCTCGGCGCCGCGATCCGCGACGGACTGCCGGCCTACGGCACCTGCGCCGGGATGATCATGCTGTCCTCCCGGATCGCCGCTGGTATCCCGGGGCAGCAGACGCTCGACGTGCTCGACACCAGGGTGCGCCGGAACGCCTTCGGCAACCAGAACGACTCCTTCGAGACCGACATCCCGATGCCGGCGCTCGGCGAGGCCCCCGTGCACGCGGTGTTCATCCGCGCGCCCGTGGTCGAGGAGCACGGGGCCGGCGTCCAGGTGCTCGGCGCCCTGGCCGACGGGCAGGTCGTCGCGGTGCAGCAGGGCAACGTCCTGGCCAGTGCGTTCCACCCCGAGGTCGCCGGCGAGGACCGCTTCCACCGCCGCTTCCTCGACCTCGTCCGTTCTGCCTAGGTCCTCCCGACCCGCAGAACGCAACGTCGGCGGTTCGTCGCAGCGGAATCGCGCTGCGCGGTGTCGCCGACATCGCGTTTCGCGGGAGGCAGCGGGGCGGCGGCGATCCGCGCCTCCCGGCCGGTAGACTGGTGCGGATCTTCCGCTAGACGCAAGGAGCACCGTGTCCGGGCATTCCAAGTGGGCAACGACCAAGCACAAGAAGGCGGTCATCGACCAGCGCCGTGCGAAGTCGTTCGCCAAGCTCATCAAGAACATCGAGGTCGCCGCGAAGATGGGCGGCGCGGACCTGTCGGGCAACCCGACACTGGTCGACGCCGTGCAGAAGGCGAAGAAGACCTCGGTGCCGAACGACAACATCGACCGCGCGATCAAGCGCGGTGCCGGTCTGACCGGTGAGTCGATCGAGTACACGACCATCATGTACGAGGGCTACGGCCCGAACGGTGTCGCGATGCTCGTCGAGTGCCTCACGGACAACAAGAACCGTGCTGCGGCCGAGGTCCGCACGGCGATGTCCCGCAACGGCGGCACCATGGCCGACCCGGGCAGCGTCGCCTACAACTTCTCGCGCAAGGGCGTCATCTCGGTGACGAAGACCGACGGCCTCGACGAGGACACCGTCATGACGGCCGTGCTCGACGCGGGTGTCGAGGACGTCATCGACCAGGGCGGCGGCTTCGAGGTCATCACCGAGGCGAGCGACCTCGTCGCGGCGCGCACGGCCCTGCAGGACGCCGGGATCGACTACGACTCGGCCGACGCCGAGTTCGTGCCCGGCGTGAAGGTCCCCGTCGACGCCGATTCGGCGCGCAAGGTCTTCAAGCTGATCGACGCGCTCGAGGACAGCGACGACGTGCAGAACGTCTACGCGAACTTCGACATCCCCGCGGACGTCCAGGCCGAGCTCGACGAGGACGAGGACTAGTCCGGTGCTCCGTGTGCTCGGGGTCGACCCCGGGCTCACCCGGTGCGGCGTCGGTGTGGTCGAGGTCGCTCCGAACCGGCGCGCACGGCTCGTCCACGTGACGGTCGTGCGCACCCCGGCGGACATGGCGTTGGAGCAGCGGCTCCTGCGCATCGCCGACGGCATCGCGGCCGAGATCGACGAGCACCGCCCTGACGCGGTGGCCGTCGAACGGGTCTTCGCGCAGGCGAACGTCCGGACGGTGATGGGGACCGCGCAGGCGGCGGGACTGGCGCTGCACGCCGCCGCCGCCCGCGGGCTGCCCGTCGGGCTGCACACGCCGTCCGAGGTGAAGGCCGCCGTCACCGGCTACGGCAACGCCGACAAGCGGCAGGTGCAGACGATGATCGCGCGGGTGCTCGGGCTCGACGAGGTGCCGAAGCCCGCCGACGCCGCCGACGCGCTCGCGCTGGCGGTCTGCCACGCCTGGAGGCTCGGGTCACCCGACCGCGTCGGCCCGGGCCCGTCGACGCTCACCTCCGCGCAGCGTGCCTGGCGTGACGCGCAGGCCGGTACCGCGGACTCACCGCTGGCGCGGGCCGCCGCCGCGGCGTCGCGCAAGGGCCCGGGCGCCGGCGTCGGCGCCGCTGCCGCCGCGCGGCGGTCCGGCTCCGTCGGTGGGCGGCCCTAGGCTCGTGGGCATGATCGCGAGCCTCCGGGGAACCTGCATCGACGTCTCCGGATCGGCCGTGGTGGTCGAGGTCGGGGGAGTGGGGTACGCCGTCACGGTGACCCCTGCGCACGCCCTGACGATGCGCCTCGGGTCCGAGGTCTTCCTGCGGACGGCGATGATCGTGCGCGAGGACGAGCACCTGCTCTTCGGGTTCGAGTCGACCGATGCGCTCCAGGTGTTCGACCTGCTCCGCAGTGTCTCGGGCGTCGGGCCGAAGTCGGCGCTCGGCGTCCTCGCCCACCTGGACCCGGCACAGGTCGCGAACGCCGTCGCGAGCGAGGACGACGCGGCGTTCCGCAAGGTCTCCGGCATCGGGCCGAAGACCGCGAAGCTCATCACGGTCGCGCTGTCGGGCAAGCTCGTCGCCTTCGAGCAGGCCCCCACGGCCGCCGCCGGAGCGCGGGCGGTCGCGCACCCGGCCACCGTCGACGTCGTGTCGGCGCTCGTGGGGCTCGGCTGGCGTGAGGACGCCGCACAGTCCGCCGTCGACGCCGTGGTGGCGAACGACCCGGACGCCGCGGCCATGGGCACGCAAGCCCTGCTCCGCGCCGCCCTCGGGACGCTGCGTCCCGCGGGGGCCGGTCGGTGAGCGGGATCACCTCGGCCGGCGCCGAGTCACAGGAAGAGCTGGCGTTCGAGGGGGCGCTCCGTCCGAAGTCCCTCGACGAGTTCGTCGGGCAGCGCAAGGTCCGCGGGCAGCTCGACCTGCTGCTCCGGGCCGCGGCACTGCAGGAGCGCACGCCCGACCACATCCTGATGGCCGGTCCCCCCGGACTCGGCAAGACCACCCTCGCGATGATCGTCGCGCACGAGTCCGGCCGACCCCTGCGGATGTCGAGCGGTCCCGCGATCCAGCACGCCGGCGACCTGGCTGCGGTGCTGTCGTCCCTGGTGCCGGGCGAGGTCCTCTTCATCGACGAGATCCACCGCATGGCACGCTCGGCGGAGGAGATGCTCTACCTGGCGATGGAGGACTTCCGGATCGACGTGATGGTCGGCAAGGGTGCCGGCGCGACGAGCATCCCGCTCGACCTCGCGCCGTTCACCCTGGTCGGGGCGACCACCCGCGCCGGCCTCCTGCCGAACCCGCTGCGCGACCGCTTCGGCTTCACGGCCCACCTCGAGTTCTACGAGAAGGACGAGCTCGAACAGGTGCTGATCCGCGCCGCCCACCTGCTGGACCTGCAGATCGACCGGACGGCCCTGCGCGAGATCGCCGGGCGGTCCCGGGGTACCCCGCGCATCGCGAACCGCCTGCTCCGCCGGGTCCGCGACTACGCGCTCGTGCACCGCACCTCGGACGGCATGGCCGCGGTGCAGGGCGCGCTCGACCTGTACGACGTCGACGAGCTCGGTCTCGACCGGCTCGACCGCGCCGTGGTCGAGACGATGCTCACGCGGTTCGACGGCGGCCCCGTCGGGCTGAACACCCTCGCGGTGTCGGTGGGCGAGGAGTCCGAGACCATCGAGTCGGTCGTGGAGCCGTTCCTGGTCCGCGTGGGACTGGTGACCCGCACACCCCGGGGGCGCATCGCGACGCCGCAGGCGTGGCGGCACTTCGGCATCACCCCGGGGGAGGGCGTCGGCGGGCAGCCCGGGCTGTTCGACGACTGATCTCGTATACGGTATTCTGGGCAATGTCGCTCGTGTAGCTCGACCCGTCTGCACTCGCTCAGGTGGCTGCCCGATCGCGGGCACGCCCGTGCCCTAGACTGCTACGGCCCGAAGCCGAGCAACGACCGCTCCGGCTGGATCCGAGCAACCAGAGAAGGCAACGCCCCCATGGACCAATCACTCTTCCTCATCGTCATCATCGTCGCGTTCGCCGCCTTCATGTTCTACAGCAGCCGCAAGCGCAAGAAGCAGCAGGCGGACCTGCAGACGAAGATGGTCCCGGGCGCCCGCGTCATGCTGTCGTTCGGCCTGTACGGCACGCTGCTCTCGGTGGACGACGAGAAGGTCACGGCCGACGTCGAGATCGCCCCGGGCACGGTCGTCACGGTCCACCGCCAGACGCTCTCGCGCGTCGTCGACGACAATGCGTCCGACGTCGAGACCACCGTGTCGCCCGAGGACGACGCCGCGGCGCCGAAGCCGGTCGCCGAGCTCAACGGTGAGCCATTCTACGGCGAGCGTGTCGACGAGACCGACCCGAACAAGCGCAAGACCGAAGACTGACGCCCTCGGTCGCCGGGTCCACCGACCCAGCGACCACACACCGCCGCCGGCCGAGACGCCGTCGGTCCTGAACAGAGAGACGAGACGACCGGTGGCACGATCGACACCCGTCAAGAAGGCGCTGCGTTCGCTCACCTGGTTGGTGATCATCATGGCGGCCCTCGCTGGCCTGAACACCGCTGCGTCGGTGCTCGCGGCCAACAGCAAGGACGACACGAACGAGTGGTTCGCCGGCGCGAGTTGGGTGCCCGAACTGGCGCTCGACCTGCAGGGCGGCACGCAGCTGACCCTCGCCGCGCAGAACACCGAGGGCGGGTCCGTCACCTCGCAGCAGCTGAGCCAGGCGGTCAACATCATCCGTCAGCGCATCAACGCCACGGGTGTCTCCGAGTCGCAGATCAACACGCAGGGCACGAACAACATCGTCGTGTCCATCCCCGGCAAGCCGGACAAGGCGACGATCGACCGGATCGAGGCAGCGGCGAAGCTGACCTTCCGTCCGGTGCTCTACACCGAGGCGGCGTCGAACACCGCGGTCGGTGGCGACGGGAAGACCGCATCGCCGACGCCGTACTCGCCGCCGGCATCTCTCGACGCGACCCCGAGCACGAAGCCGACCAACGGCAGCGACCTGTCGCAGGTCACGCCGGCGCTGCAGGACCTGTACACGAACTACAACTGCGCGGCCCCGGACGACGTCACGACGGCGCCCGACGACGAGCCGCTCGTCACCTGTGACCAGGACGGCGCCGCCAAGTACATCCTCGGCCCCGTCGAGGTCTCCGGTGCGGGCATCAGCAACGCGACCTCGGGCCTCGCCACCGACTCGCAGGGTGCGACCACCGGGCAGTGGGCCGTCAACCTGACGTTCTCGGGCAAGAGCTCGGACGACTTCCGCGACGTCACGAGCCGCCTCGTCAAGCTCCCCTCGCCGCAGAACCAGTTCGCGATCGTGCTCGACGGCACCGTCATCACGGCTCCCGCCTCGAACGCGGCGATCACCAACGGCAAGGCGCAGATCACCGGCAACTTCACCGCCGAGTCGTCGAAGACCCTCGCCGACCAGCTGAAGTACGGCGCCCTGCCGATCAACTTCCAGGTGCAGTCGAACGAGAACATCTCGGCCACGCTCGGCACCGCGCAGCTCGTCGGCGGTCTCGTCGCCGGCCTGATCGGTCTGATCCTGGTCGTGATCTACTCGATCATCCAGTACCGGGCGCTCGCCTTCGTGACCGTGCTGTCGCTCGGTGTCGCGGCGGTCCTGACCTACCTGGTGATCGCGATCATGTCGTGGCGCGTCGACTACCGTCTGTCGCTCGCGGGTGTGGCCGGTCTCATCGTGGCCATCGGCATCACGGCAGACTCGTTCATCGTGTACTTCGAGCGCATCCGTGACGAGCTCCGCGACGGCCGCGGGCTCGAGAGCGCCGTAGAGTCCGGCTGGAAGCGTGCCCTCCGCACGATCCTGGCGTCCGACTCGATCAACTTCCTCGCCGCGGTGGTGCTGTACATCCTGGCCGTGAGCGACGTGAAGGGCTTCGCGTTCACGCTGCTGCTCACGACCCTGATCGACGTGGTCGTCGTGGTGCTGTTCACCCACCCGATGATGCAGCTCATCGCCCGGAGCCGGTTCTTCGGCGAAGGGCACAAGTTCAGCGGACTCGACCCGTCCGCCCTCGGTGCCGTGTACCGCGGCCGGGCGCAGTTCCGTGCGCCGGTCGTGGACGGCAAGCGCCAGCGCAGTGCGGGCGAGGCCCAGCGCCGCCAGACGATCGCAGAGCGGAAGGCCCAGCAGGCCTCCGGCGACAACGGCTCCACGCCGGACGGGAAGGACGACTGATGGCCAGCTTCAGCCAGTTCGGCAGCGACCTCTACACCGGGAAGCGCTCCTACGACATCGTCGGGCGCCGCAAGACCTGGTACCTCATCGCACTGATCGCGATCGTCGTGTCGCTCGCGGTGCCGTGGCTCCGCGGCGGCTACCACCTCGGGATCGAGTTCACCGGCGGGTCCGAGTTCACGATCTCGAACGCGAAGGACCTCGACCAGTCGATCGCCACCCGAACGGTCGAGTCGATCGTCCCCGAGGGGATCCCGCGCGTCTCCCAGGTCGGCCAGGACGGCATCCGCGTCCAGACCGAGCAGTTGACCGACCGTGAGACCAGCGAGGTGCAGGACGCCCTGGCGAAGGCCTACGGCGTGTCCGACGACCAGGTCGCCTCGACGTACATCGGCGCCACCTGGGGCGCCGACGTGCTCGCACAGGCGATCCGCGGTCTGGTCATCTTCCTCGCGCTGGCGGCCGTCGTGATGGCCGTCTACTTCCGCACGTGGAAGATGTCGGTGTCCGCCATGGTCGCGCTGCTGCACGACCTGCTCATCACCGCCGGTGTGTACGGCATCGTCGGACTCGAGGTCACCCCCGCCGCCGTCATCGGCTTCCTGACGATCCTCGGCTACTCGCTGTACGACACCGTCGTGGTGTTCGACAAGGTGCGCGAGAACACGTCGCAGGAGTCGCACCGCACCTTCGTGCAGTCGGTCAACCTCGCGGTCAACCAGACGCTGGTGCGCTCGATCAACACGTCGGTCGTGGCGCTCCTGCCCGTCGCCGCGATCCTCTTCATCGGGTCGTACGTGCTCGGCGCCGGCACGCTGCGGGACATCTCGCTCGCGCTCTTCATCGGCATCATTGTCGGCACCTACTCGACGATCTTCATCGCGTCGCCGATGTACGCGCACCTGCGTGAGAACGAGCCGAAGGTCAAGGAGGCCGACGCCAAGAAGACGCGCGCGGCCGAGAAGCGTCAGCGCGAGGTCGACGCCGCTGCCGAGGTCGCCTGATGGCGGTCGAGGTGCACGACGTCGACGTGGCCGAGGCCCGACGTCGCCTCGATGCGGGCGCCCGACTGTTCGACGTCCGTGAGCAGGGGGAGTGGGACGAGGTGCACGCCCCGGAGGCGACGCTCGTCCCGATGTCCGAGCTCGTCGCCCGCTGGCAGGAGATCGACGGCGGCGACCAGCCCGCCATCGTCGTCTGCCACTCCGGCGCCCGGTCCGCGCGGGTCGTGGCCGCCCTCGAGCAGTCGGGCCTGCCGGCGGTGAACCTGACCGGCGGCATGGTCGCCTGGGAACAGTCCGGCCAGCCGGTCGTGCGCGCGGGAGCGTCCGACGACGCCCAGGGCGAACCGCGTCACGAGCACTGACGGGACGCGCGTAGGCTTGCCAGACCGTACCCGGACACCGGTCGCAGGAGGCGCATCATGACGGACACCCGTGAGTCCTCGGCCCAGGGTGCGCCCACGCCCGGCGCGAGCCGTCCCGGTTCCGCACCACGGCCCTCCAGCCCGCTGAACGCGACGACCACCGGCAACCTCGGATCCCTGCGGTCGCTGCTGCCCCGGCTGTTCTCGCGGGCGCAGCCCGCGGGGGCGGTCGACACCCTGATCCGGACCGTCCGGTCGCACCACCCGAAGGCCGACGTGACGCTCATCGAGCGGGCGTACACCGTCGCCGAGCGGGCGCACGACGGGCAGAAGCGCAAGTCCGGTGAGCCGTACATCACCCACCCGGTCGCGGTCGCGCAGATCCTCGCCGACCTGGGGATCGGCACGATCACGATCGCCGCAGCCCTGCTGCACGACACGGTCGAGGACACGGACTACCAGCTCGACCAGCTCCGGTCGGACTTCGGTGACGAGATCGCCATGCTCGTCGACGGCGTCACCAAGCTGGACAAGGTCAAGTACGGCGACAGCGCGCAGGCCGAGACCGTCCGCAAGATGGTCATCGCGATGTCGAAGGACATCCGGGTGCTCGTCATCAAGCTCGCCGACCGCCTGCACAACGCGCGGACGTGGGGCTTCGTGGAGTCCGCCTCGGCGACCCGCAAGGCCAAGGAGACGCTCGAGATCTACGCGCCGCTGGCGCACCGCCTCGGCATCCAGATGATCAAGCTGGAGCTCGAGGACCTGTCGTTCGCGGTGCTGCACCCGAAGCTCTACGTCGAGATCGACAGCCTGGTCAAGGAACGGCAGCCGAAGCGCGAGCAGTTCGTGCAGAACGTCATCGGCACGCTCAAGAAGGACCTGAAGGCCGCGAAGGTGCGCGGCGAGGTCATGGGCCGGCCGAAGCAGTACTACTCGATCTACCAGAAGATGATCGTGCGCGGTCGCGAGTTCGACGAGATCTACGACCTGGTCGGCATCCGCGTCCTCGTGCCGACCGTCCGCGACTGCTACGCGATGCTCGGGTCCGTGCACGCGCGGTGGACCCCGCTGCCCGGGCGCTTCAAGGACTACATCGCGACGCCGAAGTTCAACCTGTACCAGTCCCTGCACACGACCGTGCTCGGGCCGCAGGGCCGTGCCGTGGAGATCCAGATCCGCACGCACGAGATGCACCAGCGCGCCGAGTTCGGTGTCGCGGCGCACTGGAAGTACAAGCAGCGCGCGCAGGGTCGGGACGTCGACGCCTCGTCGACCACCGACGACCAGGACATGGCGTGGCTCGCGCACATCACCGACTGGCAGGCCGAGACGAGCGACCCGGGCGAGTTCCTCGACTCGCTGCGGTACGAGATCGGCGCGAAGGAGACCTACGTCTTCACCCCGCAGGGCAAGGTCATCGGCCTGCCCGCCGGTGCCACCCCGGTGGACTTCGCCTACGCGGTGCACACCGAGATCGGGCACCGCACGATGGGTGCCAAGGTGAACGGGCGGCTCGTCCCGCTCGAGAGCTCCCTGTCGAGCGGCGACGTCGTCGAGATCTTCACGTCGAAGAACCCCGACTCCGGGCCGAGCCAGGACTGGCTGACCTTCGTGCGGAGCCCCAGGGCCCGCAACAAGATCAAGCAGTGGTTCACGAAGGAGCGCCGCGAAGAGGCGATCGAGCAGGGCCGCGACGCGATCGCCCGCGCGATGCGCAAGCAGAACCTGCCGCTGCAGCGCATCATGAGCCAGGACTCGATCGCCGAGGTCGCGTCGTCGATGCGGTACGACGACGTCTCCGCGCTCTACGCGGCGGTGGGCGAGGGCCACGTGTCCACCCAGTCCGTCATCGAGAAGGTGCTCGGCAACGTCCAGGCCGAGACCGAGACGGACGAGCCCGAGCTGGCGTTCCCGCGTCAGGTCACGAGCCGCCAGCTCCGGAACAGCGACAGCGGCGTGCTCGTCCGAGGCGCGCCCGACATCCTGGTGAAGCTCGCGAAGTGCTGCACCCCGGTGCCCGGTGACCAGATCGTGGGCTTCATCACGCGCGGTCAGGGTGTCTCGGTGCACCAGGCGTCCTGCACGAACGTGAAGTCGCTGATGAACGAGCCGGACCGGATGATCGAGGTCGAGTGGGCCCCGTCGTCGAAGTCGGTGTTCCTCGTGCAGATCCAGATCGAGGCGCTCGACCGTTCCGGGCTGCTCAGCGACGTCACCCGGGTGCTGACCGACCACCACGTGAACATCCTGTCCGCGACGGTGTCGACCTCGTCGGACCGTCTGGCGCTCAGCCGCTTCGTGTTCGAGATGGGCGACACGACGCACCTCGACCGCGTGCTGAACGCCGTGCGGCGGATCGACGCGGTGTACGACGTGTACCGCGTCAGCGCAGGCTGACCCCGGTCGACGTCGGTCGCGTCAGCACGGGTCGACCCGGTCGACCCCTGTTGCCTCAGCGCTGAGCGACGGCGGGCGGTGTCCACCCGGCGGTCGCGCGGACGAGCCGACGCGCCGCCTGCCGCACCATGGGGATCGTCCCGAGCGCGTCGAGGCGGCGGGTGACGTCGTCCACCCGGACCGCGCCGATCGCCACGAGGCCGCGCAGGGCGTCGCGCGCGGTCACGTCGAACGTGTCGGGCGCGCGGAGCAGGTCGACGGCCGTGCGCTCCGGCGAGGTCACCCGGACCGACCCGAGCCGCACCGTGTCCACGGCGGGGAGTCGCACCTCGCGGAGCCGCACGTCGGGGTCGACCCGGACGCGGACGGTCGGCGGCACGCTCACCTCGACCGGCGACGGTGGACGCGACGTGGCGCCCCAGATCCACGCGGCGGACCGACCGCTCGCAACCAGTCGTCCGTCCGGCACACGCCACGCGTGCGCGGCGGCGCGGAGTGCCGGCGTCTGCGGTTCTGCGGGGGAGGCCCAGCACCACCCGACCGCGACGAGCTCGCCGGCCAGCACGGCGGCGCGGAGCTCCGCCTCCGGCCAGTCGTCGCTGGTCAGCAGGCTGGGCGTCGGCACCCGCTCATCCTGCCGGACGGACGTCGGTCGCGGTCCGGCCTGTGGAGAGCACCGTGCGACGACGCAGCGCCGGTGGTTCAGCGGCGAGGGGTCAGCGCAGCACGTCCGCTCGGTGCACCAGCGCCGCGGCCCCGATGAGCGGTCCGTCCTGGGACAGTCCGGTCGGCACGATCCGGACCTTCGTCACGAAGCCGAACTCGACCCGCTCGGCCACCGCCTCGCGCGCGTACTCGAACAGGTCCGGGGTGACGTGCGAGAAGCCGCCGCCGATCGCCACCACCTCGAGGTCGACCAGGCTCGTCGCCGCGGCGATCGCCTGTCCCAGTGCGCGCCCGCTCCGCCGGACCGCGGCGACCGCGATCTCGTCCCCGGCAGCGTAGGCGGCGGAGAGCTCCTCGCCGGTGGTCCCGGCGAACCCCTGCCGCTGCGCCCAGGCGACGGTCTTCGGGCCGCTGGCGATCGCCTCGAGGCATCCGGTCCCGCCGCACGCGCACGGATCGTCGAACCCGCCGCACTCGACGTGGCCGATGTGGCCGGCGTTGCCGGTCGGCCCGCTCACGGTGCGGCCGTGCAGGATCAGCCCGCCACCGACGCCGGTGGACACGATCATGCCCATCACGTGGTCCGACCCCTGCGCCGCCCCGACCCAGTGCTCGGCCAGGGTGATCGCGAGGCCGTCCATCCGCAGCGTCACCGGGACGCCCTCGGGGACGAGGGCTGCGACGCGGTCCCGGAGCGGCCAACCGCGCCACACCGGCATGTTCAAGGGGGAGACGAGGCCGTGCTCCTCGTCGACGGGGCCGGCAGCGCCGACGCCGACGCCGACGAGCTGCGCGCCCGCCGGCAGCGTTGCGAGGGTCGCCGTCACGACCTGGTCGACGGCCGCCTGCAGTTCGGCAGCAGTCCGCTGCGGTCCGGTCGGCTGCCGGTGCCGGGTCCCCGGCAGGACGACGCCGTGGTCGGTGACGAGAGCCGCCTCGACCTTGGTGCCGCCGAGATCGACGGCCAGTGCGAGCGCGGACGAGGGGGACAGGGCTGCGGTGCTGGACATGCGCGCTCCGATGCGGCGGTCTGGAGGCTCGGCTCACCGTGACGACGCGACCTCGCGTCGGTGCGGGCCGGCCCGGGCGGTGTGGTCGGGTCGGGTGGAACTGGTCCGGCCGCGGCCGGTCCGGGTGGGGCCGCCCGCGAGCGGGCGGCCGGGCCCTCAGTACGAGGAGGTGTCGTCCCCGAGTGCGGACGCGGCGCCGGTCGTGGCGCGGTGCGCGACCTCGTCGAGGATGCGCGCCGAGGCACTCGTCCCGATCCGGTCGGCGCCGGCCTCGACCATCTCGAGCAGGGTGTCCAGACCGCGGACGCCCCCGGAGGCCTTGACGCCCGTGTCGGGGCCGACCGTCTCGCGCATCAGGCGGATGTGCTCGGCGGTGGCGCCCCCGCCCGCGAACCCCGTGGAGGTCTTGACGAACGCGGCGCCGGCACGCTGTGCGGCCCGCGACGCGGCGACGATCTCGTCGTCGGTGAGGAACGCGGTCTCGAGGATGACCTTGACGACGGTGTCGCCCGCGGCGTCGACGACCGCGCGGACGTCCTGCTCGACACGCTCCCAGTCACCGGACCGCGCGGCGCCGATGTTCTGCACCATGTCGAGCTCGAAGGCGCCGTCGGCCAGGGCCTGCAGCGACTCCGCGACCTTGGCGGCGGTGGTGGTGGTGCCGTGCGGGAACCCGATCACGGTGCCGACGCCGACGCCGGTGCCCTGCAGTCGCTCGACGGCGTGCGCGACGTCGCTCGGCCGGACGCAGACGCTGAAGACCCGGTGGGCGGCGGCCTCGTCGAGCTGGGCGTCGACGTCGGCGCGGGTGAGCTCGGGCTTGAGGATCGCGTGGTCGATCAGGGCTCGAACGGCGTCGGCGCCGAGTTCGTGCTGGTCGGCCCGGTCCTGGTGTGCGGGGGTCGCTGCGTTGTCCACCCGGAAAGCCTACCCGGAGGCGACGCGCGTACCGTGCCCTCCATGCAGGTCCTCGTCACCGGTGCGACCGGGTACATCGGCGGTCGTCTCGTCCCCCGCCTCCTCGAGGCCGGACACGACGTCCGCGTCTTCGTCCGCACGCCGCGGAAGCTCCAGGACGTGCCCTGGCACGACGACGTCGAGGTCGCCGAGGGCGACCTGCAGGACGCTGACGCGGTGCGTTCCGCTGTCGAGGGCATCGAGGCCGTCTACTACCTCGCGCACGCCATGGGTGCGGACGGGGACTTCGAGCAGGCCGAACGGGACGCCGTCGAGACGATGGCGCGCGAGGCCCGCGACGCGGGGGTCCGCCGGTTCGTGTACCTGGGCGGACTGCACCCGGACGGCGAACTGTCGAAGCACCTCCGGAGCCGGAAGGAGGTCGGGGACGTGCTCCTCGCCTCCGGCGTCCCGACCATCGCCTACCAGGCGGGCGTCGTCATCGGCTCGGGGAGCACCTCGTTCGAGATGATCCGGCACGTGACCGACGTGCTGCCCTGGATGCCCGCGCCCAGGTGGGTCCGCAACCGCATCCAGCCCATCGCCGTCCGCGACGTCCTGTACTACCTGGTCGCGGCGCTCGACATCCCCGCCGACGTCAACCGGACGTTCGACATCGGCGGTCCGGACGTGCTCAAGTACGGCCAGATGCTGAACGGCTACGCGGTCGAGGCGAAGCTGCCGCAACGGCGCTTCACCGTGCTGCCCGTGCTCACCCCGGGGCTCTCCGCGCACTGGTTCAACATCGTGACGCCGATCCCGAAGAAGCTCGCGACGCCGATCATCGAGTCGCTCCAGTTCGAGTGCGTGCAGCGCGAGCACGACATCGACGAGGTCGTCCCGCGTCCGGAGGGCGGACTCACCTCGTACCGACGGGCCGTCCGTCTGGCCCTGACGAAGATGCGGAAGGGTGAGGTGCAGACGAGCTGGCGGAGCGCCACGCTCTCGTCGACCCCGGCCGACCCGCTGCCGAGCGACCCGGAGTGGGCCGGACACACCGTCTACGTCGACGACCGGAAGCGCCACTCGAGCGCCAGCGCCGAGGACGTCTGGCGCGTCGTCGAGTCGATCGGCGGCGAGAACGGCTGGTACTCGTTCCCCCTGGCCTGGGTCGCCCGCGGCTGGATGGACAAGGTCGCCGGCGGGGTCGGACTCAACCGGGGCCGGCGCGACCCGCACCGCCTCGAGCAGGGCGACGCGCTCGACTGGTGGCGCGTGGAGCGGCTGGAGCGCGGGCGCTACCTGCGGCTCCGCGCCGAGTTCAAGTCGCCCGGGCGCGCCTGGCTCGAGATGCGGGTCACCCCGAGCGACGACGGCGGCAGCGACTACCACCAGCGGGCGATCTACTTCCCGCAGGGGCTCCCCGGACGCCTGTACTGGTACGGCATCCTGCCGTTCCACGGGATCATCTTCCCGGGCATGGTCGAGCGCATCACGGCGGCGGCGGAGCGCGAGTCCCAGCACACGGAGTCGACGGGGCGGAACTGGACCCAGCAGAATGGGCCGCAGGAACCGGTACACGAGGAGGCAGCATGACCACCGAACACCCCACCGTCCTGTTCCTGGGCGACAGCATCACCGAGCAGGGATCCTGGGACCAGTGGCTCCCTGGGGAGCGCACGAGCAACCAGGGTGTCGGCGGCGACACCACCGACGGCGTGCTCACGCGGCTCGACGCCGTGATCGCCGAACAGCCCGAGGTCATCGTGCTCCTGATCGGGACGAACGACTTCGGCAACCACCGGTCGAGCGTCGAGCACGTGGTCCGCGGGGTCGAGTCGATCCTCGTGACACTGCGCCGCGAGCTCCCGGGCGTCCGCCTGCTGCTCGTGTCGATCCTGCCCCGCCAGTCCGACTGGTGCGCGAAGATCGAGGAGGCGAACCGGCACCTCCGCCAGTTCGTCGCGACCTGTCACGCGCAGTACCTCGACCTCTGGCCCGCGCTGGCCGAGGACGACCACCTGGCCGAGCGCTTCACCGAGGACGGCCTGCACCTCAACGCCGACGGATACCGCGCGGTGGTCGACGAACTCGAGCCGGCGCTCGAGCGCGTGCGCGGGCTCCCGCCGATGTCCCGTCCGATCCAGGCGATCGACCTCGAGGAGGCCGGCGCCTGATGGCACGGAAGGGTCGGCCCCCGGCGGGATCGTCGCTGCAGGGGGTCCCCTTGGGGCGCCAGGACGCGCATCGTCCGCAGGATGTGCGCCCGGACGCCGACGGCACACCGCCGTTCACCCGCCCCGCCCTGGCCCCCGGGCTGCTCGCTGCCGTCGTGCTCATCGCGTTCGTGGCGGTCATCGACTCCTCGGCCTTCGTCTTCGTCCGGTGGGGCGTGACGGTGCTCGCGCTCATCGTCCTCGTCTTCGGGTTCCGCGGCCGCGCCTGGTGGGCGGTCGCCCTCACCGCGGCGATCGCGGTGTGCTGGAACCCGGTGGTGGTCGTACCGATCCCCGGCCAGGTGTGGGCGGGTCTGCAACTCGTGGCGGCCGCCGCGTTCATCCTCGTCGGGATCGCCGTCAAGGTGCCGCGCGGGGCGGACGCAGGGCGCGCCTCCCGTCCGTGACCGCGCGGCGCTCGTCCGCCGGACGGTAGGATCGCAGGAGCCGGGCACAGGGCCCGGCCGACGTGATGCGAAGGGCATGGATGAGCCACGAGACCGAGCCGGCGACCGAGAGTCCTCTGCTGAACCCTCGACCGTCCTCCGGCGGTCTCGACCGACCTGACGTCGTCGTCCGCAAGGGACGCCTGACCCTGGTCAACGGGCACCTGACGCCCCAGCAGTCGATGATCGAGGACCTGTTGTTCCTCGACGACGCGCTCACCGCCGGTGACGTCGACCACCTGCTCATCCGCGGCAACGACCGACGGCCGGTCATCGCCGTCGACGAACGCGACCGGCAGCGTGCCGAGAGCGCGATCATGGCGGCCGCCGCCAACGAGCCGTTCTACGCCAAGCCGCCGGGGCAGCCCGCCGTGCTCGTGATCGACGACGGCCTCGGATCGGTCGACGAGCCGGTGCTGCGGGTCTTCCGGCCGCGGCTCGAACCCATGGGTCGGCTCCGCTACGGCGCCGAGACGAGCGTCCAGCTCGAGTTCTGGCGCGTCACCGACACCGAGGTGCTCGCGCCCGTCGAGAACGCCCTGATGCGGCGCAGCCTGCCGGTCGACGAGTTCGTGCTCGTCGACATCGAGCGCTACGGCCGCACCTGGCGCACGGTGGAGCACATGTTCGACGACCACGTGTCGGACATCCGCTTCCCGATCGACATCGTCTTCTCGTGGGTCGACGGCAACGCGATCGAGTACCAGCGAGCCCGGCAGGCAGCGCAGGCGAACGCGGTACTGGGGGAGGGCGACGACGCCCCCGCGCGGTTCCGGCAGATCGACGAGCTGAAGTACGCCCTGCGCTCGGTGCACACCTTCGCGCCCTGGATCCGGCAGATCTACATCGCCACCGACTCGCCGGCACCCGCCTGGCTCGCGGACCACCCCAAGGTGCGGATCGTTCGGAGCGAGGAGTTCTTCGCGGACCCCTCGGTGCTCCCGACCCACAACTCGCAGGCCGTCGAGTCGCAGCTGCACCACATCCCGGGCATCAGCGAGCACTTCATCTACTCGAACGACGACATGTTCTTCGGGCGGATGGTCGAGCCGTCGGTGTTCTTCAGCCCGGGTTCGGTGTCGAAGTTCATCCTCGCGACGACCCGCATCGGGCTCGGCTCGAACAACCCGGCCCGCAGCGGGTTCGAGAACTCCGCGCGCGTGAACCGCCAGCTGCTGCAGCAGCGGTTCGGCGCCGTGACCACGCGGCACCTCGAGCACGCTCCCACGCCGCTCCGCGCCTCGATCATGACCGAGATGGAGCACGAGTTCGCGGCGGAGTTCCGCGCGACCGCCGCCTCACGGTTCCGTGCGGCGGACAACATCTCGGTGACGAACTCGCTGTACCACTACTACGCCCTGCTCACCGGCCGCGCGATCGTGCAGGAGAACGCTCCGGTCCGGTACGTCGACACGACGATGCAGTCCGGGTTGAAGGCGCTGGAGGACCTGCTCAAGAAGCGGAACGTCGACTTCTTCTGCCTGAACGACGGGAGCTTCCCGGAGGTCTCGGACGAGGAGCGCACCCGTCGGGTGACGGACTTCCTCGAGAAGTACTTCCCGTTCCCGGCGCCGTGGGAGCAGGACGCGCAGTAGGGCTGCGGCGGGCTGTTCGGGCGTCCTGGCGTCGGGCTGCCGGTCCCCGGTCCGTTGCGCCGGACGGGCACGATCTGTCACGGTCGCGCGGGACGGGCGACGAGTCCCACCCGCGCGGTGAACACCCGACGGCACGTCGTGCTCGTTCGACAGCGTGCAGACGTGTCACACGGGTGGCCGACCCTCAGCGGCGGATCGGGGAGCTGGGCACCGTGTCGAGGGTGAACACCGGGATGCTCGCGGTGACCGGGGCCGGCTCGACCGCGGGCGCGATCCTGATGCCCGCAGCGGCGAGACGCGCCTCGGTCTGCTCCGACGACACGGGCTCGCCGACCGTCGAGTAGTGCCCGATCGGCACGACCGAGTGCACGACGTTGTTGCCGTAGACGTGCACGAGGTTGAAGGACTGCGCGCCGTCCTGCCCGCGGGTCCCGCCCTGGTACTCGGTGAGGTCCTGCGTGTAGCACGTCGCACTCGCCACCGACACGGGCACCCCGGCGAACACGGCGCTCGTGGAGTAGTGCAGGTGTCCGGCGATGATCGAGATGACGTCCGACCCCTCGATCACCTCGGCGAGGGCGGCCTGGTCGCGGAGCTCGACGAGGACCGCGAGGTCCTGCACGCTCGGGACCGGCGGGTGGTGCATTGCGAGGATCGTGCCGTGCGGCGCAGCCTCGGAGAGGACTTCAGCAAGCCAGTCGAGCTGCGCGGGGGAGACCTCGCCGTGGTGCGCTCCGGGCACGCTCGTGTCCAGGGTGATGACGCGGAGGCCGTTGACGTCGTACACGAAGTCGACGGGGCGATCGGTCGGCTGGAGACCGAAGAGCTCCTGGCGGAACGCGCCGCGCTCGTCGTGGTTCCCCATCGCCCAGATGACCTGCGCGCCGATGCGACGGGCGGCGGGCTCGACGATGTCGCGGATCCTGGCGTAGGCGCCCGGCTCGCCCTTGTCGGCGACGTCGCCCGTGACGACGATGGCCTCCGGGCGAGTGCCGGAGGCCTCGATGTCGGCGACGATCGCCGAGAGACGTGCTGCGGAGTCGACGTCACCGTAGAGCGCGCCGTCACCCGCCACGAGGTGGGTGTCGCTGAGGTGGAGGAGGAAGTGGTTCGGCCTGGGGTGTTCGGCCGTCCGGCTGTCCATCGGTCTCTCGTTCCGTTGGCGGATGCGTGGTGCAACACGTTGCCACACCGTCGAGGACGAGTCCAGCACGCCACTCTGAATGCACGGTGAACCGGGAGTGGCGGATCCGCGTCGGTCCACAGTGAACGACGGAGCCCCCCGACCACGTGGTGGTCGAGGGGCTCCGTCGGTGTTGCTGCGGGACCTAGTGGTTGGCTGCGCCGAGCGCGGGGGCCTGGGCCTGGTGGTCGCCCTCCAGCTCCGGACCGTGGTGCGCGGCGTGCGCGGCCTCGAGCTCCGCCTTCGTGACCGGCGCGATGCGGTCCTCGAAGAAGAAGCGCGACAGGTTCGCACGGACCTTCTGCACCCCGGTGATCCGACCCTTGGCGTCCGGACGGACCATGAGCGGCTTGTACTCGTTGAACTGCAGGAGCTTCCAGCGCTCGTACTCGTCGAGCTGCTCGTGGACCTCGATGTACTCGCCGTGCGGCAGTCGGACGATGCGGCCCGACTCGTAGCCGTGCAGCACGATCTCGCGGTCCTTCTTCTGCAGCGCGAGGCAGACGCGCTTCGTGATCCAGAACGCGACGAACGGGCCGAGGACCGTCGTGGCCTGGATGACGTGGATCACGTGCTCGATCGACACCATGAAGTGCGTGGCGATGATGTCGGACGAGGCCGCGGCCCAGAGCGACGCGTAGAGCGTGATGCCCGCAGCACCGAACGCGGTGCGGGTCGGGGCGTTGCGCGGACGGTCGGCCAGGTGGTGCTCTCGCTTGTCGCCGGTGACCCACGCCTCGAGGAACGGGTAGGCGAACATCGCGATGATGAGCGCCATGAGGACGGCGATCGGGACGAGGATGTTGAACGACACCGTGTAGCCGAACCACACGACCTCCCAGTGCGGCGGCACCAGACGGAGCGCACCGTCCGCGAAGCCGATGTACCAGTCAGGCTGGGTGCCGGCGGACACGGGGGACGGGTCGTACGGGCCGTAGTTCCAGATCGGGTTGATCGTGAACAGCGACGCGATGAGGGCGAGGATGCCCGCGACGATGAAGAAGAAGCCGCCGGCCTTCGCGGCGAAGGCCGGGAGGATCGGGACGCCCACGACGTTGTCGTTGGTCTTGCCGGGGCCCGCGAACTGCGTGTGCTTGTTGATGACGACGAGCACGAGGTGCACGCCGAGCACCGCGACGAGGATCGCCGGCAGCAGCAGGATGTGGAGCGTGTAGAGGCGGCCGACGATGTCGGTGCCCGGGAACTCGCCACCGAACAGCAGGTAGGCGATCCACACGCCGATCACCGGGACACCCTCGATCATGCCGACGATGATGCGGAGACCGTTGCCCGAGAGCAGGTCGTCGGGGAGCGAGTAGCCGGTGAAGCCCTCGGCCATCGCCAGGACCCACAGCACGAAGCCGAAGACCCAGTTGAGCTCACGCGGCTTGCGGAAGGCGCCGGTGAAGAACACGCGGGCCATGTGCAGCATCACCGAGGCCACGAACAGCAGGGCTGCCCAGTGGTGGATCTGCCGGACGAACAGGCCACCGCGGATGTCGAACGAGATGTTCAGGGTGGACTGCAGGGCGGTCGACATCTCGACGCCCTTCAGCGGGACGTACGAGCCGTTGTAGACGACCTCGGTCATCGACGCCTGGAAGAAGAACGTCAGGAACGTCCCCGACAGCAGGACGACGACGAAGCTGTACAGCGCGACCTCGCCGAGCATGAAGCTCCAGTGGTCGGGGAAGATCTTGCGCCCGACCTCCTTCACCAGACCCGAGATGCTCGTGCGCTCGTCGATGTAGTTGGCGGTGGCCCCGATGAGTCGGGACCCGCGCGTCGGCTCGGGCCGTGTGGCCGTGGACGGCGCGCTCGTGGTGGTGGTGCTGGTCATCAGCGTTCACGCTCCCAGAAGGACGGTCCGACCGGCTCGTGGAAGTCGCTCTGGGCAACCAGGTAGCCGTCGTCGTCGATCGCGATCGGAAGTTGGGGGAGGGGACGTGCAGCCGGGCCGAAGATGACCTCGCAGTTGTTCGAGACGTCGAACGTCGACTGGTGGCACGGGCACAGCAGGTGGTGCGTCTGCTGCTCGTAGAGCGCGACCGGGCACCCGACGTGGGTGCAGATCTTGGAGTAGGCGACGATGCCGTCGTAGCCCCAGTCCTCGTGCCCCTTCGAGGGGTTGAGGTCCTTCGGGTCGAGACGCATGAGGAGGACGGAGGCCTTCGCCTTCTCCTCGAGCATGTGCTCGGAGTCGAGCATGCCGTCCGGGATGACGTGGAAGACCGAACCGATCGTGACGTCGGACGCCTTGATCGGCAGACCCGTCGGGTCCTTCGTCAGGCGCATGCCGGACTTCCAGAAGGTGTGGCGCAGGAGCTCGTTCGGGTCCTCCGCCGGGGCGAAGTCACGGACGAGGACGACACCCGGCAGCGGGAACGCCACCAGGGCGCCGATCATCGAGTTGCGGATCAGCTTGCGACGGCTGAAGCCGGACTCCTTGTCGGCGAGCTGGAAGGCCTCGACCGCCTTCGCGCGGGTCGCGTCGGTGCCGCGGGTGCTGTGGCGCATCTCCGTGATCTCGCGGTCCACGACGAGCGACTTGGACCAGTAGACGGCGCCGAGGCCCAGCGCGAGCAGGGCAAGCGCGATCGCCAGACCGAGCCAGAGGTTGCCGGACCGGACGGTGCCGAAGTCCTCGGGGTCGATCGGGAAGGCGATGTACGCCGCGATCGCCAGGACGCTGCCCACGATGGACAGGTAGAAGAACGTGGCGACCTGACGCTCGGCCAGGCGCTGCTTCTTCGGGTCGACGTCGGTGCGGCGCGCGCGGTGCGGCGGCTCACCCGGGTTCTCGAACGGGTCCGCGGGGACGACCGCGATCCCGGCCGACGTGCTGGTCGCGCCGTGCTTCTCGACAGCCGAGGACGAGTTCAGTGCCTCGTCGTCGTGCTCTGCCATGGTGTTCCCTTCAGTGTCGTTCGACACGGACGATCAGTTGGACTTCGCGGTCAGCCAGACGGTCATCGCGACGACCGCGCCGAGTCCGAAGATCCAGATGAACAGACCCTCTGCCACCGGGCCGAGGGAGCCGAGGGCGAACCCGCCGGGCGACTTGTTGTCCTGCACGTACTTCAGGTACGTGATGATGTCGGCCTTCTGCTCCGGCGTCAGGTTGAGGTCGTTGAAGACCGGCATGTTCTGCGGGCCCGTGACCATGGCCTCGTAGATGTGCTTGCCGGAGACCGACTGCAGGTTCGGGGCGTACTTGCCCTCGGTGAGTGCACCGCCGGCACCCGCCACGTTGTGGCACATGGCGCAGTTGATGCGGAAGAGCTCGGCGCCCTCGGCTGCGTCGCCCTTGCCGTCCGTCAGCGACGAGGAGGGGACCGACGGGCCGGGGCCGAGCGAGGCGACGTAGGCGCCCATGGCATCGATCTGCTCGTCCGTGAACTGGGCAGGCTTCTCCTCGGCCTGGGGGCCCTGCGCGGCCATCGGCATGCGGCCGGTGCCGACCTGGAAGTCGACCGACGCGGCTCCGACACCGATGAGGGACGGACCCTCGCTGGTGCCCTGGGCGTCGAGGCCGTGGCAGGTCGCGCAGTTCGAGGCGAAGAGCTTCTCGCCCTCGTTGACCTTGGACTGGCTGGACACCGCGGAGGTGGTGCTGTCGTCGGCGTTGGCCGTCGAGCTGAACAGCGCGTACGCACCGCCGGTGGTCATGAGACCGACGACGATGAGCGAGACGGTCGCCATCGGGGAACGGCGGCCCTTCTTGGACTTGCTTCTGGTGAACATGCGGTGGGGGGTGTCCAGTTCCTACTTGAGAAGGTAGATGACAGCGAAGAGGCCGATCCAGACCACGTCGACGAAGTGCCAGTAGTACGACACGACGATCGCGGTGGTCGCCTCCTTGTGCCCGAAGTTCTTGGCAGCGAAACCGCGACCGAGGGTCAGGAGGAAGGCGATCAGACCACCCGTGACGTGCAGGCCGTGGAAGCCGGTGGTCATGTAGAACGCGGAGCCGTAGGCGCTCGACGAGAGCGTCACGCCCTCGTGCCAGAGGTTCGCGTACTCGAAGATCTGGCCGCAGACGAAGATCGCACCCATGCAGTACGTGACGAAGAACCACTCCGTCATGCCCCAGTCCTTGGGGTTCCAGCTCGTGCGGTGCACCTGGAAGCGCTCCGCGGCGAACACCGCGAACTGGCAGGCGAAGCTCGACAGCACCAGGATGATCGTGTTCACCGAGGCGAACGGCACCTCGAGCTTGGCGGTCTCGGTCGCCCAGAGCTCGGGCGAGGTGCTGCGCAGCGTGAAGTAGATCGCGAACAGGCCGGCGAAGAACATGACCTCGCTGCCCAGCCACACGATCGTCCCCACGGCAACGGCGTTCGGCCTGTTCAGGACCGGACCGCTGGCGGATCTGGAGAGAGGGGTGCTAGTCACGTCCTCCATTATGGCCGAAACCACTGACAGTGTTTTCGCAGGACACTGGCGGGTCGTTCGAACTCAGTACCATCGAGCCATGTCCCTCACACTCTCCTGGCCTGCAGTCATCAGCGCGCTCATGGCGCGCGAGGACCTCTCGATCAGGCAGTCCACGTGGGCCATGGAGGAGATCGTCCAGGGACGCGCGACCGCCGCACAGATCGCCGCCTTCGCGGTGGCGCTGCGGGCGAAGGGCGAGACCGTCGACGAGGTCGTCGGCTTCCGCGACGCGATCCTCGACGCGGCCGTCCCGTTGGACGTCGACCCGATGGCACTCGACATCGTCGGGACCGGCGGCGACGTCGTGGGCACCGTGAACGTCTCGACGATGGCTGCAATCGTCATCGCCGCCGCGGGCGTGCCGGTCGTCAAGCACGGCAACCGCGCGAGCTCGTCGAAGTCTGGCTCGAGCGACGTGCTGGCCGCCCTCGGGCTCGACCTGACGATGGACGCCGCGCGTGTCGCGGACACCTTCCGGCGTGTCGGGCTGACCTTCGCGTTCGCGAGCGCGTTCCACCCCGGCTTCGCCCACGCGGCACCGGTCCGGCGCGAGATCGGGGTGCCCACCGTCTTCAACTTCCTCGGGCCGCTGGTGAACCCGGCCCGGTGCGAGGCGAACGCGGTGGGCGTGGCGCAGCTCGAGCTCGTGCCGATCATCACCGGCGTGTTCCAGACCCGGGGGGCGACGGCGCTCGTGTTCCGCGGCGACGACGGCCTCGACGAGCTGACCACCACCGGGCACTCCCACATCTGGGAGGTCACCGGCGGCCGGGTCATCGAGCACGACCTCGACCCGCGGGACCTCGGGATCGCCCGGGCGCGCACGGAGGACCTGCTCGGCGGTGACCCCGAGCACAACGCCGCCGTCGTGCACCGCGTGCTCGCGGGGGAGGCCGGCCCGGTCCGTGACATCGTGCTGCTCAACGCCGCCGCCGGGCTGGTGTCCTTCCGTCTGGCGGAGGACCCCGAGCAGGCGGACCGGCCGATCCTGCAGCGGTTCCGCGAGCAGCTCGCCGTCGCCGCCGAGGCGGTCGACTCCGGCGCCGCCGCGCAGAAGCTCGCCGACTGGGTCGGCGCCGCTCCCGCGGCCTGAGCGACCCCGCCCTCCAGACGCCGGCGTCGACGCGAGACGCACTGCGGACGACGAGACGCCCCCGGATCCGGGGGCGTCTCGACGCGGAAGGGGCGTCTCGTTGCGGAAGGGGCGTCTCGACGTGAAGGGGGCGCTGCGCGGACCGGCCGGCCCGGTGCGCCCGGCCCGCACCGCGCGTGCCACCGCAACGGCCTGGAGGCGCGGTGCCGGCCCGTGGGACCGGCACCGCGCCTCCAGGCGGTCACCTCAGCTGCGCGTCAGCGCACGTCCTCGTCGACCCAGTCGAAGGTCTTCGTGACGGCCTTCTTCCAGAGGCGGAGCTGGCGGTCGCGCTCGGCGTCGTCGAGCGACGGCTCCCAGCGCTTGTCCTCCTGCCAGTTGGCGCGGAGCTCGTCGAGGTTCGCCCAGAACCCGACGGCCAGACCGGCGGCGTACGCGGCACCGAGCGCGGTGGTCTCCGCGACGACCGGACGGACGACCGGCACGTTGAGGATGTCCGCCTGGAACTGCATGAGCGCGTCGTTGGCGGTCATGCCGCCGTCGACCTTGAGCTCGGTCAGGTCCACACCGGAGTCCGCGTTGACGGCGTCGAGGACCTCGCGGGTCTGCAGCGCCGTCGCCTCGAGGGCGGCACGGGCGATGTGCCCCTTGTTGACGTAGCGGGTCAGGCCGACCAGGGCGCCGCGGGCGTCCGGACGCCAGTACGGCGCGAACAGGCCCGAGAACGCCGGCACGAAGTACACGCCACCGTTGTCCTCGACGGTCTTGGCGAGCGCCTCGACCTCCGGGGCGCTGCCGATGATGCCGAGGTTGTCGCGGAGCCACTGGATGAGCGAACCGGTGACGGCGATCGAGCCCTCGAGCGCGTAGTGCGTCTCCTGGTCGCCGAGCTTGTACCCGACGGTGGTGAGCAGCCCGTTCTCCGACCGGACGATCTCGGTGCCCGTGTTGAAGATGAGGAAGTTGCCGGTGCCGTAGGTGTTCTTCGACTCGCCCTGGTCGAACGCCGCCTGGCCGAACGTCGCGGCCTGCTGGTCGCCGAGGATGCCGGCGATCGGGACCTCGCGGAGCAGGCTGGACGACTCGACGTGGCCGTAGACCTCGGAGGAGCTGACGATCTCCGGGAGCATCGACTTCGGCACCCCGAAGTCGGCCAGGATGTCGTCGCGCCACTGCAGCGTCTCGAGGTCCATGAACAGCGTGCGGGACGCGTTCGTGACGTCGGTCTTGTGCACACCGCCGTCGGTGCCACCGGTCAGGTTCCAGAGGACCCAGGTGTCGGTGGTGCCGAAGAGCAGGTCGCCCGCCTCGGCCTTCTCGCGTGCGCCCTCGACGTTCTCGAGGATCCAGGCGATCTTGGTGCCGGCGAAGTAGGTGGCGAGCGGCAGGCCGACGATCGCCTTGTAGCGGTCGGTGTCGCCGTCGGCGAGCTTGTCGACGATCGCCTGGGTGCGGGTGTCCTGCCAGACGATGGCGTTGTAGACGGCCTTGCCGGTGTTCTTGTCCCAGACCACCGCGGTCTCGCGCTGGTTCGTGATGCCGACCGCCGCGACGTCGTGGCGGGTGATGTCGGCGCGGGACAGGGCCTGGCCGATGACCTCACGGGTGTTGTCCCAGATCTCCGCGGGGTCGTGCTCGACCCACCCGGCGCGCGGGAAGATCTGCTCGTGCTCCTTCTGCCCGACCGAGATGATCGAACCGGAGTGGTCGAAGACGATGGCACGCGTCGAGGTCGTGCCCTGGTCGATGGCGACGATGTAGTCGGCCATTGGTGCTCCTTACGGGTGTGTTCGGTGTGTGCTGGGGGTTCGGTCTGCAGTCGTCAGGAGACGACGGGGAGCAGGAAGGTCGAGGCGCCGGCCGCGAGGGCGGCACCGATGAGCGGGCCGACGACCGGGACCCAGGCGTAGGACCAGTCGCTCGAGCCCTTGCCCTTGATCGGCAGGACCGCGTGGGCGATGCGGGGGCCGAGGTCACGGGCGGGGTTGATGGCGTAGCCGGTGGGGCCGCCGAGCGAGACACCGATCGCGATCACCAGGAAGGCGACGGGGACGGCGCCGAGTTCGGCCGGGGCCTTGCCGTTCGTGATGCCGAGGATGACGAAGACCAGTACGAAGGTGCCGATGACCTCGGTGACGAGGTTCCAGCCGTAGCTGCGGATCGCCGGACCGGTCGAGAACACGCCGAGCTTGGCGGCGGCGTCGGGCTCCTCGTCGAAGTGCTGCTTGTAGGCGAGCCAGACGATCACCGCGCCGATGAAGGCGCCGAGCAGCTGTGCGACCCAGTAGATGAGCATGGTGCCGATGCTGATGTTGCCGAGCAGCATCTGCGCGAGGCTGACGGCGGGGTTGAGCTGGCCGCCCGACTTGTAGGACACGAGGACACCGGCGAAGACCGCGAAGCCCCAGCCGATCGTGACCATGAGGAAGCCGGCGCCGAAGCCCTTGGACTTCGTCAGCGAGACGGCGGCGACGACTCCGCCACCGAGGATGATGAGCAACGCCGTACCGACGAGCTCTGACATGAAATTGACGCCGATGCCGTCCATCGGTGACCTCCAGTGCGAGTGGTGGGGGTCCGGTGGCTGCTGCGTCCGGCACTCCCCGTCGAGTGATTGGGGCCGAGCATAGTGAGGCCGGTCACCGCGACGCGATCACGGAACGAGCCGAGTTCGCGAAACTGCACGAACGTGCACGCCTGGTGTGCGGAGGCGCATCCCGGGACCGGGCCGCGACAGCACCCTGCTGCACGAACGTGCACCTGAGGCGAACGGGCGGCCGCTGTAGGGTGAACGCACTCCGGTCGACGACGGCGGTGCGGCTCCGCCGGCGGTCGACCCCCGCACCCGTGGAGGTCCGTCATGAAGAAGCTCATCAACGATCCGCACGACGTCGTGACGGAGACCGTCCGCGGGTTCGCCCGGGCGCACGAGGGGCACGTCGTGCTGGTCGAGGACCCGATCCACCTGCACCGCGCCGACGCCCCGGTGCGCGGGAAGGTCGGGATCGTGAGCGGTGGGGGCAGCGGGCACGAACCGCTGCACGCCGGCTTCGTCGGTCACGGGATGCTCGACGCGGCCGTCCCCGGTCCCGTCTTCACGAGCCCGACCCCCGACCCGATCCTCGCCGCGACGAAGGCGGTCGACGGGGGAGCGGGCGTGCTCCACATCGTGAAGAACTACACCGGCGACGTGCTCAACTTCGAGACCGCCGCCGAGCTCGCCGAGATCGAGGACATCCGCGTCGCGTCCGTCGTGGTGGACGACGACGTCGCCGTGCAGGACTCGCTGTACACGGCCGGACGCCGCGGCGTGGCCGGCACGGTCGTCGTCGAGAAGTGCGCCGGCGCCGCTGCCGAGCGTGGTGACGACCTCGACGCCGTCGCCGCGGTCGCCCGACGGGTCAACGAGGTGACCCGGTCGATGGGCCTGGCCCTCGGCTCCGGGACGGTCCCGCACGCGGGAGAGCCGTCCTTCACGCTCGCGGACGACGAGGTCGAGCTCGGCATCGGCATCCACGGCGAGCCGGGCCGCGAGCGCATCGCCATGGCCCCGGCCGACCAGCTCGTCGACCGCGTGCTCGAACCGGTGCTCGCCGACCTCGACGCCCCAGCGGGCTCGCAGCTGCTGCTTCTCGTCAACGGCATGGGCGGCACCCCGCTCTCCGAGCTGTACATCGTCTACCGACGCGCCGCCGAGGTGCTCGCGGACCGCGGCCACCACGTCGCGCGTAGCGTGGTCGGCGACTACGTCACGTCCCTCGAGATGCCCGGCTTCTCGATCACCGTCACGGTGCTCGACGAGGAGCTCACCGCCCTCTGGGACGCCCCGGTGGAGACCCCGGCGCTGCGCTGGGGTCGCTGACCACCGTCCACCATCCAGGAAGGAACACGAATTGGCGCTCGACACCGCATGGGCCATCGACTGGGTGCGCCGCACCGCCGCGACGATCGACGACCACCGCGCCGAACTCGTCACGCTCGACCGTGAGATCGGCGACGGAGACCACGGCGAGAACCTCGACCGTGGCTTCCGCGCCGTGCTCGAAGCCGTCGACGCCGGGTCCTTCGACACCCCCGGCGCGGTCTTCAAGACGGTCGCGACGAAGCTCATCTCGACGGTCGGCGGCGCGGCGGGCCCGCTGTTCGGCACCGCGTACCTGAAGGCCGCGCAGGCCGCCGGCGACGCGACCGAGCTCGACGCGGACGCCCTGGTCGCCGTGCTCACCGCAGCCCGCGACGGCGTCGTCTCGCGCGGCAAGGCCGAGGTCGGCGACAAGACCATGGTCGACGCCTGGTCGGCCGCCGTCGACGCCGCCGGTACCGCAGCCGCGGCGGGTGAGGGTCCGGAACGCGTGCTCGAGGCCGCCGCCGACGCCGCCGTGACCGGTGCCGAGTCCACCGACCCCCTCGTCGCCCGCAAGGGCCGCGCGAGCTACCTCGGCGACCGGGCGGTCGGACACCGCGACCCGGGGGCCCAGTCGACGGCGTACATCCTGCGCGCCGCGGTGGACGCCGCGTGACCGTCGGCATCCTGGTCGTCTCGCACAGTGCGGCGATCGCGACCGGCACCGTCGAGCTGGCCCGCCAGATGGCCGCCGACGTGCCGCTCGTCGCCGCAGGCGGCACGGACGACGGCGGCATCGGGACCTCGTTCGAGGCGATCACCGACGGCATCCACGAGCTCTCGGCGGCCGACGCCGTCGTCGTGCTGTGCGACCTCGGGTCCGCCTACCTGACCACCGACACCGCGCTCGACTTCCTCGACGACGCCGACCGCGAGCGCGTGCACGTCTCGCAGGCCCCGCTCGTCGAGGGCACGGTCGCTGCGGCGGTCGCCGCGCAGACCGGTGGTGACGTCGGTGCCGTCCTGGCCGCCGCCGCATCGGCCGCAGGGTCCGCGGACGACGCCGGGGGAGCCTCCGACCCGACCGGTGACCAGCCGGGAGGCGCGACCTCCGTCGACGACGCGGGCACCGCCGACGGGGCGGTCACCGAGACCGTCGAGCTGGTCAACGAGAGCGGGCTGCACGCCCGTCCGGCGGCCGAGTTCGTGAAGGCCGCCGCGAAGCACGAGTCGCGCGTCCGCGTGAACGGCGTCGACGCGAAGAGCCTGCTCGCGATCATGGCGCTCGCCCTGCCGAAGGGTGCCACCGTGACGATCGAGGCCGACGGGCCCGACGCGCGGGACGCCGTGGACGCCCTCGTCGCGCTCGTCCGCTCCGGCTTCGGCGAGTGACGACGACCGCCGCACCCGCCGCGGGGCGGGCGCGGCGGGAACCGCCGCGTCAGGACGTCGCGAACTCCTGCAGTCCGGTGACCCGGAGCAGGTCCAGCTTCGCGGCGTCCTCGCTGCCGGGGACCGCGGTGTAGACGACGATCCGCAGGTCGCTGCCCGGCACGCTGAGCACGTCGCAGTCGACCTCGACCGGACCGACGGGCGTGTGCACGACCTTGCGGCTCGTCCGGTGCTCGGCGATGCGCGCGCCGTGCCAGCGTCGCTCGAACTCCGGGGATCCGCGGCGGAGCCGGGTGACGAGCTCCGCGAGCCGCCGGTCCGCCGGGTAGCGGCCGACAGCGGAGCGGAGGTCGGCGACGAGGTCGCTCGAGAAGTCCTCCTGGTGCGTGTCGTCCCACTCGACACCGTCGTGCCCCTGCGTGAAGTGCCGCCACACCAGGTTCCCCTCGACCCCGGTCCAGGTGCTCGGATCGCCGGACACGGCCGCCCACAGGTCGTTCCAGAGCAGGATGTCGTGCGCCGCGGTGAAGACCGCCACCGGGACGTCACCGAGCCGGTCGACCATGCGGTGCACGCCCGGCGGGACGTGCCGCGGAACCTCCGCCCGCGACGGCACCGCTGCACCCGCGACCCGGTACAGGTGGTCCCGTTCCGACTCGGTCAGGCGGAGCGCGGTCGCGAGGGCGCCGAGCAGCTGGGGTGACGGGTTCGTCGCGCGACCCTGCTCGAGCCGGACGACGTAGTCGACGCTGACCCCGGCGAGCGCGGCGAGCTCCTCGCGCCGGAGCCCGGCGGTCCGCCGCCCCTGCCCCGCGGGCAACCCGACCTCGGCCGGACGCACCCGGTCCCGCCAGGCACGCAACACCTCCGCGAACTCGCTCATGCGTCCATCATCGCCTCCGTCGGGCGAACGGTCGTGGTACTGCCGGTCCCACCGTCGAGCGGTGCCTGGGAGGACGGGAACGGCGGGGGCATCGTGGAGTGCATGACCACGACACTCATCACCGGAGCGAACCGCTCCCTCGGACTCGAGACCGCACGCCGACTCCTCGAGGCCGGCCACACCGTGTACGCCGGCATGCGCGACACCGCCTCCGGTGACGCCGTCCGAGCCCTCGGCGCACACCCCGTGCAGCTCGACGTCACCGACCAGGCGAGCGTCGATGCCGCGCTCTCGTCGCTGCCGGAGCTCGACGTCCTCGTGAACAACGCCGGCGTCCTCGGGACGTCCTTCGGTGTCGACGACCTCGACGCCGACGCGATCACCGCGGTGCTCGACACGAACGTGGTCGGGGTCGTCCGGGTGACGCAGGCGGCCCTCCCGCTGCTGCGTCGGTCGTCGAACCCCGTGATCGTCAACGTCGCGTCCGGCGTGGGCTTCGCGCGCTGGCTCACCACGCCGGGGCACGACGAGTACCCGGTCGCCGCGGTGCCGTACGCGGCGTCGAAGGCGGCGCTGATCGCGGCGACGGTGCAGTACGCGAAGAACCTGCCCGGTTTCCGCGTGAACGCGAGCGATCCCGGCTACACGGCGACCGACTTCAACGGCCACGGCGGACACCAGACCGTGACCGAGGGCACGGACGCGACGGTCGCGCTCGCCCTGATCGGTCCGGACGGGCCGACGGGGGAGTTCCACGACCGCACCGGGCGCATCGAGTACTGAGCCGACCAGCGGACGGACGGGAGGCGCGTGGCGGCCCCGCCACGCGCCTAGGCCTTTGCGGAGTGACTGTCACGGCAGTCGGGATCGTGCCGCAAGAAGCGCTGTCCGCGGCCATTCGTGATCAGCGTCAAGACGCAATGAGACTCATCGAGCGTCAGCTCCAAGCGGAGCCCAAGGCGAAGCGGCGGGCGGTCCTGGAAGAGCGCTACGAGCGGGTGGCTGGCTCTCCGACATCGACACTCGGTGCAGCGAACGTCGTGCGGATCGTTGTTGCTCGCGCTACGGCCCTCACACCTTTCGCTGTGACCATCGTCGCAATACGTTGATCGCTGGGCGGCTCACACGTCCGCACGGGGGAGCGCCAGGTCAGCGCTGACGTCGATCGGATGGCGGTCAAGCGCCCGGTACACCGTCGCGCGCCCGATCCCGAACAGCTCGACGAGCTCGGCGATGGAGTGATCACCGGCGCGGTGTAGCGCGACGAGGTGACGGTCCTGCGCAGGGGAGAGCTTGGGCTTCCGCCCCTTGAGCTTTCCGCGGACCTTCGCTGTGGCCATGCCTTCTCGGGTGCGGGCACGGATGAGATCGGATTCAAACTCAGCGACCATGCCGAGCACGTTGAACAGCAGCCGGCCGACGGGGTCGGTGGGGTCGTAGATGGATCCTCCGAGGTTCAGCTTCACGCCGCGGCCTGTGAGCTCTTCTGCGATGTCTGTCGCGTCACGGAGGGATCGTGCGAGTCGGTCGAGCTTCGTGACCACGAGGGCATCTCCCGGCCGGCAGGCTGCCAGCGACGACTTGAGCCTCGGTCGATCGCACTTGGCGCCGGTCATGCCCTTGTCAGTGAACACCCGTTCCGCCGGTACGCCGAGCGCTAGGAGGGCATCGGTCTGCGCCGTGGGGTTCCTGGCCGTCAGTCGAGACTCGGGCGTAGCCGAGGGTCCATCCGGATTCCACGCCTCAAGTCTCGCACAGGGCACCGTCACCGGAACCTGTTTCGGACCACCAATGTGAGACTGCTTGGGCCCGCGCGTTCTTGGGTCTCGCTCTCGAGCTCATGACGTCTCGGTGAGCGATCCGCCTCAGGTCCCGCCGACGTTTTCTGGCTTACTGTCAAGCTTCGAAGAGTGCGCCTGTCCAGTGTTTTCGTGTGTTTTGTTCGTCAAGACCCCCGTTGTAGGGATGTCTAGCGCATTCCGCGGTCCGCCACTGTGTGCGTGATTTCGGGGTGGATTCATCGGCTTCTGTCAGGAGCGTGCCATCGCGGGTTCTGGGGATGAGCGTCGTGCGGATTCGTCAATGCGTTGTGGCCGTGTGTGTCGTGGCCGGACTGGTCGGGGTGGGCCTCACCGTGCCCCAGGCTGCTGTTGCGTCCGAGGTGAGCACCGCCTGGTCACCTCCGGCAGCAACTGCGGCACCGAAGGTGTCGCCACGGACGGACTTCGATCACCCCTGGCGACCCAGTGTCGGCGGGCGGTTCGGCTCCCGCGAATCCACTGCGTCCAAGTCCCGGGTTGCGGCAGCAACGGTGTCACCGCAGACCGCGCCGGCAGGAACGAGCGTCGGGGCGCCGGGGGTGGGGGAGCTGCCGTGGTTCTCGTTTGAGAAGTTCCCATTGACGAAGACCTCGATCGCGCAGGTGAACGTCGCGAACGGCAATCTGCTGGTGAAGGACACGGACCTGTCGTTGGCGAGCCCGGGCTACGGGTTCCGGCAGGCACGTTTCTACAACGGCCTGTCCACGAACACCGGCACCCTCGGTGGCGGGTGGGGCTACAACTCCTCCACGAACGAGATCGGCTTGGATCTCGAGGGTAGCTACGCCGATTTCTCCGGCCCGAACGGCACCGTGGTGCGCTTCACCTACGCCAACAGCAAGTGGTCCGCGCCGGCTGGATCGAACATGACCCTGACCCGCGCCGGGTCGGGTGACTTCGCGTGGAACGTGACGTCGAACCGCACCGGGGAGCGGTACAGCTTCGACGGTGTCGGTCGTCTGGAGGGCACCTTCGATCGGAACGGTGTCGGTGAGTACTACGCCCTGAGCGCCGGGCAGGTCCTGACGGTGTCTGCGTGGGGTCCGAACACGACGCACTCCTCGTTCGGTTATGACTTCTCGCAGAACGATGGCACCTTGACCGACCTGGTGGACAGTGCCGGTCGGAAGGTGCGGTACGGGTACGACAGCAGCCAGCGCCTGAACACCGTCACCGCGCCTGACGGGTCGGCCACCACCTACACCTATGACTCCGCGGGCCGTCTTGCGACGATTACCTCGCCGTCGGCAGCAACCAGCACGGCGACGTCGACGGTCACGTTCGGGTACGACGCGCAGAACCGTGTCACCGCGGTGACGCAGCAGCAGGGCTCGTTGACCAACGGTGCCGCGGCGAACGCGGTGACAACGTTCTCGTACGCGAATGGTGTCACGACGCAGACTGACCCGAACGGCAACACCTCCTCGTACACGATCGACAGCACGGGTCGGGTCACGAAGACCACCGATGGTCGTGGGAAGTCACGGTCGCAGATCTGGACGACGAACAGTGACGTGCAGTCCTCCACTGATGCGCTGACGGTCGGGAACGTCACCACCTACCAGTTCGACAGCAACAACAACACCACGAAGGCCAGTCTGCCTACGGGCGCTGCTGCGACCGCTTCCTACAGTGTGGGTGGGTCGTGCGGTGTCGCGAACTCTGGCACTGCGTACGAGCCGAAGTGCAGCACCGACGGGTCGGGCAACAAGGCGACGTACCAGTACGACACTGCGGGGAATCTGCTGCAGCAGAACGACACCACCAGCTCCACGGCGAAGATCACCGCGAAGTACACCTACGAGACTCGTAACTACGCCACCAGCACCTCCGGAACCCCGGTCTGCGGTGGCATCGCGGGGCAGGTCTGCTCGTCGACGGACGGCAACGGCAACGTCACCAAGAACACGTATGACGGCAACGGGAATCTCCTGAAGGTCACTCCGCCGAGCCCGCTCGGCGCGACGACGTACACGTACGACTCTCTCGGCCGTGTCACCAGCGTCACGGATGGGAAGGGGCAGAAGACCCAGTACGTGTACGACGTCATGGACCGTCTCGTGAAAGCGACGTACGCCAACGGCTCCGCAGTTACGACGTCGTACTACCCGAATGGACTCGTGAAGAACGTCGACGACTCCGCCGGTGGATCCCAGGCTTTCCAGTACGACACCGGTGGCAACACCACGTCCCAGACCGGGCCCACGGTCGAGAACGAGAAGATGACCTACGACGCCGCCGGTAACCTGTCGAGCTACACCGACGCCAGCGGAACAACGGGCTACGGGTACGACGCTGCGAACAACGTTGCGACGATCACCGACCCCACCGGCTCCTGCCCAAGCGGAGCGACCACCTCAGCCGCCGGCTCCGGCTGCGTTCGAGTGCAGTACGACAACAACGAGCAGGAGACACTCCGCACGCTGCCAGGCAACGCGATCGTGCAGACCACTCGCGACAACGCCGGACGGACCACGCGCGTCACAGCGAAAGACTCCGCGGGAGTGACCCGGGTCGACGTGGGCTACAGCTTCGCACGGAGCGGGTCCGACACCGATGGGTTGCAGAGCCGCACCTCGTACCTGGAGCAGGGTGTCACTGCTGGTGCGGTGACCTCGTACAAGTACGACTCACGCTCTGAGCTACTCTCCGCGACCGAGGTAGCAGGCGGAGCAACGAGTGCAGCATGGACCTACGCCTATGACGGCGCCGGGAATCGCACCTCGCAGATCCTGGCCGGTGCGACCGGTGAAGGAACGGGAACCACCAGCTACACCTACAACGCCGCGAACCAGATCACGAAGACCAGCGCCGACACGACAACATGGACCTACGACGCTGACGGTGAACAAACCCGCAACGGCATCACCGGCTTTGGGATCGGCTACGACAGCCGCCTTGCCGCTGCGAACACCGGCGCGACCGTGAACACCTACTTCGGTGACGGTAACAACACCCGCACCCGATCCGGCACCGTCGCGTTTGGAAACTCCGGTCTGGGCGTCACAGCCTTCGGCGCAGCCGGTGCGCAGAACTTCCTGACACGCACACCCACCGGTGGCCTCATCGATCTCCGCAACACCACGACCAGCTACTACGTCCTCGACGCCAGCAGCTCCGTCTTGGGTCTGTTCGACCAGACCGGAGTGTGGCAAGGCGGCTACAGCTACACCCCCTACGGACAGACCCGCTCCGCCTCGACGGCTCCAGCCGTGCAGGCGAATCCCTTCCGCTACATCAGCGGGTACCGCGACAGCAGCGGGCTGTACAAGCTCGGAGCCCGCTACTACGACCCTGCCCTCGGCCGATTCACCCAGATGGACCCCAGCGGCCAGGAAGTCAACGCGTACGCCTACGCGAAGAGCGACCCGATCAACAGCGCGGACCCGAACGGCTACATGCCGTTCAGCCTCTTCGTCAAGATTCTTGTCGCACTCTTCACTGGGAAGGACGTCTACACCGTCCTTGGAACGGACTCGCAGACTGAAGGGCTCAGCGCAGCCTTCTCGCTGGCATGCGGGCTTGTTGCTGGTGCGATCGCCGCTCCGACGGTCGCTGGCGCGCTGGTCGCGCTCGGCGGGTGTTATGTGGCAACAAAGTTGTTCGAGCACGCTCTCGAGGAAGGCTGATCGTGGAGAACCGAGCCGATGACCAGGAATCTCGTGAGGGTCAGCAACCAAGTCGGTACAAGTGGCGGTACGGCCCAGTACGCCTCGTCCTGCCGTGGGCGGCAGTTGTCGTCGGGCTACTGCTCGCGATCATGCACCGAACGCCAGTGCTCACGTGGTGCGGTCTCGGACTGGTCGCACTCGGGGTGATCTTCTTCTTCATCTACCGTTTCATGGCTAGACGGGGTCTTTGATCACACCGACATGGTCACCTCACCGGAACATTCGGACAGGCCGACCCTGAGCTCGTGATGGCTCGTACCTGCGGTGCCGCGCCATCGTGAGTGTGCAGGCCCTGCCGACGGTGGCCTGTCACAAGGTGACAGGTCACCGTCTGCGGCGGAGTAGCTGCACAACTCCTACGATCACGAAGACGATTCCGGCTGGAAGCATGAACATCGCGTATCCGCTGCCCTGCACAGCGCTCAGTGCATGAAGCGATGGGGCGATCAGCCCCCAGCAGCCCAAGGCAGTTAGAGCGCAACCAGCGATGATGAAGCCGGCTGGCGGCACCTGCTTCGAGCCTTGGCGGCGCTGATCCATGGTTTACCTCCGACTGGCGTCTGTTGACGCCAGTCTGCTCCGCCCCTGTACGCGAGGCACGGTGTTCGCGCGTCAAGGAGGTCTGCGCGTCAAGGTGCCCACCTACCTCAGCGTGCCCGTCAGCCGATCGTCCACCGGACGGTTTCGACCTACACCTGGAAACCGCTGTCTTTGCGTTGCTCGCGTCTTTGTGGTGCTGATGGGCGGAACAGGAGGCCGATGGCGTATGGGGTCGCCGCGATCTCTCGGGCACCGACCTGGATGATGTGGTCCTCCCGCGCACGGTCTCGGGTCAGTTCGGCTGTTGCGGTTTCCACCTGCCACCAGGTGCGGACCCGCTCAACGATTGCCCGCAACCCCCTGCTGGTGCTGTCCGAACCTCCGTCAACGGCACGTGAACCGAGTTCGCGGCGCCCTGGCTTGTGGGTCACCACGCGTATGCCGGGGGGCCTCACCGGGTCCCGGCGAGCCGGCGTACTTCGCCTGGTACGCGGCGTCGACAGCGTCGGTGTCAAGGTCGGTGCCGTCGTGGAACTGCACCTCGAACTGCTGCCCGTTGGCGGTGATGATGCCGGCGTGCTGCCGCATTGCCGCCCGGTACCACCGTGAGGCGGTGCCGTTCCAGGCGCGGACCGCGAGGTGACCGTCGACGGCGACGGATCATATCCACGTCAGCGTCCCGGACGTGATCCCGTCGTCACGGAAGGGTGCGACGTGCAGGTCGTCGGCTGCTGCGATCGCAGCAAGGGTCTGAGCGTCCCAGTTCGACACGGAGTGTCCTCTCTCTGGTGCGGTGATTGACGGGTGCGGTCAGCTGCGTGCGGTGTCCCGACGGGATCGGGCGAGGACGAGGAGGCCGAACATGGATGCCAGGGCACCGAAGAGCATCAGCAGCGCCATGGGCACGGCGGTGTCGGAGCCGCCGAGTCCGGCGATGGGCGCGACCACGCCGGCGGTGGTCCACTGGATGAGGCCGAGGACGGCTGAACTGGTGCCGGGGTGCTGCGGCACCTCAGCGGAGGCGAGTGCGCCGCCGTTGGTGACGATGAGTCCCTGCGCGACCATGAGCGCGAAGAAGCAGCCCATCGCCAGCAGCAGCGGTGTGCCCAGCCAGAGCGCACCGACGAGCATCACCACTCCGGCGACCAGGGACACGATCTGACCGACCAGGATCACCTTCCGCGTCGAGACGCGGCCGGCCAGGCGTGCGGAGATCAGCGACGCGATCGTCATCCCGCCGGCGTTCGCTGCGAACACGAGTGAGTACTGCGTCGGGTTGAGGCCGTTCATGTTCTGCAGGATGAACGCGCTGGTGGCGACGTAGGCGAACAGACCGACGAAGGACGCGGATGCGACGATGACGTATCCGACGAATCGGCGCTGTCCGAGGACCTCCTTCGCGGCGTGGGCGAAGGTGCGGAGCCCTCCGGCGTGCCGCTGTTCGCGTGGGAGGGATTCGGGGACGGCGACGAGCGCTGCGATCAGCATCAGGACTCCGAGGGCGGCGAGGACCCAGAACGTGGTCCGCCAGCCGCCGAAGTGCAGCACGCCGGCGCCGAGAAGCGGGCTGATGATCGGGGCGACGCCGCCGATGCCCATGATGACGTTGAGTGCGCGGACGAGCTGGTCGCCGTGTGCGAGGTCGACGATGACGGCGCGGGCGATGACCATCGCCCATCCGCCGCCGAAGCCCTGCAGGAACCGGGCGGCCATGAGGAGCCCGACGTTGGGCACGAACGCGCACGCGACGCTTGCCAGGACGACGAGCACGGTGCCGGCCAGCAGCGGGAGCCGTCGACCGCGTTGGTCAGAGAACGGGCCTCCGATGAGCTGCCCGAGCCCCATCCCGGCGAAGAACGTCGTCAGGGTGAGCTGCACCTGCGACGCGGTCGTACCGAATTCCGCTTCGACCCGGGGGAACGCCGGCACGTACATGTCGGTCGCCAGCGGCGCCACGGCGGTGAGGAAGATGACCACAGCCACTAGGGAGCCGCTGACAGCGCCACCCGGTGTCACCGTGGGGCGGAGGGCGGTGTTCGTCACGGTGAGTCCTTCCAGTGCCGGACTTCTTCACCGTTGCGAAGGGCAGTCCGTCGGGATGCGGGATGCGGGATGCGGGTTGCGGGATGCGGAGGCGGGGACGCTTTGTGGGGGCGTCCCCGCCGTCACGTCTACGGGCGCAGGAGTGCCTTGATGGCGCGGCGCTCGTCCATCGCCTTGTAGCCCTCAGCCGTGTCCTCGAGCGAGACCTCGAGGTCGAAGACCTTGCCGGGGTTGATCTTCCGGTCCCAGATGAGCTGGATGAGCTCGGGCAGGAACCGGCGCACCGGTGCCGGGCCGCCGTGGAAGTGGACGCCGGAGAAGAACAGGGCCTCGCCGGGCAGCGGCTCGTGGGCAATACCGACGTAGCCGACGTGGCCGCCGGCGCGAGTGGCCTGGATGGCCTGCATCAGCGACTCCTTGGTGCCGACCGCTTCGATGGTGCTGTGCACGCCGAGGCCGCCGGTGAGTTCCTTGAGCTTCGCCACACCTTCGTCGCCACGCTCCTCGATGATGTCCGTCGCGCCGAACTCCCGGGCGAGGGCCTGCCGGTCGGCGTGACGGGAGAAGATGATGATGCGCTCGGCGCCGAGCTGCTTGGCCGAGAGCACGCCGAGCAGACCGACCGCGCCGTCGCCGACGACGGCGACGGTCTTGCCGGGGCCGACCTCAGCTGCGACAGCAGCGAACCAGCCGGTTCCGAGAACGTCGGATGCAGTCAGCAGGGACGGGATGATCTCGGGGTCGGGCTGGCCGGGGGTGGCGACGAGGGTGCCGTCGGCGAGCGGGACGCGCACGAGCTGCGACTGCGAACCGGTGGCGGCACCGGGCTGCTGGTGGATGCAGTGCGACTGGTAGCCGGCCTGGCAGATCTCGCACGCGTTGTCGGAGGCGACGAAGGACCCGACGACGAAGTCGCCGACCTTGATGTTCTTCACGTCGGCGCCGATCTGCTCGACGACGCCGACGTACTCGTGCCCCATCGGGATCGGGTCGTCGCTGTTCATCATCAGGCCGCGCCAGGACCACAGGTCGGATCCGCAGACACACGCCGCCGCAACCCGGAGGATCGCGTCCGTCGGCTCGACGATGGTGGGGTCGTCGCGGTCCTCGACGCGGACGTCGCCGGGACCGTAGAGAAGTGCTCCGCGCATGATGATGCGTTCCTTTCACGTAGTTGGGCTGTTGCCCGTCCACGACTCAAGCCGTTCCGTACGCAACGAGGAATGCCCTGTGCTGACGTGCACTGTCAGGGCATCCCTCCCCGAGCGACACGGGCCTACTCTGGACGCCGTGGACAACCGACTGGAGGTCCGCGAGTTCCTCAGCTCGCGGCGTGCGCGACTCACCCCGGAGCAGGCGGGGCTACCGGCCGGCGGCAATCGACGGGTCCCGGGGCTCCGCCGCGGAGAGGTCGCGAACCTCGCGGACGTCAGCGTCGAGTACTACGGCCGCCTCGAGCGTGGTCAGATCGGGGGCGCCTCATCTGCAGTACTCGATGCCATCGCCGAAGCGCTGCAACTCGACGACACCGAACACGCGCACCTGTTCGACCTCGCCCGGGCATCTGACGGCATCCCGACATCCGGACGGTCTCGCGGGCGACGTCTGACCTCCAAGACCGCGTCCCGCCCGTCGATGCACTGGCTTCTGGCATCGCTGAAGGACTCCGTCGCGGGCGTCGTCGACCAACGGATGAACCTCCTCGCCATCAACGACCTGGGCCGGGCGTTCTACGCGCCCGTGATCGGTGACGGTGGACGGACCCCGAACCTCGCACGCTTCCAGTTCCTCGACCCGGTCGCCCGCGACTTCTACCCGGACTGGGCGCTGTTCGCCGAGATGTGCGTCGCCGTCATGCGCGCCAAGGCAGGTCAGGATCCGCACGACAAGGAGATGCAGGACCTCGTCGGCGAACTCTCCACCCGCAGCGACACCTTCCGTCGGCTCTGGGCGGCCCACAACGTGCGCACCCACGGCACCGGCAGCAAACGCTTCGACCACCCGGTTGTCGGTGAACTCACGCTCGCCTACGAAGAACTCCTCGTCTCCGCCGAGCCGGGCATCGCCCTCATGACGTACACCGCCGAACCCGGATCCCCCTCCGCCGAACGACTCCGCCTGCTCGCCTCATGGGCGGCCTCGACGGCTGCTGACACCGATCAGGAAGAGACACCACACGATGCAAACCAACGATGAGCACACCGGCTGGACCGGCGGGCAGAACGCGTTCGGCGACTTCGCGCCCGGGATGGTGCACTACACCGACAAGGTCCTCTTCGACGAGGTCTGGGAACGCGACGGCCTGTCCAAGCGCGACCGCAGCCTGGTCACCATCGCGGCGCTGACGGCGCTCGGCAAGACGGACCAGCTGCGGTTCCACCTCGCCTACGCCCGGCAGAACGGCGTCACGGATGAGGAACTCAAGGAGGCCCTCCTGCAGCTGGCGTTCTACGCCGGCTGGCCGAACGGCATGAGCGCAACCACCGTCCTGAAGACCATCATCGAGCACGACACCGAGGAGCAGCGATGACCGCCGCCAACTTCCAACAGCCATTCCCCCTCGGCGGGACCAACGATGCGTTCGCGAAGTACTTCTCGGGGCAGACCTGGAACGCTCCCGTCGTCGACGGCGGCGTCCCGGTCAACAACATCACCTTCGAACCGGGATGCCGGAACAACTGGCACATCCACCACGGTGAGAACGGCGGCGGCGACCAGGTGCTGCTGTGCACCGCCGGGTCCGGCTGGTACCAGGCCGAGGGCTCCGATCCGATCAGTCTGGTCCCCGGAACCGCGGTCCGCGTCCCTGCTGGCACGAAGCACTGGCACGGCGCGAAAGCAGAATCCTGGTTCTCGCACCTGGCGTTCATCACGCCCGGCGAGAACGTCAGCAACGAATGGCTCGAGCCCGTTTCCGACGAGGTGTACGGCGCCCTCACGAATGACGAGTAGGCAACAGGCGCGTCATCTCAGTAGCTGACCGGCTAGCGGGCACTGAGACATAGCGACGACGCATAGCCCGTAGGGCCGCTGGCGGTGGCGGTGGGTATCGCAGGCTGACTGCAAACCCACCACGGCCGGCGGAGCAAGCAGCCAGGCGGTCACGCCGCAGGCACTGCCATCCGAATGCCATCTCTCGGTGATCATCTACCGCACGAACCGCGTCGTCACCGGATCCATGCTGACCTCATGCAACTTCGGCTTCACCGCCGGCGTCATGACGTCGACGATGACGCACTACGACCCGGATCGGCACGTGTGGAACTCCACCGTCGCCCCCGGCCGCACTACCGGCGCCGGCCGCGACATGGCCATCGGCTATCGGACGCCGATCCACAGTCCGAGGAGTGCTGCGAGGACGCAGGCGACGAGGTTCACGAGCCCGTGTGCCGTTGCTGCGCGGTAGCGGTGCTCGAGTGCGAGGCGGACGGTTTCGACGCTGGCGGTGCTGAACGTCGTGTACCCGCCGATCAGGCCGGTACCGATGACGATCACCCAGACCGCTGGCAGGACGGTTGTGCCGAGACCGGTGACGATGCCGAGCGCGAAGGAGCCGGTGAGGTTGATGACGCTGGTCCCCCACGGGAAGTGGGAGCCGAGCCGGCCGCGGACAGCAATGTCGAGGAGGAACCGCAGCGAGGACCCTGCCCGCCGGCGATCGCGGTTGCGAGGATCAGCCAGACGCTCACTGCACACCACCGGCCGAAACGGCTGTGCGGGCAGCGATGATGCCGAGGAGGGTCGCAGCGGCTCCGACGAGAACCGTGCCGACCCCGTATGCGGCGGCATTCCAGAGCTGCCCGGGGTGAATACTTCCGCGACGCCGACGGCGAGGGTGCTGTAGGTGGTGTACCCGCCGATGATTCCGGTCCCGACGAACAGCCGCACGGTTCGGCGTATGCCTGCTTCGGGGCCGGTCCGGGTGAGGGTTTCCAGGAGCGCGCCGAGGAGGAACGCTCCGGTGATGTTGATGAGGAACACGCTGACCGGAACGCCGTGGACGGGCGGGAGCCAGGTGGTCAGCAGCAGCCGGATGGCGGTGCCGATCGCGCCACCGAGGCCGACGAGCAGTGTCTGGCGGGGAAGCGGTCGGGCGGGGGCGGGCATGGGTGTCCTACCTGCCGGCGAGTGCGGGAGACAGGGACTGTTGGTGTCGATGCTGTTGGGTCCGGCGAGCCCCACCACCGGGCACCCCGTGAGGCGGGGTACCCGGTCAGTGTGTCACGCCGAGGCGGTGGTGCGCTTGGTGCTGCGGAGGATCACGGCGCCGATGCCGGCGGCGATGAACGAGCCGACGAGGATGCCGACCTTTGCGTGATCGTCGTGGATGCTGCCGTCGCCGTAGGCGAGTTCCCCGACGAGCAGGGACACGGTGAACCCGATCCCGGCGACGAACGCGACACCGAGGATCTGCGACCACCGGAGGGTCGGGTCGAGGCGGATGCCGGGTACCCGGGTGATGAGGAACGTCGCGCCGGTGATCCCGGCGGACTTGCCGATCAGGAGTGCGACGAGGACCCCGATCGCGATCGGGTCGGTGAACGCTGACACGAGGCCGTCCCAGCCGCCGACGGTGACGCCGGCGGAGAAGAACGCGAACACCGGGACCGCGATCCCGGATGACAGTGGGGTCCACCGTTCCGCGAAGTGCACGGTCAGCGCGACGCGTGCGCCGTGGTGGTGGACGCCTGAGCGGTGCTCGGCGACTGCGGGGACGACCAGGCCGAGGAGGACACCGGCGATGGTGGCGTGGATGCCGGCGGCGTGCACGAGCGCCCACGTGATGATGCCGAGCGGGATCAGCACCCACCATGCCCGCACACCCCGCCGGACCAGGACCGTGAACACAGCCAATGGGAGGAGCGCGAGCAGCAGCGGCAGGAAGGCGATCCCGGAGGTGTAGAACACGGCGATGATCGTGATGGCGAGGAGGTCATCGACCACGGCGAGGGTCAGCAGGAACGTCCGCAGTGCCGGCGGGAGGCCCTTGCCGACGACGGCGAGGACAGCGATGGCGAACGCGATGTCGGTTGCTGCGGGGATCGCCCACCCGCGGAGCGCGTCGTCGCCGGCGTTGAGGTTGACGAGGGTGAAGATGACCGCGGGCAGGGCGACTCCGCCGATCGCGGCGACGACGGGCAGGACCGCGGCGCGTGGGTCGCGGAGCCGGCCCGCGACGAACTCCTGCTTCAGTTCCAGCCCGACGACGAAGAAGAAGATCGCGAGCAGCCCGTCGGCAGCCCAAGACCCGACCGTGAGGTGCAGGTGCATGCTCTCCGGGCCGAACGAGAACTCGCGGACGGTGTTGTACCAGCCGGCCGCGGGCGTGTTCGCGGCGATCAGCGCCAGGACGGTCGCAGCGAGCAAGAGCGCTCCGCCAGTGAGGTCGCGGGACAGGAACCGGGTGATCTGGTCGAAGGTGGACAGGGGGGACGGGTCAGCGGACATGCGGGTACCTCGGGCGAGCAGGGCGGGCGTGGGCAGCGTCAGCGGCCGACGCCCGGTGTCACCGGGCCGGCCGCGTCAGAGTGCTGGCGGCGGGCAGCCGGCAATCTCGCCGTGCGCGTTCGTGCCCCACGAGCTCATCCACCCGTTCGTCCCAGAGGCGCGCTTGGTCAGCAGCAGCCGCTCCGGGAAGTCCGCGCCTGCGCGCAGGGCGGAAGAGTCGACGATCAGCACCGGCTCAGCATACGGACCAGGCCTGCGAACCCGTCTCGATCAACCATCGGCTATCGAGACGTCGACGGCGGCTACGAACCGCAATCGACGCGGCACCCCTCGCGTGACCGATAGGTGGTGGCCTTCGGCGGGCGCCGTACTCACGTCTCGCGGGGCTCGACTTCGGTCACGGGCACGGACGCGACGGTCGCGCTCGCCCTGATCGGTCCGGACGGGCCGACGGGGGAGTTCCACGACCGCACCGGGCGCATCGAGTACTGAGCCGACCAGCGGACGGACGGGAGGCGCGTGGCGGCCCCGCCACGCGCCTGCCGTCCGTCCCGCGGCCCCCTCACGGTGCGGTGTCGACCACCGAGGTCGTCACCGACTTCGAGTCCAGCACCGTCCCCGCGGGGAAGGCGCGGGTGGCCCTGCCGGCGATGGAGCGCATCCCGATGAAGTCGCCCGTGGTCGGGTCGACGACGACCTCGGTGTACTCGTCCCCGCGTCCGGCTTCGGTGCGTCCGATGCCGACGCCCGTGCGGCCGTCGAGCGTGACGGCGTCGTGGGTGACGGTCGCCCCGGGGATCCTCGCGAGCACCTGGTACATGGCGCTGCGGAGGTCCGCCGGCACCATCCCCGTTGCGAGCCGGTCGGTGACGAGCACCGTCATCGCCTCCTCGTGACTGTTCGAGCCGGAGGCGTGCGCAGCGACCCAGTCGTAGAGCGCGTCGGGGTCCCGCGGCATGGCGGCGAGGTCGGCCGGCGTCCAGGGGTCGCCGGAGAAGGCGCCGTCGAGCGCCCGGACCGTGCCGGTCGGGTACCCGGCGGGGTCGGCCTTCCACGCCGCCTCGACCTCGGCCGCCCGGTCCGACGGGAAGTACGCGACCGGTTCTCCCGAGGTGCGCACCAGGGTCCACTCGGCGGACGTGTCCGCCGGACGGTAGACCGTCAGCGAGTACGGCACGAGGGCCGAGATGTCAGGACCGAGGAACGCCTGGCTCTGCTCCTGCACGTCGACCTCGAGGTACTGGCCCGGGCCGACGACCGGGTCGCTCGTGTGCACCGTGGCGTCGGCGGCACGACGGAACACCTCCGCGGCGGTGGCGGCCTGCGGCGCCGAGCCGACGACGGGCACGTGCTCGGTCGTGCCCGTCAGGTCGCCCGCGACCAGGACGGTCGCGAGCGCGGTCACCGCGGCGACACTGCCGACCACGCCCAGGGTCCACCGGGACCTGGTGCGGCGGTGACCGACGGTCCGGGCGAGCACCTCGCGGCGGATCGGTGCGACGGCATCGTCGAGGGCCGGACCTTCGGGCGGCGGAAGGGTGATCATGACGTCTGCTCCATCCCCTGCGCCGCACGGCTCGAACGGAGTCGGGCGCGGGATCGTTGGATGCGCTTGCGCGCGTTGGCGGGGGAGAGGCCGAGCATCGCGGCGGCCTCGTCGTAGGACCGGTCCTGCAGCAGGCAGAGCTCGCAGAGTTCACGGTCCGGCGAGTCGAGCCCGGCGATCTCCGCACGGACCCACCGCAGCTGCTGCACGGCCTCGTCGTGCGACACCTGGCGGTACCAGGCCTCGTCGGCGCCGCTGTGCTCGTCGAGCTCGTCGACGCGGTGCGCGCGACGCTGCCGGTTCGTGTTCATCGCGACGAACCGCGCGGTCGTCAGCAGCCACGGCAGCGCCGAGCTCCCGACGATGCGCAGGTCCCTGCGTCGGCGCCATGCGACGACGAAGGTCTCCTGCACGATGTCGTCGACGTCGGACCGCTGATCGGCGAGTCCCCAGGCGTAGCGGAAGACCGACCGCGTGTGCCGGTCGAGCAGCGTCGTGTACGCGTCGGCGTCGCCGGTGGCGATCGCCGCGACCAGGGCCCCGTCGGTCGTGGTGCCGGTGGTCGTGCTGGTCGTCGTGCTGGTCGTCGTGCTGGTCGTCTCCGGGATGGTGCCCGGCCCCCTCGGTGTGTTCACTGTTGCCTCCGATCATGAGGTGTCGGGGGAGCGACTCGTGTGACAGATCGGTGCGTGTCGTCGGCGGACCACCGGCCGTCGGTGGCTCTGCCAGGATGACGGGATGCGCGCAGTACAGTACGACCGCTTCGGATCCATGCCCGTGATCGTCGAGCTCCCGGCGCCGGAGGCACCCGCGGACGGCGTCGTCGTGACCGTCCGTGCGACGGGCGTCTGCCGGAGCGACTGGCACGCGTGGAAGGGGCACGACGACTCTGTCGCGTTGCCGCACGTTCCGGGTCACGAGTTCTCCGGCATCGTCGCGGCCGTCGGGTCGGACGTCTCCGGGTTCGCGGTCGGCGACCGGGTGACCGCGCCGTTCGTCTTCGCGTGTGGCACGTGCGAGCAGTGCCGCGACGGGGCCACGCAGGTCTGCACCCGACAGCAGCAACCCGGCTTCACGCTGCCCGGGTCGTACGCCGAGTCCGTCGTCGTGCCGCACGCCGACGTGAACCTCGTGGCGCTGCCTGCCGAGGTGGGCTTCGCCGAGGCGGCGGGGCTCGGCTGCCGGTTCGGCACCGCCTACCACGCGCTGCACGCTCGCGGACGGGTCGCTGCGGGGGAGTGGGTCGCGGTCTTCGGCTGCGGCGGTGTCGGTCTGTCCACCGTCCTGGTCGCCGTGGCAGCGGGCGCACGTGTGGTCGCCGTCGACGTCTCGCCGGCAGCGCTCGAACGCGCCGCGGCCCTCGGCGCGACCACCCTCCAGATGGGTGAGGACGTGACGGCGACGGTGCGCGAGGTCACCGGCGGCGGCGCACACGTGTCCGTCGACGCATACGGCAGCCGGGCGACCTCGGTGGCGGCGGTGGACTCGCTCCGACCCCGGGGCCGGCACGTGCAGGTCGGACTGCTGCTCGACGACGAGGCCGCGCCGGCCATCCCGATGGGCCGGGTCATCGCGGACGAGCTCGAACTGCTCGGCAGTCATGGAATCGCCGTGGGGGAGTACGCCGCGATGCTCGACGACGTGGTCGCCGGGCGGCTCCGTCCCGCCGAGTCGATCGGGTCGACCATCGGCTTCGACGACCTGCCGGGAGCGCTCGAGGCGATGGATCGACCGGCAACCGGCTCCGGCATGGTCGTCGCGGTGTTCTGATCCCTCGGATCGTCAGCTGTCGGGAACAGCGGACGACGCCGCCGACATCTGGAATACTGCTGCCATGACATGGGGTGACGGAGCGAGCATCGAGCTCGTGGAGACGGGTGCGGTCCTCGGCTGCCGATCGGTGGCGCCTCCGGAGGCTGGTCAGCCCGACCAGCCTGGTGCAGTCCGGTCGTTCGTGGTCCGCATCGCACCGGAGTGCTCGACGGGCTGGCACCGACACGACGGGTGGCAGACCGGCATCGTGGCCCGGGGCAGACTGCGGCACCGGACGGCCGACACCGTGCGGTACTACGAACCTGGCCAGGTGCTCGTCGAGGAACCGTTCGTCGACCACGAGGCGACGAACGTGTCGGACGAGGAACTCGTGCTCGTGTTCGTGGCGGCACAGGTCGAGGGGTGCCCGCTGGTCACGCCGAGACCGACCCCGTGAAGTTCGCTGAGCCCGCCAGGGGAGCCCTCGGACCGTCGTGCAGACCGGCCACGTCGGCCTGAGTTGACATAATATGCATTATCGGCTCGCGGTCTTGCCTGCAGCCGGTGACCTCACGGGTGTCCGTGCCGCGCGAGTCGATGCACCGCATCACGGCTGTGCAACGCACTTCCGGCTCCGTCATCCGATCGTCGAACAGGGTGGGTGGACGCCAGCTAGGCCTGACGATGACGTCGTACGCGCATCTTCGTCGAGCACCGATCGGAGCAGTATGCGCGGTTGTGGCGCGGCGAGGTGTCGAGGAACGGGGTGATGCAGCCGTCTGCCTCGCACTCGTGGAGGTAGCGGACCTCGCCGGTGGAGTACGCAGCGATGCTCGCGCCGATGACGCGTCCGGCGACGTGACCGACGAGACCTGTCCTCGAGCTGCGGTACGTGACCGGTTCACCGAGGGCGGGGACGCGGGGGGTGACGGCGTACTCGGCCACGAGGCCGTCGAGACGAGCAGCCGCGTCCGGCGCGTGTGGGTCGAGGAGCACGGCAGCGAGCGTGTCGCGGAGTGATCGGATCCCCTGCAGAGCCGCCGGGCCGGCGTCGCTCGTGTGCTGTCGCGTGCGGCTGTCGGGGAAGATCCGCTCGACATCCGCCATCGTCAGCAGCTCCTCCGGCCACGGCCCGATCTCCCGCGTCGCCACCAGGGCGATGGCACGGCGGAGTTCCTCGCGATCGATGGGATGCATCTCCATGCGACCATCATCGCAGGTAACGGACGCATTGGGTAGAACCCGTTACATTCGGGGTATGACGCACACCTCCCCGCTCCTCGCGGTCCTCCGGTCGCCAGCCTTCTGGAGGTACTCCGCCGTCGCATCGCTGATGCGTGCACCTGTCCTCATGGCCGCGGTGGCCCTGACCACGACGAGCATCCTCGTGACGGGGACCCTGGCGACGGGTGCGGCGCTGGCGGCGTGGTACGTGGTGGGCACGGTCGCGGCGATGCCGGTCATGGCGCAGCTGGTCGGGTCGCTGCCGCTGCGCCAGGTGCTCCGGTGGCAGATGCTCGCCCACGCGGTCCTCTGGATCGGGATCACGGCGTGCTGGACGTACCAGGGTCCTTCCTGGGTGGCCCCGCTGCTCGCAGCGGCCGCCGGTGCGGTGATCGCGGGTAATGCAGGTGCCGTGCGCGTGTTGATGTCCGGGACCGTGCCCGCGGACGCTGCACGGGCCGCGTCCACGGTGGACGTGACCTTCCTCGACCTCCTCGTCTTCCTTGCGCCGTTGCTCGCGGCGCTCGCATCGCTCCTCCATCCGACGGCGCCGGTCGCGACGGTGGCCGTGGTGGGTCTGTCCGCGGCTGTCGCCGTCTCCCTGATGTCGAACGACAGCTTCGCGGTCACTTCCTCGGAGCGAGGCCGCAGGAGCGCGGACCGGGGACGACTCCGGTGGGATGCTCACGGTGCGTCGTGGATCGTGTTCAGCGCATCCATCGGCCTCTACTTCGGAGCCATGGAGGTTGGGGCGCCGGCCCTCGTTGCCGTCCACGGCTTCGACGTGAGCGTTGCGTGGGTGGTCTTCTTCGTGCTCTCGGTCACCAGCGTGCTCGGCGGGTGGGTGGATGCCTCCCGACCTCCGGGTGCAAGCGAGGACCGGTGGGCGCTCGTCGGCGCCGCCTCGATGTGCGTCGGGTGCATGCTCGTCTCGTCGGTCCCTTCGCTCCCGTGGGCTGTCCTCGGGCTGCTCCTCAGCGGCGTTCCCGTCGCGGCTCTGCTCGGTCTGCGCTCGCACCGCATCGACATCGGCCTCCCGTCGCGACAGCGCGCCGGTTACCTCTCCTGGGCCTTCGCCGCGCAGAACGCCGGCTTCGCCCTCGCGAGCATGCTCCTCGCCCACGTCGGTCAAGCGGCGGTGCTCGTGTGCGCTGGCGTTCTCGTCCCACTCACCCTGGTCGTCGCCCTGCGCGCGAAGAGCAGCACGGAGAGCGCACCGTGCCGGGGATCGGGTGAGTAGCTCGACGCCCGGCGGCGGATCTAGGCGGAGAGGAAGCGCAGGACGGCCAGCACCCGCCGGTGGTCCGCGGTCGTCGCCTCGAGCCCGAGCTTCGCGAAGACGGCCGTCACGTGCTTCTCGACCGTCCCGCCCGACAGGAACAACGTCTCGGCGATCGCCGCGTTCGACCGTCCCTCAGCCATGAGTCGCAGGACGTCGGTCTCGCGCGCGGTGAGCCGGTCGAGCCGGTCCCGGAGCGGTCGCGGTGCCTGCACCAGCGCGGCGGCGACCTCGGGATCGAGCACGACCTTGCCGGCCGCGACCTGCTGCAACGACTCGATGAAGGTGGCGACCTCGGCGACCCGGTCCTTCAGGAGGTAGCCGACGCCGACGGTCGCGACGTCGAGCAGGGTCCGCGCCCACCGGACCTCGGCGTACTGCGAGAACAGCAGCACGCCGACCTCCGGCCGCGCTGCCTTGAGAGCGACTGCGGCCCGGACACCTTCGTCGGTGTGGGTCGGCGGCATCCGGATGTCCATCACGACGACGTCGACGAGCTCGGACGTGAGCGCGGGGAGGACGGCCGCACCGTCACCGACCGCCGCGACGATCTCGTGACCGCGTCCCTGCAACAACGACGCCAGTCCCTCGCGGACGATCGTGTTGTCGTCGGCGATCACGATCCTCATGCGGACCTGCCGGAGGGCACCGCGAGCCGGACCGTGGTGGGGCCGCCGGCCGGACTCTCGACCTCGAGCGTGCCGTCGACCGCTCGGAGGCGTTCGAGCAGTCCGACGAGACCGGTCCCCTGCCCGTCCGGCCGCGGCAACGAGACGTGAGCGCCTCCCACTCCGTCGTCGACGACGGTGACGACGAGCTCGGGTCCCTCCGATGCCACGTCGACCGTGGCCGCGGTGGCGCCAGCGTGCTTCGACACGTTCGTGAGCAGCTCGAGCACTCCGAAGTAGACGATGCCCTCCACGACCGGCGACGGTCGGACGGGCAGTTCCACACGCAACGTCACGGGGAACGGGGTGCGGGAGCACGCCGACGCAAGCCCTGCCTCGAGCCCCTCGTCGAGGACCGGCGGATGGATCCCCCGGGCCAGCGCACGCAACTCGACGAGCGCTTCCTTCGTCGAGGCGTGCGCCTGGGCGACGAGCGCGTCCACTCCGGACCCGTCGGCGTCCTGACGGTTCCGGAGCCGGTCACGGGCGTCCCCGAGCGTCATCGCCAGGCCGACCAGACGTGCCTGCGTGCCGTCGTGCAGCTCTCGCTCGATGCGGCGCAACGTCGTGTCCGCGTCCATCACCGCTGCGTCACGGGACGCGGTGACCTCGGCCAGGCGCCGCTGCCGGGGGTCGGCGCCGAGCATCGAACGGATGACCGCGCGCTGCAGGGACCCGAGGCCGTGGTTGACGGCGGGCCAGACCGCGACGAGCACGACCAGGCCGACCGCGGCGAACGCGATCTGGAGCGGGACGGTGTCGACGAACACCCCGAGGAACTGCGCACCGCGGTGCTGCAGCCCGTCCGAACCCGTCTGCTCCGGGAGGAAGCGGCCCCAGACGCTGTGCGACAGCGCACCGACCGCTGAGACGAGCACCGAGACCGAGATGGCGAAGGACGCCGTCGTGACGACGAAGCCGACCACCAGGTACGCGAACGCCCTCCACGTCGAGCCGTCCGTCAGTCGCGTGGTCGCCCGTGCCAACGGGCCTCCGCGAGGCTGACGCATCGTCGGCGCGACCACCTCTTGCCCCAGCAGTGCAGCCGACATCCGCCGGGTGACCGCAGCGAACCACGCGGAACCCCCGACGAGGAACGCCGTGACGATCAGACCGAACCACGTGACCGCCGACGGAACGCCGATACCGACCGCCAGGGCGAACCACGTCACCGCCCCGATCGCGATCGGCAGGTGCGCGGCATGGAACGCGAACTGCCGCCAGGTCGATGCTGCGAACAATCCGGAGACGAACCGGAACCGGGGAACTACGGTGCGTTGCGGGACGAGAACAGTGGTTCGGGACATGAGACCTCTTCGTGGGAACCGGGAGTGTGCTGCGCTGTTCCCAGCTTCGGGGAACGCGGGCGTTCGCGGGACCAGGCAGGCCCTCCGTCTGCTGGGGGGAAACCCGAACGGGGGGCGCCGCGGCACTCGGTCAGCGCGCACGGGTCGTCAGGTCGCGGGGCAGCAGTCCGACGAGATCTCGTCGCGATCCGACCGGGCCGCATCCCGAGCAGCGCAGGAGTGCTCCCGGTCACATCGGAGCGCGCGCCGGGACGAGCTCGGCGGTCGCGCCGCTCCCACCGGACAGGACCGTCTGCAGCAGCGCACCGGCGAGCCGGACTCCCCCACGGCGGCGTCGCGGTCGTCCGATCCGCACGGTCGGATCGCCACGTACTCCGCACGACCTCGTGGTCGCGGCATCGCGGTCCGGCGATGCGACCGGGACCACGTCGTGAAGGTCACTCATGCGACTCATCGTCGCAGACACGGCGCGGGACGGCCGCACACCGGTCAGCCTCCGTCGAGGACGAGGACGAGGACGAGGTCGAGGACGGTGCCGGACCACCCGTGGCGACGACCCACATGCCCCACACCGTCGGCGCCGACGCATCGAGCCCGGAGGCGTACGACCTGCCGCCGACCAGGTGTCCCGGTCGCACGACATGCCGCTCACGAACATCGTGAGCGGCATGTCGTGCGACCGGCGTGGGGCGACCAGGACGACCGGTGGGCCGTCGGTCAGGAACGCCGGATCATGGGGGCGCAAGAACCAGCGCGCAAGCGTCGGCGCGCGGCGGTCAGCCCCTCGGAGTCAGTGCTCGGGCGTCTCGTCGCCGGTCGGCACGTCGTCGGCGTCGATCTCGAGGGCCGCGTCCTCGCGGCCGTCCTCCTCGACCTCGGGGCGGTCGGTGTCCGGCTGCTCCGGCGCGTCTGCCTGGGTGGTCTCTTCTGCGGGGTCCGGCTGGCTGTACGTCATGGCGCGGACGCTACTCGGACCGGGCTGGGACGGTCTCGACGACGGTGCAGCGGACGTCGGAGACCGGACAGACGGACGGGAGGCGCGCGGCGGACCCGCCACGCGTCTCCCGTCCGGTAAGTGACTACTGGTTGTTCATGTACGACACGGCGGCCATCGCGCCGATGATCATGAAGATGATCGCGATGACGATGCCGATGACGCTCAGGACGATGCCCGCGAGCACCATGCCGCGGCTCAGGCCGCGGCGACGCGCCACGAAGCCCAGGACGAGACCGACGATGCCGGCGATCAGACCGATGATCGAGAACAGGAAGCCGAAGACGACGGCGACGATGCCGAGCACCAGCGAGCCGACGGCGAGGCCGTTGCCGCCGTTCGTCGCGGGAGCCGCGCCGGGCGTGTTCGGTGCCGGCGGGAAACCGTTCGTGGACATTGAAGCTCCTCGTGTCAAGGCCGCTGGCACGGGTTGCGTGCGGCCGTCTGCGCACACGCTATGCGATACCTGCGAATCCCGTACGCACCCGTCCGACACCGGCGTGGCGGTCTTGTCGTGTCGGTCAGACCACCCGGTGCTGCCGCACGAGCTGCGGGAGTTCCGCCGGTTCGAAGGGCTCGTCGGTCGCGTCGAGCTCTTCGGCCGTCCACCAGCGGGACGCGAGGATGTCGACGCGCTCGTCGTCCGTCCACTCGGCGTCGGAGAGCTCGAACCCGGGCGTCCGGACGACGTAGAACTCAGCGTGGCCCCGATCGTGGTCGGCGAGGTCCCACTCGACGGTGAAGTCCCACGACCACACCGACTCCCCCGGATCGTCGACGACGATGCCGGTCTCCTCGCGGAGCTCCCGGACGGCGGCGTCACGGTGCGACTCCCCCGGGTCCACGCCGCCGCCCGGGGTGATCCACCGGTGGGACCCGTCGGACGACGGCGACCGCGTGTCCATGAGGAACACGCGGCCGTCGGGGTCGAGCAGGAGGATGCGGGACGTCAGACGCAGGCCGGGCTTCGCTGTCACGCGCCCGAGGCTACCGGTCGTCCCGTGGCGCTCGTCAGGCCGTGAAGCCGCTCGTGTCGCCGACGAGCTTGGTGTGGTCGGCCGGGATCGGCTCGACGGCGGCGAGGGCGATCTCCGCCGCGAACTCGGACACGCTGTAGAGCTTGCCGACCTCCTGGCGACGACCCTCGATCGCGCCGGGGTTCAGGCGGTTGAGCAGGGTCGCCGTGATGGTGCCCTCGATCATGTCGCCGGAGACGGTGACGAACTCGATGCCGGCGGCCTCGAGTTGCGGGATGAGCTCGCGCAGGGCGAGTTCACCGGCGCGCTTGCTCTTCGCCACGGGCACGTACTCGTCCATGGTCTCGGCGGTCTCGACGAAGTGCGCCTGGTGGCTGGTCACGAAGACGACGCGCGATCCGGCCGGCATGTGCGGCACGGCGGTCTGCAGCATGTCGACCTGCGCGTCGCGGTTCAGGCGGAGTGCGTAGTCCTCCCCCAGGTCGGCCTCCATGCCACCCGAGGCGTTCAGCACGAGCAGGTCGATGCCGCCCCACTCGGCGACGACGCGGTCGACCATCGCCTGGACCGAGTCGTGGTCGGTCAGGTCGGCACCCACGGCGATCGCGGAGCCACCGGCAGCGACGACCTTCTCGACGATCTGCTCGGCACGCCGGGCCTTGTTGCGGTAGTTCACGACGACCTTCGCGCCGGCCTCCGCCAGGTAGCCGACGGTGTCGGCGCCGATGCCGCGCGACGACCCGGTGACGAGGGCGCGCTTGTCGGCGAGGGATCCGGGGGCGAGGGGGTTGCTCACAGTCGTGTTCTCCAGGTCGCTGCTGTGGCCGGTTCGGCCGCGCACGAGCCTACCAACCGCCCGTGTCGGCACCGTCGAGGACCCCCTCGGTCGCGCGGATCCGAGCGTTACCCGATATGTTGAACGGAGTTGGACCGGCCGTCGCGACGCTGCACGCCGGAGCGCGCGATGCGAGGGAGGGAGTTCGCGTGAACATCGACTGGATACAGACCGTCGTCTGGATCGGACTGACACTGCTGTTGGGTGTGGTCGAGATCTTCACCCTCGACTTCATCTTCCTGATGCTCGCCGCGGGTGCTGCCGGAGGGCTGATCGCCGCGTTGCTCGGCGCACCGTGGTGGCTCTCGGCGATCATCGCGGCCGTCGTGGCCCTCGTGCTGCTGTCGCTCGTCCGCCCGCGACTGCTCGTGGCGCTCGGCCGGAACGCCGACCCGCACCGCACCAACATCGAGGGGCTGATCGGCCTGCGCGGCACCGTCGCCGTGGCCTTCACGTCGTCGTCGCCCGGGCAGGTCCGTCTCGCGAACGGCGAGACCTGGAGCGCCCGGCTCGCCGCTGGCTCCCCCGACCGCACACCGCCGCTCGGCACCCCCGTGGTCGTCGAGTCGATCGAGGGGTCGACCGCGGTCGTCCGCCTCGGAGAAAGGGCCACCTCGTGACCATCTCAGCCGGGACGATCGCCCTGATCGTCCTCGTCCTCGTCGTCGTGATCTTCGTGATCGTCGTCCTGTCCCGTGCGATCCGCATCGTGCCGCAGGCGACGGCCGGGATCGTCGAACGCCTCGGCAAGTACCACAAGACCCTCAGCCCGGGGCTCAACCTCCTGGTGCCGTTCATCGACCGACTCCGCCCGCTCATCGACATGCGCGAGCAGGTCGTGTCCTTCCCGCCGCAGCCGGTGATCACCGAGGACAACCTGGTGGTGTCGATCGACACCGTCGTCTACTTCCAGGTGACCGACGCCCGCGCCGCGACCTACGAGATCGCGAACTACCTGGGCGCGGTCGAGCAGCTCACCACGACCACGCTCCGCAACGTCGTCGGTGGCCTGAACCTCGAAGAGGCGCTGACGAGCCGCGACAACATCAACGGCCAGCTGCGCGTCGTCCTCGACGAGGCAACCGGCAAGTGGGGCATCCGGGTCGGTCGTGTCGAGCTCAAGGCGATCGAGCCGCCCGTGTCGATCCAGGACGCCATGGAGCAGCAGCTCCGTGCCGAGCGGAGCCGTCGTGCCGCGATCCTGCAGGCAGAGGGCACGAAGCAGTCGCAGATCCTCGAGGCCGAGGGTCAGCGGCAGGCCGCGATCCTCGCCGCCGAAGGTGACGCGAAGGCCCAGGTGCTCCGCGCCGAGGGTGAGGCGCAGGCCATCGCGACCGTGTTCGAGGCGATCCACACGGGTGACCCGGACGACAAGCTGCTGTCGTACCAGTACCTGCAGACCCTGCCGAAGATCGCCGAGGGCACTGCGAACAAGCTGTGGATGATCCCGAGTGAGTTCACCGACGCGCTGTCCGGCATCGCCAAGGGCTTCACGGCCGGTCGCACCGGCAGCGGTCCCGTCACCGGTGCCGGCGGGGGCACGGACTTCCTGTCCCGCATCTCGAAGCTCGCCAACGAGAGCCTGGCGAACACCGCGACGGCGGACGGCGCCGCAGCGGCGAACCCGCGGCCGAACGCCACGGCGGCGGACATCGTGCCGGACGCGGCGCTCGACGAGCGACTCGCCGAGTCCGACCGCAGCGTCGACGCGCACCTCGCTGCTGCGGACGACGCGTCACAGGCGGACCTCGACGGCGGCCAGCAGCAGGCGGGCGACGACCAGCAGCGCGCGCAGTAGCCGGAGCCCGGCGACACGACGACGCCCGCCCCGGGATCCCGGGGCGGGCGTCGTCGTGTCCGGGAGCTGCGGTTCAGGCGCCGCGTCGTGCCCGCAGGAACGCGAGGCGCTCCTCGAGCAGTTCCTCGAGCTCTTCGCGCGAGCGTCGCTCGAGCAGCATGTCCCAGTGGGTCCTCGGCGCCTTGACGTCCTCAGCAGCGACCTCGACGGGGATCCCGTCGTCGCCGAGCAGTCGTCCTTCGCGCCCGGTCCGGGGTTCCGACCACGTCTGTGGTACGTCGGCCTCGGCGGAGAAGACGACGTCGAACGTCTCCCCCGACGGGGTCTGGTACACCGCGCGCTTCCGGTCGGAGAGCTCGACGCCCTCTTCGCTCTGGAGACTCTGGCTCCCGAGCCGCATCCCGCGGAGACTCCGATCAGCCATGTGTGTGCTCCTCTCGCTCGTCTGCCGTCCTCAACACTGTCCCACGCGGGTTGCATCCCGATGGGGCGCATTCACAGAGCGTTCCCAGTGGGAGGTCGCGGTGTTCAGGAAGCGAGGCGCCGGCGACGAGCGGATCGGCGGCCCCGGGGCGCGCAGGCGAGCAGTGCGAGGAGGCTCCCGAGCGACACGAGGAGGGTCACGGAGCCGGAGACGACCGTCGCGGGCGTCGTACCGGTCCCGAGCGGCACGTCGGTGATCATCGAGGTCGCGGTGTACTCCGGGACCCGGTCGATGGTCCGTCCCGACGGGTCGATGACCTGCGAGGCACCGACCGTGGAGATGTTGACGAGCGACCGGCCGGTCTCGACCGCACGGAGCCGGGCGATCTCGAGCTGCTGCAGGTTCTCGTCGGTGCCGGAGAAGTCGGCGTTGTTCGTCTGCGCGAGGATGACCTGCGCTCCCCCGCGCGCCATGTCCGACGTGAGGCCGTCGTCGACGATGTCGAAGCAGACCGCGATCCCGGCCTTGATGCCCGCGACATCGAGCACGTTCGGCTTCGTGCCCGGCGTGTAGTCGCGCTGCAGGAGCCCGATGAGCGACGGCGCGAGCTTCGAGAAGAACCAGCGGTCGGGCACGTACTCGCCGAAGGGGACGGGACGCTTCTTGTCGTAGGACGACTGCCAGCCGTCGGCGGTCCAGACGAACGAGGTGTTGTGCAGCACCCCGCTCGGCGTCTGCGTGATCGCCCCGGCGACGAGGGGCGCCCCGACGGTGTCCACCACGGCGTCGAGCGCGTCCGCGACGGTCGGGAACTGCCGCGGATCGGCCTCGGCGGCGGCCTCGGGCCAGACGACCAGGTCGACGCCGCGCACCTCGACGTCGGTCGCGGCGACCTGCGCGGCGAGGACCTCGCCCGGCTGTGCCCGGTCGAAGTACCCGGCCGGACCGTTCCCCTGCACGGACTCGACGCGGATGCTCCCGTCTACGCGGGTCGGCCAGGCGGGCACGGCCAGGACCACGGCGACCAGGAGCCCTGCGGCCGCGATGCGGACGGGTGCACCGAGGACGGCGCCGGGTGCCCGCGGCACGACGAGCGCGAGCGAGAGCACGACGGCGACGCAGTAGACGACGACGAAGGTCACCCCGAGCACACCCACGTACGCGGCGAGGTGCGTGAACGGACCCTGCGACTGGGACAGTCCGACACGGCCCCACGCGAAGCCCTCGTACGGCCAGCTCCCGGAGAACCACTCGCGTCCGGTCCACAGGCCGGCGACGACGGCCGGGAGGCCCCACACCCGCCAGGCGGTCGAGGGCAGGACGCGCGCGACCCACCGGTACGCGAGGGCGATCGCCACGCTGCCGAGCGCGAAGTACGCGGCTTCGAACAGCGCGAGCGCCAGCCACGGGACCGGCCCGAGGTACCGTCCGGCCCACGAGATCGCGGGCAGCCAGAACGCGGCACCGGCCACGTACCCGAGCCAGGCTGCGCGACGGGCGCGCTGCCCCATGGCGGCGAGCAGCATGCAGGCCATCGCCGGGTAGGCGAGGAACCACCACCCCGGCGACGGGAACGACAGGGCGAAGAGCAGGCCGCCGACGACGGCGAGCGGGAGCGCGAGCCGCAGCGGCAGCGCGGCGAACTCGTCGCGTCGGCCGTCCGGCAGGACGCCGTGCCCGGAACCGGATCGCGTCGTCGCCAGCGAGGTGCGGCGGGTGACGCGACGGCGCGGGGTGGGGCCGCCGGCCTGCGGACGCGTGGCAGCGTCGGGGACGTGCACCGGGCCTCCCGTCAGACCGTCGCGTAGGCGACGATGCCGCGGCGGACCGCGTCGGTCGCGCGCCGCGCGGTCTGGGCGAGCTCGTCGTCACCGGCGTTCCGGACCTGGTCGAGCAGGTCGATCACCTGCTTCGACCAGCGCACGAAGTCACCGGCGGGCATGTCGAGGGTCCGGAGCACGTCGTCGAGCGCGGAGCCGGACGCCCACCGGAACGTGCCGACGGACATGGCCGGGGTCGGCGGCTGGGAGCCGGCGAGCCGGGCGTCCCGCTCGATGTCGTCGAGGCGGGCCCAGATGGTCAGGGTCTCGTCGAGCGCCGGCCGGAACGCGCCGCGGGGCAGGGCGTGCTCGGTGCCGGGGGCGTCCTCGCGGCGGGGCTGGTAGACGATCGTCGCGGCCATCGCGGCGAGCTGTGCCGGGGTCAGTTCCTTCCAGACGCCGGCCTCGAGGCACTCGGCGACGAGCAGGTCACGCTCGCCGTAGATCCGCTGCAGGCGGCGCCCGCCGGCGGCGACGGTGGCTTCGTCGTCCCCGGTCGCGACCAGGTAGCCGAGCTGCAGGAGCACGTCCGTGACGCGGTCGAACGTCGTCGCGACGGCACCGGTGCGGGAACGGATCTGCTGCACGAGCTTGTCGTTGGCGCGCTTGAGCTTGTACCAGCGCTCGGCCCAGCGGGCGTGCGCCTCGCGGTCCGGGCAGGCGTGGCAGGGGTGCCGCTGCATCTGCCGACGGACCTCGGTGATCGCCGCCTGGCGCTCCTGACGGGCGCCGTGCGAGGCCTCGCGGCCGCCGGGGACGTTCGTGCGCTCGAGGTCGGACAGGCGACGACGCAGCGCGGCGTACTCGGTGAAGTCGCCGAGGTGGCACTCCATCGCCCGCTGGTACCCGTCGAGGGACTCCTGCTGCGACCGCACCTTGCGCGCGAGGTCGACGACGGAACGGTCCGCCTGGAACTGCGCGAACGAGGTCTCGAGGACCTCGCGGGTGCGCTGCCGCCCGAACTGCTCGATGAGGTTCACGGCCATGTTGTACGTCGGCTTGAAGGACGAGTTGAGCGGGTACGTCCGACGGCTCGCCAGCGACGCGACGGCCTGCGGGTCGAGGCCGTCCGACCACTGGATGACCGAGTGCCCCTCGACGTCGATGCCACGGCGTCCGGCACGACCGGTGAGCTGCGTGTACTCCCCCGGCGTGATCGGCACCCGGGCCTCGCCGTTGAACTTCTCGAGCTTCTCGAGCACCACCGTGCGCGCCGGCATGTTCACGCCGAGTGCCAGGGTCTCCGTCGCGAACACGACCTTGAGGAGCTTGCGCTGGAAGAGGTCCTCGACGACCTCCTTGAAGGCGGGCAGGAGCCCCGCGTGGTGCGCGGCGACCCCCCGCTCGAGCCCCTCGAGCCACTCCCAGTAGCCGAGCACGGCGAGGTCCTCGTCGAGCAGGGTCCGGCAGTGGTACTCGGCCGTCTCGCGGATCTCGTTGCGCTCGTCGGCGGTCGTCAGCGAGATGCCGGACCGCAGGACCTGACGGACCCCCTGGTCGCAGCCGTTGCGGCTGAAGACGAAGAAGATCGCGGGCAGGAGCATCCGCTCGTCGAGCACCTTCGCGATCTGTTCGCGGTACATCTTCTCGGTGCGCGGACCCCGGCGCTCGGGGTAGCCGCCGCGGCCGCGACGACCGCGGTGACCGCCGCCGTGCCGCTCGCTGCGCGAGGCACCGCCGACCAGCCGGAGCAGCTCCGGGTTCACGCGGTTCGTCGCGGCGGCACCGCTCGAGTCGAACAGGTCGACCATCTTCGAGCCGACGAGCACGTGCTGCTCGAGCGGGACGGGCCGGTCCTCGGACACGATGACGTCGGTGTCGCCGCGGACGGTCTGCAACCAGTCGCCGAACTCCTCGGCGTTCGACACCGTCGCGCTGAGCGACACGAGCCGGACCTCGGTCGGCAGGTGCAGGATCACTTCTTCCCACACCGCGCCGCGGAACCGGTCGGCCAGGTAGTGGACCTCGTCGAGGACGACCCACGCCAGGTCGTCGAGCAGGTCGGAGTCCGCGTAGATCATGTTCCGGAGCACCTCGGTCGTCATCACGACGACACGCGCCCGCGGGTTGACGTTCGTGTCACCGGTGAGGAGCCCGACCTCGGACTCGCCGTAGTCGGCCACGAGCTCGTTGTACTTCTGGTTGCTCAGCGCCTTCATCGGCGTCGTGTAGAACACCTTCGCCGTCGGCTGCCGCATCGCGAGCCAGATCGCGAACTCGGCCACGATCGTCTTGCCGGCACCGGTCGGTGCGGCGACCAGGACGCTCCGGCCCTGGTCGAGGGCGTCGCAGCCGGCGACCTGGAACGGGTCGAGGTCGAAGCGCAGGTCGGAACGGAACAGCTCGAGGTTGCGCGAGCGGTTCCGGACCTTCGCCGCCTGGTAGCGCTCGGCAGCAGTGGGTCCGGGTGTCATCAGCGTGCGTACTCCTCGTCGAGCTTCGCCTGCTGCTTCGCCAGCCGGCGGTCGTGGAGCCAGGTCACGAGACACGCTGCTGCGTAGAGCACCGTCATCGGGATCGCCAGCAGGAACATCGAGATGACGTCGGCCGACGGGGTGACGATCGCGCAGAACACCAGGATGCAGACGATCGCGACGCGCCACGACTTGATGATCGAGCTCGCCGACAGCACCCCGACGAAGTTCAGCAGGACGAGGAACACCGGCAGCACGAACGCGATGCCGACGGCCACGATGAGCTTGATGACGAAGTCGTAGTACGCCTTCGCGTCGACGATCGACGTGTCCTGCGACGACACGAAGCTGCCCAGGATCCCCACGATGTGCGGCAGGACGTACCAGCCGAACCAGCACCCGGCGAAGAACAGCGGGATCGCGGTGCCCAGGAACCCGAACACGTACTGCTTCTCGCGCCGGACCAGCGCCGGGACGATGAACGCCCACACCTGGTACAGCCACACGGGGCTCGAGATGACGACGCCGATCGTGATCGCGATCTGCAGCCGCAGGTCGAACGCCCCGGTGATCTGGGGGAAGTTCAGCTCGGAGGTGTGGCCGCCGACCTCGGCCAGCTGGGTGACCGGCTGCCGCAGGGCGTCGAGGACGAACGGGGTGAGGAACCACCCGCCGATCGCGCACACCGCGACCGCGAGGACGGCCTTGAAGAGACGGTTCCGCAGCTCGATCAGGTGCTGCCCGAGCGACATGCGACCCTCGGTGTCCTTCTTCGGACGGCCTGGTCGCCCCGCTCGCCCGCTCGCGGTCGTCGAAGCCATGGCCCGATCCTACGGGACCGGGACCGACAGTCGGGCCGTCGGCGGCGGACCCACAGGAGGACCGCCGGACGGGAGGCGCGGCTCGGGCCCGCCCCGCGCCTCCCGTCCGGCGGCGGTCGCGGAGGCAGCGGTGGGCGCCCCCGGTCGACGCGGTCGCGGTCGGCGCGGGCGCGGTGGGCGCGTCCCCGGTCGACGCGGTCGCTGTCGGCGCGGGCGCGGTGGGCGCGTCCCCGGTCGACGCGGTCGCTGTCGCGCCCCGCGGTCGACGCGGTCGCGCCCCCGTGCGGACGGTGCGCCCCGGTGCTGCGGGGTGCGAAGTCGGTGCGGGGGCGCGACGGCTGTCGGTCGCGAGGCGTCCGCGCCAGCGAGCCGGGGCCGGGGCCGCTGCCGCGGCACGGGCGCTACTCGGCGGCCAGTGCCGCCACGGCGAACGCGCGCACGGCGGCGCGCACCGCCGGCGGGTCGAGCACGACCGCGCGGCCCGGCAGACCGGCCACCAGTCGGACGACGCCGTCGAAGCCGTTGGACGCCGCGAGCCGGATGCGCACGCGGCCGTCGGCGTCCTCGGCGTCGGCGGTGTCCGCCAGGTAGTCCGCGACGAGGGGCAGCGCCGAGCAGTCGAGCTCCACCGTGACGATGACGTCGCCCCCGGACTGCTGGAAGAGCGTGTCCGGGATCACGACGTCGCCGATGGTCTTCTCGGCCGGCCGGTCGTCGACCCGGACGTTCGTCATCCGGTCGAGGCGGAACGTCCGCAGTGCCTGCCGGTCGAGGTCCCAGGCCCGCAGGTACCAGTCGGTGTCGATCGACTCGACGCGGAGCGGGTCCACGCGGCGGGTACCGCCGCGGGTGCGGGGACCGGCGTACTCGAAGGCGAGCCCGCGCCCGTCGGCGACGGCGCGCCGGATGGTGGTCAGCGCGGCGTCGTGCAGGTCCTGACCGACCGCCACGTTCGACGCCGCTCCCCCGGCACCGCGGGACAGCTTCGCCATGAGCGCCCGGATGGCGTCGCGGTCCGCGGCCTCGGGCAGCGCCGACAGGTACTGCAGGCCGGCGATCAGGGCCGAGGCCTCGCGCGCCGAGAGCCGGGGCGAGTCGTCGATCGCCACGAGGTTCGTCAGCACGATCATGTCGTTCTGCTCGAAGTCGTCCCAGGCGATGTCGAACAGGTCGCCGTGCTGGTACTGCATCGTCTCGCCGGGCACACCGGACACCGCGATGAGCTCGACGGCACGGCGGATGCGCTGCTCGGGGACGCCGAAGTGCCGCGCGGCCTCGGCCACGGAGACGCGCTCGTGGTCGATGAGGTAGGGCACGAGGACGAGCAGGAACGCAAGCTTGTCCTGGGCCTGGAGTGGTTGCTGGTCAGCCACGGGCACCCCCGGCGTCGGCGGTCTGGTCGGCGTCTGCCGTCTGGTCGGCGTCTGCCGTCCGGTCGGCTCCGTCGGTGTCGGCGCCCGCACCGGTCCGGTCGGCTGCGTCCGTGTGGTCGGCGACGAGGGCGCGCAGACGGGACACCACCTGCTCCCGCAGCGCGGCGGGTTCGAGCACCCGCACCTCGGGGCCGAAGGCCGCGAGTTCCCCGGCGAGGATCTGCGGGTCGACGTGGTGCACCACGAGCACGCCGTCGGCGGTGACCTCCGTACCACGGCGACGTCGGAGCCGGCGCTCGGCGTCGGACCCCGGCACGACCGCGATGCGGGCGGTGCGCTCGGCCCACACCCGGTCGAGCTCGGCGAGTGCCCGTTCGGCGGCACCGGCGGGGGCAGGGTGCTGCCCGACCTCGTGCACGCCGACCGGGCCGACGATCCGGGACAGCAGGTAGTTCTTCGTGCCGCCGGTGGAGAACTCGTGCGCCGCCAGCATCCAGCGTCCGCCGTGCTGCACGAGCGCGAGGGGCGCGAGGTCACGGCGACGCGGCGCGTGCTCACCCGGCGTGATGTAGTCGAACCGGACGGCGGCGCCGCGGTCGAGGGCGGAGCGCAGCGGCTCGAACGCGGCGTCACGGGCGCGGAGCCGCGGCGCGTACGCAGCCATGCCGGCGACGCCCCGCGCCGCGCTCGACCCGTCGTCGTCGGCGCCGGCGGACCGGACCTTGAGCAGCGCCCGGCGGGAGTCCGTGGACAGTGCGCCCTCGCGCCACGCCATCGCGGCGAGCGACAGCAGGGCGGACTCGTCCGGGGTGAACCGGACGTCGAGCGGCAGGTCGTACTCGCCCTTCGGGATCCGGTAGCGCAGCGTCTGGTTGTTGCCGGCGGCGCCCGGGGTCTCGATGGTCTCGAGCGGGATGCCGAGGTCGCGGACGTCGTCCTTGTCGCGCTCGAACTGGCGCTCGAGCGAGGCGTTGTCCCCACCGGGCGAGAACCGCTGCCGGTAGCCCTGCACGTTCGCCAGGATCTCCGCCTTCGTCAGCCCGGCCTCGGTCGAGAGCAGTGCGAGCACGAGGCTGAAGAGCCGCTCCTCGGCGGGGACGCGGGGGGCTCGGGTGGCTGGCACGAGCCCGATCCTACGGCAGCGCGGGTGCACCGGAGTGCACCCGCGCAGGGTCGGTGGAGGGACGGCCGCGGCTCAGGCGGGCATCTTCCCGAGCACGTCGATGACGTACGCCGTGGTGCCGTCCTGCTGGTGCACGATCGCCAGGACCTGGTCGCCGACGCGATGGCCGAGGACCGCGTTCCGCACGCCGTCGATGAGCTGGCCCTTCGCCAGCGGGATCGCCTGGGCACCGGAGCCGTCGGTCCAGTTCGACGCGACGACCGAGGAGTCGCCGTTGCTGCCGGCCCACGAGACGGCCGTGTACTTGATGACCGCGGTGTCCTTCGCGGTGAGCTCCGTCCCGGAGCCCTTGCGGAGCAGGTGCAGGGCGTCGTCCTTCGGCGCGCTCCACGACGGGATCGTGATCCCGGGTGCACCCGACGGCGCCAGGACGACGGCGGGCATGCCGTCACCGGCGAGCTGCGGCGTACCGGTCGCCCGTGCGTCGAAGGCCTGCTTGACGTCCATGACCGCCACGACGGCGTCCTCGGTCTTCTCCGAGGTGCCGGACGTGCTGGTGGCGCTCCCGCTCAGTCCGCTCTTCGGCAGGGCCACGGCGAGCCGGTCGCCGACGTGGGCGCACTCGAGCGCGGTACCCAGCGGTCCGAAGTTCGCGGCGCCGACGGTGATCGGGGCGGTCTGGCCGGAGTACCCGCTGGTCTGCGCGACCTGTCCGGTGGCGCCGTCGACCAGCGTGTACTCGACGAGGACCGGCGTGCCCTCCTCGACCTGTCGGCCGTCGCCGGAGCGCAGGACGGAGACCTGCGTGCCCTTCGTGGTCAGCCCGGCGGGCACCGACACCCTCGGCTCCTCGCCGAACGCACCGGTCGCCGTCACCGCTGCCGAGGCGGCACCGGGAGCGGGGCACGCGGACGGCGCCGAACCGGCCCCGCTGGCGGCGCACCCCGTCAGGGACGCGGCGAGGCCGATGGTGACCAGGAGTGCGGGGATGGTGCGCACGGACCCTCTTTCCGTTCGGTGCTGGACGGGCATGCGTAGCCTAGCGGTCGCCGTCGGCGGCATCGTGCGAGGTGTGCGGGGCGACCTCGTCCGCGCCCGTCCCGGCCTCGGCGGCGGCGACCTTCCGTGCCTGTGCCGCGGCCTGGCGCGCCACCTTGCGCAGCTTCTTGTCGCTGGCGGACCGCTCGCCGACGGCGCCGGGGGTCCAGGCCTCGACGTCCTCGTCCGAGAACTCGGCCTTGCCTGCGCGACGCTTCAGGTTCGGCAGGACGACACCGTCGGCCAGACGACGCGCGGTCACGAGGAAGCCGGTGTGGCCGACCATCCGGTGGTCCGGTCGGACGGCGAGGCCCTCCACGTGCCAGGTGCGCACGAGGGTCTCGCTCGACTGCGGGTCCGTGAAGCGCCCGGTGTCGCGCAGCGCCTCTGCGGTGCGGGACAGCTGCGTGACCGTCGCCACGTAGCAGACGATGAGTCCGCCGGGGACGAGGGCGTCCGCCGCGGCGTCCACGCACTCCCACGGCGCGAGCATGTCGAGGACCACGCGGTCGATGCTCTGCGGCTCGGTGGCGCCGGGGAGCTCCTCGACGAGGTCACCGACGGTCACCGACCAGTTGTCCGGGACGGCGCCGAGGAACGTGCCGACGTTGCCACGCGCGATGGCGGCGAACTCCTCGCGGCGCTCGAACGACTGCAGCTGCCCGGTCGGCCCGATCGCCCGGAGCAGGAAGAGCGAGAGCGCTCCCGAGCCGACGCCGGCCTCGACGACACGGGCGCCGGGGAAGACGTCCGCGAAGGCGACGATCTGGGCGGCGTCCTTCGGGTAGACGATCGCCGCACCGCGGGGCATCGACATGACGTAGTCGTTGAGCAGCGGGCGGAGCGCCAGGTACTCGTCGCCGGTGCTCGCCCGGATGACCGATCCGTCGGGCTGCCCGATCACGTCGTCGTGCCGGAGCACGCCGCGGTGGGTGTGGTACTCGCCGGAGGTCTCGAGCGAGAGCGTCGTGAGCTTGCCCTTCGGACCGGTGAGCTGCACCCGGTCACCGGCGCGGAACGGGCCGCGCGGCGGGGTGTGCGGGGCGTCGCCCGCGGTGTGCGGCAGCGCCACCTCGTCGGGCTGCTGCGCGCCCTCGGCCTGCTGGGTCTGCTCGGGCTGGGTCTGCTCGGTCATCGGTTCGCCGTCTCGGTACGGGCCGCGAGGGCCGGGCTGGTCAGTTCGACGAGGCGGTCGACGTCCACGTCCGCCAGCGTCGTCAGGTGCACGTCGCCGCCGGCGATCTCGGACAGCGGCACGATGTGCTCGACCGCGACGGTCACGGCGCCCGACGCCACCGCCGAGGCGACGCCGGTGGCGGAGTCCTCGATCGCGACGCACGCGGTGGGGTCGACCCCGAGCTGCGCCGCGGCGGCGAGGTACGCGTCCGGGTACGGCTTCGGGCGCTCGACGTCGTCACCGGCGACGACCACGCGGAACCCGCGGGCCCCGAGGGCGTCGGCCGTGACGAGCGCCATCGTGCGGCGGGACATCGTCACGAGTGCGGTCGGGATGCCGCGGTCGTGCAGCTCCTCGACGAGTTCACGGGCGCCCGGACGCCAGGGCAGTTCCCCGCCCTGCAGGCGCTCCGTCACGTAGTCGGTCATCCACAGGACGATCTCCTCGACCTCCATGTCGACGCCCCGGTCGCGGAGGATCTCGCCCGACCGCTCGAGGCCGCTGCCGACCAGCGACAGGCCGTCCTCGTGCGTCCACTCGGCGCCGTACCGGTCGGTCAGCTCGACCTGGGACTGCTGCCAGATCGGCTCGGTGTCGATGATCGTGCCGTCCATGTCCCACAGCACGGCTGCGGGGAGGACGCGTTCGGGGTGCTGGGCGGTCACGGGCGACGAGTCTACCGGGGCGCCGACCGGCCCCGCGGTTCCGCTCCGGGCGGACGGAGGGGTGCCCGCGGTCGGCTCCGGCCTATCCTGGGTGATCGACCGTGTCCGGCCGCGCGCGAGCACCGCGTGCGCCCCGCTCCACCACCAGGAGGCCCCTCCGTGCCACAGCACTCCCCCTTCAGCGACGGACGCCTGCTCGTCGTCGCGTTCGAGGGCTGGAACGACGCCGGCGAGGCGGCGAGCGGCCTCGCACGCCGCATCGTCGACGCGCTGGAGCTCGACGAGCTGCGCGAGATCGACGGCGAGCGGTACGTCGACTACCAGTTCAACCGACCAGAGGTCGGCACCGCCGAGGACGGCTCGCGCGGCATCCGCTGGCCCCGCATCGTGCTGCACGGCCCCGGCGCCGAGGGTCGCCCGGTGCTCGGTGCCGCCGGCTCCGAGACCGAGCGCGACGTCTTCGTCCTGGTCGGTCCGGAACCCTCGCGGACGTGGCGCGGCTTCTGCGCCGAGATCATCGACCTGGCCGACGTGTACTCGATCGACGCGGTCGTGTTCGTCGGGGCGATGCTCGCCGACGTCCCGCACACGCGTCCGATCTCCGTGTTCGTGTCGAGCGAGAACGCCGGTGTCCGCGCCGCGTTCGACGTCGACCGGTCGTCGTACGAGGGCCCGACCGGCATCCTCGGCGTACTCTCCGACGCGATGGACACCGCCGGGCTCACGACGCTCTCCCTCTGGGCCTCGGTCCCGCACTACGTGCACAACTCGCCGTCGCCGAAGGCCACCCTGTCCCTGCTCGACAAGATCGAGGAGCTCGCGGACGTCACGGTCCCGCGCGGCAGCCTGCTCGACGAGGCCACCGAGTGGGAGGAGGGCATCGACGCCCTCGCCGCCGACGACGAGGACATGGCCAGCTACATCGGCCAGCTCGAGCAGGCCCGCGACACGGTCGACTCCCCCGAGGCGTCGGGCGACGCGATCGCGCAGGAGTTCGAGCAGTACCTCCGTCGCCGTGAGCGCAAGGACGGCAAGGACGGCGGCACCGCCGGCGGCGAGGGCCCGTGGCGGCCCCCGCAGCCACCGCAGCAGTAGTCGCGACCACGGACGGACGGGCGCGCCCCGCTCAGCAGCGACGCGGAGCGTTGCGCGGGGCGCGCCGACCGAGCCTGCGAGGGAGGGGTGCCAGCTGGCACCGCGCCTCCCGTCCGTCTGGTCTTCGGCAGTCGCCCGACCGACCGATCCCGTTCCGTCACGCTCGACAGACCACGTCGACGGGTAGCACCCGCTCGGCGGTACACCCGCGGCGTGTCGTGCCCACTCGGTGGGCGGGCGGCCTCGACTCAGGCCAGGCGGATGCCGAGCAGGGCGTCGACGAGGTCGACGAGCTCCGGCGTGGCGCGGGTGCCCGCAGCGATCGCGGTGTCCACCGCGGCGACCGCACCCGGGGTGTCGAGGTCGTCGGCGACCCGTGCACGGATGCGCGCGATCGCCTCGGCGGCGTCGTCCTCGTGGCCCGGAGCGTCGCCGGACGCCCAGGCGTCCCACGTCGCGAGCCGGGTGGTCGCGCTCGTCAGCTCGCCGTCGAACCACTCCCAGTCGTCCGAGTACCTGTGCGACAGCAGCGCGAGCCGGATCGCCCGCGGGTCGGCGCCGTCGTCGAGCAGGCCGCGCACGGTGACGAGGTTGCCGAGCGACTTGGAGATCTTCGACCCCTGGTACGCGATCATGCCGGTGTGGACGAAGGCGTTCGCGAGCGGCTGGTGCGCGAGGGCCGCGGCGTGCCCGGCGCTCATCTCGTGGTGCGGGAAGACGAGGTCGCTCCCACCGCCCTGGACGCTGATCGGCAGGCCGAGGCGGTCGCCCGCGATGACGCTGCACTCGATGTGCCAGCCCGGACGCCCGGGTCCGACGGCCGTGTCCCAGCTCGGCTCGCCCTGGCGCGCGGCGCGCCACAGCAGCGGGTCGAGCGGATCGCGCTTGCCGGGGCGGTTCGGGTCGCCGCCGCGCTCCGCCGACAGGGCGGTCATCGTCTCGCGGTCGAGCCGGCTCTCGTCGCCGAGCGCCCACGCCTCGGTGGGGCGGTTCACGTCGAAGTAGACGTCGTCGCCCTCGGAGTCGTCGGTCGGCACGTCGTAGGCGTACCCGGTCTCCTGCAGGTACGCGACGGCCTCGGCGATGCGTTCGACCTCGTTTGTCACGGCCACGAAGTCGTCCGGCGGCAGGACGCGGAGGGCCTCCATGTCGCGCCGGAACAGGTCGATCTGGGAAGCGGCGAGCTCTCGCCAGTCCACGCCGTCGCGCGCCGCCCGCTCGAGCAGCGGGTCGTCGACGTCGGTGGTGTTCTGCGCGTACTCGACCTCGAGCCCCGCGTCACGCCAGGCACGGCCGAGCGTGTCGAACGCCAGGTAGGTCGCCGCGTGGCCGAGGTGCGTGGCGTCGTACGGGGTGATGCCGCAGACGTAGAGGGTGGCGCCCTCGGCGCCGTGCGTCGGGTCGACGGGCTTCCCGGCGGCAGTGTCGTGCACCACGGGTCGGGGCGCGTCCCCGGGCACGGACGGGACGGACGGGACCTGCCAGGCCCTCACGGCTGGATCACTCCGAGCGACAGCAACACGATGAGCACGATACCGAGTGCGATCCGGTAGACCACGAAGGGCATGAAGCTGCGCTTCGAGATGTAGTTCATGAACGCGGCGATGACCACGAACCCGACGACGAACGCGACCACGGTCGCGACCAGCGTGTCGACCAGGCCGAAGGGGGCGCCGTGGTCGCCGAGGCTCGTCGCGGCCTCGTAGAAGCCGGACAGGAACACCGCTGGCACGGCGAGCAGGAACGCGAAGCGCGCCGCCGCCGGTCGGGTGTACCCGAGGGCGAGTCCCATCGACACGGTCGCACCGGACCGCGAGACGCCGGGCACGAGCGCCAGCATCTGCGCGACGCCGATGAGCAGGCCGTTCCGGAACGTCATCTGCTCGATCGGCCGGACCTTGCGGCCGACCACATCGAGCACGCCGAGGACGACGCCGAAGACGATGAGCACGATCGCGACGATCCACAGCGACCGGAAGGTGGTCTCGATCGAGTCCTTCAGCAGGAGTCCCGCGACCCCGATCGGGATCGTGCCGAGGATCACCAGCCACCCGAGTCGCACGTCCGGGTCGCCCTTCGGCACGTCCCGTCGGAACACCGAGCGGAACCACCGCCCGACGATCCGGGTGATGTCCTTCCAGAAGTAGATCAGCACGGCCGTCTCGGTCCCGAGCTGCGTCACCGCCGTGAACGCGGCACCCGGGTCCTTCGCGTCGGGCAGGAAGAGTCCGACGATGCGCAGGTGCGCGCTGGAGGACACCGGCAGGAACTCGGTGAGTCCCTGCACGAAGCCGAGGAAGATCGCCTCGAGGATGTGCATCGAACGGGGCCTTTCGTGCCGGTCGTCGCGGGTCGCCGCCGAGGGGCGACCCGGCAATGTATCAGTACGTGGCGAGCAGGTCGCCGAGGACGCGCCGCCCGAAGGCGAGGGCGTCGAGGGGCACGCGCTCGTCGACCCCGTGGAACATCGCCGGGAAGTCGACGTCCTCGGGCAGGCGGAGCGGGACGAACCCGTAGCCGGCGATGCCGAGCCGGGACATCGCCTTGTTGTCCGTACCGCCCGAGAGCAGGTACGGCAGCACGGGTGCGCCCGGGTCGTGGCGCTCGAGCGTCTCCCGGACGGCGTCGACCAGCGGTCCGCCGAAGTCCTGCTCGAGGCCGACGTCGCGGTGCGTCATCACGACCTCGACGTCCTCGCCCGCGAGCTCGCGGACCCGCTCGAGCACGGCCTCCTCGTCGCCCGGCAAGCACCGGAGGTCGACGAGGGCCTCGGCGGTGTCCGGGATCACGTTGTGCTTGTACCCGGCGCGGAGGACCGTCGGGTTCGTCGTCGTGTGGAGCGCCGCGTGGATGAAGCGCGAGGCGGACCCCGTCGCGAGGGCGACCTCGTCCGGGCCGGACGCGATCGGGTCCACGCCGAGCAGCCGTGCGATCTCGCGGACCATCGCCTCGGTCGTACCGGAGAGGCGGACCGGCCACTCCTCGGCGCCGATGCGCGCGACCGCAGCGGCGACCTTCGTCACCGCGTTGTCGCGCATCACGTGCGACCCGTGCGCCGCCGTGCCACGGGCGACGAGCTTGATCCACATCAGGGCCTTCTCGCCCGTCTGGAGCAGGTACGCGCGCTGCCCGCCGAGGGTCACCGAGTAGCCGCCGACCTCGCTGATCGCCTCGGTCGCGCCGGCGAAGACCTCCGGGTGGGTGTCGACGACGTGGTGTGCGCCGAGCACCCCACCGGCCTCCTCGTCCGCGAAGAACGCGATCACGAGGTCACGCTCCGGTGCGCCCTGCCGCTCGACCACGTCGCCCAACGCGGTGAGCATCATCGCGTCCATGTCCTTCATGTCAACCGCACCGCGGCCCCAGAGCATGCCGTCGCGGACCTCGCCACCGAACGGGTCCACCGTCCAGTTCGCCGGATCGGCGGGCACCACGTCGAGGTGCCCGTGCACGACCAGCGCCGGCTTGTCGGGGTTCCGTCCCGCAACCCGTGCGACCACGCTGACCCGGTCCGGCTCCGACTCGAAGAGCTGCGGCTCGAGACCCAGGTCGCGGAGCCTCGCCTCGACGTAGTGCGCGGCCTCGGTCTCGCCGGCCGACTTCCCCTCGCCCCAGTTCGTCGTGTCGATGCGGATGAGGTCCCGCGCGATGGTGGCGGTGGCCTCGAGGTCCGGCTCGGTCGGCAGGGCGTCGCTCATGCCGCCAACGCTACCGGCAGCGGGATCGCCGGCCCGTCCGGAGGCGCTGCTCCCCCGCCGTTCCGGGGGACTCGCCCGGGATGCGCAGCCGTGTTCATCGTGCGTTCAGAGCCGTGCTAGTGTCTTCTCTCGGCAGGAACGCCGGGAAAACAACCCGGAGCGACGGCCGAACAAGTGAAGAACACCCTGTCCGGGTGGCGGAATTGGTAGACGCGCTAGCTTGAGGTGCTAGTGCCCGTATTAGGGCGTGGGGGTTCAAGTCCCCCCTCGGACACAAGAAGCGAAGAGCCCCCTGGCCTGTCGGCCAGGGGGCTCTTCTCGTCCGTGCTCGCCCGGCGAGCATTGCGGGCTGACGACCTGATGCATGCGCATCGTGCGACATCACCGCTGTCGAACGACGAGCGCGGTGTCGCAGGAGACGCGCGGCGCGAGGCCCTCCGTCCCGCGCCTCAGTGACGCCGCAGGCGACGCACGACCAGCACCAGGCCGCCGAGGGCGGCGAGCCAGCCCCAGTTCGCCACGACCGGGTCGAGCAGCTGGTGGCGCCGGTCCCGTCGCGAGGAGCCCAGACGCGTCGAGACGGGCCGATTGCCGAGCTCGGCGCGCCACCCGGTCTCGTGCACGACCCGGTCCGGACGGCCTCGGAGCGCGTCCGTCACCCGGTGCGTCGCGACGTCGATCCGGTCGCCCAGCACGAGGAGCATCCAGTGCGCCAGACGGCCCTCGCTGAACCGTCGGTAGGCGTACCGCTTCACGACCCCGGCGAGCCCGGACAACGGCTGCGCGGTCCCGAACACGGGCGTGACGTGGGCGTGCTCGATCGACCGCTCGCGGCCTTCCGCACCGGTCTGCTGCTCGGGGACGTCCCAGTGCGCACCCGAGGCGAGCCCGACCTCGCGAGAGAGCTTCGGCACCGACGGACGGTCTGCGAGGTCGAGGTCGCTCCCCCACCCGGGGATGCGCTCACGGAGCTCCGCCGACGAGGGCACACGTCGGGGCGGGTCGGCGATGTAGGGCGTGTGGTCGGTCACGGGTGTCTCCTTCACGGCACGACCACCGTCTTGATGCAGTCGTCGAGCTTCGACGAGAACAGGTGGTAGGCCTCGTCGATGTGCTCGAGCGGGACCCGGTGCGTGATGATGTCGCTCGGACGGAAGTGTCCGGCCTGGATGTGCTCGAGCAGCCGGGGCCACTGGCGCTTCACCGGCGCCTGGTTCGTGTGGATCGTCAGGCCCTTGTTCATGGCGTCGCCGAACTTCACCGCGCTCGGGATCGGTCCGTACGCGCCGACGGCGGAGATCGTCCCGCCCTTGCGCACACCGTCGATCGCCCAGTTGAGCGCCGTCGGTGACCCGCCCTGCAGCTTGAGCTTCGACGCCGTGACCTGCTGCGTCAAGTTGCCGTCCGCCTCGGCACCGACGGCGTCGATCACGCTGTCCGCTCCGAGGAAGTCGGTCTGCTGCTTCATCTCGAGCACGACGTCGTCGACCTCGGCGAAGTTGATGGTCTCGGCGTGGGCGAAGGTGCGCGCCTTCTCGAGCCGGTACTCCAGCTGGTCGATGACGATCACGCGGCCGGCACCCATGAACCACGCCGACCGGGCAGCGAACAGCCCGACCGGGCCGGCGCCCAGCACCACCACGGTGTCGCCCTCGCGGATCGACGCGAGCTGCGCGCCGAAGTAGCCCGTGCTCAGGGCATCGGTCATCAGGAGGGCGTCCTCGGCGTCCAGCCACTCCGGGATCACGGACGGGCCGACGTCGGCGAACGGCACGCGGACGCGCTCCGCCTGCCCGCCGTCGTAGCCGCCCGTGGTGTGCGAGTACCCGTAGATGCCGCCGACGGCCGTCGCGTTCGGGTTCACGTTGTGGCAGTTCGAGAACAGCCCCCTCGCGCAGAACCAGCAGGAGCCGCAGTAGACGTTGAAGGGCACCATCACGCGGTCGCCGACGGCGAGTGACGCCACCGACGAGCCGACCTCCTCGACCACGCCGATGAACTCGTGGCCGAAGGTGTGCCCGACGCGGGTGTCGGGCATCATGCCGTGGTACAGGTGCAGGTCCGAACCGCAGATCGCAGCCCGTTCGACCCGGACGACGGCGTCGTTCGGGTGCTCGATCCGGGGGTCCGGCTTCTCCTCGACGCGGACCCGGTACGGTCCGCGGTAGGTCATGGCGCGCATGGGCGCTCCTCTCGCTCGTGGCACCCACGGTCACCGCGGTGCCGTGCGTGCCGACCCAGGACCGCGTGATCTGTGCAGAACGCCCGCGGTCGTCGAGACCGGGCAGACGGACGACCGGGAGGCACGGCTCGGGTCCGTCGTGCTGCCCGCGCCGGCCGTCGCGTCAGTCGGGGTCCGCGGCCCGCTCCGCCAGGCGGGCCGCCAGCCAGTGCCGCGCCGCGGAAACGTCGTCGAACACGCCGTCGTCCTGCGCGTCGGCGGCCTCGGCCAGGAGCGCACGGAAGCTCGGGCCGGGCTCGAGTCCCGCGTCCAGGAGGTCCCGGCCGGTGACGAGTCGCTCGCGGCGCCCCGCGACCTGGTCACCCGCGATCACCTCCAGCCACGCCCACGCCGGACTGCGGCTCGCGGCCGGTCCGCGGCCCTGCGAGTCGGCCTCGCAGACGAGCGCCCACGCCTCCGCGGTGTCGAGTGATCCCCCGAGTCGTCGCAGGAGTCGCCGGGCAGCCGGCACCGACGGCGGTGCACCCGTCGTCGAGTGCGCCACCATGTGCTCGCGGACCAGCACGGCCACCTCCTGCACGACGGCCCGCGGGGCGCCCAGCCGTCGGAGCAGCGCCGTCGCCGCGAGCGCGCCGGAGACCTCGTGCCCGAGGCTCCGGATGCGGACCGAGCCGTCCTCGCCCACGACCCGCTGCGTCCCGTCCCCGGCCTTGCCGACGTCGTGCAGCAGCGCCGCGAGCACGACGACCACACGCCGCGCCGGGGTCACACCGGCCGCACGGCAGGCACGCGCCGCGGCGTCGGCAGCGAGCCCCGCGTGGACGTGCACGGGCCCTTCGGGGTGCCACACCGGGTCCTGCGGGACGTCGCGGACCGCGGCGAGCTCCGGCAGGTGCCGTTCCCAGTCGGTGGCGTGCAGGACGGCGAGGGCGGCGGACTGCTCGTCTCCCTCGGTGAGCCGGCGCAGCTCGGGCCAGAGGCGCTCGTGCGCGACGGAGTCCCACCGGTCGCTGAGGGTGCGGGCCAGCGCGATCGTGTCCGGGTGCACCGTGCAGCCGTACCGGGCGACGAACCGGACCAGGCGGAGGACCCGGAGCGGGTCGTCGCCGAACCGCACCGACGCGTGCCGGAGCACCCCGGCGCGGGCGTCGTCGATGCCACCGACGGCGTCGAGCAGCTCGTTCCGGACGGCGTCCCACGCGACGGCGTTCAGGGTCACGTCTCGCTGTCGTGCCGACGAGGCGACGGCGGCGTGGAGTGCGTCGTCGTCCGGGACCGGGCCGGGCACCACCGCGACGTCGAGGTGCGTGCCGTCCAGCACGACCTTGCACACCGGGAAGGTCGCACCCGCGAGGACCACGACGGCACCGGTCGCGCGCAGGACTGTGGCGACCGCCTCGGGACCTCCGGCGCCGTGCAGTTCGACGTCGACGTCCGGCGGTCCGACGTCGGGGACGGACCGACCGACCTCGCGCAGGAGCGCGTCACGCACGGTGCCGCCGACGACGAGCGGTCGCCCGACCTCGGACAGCGCCGCGAGCAACGTCTGCGCGGCCTGCGGCAGACGGAGCCAGCCCACCGGATCGGCCGGGCCGGGGCACCGGTGCAGGGCTGAGCCGCGCACCGTGGCGCATCGTGGGCAAGGGGTGTGGGGCACGAACCGGACCGTCCTCGGGACCTCCGTGCGGCGGCACCGAGGGAGTCAGTCTGCCGCACCGCGGCCCCGGACACGACCCCGGACGGACGGGAGGCGCGGTGCCGACCGGCACCGCGCCTCCCGTCCGTCACGTCGTGACGTCGACCTGTGTCAGCTCTTCGAGGCCTCGACGAAGTTGCGTCGCGGGTCGGTCTCCTTGATGAGGCTGGTCGCGTCGCGACCGGACACCGCGCCGGTGATCCAACCGATGACGATGCGGACCTTCCGGTTCAGCGTCGGCATCGCGTACACGTGGTACGAGCGGTGCGCGAGCCAGGCGAGCAGGTTCGTCATCTTGACGCCCTTGATGTTGCCCGCGCCCTTGCCGACGCCGTACGAGGCGACGGTGCCGATCGACGGGTGGCGGTACTCCTCGAGCGGCTTGCCCGTGATGGTGGCGACCACGTTGTCCGCGGCGACGACGGCCTGACGGACGGCGTTCTGCGCGTTCGGCGGGTAGTAGGCCGGCTGCTTCTCGGCCGTCAGGTCGGGGACCTGCGCGACGTCGCCGAGGCCCCAGACGCCCGGGACGACCTCGTGGGTGTCCTCGGACTCGACCTGGAGCTTCGCGTTCGCCGCGAGGTGGCCCTTCGGCCCACGCGGCAGGTCCGTGGCGTCGAGGAGCGGGTTGGGTTTGACGCCGGCCGTCCAGACGAGCAGCCCGGTGGCGAACTCGTCGCCGTCGGAGAGCTTGATGATCCCGCCCTCGGCGCTCGGCATGGTCGTCTTCAGACGGACGTCGATGCCGCGGGCACGCAGCGACTCGAGGGTCCACTTCGACAGCTCCGGGCCCACCTCGGGCGCGACGCGGTCGAGTGCGTCGATGAGCACCCAGCGCGGCTGCTCGCCGGCGAGCGACGGGTAGGTCTTGATGGCGGCCTGCGAGACGTCGAAGAGCTCGCCGATCGCCTCGACACCGGTGTAGCCACCGCCGACGAAGATGCTCGTCAGCAGACGGCGACGCTCGTCCTCGTCGCGGGTGGCAGCGGCCTTCGCGATGTTGTCGAGGAGCTTCGCGCGGACGTAGGCGGCCTCTTCCACGGTCTTGAAGCCGACGCCGTACTCCTCGAGCCCGGGGGTCGGGAAGGTGCGGGTCACGGAGCCGAGCGCGACGACGAGCTGGTCGTAGCCGAGCGTGCGGTCGTCACCGCCGGCCGTGGCGATCGACACCGACTTGTCCTTCGACGAGATGCCGGTGACCTTGCCCTGGATGACGCGGGTCTTCTTCAGCGCGCGACGGAGCTCGAAGGTCACGTCCTTCGGGGCGATGTGCCCGCCCGCGACCTCCGGCAGGAACGGCAGGTACGTGTAGTACGTGTTCTGGTCCACCAGCGTGATCCGCATCGGCACGGTCGCGGCGTGCTTCTGGAGCTGCTTGACCGTGGTGTAGCCGGCGGAGCCGCCGCCGAGGACGAGGATGTGAGGGATGGAGTCTGCCATGCACCCGGTCTACCGGAAGAACCCCTGGGACGTCACCAAGCCGCGCCGCCCGGTCCGCGCACCGCAGCCGGATCGGGCGCTCGGTCCGTCACGCGGTGCGTCTCGCGATCGGTCACCGTCCGCGCGGGCGGTCCTGCAGGCGCCACCAGGCGGTCTCGGCCAGCTCGGGCCCCGTGTACACGCCGTGCTGGGTGCGCCGGGACTCGGTCAGCGAGAACCGACGCAGGCGGTACCCGCCGCCGAAGCGGTCGATGATCGCCTCGGGCGAGGAGTCCGGTGTGCGCTTCACGAGCCACGTGCGGTCGTCGACGGGCTCGATCACCGTCGGTTGCCGATGCGGGAGCGCAGGACGTCGATGCGCTTCTGGATCTGCTCGATGCTCGCCTGCGCCACGGCCGGTCCGCCGCTGATCCGCCGGAGCTCGGCGTGGATGGCGCCGTGCGGTTCGTTCGCGTGCCGGGACCAGATCGACACGAGCCGTGCGAGCTCGGTCCGCTGCTCCTTGATGGTCTGGTACATCGGACGCGCTTCGTCCGGCTTCGGCTTCGGCATGCCGTCCTTCGCGGCGCGGCCCTTCGACCGCTTCGCCTGCGATGCCTGGCGGGCCCGCAGCAGGTCGCGCACCTGGTCGGGCTCGAGGAGTCCGGGGATGCCGATGAAGTCGAGTTCCTCGAGGGAGCCGACCTCGCCCCCGGTGCCGAACTCGCCGCCGTCGTAGAGCACCCGGTCGAACGACGCCTGCGAGTCGAGGGCCTCGAACGGCTGCACCTCGAGCAGGCTCTCGGACGCCCGGTCCTCCTTGTTGGCCTCGGCGACCATGGCGTCCTCGGGGTTGTACATCCCGTCGTCGCTGTCCTTCGGCCGGTCGAGGGCGTGGTCCCGCTCGAGCTCGAGCGACGCCGCCAGCGCCATCAGCCCGGGCACGCTCGGCAGGAACACGCTCGCGGTCTCCCCACGGCGACGGGCCCGGACGAAGCGCCCGATCACCTGGGCGAAGAACAGCGGAGTGCTCGCGCTCGTGGCGTACACGCCGACGCACAGCCGGGGCACGTCGACGCCCTCGGACACCATGCGGACGGCCACCATCCACCGCGAGGTGTCCTCGGCGTAGGCCTGGATCCGGCTCGAGGCAGCGGCCTCGTCGGAGAGCACCACGGTCGGTCGCTCGCCGGTGATCTGCTGCAGGATCCGGGCGTACGCACGCGCGGTCGTGGTGTCGGTCGCGATCACCAGGCCGCCCGCGTCCGGCACGCCCCGACGGACCTCGGTCAGTCGCTTGTCGGCGGCCGAGAGCACGGCCGGCATCCACTCGCCCTCCGGCGAGAGCGCGGTCCGCCAGGCCTGGGCCGTGATGTCCTTCGTCACCTGTTCGCCGAGGGACGCCGACATCTCGTCGCCCATGCGCGTCTTCCAGCGCATCTGCCCGGCGTAGGCCATGAAGAGCACCGGTCGGACGACGCCGTCCTTGAGGGCACGGCCGTAGCCGTAGTTGTAGTCGGAGATGGAGGTCCGGATGCCCTGCTCGTCGGGGGCGTACTGCACGAACGGGATCGGCGCGGTGTCCGACCGGAACGGCGTGCCGGAGAGGGAGAGTCGACGGGTCGCCTTCGTGAAGGCCTCGCGGATGCCGTCGCCCCAGGTCAGGGCGTCGCCGCCGTGGTGGACCTCGTCGAGGATCACGAGCGTGCGACCGCCCTCGGTGATCCGCTGGTGGACCTCCGGGTTCATGCCGACCTGCGCGTAGGTGATCGCCACGCCCTGGTAGTGCCGGCCGAACATGCCGTCGCCGTTCTTGAACATCGGGTCGATGCGGATGCCGACGCGGTCGGCGGAGTCCGCCCACTGCCGCTTGAGGTGTTCGGTCGGCGCCACGACGACGATGCGGTCCACTGTGCCACGGGCGAGGAGCTCCGTGGCGAGGCGGAGCGCGAACGTGGTCTTGCCGGCGCCGGGGGTCGCCGCGGCGAGGAAGTCGCGCGGCTCGGTCTCGAAGTACTTCGTGAGTGCCTCGACCTGCCAGGCACGGAGCTTCGATGCGGTCCCCCACGCCGCCCGCTCCGGGAACGCCGGGGACAGGTGCTCGGCGGCCGCGTTGCCGGCGTTCTCCGCCTGGACCACGGCCTCGTCGTGGGGTCGGGCAGCCGTCGGCGCGGCCGGTTCCCCACCGGCCGCGGACTGCTCCCGCGTCGCCCGGTCGACGCCGTCCGGGGTGTCGCCCCACAGCGTCGCGGGCTGCTGCTGGTCGTCGTACTCCGCTGCGCTCACTTCACGCGATCCTACCGTCAGGCCGGGTCCTGCCGGGCGTGCGGCGGACGCTGCTCGGGCGTGCCGCGCACGAGCGAGGCGGGTCGGAGCACGCCGGCACCGAAGCGTGCAGCGACCGCGTCGACGGTGGTCTCGGTCTCCCGCCACGGCGCGTCGTCGTCCCAGAGGGCGTTGCTCGCCGCGGCCGGCACGAGGTTCTCGCCACGGACGCCGATCAGCCGGATCCGGTTGCCCGGGCGGTGCAGGACGTCGTAGAGCTCGACCGCCTCGTGGTGCAGCCGCTTGGCGACGTCGGTCGGTTCGGCGAGCGTGCGGGAGCGGGTCAGCGTGCTGAAGTCGGTGTAGCGGACCTTGAGCGCCACGGTCCGCGCCTGCACGTCGGCCCGGCGCAGGCGGACGGCCACCTTGTCGGCGAGGCGGAGGAGCTCGCGGGCGACGTCGTCGCGCTCGGTCAGGTCGCGGCCGAAGGTGACCTCGTGCCCGATCGACTTCTCGCTCACGCCGGTGTCGACCACGCGGGGGTCGCGACCCCAGGACAGGTCGTGCAGGCGCTGTCCGCCGGCGGGTCCGAGCGCGGCGACGAGCGACGACAACGGCGTGTGGGCGAGGTCCCCCACGGTGCGGATGCCGCGGCGCTCGAGCTTCTCCTGCGTGGTGCCGCCGACGCCCCAGAGCGCCGAGACCGGCTGGGGGTGCAGGAAGGCCACGGTGTGCTCGGCCGGCACCACGAGCAGGCCGTCGGGCTTCGAGCGGCTCGACGCCAGCTTGGCGACGAACTTCGTCGAGGCCGCGCCGACGGAGCAGTGCAGCCCGGTCTCCGCGAGGACCGCGGCGCGGATGGCGGTGCCGATCTGCCACGGGGTGCCGTACAGACGGAGGGCCCCGGCGACGTCGAGGAACGCCTCGTCGATGCCGAGCTTCTCGACCTTCGGGGTGAACTGCCCGAAGACGCGCATCACCGCCGCCGACTTCGCCGCGTACTTCTCGAAGTGCGGTTCGACGATGACCGCGTTCGGGCAGCGCCGTCTCGCCACGGCCATCGGCATCGCGGAGTTCACGCCGTAGCGACGGGCTTCGTACGTGGCGGCGGTGACGACGGAGCGGTCCGAGTCGTGTCCGACGATGACGGGGAGCCCGCGCAGGTCGGGGCGGTCGAGCAGCTCGACGGAGGCGAAGAAGGCGTCCATGTCGACGTGCAGGACCGTCGCGGTCACGTCGTCGACCGGGTGGTCGGAGACGAGCCGGTTGCGTCCGTCCTGCTTGCTCACCCGGCGATGATGCCACGCGCCACCGACAGCCGGCGCGGCCCGCTCGGCCCTGACCGCCTGCGGCTCAGGCGAGCGGCCCGAGCTCCGCGGCGGCGATCGTCCGCGCGGCCGAGTCCCGGGTCGACGGGTGGTACTGCCCCGCGCGGACGTCCCGCGCCAGCCGGGCGAGCTCCGACGACGCCCGGAAGGCCGACCCGCCGGCGAGCCGCAGCGCCTCGTCCACGACGTGCTGCGCCGTGTCCACCGTCCGCGCCTTCGTGCCGACGAGCAGCGGGAACCAGCGGGGTCCGAAGTCGTCGAGCTCGTCGACGGACCGTGCCAGCGACGACACCTGCAGGGTGACCGCGTCCACCGCGCCCCGGAGGTCGGCGACCGCGCGGCGCACGTCCGGGTCCTGCGAGCGCGGGACCCCGTCGCGCCCGTGTCGGCCGGACACCGCCGCGACGGCCAGCTCGACCGCCCGCTCGGCGATCCCGATGTACACCGACGCCACGAGCAGCTCGAACGCGGCGAACACGCCGAAGACGAGCGGGTCCTGCGTCGGACCGACGGGGAGCACCCGGACGATCCGCGACGCCGGCACGTGCACGCCGCGCAGCAGCGTCGTGCGGCTCTGGGTGGCCCGCATCCCGAGCGTGTCCCAGTCGTCGAGGTGCTCGACGTCACCGTCCGACCGCAGCACGAAGCCGTGCACGAGGCGCGGCTCCGGCCCGCTGGTGTCCTTGCCGAACACGCTGAGCACGTCCCACGCGGGCGCGAGCGAGGTGGACACCTTCGTGCCGGTGAAGCGGTAGCCGCCGTCGCCGTCCGGCTCCGCCGTCGTCGACGAGTCGAACAGCACGGCGTCGTTGCCCGGTTCGCTCACGCCGAACGCGAGCAGGTGGTCGTCCGCCGCCCGGTCGGTGACGGTCTGGAGGAACGACCCACCTCGCGCAGCGACGGCGCGCGCCGCCTGCACCCACACCTGGTGCATCCCGAGACCGAGCGCGGTCGCCGGTGCGGCCCGCGCGAGCCGCCGCTGCAGCGCACTCGTCGCGGCGAGGCCGAGACCCGCGCCGCCCTGCTCGACGGGCACCCCGATCCGGAGCCAGCCCGCCGCACGGAGCTCGTCGAGGTCCTCGGCGCAGAACGCGTTCTCGGCGTCGTACCGCGGCGCGCGGGACGCGATCCGCTCCAGCAGGTCCTCCGGCAGCGTCCACACGGGGTCGTCGACCAACGTCATGCGACGAGACTACGGTCGGAGGGGTGTCAGCTCGTCATGCGTGGTCCAAGTACGTCGCGATCGGTGACTCGTTCACCGAGGGCATCGGCGATCCCGACCCCACCGTCCCCGGCGGTCACCGCGGCTGGGCCGACCGGGTCGCCGAGGTCCTCGCCACGGGGTCCGACGGCTTCTCGTACGCCAACCTGGCGATCCGCGGGCGCCTGCTCGGCCAGATCGTCGACGAGCAGGTGGCGCCGGCGCTCGCCCTGGGCCCCGACCTCGTCACCGTGTCGGCCGGCGGCAACGACATCATCCGCCCGGGCTCGGACCCCGACGAGCTCGCCGAGCGGTTCGACGGCATGATCGAGCGGCTCCGGAGCGACGGCGCGACCGTCGTGCTCTTCACCGGCCCGGACGTCGGCATGACGCCCGTGCTCGGCATGGTCCGTGGCAAGACGGCGATCTACAACGAGAACCTGCACGCGATCGCGCTCAAGCACGGCGCACTCGTCGCCGACATGTGGGCGCTCCGGGTCCTCCGCGATCCCCGGATGTGGGCACCGGACCGGCTGCACCACTCGCCGACCGGGCACGCGACGGTCGCCGCGGCGGTCCTCGACGCCCTCGGGGTCGACCACGGACTCGACCCGGTGACGCCGGAGCCGCTCGAGCCGCGGCCGTGGCGGGAAGCCCGCGTCGAGGACCTGGGCTGGGCGCGCGAGTACCTCGTCCCCTGGGTCGTGCGCCGCATCCGGCACACGTCGTCCGGCGACGGCATCAGCGCGAAGCGTCCCGGCCTGCAGCCGGTCTCCGGGACCTCCGACACGCCCTGACCGAGAGGCCACGACGCCGGTGCACCCCCGGACGGACGCTGCAACCCCGAGTGCGCGGGCGCGGTGTCCGGACGGGGGCGCGACCGGTCAGCGCGACCGGTCAGGCGACCGGGCGACGCAGCGTCAGCGGCCCGTCGTGCAGGGGCTGGGTGATCCACTCCCCCGACGCCGTGCCGGTCGCGGGGTCGAGGCGGAGCCGGGCGGCGTGCGGGGTCTCGACGAACCGGACGACGACCTGCACGCCACCGTCGGCGTCGGTCGCGGCGCTCGCGGCGAGCGGTCCCTCGACCGCCCACGCTCCCTGGCCGACCGGGAACGACAGCAGTCCGCCGTCGACGTCGACGGTCAGGCGCCACGCGGCAGCGTCGGTGTCACGGCCGGTGTCGGTGTCGGGCTCCAGCCGGAGCCCCTCGAGCACGCCGTCCGACTCGTACGAGCCGGCCACGGGGCCGGCGAGGCGACCACCCTGCACCGGGGGCAGCCCCAGGGAGGCGAGGCGGGCCTCCAGGCCGGCGTCCGCCTCAGGGTCGAGGTCACTCTCGGCACCGTCCTGCGGCGCGATCGCCGGCAGCAGGTGCTGCCAGGCGGCGTCGAGCACGGCCTGCATGTCGAGCGACTGCCCGGTCAGGGCGAGCACGACGTCCTGCTCGGGGAGCACCACGCAGAACTGCCCGTAGGCGCCGTCGCCGCGGAAGCCGTGGCGGGCCATCCAGAACTGGAAGCCGTAGCCCTGCTGCCAGTCGGCGTTCTCCTCGTCGGGGTTCGCGACCTGCGTGCTCGTCGCGGCGTCCACCCAGTCCTCGTCGAGGATGCGCCGGCCCTCCCACACGCCGCGCTGCAGGTACAGCTGGCCGAGAGCGGCGACGGCGGCCGTCGGGGCGTACGCACCGCTGAAGCCGAGCTCGGCACCGGTCTCGTCGCGCTTCCACGCCAGGTCGTCGATGCCGAGCGGGTCGAGCAACCGCGGGCGCAGGTAGTCGACGAGCGACTCGCCGCTGGCCCGACGGACGATCGCGGCGAGCGTGTACGTGCACGGCTGGTTGTACGCGAAGACGGAGCCGGGCTCTTCGTCGGGCGGGGTCAGGAGGAACCCGCGCACGAGGTCGTCGGGGTCGGTGGCCTCGGCCCGCTGCAGGGTCTCCTCGCGGTGCCCGGAGGCCATCGCGAGGAGGTGCCGGACCCGGATGCGGCGGCTGCGCTCGTCGGTGACGTCCGCGTCGAGCTCCGGGAAGGACGACAGCACGGTGGCGTCGAGGTCGACGAGCCCCTCGTGCACGGCGATGCCCACGGCGGCGGCGGTGAAGCTCTTGCTCAGGGAGTACAGCAGGTGCACGCGGTCCGCGGCGTAGGGCGCCCACCAGCCCTGCGCGGCGACACGGCCGTGCCGCAGCAGCACGATGCTGTGCGGTTCGACGTCCGGGGTCGACTCGAGGGCGTCCAGGAACGCGGACACCCCGCGTGCGTCGATGCCGAGGGCGGACGGGGTGCTGCGCGGGAACGTCGTCGTCACGTCGGAGAGCCTACGCGGCGAGCCCCCAGCGCCCCGCGGACGCGGCGCCGGTCAGCAAGGTCGCCGCGGTGGTCTGCCGGGCAACGGCCGTCGGCCCGGTCGCCGCGGTCGTCTCGACGCCGCGGAACGGGTTCGTCCAGCGCCACCAGAGCCCGGGGTCCTCGATGGAGCGTTCGAGTTCGAGCGGCACCGTCACCGGGTCGTGGTGCTCGATCGTGAACCGGACGGTCCCGACCCGCTCACCGCGCTCGCCGAGGGTCAGGCTGTCGAGCCGGGTGCGGGCCCTGACGGTCGTGTCACCCCACACGAGCACCTCCGCAGCCTCGGCGGCGACGGCGTCCGCGTCGTCGCGCCAGGGCGTGGAGTAGGTGCCGAAGGTCTGGCCGGCGTGCGTGAGCGTGACCACCTGGAAGTTGTCGGCGACCGAGCGGAGGAGGGTGCGGACGTCGACGTCGAGCGATGGGTGGTCCTTGCCGCCGAGCATGACGCCGACGACGGTGACCTGACGTCCTCCGCGCTGGTACGTGGCCGCGAAGAGCAGGCAGGCGCCCGCCTGGTCGAGCGTGCCGGTCTTGATGCCCTCGATGCCGTCCATCCCGAGGAGCTTGTTCGAGTTCTCGATCTGCCCGGCCCCGGGCACCGTCACCTGCTGCGTGCCGACGATCTCCTTCACCACGGGGTCCGCGAGCGCGAGCTGTCCGAGACGCACGAGGTCCGTCGCGGTGGACTGGTTGGCGGGGTCGAGGCCCGTCGGCTCGTGGATCGTCGTGTCGTCGAGCCCGTGCGCGTCGAGCCAGGCCGAGGCGGCGCGCTGGTACGCGTCCATCGACCCGAAGGCCCAGAGCGCCAGGGCGCCTGCGTAGTTGTTCGCCGACTTCATCAGCATGACCTGCATGGTTTGGTACTCGGACAGCTGCAGACCGTCCGGCATCGGGGCCACTTCACCGTTCTGCGCGAGGTACTCGGCGTACAGCGCATGCATCTGCGGGTCGAAGCGGATGGCGGGCCCGGACTCCCCGCGCGCCAGCGGCTTCGCGTCGAGCACGACGAGGGCCGTCACGACCTTGGTGATGCTCGCGATCGACCGCGGCTTCGTGTCGCCGCTGGTGCGGAGGCTCTCCGGGAAGCCGGTGGCCTGCACCGCGGTGGCGCCGTAGCCCGGGAACCGCAGGTCCGGCAGGGTCGAGGTCGGAGCGGAGTACTTCGTCGTGGTGGCGCTCGCCGGGGCGAACGGCACGACCGCGGCGGCCACCAGGTACCCGACGGCGAGCAGGAGCACCGCGACGACACCGATCGTCACGGGCCGCCGGACGGCGGAGCGGGGGCTGCGGTCGACACGGGGCACGGGAACCGAGGGTACCGGGCGGTCCCGGGGTGCCGGCCGTCAGCGGGCCGCGTGCCGACCGAGCCGGTCGTCGACGCCGCCGCCCCCGTCGTCACCGCCGTGGCCGTCGCAGCGCGGCCACCGTGTGACGAACACGTAAAACTCCGCGCTTCGGCCCGCGCTGTGGCGCGCACTGCCCCTAGCGTGCTGGACATGCACCACGGAACCACCCCGGGCGCCGCGCACGGCGACCGCAGCACCGCGCCGCCCACCGCCACGGCCACGGCCACGGCCACGGCCGTCGACCGGGTCACCGACCCGGCGGCCCCGGTGACGGTGCTCCAGCCGGGGACCGGCCCCGTGCGTTCGACCCGGTACCTGCCCGCCGAGGCCGACCGGGTGCTCTGGGGGCGGCTCCCGAACGGCGACGACCGCCCCGTCGTCACCCTCGCGCCCGGCGACGACCTGACGATCGACACGGTGAGCCACGAGGGACTCCTGCCGGACCAGGGCAGCGACCCCCTCGCCTTCTTCGGCCGCCACGGCGTCCCACCGGAGCACGTGCTCGCCGACGCCGTCGCCATCGCCCGCCACGGTCGCCGCGACCCCGATCGGGACGGCCCGCACGTCGTCACCGGTCCGATCGCCGTCGCGGGGGCCGAGCCGGGGGACGTCCTGACCATGACCGTGCTCGAGACGCTCCCCCGCGTGCCGTACGGCGTCGTCTCGAACCGACACGGTCGCGGAGCCCTGCACGGCGAGTACCCGGTCGACGGGCGGACCGTGAGCGTCTTCGCCGACGTCGTGCCCGGCGACGACGGGCCCCGCGGCCGCATCCCGATCACCGAGGGCGGCGACCGGTACGCCCGCTTCCCGCTCGCACCCTTCCTCGGCATCATGGGCGTCGCCACCCCAGGCGAGCGGCTGCACTCGGTCCCGCCCGGACGCCACGGCGGCAACATCGACGTGAACCTGCTGCAGGCCGGTGCGCAGCTGCACCTGCCGGTGCTCGTGCCGGACGCCCTGGCGTACGTCGGCGACCCGCACTTCGCGCAGGGCGACGGCGAGGTCGCACTCACCGCCATGGAGGCCTCACTCCGCACGACCGTGCGCTTCGACGTGACGCCGGCCGCCGAGGCGGCGCAGCAGTTCGGGGAACTGGTCTGGCCGCTCGTCGAGACGCAGGACCTCCTGGTGCCGACCGGACTCGACCCCGACCTCGACGAGGCCGTCCGCGCCTGCGTCCGGCACGCGATCGCGATCCTCGGCGCCCGGTACGGCATGGAGCCGCACCTGGCGTACGCCTACCTCAGCGCGGCGACGGACTTCGACGTCTCGCAGGTGGTCGACCTCGTCACCGGGGCGCACGCCCGCATCCGCAAGGCCGACTTCGCGGACGTCCGGTGAGCGCCGCACGGCCGACCGGTGGTCCGACCGCACCCGCCGGACTCCTCGACGCGCTCGACGCGTACGAGCGCGCGCTCGCCGACGACGACCTGGCAGCGCTCGACGACGCCTTCGTCCGCTCCCCCGGAACGCTGCGCGGGGACGACCGCGGGCTGCTCGTCGGGCACGAGGCGATCAGCGCGTTCCGCGGGACGCGCGGGGGCATCGCGCCGCGGCACCTGAGCCGCGTCGAGGTCCGCGTGCTCGCCGAGGACCTCGCGCTCGTGGTCTCGGTCTCCGCCTTCCGCGACGGCGGGTCGGGCCTGCAGACCCAGCTCTGGCGCCACGACGCCGACGCGTGGCGCATCGAGGCGGCGCACGTCACCGGCCGACCCCGTCCCCTCGACACCACGGTGTGGCGCGTCGTCGGCGACCCGCTCCTCCCGCCCACGGGCAGCGGCCCGCTCGACGGTGCGACGGTCGCCGTGAAGGACCTGTACGCCGTCGCCGGGCACCGCGTCGGCGCCGGCAACCCGACCCACCTGCGGGAGTCGGAGCCCGCGGCCGCGTCCGCCGCCGCGGTCGCCGCGCTGCTCGACGCCGGAGCATCGATCCGCGGCATCGCGCGCACCGACGAGTTCGCCTACGCCCTGACCGGACGCAACGAGCACCACGGCACGCCGCCGAACGGTGCGGACCCGTCGCGGGTGCCGGGAGGCTCCTCCAGCGGATCCGCATCGGCCGTCCGCTCCGGCGCGGCGGACGTCGGACTCGGCACGGACACCGCGGGATCGCTGCGGATCCCGGCCTCCTACCAGGGCCTGTGGGGCCTGCGGACGACGCACGGCCTCGTCGACCGTGCGGGGCTGCTGCCGCTCGCACCGTCGTTCGACACCGTCGGGTGGCTGACCCGGGACGCCGACACCCTGGTCCGGGCCCTCGACGCCTCGGTGCCGCACGACGCGGACCGCGCGTCGGAGGCCGGGGTCCCGGTCGTGCTCGCCGAGCTCCTCGCCGCCGCGGACCCGGCGACGCAGGACGCCTTCAGTGCGGTCGCGGGCCACCTGCCGGTCGTGACGCTCGACGACCTCGGGATCCCGCCGCTCGACGACCTGCGCGAGCTCCTGCGGCTCGTGCAGGGTGCCGAGGCGACGGCGGCGCACGGAGCGTGGATCGCCGCCCACCCCGGTGCGCTCGGCGCCGTCGTCGGGCAGCGGTTCGCCGCCGCCGCCGCGAACCCGCCGGAGCTCGTCGACGGCGCGCGGGACCGCTTCCCCGCAGTGCGTGCCGCCGTCCGTGCGGCACTGGTCGGTCGACTGCTCGTCACGCCGACCGCGCCCGGGCCGGCACCGTCGCTCACGGCCGACACGACGGAGCTCGAACGGGTCCGGACCGCGACGACCACCATGACCGCGCTCGCGAGCGTGGGCGGGGTGCCCTCGGTGAGCGCCCCCGCGCTCGGTGTGGACGGCGCGCCCGTCGGGCTGTGCCTGACCGGCGGGACCGGCACGGACCGCGCCCTGGTGACCACGGCGGCTCGCTGGCTGCGCGACGGGGTCGGGACGGGCCTCCCGGCCGGAGCTGCCTGAACCGGTGCGGCGGGCCGTCGCCGAGCGGTCAGGTGGTCGGTCGTGCTGCGCGCTGCGCGTGCGTGACCGCCCAGAGCCCGACGGCGCTCGCCGCGGCCACGTTGAGCGAGTCGACCCCGTGCGCCATCGGGATGCGGACCGTCGTGTCGGCCGAGGCGATGGCGGCGTCGGTGAGCCCCTGCCCCTCCGTGCCCATCACGAGCGCGACCCGCTCGGGGACGTCGGCGACGAACGCGTCCAGGTCGACCGAGCGGTCGGTGAGCGCCATCGCGGCCAGGTGGAAGCCCTGCGCGCGGAGTTCCTCGCCCGCGGCCGGCCACTCGCCGATGCGGGTCCACGGCACCTGGAGCACCGTACCCATGCTCACCCGCACGCTCCGGCGGTAGAGCGGGTCCGCGCAGCGGGGGCTGACGAGCACCGCGTCCGCACCGAGCCCGGCCACGCTCCGGAACACCGCACCCACGTTGGTGTGGTCGACGACGTCCTCGAGCACGACGACGACCTTCGCGTCCCGCACGACGTCGGCGACGGACGGCAACTCCGGGCGGTGCATCGCGGCGAGGGCGCCACGGTGCATCCGGAAGCCGGTCAGGTCCTCGAGCAGTGCGTCCGGTCCGACGAAGACCGGGCCCTCGTGGTCCGCCACCAGGGGCAGCACGCTGTCGAGCCACTTCTCCTGCACGATGACGCTCCGCGGGACGTGCCCGGCGCGGACCGCGCGCTCGATCACCGTGTTCGACTCGGCGATGTAGAGCCCACCCTCCGGCTCGGTGACCCGGCGCAGCGCCACGTCGGTGAGCCGGGCGAAGTCGTCGAGGCGGGGGTCGTCGAGGGAGTCGATGCGGACGGCGTGCACGGGGCTCGTTTCGTGGGAAGGCGGCTGGGCGTTCGGCTGTTGAGGGTACCGTGGACGACGTGCTGACCGACCCGATGACGGACGAGCTCGACCGCGTCGTCGAGATGCTGGCGGGCAAGCGTGTCGCCGTGCTCTCCGGCGCCGGGCTCAGCACCGACTCCGGCATCCCCGACTACCGCGGCGAGGGCCGTGTCGTCCGGAAGCCGATGACCTTCCAGGAGTTCCGCTCCGACCCGGCGAAGCGCCAGCGCTACTGGGCCGGCTCGCACCTCGGGTGGCGGACCTTCGCCGCCGCCCGCCCGAACACCGGCCACCGGGCGCTCGCAGCGCTCGAGGACGCGGGTGTCGTCGCCGGGGTCGTCACGCAGAACGTGGACGGACTGCACCTGCGCGCCGGGTCCCGACGCGTCGTGGAGATCCACGGTTCGATGGACCGCGCGGTGTGCCTGACGTGCGGGCAGGTGTTCTCACGTGCCGACCTGGCCACCGTCCTCGACCGCGAGAACCCGTGGATCGACGAACCCGGCACCGTGCAGCTCCAGCCGGACGGCGACGTGGAGATCACCGACGTCGAGCGCTTCCGGGTGCCGGACTGCTCGGTCTGCGGCGGGGTGCTGAAGCCCGACGTCGTGTTCTTCGGCGAGTTCGTGCCCGCCGAGAAGTTCCGCGAGGCCGTGTCGATCGTCGCGGACGCCGACGCCCTGCTCGTCGTCGGATCGTCGCTCACCGTGAACTCGGGCGTCCGGCTCGTCGACCACGCCACGCGGCGCAAGCACCCGGTCGTCATCGTGAACCGCGGGGCCACCCGCAGCGACCGGCGGGCGGCCGCGAAGCTCGACGCCGGCACCACGGAGACACTCGAGGCACTGGCCGCACGGCTCGTGCCGGCGTCGGCTGGTCCGGCGTCGACCGGCCCGACGTCCGATGCTCCGGGCTCGGCGGCTCCGGGCTCGGCTGCTCCGGTGCCCTCTGGCAGGATCGACGGGTGACGACGCTCCTCACCCTGGTCCGGCACGGCGAGACCGACTGGAACGCGCAGCGACGCATCCAGGGCTCGACCGACATCCCCCTCAACGACACCGGTCGGTCCCAGGCCGCGGCCACCGCGCTGCTCCTCGGTCGGCGGCGGTTCGACGCCGTCGTCGCGTCACCGCTGTCGCGCGCGTTCGAGACCGGCGCGATCATCGCCCGCCACCTCGGGCTCCCGGAGCCCGCGACGTACCCGGGGCTCGCGGAGCGCTCGTACGGCGAGGCCGAGGGGCTCACCGACACCGAGGTCGCCGAGCGCTACCCGCACGACGAGATCCCCGGACGGGAGTCCCGCTCCGCCCTGCTCGCGCGTGCGACCGAGACCCTGGCCGAGATCGCGGTCCGCTTCGACGCCGGGTCGGTCGTGGTCGCGACGCACGGCGCCGTCATCCGGGCCGTCGTCAACGCTGCCGCTCCCGGCACGGCGGACCGGTACACGACGCCGATCCGCAACGGCTCCGTGCACTCGTTCCGCTGGGACCCCGAGCGGTTCCGAGCCGAGCTCGTCCGCTTCGACGACCCGCTCGACGAGGTCTCGGAGCAGACGGGCGACGAGTCCTTCGCCGAGCAGAACCCGCTCGAGCGCCGGTAGCGCGCGCAGCGGACCGGTACACGACCGTTACCCGCGGCCGCCGGATCGAGAGGACCCACCCGGACTAGGCTCCGCTCCACGGGCGACCCGACCACCGCCCGGTGGTGCTCGCACCCGTGCTCGAGGAGGGGCCGTGACGAACCAGGGACCTGCGGACGACCGCGTCGACTCGACGGACGACCTCGACCGCGCGTTCGGTCCCGACACGGCCTCGATCGCGACGGCGTCCACCGGCCAGCGGTTGCGACGCGGCACCGTCATCACGCTGTCCTTCGTCGCGGCCGGTGTCGTCATCGCCGTCGTGCTCTCGACCATCGTCGGCAGCATCCAGACCGGGGTCGGCGGCGTGTTCCCCCGTCCGCAGGCAGCGCTCGACCGGTTCCGCACCGCGGCGACCGAGGTCGCGGGGGTGCGCGGCGTCCGCGACGAGGAGACGACGCACGACTCCCTGGCGGCGTACCGGGTGTCCGCCGTGGTCGACGCGGCAACGGGGCTGTCCCACGGCCAGCAGGTGGACATCACCCGGGCACTCAGCGCGGCGGCCGCCGACGCGGACGGCAACGGGGTCGCCGTGTCGGCGGAGGTCCGGTTCGACACCATGGTGATCGGGGTCACCACGGACGCCGAGGTCACGCGCCAGCGACTCGAGGTCGCCCGGTCGGTGGCGGGGATCGGCGGTGTCGTCGCCGTGCGGTGCGACTGGGCCACCGACGCGCCGTCGAACGACGCAGCCGCGCAACGGGTCGAACTCGTCACGGCCGCCACCGACGTCGCCCTCGCGGCGATCACGGACGTCGCCCAGCGCGCGACGCACGACGTCTTCCCCGACGCCGGCGTCAGTGCGCGCCAGCCGTCCTGACGCCACGCTCCTCGTCGTCCGCACGGCCGACCACTGCGGTCGGCACGGCGGCTCCCGTCACCCGCGCTGCCGGTCCGCGACGGCCTGCTCGACCGCGCGCGTCACCTGCTCCGCGGAGTCCTGCCACCGGAACCGGGCCGCCCGCTCCAGCGAGGCCTGTGACGCCTGGTCCCACCGGTCCTCGAGTCGGCGGACCGCGGCGGCCACGGCCGACGGCGAGGACGGATCGAAGTACTCCGCGGCGTCGCCACCGATCTCGCGGAAGATCGGGACGTCGCTGACGACCACCGGCGTCCCGACGCCCATCGCCTCGACCAGGGGGATGCCGAAGCCCTCGTCGTACGAGGCCGTCGCCAGTGCGGTCGCGCCGCGCAGGGTCTCCAGGTACTCGTCGTCCGAGGCGCCGTCGTGGAAGACGATCGACCCCGCCGGCGCCAGGGCCTCCAGTCGGCGTCGATCAGCATCGGACACCCGTGACATGCAGTGCAGCGTCCAGTCGGCGCCGAGCAGGGGCAGTGCGGCCGCGAGCGTCTCGACGTTCTTGTACGGCATGAACGACCCCATGTAGACGAGCGTCCGGGAACGTCCGGCAGCGGGGTCGCGCGGCGCGGCGGGATCGGCCGCGTTGTACGCCACGGTCACGGGACGCTTCGTCAAGCGGTGCCGCTCGATCAGCCCCGCGGTGGTCTCGGACACCGTCACGACGCCGTCCGCACCGTTCAGCAGCACCCGCTGCGGCGCCCAGCTCAGGTGGAAGAGCCGCCACCCCAGCCGGATCGGCCACGAGAACTCCCGTGGAGGCGTGCGGTTCCGGTAGTAGATGAGGTCGTGCAGGGTGAGCACGAGCGCGTAGCGCCGGCCGCGGGAGCCCATGGTCTGCATCGGCGAGAACACCGCGTCGAGCCCGAGCCGGTTCACCGCTCGGGCCACGAACGGCTCACCGGCGTCCGTCGGTGCGGGGATGCGCTCCCACGGGATGCCGTCGGGCAGTGACTCGAGCTGCCGCTCGTCGTGCACGAGCAGCACGTGGTCGTGCCGGTCGGGCAGGTGCGCCACGATGCCGGCCGTGAAGCGGCTGATGCCGTCATGTCGTCCGATCCGGACGTACCGGCAGTCGATGCCGATCCGCAGGCGGCTCACGACGCCGACTCCCCCGACGTCGACTTCCCCGACGCTGACTCCGCCGACGTCCGCTTCGTCCCGCGCGCAGGACCGCGTCCGGCTCGACGCCGGGTCGCGGGCTCCGCCATCCGACGGAGGACCGCGTCCGCGGCGGCCCCGGGCGTCTCGTAGTGCACGAGGTGCCCGACCTCGGGCACCACGACGAGCTCGGCGTCCCGGAGTCGCTCGGCCAGCGCCCGCTGCTCGGGCAGCGCCGTGATGTCGTCGTGCTCCGCCGCGACCAGCAGGACGGGCACGTCGATGCGATCGGCGTACTCGGAGACGTCGTGCGTCACGGAGGTCCGGAACGCCTCGAGCACGCTCGTCCGGTCCGCGAACGCCGAGAAGTACCGGTCGTGCTGGTCGTGCACCCACCGGCGCAGATCGCGGTCACGCGACTTGAGCATCGCGAGGCTCATCGCGCGGACGATCGCGCGGTTGCGGAGCAGCCCCAGCCCGACCGGCCTCGGCAGCACCGCGCCGGCACGGTAGTAGCCGATCGCGATGCCGGTCCCGATCGCGCGTGGGCCCTGCAGTGCAGGCGCGGCGATCGGGTTCACGAGCACGAGCAGCCGCGTGTCGAGGCCGGCTGCGACCGCGGCCGCCGTGACGATCGACCCGAAGGAGTGGCCGAGCACGACCGTGTCCGGACCGAGGCCGAGCGCTCGGTGGAACCCGGTGAGCCAGCCGACGTACGCGTCGATGTCCGAGACCGGCAGCGGGTCGGAGATCCCGAACCCGGGCAGGTCGGGGACGACCACCCGCACGCCGCGCAGGTGGGCGGCGATCGTCTCGAGCCCGTGGTGGTCACCGCGGAACCCGTGCACGGCGAGGACCGTCTCGGTCGCGTCGGCCGGGCCGTACTCCCAGTAGTGCGTGGTGCGGCCGTCGACCGTCACGGCCCGGTGCACGACCGGGGTCGCGGCGACGAGCGACTGGTACGGGGAGATCACGGGGGGTTGCATCGCGGCCAGTCTACGAAGCGGGAGCAGGCGGGGGTGCGCCCCGCGCCCGGCTGGTGAGGACGGCGGGCGGGAGGCACGCTGTGGAGGGGTGTCGCGCCTCCCGGCCGCGCCGCCGAGGTCGGACCGTCCGGCCGCGCGACGCGGTGGCGAACGCGACCCGCGGACAGCAGCAGGAGCACGCGCCTACTGTGGCCGGAGTCGGGCCACGTCGCCGGCCCGCCGACGACGAGGAGCACGCTTGACCTTCACGGCCCCGATCCAGCTGCCCGGCCTGACCCTGGACCCGCAGTGGTACAAGCGTTCGGTCTTCTACGAGTGCATGATCCGCTCGTTCGTCGACTCGAACGGCGACGGCATCGGGGACATCCAGGGCGTCATCGGCAAGCTCGACTACCTGCAGTGGCTCGGCGTCGACGCCATCTGGCTGCCGCCGTTCTTCCAGTCGCCGATGCGCGACGGCGGGTACGACATCTCCGACTACCGGGCGATCCTGCCCGAGTTCGGTACCCTCGACGACTTCCGCGAGCTCGTCACCAAGTCGCACGAGCGGAACATGCGGATCGTCATCGACATGGTGATCAACCACACATCCGACCAGCACGAGTGGTTCCAGCAGTCCCGCGAGGACCCGGACGGTCCCTACGGCGACTTCTACGTCTGGCGCGACACCGACGAGCACTACGAGAACATCCGCATCATCTTCGTGGACACCGAGGAGTCGAACTGGACGTTCGACCCGGTGCGCCGCCAGTTCTTCTTCCACCGGTTCTTCTCGCACCAGCCCGACCTGAACTTCGAGAACCCGGCCGTCGTCGAGGCCGTCTACGACGTCGTCCGCCACTGGCTCGACCTGGGCGTCGACGGGCTGCGGCTCGACGCGATCCCGTACCTGTTCGAGTCCGAGGAGGGCAACGGCGAGGGCGAGCCGGAGACCCACGAGTTCATCAAGAGGCTCCGCGCGATGGTCGACGACGAGTACCCGGGGCGCGTCCTGCTCGCCGAGGCGAACCAGTGGCCGCGCGAGACCGCCGCGTTCTTCGGCACCGACGAGGAGCCCGAGTGCCACATGGCGTTCGACTTCCCGGTGATGCCGCGCATCTTCTACTCGCTCCGCGCGCAGCACGCCGCCGAGCTCAAGGCGATCCTGTCCGAGACGCTCGACGTCCCTGAGAAGGCCGCGTGGGGCGTGTTCCTCCGCAACCACGATGAGCTGACACTCGAGATGGTCAGCGAGGAGTACCGGCAGGCGATGTACGGCTGGTACGGCTACGACCCGCGGATGCGGTCGAACATCGGCATCCGTCGTCGCCTCGCTCCCCTGCTCGACAACTCACGGGCCGAGCTCGAACTCATCCACGCCCTGCTGTTCTCGCTGCCCGGGTCGCCGTTCCTGTACTACGGGGACGAGATCGGCATGGGCGACAACATCTGGCTGCCGGACCGCGACTCCTCGCGCACGCCGATGCAGTGGACCCCGGACCGCAACGCCGGCTTCTCGACCGCCGATCCGGGCAAGCTCTACCTGCCGGTCGTGCAGTCGCTCGTCTACAACTACGCGCAGGTCAACGTCGAGGCGCAGCTCGCCCAGTCCCGCTCGCTGCTGCACTGGGTCCGCAACGTCATCCACGTCCGCAAGGCGCACCCCGTCTTCGGCCTGGGCTCGCTGCACGTGCAGGACACGACGAACGACTCGGTGCTCGCGTTCGTCCGGTCGTGGGAGGGCTCGGGGCAGCAGTTCGGTCCGTCCGCCGAGGACGTCCTCTGCGTGTTCTCCTTCGCCACCAACCCGACGTCGGTGACGATCTCGGCGCCGGAGTTCGCGGGTCGGCCGCTGTACGACCTGTTCGGCGGCGGCTCGTTCCCGTCCTTCGACGAGGACGGCTCCGTCACGCTGACGATGGGGACGCAGTCGTTCTACTGGCTGCACGTGGGCGCGCCGGTCGGCGTCTGACACGGGCCGGCGGGCGGCCTCCGTCCGCCGGGTGGTCGCTGTCGGCCTGGAGGCGCGGCTCGCCCCGCGCTCGTCGCGTCGCCGTGGCTCGTCCTGGCGTCCTCGCCAGGCGGGCCGCGCGGAGCGTGTCGTGGCGCCCCGCCAGGCGGGTCGCATGGAGCATGTCGTGGCGGCCCGCCAGGCGGGTCGCGTGGAGCGTGTCGTGGCGCCCCGGCAGGCGGGTCGCGTGGAGCGTGTCGGTGGTGGCCCGCTAGCCTCGTGGCGTGACGTACTCCGCAGCAGCGCTCGACACGCCCGCACCCGCCGCACCGGCCGTGCAGGACCTGAGCGGCCGGCCCTGGTGGCACGCGCTCGGCGTGTTCGACCTCGAGACGACGGGCGTCGACGTGGAGACCGCCCGCATCGTCACCGCCCATGTCGGACTGATCGACATGACCGGTCGCTCCATCGCGGAGGGCGCCTGGATCGCCGACCCGGGCATCGCCATCCCCGAGGGCGCCGCCGCCGTACACGGCTACACCACGGAGCGCGCGCAGGCCGAGGGCCGACCCGCCGGCGAGGTCGTCGCCGAGATCGTCGCCGCGGTCGAGGCCGTCTTCGCCCGCGGCATCCCGCTCGTCATCTACAACGCGCCGTACGACCTGACGGTGCTCGACCGCGAGGCCCGCCGGCACGGCATCGCCTCCCCCGTCATCGGCAACGTCGTCGACCCCCTCGTGATGGACAAGGCGCTCGACACCTACCGCAAGGGCAAGCGCACGCTCGAGGCCGCGTCCGAGCTCTACGGCGTGACCCTGTCCGACGCACACGACGCCGCGGCGGACGCCATCGCTGCCGGGCGTGTCGCACAGGCCCTCGCGGCGAAATACCCCGACGAGCTCGGTGTCTCCGCCGAGGAGCTCCACCGCAAGCAGGTCGGTTGGTGCGCCGAGCAGGCCACCTCGTTCCAGGACTACATGCGGAAGAAGCGCGACCCCTCCTTCACCGCCGACGGTCGCTGGCCGCACCGCAACGGCTCGTAGCCCCGCCCGCTGCCCTGCGGCCGCGGAGCCGACCCGCGCGCGAGGTCACCCGCCGACGCACGCTGAGCCGCCCGCGTCCGCGCCCGTGGCCGTGGCCGTTCCCCGGCCAGGTACGCGCGCCCGGCCAGGCGCCCCGTGCACGCGCACAACCGGAAGCACGTCGAACCGTGCGATCGCGTGGCGCGACGTGCGCCGCGTGGTGCGCGAGCACGACGAACCACGGCCGTCACGCGCGCCGGACTGCCGGAGCGGACGAGCGCGAAACGGCCCGACGTCGTCAGGTGAGCCGCCCTGCTGACCCCGCACCGGGCCTCCCGGCCGTGACCGAGGCCTCGCTCTCGGTGCAGCCGCACAACCGAACGCACGCCGAACCACGTGATCGCATGGCGCGACCTGCTCCGAGCTGTGCACGAGCACCACGCGCCACGGAGCGTCGGCACGACGTCGCCATCGCGTGGCCACCGAGGTGCCGCGGAACGCGATCGCGCCCCGTCCCGGACGCCGCACCCCCGTGTGCCGGGGCGCACCGTCCGCAGCGGGGCGCGACCCCCGCCGCCCCCGGACACAGCGCGCCGCACGCCCCGCGACGCAGAACGGGCGGCCCTCCCGCAGGAGGACCGCCCGTCCGAGCGCGAACGCGGACTTACTTGCTGAAGCCCTTGAAGCGCTGGTTGAACTTCTCGACGCGACCGGCCGAGTCGAGGATGCGCTGCTTGCCCGTGTAGAACGGGTGCGACGCGGACGAGATCTCGACGTCGATGACCGGGTAGGTCGCACCGTCGAGCTCGATGGTCTTGTCGCTGGTCGCGGTCGAACGCGTCAGGAACGTCTCACCGGAAGCCAGGTCGCGGAAGACGATGGCGTTGTACTCGGGGTGGGTGTCGGTCTTCATGGAGATTCCTCGGTTGGAGATGGTGGGAGGTGCGCGGACGGCCGGTTCGAGCGGACTCGATCGGGACCCCCGCGCGGGAAGTCTGCGGCGTGCGCCAGCCGTCCACGTTACCAGACGACGGGCCGGATCGGGAGCGTCAGGCCGCGCGTGCCGTGTACCGACCGGCGTCCTTCGACACGGTCAGCTCCACACCGAAGGCCTGGGACAGCGTGGGAGCCGTCAGGACCTCGTCGATGGGGCCGGCGGCCTGCACGGTGCCGTCGGCGAGCACGAGGGCGTGCGTGAAGCCCTCGGGGATCTCCTCGACGTGGTGCGTGACGATGACGATCGCCGGCGAGTCGCTGCTCTGCGCGTACCCGCCGAGCGTGCGGACCAGGCTCTCGCGAGCACCGAGGTCGAGCGACGCGGCCGGCTCGTCGAGGAACAGCACCTCGGGGTCGGTCATCACGGAACGGGCGATCTGCACGCGCTTCTGCTCGCCGTCGCTCAGCTCACCGAAGGTGCGGTCGGTGAAGTCACCGAGGCCCCACTCGTCGAGCACGCGCTGGGCGCGGCGGACGTCGAGTTCCTCGTACTCCTCGTTCCAGCGCCCGGTCACGGAGTAGGCAGCGGTCAGCACGACGTCGACGACCTTCTCGGTCACCGGGATCCGGCGGGCGAGGGCGGTCGACGCGAAGCCGATGCGCGGGCGCAGCTCGAACAGGTCCGCGCCGCCGAGCTCGGTACCGAGCACCTCGACGCTGCCCGACGTCGGGAACGTCTGGGCGCCGGCCACCTGCAGCAGCGTGGTCTTGCCCGCGCCGTTGGCACCGAGCACCACCCAGCGTTCGTCGTCCTGCACCTCCCACGAGATCCCGTCGAGGATGGTGGCCCCGTTGCGGACCACGGAGACGTCTGACAAGCGCACGACCGAGGGCATGGCCACAGCCTACGGCTTCCGGGCGAGCACCTCGTCGTAGACCTGCCGTGTGCGGTGCGCGATCGCGTCCCAGGTGAACTCGCTCTCGACACGCAGGCGCCCGGCGCGTCCCATGAGCTTCGCGAGCCCCTCGTCGGCCAGGACCTCGTCGAGCGTGCGGGCGAGGTCCGCGACGAAGCGGTCCGGGTCGTTGGGCGTCCCGGTGCCGTCCTGCGCCTGGTCGATCGGGACGATGCGCCCGGTCAGTCCGTCGGCGACGACCTCGGGGATGCCGCCCGTGCGGGTCCCGACCACCGGGATCCCGCAGGCCATCGCCTCGAGGTTGACGATGCCGAGCGGCTCGTAGATCGACGGGCAGACGAAGACGGTGCCCGACGACAGGACGTTGACGACCTCCTGGTGGGAGAGCATCCGGTCGATCCAGACCACACCGTCGCGCTCGGCGCGCAGGGACTCGACCAGTCCGGTCACCTCGGCCATGATCTCCGGCGTGTCCGGAGCGCCCGCGCACAGCACGATCTGCACGTCGGACGGCAGCGACGCCACCGCACGGAGCAGGTACGGCAGGCCCTTCTGCCGGGTGATCCGGCCGACGAACACCACCGAGCGGCGCGACGGGTCGATGCCGAGGGCGCGCACGGCGCCCTCGTCGACGGTCGGCTTCCACTCGTCGATGTCGATGCCGTTGTAGACGACGTGGACCTTCGCCGGGTCGATCGACGGGTAGGAGCGCAGGATGTCGGCCCGCATGGCCTTCGAGACCGCGATCACGCCGTCGGCCTGCTCGAACGCCTCGCGCTCCATCCAGCTCGACAGCCGGTACCCGCCACCGAGCTGCTCGGCCTTCCACGGGCGCAGCGGCTCGAGGCTGTGCGCGGTGACCACGTGCGGGATGCCGTGGGTGAGCTGCGCGATGCGTCCCGCAGCGTTCGCGTACCAGGTGTGGGAGTGCACCAGGTCGGCGCCCTCGACGTCGGCGGCGATGCGGACGTCGGTGCCGAGCGCCTGGAGCGCACCGTTCGCGTCCTCGAGGCCCTCGGGCGTGCGGTAGGCCCACACGCCCTCCTCGTCGCGGAACGCCCCGAAGGCACGCACGCGCACGTCCGTGTCCGTCCCCGACCGCAGCGCAGCCGTGAGCTCGGCCACGTGGACACCCGCTCCGCCGTAGACCTCCGGCGGATACTCCCTGGTCAGTAGATCGACTCGCACGGACTCAACGTAACGGGTCAGCCGTCCGGACGCCTACTGTGAACCACATGGCACCAAAGAAGGTATTCGGCATCGTCCTCGCCGGCGGCGAGGGCAAGCGGCTCATGCCGCTCACGGCCGACCGCGCGAAGCCCGCAGTCCCGTTCGGCGGCAACTTCCGCCTCATCGACTTCGCGCTCTCCAACCTGGTCAACTCCGGGTTGCAGAAGATCGTCGTCCTGACCCAGTACAAGTCGCACAGCCTCGACCGTCACGTGGCCGAGACCTGGCGCATGGAGGGGCTCCTCGGGTCCTACGTCGCGTCGGTGCCGGCGCAGCAGCGACTCGGCAAGCGGTGGTTCGCCGGCTCGGCGGACGCGATCCTGCAGTCGCTCAACCTGCTGCGCGACGAGCGCCCGGACATCGTGGTCGTGGTCGGTGCCGACCACGTCTACCGGATGGACTTCCACCAGATGATCGAGGCTCACATCGCCTCCGGCCGCAGTGCCACGGTCGCGGCGATCCGGCAGCCGATCGGACTCGCCGACCAGTTCGGCGTCATCCAGGTGGACCAGGACGACCCCACCAAGATCGACGCGTTCCTCGAGAAGCCGAAGGACGCCGTCGGCCTGGCGGACTCCCCCGACGAGATCCTCGCGTCGATGGGCAACTACGTGTTCAACGCCGACGCCCTCGTCGACGCGGTGCTCCGCGACGGGCAGATCGAGTCGAGCAAGCACGACATGGGCGGCGACATCGTGCCGGACTTCGTGGCCCGCGGCGACGCCGGCGTGTACGACCTGCAGCGCAACGACGTGCCCGGGTCGAACGACCGCGACCGGTACTACTGGCGCGACGTGGGCACGATCGACTCGTTCTTCGACGCCCACATGGACCTCATCGCGCCGGTGCCGGTCTTCAACCTGTACAACCAGGACTGGCCGATCTTCAACCAGCAGACGAACCTGCCGCCGGCGAAGTTCGTGCGCGACGCGAACGGCAACACCGGCTCGACGGTCGACTCGATCGTCTCGCTCGGCTGCCTGCTGTCCGGTGCCCAGGTCGAACGCAGTGTGATCGGTCCGTGGTGCGGCATCGACTCCGGCGCGAAGGTCCTCGACTCGATCGTGTTCGAGCGGGCGTCGATCGGTGCCGGTTCGACCGTGAACCGCGCGATCCTCGACAAGGACGTGGTCATCGCTCCCGGCGCGCAGGTCGGCGTCGACCGCGAGACCGACGAGGCCCGCGGCTTCACGGTGACCGAGTCGGGGATCACCGTCGTGGGCAAGGGCGTCCGAGTCGAGGCCTGACCCCACCCACCACGCGGCCTGGAGGCGCGGCTGACGTCACAGACGTCGGCCGCGCCTCCTGCTGTCGGTACCGTTGGTGCGTGCCACGCTTCCTCGTCGTCCTCGATGCCGACTCCACGCTGCTCGAGGACGAGGTCATCGAACTGCTCGCCGACCACGCCGGCACCCGTCCACAGGTGCAGGCGGTGACGGAGCGCGCCATGCGCGGCGAGATCGACTTCGCCGAGAGCCTCCGGGAGCGGGTCGCGACCCTGGCGGGCCTCCCGGCCGACGTCTGCACGCGCGCGCAGCAGGCGGTCCGCGTGACGCGGGGTGCTGAGGAGCTGGTCCGCGGCGTGCACGCCGCCGGCGGCACCGTCGGCGTCGTGTCCGGCGGGTTCCACGAGGTCCTCGACCCGTTCGCCGCGCGGCTCGGCCTCGACCACTGCCGGGCCAACCGGCTCGAGGTGGTGGACGGCGTGCTCACCGGTCGCGTGCTCGGTGACGTCGTCGACGCCGAGGCGAAGGCCGGGACGCTGCGCGCGTGGGCCGGGGCGGACGACGTCCCGCTGTCCCGTACCGTGGCGGTCGGTGACGGGGCCAACGACCTCGTCATGATGGGCGTCGCGGCCCTGGGCGTGGCCTTCGACGCGAAGCCGCTGGTCCGCGAGCGGGCGGACGTGGCGGTCGTCGACCGCGACCTGTCCGCGGTGCTCGCGACGCTCGGCCTGCGCGGCTGATCCGCGGCCCGGGGGCGTCGCCGAGACTCGGGGTGGGCGACCGGTCTCGTGCCCGAGAGCGCGAGACCCGTCGCTGAGCCCGAGACTCGGTCGGGTGCGCCCAGCGGGCTAGTGGCCCATCCCGAGACCGCCGTCGACCGGGATCACCGCACCGGAGACGTACCCGGCGCCGTCGCTCGCCAGGAAGAGCGTGGCGTCGGCGACGTCGTCGACCGTGCCGTAGCGCGCCGCCGGGATCTGCTTCTTGAACTCGGCCTGCAGCTCCTCGGGGAGCGCGGCCGTCATGTCGGTCTGGATGAACCCCGGCGCGACGACGTTGGCGGTGATGCCGCGCGAGCCGAGCTCACGCGTGATCGAGCGGGCCATGCCGACGAGCGCGGCCTTCGACGAGGCGTAGTTGACCTGGCCGACCTGACCGTAGGCGCCGACGACGCTCGACATGAGCACGATGCGGCCGAACTTCGCCTTCATCATCCCCTTGGTCGCACGCTTGACCACCCGGAACGTGCCCGTCAGGTTCGTGTCGACGACGCTCGTGAAGTCCTCCTCCGACATGCGGAGCAGGAGCTGGTCGTTCGTGATGCCGGCGTTCGCGACCAGCACCTCGATCGGCCCCAGCTCGGCCTCGACCTGGGTGAAGGCAGCGTCGACCGACGCGGAGTCGGTGATGTCGGCGGCGACGGTGAGCGCACCCTCGGGTCCGCCCTGACCGCTCCGGGAGGTCACGGCGACGCGGTGTCCCTCGGCGACGAAGCGTGCAGCGAGGGCGTGGCCGATGCCGCGGTTGCCGCCGGTGACGAGGACGGTACGGGGGGTGGTCATGATCGCTCCGTTCGAGTGGGGGTGACGCGGCGTGTGCCGGTCCGACCGCGAGGCCTGCGGCCGCTGGACACGCCCGGACGAGCGTACCGGAGCCGTTCCCCGCACCTGTCCCCCGCGCGGTGGGTCGACTGTCGGTGGTCCGGGCTTAGGCTTGACCCTGGCGAATGGAAGAACACCGTATGAAGTCGACGCAGCGCCGGTTCCACGCGACGCACACCCACTCCGGGTCCACGCAGAGCATCACGTCCCTGCCTGACTCCCCCGAGCTGGACCGGGCGCACCGCCTGTCCAAGTACGTCTGGCAGATGGGCGTGCGTGTCGTGTGCTTCATCGGCGCTGTCCTCGTGTGGACGACGTGGCACACCTGGCTCGCGGTCATCCCGATCGTGCTCGCCGCGGTGATCCCGTGGGTGGCCGTGATCCTCGCGAACGCCGGCAACCACGCCGAGAGCGACATCGTCGCACCCGCTGGTTCGATCGAGCTTTACGACGCCGTCGACCCCCGTCTCCGCGAGCAGCAGGAGGACGCCCGGGCCGAGGCCTACCGCGCCGAGCAGGAACGCCTCCGCGAGCAGGCCCAGCACGCGCAGGAGGAATGGCAGCGGAACGGCGACCGCTCCCGTGTGTGGTCCGCGAAGTCCCGGACGCGTCGCTGATGGGCGCGACGTTCGACCTCTTCACGGAGCCGGGTTCGACTCCGGTCTGCTCGCGAGCGGGCTGCACGAACACCGCCGAGTGGCGGATCAACTGGCGGAACCCGCGCATCCACGCCGTCGACCGGGTGAAGATCTGGGCGGCGTGCGAGGAACACTGCGACTTCCTCGCCGACTACCTGCGTTCCCGCTCGTTCCCGGTCCGGGTGACCGGGATGCACGAGGACGTCGACAGCCTCGACGACGTCCGTGCGCGTGAGGACGCTCCCAAGAACGACGTCGGGGTGCGCTCCACCGGCACCGGACGATGACGGACGAGTTCGACCCCACCGCCCGCTACGGCCGGAAGCACGCCGCGAAGCTGCAGCGCGACGCCGGACGACGTCCGACCATCGATGCAGACGGCACCCCCGCGTCCGGCGGCACCCCCACGTCCGACCGCACGGACGCCCCGACCGCGGTCCGCGCCGGCACCGCTGACGGTCCCACGGTCGGCTGGGCCTTCGTCCGGAGCCGCCGCTGGGTGGGCTACTTCGCGATCGCCGTGGCCTTCGCGATCATCTGCACGCTCTTCGGCATGTGGCAGTGGGACCGCCGCAACGAGGCGGTCCGGCAGAACGAGCAGATCGCACAGAACTACGACCACACCCCCGTGCCGCTCGACCAGGCGCTCCCCCGGGCCTCCTCGTGGAGCGACGACCAGCAGTGGCTCCGGGTCGAGGTCACCGGCCGGTACGACGTCGACGACCAGCTCCTCGTCCGCAACCGCGTGCACAACGGACAGCCCGGGTTCGAGGTGCTCACGCCGCTCGTCACCGCCGACGGCCGCGCGTTCGTGATCGACCGGGGGTGGGTGCCGACCGGCAACCGGCAGGACGCTCCGGACAGCGTCCCCGCTCCCCCGGCCGGCGAGGTGACGGTGACGGCACGCCTGCAGCAGAGCGAGCCGCGCATCCCCGGACGCACGGATCCGTCGCACACCGACCAGGTGCAGTCCGTCACGCTCGCCGACGTCGCGGACAAGGTGGACGCACCGATCTGGACGGGCGCGTACGGCCAGCTCGCCTCCGAGTCCCCCGCGCCGACGGACGCCCGGCCCCTCGGCTGGGACCGCCCCTCGGCGGACACGGGTCTGCACCTCAGCTACTTCATCCAGTGGTTCCTCTTCGCCGCGGGCGGCTTCGGGTTCCTGGCGTACGTGATGGTGCAGGAGTACCGGAACCTCAACCAGGACGACCCCGAGGAGCGTGAGCGGGCGCTCGAGCGGCAGCGGCGGAAGGACGCCAAGCCGCGGTCCGACGACGAGGTCGAGGACGAACTGCTGGGCGTGTAGCCACCGACGCAACGGGAGGCGCGGTGCCAGCTGGCACCGCGCCTCCCGTTGCGTCCTGGGTCGCTACGCGAGCTCGATGAGCTCCGCGTAGTCCTTGTTCCAGTGGTCCTCGGTGCCGTCCGGCAGCAGCAGGACACGCTCGGGGTTGAGCGCCTCGACCGCGCCGGCGTCGTGCGACACCAGGACGACCGCGCCCTCGTAGCCGGCGAGTGCGCCGAGGATCTCCTCGCGCGATGCCGGGTCCAGGTTGTTGGTCGGTTCGTCGAGCAGCAGCACGTTCGCGCCCGACACGACGATCATCGCGAGCGACAGGCGGGTCTTCTCGCCGCCGGAGAGCACGCCGGCCTTCTTGTAGCCGTCGTCGCCGGTGAACAGGAACGAGCCGAGCACGCGACGGGCCTCGGTCTCGGTGAGGTTCGGCGACGCCGACACCATGTTCTCGATGACCGTGCGGTTCACGTCGATGTTCTCGTGCTCCTGCGCGTAGTACCCGATGCGCAGGCCGTGGCCGGGGAGGATCTCGCCCGTGTCCGGCTGGTCCGCGCCGGCGAGGATGCGGAGCAGCGTCGTCTTGCCGGCACCGTTGAAGCCGAGGATGACCACGCGTGAGCCGCGGTCGATCGCCAGGTCGAGTCCGGCGAAGATCTCGAGCGAGCCGTAGGACTTCGACAGGCCCTCGGCCATCAGGGGCGTCCGGCCGCAGGCGGCAGGCGTCGGGAAGCGCAGCTTGGCGACGCGGTCGACGGCGCGCTCGTCCTCGAGCCCGGCCAGGAGCTTCTCGGCGCGGGCGACCATCTGGTGCGCCGCGGCGGCCTTCGTGGCCTTCGCGCCGAAGCGGGCAGCCTGGTCCTTGAGCGTCGCGGCCTTCTTCTCGGCGTTCGCGCGCTCCTTGCGGCGGCGGTCCTCGTCGGCGGCACGCTGCCGCTGGTAGAGCTTCCACCCCATGTTGTAGACGTCGATCGTCTGGCGGTTCGCGTCGAGGTAGAAGACGCGGTTGACGACCTCGTCGACGAGCTCGACGTCGTGCGAGATGACGATGACACCGCCCGCGTAGGTCTTGAGGTGCTCGCGCAGCCAGATGATCGAGTCCGCGTCGAGGTGGTTCGTCGGCTCGTCGAGGATCATCGTCTCGGCGTCCGAGAACAGGATGCGCGCGAGCTCGATGCGACGACGCTGACCGCCCGAGAGCGTCTTGAGGGGCTGGTCGAGGATCCGGTCCGGCAGCTTGAGGTTGGACGCGATCGACGCCGCCTCGGCCTCGGCTGCGTAGCCCCCGAGGGCGTTGAACTGGTCGTCGAGGCGGCTGTACCGACGCATGGCCTTCTCGGCGGTGTCCGGGTCCTCACTGGCCATGTCGAGCGTCGCCTGCCGGATGCCCTCGACGAGCTCACCGAGCCCTCGGGCGTCGAGGATGCGCTTGCGGGCGGTGTCCTCGGGGTTGCCCGAGCGCGGGTCCTGCGGCAGGTAGCCGATCTCGCCGGAGCGCTCGATCTTGCCGTCGGTCGGCTGCGCCTCGCCTGCGAGGGCCTTGGTCATCGTGGTCTTGCCGGCGCCGTTGCGCCCGACGAGCCCGATCTTGTCACCCTTCTCGACACGGAAGGACACGTGCTCCATGAGGAGGCGAGCGCCTACGCGGATCTCGAGGTCGTGCACGGCAAGCACAGGAGGACGTCCAATCAGTTGGTGATGTGCACAACGACGTGTGCGGGAGGTGCACCGCTACGCTGACGGGACCGATGGTCCTCGAACGGGACCAGCAGTCCATTCTAGGAGAATCCATGACGAACGCCACCGGGTTCGCTCGCCGCGCAGTCCTCGCCGACCGTCTTCGCGCCTCGGGGCTCGCCACCGACGCCGCCCTGGTCGCCGGCGGCGCCCTGTTCACCGCCGCGATGGCACAGCTCCAGGTCCCGATGTGGCCGGTCCCGATCACCGGCCAGACCCTGGCCGTCGTGCTGGTCGGCGCCACGCTCGGCGCCCGACGCGGCATGCTGTCGCTGCTCGTCTACGCCGTGGCGGGTCTCGCGGGGGCGCCGTTCTTCGCCGAGTTCTCCGGTGGCCTCGCGGCCCTGGCCTCGCCGAGCTTCGGCTACGTCATCGGCTTCGTGCCGGCGGCCGGTGTGGTCGGTTGGCTCGCGCGCCGCAACTGGGACCGCAATGTCGGCCGGGCGACGGTGGCGATGCTCCTCGCGAGCGCGATCCCGTTCGTGACGGGTCTGCCCTGGCTCGCGGTGGTGCTCGGTCAGCTCGGCGCGCCGAACGACCTGCAGTCGGTGCTCGCCGCCGGCCTCTACCCGTTCGTCGTCGGTGGCGTCGCCAAGGCCCTCATCGCCGCGGGCGTCCTGCCCCTGGCATGGAAGCTGGTCGGCCGCCGCTGACGCGTCCTGCTCCGCCGACGGGCCCCGCACCTCCTGGTGCGGGGCTCGTCGCCCTTCCGGCCACTGGCGGCTGTCTCGCTTCGCGAGCGAGCACGACATGCCGCGCGATGAACGCCGGGCGGGCGATGTCCGTCGCGGAAACCAGTCGAACGTGACGGATCGAGCCCACTCGGCGTGGCGGAGTGCTGCACCGACGACGGACGGGAGGCGCGGTGCCAGCTGGCACCGCGCCTCCCGTCCGTTGCGGTGGTGGCGGCTAGATCGAGAAGCCGAGCGCGCGCATCATCTCGCGCCCGTCGTCGGTGATCCGCTCCGGACCCCACGGCGGCATCCAGACCCAGTTGATGCGGAACGCGTCGACGATGCCGTCGAGCGCGTTCGCGGTGTCGCCCTCGATGACGTCGGTGAGCGGGCAGCCCGCGCTCGTCAGCGTCATGCTGATCACGAGCGCGTTCGCCTCGTCGTCCATCGCCAGGTCGTAGATCAGGCCGAGGTCGACGATGTTGACGCCGAGCTCCGGGTCCTGGACCTCCTTGAGGCCCTCGACGACCTCGTCGAACTTCTCCGGGGAGAGTGCGGTGATCATCAGTTGCCCGCAGCTGCCTGGACGTAGCGGTCGTAGCCCTCGTTCTCGAGGCGCTCGGCGAGCTCGGGGCCGCCCTGCTCGGCGACCTTGCCCGCGACGAACACGTGCACGAAGTCCGGCTTGATGTAGCGGAGGATGCGCGTGTAGTGCGTGATGAGGAGCACGCCGAGGCCGGTGGCGGCCTTCGCGCGGTTGACGCCCTCGGACACGATCTTGAGCGCGTCGACGTCGAGGCCCGAGTCGGTCTCGTCGAGCACGGCGAACTTCGGCTTGAGGAGCTCGAGCTGCATGATCTCGTGGCGCTTCTTCTCGCCGCCCGAGAAGCCCTCGTTCACGTTGCGCTCGGCGAACGACGAGTCCATCTTGAGGTCGGCCATCGACTGGCGGAGGTCCTTGACCCAGCCGCGGAGCGCGGGGGCCTCGCCGTCGATCGCGGTCTTCGCGGTGCGCAGGAAGTTCGACACCGTCACGCCGGGGATCTCGACCGGGTACTGCATCGCGAGGAACATGCCGGCACGGGCGCGCTCGTCGACGCTCATCGCGAGGACGTCCTCGCCGTCCAGGGTGATCGAGCCACCGGTCACGTTGTAGCGCGGGTGCCCGGCGATCGTGTACGCCAGGGTGGACTTGCCGGAACCGTTCGGCCCCATGATCGCGTGGATCTCGCCCTCGTTGATGGTGAGGTCGACACCCTTGAGGATCTCCTTGGTGCCCTGATCGGTGTCGATCGAGACCTGGAGGTCGCGGATTTCGAGAGTGGACATTGCGTTCCTTCGGTTGCAGCTGGTGTGCGGCGTCAGCCGCGGAGGAGAGTGGGGGTCGGTCAGTCGACGGGGACGGTGTCGTGCACGTCGACGTAGACGTCGCCGTCACGGACCTCGACCCGGAAGACCGGGACCGGCTCGTACGCCGGGAAGTTCTGCGGCTTGCCGGTGGCCAGCGAGAACCGGGACCCGTGGGCCCAGCACTCGAGCGTGTCACCCTCGACGAAGCCCTCGGCCAGGGAGATGTCCCCGTGCGTGCAGGTGTCGCCGATCGCGTGCACGGTGCCGGCGGAGTCCTTCACGATCGCCACGGCGGTGCCGTCCACGACGACGCGCATCGGGCTGTCGACGGCGACCTCGGACTCGGCGCAGACCTTCTCGGCCATCAGGCGTCCGCCTGCTCGGCCTCGGGCTCCGCTGCGACGACCGCGGTGCGGCCGTCGGCGAGCTCCTGCTCGACTGCGGCGATCAGGCGTTCCTCGAGCTCGGGCGCACCGATCTTCTGGATGACCTCGACCAGGAAGCCGAGGACGACGAGGCGACGTGCTTCTTCCTCGGGGATGCCGCGGGCCTGCAGGTAGAAGAGCTGCTCGTCGTCGAAGCGACCGGTCGCGCTGGCGTGCCCGGCACCCTCGATGTTGCCGGTCTCGATCTCGAGGTTCGGGATGCTGTCCGCGCGCGTGCCGTCGGTCAGGACGAGGTTGCGATTCTGCTCGTACGAGTCGGTGCCGTCACCGGCGCGGCCGATGAGCACGTCACCGATCCAGACCGTGTGCGCGCCCTCGCCCTGCAGTGCGCCCTTGTAGTTGACGCGGCCGCGGGTGTTCGCGGCGTCGTGGTTCACGTACACCTGCTGCTCGATGTACTGCCCGGCGTCGGCGAAGTACACGCCGTACATCTCGGTGTCCGCGCCCTGCGCGCCGAGGTGCGTCGAGGGGTTCACACGGACGACGTCGCCGCCGAGCGAGACCACGACGTGCTTGAGGAAGGCGTCGCGACCGACCTCGGCGAACTGCGTCGACACGTGCACCGCGTCGTCGTCCCAGTCCTGCAGGCTGACGACCGTGAGCCGGGCGCCGTCGCGGACCACGATCTCGACGTTCTCGCTGAGGAGCGCCGACCCGCGGTTGTCGATCACGACGATGCCCTGCGCGTGCTGCTCGGCCGTGATGACCGTGTGCGCCGCGCGGGCCTGCGTGCCGAAGTCCGAGCGGGTGATCGAGATCGACTCGTGCGCCTCGGTCGCCTTGACGGTGACCTTGAGCACGGCGTCGCGTGCGGTCCAGGCAGCCGCCGCGGCACGGTCCTCGGGCAGGCCCGCTGAGCCGACGAGGGGGTCGTCGCTGCGGCCCCACTCGACGTCGGCGCCCTCGGTCTGACGGGCGAGGAACGGGTAGGCGGAACCGTCGAGGCCGCCGTCGAGGAGCGGCTGGAGCTTCGCGAGCGGCGCGAACTTCCAGTTGACCTCGCGGCCGGTGACCGGCGGGAAGGCGTCGAGGTCGCCGGACTGCGGGCGCTCCGAACGGGTCTGGACCGGGACCTTCGTGTCCCAGCCGCCGTCGGAGTGCGCCCGAGCGCCGTGCTGTTCAGTGCCCTGGCCCTGGCCCTGCGCCGACGGCGCCTGCTGGCCCTGCGCCACGGCGGACGGCTCGACCGGCTGGTCGATGTGCGGAGCGGGGCTGGCCCCGTCGGTCGGTGTCGGGTTGGTGCTGGTGTTCGACATCTAGCCGACGGATCCTTCCATGCTCATCTCGATGAGCTTGTTGAGTTCGAGCGCGTACTCCATCGGGAGCTCGCGGGCGATGGGCTCGATGAAGCCGCGGACGATCATGGCCATGGCCTCGTCCTCCGGCATGCCGCGCGACATGAGGTAGAAGAGCTGCTCCTCGCTCACGCGGGAGACCGTGGCCTCGTGGCCGAGCTGCACGTCGTCGACGCGGATGTCGATCGCCGGGTACGTGTCGCTGCGGCTCACCGTGTCGACCAGCAGCGCGTCGCAGCGGACCGTGTTCGCGGCGTGGTGCGCGGCCGGATCGACCCGGACCTCGCCGCGGTAGCCGGCGCGGCCGCCGCCGCGGGCGATCGACTTCGACACGATGGACGACGTCGTGTACGGCGCCATGTGGATCATCTTCGCGCCGGCGTCCTGGTGCTGGCCCGGACCGGCGAAGGCGACCGACAGGGTCTCACCCTTGGCGTGCTCACCGGCGAGGTAGATCGACGGGTACTTCATCGTGACCTTGGACCCGATGTTGCCGTCGATCCACTCCATCGTGGCGCCCTCGTGCGCGATCGCGCGCTTGGTGACGAGGTTGTAGACGTTGCTCGACCAGTTCTGGATCGTCGTGTAGCGCACGCGAGCGTTCTTCTTCACGATGATCTCGACGACGGCGGAGTGCAGCGAGTCCGACTTGTAGATCGGTGCCGTGCAGCCCTCGATGTAGTGGACGTAGGAGTCCTCGTCCGCGATGATCAGCGTCCGCTCGAACTGGCCCATGTTCTCGGTGTTGATCCGGAAGTAGGCCTGCAGCGGGATCTCGACGTGCACGCCCTTCGGGACGTAGACGAACGACCCACCGGACCACACGGCGGTGTTCAGCGCGGCGAACTTGTTGTCGCCGGCCGGGATGACCGAACCGAAGTACTCCTCGAAGAACTCGGGGTGTTCACGGAGCGCCGTGTCCGTGTCCATGAAGATGACGCCCTGCTGCTCCAGGTCCTCGCGGATCTGGTGGTAGACGACCTCGGACTCGTACTGGGCGGCGACGCCGGCGACGAGGCGCTGACGCTCGGCCTCGGGGATCCCGAGCCGCTCGTAGGTGTTGCGGATGTCCTCGGGGAGCTCTTCCCAGGTCTGGGCCTGCTTCTCGGTGGACTTCACGAAGTACTTGATGTTGTCGAAGTCGATGTCCGACAGGTCGGCACCCCACGACGGCATCGGCTTGCGGTCGAACAGCGTCAGCGCCTTGAGGCGGAGCTTGTGCATCCACTCGGGCTCGTTCTTCCGGGCGGAGATGTCGCTGACCACCTCGTCCGACAGACCGCGGCGCGCAGACGCACCGGCCGTGTCGGAGTCGGACCAGCCGAACTCGTACTGGCCGAGCCCTTCGAGTTCTGGACGGTCGATGAGCACGTCGGACATGGTCTCCTCGTTTCCTTCTCGCGGCAGCGTCTGTCGGGACAACCCGTGACGTCCGGACGCCATTCCACCGCAGACCTCCGACAGGAGTCCCACGGCGTTGCTGCCTCGCAACGTCGATGGTCCCACGCAGTCGTCCGACCGATCGGCGATCTCGGCCCATTCGGAGCCGGCGCCTGCCTAGACTTGACTGCTGCTGAACCCTCGAATCCTACAGGTTCACCGCACGGAACAACAGGAAGGCACCACCCTCGTGACTCGCGTCGGACCCACCGTCGAGCAGGGCGTCCGCCCCGGCACCCGCGACCAGCGGTGGTGGTCGCTCCCCCGCGCCGTCGACCCCCGTGTGATCTGGCTCGCCTGGGCCTCCTTCGTGGTCGAGGTCGTGCTCATCGGCACCGGTGGCCTCGTGCGGCTCACGGCCTCCGGTCTGGGTTGCCCGACCTGGCCGAAGTGCACCGCCGAGTCGCTCGTGTCGACGCCCGAGATGGGCATCCACGGCGTGATCGAGTTCGGGAACCGTCTGCTCACCTTCGTGCTGGTGATCGTCGCGGTCGCTATGTTCCTGCTCGTGGTCCGGGTGCGCCGCACCCGTCCCGAGCTGTTCTGGCTCGCGTTCGCCCAGGGCATCGCGATCCCGGTGCAGGCCGTGATCGGTGGACTCAGCGTCCTCACGAACCTCAACCCCTTCGTCGTCGGCCTGCACTTCGTGGTCTCGACGACGCTCGTCGCGGTCACGGCGACGCTCGTCTACCGCTCGATGAACGGCCCGCGAACTGCGGCCCGACTCGTCCCCGGCTGGTACACGGGCCTGGTGCGCGGCACCGTCGCCGCCGTGGTCGTCACCGTCCTGGTCGGCATCCTGACGACGGGTTCCGGCCCGCACGCGGGAGCGAGCGAAGCGGTCGACGGCGGTCGTCTGCACCGCACCGGCTTCGACCCGCAGCTCATGGAACACCTGCACGCGATCCCGGCCTACGTGCTCTTCGCCCTGACCCTCGCGCTCGTCATCGGCGCGGTCGTCCTCCGGCTGTCGAGCCGCTGGGCCCTCGTCCTGCTCGTCGTCGAGTTCGTGCAGATCGCCGTCGGCCTGACCCAGGCACGCACGGGCCTGCCGGTCGGCCTGGTGGGGACGCACATGGTGCTCGCCGGGCTCCTCGTCGGCGCCGTCACGGTGGTCGTGCTCTCGACGCGCGGCAGCGCCGGGCGCGGGGCCGTCCGGGAGCGCATCGCCGCCTGACCGGCCTCCGCCCCGTCCCGCTTCCGACGTCCCACGCGTCGCCTCCGTCTTGAGCGCCGACGCGTGGGCCGTCGTCGTCCGGACGGCACCGGTCCCGCGGCCGCGCTCGAGACGCCGGCGTCGATGCGGGACGCCGCAGGCAGCCCGAGACACCTCCGGATCCGGCCCCGTCTCACGTGGACGCGACCGTCCCCCGCAGACGCCCCCGTCCCGCGCCCCGGCGGCAGCCCGGCCACGGTGCGGACGGGAGGCCCGGCACGAGCCCGCCCCGCGCCTCCCGGCCGTCGGCCGCTCGCCACGCCGCGGCTGGTCGCGACGTCCGCGTCGTCGTACGACAGCGGCATCGCCGCCGGGGTCGGCTCAGCCGACCGAGACCCAGGCCCGACCGCGGCCCGGCTCGCTGACGGCCCACTGCGACATCCGCGCCGTCGTACGACAGCGGATCTGTCGCAGCACCCGCAGGCCCCCCGCCCGCACGCGCAGCACCAGCACGCGCTCCACCCGCACGCGCACCACCTACAGCAGAGCGCGCACGCACCCGCGCCGCCACGCACGACAGCGCCGCCGGCGGACCGGCGGCGCTGTCGTTTGTGGGGCAGAGCCCGCGCTAGATCGTGAAGGTGAAGACCTGCGGCAGCAGCGGGTCGATGCCCACGGCGATGAACAGCAGCGTCAGGTAGGTGATCGAGCTGTGGAAGACCCGCATCGGCTGGACGTGCTCGACGTGCTGGATCGCCCGCGAGTACAGGCGGTGCGACTCGACGACGAACCAGATCCCACCAGCGAGTGCGACGACCGTGTACAGCGGCCCCATGTGCGCGACCGGGATGAGCAGCAGCGAGCAGACGAGCGTCGCCCAGGCGTACAGCACGACCTGCAGTCCGACGACCGTGCGGCCGCGGACGACGGCGAGCATCGGGACGTCGGCGGCGTCGTAGTCGTCGCGGTACTTCATCGAGAGCGGCCAGTAGTGCGGCGGCGTCCAGAGGAAGATCACCATGAAGAGGATGATCGGTGCCCAGGTCAGCGACCCGGTCACGCCGGCCCAACCGATGAGCACGGGCATGCACCCGGCCGATCCGCCCCACACGATGTTCTGCGGGGTGCGACGCTTGAGCCAGAGCGTGTAGACGCAGACGTAGATCAGGATGGCGATGACGCTGAGCGCGGCGGCGAGCCAGTTGACCAGGAAGCCGAGCACCGCGGTCGACAGGACGGCCAGCGTCCACGAGAACACCAGTGCCTCCTTGTCGGAGAGCTCGCCGGTGACGAGGGGCCGCTGACTCGTGCGCTTCATCAGTCGGTCGATGTCGCGGTCGATGTAGCAGTTGAACGCCGAAGCCGAACCCGCGGACATCGCGCCGCCGAGCATCGTCCAGAACACGAGCCACAGGTCCGGGACCCCGCGCTCCGCCAGGAACATCGTCGGAGCGGTCGTGACGAGGAGCAGCTCCATGACCCGGGGCTTCGTCAGCGAGACGTACGCCCGGACCTTGCGGGACAGCGTCGAGCGGGGTCGATCGGTGTCGGGCCGGGTCGCGGTGGCAGTCAACAGGGGAACCTCAGTCCGTTCGCGTCAGCTCGCACGCTCGGTGGGCGGCACCGTCACCGTCGGGGCGTGCGTCGACCCGGAATGCACACGGGTCAGCAGTAGTTTAGGCCATCGAGGCGCCGCGAGGATGCCCCGCCTCGCCGACCGGGCCGACTGCCCGACACGGCACCGTCGTCACCTGGACACCTTCTGAGAGCGTTGTCACTATGCTGGACACGCCCTCCCGCATCGTGTGCCCCGAAGACGTCGGCCGCGAAGAGCCGGTCGGCCGCCGCTCGACGGCGACACGACACACGGCCCCGGGACGGCGATCATGTCCGTGCGATGGCACGAGCCCTCGCACATGTCGCAACAACGAAGGGTCAACATCCAAGTGGCTGAATTCACCTGGGACGCCATCGACCGGAAGGCCGTCGACACGGCGCGCGTCCTCGCCGCCGACGCGGTCGAGGCCGCCGGCAACGGTCACCCCGGCACCGCGATGAGCCTCGCGCCGGTCGCCCACCTGCTCTTCCAGAAGGTGATGCGTCGCGATCCCAGCGACTCCACCTGGATCGGCCGCGACCGTTTCATCCTGTCCGCCGGACACGCCTCGATCCTGCAGTACGTGCAGTTCTACCTGCACGGCTACGGCCTCGAGCTCGAGGACCTGCAGCACCTGCGCAAGTGGGGCTCGAAGACCCCGGGTCACCCGGAGTACGGCCACACCGACGGTGTCGAGATCACCACCGGCCCGCTCGGCCAGGGCCTCGCCTCCGCCGTCGGCTTCGGCTACGCGCAGCGCTTCGAGCGCGGCCTGTTCGACCCGGAGACCGCCGACGGCGAGTCGCCCTTCGACCACTTCACCTACGTGATCGCCGGTGACGGCGACATGCAGGAGGGCGTGACGAACGAGGCCGCGAGCCTCGCCGGCCGTCAGCAGCTCGGTCGCCTGGTCGTCTTCTACGACTCGAACCAGATCTCGATCGAGGACGACACCGACATCGCGTTCTCCGAGGACGTCGCCGCTCGCTACGAGGCGCTCGGCTGGCACGTCCAGCACGTCGACTGGAAGAAGACCGGCGAGTACTCCGAGGACGTCGAGGAGCTCTACCGCGCCGTCGAGGCCGCCAAGGCCGAGACGACCAAGCCGTCGCTCATCGTCCTCAAGACGATCATCGGTTGGCCGTCGCCGACCAAGCAGAACTCCGGCAAGATCCACGGTTCGGCGCTCGGCGCCGACGAGCTGAAGGGCCTCAAGGAGGTCCTCGGCTTCGACGCAGACAAGACCTTCCACGTCGACCCCGAGGTGCTCGAGTACACCCGCGGTGCGATCACCAAGGGCCAGGAGCAGCACGCCGAGTGGAACAAGACCTTCGACGCGTGGGCCGCGGCCAACCCGGAGAAGAAGGCGATGCTCGACCGCATCAACGCCGGTGAGCTCCCCGAGGGCCTCGAAGAGGCGCTGCCGGTCTTCTCCACCGAGAAGGCCGTCTCGACCCGTGCCGCCTCCGGCAAGGTCATCAACGCCATCGCGCCGCTCATGCCCGAGTTCTGGGGCGGTTCCGCCGACCTCGCCGAGTCGAACCTGACCACGATCGAGGGCGCGAAGTCCTTCGGTCCGGCCGAGGCCTCGACGAAGACCTGGTCGACCGACCCGTACGGCCGCGTGCTGCACTTCGGCATCCGCGAGCACGCGATGGGCTCGATCCTGTCCGGCATCGTGCTGCACGGGAACACCCGCCCCTTCGGCGGCACGTTCCTCATCTTCAGCGACTACATGCGTCCGGCGGTCCGTCTCGCCGCGCTCATGAAGGCGCCGGCGATCTACGTCTGGACCCACGACTCCATCGCCCTGGGCGAGGACGGCCCGACGCACCAGCCGATCGAGCAGATCACCGCGCTCCGTGCGATCCCGGGTCTCGACGTCGTCCGTCCGGCCGACGCGAACGAGGTCTCGTACGCCTGGCTCGAGATGCTCAAGCACAAGGACCGTCCGGCCGGCATCGCGCTGAGCCGCCAGAACCTCCCCGTGTTCGAGCGCGGCGAGGGCGACGCCTCCGGTGACACGCTCGCATCGGCGAAGAACGTCACCAAGGGTGCGTACGTCCTGGCCGAGGCGCCGAACGGCACCCCGGACGTGATCCTCATCGCGACCGGTTCCGAGGTCCAGATCGCGGTCGACGCACGCGAGCAGCTCAAGGGCGAGGGCATCAACGCCCGCGTCGTGAGCGCCCCGTCGCTCGAGTGGTTCTTCGAGCAGTCGGAGTCCTACCGCGAGCAGGTCCTGCCGAAGGCCGTCACCGCACGCGTCTCGGTCGAGGCCGGCATCGCCATGAGCTGGCGCGACATCGTGGGCGACAAGGGCCGCAGCGTGTCGATCGAGCACTTCGGTGCGTCGGCCGACTACCAGCGCCTGTTCGCCGAGTTCGGCTTCACCACGGAGCACGTGGTCGCGGCCGCCAAGGAATCGATCGCAGCGTCCTGACCCACGAGGGGCCGGATCCGGTACGCCGGGTCCGGCCCCTCTGCCGGGAGGCACGCAGCGGGCCCGTCCCGCGCCTCCCGGCCCACAGACCACGACACCACGGCCCCGGTCGCGTCACGCAGACCGGGCCGGTCGACGAAAGAAGAAGAGAAACCATGGCTGAGAACACCCCCACCGCCGCCCTCTCCGAGGTCGGCGTCAGCATCTGGCTCGACGACCTGTCGCGCGAGCTCCTCGAGACCGGCAAGCTCACCGAGCTCATCGAGCAGAAGAACGTCGTCGGCGTCACCACGAACCCGACGATCTTCGCGTCGGCCCTCGCCAAGGGCGAGCGCTACGACGCGCAGGTCAAGGAGCTCGCGGCGAAGGGCACCGACGTCACCGAGGCGATCTTCGAGATCACCACGCAGGACGTCGCGAACGCCTCCGACGTCTTCAAGCCGATCTACGACGAGACCAAGGGCTTCGACGGCCGTGTCTCGATCGAGGTCGAGCCGGGCCTCGCCCACGACACGCAGAAGACCATCGAGCAGGCGAAGTTCCTGTTCGAGAAGGTCGGCCGCGAGAACGTCCTCATCAAGATCCCCGCGACCCTCGAGGGCCTCGAGGCCATCACCGAGGTCATCGGCGCCGGCATCTCCGTCAACGTCACGCTGATCTTCTCGCTCGAGCGCTACCGCGCCGTCATCGACGCCTACCTCGGTGGCCTCGAGAAGGCCAAGGCCGCCGGCCACGACCTCTCGAAGATCCACTCGGTCGCCTCGTTCTTCGTGTCGCGCGTCGACTCCGAGATCGACAAGCGTCTCGACGCCGTCGGCACCGACGAGGCGACGGCCCTGAAGTCGAAGGCCGGCATCGCCAACGCGCAGCTCGCCTACCAGGTCTGGACCGAGCAGTTCGCGACCGAGCGCGCCCTGGGCCTGCTCGAGTCGGGTGCGAACACGCAGCGTCCGCTCTGGGCCTCGACCGGTGTCAAGGACCCGTCGCTGCCCGACACGCTGTACGTGACCGAGCTCGCCGCGCCGAACACCGTCAACACGATGCCGGGCAAGACGCTCGACGCGACGTTCGACCACGGCGAGATCCACGGCGACGCGATCGCCGGCTCGTACGAGGGCGCGCAGCAGGTCATGGACCAGATCGCTGCGGCCGGCGTCGACTACGACGAGGTCGTCGCACTGCTCGAGAAGGAGGGCGTGGACAAGTTCAACGTCTCCTGGGGCGAGCTCGTCGACACGGTGAAGACCGCGCTCGAGAACAGCAAGTAAGCAAGCACCACAGGAGCCTGCGTCCCGGTGACGGGACCACCGTCGACGGGACGCAGGCACCCACGGTCAGGACCGGCCAGCCGGAGCCGCGACGAGCCTCCAGGCCGGTCCTGACCACCACGACGGCGGAGTCGCCGCTGCCACCGCAGCGTCGCGCTCCGCCGTCTCCGTTCGACCCTCAAGGAGTCCACACCCATGTCACCGGTGGCGATCACCCCGGAGCACAACCCGCTCCGGTTGCCGACCGACCGACGTCTGAACCGGATCGCGGGTCCCAGCACCCTCATCATCTTCGGCGTCACGGGCGACCTGTCCCGCAAGAAGCTGATGCCTGCGGTCTACGACCTGGCGAACCGAGGGCTCCTGCCCCCGGGCTTCGCACTCGTCGGGTTCGCCCGGCGCGACTGGGAGGACCAGGACTTCTCCCAGCTCGTGCACGACGCGGTCCGGGACCACTCCCGCACCCCCTTCGACGAGGCCGTCTGGAAGCAGCTCGAGCAGGGCATCCGCTTCGTGCAGGGCTCGTTCGACGACCCCGAGGCGTTCCTCGAGCTGAAGCGCACCGTCGACGAGCTCGACGCCGAGCGCGGAACGCTCGGGAACCACGCCTTCTACCTGTCGATCCCGCCGAAGATGTTCCCGGTGGTGACCGAGCAGCTCAAGGTCTCGGGCCTGACCGAGAAGCGCGAGGGCTCGTGGAGCCGCGTCGTGGTCGAGAAGCCGTTCGGCTCCGACCTCCGCACCGCACGCGAGCTGAACGCGATCGTCGAGAGCGTCTTCGCGCCGGACGACGTCTTCCGCATCGACCACTACCTCGGCAAGGAGACCGTCCAGAACCTCCTGACGCTCCGGTTCGCGAACCAGATGTACGAACCCATCTGGAACTCGAACTACGTCGACCACGTGCAGATCACGATGGCCGAGGACATCGGCGTCGCCGGTCGAGCCGCGTACTACGACGGCATCGGCGCCGCGCGCGACGTCATCCAGAACCACCTGCTGCAGCTCCTCGCCCTCACCGCGATGGAGGAGCCCGTCTCGTTCAAGGCCGCGGACCTGCGTGCCGAGAAGGAGAAGGTCCTCTCCGCCGTGCGCCTGCCCGAGGACCTCGCCACGGCGACCGCCCGCGGGCAGTACGACGGCGGCTGGCAGGGCGGCGAGAAGGTGCTCGGCTTCCTCGAGGAGGCTGGGATGGACCCCGAGTCCACGACCGAGACCTTCGCGGCGATCAAGCTCGACATCGCGACCCGCCGCTGGCAGGGCGTCCCGTTCTACCTGCGTGCCGGCAAGCGACTCGGTCGCCGCGTCACCGAGATCGCGATCGTGTTCAAGCGCGTCCCCGAGGACGTCTACGGCAACACGCAGGCGCCCCTCGGCCAGAACGCGCTCGTCATCCGTGTCCAGCCGGACGAGGGCGTCACGCTCCGCTTCGGCTCGAAGGTCCCCGGCGTCGGCACGCAGGTGCGCGACGTGACGATGGACTTCGGCTACGGACACGCGTTCACCGAGGCCTCGCCGGAGGCGTACGAGCGACTCATCCTCGACGTGCTCCTCGGCGACCCGCCCCTGTTCCCCCGTCACCAAGAGGTGGAACTGTCGTGGAAGATCCTCGACCCGATCGAGGAGTTCTGGGCCACGCAGGGCCAACCCGAGCAGTACCGTCCCGGCACGTGGGGCCCGGCGTCCGCCGATGCCCTGCTCGCCCGCGACGGCCGGACCTGGAGGCGTCCATGAAGATCGACATGCCGAACACCACGGTGTCGAAGATCCAGAAGAAGCTCGTGCACATCCGCGAGGAGGGCGGCGCCGTCGCCCTCGGCCGCGTGCTGACGCTCATCATCTCGACGGCACTGGGCCACGAGGAAGAGGCGATCTCGGCCGCGAACCAGGCGTCGCGCGAGCACCCGATGCGCGTGATCATCGTGTCGAAGAACGACGGCGACACGAAGTCGCCCGGTCGTCTCGACGCGCAGATCCGCGTGGGCAGCGACGCGGGCGCGAGCGAGGTCATCGTCCTCCGCGCCTACGGCGAGACCGCGACCGACGAGGAGAGCCTGGTCACGGGCCTGCTGCTGTCGGACGCTCCGGTCGTCGCGTGGTGGCCGCAGGCCGCTCCGGAACAGCCGGCGGCGTCCGCTCTGGGCCGGATCGCGCAGCGCCGCATCACCGACGCCGCCGCGCAGAAGGACCCGAACGGCGCGATCGAGGCGCTCGGGAAGTCCTACGTGCCGGGCGACACCGACTTCGCGTGGACCCGCCTGACGCTGTGGCGGAACCAGCTCGCCGCGGCACTCGACCAGCCGCCGTACGAACCCGTCACCGGCGTCGAGGTGTCCGGTGCGAGCGACAGCCCGTCGACGGTCCTGCTCGCCGCCTGGCTGCAGCTGCAGCTGCAGGTCCCGGTGTCCGTCGTCACCTCGCCGCGGGCGACCGGGTCGAGCGGCATCCACGGTGTCAAGCTCGAGCGCGCCTCGGGCACGATCGACCTCGAACGCTCCCTCGTCGACGTCGCCACCCTGTCGATGCCCGGGCAGCCGACGCACGACCTGTCGCTGCCGCGGCGGAACCTGCGCGACTGCCTCGCAGAGGAACTCCGTAGACTCGACCCGGACGTCCTCTTCGGAGACGTCGTCAAGCACGGGGTGCCCCAGCTGCGCGAGACCATCGCCGGCTGAGCACCCCACACGACCGGGCGCCGGGCGGTGGTCGACACGACCACCGCCCGGCACCCGGTCGGACCGAAGGCGGTCGCACCGGTCGGCCGCCACGAACACGGGAGACACGTGACCAACGAACGACGGGTGCTGGTGCACCCGGACAAGCAGTCCCTCGGCGCGTCGGTCGCCGCCCGCTTCATCACGAAGATCATCGACGTGCTGGACGAGCAGGAGCGCGCCGACATCGCGATCAGCGGCGGCTCGGTGTCGACGCTGGTCCTCGCGGCGATCGGACAGTCGCCCGCGCGCGAGAGCGTGGACTGGTCGAAGGTGCACGTCTGGTGGGTCGACGAGCGCTGGGTCGCCGAGGGCGACGCGGACCGCAACGTCACCGGGACGCAGACGGACTTCTTCGAGCACGTGGACATCCCGCAGGCGAACATCCACCCGATGGCGCCGTCCGACGCGGGCCTGTCCATCGACGAGGCCGCCGCGCAGTACGAGCGCGAGCTCCAGGACGCCGCGCCCGAGGGTGCGGTCGCACCGCGCTTCGACATCACGCTGCTCGGAGTCGGTCCCGACGGCCACACGGCGTCGCTCTTCCCCGAGTTCCCACAGCTCGCGGTGACCGACCGTGCCGTCCTGACGGTCGACGACTCCCCCAAGCCGCCGGCGCAGCGCCTGACGCTGTCCTTCCCGGTGATCAACGCCTCGCAGCGCGTGTGGGTGATCCTGTCCGGTGCCGAGAAGGCGTCCGTGCTCGGCCTCGCGCTGGCCGGCGCCGCGGTGGACGAGGTTCCCGTCGGCGGCGTGCAGGGCCGCAAGCGCACGGTGTTCTTCGTGGACCAGGACGCCGCGCGCGACGTCCCGGAGAACCTGATCGCCTCGACGTACTAGACGCAGGCTCCTGACGGACGGGAGGCGCGGTGCCGGCTGGCACCGCGCCTCCCGTTCGTCTGTGGTCCCACCGGTCCGCGTCCGCCGAGCGGGCCAGAACCGTCACGGTCGGCACTCTCCGCCGACAGATCGCGCCCGATCGGCGGACGACACACGGCATGTCCTGCTCGCTCGCCGATGATGGACCGGTGGCACGACGAAGGCCCCCGCACCGGATCGGTGCGGGGGCCTTCGGGCGTCTGGTGCTACTTCGCGGTACCGCGGCGCTGCCGGAGCTGCTGCAGCGCGTCCTCGAGGAGCTGCGCTGCCTCTTCCTCGGTGCGGCGCTCCTTCACGTACGCGAGGTGCGTCTTGTAGGGCTCGGTCTTCGCGACGACAGGAGGGTTCTCCTTGTCACGGCCGGCCGGGAGACCCGTGGACGGTGAGTCGACCGTCTCCGGGATCTCGTCGTCCGGCAGGGTCGCCGAGAAGTACCGCACGACCTCGTTGCCCAGGGCGTCCCAGTACGAGACGGCCACGCGCTCCGCCTGGACGCCGCGGTCCTGCTCCCCCATCGGGCCTGCGCCGACGCGCGACCCTCGGATTGCACTGCCTCCGGATGCCATGGATCAGCTCCCCGCCGTGAACTTGTTGATGAGACCGAGCACGATGATGGACACGATCCAGACCAGACCGAGGATCACCGTGATGCGGTTGAGGTTGCGCTCGGCGACGCCGGACGCCCCGAGGTTGCTCGTCACGCCGCCGCCGAACATGTCGGAGAGACCGCCACCGCGGCCCTTGTGCAGGAGGATGAGGAGCGTGAGCAGGAGGCTCGTGATCGCGAGCAGGACCTGCAGCACGACGGAGAGTATCGCCACGACGTACCTTTCGTGTGAAGTCAGCCCTGCAAGTGTACCGGGCCGCGCGAGCAGCCAGGACACCGGGCAAGGCGTGGCTCAGGCCGGCCACGCGGACGTGACCGGCCTGAGCGGGGTGGATCAGAGACCGACGTGCTGCCGGAAGCGCGCGATGGCCGCGAACTCCTGCACGTCGAGCGAGGCCCCGCCGACGAGCGCGCCGTCGATGTCGGGCTCGCGGAGGAAGCCGGCGATGTTGCCCGACTTCACCGAGCCGCCGTAGAGCACACGGGTGCTCCCGGCGAGGTCGTCGCCCCAGGCCTCGGCGATCCCGCGACGCAGGGCGGCGCAGTCCTCCTGTGCCTGTTCCGCCGTGGCGGCCTGGCCGGAGCCGATCGCCCAGACGGGCTCGTACGCGACGACGATCTCGGACGGCTTCACGGCGTCGAGGACGACCTTCAGCTGCTCGACCGGGACCACGCCGGCGCCGCGCTGCTCGCGCTGTTCGCCGGTCTCGCCGACGCAGACGACCGGCACGAGTCCGTGCTTGACGGCAGCGGCGGTCTTGGCGGCCACGACCTCGTCGGTCTCACCGTGCATCGTGCGACGCTCGGAGTGTCCGACGATGACGTACTTCGCGTCGAGCGCGGCGAGGAAGGCACCCGAGACGTCACCGGTGTACGCACCGGAGTCGTACTGCGAGAGGTCCTGCGCGCCGAACTCGATCGCGAGCTTGTCGGCCGAGATGAGCGTCTGCACGCTGCGGAGGTCGGTGAAGGGCGGGAACACCGCGACCTCGACGTCGTCGTGGTCGTGGCGGGCGTCCTTCAGCGTCCACGCGAGCTTCTGCACGGTGGCGATGGCCTGGAGGTGGTCGAGATTCATCTTCCAGTTGCCGGCGATGAACGGCGTGCGGGTCATCGGGACCACCCCAGTGCTTCGAGACCGGGCAGGGACTTGCCCTCGAGGAACTCGAGGCTCGCGCCACCACCGGTCGAGATGTGCCCGAACCGGTCGTCCGAGAACCCGAGGGACCGTACGGCCGCGGCGGAGTCACCACCACCGACGACACCGAGGCCGTCGACCTCGGTCAGCGCCTGCGCGACGGTCTTCGTGCCGGCCGCGAACGCCGGGAACTCGAACACGCCCATCGGGCCGTTCCAGAACACGGTCTTCGAACCGGACACCGCCGACGCGAAGCGCTCCGCGGTCTCCGGGCCGATGTCGAGGCCGATGCCGTCGGCGCCGAACGACGAGGACTCGATCGCGTCCGCCGGGACGGTCTCGTGGTCGGCGTCGGCCGCGAAGCCGGAGGCCACCACCACGTCGGTCGGCAGGTCGATCGTCACGCCGAGCTCGTCCGCCTTCGACAGGTAGGCGCGGACGGTGTCGAGCTGGTCCTGCTCGAGCAGCGACTTCGCGACCCCGTGGCCCTGGGCCGCGAGGAACGTGAAGAGCATGCCGCCGCCGATGCAGAGCGTGTCGACCTGCGGGAGCAGGTGCTCGATGACGCCGAGCTTGTCGCTGACCTTCGACCCGCCGAGCACGACCGTGTAGGGCCGCTGCGGGTCCTTCGTCAGTCGCTCGAGCACCGTCAGCTCGGACTCGATGAGCGAGCCGGCCGCGCTGGGCAGCGCTGCTGCGAGCTCGTACACCGAGGCCTGCTTTCGGTGCACGACACCGAAGCCGTCGGACACGAACGCGTCACCGAGGCCGGCGATCCGCTCGGCGAACGCCTGGCGCTCCGACGCGTCCTTCGAGGTCTCCTCCGGGTTGAAGCGGAGGTTCTCGAGCAGCAGGACGTCGCCGTCCCCGAGGGCCTCGGCGGCCGCGGTCGCTTCGTCACCGACGGTCTCGCCGACGAAGGTGACCTCCTTGCCCAGCAGTTCGGAGAGCCGCTGCGCCACGGGGGCGAGCGAGTACTCCTGCGCGGGCTTGCCGTCGGGACGGCCGAGGTGCGAGATCACGATGACCCGCGCCCCGGCATTGACGAGCGTGTTGAGCGTGCCCAGCGACGCCCGCACGCGGCCGTCGTCGGTGATCGTGCCGTCCTTGAGCGGGACGTTCAGGTCACACCGGACGACGACGCGCTTGCCGGCGAGGTCGCCGAGGTCCTCGAGGGTGCGGAGGCTCATGCCGGGAGTCGCTCGCCCACGTACTCGGTCAGGTCGACGAGGCGGTTCGAGTAGCCCCACTCGTTGTCGTACCACGAGGTGATCTTGACGAGCTTGCCGATGACCTTGGTGAGGCCGGAGTCGTAGATCGACGAGTGCGGGTCCGTCGTGATGTCGGTCGACACCAGCGGGTCCTCGCTGTAGAGCAGGATGCCCTTGAGCGGGCCCTCGGCGGCCTCCTTGTAGGCGGCGTTGATCTCGTCGACGGTGACCTCGGACGACGTCTCGAGGGTCAGGTCGGTGATCGAACCGGTCGGCACCGGCACGCGGAGCGCGTAGCCGTCGAGCTTGCCGGCGAGCTCCGGCATGACCAGGCCGATGGCCTTCGCCGCACCGGTCGAGGTCGGGACGATGTTCAGCGCGGCGGCACGGGCACGACGCGGGTCCTTGTGCGGGCCGTCCTGCAGGTTCTGGTCGGCGGTGTAGGCGTGCACCGTCGTCATGAGGCCACGCTCGATGCCGAACTTGTCGTGGAAGACCTTGGCGAGCGGCGCGAGGCTGTTCGTGGTGCACGACGCGTTCGAGATGATGTTGTGGTTCTCGGGGTCGTACTGGTCCTCGTTCACGCCGAGGACGATGGTGACGTCGTCGCCGGTCGCCGGGGCCGAGATGATGACCTTCTTGGCGCCCGCGTCGATGTGCTTCTGCGCGTCGGCGGCCTTGGTGAAGAAGCCGGTCGACTCGATGACGATGTCGACGCCCAGCTCGCCCCAGGGGAGGTTGGCGGGGTCGCGCTCCGCGAGGACCTTGATCGGCTTGCCGTCGACGACGATGCTGTCGCCGTCGAGCTCGACGGAGACGCCGAGACGGCCCGTGATGGAGTCGAACTTCAGCAGGTTCGCGAGGGCTGCGTTGTCGGTGAGGTCGTTCACCGCCACGATCTCGAGGTCGGAGCCCTTGGCGAGGGCGGCCCGGAAGAAGTTACGGCCGATGCGGCCGAAGCCGTTGATGCCGATCTTGACGGTCAATGGATCTCCTGGTGGGTGTGGAGCGCCCCGGGGGCGCTGCTTTTCGGAGTCGTGCGGCCCTGCGGACCCACGTGTGGTGGACGATACGCCCCGTAACGTCGCCGTAACGACCCTAGCAGTCGGACACTGCGCGCCCGCGCCGGATGACGGTCCGTCCGGACGGTCGCACGGGCGGCGGTGGACGGGTGGACGAACGCAACGGGAGGCGCGGTGCCAGCCGGCACCGCGCCTCCCGTCAGGTCGTGGGGAACGCCAGGGGCTACGCCCCTTCGAGTTCCTCCGGCACGCTGGCCTCGGTCCCCGGGATCCCCAGGTCCGACGCCTTCTTGTCGGCCATCGCGAGCAGGCGACGGATGCGTCCGGCGATGGCGTCCTTCGTCATGGGCGGCTCGGCGTGCTGGCCGAGCTCGTCGAGGGAGGCGTCACGGTGCTGGAGCCGCAGCGAGCCGGCGTACTTGAGGTGGTCCGGGACCTCGTCCGCCAGGATCTCGAGCGCACGCTCGACCCGGGCGCACGCGGCGACCGCGGCCTGCGCCGAGCGGCGCAGGTTCGCGTCGTCGAAGTTGACCAGACGGTTGGCGGTGGCACGGACCTCGCGGCGCTGGCGCATCTCCTCCCACTCGGCGGTCGTGCGAGCGGCGCCCATGACGGTGAGCATCTGCCCGATCGCCTCGCCGTCGCGGATGACCACGCGGTGGACGCCGCGGACCTCACGGCCCTTCGCCGCGATGCCGAGACGCGATGCGGCACCGACCAGGGCCATCGCGGCCTCGTTCCCCGGGCAGGTGACCTCGAGCGCTGCGGCACGACCCGGGTCGGTCAGCGTGCCGGAGGCGAGGAACGCACCGCGCCAGATGGCGGCGAGGTCCTCGCGGTTGCCGGTCGTCAGACGGTTGGGCAGGCCGCGCACCGGGCGACGCCGGGCGTCCATGAGCCCGGTCTGGCGGGCGAGCGTCTCCCCCGCCTCGAGCACGCGGACCAGGTAGCGGGTGCCGCGGCGGGAGGAAGCGGACGACCCCACCGACGCCTCGCTCCGCACGCCGTACAGCTCCGCCAGGTCCTTGCGCACGCGGTGCACGATGATCCGGGTGTCGAGCTCGACCTCGACCGCGATCCTGCCCGAGATGACGTGCAGGCCGCCCGCGAACCGCAGGATGGTCGCGAGTTCGGCGGCGCGGACCGTGTTGCGGTTCACGGCGACCCTGGCCAGTTCGTCCTTGACCTCGGCAGTCAACGGCACAGCATCATTCCTAACGTTTTCTCTGGTGGGGTCCGCGGGTCCGGCGCACGTGGTGTGGAGCGGCCGGAGGAACGGTCACTCCCGGCCGAGATCTCGGTTCTTCACACGCACGGCGACGTCGGACATCCCGCGGAGGAGGTTCGCCAACTCGGCGACGACGGCGACCGAGCGGTGCTTGCCGCCGGTACAGCCGATGGCGATCGTAGCGTGTCTTTTGTTCTCGCGCTGGTATCCCGCCAGCACGGGCTCGAGCACGGCGGCGTAGCGCTCGACGAACGAGCGGGCACCCGGCTGCGACAGGACGTACTCCGAGACCGGGGCGTCGAGGCCGGTGTGCGGGCGGAGCTCCGGCACCCAGTAGGGGTTCGGGATGAACCGCACGTCGGCCACCATGTCGGCGTCGGCGGGCAGCCCGTACTTGAACCCGAAGCTCATCAGCGTGACCTGCACCCCGACGAAGTGGTCGTCGGCGAACCGGTCGGTCACCGCGTTCGCGAGCTGGTGGATGTTGAGGTCCGACGTGTCGATGACGACGTCGGACGCCTCGCGCAGCCCCGACAGGCGCGACCGTTCGAGCCCGATGCCGTCGAGCAGCGTCCCGTCGCCCTGCAGCGGGTGCGGACGCCGGACCTGCTCGAAGCGGCGCACGAGCACGGCGTCGGTCGCCTCGAGGAAGAGCACCCGGACCCGGGCGGACGTGCCCGCCCGGACCTGCTCGACCGCCTGTTCCGGGTCGGTGAAGAACCGCCCGCCGCGGACGTCGACGACGGTCGCGATCTTCGGGATCTTCTCCCCCGCCCGGTCGGCGAGCTCCGTCAGCGGGCCGAGCATCTGCGTCGGGAGGTTGTCGACCACGTACCAGCCGAGGTCCTCGAGGGCCTTGCCGACCGTCGAGCGGCCGGCTCCGGACATGCCGGTGACGATGAGGATGTCGTGCTGCTGCGACGCGGACGTCGGGGCTGGTCGGTCGGCGCTCGTGTCGCTCATGTGTGGGAGGGCTCCGTCGTGGGGGCCCGGGCCACGGCCCGGGGAGGTCTCGGCTTCGGGTCTCGGCTGCTCGTCCAGGCTACCGTCCCCCGCTCGGGGCGGTGCGGGTCACCGTGGGCGGGACGGGCCGTCGTGGGAGACGGCCGGGACACGGACGGGACCCGTCGGGAGCGCCGGCCGGGAGGCACGGTCCGGCTCCGTCACGTCCGCCGCCACGACCGCGTCGGGTGCGTCGGGTGCATCGGGTGCACTCGCGCCGGGCGCGCTCGCTCCCGGCGCGCTCGCTTCCGGTGCACTGCGGGGGGTCTGCGCCAGCTTCGTGACGACCGCTGCCGCCGTGGCCGGCCCGACCCCGTTCACCTCGGCGATCTGCTCCGCCGTCGCCTCGCGCAGGCGTGCCACGGACCCGAAGTGCTTGAGCAGGGCGTTCACGCGGGTCGGGCCGAGCCCCGGGATCTCCGACAGCTGCGACCGGACGTCGCGCTTCCGTCGGGTCCGTTGGTGCGTGATCGCGAACCGGTGCGCCTCGTCGCGGATCCGCTGGATCAGGAACAACGCCTCGGAGTTGCGCGGCATGATCACCGGGAAGTCGTCGTCGGGCAGCCAGAGCTCCTCGAGGCGCTTCGCGATGCCGACCAGGGCGATGTCGTGCACCCCGGCCTCGTCCATCGCCCGCTTCGCCGCCTGCACCTGCGGCTGACCACCGTCGACGATGAGCAGCTGCGGGCGGTACGCGAAGCGCTTCGTGGGCTTGGTTCCCTCGACGACGTCCTCGCTCGTGGCGTCGGGGACGTCCGGCACCGAGGCGTCCTCGTCCAGACGCGCCAGACGACGCGACAGCACCTGGTACATGCTGTCGGTGTCGTCGGTCGTCTCGGCGATCGTGTACCGCCGGTACTGGTCCTTCCGCGGCAGTCCGTCCTCGAACACGACCATCGAGGCCACGACGTTCGTGCCCTGCAGGTGCGAGATGTCGTAGCACTCCATGCGCAACGGGGCCTCGGTCATGCCGAGGGCGTCCTGGATGTCGGCGAGGGCGGCCGACCGGGTCGTGTAGTCGGCGCTGCGCTTGGTCTTGTAGAGCATCAGCGCCTGCGCGGCGTTCTGGGCGGCCGTGCGCGCGAGCCCCGCTCGGTCTCCCCGCTGCGCCGTGCTGAGCTTCGTCCCGCGTCCGCCGCGTCGTTCGCTGAGCCACTGCTGCAGCGCCTCGGCGTCCTCGGGCAGCTCGGGCACGACGACCTCGCGTGGGACGTCGTCGCTCGTGGCGTACTGGCCCTGCACGATCTGCTCGACGAGGTCGCCCGTGCTGATGTCGAGCTCCTTGTCGACCACCCACCCCCGGACGCCGCGGATGCGCCCACCGCGGACCGAGAACAGCTGCACGGCGGCCGCGAGCTCGTCCTCGGCGACGCCGAAGAGGTCCAGGTCCACCGAGTCGCGGAGGACGACGGCCGACTTCTCGAGCACCGCCTCGAGCGCACCGACCTGGTCGCGGTACTTCGCGGCCTGCTCGTAGTCCATCGCGTCGGCCGCCGCTCCCATGCGCTGCCGCAGGGTCGTGATCACCTTGCGGTCGTAGCTGCCCATGAAGCGGACGAACTCCTCGACGATCGCCCGGTGCTCCGCGATCGTGACCTTCTGCGAGCACGGACCGCCGCACTTGCCGATCTGTCCCGGGAAGCACGGCTTCCCGGTCTGCATCGCCTTCTTGTACGACGAGTCCGAGCAGGTGCGGATCGGGAACACCTTGATCATCAGGTCGATGGTGTCGTGCACCGCCCAGATCTTCGGGTAGGGCCCAAAGTACTTCGCGCCCTTGATCTTGCGGTTCCGCGTCACCATCACCCGCGGCGACTCCTCGCCCAGGGTGATCGCCATGTACGGGTACGACTTGTCGTCCCGGAACTTGACGTTGAAGGGCGGGTCGAACTCCTTGATCCAGGTGTACTCGAGCTGCAGCGCCTCGATCTCGGAGCCGACCGTGGTCCACTCGACGCTGCGCGCGGTGAGCACCATGCGCCGGGTGCGCTCGTGCAGGGTCGGCAGCGGAGCGAAGTAGTTGCTCAGTCGGGCACGGAGGTTCTTCGCCTTGCCGACGTAGAGCACCCGTCCGGCCTCGTCACGCCACCGGTAGACGCCTGGGTCGGTCGGGATCTCCCCCGCCTTCGGCCGCCAGGAGACGGTGTCCGCCACCTACCGAGCACCCGCCTTCTGCTTGCCCTGCTGCTTCGTGCCCTGCTGCTTCTGGGTCGCCTGCCGGGCACCGACCGCCTGTTCCTTGCCCACGCGGGCGTCCTGCGCGTCGAAGATCTCGCGCAGGAACACACCGGTGTGGCTCTCGGGGACGTCGGCCACGTGCTCGGGCGTCCCGACGGCCAGGACCGTACCACCGCCGGCGCCGCCCTCCGGACCCATGTCCACGAGCCAGTCGGCCGACTTGATCACGTCGAGGTTGTGCTCGATCGTGATGACGGTGTTGCCCTTGTCGACCAGGCTCTGCAGCACGAGCAGCAGCTTCCGGACGTCCTCGAAGTGCAGACCGGTCGTCGGCTCGTCGAGCACGTAGACCGTCCGGCCGTTCGAGCGGCGCTGGAGCTCCGTCGCCAGCTTGACGCGCTGTGCCTCGCCGCCGGAGAGCGTCGTGGCGCTCTGACCGAGGCGCACGTAGCCGAGGCCCACGTCGACGAGCGTCGCCATGTAGCGGTGGATCGCGGAGATCGGCTCGAAGAACTCGGCCGCCTCGCTGATCGGCATGTCGAGGACCTCGGAGATGTCCTTGCCCTTGTAGTGCACCTGCAGGGTCTCGCGGTTGTACCGCGCACCGCCGCAGACCTCGCACGCGACGTAGACGTCGGGCAGGAAGTTCATCTCGATCTTGATCGTGCCGTCGCCGGAGCAGTTCTCGCAGCGGCCGCCCTTGACGTTGAAGCTGAACCGACCGGGCTGGTAGCCGCGCGCCTTCGCCTCGGGCGTCTCGGCGAAGAGCTGCCGGATGCGGTCGAACACACCCGTGTAGGTCGCCGGGTTCGACCGCGGCGTACGGCCGATCGGCGCCTGGTCGACGTGCACGACCTTGTCGAGCTGGTCGAGGCCCTTGACGCGGGTGTGCTTGCCGGCGATGTGCCGTGCGCCGTTGAGCTGGTTCGCGAGCACCTTGTACAGGATGTCGTTCACCAGGGTCGACTTGCCGGAACCGCTGACGCCGGTGACCGCGGTGAAGACCCCGAGCGGGAAGTCGACGTCGACCTGCTTGAGGTTGTTCGCCCGCGCACCCTGCACGCTGATGACGCGCTTCGGGTTGATCTTCCGTCGCTCTGACGGGACCTCGATCGCACGCCGACCAGCGAGGTAGTCCCCCGTCACCGACTCGCGGTTCTCGATGATGCCCTCGTAGGAACCGGAGTGCACGACCTTGCCGCCGTTCACGCCCGCGCCGGGTCCGATGTCGACGACCCAGTCGGCCGTGCGGATGGTGTCCTCGTCGTGCTCGACGACGATGAGGGTGTTGCCGAGGTCCTTCAGCTTCACGAGCGTGTCGATCAGTCGTCGGTTGTCGCGCTGGTGCAGACCGATGCTCGGCTCGTCGAGCACGTAGAGCACGCCGGTCAGACCCGAGCCGATCTGCGTCGCGAGCCGGATGCGCTGGGCCTCCCCGCCGGAGAGCCCGCCGGCGCCCCGCGCCAGGGTCAGGTAGTTGAGACCGACCTCCAGCAGGAACTCAAGGCGCGCCCGGATCTCGCGGAGCACCGCGGCGGCGATGTGCGCCTCGCGCTCGGTGAGCGTCAGCTCGTCCATGAAGCCGTAGGCCTGGTCGAGCGACATGTCGGTCACGTCGGCGATGCTGCGGCCGTCGACCGTCACCGCGAGGACCTCGGGCTTGAGGCGCGTGCCGTCGCAGACCGGGCAGGGCACCTCGCGCAGGTAGCCCTGGAAGCGCTGCCGCTGCGAGTCCGACTCGGCCTCGGCGAACTTGCGCTCGATGTAGGGCATGACGCCCTCGAACCCGCTCGTGTAGCGCATCTCACGGCCGAAGCGGTTCTTCCACGACACGGAGACCTGGAAGTCCTTGCCGGTCAGGATCGCGGCCTGCACCGAGGGGTCGAGCTGGCTCCACGGGGTGTCGAGGCTGAACCCGAGGTCCTTGCCGAGGCCCGCGAGGAGCTTCTCGAAGTACGAGTACAGCCCACTCGTGCCCGTCCAGGGCAGCAGGACACCGTCGCGCAGCGAGGCCTCGGGGTCACCGAGCACCAGGTCGGGGTCGACCGACATCCGGGTCCCGAGGCCGGAGCACTCCGGGCACGCGCCGAAGGGTGCGTTGAACGAGAAGGTCCGCGGCTCGATCTCCGTCAGCGCGAGCGGGTGGTTGTTCGGGCAGGACAGGTTCTCGGAGTAGGTCCGGACCGCGCCCGGCCCCTCGTGGTCGACGAGGTCGATCGCGACGGTGCCGCCCGTCAGCCGCAGGGCGGTCTCGAGCGAGTCGGTGAGGCGGCCGAGGATGTCGTCGCTCGCGACGAGGCGGTCGACGATCACCGAGATGTCGTGCTTGACCTGCTTCTTCAGCTTCGGCGGGTCGCTCAGCTGGATCCGCTCACCGTCGACGATGGCACGGGCGTAGCCGGACGCAGCGAGCTCCTGGAAGAGGTCGACGAACTCGCCCTTCTTCTTCGAGACGACCGGCGCGAGGACCTGGAAGCGGGTCCCGTTCTCGAACTCCATGAGCTGGTCGGCGATCTGCTGCACGCTCTGCTTGCTGATCACCTCGCCGCAGACGGGGCAGTGCGGGACGCCGATGCGCGCCCACAGCAGACGCATGTAGTCGTAGACCTCGGTGATGGTACCGACGGTCGATCGCGGGTTCCGGTTCGTCGACTTCTGGTCGATCGAGACGGCCGGGGAGAGCCCCTCGATGAAGTCGACGTCGGGCCGGTCCACCTGCCCGAGGAACTGGCGGGCGTAGGCCGAGAGCGACTCCACGTAGCGGCGCTGGCCCTCGGCGAAGATCGTGTCGAACGCGAGCGAGGACTTGCCCGACCCGGACAGCCCGGTGAAGACGACGAGCGAGTCGCGCGGGATCTCGAGGTCGACGTCGCGCAGGTTGTGGACGCGAGCACCACGGACGCTGAGCGTCGAGGTGTTGTGCGGCGCCGTCCCGCCGGGGATGTGGAGGTCTGCGGGCTCGCCGAAGGCGTTCCGGCCAGGGGTCGCGGTTCCGCGGTCAGAGGTGATGGTCATCGCAGACGATTCTACGAAGCAGCACCGACATCCGTCCGGGCGTGGCGGGTCAGCCGAGTGCGTCGAGAGCGAACGCGACGCCGGTCGCCTGCTCGCTCGCCGTCCACAGGCGCGCGGCCGTGGTCCGGTCGTGCGCACGCGGACGAGCGGGCACGAGTGCCGGCCGACCGGCGAACTGGAGCGGCCCGCCGGGCCCCCAGTACTCCCCGGAGCGGACACCGTCGCCCACCGCGGCGTGCACGAGCGGCCACGCCCCGGCGTCCTTGCCCTGCGCCACCCAACCCGAGCCCGCGCGCATCCACGCTGGCTCCGCGCGCGTCGGTGCGACGTCCGGGCGGGGAGGAGCGGCGGCGTCCAGCGCCAGACCCGGGTGCGCGACGAGGCTGCGGACCCGCGAACCGGCGTCCCCCAGCCGCTGCGCGAGCTCGAAGCCGAACAGCATCACCGCGAGCTTGCTCCTGGCGTACTGCCGGTGCCCCTCGTAGCGTCCGACCGCAAGCGGGTCCCTGCGGTCGAGCGTGGCGAAGCGGTGCGCGATGGAACCGAGGTGGACCACGCGACCGGTGTCCTGGTCGAGCGCGGGCAGTGCCAGGGCCGTCCAGGCGAAGTGCCCGAGGTGGTTCGTGCCGACCTGCAGCTCGAACCCCTGCGCCGTGCGCTGTGGCCGGGCGGAGCCCACCACACCGGCGTTGTTGAGGAGCGCGTGCACCGGTCCGAGCCCCCGCAGCTCGGCCGCCGCGTCGCGCACGCTGCCGAGGTCGGCCAGGTCGAGGTGCAGGTGCACGAGGTCGGCGTCGTCGACGTGCGTGCGGATGCTCCGCTCGGCGGCTGCTCCGCGCTGGGGGTTGCGCGTGGCGAGCACCACACGGTGCCCCTGAGCCGCGAGCTGTTCCGCCGCGTGGTAGCCGAGACCGGCGCTGGCGCCCGTGACGACGACCGTGCGTCGCACGGTCTCCGCGGAGTCAGCGGACATGTCCGGCCGACTCCATCTGGCGCAGGGCCTTCTTGAGGTCCTGGACCTCGTCGCGGAGCCGGGCCGCGAGCTCGAACTTGAGCTCGGCCGCGGCCTGGAGCATCTGGTCGTTGAGGTCGGCGATCGTCGCCTCGAGCTGGGTCGCGCCCTCGCCAGCGATGCCCTCGCGGCGGAGGTTCGGCGTGGGCGAACGGCGGCCGTCGGCAGCCGGGCGACCCTCGAGCAGGGCCTTGGTGTCGTCGCTCTCGCGCTGCAGCACTTCGGTGATGTCGGCGATCTTCTTGCGGAGGGGCTGCGGGTCGATGCCGTGCTCGAGGTTGTAGGCGACCTGCTTCTCGCGACGCCGATCGGTCTCCTCGATGGCCTGCTGCATGGAGTCGGTCATCTTGTCGGCGTACATCAGCACCTGACCCGACACGTTGCGAGCGGCACGGCCGATCGTCTGGATGAGCGACGTCGACGAGCGCAGGAACCCTTCCTTGTCGGCGTCGAGGATCGCCACGAGGGATACCTCGGGCAGGTCGAGGCCCTCGCGCAGCAGGTTGATGCCGACGAGCACGTCGTACACGCCCTGGCGGAGCTCGGTCAGCAGCTCCACACGCTTGAGGGTGTCGACGTCGGAGTGCAGGTACCGGACGCGCACACCGGCGTTGCCCAGGAAGTCGGTGAGCTCCTCGGCCATCCGCTTCGTGAGCGTCGTGACGAGCACGCGCTCGTCCCGCTCGACGCGGAGCTTGATCTCCTCGAGCAGGTCGTCGATCTGGCCGTCGCTCGGCTTCACCACGATCTCGGGGTCGACCAGGCCGGTCGGGCGGATGATCTGCTCGACGACGCTGTCCGTCACACCGAGCTCGTACTTGCCCGGGGTCGCGGACAGGTAGACCTTCTGGCCGACGCGGTCGAGGAACTCCTCCCACGTCAGCGGTCGGTTGTCGAGGGCGCTCGGCAGCCGGAAGCCGTGCTCGACGAGCGTGCGCTTGCGGGACGCGTCGCCCTCGTACATCGCACCGATCTGCGGGACGGTCACGTGGGACTCGTCGATGACGATGAGGAAGTCGTCCGGGAAGTAGTCGATGAGGCAGTGCGGGGCCTCGCCGGCCTCGCGCCCGTCCATGTGCCGCGAGTAGTTCTCGATGCCGGAACAGAACCCGATCTGCTCCATCATCTCGATGTCGAAGGTCGTGCGCATCCGGAGCCGCTGGGCCTCGAGCAGCTTGCCCTGGCCCTCGAGCTCGGCGAGCCGCTCGGCCAGCTCCTCCTTGATCCGCTCGATCGCACGGTGCATCACGTCGGTGTCGGCGACGTAGTGCGACGCCGGGAAGATCGAGACGCCGGGCAGGTCCGCGATGACGTTGCCGGTCAGCGGGTGCAGCGAGGTGAGCGCCTCGATCTCGTCACCGAACATCTCGATGCGGATGGCGTGTTCCTCGTACATCGGGATGATCTCGATGGTGTCGCCGCGCACACGGAAGGTACCGCGCGCGAAGTCGACGTCGTTCCGCTGGTACTGCATGCCGACGAACTTGCGCACGAGCTGGTCCCGCGAGATCGTCTGGCCGACGTGGAGCGCGATCGACGCGTTCATGTACTGCTCCGGCGTGCCGAGGCCGTAGATGCAGGACACGGTGGAGACGACCACGACGTCGCGCCGGCTGAGCAGCGAGTTCGTCGTCGAGTGGCGGAGGCGCTCGACCTCGGCGTTGACCGAGGAGTCCTTCTCGATGAAGGTGTCCGTCTGCGGGACGTACGCCTCGGGCTGGTAGTAGTCGTAGTACGACACGAAGTACTCGACCGCGTTGTTCGGCATGAGCCCGCGGAACTCGTTCGCCAGCTGCGCGGCCAGGGTCTTGTTGTGCGCGAGCACGAGCGTCGGGCGCTGCACCTGCTCGATGAGCCAGGCCGTCGTCGCCGACTTACCGGTACCGGTCGCTCCGAGGAGCACCACGTCGGTCTCACCGGCGTTGATCCGACCGGCGAGCTCGGCGATCGCCGCCGGCTGGTCACCGCTCGGCGAGTACTCGCTGATCACCTCGAAGGGACGGATCGCCCGGGTGGGCTCGATCGACACTGCCATGGGACCAACGCTAGTCGGGACCCCTGACACCACGCGGCCCTGATCGCCCACAGCTGAGCGTGCGCGCGAGCGCGCAGGACCGCCTCAGCCGGCGATCCGGTGCCACACCTCGTCCGCCGACCGGAGCGTGTCCTCGAGCGAGCCGGTCGCGTCGACGACGTGGTCGGCGAGGGCGAGTCGCTCCGCGTCGGACGCCTGTGCGCCCACCCGACGCTCGGCCTCCTCGCGGGCCATCCCCCGGTGCTCCACGAGCCGTTCGACGCGCTGTGCCGCGGGGGCGTCGACGACGACGACCGCGTCGAACCGGATCGGACGGCTCCCCCGGGCCTCGGCCAGCAGCGGCACGTCGTACACGACGACGGCGTCGGGATCGGCTGCCTCGGCGGCGTCGAACGCCTGCCGTGCGAGACGCCACACCTCGGGGTGGGTGATGCCCTCGAGGTCCTTCCGAGCCGCGGCGTCGGCGAACACGATGCTGCCGAGCGCGGGCCGGTCGAGCGAGCCGTCGGGTGCGAGCACGCCCGTCCCGAACCGCTCGGCGACGCGGGCGAGCCCGGGACTGCCCGGTGCGACCGCCTGTCGCGCGAGCCGGTCGGCGTCGACGACCACCGCGCCGTGCTCCGCCCAGCGACGGGAGACCGTGGACTTGCCCGCGGCGATGCCGCCTGTCAGACCGATGATGCGCACCGCTCCAGGCTACCGATCAGGTCGCGGAACGCCGGAAGCCCGGCACCCCGTGAGGAGTGCCGGGCTTCCGGTACGGTGCGACCCGCTCGATCAGTTGCTCGAGCTGAGCTTCTCGCGGAGCGCCGCGAGCGAGGCGTCGTCGGCCAGGGTGCCCTGACCGTTCGACTCGCTCGAGAAGGTCGACGAGGACGAGCTCGAGGCCGAGGCCGGGAGGTCGAAGCCACCCTTCTCCTCGTCGGCGATGGTCTTCGCGACCTGCGCCTTGTGGGCCTCCCAGCGCGACTGGGCGGCCGCGTACTGGCCCTCCCACTCGGTGCGCTGGGTGTCGTAGCCCTCGAGCCACTCGTTGGTCTCCGGGTCGAAGCCCTCGGGGTACTTGTAGTTGCCCTGGTCGTCGTACTCGGTCGGCATGCCGTAGAGCGCCGGGTCGAACTCGGTGCCCTCCGGGTCCACGCCCTCGTTCGCCTGCTTGAGGCTGAGCGAGATGCGACGACGGTCGAGGTCGATGTCGATGATCTTGACGAAGACCTCGTCACCGACGGAGACGACCTGCTCGGCGAGCTCGACGTGCTTGTTCGAGAGCTCCGAGATGTGGACGAGACCCTCGATGCCGTCGGCGACGCGGACGAAGGCACCGAACGGCACGAGCTTCGTGACCTTGCCCGGTGCGATCTGGCCGATCGCGTGGGTGCGGGCGAAGACCTGCCACGGGTCCTCCTGCGTAGCCTTGAGCGAGAGCGACACGCGCTCGCGGTCCAGGTCCACCTCGAGGATCTCGACGGTGACTTCCTGACCGACCTCGACGACCTCGCTGGCGTGCTCGATGTGCTTCCAGGAGAGCTCGGAGACGTGGACGAGACCGTCGACGCCGCCCAGGTCGACGAACGCACCGAAGTTGACGATCGACGACACGATGCCCTTGCGGACCTGGCCCTTGTGGAGGTTGTTGAGGAAGGTGGTGCGCGACTCGGACTGCGTCTGCTCGAGCAGGGCGCGGCGCGAGAGGACTACGTTGTTGCGGTTCTTGTCGAGCTCCAGGATCTTCGCCTCGAGCTCCTGGCCCAGGTACGGGGTCAGGTCGCGGACGCGACGCAGCTCGATGAGCGAGGCCGGGAGGAAGCCACGGAGGCCGATGTCGACGATCAGACCGCCCTTGACGACCTCGATGACCGTGCCGGTCACGACGCCGTCGGACTCCTTGATCTTCTCGACGTCGCCCCACGCGCGCTCGTACTGCGCACGCTTCTTCGACAGGATGAGGCGGCCTTCCTTGTCCTCCTTCTGGAGGACCAGGGCCTCGACCTCGTCGCCGACCTCGACGACCTCGTTGGGGTCGACGTCGTGCTTGATCGAGAGCTCGCGCGAGGGGATGACACCCTCGGTCTTGTAACCGACGTCGAGGAGGACCTCGTCGCGGTCGATCTTCACGACGGTGCCGGAGATGAGGTCTCCGTCGTTGAAGAACTTCAGGGTCTTCTCGACCTCGGCCAGGAAGTCATCAGCCGAGCCGATGTCGTTGATGGCGACCTGCTTGGGAGCCTTGGTCGTGGTGGTTGTCATGTAGAGATTGCTCCGAACGGACATGAGTCGGGCCGAGACGGCGAGGGAGCGACCCCCTGGTCCGCACCTGTCACAGGTACGAGCCGTCGCAGCGGTTGGTTGGATGACGCAGATTGCGCCGATCGAGTCTAACCGCAGCGCGGTGACCCTGACAACCGGGCGTGTCGTCGCGTGTCGCGGACGGGCCGGACCCGGCCGGACGGAGGAGCCCCACCCGCGACGGACGCGAGGCGCGTGGCGGGGTCCGCCCCGCGCCTCCCGTCCGTCAGCCGTCCGTCGCCAGCCGCTGGTGGTCAGCCCAGCAGCGCGCTCCGGAGCGTGTCCAGGCCGACACCGCCGAGCGCGAGCGCGCGGTGGTGGAAGGCCTTGAGGTCGAACGCGGCGCCCTCACGGGCGGCGAGCTCGTCGCGGATGGACTCCCAGACGCGCTGCCCGACCTTGTAGGACGGGGCCTGTCCCGGCCACCCGAAGTAGCGGGCGACCTCGAACTGCACGAACTCCGGCGCCATGTTGACGTTCTGCCCCATGAAGTCGAGCGCGTACTCCCACGTCCAGCCGCCGCCGTCGGGGTTGGTCTTCTGCAGGTGCACGCCGATGTCGAGCACGACGCGGGCCGCACGCATCCGCTGGCCGTCGAGCATGCCGAGGCGGTCGCCGTCGTCGTCGAGGAACCCGAGCTGCTCCATGAGCCGCTCGGCGTAGAGCGCCCAGCCCTCCACGTGCCCGGACGGACCGGCCAGCTGGCGGCGCCACGTGTTCAGCTCGCCGCGGTTGTAGACCGCCTGGCTGATCTGCAGGTGGTGGCCCGGGACGCCCTCGTGGTAGACCGTGGTCTTCTCGCGCCAGGTGCCGAACTCGGTCACGCCCTGCGGCACCGACCACCACATGCGGCCGGCCCGGGAGAAGTCGTCGGAGGGGCCGGTGTAGTAGATCCCGCCCTCCTGCGTCGGCGCGATCCGGCACTCCAGGCGCTTGATCGGGTCGGCGATGTCGAAGTACTTCCCGTCCATCGCCCGGATCGACGCGTCGCTCGTCTCCTGCATCCACCGCTGCAGCGCGTCGGTGCCGTGCAGGATGCGGGCGGGGTCGGCGTCGAGGACCTCGATCGCGCGCGCCACGGAGGCACCCGACTCGATGCGGTCCGCGATGCGCTCCTGCTCGTCGCGCATGCGGGCGAGCTCCTCGATGCCCCACTCGTACGTCTCGTCGAGGTCGACGACCGCGCCGAGGAATCGTCGGGAGTGCAGCTCGTAGTCCTCGCGGCCGACCGCGTCCACCGGGGTCGCGAGCGGCAGGAGCTCGTGCTCGAGGAAGCCGCTGAACGAGCGGTAGGCGGCGGCTGCGACCTCGGCCCCGCGGGCCAGTTCGCTGCGGAGCGACTCGGGCAGCGGCGCGCCGCCCTCGAGCGCGGCGCCGTCCACCAGCTGCCGGAAGAACCCGTCCTCGGCGCCGTTGCGGGCCGCCTGCTCGGCGACGAACTCGACCTGGCGCTTCGCGGGCGTCACCTGCTCACGCGTGCCCTGGAGCAGGGTCTCTCGGCACCCCTCGAGGGCGCCCGGCAGTGCGGCGAGACGACCGGCGACGTCCTGCCAGTCGTCGGCCGTGGCGGTCGGCATCAGGTCGAGGACGTCGCGGAACTCCTGCGCGGGGCTCGCGATCACGTTGAGGTTCCGCAGGTGCAGCTTCCGCTCGTGCGACTCGACGACCAGGTCGAGCTCCGCGCCGAGGTCGGTCTTCGTCACGCGGTCCACGTCGTCGGTGGACTCGGCGGCGTCGAGGGCGCGGCGGGCCGAGCGGGCAGCGTCGGCGAGGGCGTCGGCACCGGCGGGAGAAGCGTCGCCGTAGCCGTCGGTGCGTCCCGGGACACCGATGTACGTGGCGACGGTCGGGTCGAGGTCGACGAGGGTGGACACCCAGTCCTCGGCGACGCGGTCGACGGCGGACGGCTGGCGGACGGGTCGGTCTTCGCTCATGCCCCGACCCTACCCAGCGACACGACGCGCGCCGGGTGCCGATCCGCGCGTGGGAGGTCGATCCGCGCGTGGGACGTCGTTCCTTCCTGCCTCCGACGCGCGGTTCGGCATCCCAGGTCACGTGTGATGGGCAGGAACGCTCGCCACGCTGGCCGCGCGACACGACGACGGACGGGAGGCACGGTGCCAGCTGGCACCGTGCCTCCCGTCCGGCCCGTGGTCGCGACGCGACCCGCGCGGGTCAGTGCGCCGCGACCTCCCAGTTCGGGCCGACGCCGACCGACACGTCGAGCGGGACGCTCAGCTCGGCCGCCGCACCCATCCGCGTCCGCAGGATCTCCTCGACGCGCTCCTGCTCGCCGGGCGCGACCTCGAGGATGAGCTCGTCGTGCACCTGGAGCAGCAGGTGCGACTCGAGCGAGCCCTCACGGAGGTCCTCGTCGACACCGAGCATCGCGATCTTCATGATGTCGGCCGCCGACCCCTGGATCGGGGCGTTCAGCGCGGCACGCTCGGCGTTCTCACGGAGGACGCGGTTCGGGCTCTTCAGGTCCGGGAACGGACGACGGCGACCGAAGATCGTCTCGGTGTAGCCGTCCTCGCGGGCCTGCTCGACGACGCCCCGGAGGTAGTCGCGCACGGCACCGAACCGGGCGAAGTACTCGTTCATGAGCGTGCGGGCCTCGGACTGTTCGATGCGGAGCTGCTTCGACAGACCGAACGGGCTGAGGCCGTACGCCAGGCCGTAGGACATCGCCTTGACCTTCGTGCGCATCTCCGGCGTGACGTCGGCCGGCTCGACCGAGAACACCCGGGCGCCGACGAAGCGGTGCAGGTCCTCGCCCTCGTTGAACGCCTGGATGAGGCCCGGGTCGCCCGACAGGTGCGCCATGATGCGCATCTCGATCTGCGAGTAGTCGGCGGTGACGAGGGTCGTGTACGGCTCGGCGACCGCGAAGGCCGAGCGGATGCGGCGGCCGACGGCGGTCTTGACCGGGATGTTCTGCAGGTTCGGGTCGGTCGACGACACGCGGCCGGTGCTGGTGCCGGTCTGCTCGTAGCGGGTGTGGATGCGCCCGTCGACGACCGCCGCGTCGAGCGTGTCGACGATCTGGCGGAGCTTCGTCGCGTCACGGTGCTGCAGCAGCAGGCCGAGGAAGGGGTGCGGGTGCTGCTCCTGCAGGTCCGCCAGGCTCGCGGCGTCGGTCGAGAAGCCCGTCTTCGTCTTGCGGGTCTTCGGCATCGCGAGCTCGGTGAACAGGACCTCCTGCAGCTGCTTCGGCGAACCGAGGTTCACCTCGTGCCCGATCTCGGCGAACGCCTGCTGCGCGAGCTCGGCGGCCCGCTCCCCCAGGTCGTGCGACAGCCCGGTCAGCACCGGTCGGTCGATGCCGACGCCGATGGTCTCCATGCCCGCGAGCACCGGGACGAGCGGCAGCTCGATCGTGTCGAGCACGCGCAGCGACGACTCGTCGACGCGCGAGCGCAGAGCGGTGTCGACGCGCAGGACGTACCAGGCGTGCACCCCGATGTTCACCGGCTCGGTCTCGGGGACGAGCTGGTTCGGGTCGGCGGTCGGCAGTTCCTCGCCGAGCTCCTGGTACACGAGGTCGGCGAGGGGCTGCCCCTGCTTGCCGGGTTGTGCGAGCCACCCGGTGAGACGGGCGTCACCGGCGATGCCCGCGACGGTGATGCCGACCGTTCCGAGGGCCTTGATCGCGGCCTTGGCGTCGTGGAAGTGCTTCGGTGCGTCGGACGCGAACCACGCGGCGAGCTGCTCGTAGTCCTTCGCGCCGCTGCCGCCGGGGACCAGGACGGCGTCGTCGTGGGTGGCGATGCCGATCGCGCTGAGCCGGCCGTCGATGACCTCGACCGCGACGCCGAACCCGTTCTCGGCGTCGTTCGCACCCTTGCGCTCGAGCCAGTGGCCGAGCTCCTCGTCGATGACCGTGGTGACCTTCGGCGGGGTCGGGGCACCGCTGTCGACGGTGCCGGGGGCGTCGCTCGCCTCGCCGGGCTCACCGTTGCCGGCGACCTTGAACACCCGGTCGAGCAGGGTGCGGAACTGCAGCTTCGCGAAGAGGTCGCGGACCGCCTGCTCGTCGAGCGGGCGCAGTGCGACGTCGCCGGGGCCCACGGGCAGCTCGACGTCGTTCACGAGTCGGTTCAGCTTCCGGTTCCGGATCGCCCGGTCCTTCTGCTCGCGGAGGTTGTTGCCGACGACGCCCTTGATCTCGTCGGCGTGCTCGAGCACCCCCTCGAGCGAGCCGTACGCCGTGATCCACTTCACCGCGGTCTTCTCGCCGACCTTGTCGATGCCGATCAGGTTGTCGCTGGTCTCGCCGACGAGCGCCGCGATGTCCGGGTACTGGTGCGGCTCGATGCCGTACCGCTCGTACACCTTGTCGCGGTCGTACCGGGTGAGCTCGGAGACGCCGCGCACCGACGGGTACAGCAGCGTGACGTCGTCGTTCACGAGCTGGATGGAGTCGCGGTCACCGGACACGACGTACACCTGGTACCCCTGCTCGGACCCCTGACGGGCGAAGGTGGCGAGGATGTCGTCGGCCTCGTAGTCCTCCTTCGTGACCGTCGTGATGCCCATCGCCTCGAGCGCCTGCTGCAGGAGCGGGATCTGGCCCTTGAACTCCGGCGGGGTCTCGGAACGGGTGCCCTTGTAGTCCTCGTACTCACGCGTGCGGAACGAGAACCGGGAGATGTCGAACGCGACCGCCAGGTGCGTCGGCTTCTCGCGCTGCAGGAGCATGAGCAGCATCGAGATGAAGCCGTGGATGGCGTTCGTGTGCTGCCCCTCGCGGTTCACGAAGCTGTCGACCGGGAGCGCGTAGAAGGCCCGGAAGGCGAGCGAGTGGCCGTCGATGACCATGAGGGTAGGCTTTGCGGAGTCCGACACCCGGACAGCCTACCGACGCCATCCGACACGGGAGTCCGCCAGCGTGACCGACGACGTGACCCACGAACCGACCACCTCCGGAGCCGTCGACGAGCGACTGTCCGACCGCGGGATGGGTGAACTCGCCACGAAGATGGGCATGGAGATCACCGAGCTGAGCGCCGAGCGGGCCGTCGGATCGATCCCCGTCGAGGGCAACCGCCAGCCGGTCGGCCTGCTGCACGGCGGCGCCTACGTCGTGCTCGCCGAGAGCCTCGGTTCGATGGCCGCGAACGTCCACGCCGGCCCCGGGCGCTACGCCGTCGGGATCGAGCTGAGCGCGTCCCACTCGCGGAGCGCCACGAGCGGCCGCGTGACCGGGACCTGCACGGCGATCCACCTCGGCGGCACCCTCACGACGCACGAGATCGTCCTGACCGACGACGAGGGCCGACGGTGCTCGACCGTGCGCATCACGAACATGATCCGCGAGCGGCGCTAGTCCACCGGACCGGGACCGTTCAGTCCTCCGGCGGTCGCTGCAGCAGCAGGCGGGCGTCCCCGAACCCGAGCCGACGGTAGAGCGTCTCGCCGACGACGCTCGAGTGCACCACCACGCGCTCCGCGCCGGCCTCGTCCGCCACGTCGAGCAGGGCCGCGACCAGGAGCTTCGCCACTCCGGCGCCGCGCAGGTCCGGGTGCACGTAGACGCTCTGCAGCTCGGCGGCGACGCGTCCCCGTGGGCGGTGCGGCACCGGCGGACGGGCGTTCAGCGCGAGCCACGCCATACCGAGCACGACGCCGCCCCGCTCCGCGACGACGGACCGGTGCGAGTCGCCGTGCTCGCGGGCGAAGGCGGTCATCGCCTCGCGGTACTCCTCGCGGGTCGCCGTCGGCGCGCGCCCGTCCTCGTCGACGCTCCACCGCCAGCGCAGGTCGGCGACCGCAGGCATGTCCGCCGGTCGGGAGGCTCGGATCACCACGTCGTCCATGTCCCCACCCTGCCAGGTCGACGGCGCGGCGGCGGGGCCGACCCGCGCCTCCCGTCCGGCGCCTGCCGCGGCCGGAACGCGGAGAGCGCCGCCGGACCGGTCCGGCGGCGCTCTCCGCGTGAGCGAGTGGGTACTCGTTACTTCTTGGCGCTGAGCTGCTCGATGATCGCCTTCGCGACGTCGTGCATGGTCAGGCGGCGGTCCATCGACGCCTTCTGGATCCAGCGGAACGCCTCGGGCTCGGTGAGGCCCATCTTCTCGTTGAGCAGGCCCTTGGCACGGTCGACGAGCTTGCGGGTCTCGAAGCGCTCGACGAGGTCGGCCACCTCGGCCTCGAGCGTGATGATCTGCTGGTGGCGCGAGAGGGCGATCTCGATCGCGGGCAGCAGGTCGTTCGGGGTGAAGGGCTTCACGACGTAGGCCAGGGCACCGGCCTCCGTCGCACGCTCGACGAGGTCCTTCTGGCTGAAGGCCGTGAGGAGGACCACCGGAGCGATGTGGTTCTTGGAGAGCTTCTCGGCAGCGGAGATGCCGTCGAGCTGCGGCATCTTGACGTCCATGACGACGAGGTCCGGGCGCAGGTCGGTCGCGAGCTGGACGGCGGTCTCACCGTCGCCCGCCTCGCCGACCACGTCGAAGCCGTTGTCGCGGAGGATCTCGACGATGTCGAGACGGATGAGCGACTCGTCCTCGGCGACGACGACGCGACGCGGTGCTGCTGGGGTTGCTTCTGTGTCACTCACGACGGAGAGCCTACTAGACGGAGTGCGCGGCTTCCGTCAGCTGTGGAGTGGCGTCGACAACGAGCTTCCGTACGAGTGGCGGGACCCTCGGTGCGCGCAGCCCCGCACGCCGTGAGCGACCTTGTACGAGTGGCGGGACCCTCGGTGCGCGCAGCCCCGCACGCCGTGAGCGACCTTGTACGAGTGGCGGGACTCGAACCCGCACGCCGTGAGGCAGAGCATTTTGAGTGCCCCGTGTCTACCGTTCCACCACACTCGCGAGGGCTCCAGGCTAGCAGGGCCCGGGTCCGCCTCCGGTCGTCACACCGGAACGAGCGGCTGCGGCTCCCCCGCCGGCAGCTCGACGCGCACGGTGTCGCCGGCGCGGACCACGCCGCCCGCGACGACCACCCCCATCACGCCGCCCTTGCGCTCCACCGTCCCGTCCTCGGCCCGACCGAGGACCGCGCGGAGCAGGCCGGGGTCGAAGTCGTTGATCTGCTGGCAGGGGTTCCGGAGTCCGGTCACGCGCACGCACGCCTCGTCACCGAGGTGGAGCATCGCACCCGTCGGCAGTCCGAGCAGGTCGACGCCGCGCGTGGTGACGTTCTCCCCCATGTCGCCGGGGACGACCGTGTGCCCGGCCGCTGCGACCTCGTCGAAGACCTCGGCGTGCAGCAGGTGCACCTGGCGCAGGTTCGGCTGCGAGGGGTCGCGGGCGACGCGCGACCGGTGCTGCACGGTCGTGCCGGCGTGGGCGTCGCCCTCGACACCCCACCCGGTGACGAGGGTGATCTCCTCGACCACGGGCTTGCTGAAGCGGTGTTCGGCGTCGCGGCTCACCGCGACGATCCGGCCGGTCTCCTGAAGAGCGCTCACGTGCCCATCGTCGCAGACGCAGGGGCCCGACCGACAGTCCGGGGTGCTCCGGGCGCAGCATCGACGGACCGTCCGGCGTGGGGCAGGCGGAGCACGAACCGGGCGCCGCCGAGCGTGCCGTCGTCCCCGTGGACGAGGGTCCCGCCGTGGGCGACCGCGATGCCGCGGGCGATCGGCAGGCCGAGTCCGGCGCCGCCCGACCGGACGTCGCGGGAGTCCTCGAGCCGGACGAGACGGTCGAACACGCGCTCCCGGTCCTCGGCGGGGATGCCGGGGCCGTCGTCCTCGACCTCGAGCACCACGTCGCCCTCGTCCGTGCCGAGGGCCACCCGGACCGTCCCCGTGCCGCCGGTGGCCCGTGCGGCGTTGTCGACGAGGTTCCCGAGCACCTGGGCGAGCCGGTCGGGGTCGACGTCCGCTCGCACGGACCCGGACGGCACGTCGGGCTGCAGGGTGATGCCCGGCAGCCGGAGTCCGAGCCGGTCGACCTCGGTACGGATCCACGGCACGAGGTCGGTCGTCCGTCGGTCGAGGGCGATCCCGCGGTCCAGGCGCGCCATCGTGAGCATGTCGTCGACGAGGCGTGCCGCGCGGTCCGCCTGTCGGACGACGTGCACGGCGAGCACCTCGGTCGTCGCCGGGTCGTCGCCGCCGCTGCGCACGAGGGTGTCGGCCGCTGCGCGGACCCCGGCGACCGGCGTGCGGAGTTCGTGTGCAGCGTCGGACAGGAACCCGCGGACGCGCTCCTCGGCGGCGACGGCCTGGGCCTCGGCGCCCTCGACGGCGTCGAGCATCTCGTCGAACGCGGCGGCCACGCGGCCGATCTCGGTGTCGGTCCTGGCGGGTCGGAGGCGCCGACCGCGATCACCGTCGGCGATCGAGCGCGCGGTCGCGGTGACCTCGTCGAGCGGGCACAGCGCCCGACGGACGACCACGACGACGCCCACCACGGCGACACCGAGGAAGGCCGCGGACGCGCCGCCCATGACCCAGCCGAGCTGCGCGAGGGTCTCCTGCACGTCACGCGTCCCGGCGGTCAGGGTGATGCGGGTGCCGTCGTCGAGGACGGACCGGAGCGTGAGGACGCCGTCGTCGTCCCGCAGGCTGGACGACACGACGGATGCACCGGACGTCGCCGAGGCGGCTCCGGGCCCGGACGACCCGGCCGACGACGACCCGGCAGACGTCGATCCGGGGGCCGACGACCCGCCCGCTGACCGGTCGCGCACGGCCGGTCCCGGGAGTCCTCCGGGGTCGGGCGGACCGGAGCGCAGCTGGTCGGGGGTCGGACCGGCTTCGACAGCGGCACCGTCGGGCTGCACGATCCGCACCGAGAGTCCCTGGTCCGAGAGCCGGTCGGCCAGGTCGTCCGCGTCGAGCACCCCGACGAGCGCGGCCGCGGCGGCCGCCCGGTCCCGCAGGCGGTCCTCGACCTGGGCGCGGAGCCGGGCGCCGAGCACCGCCTCGACCGCGACGACGAGCCCGGCGAGCAGCACCGCGAGCAGCACGAGCACCGCCACGACGGTCCGCAACCGCAGCGACGTCGTGCGGAGCCGATCGCCGACCGGCATCACGCTGCGCCCCGGTCCACGGCGAGCCGGTACCCGAGCCCCCGGACGGTGTGCACGAGCCGGGGTCCGTGCGCCTCCATCTTGCGGCGGAGTGCGCTGAGGTGGACCTCGACCAGGTTCGGCGCGATGTCCTCGTAGCCCCACACCTGTGTCGTGATCTGTCCCTTCGACACCGTCCGGCCCCGACTCTCGGCGAGGAAGCGCAGCAGCCGGAACTCCGTGGCGGTCAGGTCGAGCAGGACACCACCGCGTCGGACGGTCGCGCCCTCGGGGTCGAGCACCAGGTCGCCGACCTCGATCACCGACGGGACCCGACCGCGGCGACGCAGCACGGCGGTCACCCTGGCCACGAGCTCGGCCATCGCGAACGGCTTCACCACGTAGTCGTCGGCCCCCTCGGCGAAGCCGCGGAGTCGGTCGTCGAGCTCGTCCCGCGCGGTCATCATCACGACGGCGGCGTCCGACCGTGTACGGATCCGGGCCGCGAGCAGGATGCCGCTCGGGCCGGGCAGCATCCAGTCGAGCAGGACGAGGTCGGGGGCGGCCCGGTCGAGGTCCTCGGCGATCGAGCGGCCGTCGGACACCTCGGTCACGACGAAGCCCTCGGCGCGCAGGGTCGCGGCGACGGCGGTGCGGAGGGAGTCGTCGTCCTCGACCACCAGGACACGAGCGGGTGCGTTCACGGCGGACACGGTAGGTGGGCACTGCCCGTAGAGAGCATGGAGGACGCTGGAGGATCGCTGTGCTTCAGTCCTGCTTCAGATTCGAGCTCGACCGTCGTCCTCGTCGCCGGACCACTCCGGTCCGGTGACACCGACACGGAAGGCACACCATGCACGACGAACGACACGACCAGCCCGTCACCGCTCCCGACCGCCGCCGCCGCACGCTGCGTCGCGTCGGGATCGGGTCCGCGGCTGCTGCAGCGCTGCTCCTCGGCGGGCTCGGCGTGACCGCCGCCGTCGCCGACGGATCCGGCACCCCGCGCGCCACGAGTGCACCGACGGATGCGCCCAGCGGCGCACCGACCGACGCTCCCGTTCCGGGCGCGAAGGACGCCCCCGGCCACGGCGCGGAGAAGGCACCGGGCGCCGAGGGCACCGGTCCGGGCGCTGCTCCGGCTCCCGGCTGCGTGGCCGCCCCGCCGGCCGGCGACGCACCGAAGCCGAAGGACGGCGACGCACCGAAGCCGCCGACCGGCACGGACGCACCGGAGCCGCCGAAGGACGGCGACGTCCCCACCCCGCCGACCGGCACGGACGCCCCGAAGCCGCCGCAGCCCGGCCAGGGCGACAGCGCGGACGGATCCGCCACCCCCGCGCCGACGTCCGGGTCCTGAGCGGGTCGCCCCGGTGCGGGAGGCGCCCGTCGTCGGCCGACCGGTCGACGCACGTCGCGCCTCCCGGCCGGACCGGCGCGCCCGATCCCGACCGCGGACGCCGACGTGCTCCCACGGGTACCGTCGGGGTCCTCGCGGACCGAGCGGAAGGGGCATCCGTGGACTCTCGCGCCGTGCGGTCGTTCCGCGCGTTCGTCGTCGTCACGGCCGTGGTCGCGATCGTGCTCGGCATCGTCGCCGTCGTCTGGCCCGAACCGTCCCTCGTCCTCGTCGCACTCGTCTTCGGCGTCTACCTGGTGGCGGCGGGCGCGATGCGCGTCGTCGCGGCGGTGCGGGGGCACGGCACGTCCGCCGTCTGGCGGTGGACGTCGGGAGTCGTCGGCGGACTCGTCGGGGTCGCCGGCCTGGTGACCCTCGTCGACCCGGCGATCCCCCTGTTGGCCTACGCCGTGCTGGCGGGCGTGGCGTTCCTCCTCGAGGGCGTCGCAGCCATCGTCGGCGCGTTCGTGGGGCACCCGGGTTCCTCGAGGCTGCCGAGCGTGGTGAGCGGGCTCCTGTCGATCATCGGCGGCGTCGTCGTGCTCGTCGCGCCGGGGCTCGCGCTGACGGTGTTCACGGTGTTCTCCGGCATCGCGCTGGTCGTCGTCGGGGCCGCGGCGCTCCTGTTGCTCCCCGCACGCGCGGCCGCGCGCCGCTGACGCGTCAGGCAGGAGCGTCCGCCGGCTGCTGCGGCGTCGATCGGGAACCGCTCGCGTCGCCCGTCACGCGCTCCCGGTCCCGAACAGCAGGCCGAGCCCGTACGTCACGACCGCGGCGCCGAAGCCGATCGCGAGCTGGCGCAGTGCCCGCTTCAGCGGTGAGGCCCCGCTGAGCACACCGACGACCGCACCGGTCCCGAGGAGCGCGATGCCGACCAGCACGGCCGCGAGCACGATCGCCGGCCATCCCTGGAGCCCGAACAGGTAGGGCAGCACCGGGATGATCGCCCCGGACGCGAAGAAGCAGAAGCTCGACACGGCGGCGCTCGTCCCGCTGCCCACCGCCTCGTGCTCGTCCGTCGCGGTGGCTGCCGTGACCGTCCGACCGCCGAGGACCTCGGCCGCGTGCGCCTGCGCCGCTGCCTCGTCCATGCCGCGCGCGCGGTAGACCAGGGCGAGCTCGTTGGCGTCGACGTCCAGGTCGGCGACCGCCCGCCCGGCCTCGGGGTGCGGCGCGGAGGCGTCGAGCAGCTCGCGCTGCGACCGCACCGACACGTACTCCCCCGCCCCCATCGACAGTGCACCGGCGAGCAACCCGGCGATCCCGCTGAGCAGCACGAAGTGCCGGTCGGCGCCCGAGGCACTGATGCCGATGATCAGCGCGAGGTTCGACACGAGTCCGTCGTTGGCCCCGAAGACCGCCGCGCGGAAGGTGCCGGACAACCGCATCCGGCCGCGGTTCGCGAGGCCCCGGACGACCTCGCCGTGGATCCGCTCGTCGGCCGCCATGCGTGCGGTCGCGTCGTCGTCGTCGGCGTAGGGCGACCGGTCCTCGGCGCGCTGCATGAGCGCGAGGACGAACACCGAGCCGAACCGCTTCGCGAGTGCGGCGAGGACCCGGGTGCGCAGGCTGCCGCGGAACGGTCGGCCGACGTCGTCCCCGAGCAGGTCGAGCCAGTGCTGCTCGTGCCGCCTCTCGGCGTCGGCCAGTGCCGCCAGGATCTCGCGCTCCTCACCGGAGCGGCGGGTCGACAGGTTCCGGTAGACCGCGGCCTCGGCACGCTCGTCCGCCAGGTACCGACGCCAGCGGCGCACGTCGGCTGCGGTGGGTGCGGTGGGGCGTTCGTCCTGGAGGCTCACGGCACCGATCCTGCCCGCTCGTTCCGACGCGTGGTCGCGGCGCACCGCGGGTGGCCGGTTCCGGCCCATCGGGACGCCTCGGTCACGGCGAGACGCCGTCGGCGCGACGAGACGCCTCCGTCGCGACGAGACGCCGCTGGCGCGGCGAGACGCCGTCGGATCCGAGGGCGTCTCGCGCGCTCCGGGCCGTCTCGCGGCGACGCCGGCGTGTCGACGCCGCCGGTCACCCGACGCGGCGGGGGCACACACGCGACAGGGCGCGGACCGGAGGCCGTGCGCGGTGTCGCGCCGTGCCTCCCGTCCGCGCCCTGTCGGCGTGGTGACCGGGTGGTCTGACCGGGGTCAGTCCCGCACGTAGGCGGGAGCCGCCTCGGCGTGCGCGTCGCCGACGCGGTGCACGCGCAGGTCGTTCGTCGAGCCCTCGAGTCCGGGAGGCGAGCCGGCCGTCACGATGACCCGGTCGCCGGGGGCGGCGAGACCGTTCGCGAGCAGCACGTCGTCGACCTGCGAGAACAGCTCGTCGGTGTGGGTCTTGCGCTCCACGAGGAACGAGCGGACACCCCAGGTGAGCGCCATGCGGCGCCGCGTGGCCTCGTTCGGGGTGAACGCGATGATCGGCAGACCGTGGCGGAGCCGCGACATGCGACGTGCCGAGTCGCCGGACTCGGTGAAGACGCAGAGGTACGACGCCTCGGTGAACTCGGCGATCTCGACCGCGGCGAGCGTGATCGCACCGCCGAGCGTGCGCGGCTTCGTGCCGAGCGGGGCGATGCGCTCGAGGCCGTGGTCCTCGGTCGACTCGACGATGCGGGCCATCGTGCGGACCGTCTGCACCGGGTACTCGCCGACGCTGGTCTCGCCGGAGAGCATGACCGCGTCCGCGCCGTCGAGGACGGCGTTCGCGACGTCGGAGGTCTCGGCCCGGGTCGGGATCGGCGACGAGATCATCGACTCGAGCATCTGCGTCGCGACGATGACCGGCTTCGCCATGCGGCGGGACAGCTCGACGGCGCGCTTCTGCACGATCGGGACGGCCTCGAGCGGGAGCTCCACACCGAGGTCACCGCGGGCGACCATGATGCTGTCGAAGGCGTCGATGATCTCCTCGAGGGCGTCGACGGCCTGCGGCTTCTCGACCTTGGCGATGATCGGGAGGCGCTTGCCCTCCTCGTCCATGATCTCGTGGGCGCGGACGACGTCCGAGGCATTGCGGACGAACGACAGCGCGATGAGGTCGGCGCCCTGACGGATCGCCCAGCGGAGGTCCGCCTCGTCCTTCTCGCTCAGCGCCGGGACGTTGACCGCGACGCCGGGGAGGTTGATGCCCTTGTTGTTCGAGACGGTGCCGGCGACGACGACCTCGGTGCGCACGCGCACGCCGTCGGTGTCGAGCACGCGCAGGCGGACGCGGCCGTCGTCGATGAGCAGCGGGTCGCCGGGCTTGACGTCCTGGGGCAGGCCCTTGAACGTCGTGCCGCAGATCTCCTTCGAGCCGGGGACGTCCTCGGTCGTGATCGTGAAGACGTCACCGACGGCGAGCTCGTGCGGGCCGTCGGCGAACTTCGCGAGACGGATCTTCGGACCCTGCAGGTCGACGAGGATCGCGACCGGCTTGCCGAGGTCCTCGGCAGCGCGACGGACGTTCTCGTAGTTGGCCTCGTGGACGCTGTAGTCACCGTGGCTGAGGTTGAGGCGGGCGACGTCGACGCCCGCTTCGATGATCTCCTTGACGGTCTCGTAGTCCGACGTAGCCGGACCGAGCGTCGAAACGATCTTTGCGCGTCTCAATGGATTCCTTCGTGTGGTGGGTGGTGCCGGTTTCCGCGCTGTGGGGCCGCGCGGAACGAGAGCAGGCCACCAGCACCCTATCGAGTGCCGGTGGCCTGCTGCTCATCGGTGGACCGGTGTTCCGTGCGCGTTCACGACGTCAGACCGTGAGCGCGCGGTCGGTGGCCTTGACGGGCGCCGGCAGGATGGTCGAGCCCTCGAGGTACGCGTCGACCTTCGAGGCGGCGGCGCGCCCCTCGGCGATCGCCCAGACGATGAGCGACTGGCCACGGCCGGCGTCACCGGCCACGAACACGCCGGGCTCGTTCGTCGAGTAGTCGGCCTGACGGGCGACCGCTCCCGAGACCGTCGCGGGGAGCCCGAGCTGCGGCTCGATGGTGTCGGTCTCGGGACCGGTGAAGCCCATCGCGATGAGCACCAGGTCGGCCGGGATCTCGCGCTCGGTGCCCGTCTTCGGCACGCGACGACCGTCGAGGTACTCGGTCTCGGCGACCCGGAGCGCGCGGACCTCGCCCGCGGCGTTGCCGAGGAACTCGACCGTCGACGCCAGGAAGTGCCGCTCGCCGCCCTCCTCGTGGGCGCTCGTGACCTCGAACACCGTCGGGAACATCGGCCACGGCTGCTCGGACGGACGCTCGAGCGGCGGCTGCTTGCCGATCGCCAGGTTCGTCACGCTCAGGGCGCCCTGGCGGTGGGCGGTGCCGATGCAGTCCGCGCCGGTGTCGCCGCCGCCGATGACGACGACGTGCTTGCCCTCGGCCGTGACCTGGTTGTCGACGGTGGTGCCGGCGTTCGCCTTGTTCTGCTGGACGAGGTACTCCATCGCGTAGTGCACGCCCGCGAGGTCGCGTCCGGGGATCGGCAGGTCGCGCGGCACCGTGGCGCCGGTGGCGACGACGACCGCGTCGTAGCGGGACTTCAGGTCGTCCCACGTGATGTCCACGCCGATCTCCACGCCGGCGCGGAAGCGGGTGCCCTCGGCCTGCATCTGGGCGAGCCGCGCGTCGATCTGGCGCTTCTCCATCTTGAAGTCCGGGATGCCGTAGCGCAGCAGGCCACCGATGCGGTCGTCCCGCTCGTACACGGCGACGGTGTGACCGGCGCGCGTGAGCTGCTGGGCGGCAGCGAGGCCGGCGGGGCCCGAACCCACGACCGCGACGGTCTTGCCGGTCAGGCGCTCCGGCGGGTGCGGGGTGACCCAACCGTTCTTGTACGCCTCGTCGATGATCGAGACCTCGACCTGCTTGATGGTGACCGGCGGCTGGTTGATGCCGAGCACGCAGGACGACTCGCACGGGGCGGGGCAGAGCTTGCCGGTGAACTCCGGGAAGTTGTTCGTCGCGTGCAGGCGCTCGATCGCCTGGCGGCCCTCGCCGCGCCACGTCAGGTCGTTCCACTCCGGGATGAGGTTCCCGAGCGGGCAGCCCTGGTGGCAGAAGGGCACGCCGCAGTCCATGCAGCGACCGGCCTGCCGCTTCAGGGCACCGGACTCCTGCTGCTCGTAGACCTCCTTCCAGTCCATGAGCCGCACGGGCACGGGGCGGCGGGGCGGGAGCTCGCGCTCCTGCACCTTGAGGAAGCCCTTCGGGTCAGCCATGGTCCGCCTCCTGCTCGGTCTCGTTCGGGGTGGGGTGGTCGCTGCGGGAGCGCGCCGGGGTCGTATCAGCCACCGGTCACCTCCAGGATGCGGTTCCAGACGACGGTGCCGTCCGGGTCGAGGCCCTCGTCGACCGCCTGCTGGCGGGTCGCGAGGACGGCGGCGTAGTCGCGCGGGAGCACCTTGACGAAGTCGCTCAGGTCACCGGACTCGAGCAGGTCGCCCGCGACGGTCGACCCGGTCTCGGCGAGGTGCTGCCGGAGCAGGTCGGTGACGATCTCGACGTCGGCGCTGTCGAGCTCCTCGAGCCGCAGCTCACCGGTCGCCAGCGCGTCGGCGTTCACGTGCTCCCGACGGAGCCCGCGGACGTACGCGGTGCCGCCGGACATGCCGGCGCCGAGGTTCCGTCCGGTCTCGCCCAGGATCAGCGCGAGCCCACCGGTCATGTACTCGAGCGCGTGGTCGCCCACGCCCTCGACCACCGCGGTCGCGCCGGAGTTCCGGACGAGGAACCGCTCGCCCACGATGCCGCGGATGAACATGCTGCCCTGGGTCGCGCCGTAGCCGATGACGTTGCCCGCGATGACGTTCTCGGACGGGTCGAACGCCGACTCGGTGTCCGGGCGGACGACGATCGCGCCGCCGGACAGGCCCTTGCCGACGTAGTCGTTGCTGTCGCCGACCAGGCGGAGCGTGATGCCCGCCGGCAGGAACGCCCCGAGCGACTGCCCGGCCGAGCCGCGCAGCGTGACGTCGATCGACCCGGCGGGCAGGCCGTGCTCGCCGTGCCGCAGCGTGACCTCGTGGCCCAGCATGGTGCCGACCGCCCGCTCGGTGTTGCGGATCGGCAGGTCGAGCGCGACGGAGCCGCCGTGCTCGAGGACGTCGGCGGTCTGCCGGACGAGCTGCACGTCGAAGTGCTCGTCGAGCTCGTGGTCCTGCTCGCGCAGGTGACGGCGGGGCTCGTCGCGGCCGAACTCCGGCCCGTGCAGGACCGGTGCGAGGTCGAGGCCCGACGCCTTCCAGTGCTCCACGGCACGGTCGGTGTCGAGCGTGTCGACCTGTCCGATGGCCTCGTCGAGCGACCGGAAGCCGAGCTCGGCGAGGAGCTCACGGACCTCTTGTGCGATGAACTCGAAGAAGTTCACGACGAACTCGGGCTTGCCGGTGAAGCGCTTGCGGAGCTCCGGGTTCTGCGTCGCGACACCCACCGGGCACGTGTCCAGGTGGCAGACACGCATCAGGATGCAGCCCTCGACGACGAGCGGTGCGGTCGCGAAGCCGTACTCCTCGGCGCCGAGCAGCGCCGCCACGACCACGTCGCGGCCGGTCTTCATCTGCCCGTCGACCTGCACGACCACGCGGTCGCGCATGCCGTTCAGCATGAGGGTCTGCTGGGTCTCGGCCAGGCCGATCTCCCACGGGGTGCCCGCGTGCTTGAGCGAGTTGAGCGGGGACGCCCCGGTGCCGCCGTCGTGGCCGGAGACGAGCACGACGTCGGCCAGCGCCTTCGTCACGCCCGCGGCGACCGCGCCGATGCCGGACTGGCTCACGAGCTTCACGTGGACGCGCGCCGACGGGTTCGCCCGCTTCACGTCGAAGATGAGCTGCTTGAGGTCCTCGATCGAGTAGATGTCGTGGTGCGGCGGCGGCGAGATGAGCCCGACGCCGGCGGTCGCGTGCCGGGTGCGGGCGACCCACGGGTACACCTTGGTCGGCGGCAGCTGCCCGCCCTCGCCCGGCTTCGCGCCCTGCGCCATCTTCAGCTGGATGTCGGTGGCGTGCGTCAGGTACATGCTCGTGACGCCGAAGCGGCCGGAGGCGACCTGCTTGATCGCACTGCGGCGCTCGGGGTCGAGCAGACGCTCGACGTCCTCGCCGCCCTCGCCCGTGTTCGAGCGCGCACCGAGGCGGTTCATCGCGATCGCGAGGGTCTCGTGGGCCTCTTGTGAGATCGACCCGTAGGACATCGCGCCGGTGTTGAACCGCTTCACGATCGACTCGATCGGCTCGACCTCGTCCAGCGCGATCGGCTCCCGGACGCCGTGGCGGAACCGGAACAGACCGCGGAGCGTCATGAGCTCCTCGGACTGGTCGTCGACCGCCTGCGAGTACTCGCGGAAGATGTCGTACCGGCGGGCACGGGTGGCGTGCTGGAGCCGGAAGACCGTGTCCGGGTTGAACAGGTGCGGCGGACCCTCACGGCGCCACTGGTACTCGCCGCCGGTCTGCAGCCGCTCGTGCGACAGCACCGCGCCGTCCTGCGGGTACGCCTGGGCGTGACGCTCGGCGTTCTCCTTCGCGATGACCTCGATGCCGACGCCGCCGAGGATCGACGAGGTGCCCGTGAAGTACTTGTCCACGAACTCCTGGCTGAGCCCGACGGCCTCGAACGCCTGCGCGCCGGCGTAGCTGGACACCGTCGAGATGCCCATCTTCGACATGATCTTCAGCACGCCCTTGCCGAGCGCCTTGATCACGTTCTTCACGGCCTGCTCCGGCGTGATGCCGGTGATCATGCCCGAGCGCACGAGGTTCTCGCACGTCTCCATCGCCAGGTACGGGTTGATCGCCGAGGCGCCGTAGCCGATCAGGGTCGCGACGTGGTGGACCTCGCGGACGTCGCCGGCCTCGACGATGAGCCCGACCTTCATGCGCTGCTCGGTGCGGATGAGGTGGTGGTGCACGGCCGCGAGCAGCAGGAGGCTCGGGACGGGTGCCTGCTCGGCGTTGCCGTCACGGTCGGACAGCACGATGAACTGCTTGCCCGACTCGATCGCCTGGTCGACCTCGTCGCAGACCGCCGCGATGCGCTTCTGCATCGCCTTCTTGCCCGCGTCGACGCGGTACAGGCCCTTGATCGTGACGGTCAGGTGGCGTCCGGACTCCGTCTCGAAGTGCTGGATCTTCGCGAGCTCGTCGTTGTCGATCACCGGGAAGTCGAGCACGATCTGCTTCGCGTGCTCGGGCCCGGCGCTCAGCAGGTTGCGCTCCGGTCCGAGGCCCATGCCCATGGAAGTGATGACCTGCTCGCGGATCGAGTCGAGCGGCGGGTTCGTCACCTGTGCGAACTGCTGCGTGAAGTAGTCGAACAGCAGGCGCGGACGTTCCGAGAGCACGGCGATCGGCGTGTCCGAACCCATCGCGCCGAGGGGCTCCGCACCGGTCTGCGCCATCGGGCGGAGCAGGATGCGGACCTCTTCTTCGGTGTACCCGAACGCACGCTGGCGCCGGGTGACCGATGCCGGGGTGTGCACGATGTGCTCGCGCTCCGGCAGGTCGCTCAGGTTGATCCGCCCCTCGTCGAGCCACCGCGCCCACGGGCCCGACGTCGCCAGCTCGCGCTTGACCTCGTCGTCCTCGATGATCCGACCGGCCTCGGTGTCCACGACGAACATCCGGCCTGGACGCAGGCGGCCCTTGCGGACGACCTTGCCCGCCGGGACGTCGATGACACCCGTCTCGGACCCCATCACGATCAGGCCGTCGTCCGTCACGAGGAAGCGCCCGGGGCGCAGGCCGTTGCGGTCGAGCGTCGCGCCGACGACCGCGCCGTCGGTGAACGTGATCGCCGCCGGGCCGTCCCACGGCTCCATGAGCATCGAGTGGTACTCGTAGAACGCCCGGAGGTCCGGGTCCATGCCGACCTGGTTCTCCCAGGCCTCCGGCACCATCATCGACACCGCGTGCGGCAGGCTGCGGCCGGTCAGCGTGAGCAGCTCGAGGGTCTCGTCGAACGACGCCGAGTCACTCGCGCCCGGGCTGACGATCGGCAGCAGCGGCGCGAGGTCGCCGAGGAGTTCGCTCTCGAGCTGCGACTGGCGCGCGCGCATCCAGTTGCGGTTGCCGCGGACGGTGTTGATCTCACCGTTGTGCGCGAGCGTGCGGAACGGCTGCGCCAGCGGCCACGACGGGAAGGTGTTCGTCGAGTAGCGCGAGTGCACGATCGCGAGCTTCGACGCGAAGCGCTCGTCGCTGAGGTCCGGGTAGAACGGCTCGAGCTGGAGCGTCGTGACCATGCCCTTGTAGACCATCGTCCGGCTCGACAGCGACATGAAGTAGACCTCGACGCCGTGCTCCGCGCGCTTGCGCAGCCGGAAGGCCTGACGGTCGAGGGCGATCCCGCTCCAGGCGGCACCGTGGACGTCGTGCCGGGTCGAGGCGACGAAGAGCTGCTCGAACGCCGGCATCGCGGCACGCGCGAGCGTCCCGAGGACCTCCGGACGCACCGGCACCTCGCGCCAGCCGAGGACCTTCAGGCCTTCCTCGCGGGCGATGCGCTCGACGGCGCCCTTCACCGCGTGGCGCTCGTCCTCGTCGACGGGCAGGTAGGCCGTTCCCACCGCGTACTCCCCCGCGGCAGGCAGTTCGAAGGGCACCTCGTCGCGCAGGAACGCGTCCGGCACCTGGCACAGGATGCCCGCGCCGTCACCGGTACCGGCGTCGGAGCCGACGGCACCGCGGTGCTCGAGGTTCCGGAGCGCGCCGAGCGCGGCGTCCACGATGTCGTGCCCGGCGGTGCCGCGGAGCGTCGCGACCATGGCGAGGCCGCAGGCGTCCTTCTCGTTCGCCGGGTCGTAGGCACCGACGGCCTCGGGCACGGCCGAGAAACGTCGGTGCGCCGGCTGCAGGGAGCGCGTCGAACGGGGGGCAAGGTCTGGCTGGAGCGCCATGGGGAACCGTCCTCACGAGGAAGTGGAACAGGGACGTCGGTGGCCCGGTGGTGCGTTCCGCCCGAGCGGGCGGGACTGGTGCCCGTGCGCGTCGCCGTGGAGGGTGCGCAGACGACGCGCGAGGTGGCGGGGTCGCTCGTGGTGACCCGACCGTGCGGAGGGTGCTCCGTGGCCGGCGGGTGCCGTCCGTGGAGCGGGTGCTGCCGGTCGCGGAGTTACCGCGCGCGGCCTGCTGCAGGGACCGGATCGGCGTCGACGTCGGTCGCCGGAGCGTCGTCGTCGTGTTCCGACCAGGTGTCGTCCGAGTCTACATCGGAGGTCCGACGCGGCTCGCGACCCGGCAGGTACGGGCTCGGCTCCTGACCGGTGTGCCGACGCGTCTGCACGAGGAAGATCACGATGCCGAGCAGGATCGCGGCGAACGACATCCAGACGTTCGTGCGGATCCCGAAGAAGGTCTCGCTCGTGTCGACGCGGATGGACTCGAGGACCGATCGGCCGGTGCCGTACCAGATCAGGTAGAGCGCCATGACCTTGCCCCACTGCAGCCGGAAGCGCTTGTCGAGCAGCAGGATGACGACGACGCCGACGACGTTCCAGATGATCTCGTAGAGGAAGGTCGGGTGGAACAGCGTGCCCTCGGGCAGGCCCTTCGGGAACGCGGCGTTCGTCGACTCGATCTCGAGCCCCCACGGCAGGCTCGTCGGCATGCCGAACAGCTCGTGGTTGAAGTAGTTGCCGAGGCGGCCGAAGGCCTGGGCGAGCAGGACACCCGGCGCGATGGCGTCGATCAGGGTCGAGAAGCGCAGACCCACCTGGCGGCACCCGATGTACGCGCCGAGCGACCCGAGGATGAGCGCGCCGAAGATCGCCAGCCCTCCCTCCCAGACGTAGAGGAACGAGAGCGGGTCACGCCCCGGCCCGAAGTAGTCGCTGACGTGGGTGAAGACGTGGAACAGGCGACCACCGATGATCCCGGCCGGCACCGCCCAGATCGCGATGTCGATGATGATCCAGCGCTCGACCCCGCGGGCGTTGAGCCGCCGGTTCGCCAGCACGACGGCCGCGACGATGCCCAGCAGGATGCAGATCGCGTACGCGTGGATCCGGAAGTCGAGCGGCAGCGACCAGCCGAACGCGTCACGGAGCCAGGCGGTCAGGTCGAAGTACTGCCACGCGGTGCTCGGGCTCGGGATGCTCAGGAGGGGCATGGAGGTGCTGTCGCCTTTCGGTGCTGGACGGCCGCGGTGCCGCTGGAGGGTCGGCCCCGCTCACTGTAGCGCGGGAACCGCGCCGACCAGGAACCAGGGCGCGGTCCTGTGGGAACTGTGACCGACACGGACGGGAGGCGCGGAGCGGGTGAGCCGGTCGGCCCACCCGCACCGCGCCTCCCGTCCGGTCTGCTCGCTCTCGGCTGGCGGCTGGCGGCTGGCGGTGCGCCCTCGTCAGCCGCGCACGGCGCCGCTGGTCAGGTCGGCCGCGCGGTCCGCGACGCCCTGGACGCCGAGGTCGGCGAGGGCGCGCACGAAAGCGGACCCGATGATCGCGCCGTCCGCGTACTCGAGGACCTCGCGCACCTGGTCGGCGGTCGAGATGCCGAGGCCGACGCACGTGCGCTCCACCCCGGCGTCGCGGAGTCGCGACACGACGGTGCGGGCGGCGGTGTCGACACCGACGCGCGCACCGGTGACGCCCATCGTCGACACGGCGTAGACGAACCCGCGACTCGATCGGACCGCCTGCTCCATGCGGGCGTCGGTCGAGGACGGCGCCGCGAGGAACACCCGGTCGAGCCCGGTGCGCTCCGACGCGTCGATCCAGGCGCGGCCCTCGTCCGGGATGAGGTCCGGCGTGATCAGGCCGGACGCGCCGGCCGCGACGAGGTCGTCGGCGAAGCGCTCGACGCCGTAGCGGAGCACCGGGTTCCAGTAGGTCATCACGAGTACGGGCACGTCGACCCGGTCGGTGATCTGGTGGACCGCGTCGAACACCTGCGCGACGCGGAACCCGTTCGCCAGGCTCTCCTCGGCGGCGCGCTGGATCACCGGACCGTCCATCACCGGGTCGGAGTACGGCAGGCCGAGTTCGATGACGTCGACCCCGTTCTCGGCGAGGGCGACGGCTGCGTCCACGCTGGTCTGCAGATCGGGGAAGCCGGCGGGCAGGTACCCGACGACGGCGCCGGCGCGCTCGGCGTTCGCGGTGTCGATCGTCGTCGCGACCGACGTGGAGGTCCCGGGGTTCGTCACAGCTGCACCGCGTTCTCGTCGAGGATGCCGAAGTAGCGGCTGGCGGACGCGACGTCCTTGTCACCACGTCCGGACAGGGACACCAGCACGACGCCGTCGGGACCGAGCTCCTTGCCCAGCTTGATCGCCCCTGCGAGCGCGTGCGCCGACTCGATGGCCGGCAGGATGCCCTCGGTCCGGCCGAGCAGGCGGAAGGCCTCCATCGCCTCGGCGTCGGTGATCGGCGAGTACTGCGCGCGGCCGATCGAGGCGAGGTAGGCGTGCTCGGGACCGACGCTCGGGTAGTCGAGGCCCGCCGAGATGCTGTGGCTCTCGATGGTCTGGCCGTCCTCGTCCTGCATGAGGTACGACATCGTGCCCTGGAGGACACCGGTGCGCCCGAGCGAGATGCTCGCGGCGTGCCGACCGGTCTCGATGCCGTCGCCGCCGGCCTCGAAGCCGTGCAACCGGACCGACTCGTCGTCGAGGAAGGCCTCGAAGATGCCCATCGCGTTCGACCCGCCGCCGACGCACGCGGCGACGGCGTCCGGCAGACGACCGATGCGGTCGAGGACCTGCTTCCGGGCCTCCTCGCCGATCACCTTGTGGAACTCGCGGACCATCTCCGGGAACGGGTGCGGACCTGCGACGGTGCCGAGCAGGTAGTGGGTCGAGTCGACGTTCGCCACCCAGTCGCGCAGTGCGTCGTTGATGGCGTCCTTCAGCGTGCGCGAGCCGGTCTCGACGGGGATCACCTCGGCGCCGAGCAGCCGCATGCGCGCGACGTTCAGCGCCTGACGCTCGGTGTCGACCGCACCCATGTACACGACGCAGTCCATGCCGAACAGCGCCGCGGCGGTGGCCGTCGCGACGCCGTGCTGCCCCGCACCCGTCTCGGCGATCAGGCGGGTCTTGCCGAGGCGCTTCGCGACGAGCGCCTGACCGAGCACGTTGTTGATCTTGTGCGAGCCGGTGTGGTTGAGGTCCTCGCGCTTGAGGATGATGCGCGCACCACCGGCGTGCTTCGCGAACCGCGGCGCCTCGGTGATGATCGACGGACGACCGGTGTACTCGCGCTGGAGCGTGTCGAGCTCCTCGCGGAACGCCGGGTCCGCCCAGGCCTCGCGGAAGGCGGTCTCGAGCTCGTCGAGCGCGAGCACGAGCGACTCGGGGACGAAGCGTCCGCCGAAGTCGCCGAAGTACGGGCCCTGCAGGTCACGGAGTGAGGTCACAGTGGGTCTCCCGGGGTGTTCGGCGGCCCCGGTGTGCGGGGCGACCGGTGGGACGGTGGTCGGATCAGCCGCGCGGACGGCCGGAGCCGTCCGCTGCGGCGATGAACGACGCGAGGGTGGTGGCGGGGTCCGCGCCCGTGACGAGCGCCTCACCCACCAGGACGACGTCGGCACCCGCAGCGCGGTAGTGGGCGACGTCGGCGGGACCGGCGACGGCGGACTCGGCGACGCGCACGACCCCGTCGGGGATGCGGTCGGCGAGGGAGCCGAACAGGTCGCGGTCCAGCGAGAAGTCGGTCAGGTCGCGCGCGTTGACGCCGAGGATGCGTGCGCCGGCGTCCAGGCCGCGGGAGACCTCGTCACCGGAGTGCGCCTCGACCAGCACGCGCATGCCGAGCTGCTCGGCGAGCTCGTGCAGCTCGACGAGCTGTCGCTGCTCCAGCGCCGCCACGATGAGCAGCACCAGGTCGGCCCCGGCCGCACGGGCCTCGAACACCTGGTACGGGTCGGCGATGAAGTCCTTGCGGAGCACCGGCAGCGACACGCGCGCCTTCACGGCCTCGAGGTCGGCGAGGCTGCCGAGGAACTTCCGCCCCTCGGTGAGGACGCTGATCGTCGACGCTCCGCCACGCTCGTAGTCGGCAGCGAGGGCGGCCGGGTCCTCGATGGGCGCCATCGAACCGCGCGACGGGCTCGCGCGCTTGACCTCGGCGAGGATCTTCACGCGGTCGCCGGGCGACAGGAAGTCGAGGGCGTCGAGCGGCGACGCCACCCGGTCCAGGTCGCGCTCGACGTCCGAGAGCGGACGGTCGGCACGACGGGCGGCGGCGTCCTCGAGCGCGCCCGCGACGAGGGTCTCGAGCACGTTCGGCACGGGACTACTCCGCGTGGTGCTTGGCGACGTACTTCGGACCGTTGACGCCGTAGCCGGCCTTCGCCATCACGGCACCGACGACCAGGCCGATCACCACGACGACGGCGGACGCCCAGACGCCCCACGCCAGGTCGAACCAGAAGAACAGCGTGCCTGCCGCGAAGCCGATCAGCATGATCACGACGGCGGTCCAGGCGGCCGGCGAGTGGCCTTCGCCGAGTTCTGCGGGCTCAGTGTTGCTCACGGTGCTCCTCGTTCTGCTCCGGCGCCGTCGTCCGATCGGCGCCGATCCGATCCTACCGTGTCGCTCGTGGACGACTCCCCCACCGCGCCCGTCCCGCGGGTCTCGGCGGCGGAGTCCGCGGCCGGGTCGGCGGACCGCTCGGCGGTCGGGTCGGCGGTGGGGTCGGCGGTCGGGTCGTCACCGGCGCTCAGGTCGTCCCAGTCGGTGATCGCGTCGCGCGGTACCGGGGACTGGGCACGGGCGTCGGCGGCGGCACCGGCGGTCGCGGCCGCGTACTTCCGGGTCGGGCCGGGCCACTGCCGCTGCACCACGAACACGACGATGCCGAGGACCACGGCGAGGACTCCGCCGGCGATGCCCACGGCGGGCCAGGCGGTGACGTCCACCCGGTCGACGACCTGCCGCACGGCCTCGGTGTCGCTGACGCCGGCGACCTCGCCGACCGCACCCTTCGATGCGGCGACCGGGTCCGCCAGTGCACCGATGCCGGTCGCGACGACCGCGAAGCCGAGCAGCACCTCGACCGCCGCGAGCACGACACGGAGCACCCGGCCGGCGATCGTCAGGGCGAGGAACAGTGCCAGACTCGCGATGGCCAGCGCCGTGTACTGCGGCACGACGGCGGCACCGTCCGCCACGACCCGCGGCACCACCGCGGTGCCGGCGTGCAGGTGCACCGTGAACCAGGTCCGGGTCCAGGAGAGCATCACGATGCCCGCGACCGCGAGGCCGGCGACGACGACGAGCGGGCGGGAGCGCCTCACGAGCGGACCTCGCGCATGCGGTTCGCGGTCGCGACGGCACGCAGGGGGGCGGCGGCCTTGTTGACGGCCTCGACGTGCTCGGTGTGCGGGTCGGAGTCGGCGACGAGTCCGGCGCCGGCCTGCACACGGGCCACGCCGTCCTTGATGAGCGCCGTGCGGATCGCGATCGCCAGGTCGGCGTCGCCCGCGAAGTCGAAGTAGCCGACGACCCCCGCGTACGCCCCGCGCTTCGCCGGCTCGAGCTCGTCGATGATCTCGAGCGCGCGCGGCTTCGGTGCTCCCGACAGCGTGCCGGCGGGGAAGGTCGCTCGGAAGACGTCGATCGCCGAGGCCTCCGGCCGCACGGAGCCCTCGACGCTCGACACCAGGTGCATGATGTGGCTGAAGCGCTCGACGGTCATGAACTCGGTCACCGCGACGGTCCCCGGCTCGCACACCTTCTGCAGGTCGTTGCGGGCGAGGTCGACGAGCATCAGGTGCTCGGCGCGCTCCTTCGGGTCCGCGAGCAGCTCGTCGCCGAGGCGGACGTCCTCGACCGGGCTCGCCCCGCGCGGGCGGGACCCGGCGATCGGGTGCGTGATCGCGCGCCCGTCCTGCACCTTCACGAGTGCCTCCGGCGAGGCGCCCACGATCCAGAAGCGCTCGTCCGCGGTGTCCGCCAGGGCGAGGAAGTACATGTAAGGGCTCGGGTTGAGCGTCCGCAGCACCCGGTACACGTCGAGCGGATCGGCCGTGACGTCGTGGTCGAACCGCTGCGAGATCACGACCTGGAACACGTCGCCGTCGCGGATGAAGTCCTTCGACCGCTCGACCGCGGCCATGTAGTCCTCGGGCGTCGTCCGGTGGCGCGGTGTCGGCTCGGCGATCTCGAACGCCTCGGCCACCGTCGCCGGGCTCGGCTGCACCAGGTCGGCCTGCATCCGGTCGAGCCGGGCCTGCGCGTCCGACCACATCGTGTCGGCGTCGTCGGTGCCGTCGTTGAGGACGCTCGCGACGAGGAGCACGAGACCCGTGCGGTGGTCGAGCGCCGCGAGCTCGGACACGAACGCCAAGGCCTGCCCCGGCACATCGAAGTCGGCCGGCGGGACGTCCGGCAGGTGCTCGAGCTGCCGCACGGCCTCCCACCCGATGAACCCGACCGTGCCGCCGACGAGCGGCGGGGTGCCCGGCACGCGCGGGGTCGCCCACCGGTCGTGCAGGCGCGCCAGGACGTCGAGGGGTGCGCCCTCGAGCGAGTCCACGGCCCGGGACGCCGGGATGCCGGTGTCGATCCACGAGGCCCGGTCACCGTCCTGGGTCAGGACGCCGAAGCTCCGGACCCCGACGAACGACCAGCGCGACCACAGGCCGCCCTGGCCGGCGGACTCGAGCAGGAACGACCCGGGGCGGCCGTCCGCGAGCTTGCGGTAGACGCCGACGGGCGTCTCGCTGTCGGCGTACAGCGCGCGGACGACCGGGACGACGCGGTGGCCGTCGAGCAGGTCGTCGAAGGCCTGCCGGGAGGTCGTGCGCGGTTCCTCCGCGCCGGTGGCGGTGCTCATCGGGTCTCCTCCACGGCCGTGGTCGCTCCGTGTGCGTCGGTCACGACCTCGGCCGGCGCGGACGCCGTCACGGGGTCGAGCGGGTCGACCTCGAAGCAGCTGTGCGCACCCGTGTGGCACGCCGCCCCGACCTGCTGCACGGTGACGAGCAGGGTGTCGTCGTCGCAGTCGAGTGCCGCGGCGCGGACGTACTGCGCGTGCCCGGACGTGTCGCCCTTCCGCCAGTACTCCTGCCGCGACCGCGACCAGAAGGTCACCCGCCCCTCGGTGAGGGTGCGGCGGAGGGCTTCGCGGTCCATCCAGCCGAGCATGAGGACGTCCTTCGAGGACTCCTCCTGCACGACTGCGGGGAGCAGCCCGTCGTGCCCGAACCGTGCGCGGTCGAGGACCGCCTCCGTGCTGGTGCTGGTGCTGTCGGTCATGGGACTCCTAGCCTACGGCGGGGTGTCGGCGGACGGGTGTCAGCGGACGGGTGTCAGCGGACGGGGTGGCCGGCGGCGCGCAGCGCTGCCTTGACGTCCCCGATGGTCATCTCGCCGCGGTGGAAGACGCTGGCGGCGAGCACGGCGTCCGCTCCCGACTCGACGGCCGGGGCGAAGTGCTCGACGCGACCAGCGCCTCCCGAGCCGATGACGGGGACCGACGAGACCGCGCGCACCGCGGCGATGAGCTCGAGGTCGAAGCCGTTCTTCGTGCCGTCGGCGTCGATCGAGTTGACGAGCAGCTCGCCGGCGCCGCGCTCGACGCCCTCGCGTGCCCACGCGATCGCGTCGAGGTCGGACTCCGTGCGGCCGCCGTGCGTGGTGACCACGAAGCCGGACGGCATCCGGTCCGAGCGCTTCACGTCGAGCGACAGCACGACCGCCTGCGCACCGAAGCGGTCCGCGATCTCGCCGACGAGCTCCGGCCGGGCGATCGCCGCGCTGTTCACGCCGATCTTGTCCGCGCCGCACTGCTGCAGACGGGACACGTCGTCGACGCTCCGGACGCCACCGCCGACGGTGAGCGGGATGAAGACCTGCTCCGCCGTCCGGGTCACGGTGTCGTACATCGTCGCGCGGTTCTCGACCGTCGCTCCGACGTCGAGGAAGGTGAGCTCGTCGGCGCCCTGCTCGTAGTAGCGGGCGGCGAGCTCGACCGGGTCGCCGGCGTCCTGCAGGTCGAGGAAGTTCACGCCCTTGACGACCCGACCGCCCTGCACGTCGAGGCACGGGACGACCCGGACCGACACCCCGCCGGCGACACCGGCGGCACCACTGTCGGTGGAACCGCGCTCGGGTCCGGTCGCGCCGGGGCGCAGCGCGTCGTTCACAGGCGTGCGGCGTGGATCGGGCTGACGAGGATGGCACGCGCGCCGAGGTCGTAGAGCGCGTCCATGATGAGGTTCGCGTCCTCGCGCGGGATCATCACGCGGACGGCCGACCAGTCGCGGTCGTGCAGCGGGGAGACCGTCGGCGACTCGATGCCCGACGCCACCGCGGTGGCCTGCTCGAGCAGGTCGGTCGGGATGTCGTAGTCGAGCATGACGTAGCCGCGGGCGACGAGCACGCCCTGCAGGCGACGACGCAGGACGTCGATGCCCGGGATGCTCTCGTCGGTCGAGATGAGCAGCGCGGTCGACTCGAGGATGACCGGACCGAAGATCTCGAGCCCGGCGGCACGGAGCGTGCTGCCCGTCGAGACGACGTCGGCCACGGCGTCGGCGACACCGAGGCGCACGGCGCTCTCGACGGCGCCGTCGAGCTTCACGAGGGTCGCTGTCACCCCGTGCCGGGCGAGGAACTCCCCCACGAGACCCGGGTAGCTCGTCGCGACGCGGACGCCGTCGAGGTCCTGCAGCTCGGTGAACCGACCGGGGGTGCCGGCGAACCGGAAGGTCGAGTCGGCGAACCCGAGCGCGTCGACCTCGTGCGCCGCCGACCCGGAGTCGAGCAGCAGGTCACGGCCGGTGATGCCGACGTCGAGCGCGCCGGAGCCGACGTAGGTCGCGATGTCGCGCGGGCGGAGGAAGAAGAACTCGACGCCGTTGCGCTCGTCGAGCAGGTGGAGCGCCTTCGGGTCACGGCGACCGGCGTACCCGGCCTCCTTGAGCATCTCGGAGGCGGTCTCGGACAGCGAGCCCTTGTTGGGCACGGCGATGCGGAGCATCAGGGGGTCTGCTTTCTGCTGGAGGTCGGTGACGTCTGCGGGTCGCGACGGCGCCGGAGCGCGCGTGGCGGGTGCCTACAGATGTCGCCAGACGTCCGCCGGGGTGAGCCCCTTCGCGACCATGAGCACCTGGAGGTGGTAGATCAGCTGCGAGATCTCCTCCGAGGTGCGCTCGTCACCCTCGTACTCGGCCGCCATCCAGACCTCGGCGGCCTCTTCCACGATCTTCTTGCCGATCTGGTGCACGCCGGCGTCCAGTTCGGCGACGGTGCCGGAGCCCTCGGGGCGCGTGCGCGCCTTCTCGGTCAGCTCCGCGAACAGGTCGTCGAACGTCTTCACGGGGACCAGGCTACCGTCCTGCGCGGACACGGCTGACGCACCGTCCGGACGGGAGGCGCTGGTCGCCTCCGACACGCTGTCCGCCCGGTCGGTCACGCGCGTGCCGCCGCTGCCGCCTCGCGCAGGTCAGCGATGCGCTCGGCGGGCTCACCGCCGTAGACGGCGGATCCGGCCACGAGCGTGTCGGCGCCGCTGCGGACGGCCTCGGGCACGGTGTCGACCGCGATGCCGCCGTCGACCTCCAGCCAGACGTCGAGGCCCGAGGCGTCCACCGCGGCGCGCGCGTCGGCGAGCTTCGGCATGACGGACGGCATGAACGACTGCCCGCCGAAGCCGGGTTCGACGGTCATGAGCAGGATCATGTCGTAGGCGTCGAGGTGGTGGAGCACCTGCGTGATCGGGGTGCCGGGCTTCACCGCGACGGCGGCACGGGCACCGTTCGACCGGATCGCGGCTGCGGTGGCCACCGGGTCGTCGGCGGCCTCGAAGTGGAACGTGACGCTCGAGGCGCCCGTCTCGGCGTACTTCGGCGCCTGCACGTCCGCGTCGGTGATCATCAGGTGGACGTCGAGCGGCACCGGCGAGACCTCCTGCAGGCGCTGCACGATCGGCAGGCCGAGCGTGAGGTTCGGCACGAAGTGGTTGTCCATCACGTCGACGTGCACCATGTCGGCGCTCTCGATGCGGTGCAGCTCCCGCTCGAGGTTGGCGAAGTCGGCGGACAGGATGCTCGGCGAGATGCGGATCGTCACCGTGCAACCCTACCGATCCGTGTCCTCCGCAGAACGCAACGTCGGCGGCACCTCGCAGCGGTACTGCACTGCGAGCAGACGCCGACGTTGCGTCGCGCGGAAGGGGTCAGGCGCGGCGGCGGAGGAGCGCGACGAACATGGCGTCGGTGCCGATCCGGTGCGGCCACAGCTGCACCGTCGGACCGTCGGCGACCTGCGGGTCCCGGGCCGCCACCGACCGGACCACGCCGGCGGTGTCGAGCTGCTCGAGCACGTCGCCGTGCCGCTCCAGGAGCGCGTCGACCTGTCCGCGCGTCTCGGCCAGGTGCGGCGAGCACGTCACGTACGCCAGGGTCCCACCGGGTGCGAGCGCTCGGACGGCCGCGTCGAGCAGCTCGGCCTGGAGCGCCGCGAGCTCGGGGACGTCCTCGGGCTGCTTGCGCCACCGCGCCTCGGGACGCCGACGGAGCGCGCCGAGCCCGGTGCACGGAGCATCGAGCAGGATCCGGTCGAACAGCTCGTCGCCCGGCTTGCCGAAGCGCCGTCCGTCGCCCTCGACGACCGTGACGGTGTCGGCGCCCACCACGGTGGACAGCGCCTTGCGCACCAGTCCGGCGCGAGCGGGGACGAGCTCGTTCGCGACGAGGGTCGCTCTGCCCTGCGCGGCCTCTGCGGCGAGGAGCGCGGCCTTGCCCCCGGGCCCGGCACACATGTCGAGCCACCGCTCCCCCGGGCGGACGGCGGACGACCGCGTGAGGGCGAGGGCCGCGAGCTGCGACCCCTCGTCCTGCACCCGGAGCCGGCCGGCGGCGACACCGGGGACCCGCGCGGGATCGCCGGTCGTCCCGCGGATGCCGAGCGGCGACACCGGACCGGCGTCCGCCTCGGGGATCCGGACGGGAGGCTCGGTGCCCGTGTCGTCGTCGGTCCCGGCTCCGTCGTCGGCACCGTCATCGTCCTGGGTCACGGTGCCGGGTCCGAGCGGCGCTGCCTCGTCGTCGGCGTCGCCGGCCGTCGCGGTGCGGACGTCCTCGTCGGTGGCGAGCCCCGGGAGCGCGACGAGCTGCACGCGCGGCGCGACGTTGTCGGCTGCGAGCAGGGCGGCGAGCTCGTCGCGCGACCGCTCCGCCGCCAGCGCGTCCCGGAGCGCAGCGACCACCCACGACGGGTGCGACCAGCGGGTGGCCAGCAGCGCGTCGCCGCTCCGCCCCTCGGTGACCAGGGCGTCCCACTCGTCGTCGGTCTTGGCGGCGACCTTCCGCAGCACGGCGTTCACGAAGCCGGTGGCCCGACGGGCGCCGACCTCGCGGGCGAGCTCCACGGTCGCCGAGACGGCCGCGTGCGTGGGTGTGCGCATGCCGAGCAGCTGGTGCACCCCGAGGCGCATCACGTCGAGCACGTCGGACTCGATGTTGTCGAGCCGGCGACCGGATGCGACCCCGACGATCGCGTCGTAGCGGCCGAGCATCCGGATCGACCCGTAGGTCAGCTCGGTGGCGAAGGCGGCGTCGCGGGCGGAGAGGCCGGCGCGACGGATGCGCGTGGGCAGGAGCAGGTTGGCGTAGGCGTCGTCGACCTGCACCGCGCGGAGCACGTCGAACGCGACCCGACGGGCACTGGTCGGCCGGGGTCGGCGGTCTGCTCGCGACTGCCGGGGCGGCTGGTTCGTCGGGCTCATGCGAGCACCACGCCCTCGAGCGAGCCGAGACCGCGTGCCCAGGCCGCACCGTCCATCGCCGTCTTGCCTGCCGGTTGCACCTCGGCGAGCACGAGCGGCACGTCGGCCGTCCCGACGAGCAGCCGACCGTCGACCAGTGCGAGCGCGCCGGGCGCGAGGTGCGGGGCGGAGGAGGTCGTGCCTCCCGGCAGGAGCGCGCTGCGGAGCAGCTTCACCCGTGTCTGGCCGAGGTGGGCGAACGCGCCGGGCTCGGGCGTCACCCCGCGGACGCGGGCGTGGACGGCGGGAGCCGGTTCGTCGAAGGTGACGTGTGCGTCGTCGGCGGTCGGCTTCGGGGCGAGGGTGACCGGCCCGGACTGCTCGGTGGCGACCGCGCTCCCGTCGGCCAGGGCGTCGACGACCCGCAGGACGGTCTCCGCCCCCGATTCGGCCATCGCGGCGAGGACGTCTCCGCTGGTCGCGTCCGGGTCGATGTCGAACGGGTCGGCGGCGTACACGGGACCGGCGTCGAGCGCCTCGACGAGCTGGAAGACCGTCGCGGCGGTCCGGGTGTCGCCCGCCATCACGGCGCGCTGGACGGGCGCGGCACCGCGGTACGCCGGCAGGTCGGAGAAGTGCAGGTTGACCCAGCCGAGGCGCGGAGCGTCGAGGGCGGGACGACGGAGGAGCGCACCGTACGCGACGATGACGCCGAGGTCGGTCTGCAGGTCGACGAGCTGCGCGGTCACGGCCTCGTCCACCCGGGTCGCCTCGATGACGGGCAGACCGAGCTCCCCGGCGACCTGCGCCACGGGCGTCGGCGTGAGGACACGCTTCCGGCCCTGGGATGTCGGGGGTCGGGTGAGGACGGCCGCGATCTCGTGGTCGGAGGCGGCGAGACGTCGGAGGGTGGGGACGGCCGCAGCGGGGCTGCCGGCGACGACGAGACGCATGGGGTCCATCGTCCCACGCCCGACGGTGTCCGACGCGCGCGGGACGTGGACGACCGGGAACGGACTGCGAGCCGCCTGGGTAACGTCCGGACCATGAGTGACGTCACCACCTCCACCAACCGCTACGCCGGCTCGTCGATCCAGAAGGTCGCGCTCGTCGTCGGCATCGTGTTCCTGCTCGTCGGGATCGCCGGGTTCGTGCCGGGGCTGACCTCCGGCGACCTCGGCGGTGCCGGGCACCACTCGATGGCGATGCTGCTCGGGATCTTCCAGGTGTCGGTCCTGCACAACATCGTGCACCTGCTGTTCGGTGTCGTCGGGTTGCTCGCGGCGAACCGTGCGACAGGCTCGCGGATGTACCTCGTGATCGGCGGCGTCGTCTACTTCGTGCTGTGGGTGTACGGCCTGTTCACCGCGGGCACGATGTCCGGCGCGAACTTCGTCCCGCTGAACTGGGCAGACAACTGGCTGCACCTCGTGCTGGCGATCGGCATGGTGGCGCTCGGCGTCGTCTTCCCGCGGGAGCGCCGCCGCCCGGTCGGCGCCTGACCCGGGGCCGGACCCGCAACACACCACGTCGGCGGCTCCTCGCGGTGGTACACCCCTGCGAGCAGCCGCCGACGTTGCGTTCTGCGGCAGCGGGTCAGACCTCGGTGAACGGCTCGGCGTCGTCGAGCCGCACGCGCAGGGTGGGCGCCGCACGACGGCGGTTGCCGCCCGGCAGCACCCGCCGGGTCGACGAGCGGCGGATCACCTCGGCCTTGAGCGTCGCCGCGACCTCCCCCCCGTGCGCGTACGGGAACCGCACGATCGCACGGACCGTCCCGGGCACCGGGTCCTCCGGCACCGGCACCGGGCCGAGGACCGCCCCGACGACCGCGTCGCCGAGGGCCTCGACCGCCGCGGTCACCGCCTCGTCCGTGCCGGTGAGGGTCGCCACGCGGACCGCCGGCGGGAAGTGCAGGGCGCGTCGATCGACGAGTTCGTCGTGCGCCGGACCGTCGAGCCGCCAGAGCGCCATCGCGGTGGCGAGCTTCCCGCCGATGCCGACGAGGTACACCTCGGCACCAGGCGCGCCCTTGGCGGCGGCGTTCGTCCAGAAGCGGAGCACGTCCTCCTGCACCCGGAGCCCCTCACGCGCGAGGAGCCGTTCGCCGTCGAGCAGCAGTACGCAGGCGTACCCGCCTGGCACGCTGGGCTCCGCGCCACGGGTGGCGACGACCACCGCGGGGCGGGCCGGGACCTCGTCGAGCGGACGGGAGCCGTCGGCCACCACGATCCTCGTACCGGGGAACGCCCGACCGAGCTCGTCGGCGGTCCGCTGCGCCCCCTGCCCGACGGGCTTGAGCTTCCCCCCGCCGCACGTCGGGCACCGGTACCCGACGGCGAGGGCACCGCAGAACCGGCACTGCGGGGTCGCGTTCCGGTGCGGGCTGCCGAGTGGCCCGCCGCACACCCGGCAGTGCGCGCGCTCGCCGCAGTCGGCGCAGACCAACCCGGTGCCGAAGCCCGGGTTCGCGACCTGCACGAGGACCGGGCCGTGCTGGCTGGCCTCGCGGGCGGCACGCCACGCCGTGCTCGGGATGCGCGCCTGGGCTGCGAAGCCCTCGGCGCTCGCCTGCTGCGCGGTCGGGATCACCTTCGGCGTCGGCACCCGGTACGGCGCGACCTCCTGGAGCCAGTGCAGCTCGACGAGCCGCTGCACGTCGGTCGACCGGGCGTGCGCGAGGAAGAGGAGGGCAGCGCCGGACTGGGCGGTCCGGACGAGGGCGACGTCACGCGTGTGCACGTACGGGGCGCGGGGCTCGACGAAGGACGCGTCGCCGTCGTCCCACATCGCCACGAGTCCGAGCTCGGCAGCCGGTGCGAACGCCGCCGTCCGGTTGCCGATCGCCACGACCGCGTGGGTCCGCGCCTGCAGCAGTGCCTTCGCCCGCTGCCCGTTCGTCTGCTTGGCGTCGAAGCGGACGACGCGCTCGGGCGGGAGCACGGCGAGGAGCGCCCGTTCGAGGTCGGTGACGTCGCGGAAGTCCGGCACCGCGAGCACGGCGGACTGCTCACGTGCGACGACCTGGGATGCGGCCTGCGCGAGCGTCGCGGCCCATCCGGGCACCCACACGGGATCCTCGGCCGTCCCGAGGTCGACGGGGTGGGGGACGGCGTCGACCGCAGCCCGTCCGTGGTCGGCGAGCAGTGCCTCCAGGACGCCCTCGCCGTAGCCGGTGACGGGGGTCGGCTCGACCGCCGGGGGCGACCACGAGGTGTCGCGGGCCAGCCAGGCCTTCTCGGCACGGACCTGCCGCGTCGGCACGGCGAGCCGGAGCACGTCGGACGCGACGCCGGCGGCACGGTCGGCGACGGCGCGCGCGAGGGTCCAGATCTCCGGCGCCAGCACGGGCACCGGTGACACGACCTGCTCGACGGGACTGAGCTCGCCCGGCCAGTCTCCCTCGGAGACGATCTCGACGACGTACGCGTCGGACATCCGGGCGCCGGTGCGCAGCGGCACCTTGACGCGGACCCCCGGCACGCAGTCGTCCTCGAGCTCGGCCGGCACCCGGTAGTCGAACAGACGGTCCAACTGCGGGAGCGGCGAGTCGAGGACGACGCGCGCGACGGAGGTCACACGGTGCCTAGACGGCGGCGGTGACGAGCCCTGCTGCGGCGCGGAGCTCCTCGACGCGGTCGAGCTGCTCCCAGGTGAAGCCGGGCAGCTCGCGGCCGAAGTGGCCGTACGCCGCGGTCTGCGCGTACCGGGGCTTGAGCAGGTCGAGGTCGCGGATGATCGCGGCCGGACGCAGGTCGAACACCTCGGTGATCGCCGCCTCGATCGTGGCGTCGTCGACGTGTCCGGTGCCGAACGACTCGACGTACAGGCCGACGGGCTTCGCACGGCCGATGGCGTAGGCCACCTGGACCTCGAGCCGGTCCGCGAGCCCCGCGGCGACGGCGTTCTTCGCGACCCAGCGCAGCGCGTACGCGGCCGAGCGGTCGACCTTCGACGGGTCCTTGCCGCTGAACGCGCCACCGCCGTGCCGGGAGGCTCCGCCGTACGTGTCGACGATCACCTTGCGCCCGGTGAGCCCGGCGTCGCCCTGCGGGCCGCCGATCTCGAACCGGCCGGTCGGGTTCACGATGACGTCGACGTGCGACGAGTCGAGGTCGACAAGGTCGAGCACCGGACGGATCACGTGCTCGGTGATCTGCGCCGTGAGCTCGTCGAGCGTGACCGCGGGCGAGTGCTGCGTGGAGAGCACGACCGTCTCGACGGTCTTCGGCACGACGCCGTCGTAGCCGACCGTGACCTGCGTCTTGCCGTCCGGACGGAGGAAGTCGAGCACACCGGTCTTGCGGACCTCGGCCAGACGCTCCGCCAGGCGGTGCGCGAGCCAGATCGCGACGGGCATGTACTCGGGCGTCTCGTTCGTGGCGAAGCCGAACATGATGCCCTGGTCACCCGCACCCTGGCGGTCGAGCTCGTCGACGCCGGCGCCGGACCGGCTGTCGAGCGACTCGTCCACGCCCTGGGCGATGTCCGGTGACTGCGCGCCGATCGACACCTCGACACCGCAGGTGCGGCCGTCGAAGGACACCTCGGACGAGTTGTAGCCGATGCCCGTGATGACGTCGCGGACGAGCTTCGGGATCTCGACGTAGCCGGAGGTCGTGACCTCGCCCGCGACGTGCACGAGCCCGGTGGTGACCATCGTCTCGACCGCGACCCGCGCGTGCGGGTCGACCGCGAGCAGCGCGTCGAGGATCGTGTCCGAGATCTGGTCGCAGATCTTGTCGGGGTGCCCCTCCGTCACCGACTCGGACGTGAAGAGGCGCAGGTTGGTGCCGCTCACCGGGGTCAGTCGGTGGGCTTCTGCTGCTTGGTGACGGTCAGCTTGTCCTCGTTGATCTCGTGCAGAGCGACGGACAGCGGCTTGTCGTCGATCGTCGAGTCGACGAGCGGGCCGACGTTGTCGAAGAGCGACCCCTCGTGCAGGTCGGCGTAGTAGTCGTTGATCTGACGCGCGCGCTTCGAGGCGAAGATGACGAGCGCGTACTTCGACTCCACCTTGGCGAGCAGGTCGTCGATGGGCGGGTCGATGATGCCCTGGGGGTTGGCCATGGTGTCTCCTGTCGGCTGCGGGTGCGTGGGGCGCGGGTCCGACCGGATCGGACCGCCAGACCGTGGTCGGGCTGCGCGGGCGCGACGCCGAGGAGGCGCGCGCGGGTGCGCCGTGTCAGGGCGCAGAGAACAAGTCTACGACCTCGCGTGCCGCGGTGCCGACATCCGAGTTCACGATCCGCACGTCGAACTCGTCCTGGGCGGCCAGCTCGACCTTCGCGGTCTCGAGGCGGCGCGCCTGTTCCTCGGCGGACTCGGTGCCGCGGCCGATGAGCCGGCGGACCAGTTCCTCCCACGTCGGCGGCAGCAGGAACACGAGCACGGCCTCGGGCATGGCGTCACGGACCTGCCGGGCGCCCTGCAGGTCGATCTCGAGCATCACCTTGTCGCCGGCGTCGAGCGCGCGGTCGATCGGCGGACGCGGCGTGCCGTACCGGTAGGAGTTGTGCACGACCGCCCACTCGAGCAGCTCGCGGTCGCGGATCATCCGGTCGAACTCGGCGTCGTCGACGAAGTAGTAGTGCACGCCGTCGACCTCGCCCGGACGGGGCTTCCGGGTCGTCGCCGAGACGCTGAGGTTCACGTCGGGGAAGTGCTCGCGGATGTGCGCGCTCACGGTGCCCTTGCCGACCGCGGTCGGTCCGGCGAGCACGACGAGCTTCGACGCGCCGCGCTTCCGGCCGCGCGCGGCGAGCCAGTCCGCCAGGGCGGTGCGCTGGCGGGTACCGAGACCACCGAGCCGCTTGGACGGCGCGATGCGGAGCTCCCCCATCACGGCCTCGGCACGCGCAGGGCCGATGCCGGACATGCTCGTGAGCAGGTCCCGCACGCGCAGGGACTTCTCGGCGGGCAGGTCCTCGTCGGACCAGGCGGCACGGGCGACCTCGAGGGCGCTGCGCTCCCCCGACGCGACCTGCGCCTTGACCGCCGCCCGGGCGCGCCGTGCGGCGACGGCGGCGCGGGCAGCCGCGACCCGGTCGACCTCCGGCGGGTTGCGGTGCGCGGGCAGGTCGCCGCGGTCGGGCGTCTGGTCGGCGGGCGTCTGGTCGGCGGGCGTCTGGTCCGTCACGCGGCCGCCCCCAGTGCAGCGTGGATGCGGTCGACGCGGTCCTGCACGAGGGCCGCGACACCGTCCGGGCCGTCCGCCAGCAGCCCGCGGGACTCGTTCACCAGGACCTGCTCGGCGCGCGCACCGTACCGGGCGCGCAGGTCCTCGATCCGCGCTCCCTGTGCGCCGAAGCCCGGGGCGAGCACCGGCGCGTTGCCGATGGTCTCCGCGTCGATGCCGAAGTCGTCGAGGTCGAGGGTGGCGCCGAGCACGAGCCCGACGTCCCCGAGCGGCTGCTCGCCGCCGGTCCGGTTGTCGTCTGCCACATCAAGGACGATACCGGCAGCGACGGATCGTCCGGCACGCGGCCCCTCGGCGAGCACGGCGGTCTGCAGCACGCGCGCCTCCGGGTTGCTCGTCGCGGCGAGCACGAACACGCCCGCGTCGTTCCGCCGTGCCACCTCGACGGTGCCGGCGAGCGAGCCGTACCCGAGGTACGGCGACACCGTCATCGCGTCGGCCAGGAACGGGCCGTCTCGGTCGAGCCACGCGAGCGCGTAGTCGTCACCGGTCGACCCGATGTCGCCCCGCTTCACGTCGGCGACGACCAGGAGGCCCGCATCACGCGCGCGACGGAGGGTCGCGTCGAGCGCGCGGTACCCGGGCACCCCGGCCGCCTCGAAGAAGGCGATCTGCGGCTTCACGATCGCCGCGCGGCCGGCGGCCGCGTCGACCAGGGTCGCGCCGAAAGCGGTGAGACCCTGCTCGTCGCGGCCGAGCCCCCACGCCGCCAGGGTGGCGGCGTGGGGGTCGATGCCGACGCACAGGGGGGAACGCTGCCCCACGGCGGCGGCGAGCCGGACACCGAAGGGGCTCGAGCCTCCCGTCCGGGGCGTCGACACGGCGGCCGTCACGTCCGCTCCCGTCACCAGGTCGCGCGCTCGAGCGCGTAGTCCTGCAGGCTGCGGGCGCTGAGCGGGGTGCCGATCGTCTCGATCGCCGCGACCGCCGCACCGAGCTGCGCGATCGTCGTGAAGAGCGGCTTGTCCGCGGCGACCGTGGCCGCACGGATCTCGTAGCCGTCCGCACGACCGGCGGCGCCGGAGGGCGTGTTGATGACGATGTCGACCGCGTCGCGAGCCAGCAGGTCGACGACGCTCTCGCCGCCCTCGCTGTACTTGCCGACCAGGGTGACCTCGATGCCGTTGCGGCGCAGGACCTCGGCGGTCCCCTCGGTCGCGGTGATCGTGAACCCGAGCTGCTGCAGCCGGTGCACGGGCAGGACGACCTGGCGCTTGTCCGTGTCCGCGACGCTCACGAAGACCGTGCCGCTCGTCGGCAGACCACCGTACGCGGCGTCCTGCGACTTGAGGAACGCCCGCGGGAAGTCGCGGTCGATGCCCATGACCTCGCCGGTCGACCGCATCTCGGGGCTGAGCACCGAGTCGACGACCTGGCCGTCGTGGGTACGGAAGCGACGGAAGGGCAGCACGGCCTCCTTCACGGCGACGGGTGCCTGCGGCGGGACCGAGGAACCGTCGCGCTCCGGCAGCATGCCCTCGGCGACGAGCGCGGCGATCGACGTGCCGGTCATCACCCGGCTCGCCGCCTTGGCGAGCGGGATGCCGAGCGCCTTCGACACGAACGGGACCGTGCGGCTGGCGCGCGGGTTCGCCTCGAGGACGTAGAGCACACCCGCGCCGATCGCGAACTGCACGTTGAGCAGGCCCTGCACGCCGATGCCGCGGGCGATCTTCTCCGTCGCCTCGACCACGCCGCGGATCTCGGCCTTGCCGAGGCCGACCGGCGGCAGGGTGCAGGCCGAGTCACCGGAGTGGATCCCGGCCTCCTCGATGTGCTCCATGATGCCGCCGACGTAGAGCCGCTCGCCGTCGAAGAGCGCGTCGACGTCGATCTCCACCGCGTCGTCGAGGAACCGGTCGACCAGCAGCGGCAGGTCCGGGCCGATGATCGCCTGGTCGGCCATGCGGTCGAAGTAGTCCGCGAGGGCGGCCGGGTCGTAGACGATCTCCATGCCGCGTCCGCCGAGCACGAAGGACGGGCGGACGAGGACCGGGTACCCGATCTCCTCGGCCACCGCGGTCGCGCTGGCCAGGTCGTGGGCGGTGCCGTTCCGCGGTGCGAGCAGGCCGGCCTGCTCGAGGATCGCGGCGAACTGGCCGCGCTCCTCGGCGGAGTCGATCGCGCTCGGGGTCGTGCCGAGGATCGGGATGCCGGCCGCCTCGAGCGGCTTCGCGAGCCCGAGGGCGGTCTGCCCACCGAGCTGCACGACGACACCGACGAGCTCGCCGGACGCCGCCTCGGCCTCGATGACCTCGAGCACGTCCTCGGTGGTGAGCGGCTCGAAGTACAGCCGGTCCGAGGTGTCGTAGTCGGTGGAGACCGTCTCCGGGTTGCAGTTGATCATGATCGTCTCGTAGCCGGCGTCCGACAGCGCGAACGAGGCGTGCACGCACGAGTAGTCGAACTCGACGCCCTGACCGATGCGGTTCGGGCCGGAGCCGAGGATGACGACCTTCTTGCGGTCGCTCGCGGCGACCTCGGTCTCGGCGTCGTACGACGAGTAGTGGTACGGCGTGAGGGCCGGGAACTCGCCGGCGCAGGTGTCCACCGTCTTGAAGACCGGGCGGATGCCCTGCTCGTGGCGGGCGTCGCGCGCCTCCTGCTCCGTGATCCCTCGCAGCGCGGCGATCTGGGCGTCGCTGAAGCCGTGCTCCTTCGCCCAGCGCAGGGTGTCCGCGTCGAGCGTCTCCGCAGCACGCACCTCGTCGGCGACCTCGTTGATGAGGACGATCTGGTCGATGAACCACGGGTCGATCTTCGTGGCCTCGAAGACCTCGCCCGCGGTGGCGCCGGCGACGAGGGCCTGCTGCACCGTGACGATGCGGCCGTCGGTCGGCGTCTTCGCCTTCTCGAGCAGGGCGTCCTTGTCGAGTTCGGCCGCCGGGGTGTCCCAGTGGAAGCTCGACCCGCGCTTCTCGAGGCTCCGCAGGGACTTCTGCAGGGCGGTGGCGTAGTTCCGACCGATGGCCATCGCCTCGCCGACGCTCTTCATGGTGGTGGTGAGCGTGGCGTCGGCCGCCGGGAACTTCTCGAACGCGAACCGCGGGGTCTTCACGACGACATAGTCGAGCGTCGGCTCGAAGCTCGCCGGCGTGACCCGGGTGATGTCGTTCTCGATCTCGTCGAGGCGGTACCCGATGGCGAGCTTCGCGGCGATCTTCGCGATCGGGAAGCCGGTCGCCTTCGACGCGAGCGCGGACGAGCGGGAGACGCGCGGGTTCATCTCGATGACGATCAGGCGACCGTTCGACGGGTCGACGGCGAACTGGATGTTGCAGCCGCCGGTGTCGACACCGACGCGACGGATGATGTCGATGCCGATGTTCCGCATGTTCTGGTACTCGCGGTCGGTCAGCGTCAGCGCGGGGGCGACGGTGATCGAGTCACCGGTGTGGACACCCACCGGGTCGACGTTCTCGATCGAGCAGATCACGACTGTGTTGTCGAAGTTGTCCCGCATGAGCTCGAGCTCGTACTCCTTCCAGCCGAGGATCGACTCCTCGAGGAGCACCTCGGTGGTCGGGCTCGACTGCAGGCCGTCGCCCACGAAGCGGACGAGCTCCTCCTCGTTGTACGCGAAGCCGGAGCCGAGACCACCCATCGTGAAGGACGGTCGGACGACGAGCGGGTAGCCGAGGTCCTGCGCGAACGCCTTCGCCTCGTCCAGGGTGTGGGCGATGTGGCTGCGGGCCACGTCGGCACCGGACTCGAGCACGAGCTCCTTGAAGAGCTGACGGTCCTCGCCGCGCTGGATGGCGTCGACCTTCGCACCGATGAGCTCGACGTCGTACTTGTCGAGGATGCCCTCGGCGTCGAGCTTGATCGCCGCGTTGAGCGCCGTCTGGCCACCGAGGGTCGGGAGCACGGCGTCGGGGCGCTCGATCTTGATGATCTCCTCGAGCGAGGCGCTCGTGATCGGCTCGATGTAGGTCGCGTCGGCGAAGTCGGGGTCGGTCATGATCGTCGCCGGGTTCGGGTTGACGAGGATGACGCGGACGCCCTCGGCGCGGAGGACGCGGCACGCCTGGGTGCCGGAGTAGTCGAACTCGGCGGCCTGACCGATGACGATCGGGCCCGAGCCGATGACGAGGACGGAGTTGATGTCTGCGCGCTTCGGCATCAGTTGCTGCTTTCGTTCTGCGCGGCCGACGCGCCGGCGTCGGTCGTCGGGTCGGCTGCGGGGGTCGTGGCGGTGGCGGTCGCCGCGTCGAGCGGCTTCCCCTCGCGTCGCGCACGGACCAGGTCCGCGAACCGGTCGAACAGGTACATGGAGTCGTGCGGACCGGCCGCCGCCTCGGGGTGGTACTGCACGCTGAACGCTGGCACGTCGAGCGCGCGGAGGCCCTCGACGACCTGGTCGTTCAGGGAGTAGTGCGAGACCTCGACCCGGCCGAACCCGGCCGGCGACTCGAGCACCTCGCCCAGGGGCGCGTCGACCGCGAAGCCGTGGTTCTGGCTCGTGATCTCGACCTTCCCCGTGGCGGTGTCGAGCACCGGCTGGTTGATGCCGCGGTGGCCGAAGGGCAGCTTGTACGTGCCGAAGCCGAGCGCGCGGCCGAGGAGCTGGTTGCCGAAGCAGATGCCGAAGAACGGGCGGCCGGTCCGCAGGGACTCCTGGAGCAGTTCGACCTGCGCGTCGCTCGCAGCCGGGTCACCGGGGCCGTTCGAGTAGAAGAGCGCGTCGGGGTCGAGCTCCTGCAGCGCGTCCGCCGTGATGTCCTGCGGCACGACGTGCACCTCGAACCCGCGCTCGGCGAGGTACCGGGTGGTCGACGCCTTGACGCCGAGGTCGAGCACGGCGAGCCGGCCGATCTGCTCGCCGACGGCGGGCACCACGTACGTCTCCGGCGTGGACACGATCGACGAGAAGCTCGCACCGGCCATGGCGGCCTGCTCGCGCACGGCACGCAGCTGCTCGTCCGCGGACAGGTCCGCGTCCGCCCCGCTGAAGACGCCGCCCTTCATGGCGCCCGCGTCGCGGATCCGGCGGGTGAGCGCGCGCGTGTCGATGCCGGAGATGCCGACGATGCCGTCGCGCACCAGGTGGTCGTCGAGGGTCGCGTTCGCGCGGTGGTTCGACACGACGCGGCTGGGGTCACGGACCACGTAGCCGGCGACCCAGATGCGACGGGACTCGGGGTCCTCGTCGTTGACGCCGGTGTTGCCGATGTGCGGCGCGGTCTGCACCACGATCTGCCCGGCGTAGGACGGGTCGGTCAGCGTCTCCTGGTAGCCGGTCATGCCGGTGGCGAAGACGACCTCTCCCAGGGATCGGCCTCGGGCGCCGTAGGCCCGTCCGTCGTAGCGGGTGCCGTCCTCGAGGACCAGTACGGCCCGTTCGCGTGTCATCAGTTCGTCCCTTCGCCCGCGGTGTGCGGGTGTTCGTGCGTCGTCGTCAGTCCCTGCAGGGCGGCGAGTGCTGCTGCGTCGCCCTCCGGGAACCGGAAGTAGGTGTCGAGGTCCGTCGCTCCTGCGGCGCCGGTCGCCGTCCATCGCAGACGGACCAGTCCCCCGGGTTCGACCACCCGGTCGATGGCCGAGGTCGCCCGGTCGGCGCCACGGACGTCGGTCGCGGCGATCCACCGGTCGGCGGTGCCGGCGTGGTGCAGGACCACCCCGGTGTCGTGCACGGTAACCCCTCCGCGGCCCCGGAACCCGAGCCCGCCCGCCGTGATGCGTTCGAGGGGCTGGTCGGCGCGGGTCGTCGCGACGGTGAAGCCGTCCCAGGACCCGGCCGCCGGTCCGAGCCCGGTCGGGACCGGGACGGGAGGCACCGCTGCGGTCTGCGCGCGGGTCCGGGTCCGCCAGGTGCGCGCCATGGCGACGAACAGCGCGGCCACCAGGAGCAGGATCACCGCTCCGGTCAGCCAGCGCAGCGCGTCGCCGCTCACCGTGTCACCGCCGGGCTCACGCGGACGCCCCCTTCGCCGACCGCGCCGCGAGTGCGGCCGCGGCGACCGTCTCGGCGTCGACGAGCACGCCGTCGAGCAGCGTCGGGTACCCGTGGTGGAAGGTCGCGACGACCCGGCCGGGCAGCCGCATGCCGAGGTACGGCGAGTTCTGCGACTGGCCGTGCAGGTCGTCGACCGAGAACTCCCGCACCGCCGCAGGGTCGTACAGCGTCAGCTCGGCGGGGGCGCCCTCGGCGATGCGCTGACCGTGCCCCTCGACCTGGCCGATGCGGGCGGGTGTCTCGGACAGCACCCGCGCGACGTCCGCCCAGCCGAGCCGGCCGTCCTCGACCACGGCGGCGTGCACGACGCTCAGCGCCGACTCGAGCCCGACCATGCCGTTCGCCGCGGCCGGCCACTCGCAGCACTTCGCCTCGGCGGTGTGCGGGGCGTGGTCGGTCGCGACGATGTCGATCGTGCCGTCGGCCAGTGCGGCGCGCAGGGCGTCGACGTCCTCGCGGGAGCGCAGCGGCGGGTTCACCTTGTACCGGGCGTCGTACCCGGGTGCTCCGTCGACCCCGGCGATGAGGTCCTCGGTGAGCACGAGGTGGTGCGGCGTGACCTCGGCGGTGACGTCGATCCCGCGGGACTTCGCCCAGCGGATCACCTCGACGCTGCCGGCGGTCGACACGTGGCAGACGTGCAGGCGTGCGCCCACGTGGTCGGCGAGCAGCACGTCGCGGGCGATGATCGCCTCCTCGGCCACGGCCGGCCAGCCGGCGAGCCCGAGCTCCGACGACAGCCGGCCCTCGTTCATCTGCGCACCGATGGTCAGCCGCGGCTCCTGCGCGTGCTGCGCGAGGACCCCGCCGAAGCCCTTGATGTACTCGAGCGCCCGACGCATGAGCAGCGGGTCGGCGACGCACGAGCCGTCGTCCGAGAAGACGCGGACCTTCGCCCGGCTCGTCGCCATCGCGCCGATCTCGGACAGGTGCGTGCCCTGCAGCCCCTGCGACACGGCGCCGATCGGGCGGACCGTGACGTAGCCGGCGTCGTCCCCGAGCGCCTGGACCTGCTCGACCACGCCCGCGGTGTCCGCGACCGGCGAGGAGTTCGCCATCGCGTTGACGGCGGTGAAGCCGCCGGCCGCCGCGGCACGGGATCCGGTGAGGACGGTCTCGGACTCCTCGGAGCCGGGCTCGCGCAGGTGCGTGTGGAGGTCCACGAGACCGGGCAGGGCGATCAGGCCGTCCGCGTCGACGACCGAGGCGCCGGCCCCGTCGAGACCGGACCCGACCGCGGTGATGCGTCGTCCCTCCAGGCGGATGTCGGCACGCGAGCCGTCGACCAGCTGCGCGCCGCGGATCAGGTGGGCGGTCATGCGACGGACTCCTTCGCTTCGTGCTCGCCGGTGAGGGCGAGGTACAGGACGGCCATGCGGACGGACACGCCGTTGGCGACCTGCTCGACGACCGTCGAGCGCGGGTCGTCGGCGGCCACGCCGGCGATCTCGAGGCCGCGGTTCATCGGCCCCGGGTGCATGATCAGCGTGCGCTCGGACAGGCGCGCCGCCCGGGCTGCGGTGAGGCCGAAGTGGCGGGTGTACTCGCGGGGGTTCGGGAAGAACGCGTCGTTCATCCGCTCCTGCTGGATCCGGAGCAGCATCACGACGTCCGGGTCCTCGGCGAGGGCGGCGTCGAGGTCGTGGTGCACGGCGGCACCGAACGGCCGGTCGACCGCGGGCAGCAGGGTCGGCGGCGCGGCGAACGTGACCTCGGCGCCGAGCGTGCGGAGCAGCCAGGCGTTGCTCCGGGCGACCCGGCTGTGCAGGACGTCGCCGACGATCGTCACGCGGACGCCGTCGAGCCCCTGCCCGCGGCTCGCGGTGCCGTGGAGACGACGGCGCATCGTGAAGGCGTCGAGCAGGGCCTGCGTCGGGTGCTCGTGCGTCCCGTCGCCGGCGTTCACCACCGGGACGTCGATCCAGTCGGCCTCGGCGAGGACCCGCGGGGCGCCCGACGCCGGGTGCCGCATGACGATGCCGTCGATGCCCATCGCGCCGAGGGTCTGGACGGTGTCCTTCAGCGACTCGCCCTTCGAGACGCTGGAGCCCTTCGCCGCGAAGTTGATGACGTCGGCGGACAGGCGCTTGGCGGCGGCCTCGAAGGAGATGCGCGTGCGGGTGGAGTCCTCGAAGAACAGGTTCACGACGGTCTTGCCGCGGAGTGCCGGGAGCTTCCGGACCTCGCGCGTGTTGACCTCGGCCATCTCCTCGGCGACGTCGAGGATGCGGACGGCCTGCTCGCGGGACAGGTCGGCGGTGGAGAGGAGGTGCTTCACGAGGCTGCCTCCTGCCGCGCGTCCGGCTGTTCGATGACGACCTCGTCGGTGCCGTCGGTCTCGGTCAGCCGCAGCGTGACCCGCTCGTCGGACGCGGTCGGCAGGTTCTTGCCGACGTGGTCCGCGCGGATCGGCAGCTCCCGGTGCCCCCGGTCGACGAGCACCGCGAGGCGGACCGCACGCGGCCGTCCGATCCCCTGCAGGGCGTCGAGCGCGGCGCGCACCGTGCGGCCGGAGAAGAGCACGTCGTCCACGAGCACGACGACCTTGCCGTCGATGCCGCCGGCCGGGATCGTCGTCCGGTGCGGGGCGCGACCGATGCCGTGACCGAGGTCGTCCCGGTGCATGGTGACGTCGAGCGTGCCGGTGCGGGTGGGACCCGGCGTCCACTCGGGCTCGATGTCGGCCAGGATGCGGTCGAGCCGCTCGGCCAGGACGGCACCCCGTGTCGGGATGCCCAGGAGCACGAGCTCCGAGGCGCCGTGGTTGGCCTCGAGGATCTCGTGCGCGATGCGTGTCAGAGCACGCGCGATGTCGGGGTGTTGCAGGACCGTTCTGGTGCCCACGCCGACCTCCTTCCCCGCCTCACCGGACGGACTTAAAGGACGCTGACGTGGACAACCCTACTCGGACTCCTCGTCCCCCGCGACAGTCCGACCGGACGGTGCGGCGCCCTGCTCGGCAGTGCGACCGGACGGAGCGACGCCCTGCTCGGCAGCGCGACCGGACGGCGCACGGCCGCCGGCGACGGCGCCGAGCACGCCGTTCACGAAGCCGGCCGAGTCGTCCGTCGAGAGCGACTGCGCGAGCTCGACGGCCTCGGCGATCGCGACCGCGTCCGGGACCTCGGGGTTGTACCGGAGTTCCCAGACACCCATCCGCAGGATGCAACGGTCGAGCACGGGCATGCGGGCGATGGACCAGCCCTGCGCGTGCTCGACGATCACCTTGTCGATCGCCGCGCGGTCGTCGTCGACGCCGGTGACGATCTGACGGGCGTAGTCCCAGCTCGACGCCCGCTCGGGCTGGTCGAGGTGCCGCACCGTCTCGGTGGCCAGGACGTCCGCGATCGGGAGCTCACGCACCTCGGCGACGTACAGCATGTCGAGGGCGCGCTTGCGGGCCTTCGAACGAGCACTCATGGAGCGAGCGCCTAGTTGTTGACGCGGCCGAGGAAGCTGCCGTCGCGCGTGTCGATCTTCACGGTGGTGCCGTTCTCCAGGTAGAGCGGGACCTGGATGCGGTGGCCGGTCGCGATGATGGTCGCGTCCTTCGTGCCGCCCGAGGAACGGTCGCCCTGCAGGCCCGGCTCGGTCTCGACCTCGGTGACGATCGACGTCGGGAGCTCGATGTAGAGCGGGTTGCCCTCGTTCATCGCGATGGTGACCATGGCGGACTCGAGCAGGTAGTTCTTGGCGTCGCCGACGACGGTCTCCGACACGGGGACCTGGTCGTAGGTGTCGGTGTCCATGAAGACGTACGACTCGCCGTCCTGGTACAGGTACTGGTAGTCGCGGCGGTCCACGGTCGCGGTGTCGATCTTCGCGCCGGCGTTGAACGTGCGGTCGACGACCTTGCCCGAGACGACGTTCTTGAGCTTGGTGCGGACGAAGGCGCCGCCCTTGCCCGGCTTGACGTGCTGGAACTCGACGACCGACCAGAGCTGCCCGTCGATGATGAGAACGGCGCCGTTCTTGATGTCAGTGGTACTCGCCATGGGTCTTCCGTTCGATGGTGTTGTGAAGGTCTCCCGGACGTTCGTCCGGTCCCGGCGACGACGGAGAGAGCCCTCGCCGACGCCCCGACGAGTGTAGCGGACGAGGACCGCCGGGCCGGTGGTCGCCGCCGTGGGCGACCGCCGCTCGGTCACGGCTCACCGCCTCCGCCGCGCCCGCCACGCGTCGATCGCCGCCCAGACCAGCAGCACCACGGCGGTACCGCCCAGGATGCCCCCGGCCGCCCCGGTGGAGAGCACCGCCGTCGGCCGCGCCGGCGACGCGAGGTACACGATCGCCAGCACGCCGGCACCGGCGCCGAGCAGCACGAGCAGCACGCGCCGGACCAGGCCGGAGACCACCTCACGGTCGCGGCGGTCCGAGAACAGCCGGATGTTCACCGCGAGCTTGCCCGTCTCGAGCGCCTCGGTGATGCGGTCGACCCGACGGGGCAGCTTCCGTGCGGCCGACACCACCCCGAAGAGCTCGCGGACGGCGAGGTCGCGCACGGCACGCGGCCGCAGCTGGTCGCGGATCTGCTGCCGCGCGAGGTCGCGCGACTCCTCGAGCAGGTCGAACGACGGCGCGAGGCTGCGGAGGGTCCCCTCGAAGATCGCGAGCGCTCGGGCGGCGGCGACGAAGTCCGGTGGCGGCTTGAGCCGGTAGCGCCCGAACACGGCGACGGCGTCGTCGACGGTCTCGACGCCGATCCGGGCGCCGGGGCCGAGCTCGTCCGCGACGAACGCCGCGATGTCCCGGCGGAAGTCGGGTTCGTCCTCGGCATCGCGTACCGGTGCCATCCGCATCACCGCGTCGGCGATCCGCTCCGTGTCGTCCTGGATGTAGCCGGCGAGCAGGTCCTGCACGGTGCTCCGCAGGCCCGGGTCGAGTCGGCCGACGGACCCGAAGTCGATGAGGGCCGGACGCCCGTCCGGCAGCAGCACGACGTTCCCCGGGTGCAGGTCGGCGTGGTAGATCCCGTCGAAGACGATCTGCCGGAGGAAGGCGTCGAGCACGGCGCGCATCGGCGTGTCGAGGTCCTGGCCGGTCCCCGCGGCACGCAACGCGCTGAGCGTCTCCCCCTCGAGGAACTCCATCACCATCACCCGACGGCCGGAGAGGTCCCGGTACGGCTCCGGGTAGGCGACCGCGTCCGGCCGGGCGCTCCTGGCCTGCGCGGCACGCAGCGCGGTCAGGTTCCGCATCTCCGAGGTGAAGTCCACCTGCCGCACCAGGTCGTCGGCGTACTGCTGTGCGACGTCGGCGACCCCGACCTGGCGGGCCTCGGTGCTCGTGCGCGCGAGGAACCGGACCACCCGCAGCGCGATGTCGACGTCGCGGCGGACCGCGGCGTCGATGCCCGGGCGCTGGACCTTGACGGCGACGACCGTGCCGTCGCGCAGGGTCGCGCGGTGCACCTGCGCGATCGATGCCGCGGCGACCGGCTCGGCGTCGAAGGACGCGAACACCTCGTCGACGGGTGCGCCCAGCTCCTCCTCGAGGAGCGTCGCGACCTCCGCGGCGTCGGCGGGACGGACGCTCCGCTGCAGGTGCGCGAGGCACTCGGTCCACTCGTCGGGCAGCAGGTCGTCGCGGGTCGACAGCAGCTGTCCCATCTTCACGAACCCACCGCCCGCCTCCTCGAGGGCGCGGCGCAGGTGCTCGGCCTGCCGTCGCCGCAGGTCCGACGTGTCCGGGTCACGCGTGAAGTCGAGCCGTCGGAAGGGCAGGAGCTCGTGGCGGCGGGCGATCGACAGCAGCTCGGCGAAGCGTCGGGTACGGGAACGCAGGCTGCCGACGGCGACGTCCTGCTGGCCGAGATCGCTCAGGCGGGGCGGGGTGGGCACCGGACCAGTCTGCTCCCCGGCCCTGCGGGCCTGCCCCGCTCCTGCACAGCCGGGAGGCGCGGCGCACCGTCCACAGGTCGGCGCACCTGCCACGTGCGGTCGGGTCCACTGCACGACCCTCGTCACATGGACACTGCACTCATGACCGCGGCGATCGCTGCGACGGCGTCGATCGCCGCTGCGGTCGTCAGCTGGTTCGGCGCCTTCCAGGCACGACGCACCGCGGACCGTGACCATGCCTGGTCGCGCTTCGTCTGGGCGCTCGCTCGGCGACGGGACAGCCCGGAGTACGACATCTCGAAACGTGTGCTCGTGGCGCTCGAAGACGTAGCGTGGTGGTCCGAACCGGACTGGCGGCTGGCCACGCAGGCGCTGCGTCGCATCGTCGCGGCCGAAGCTCAGCCCGATACCACCATGACGACCACCGACGGAAGGACCGGATCAGATGCCGCTCCGGAGACCACTCCCTGACGCACCGGATCTCGACGTCGACGGGCGGGAGCAGTACTACGCGTGGGTGAACGGAGCAACGGTCGACGAGTTCCGGGAGTGGAAGCGTACCGACGTCCTCACCGTCTCGCTCCGCGTGAAGTGGTGGTGGCGTCGAACGTGCCGCAAGCTCCGCTGACCGAGGCGTGCGGACCTGCTAGACGCCGACCTCCTGGTAGGCGGTGAAGAGCAGGTGGTCCTCCGGGCCCTCGAGGGTGACGGGCTTGCCGACCCCGTCGAGGATGATGAACCGGAGCATGCCCGCTCGCGCCTTCTTGTCACGACGCATGGTGGCGAGCAGGCCCTCCCACCGTCCGAGTCCGTAGCTCGTCGGCAGCTCCAGCGACTCGAGGATCGACCGGTGCCGGTCGACGGTCGCGTCGTCCAGGTGACCCGTCAGCCGCGCGAGCTCGGCGGCGAACACCATGCCGACCGACACCGCCGCACCGTGCCGCCACTGGTAGCGCTCGGCGTGCTCGATCGCGTGCCCGAGGGTGTGCCCGTAGTTCAGGACCTCCCGGCGCCCCTGCTCGGTGAAGTCCTCGGAGACGACCTCCGCCTTGAGCGCGATCGCGAGCTCGACGACGCGGCGGAACTCCGGCGTCGTCGGGTCGGTGACGCGGTCGACGTCGGCCTCGACCACGTCCAGGATCTCGGGCACCGCGATGAAGCCCGCCTTGACGATCTCGGCGAACCCGGTGAGCACGTCGTTGCGCGGCAACGTCCGGACGAGGTCGAGGTCGGCGACCACCGCGCGCGGGTGGTGGAAGGCCCCGACCAGGTTCTTGCCCTCGTTGGTGTTGATGCCGGTCTTCCCGCCGACGCTCGCGTCGACCAGTCCGAGCACGCTCGTCGGCATCGCCAGGAACGGCACGCCCCGGAGCCAGGTGGCCGCGACGAACCCGGCGAGGTCGGTGACGGCTCCCCCGCCGAGGCCGATGACGGCATCGGTGCGGGTGAAGTCCGCCTGACCCATGACCTGCCAGCAGAACGCGGCGACCTCGATGCGCTTGGCGGCCTCGGCATCCGGGACCTCGGCGATGAGCGCATCGAGCCCGGCGTCGACGAGGACGGTGCGGAGCTCGTTCGCCCGGGCACCGAGGGTCGGCGCGTGCACGATGAGCACCTTCGCCACCCGTTGGCCGAGCAGCGACGGGACCGAGCCGAACAGGTCGTTGCCGACCACGACGCGGGAGCCGCCCTCGCCGCCGACCCGGATCTCGGTGGTGCCCTCGGGCAGGTTCGACGCGGTCACGGTGTCCCTCCGGTGGTGTGCTCCTGGTCGGAGCCGCTGTGCTCCTGGTCGGAGCCGGTGCGCCCCTCGTCGGAGCCGGTCTGCTGCTCGGTCACCCACGCGACGACGTCGCGGACGACGTGCGCCATCGGGCGTCGCGAGGTGTCGAACGTCGCGTGCGCGAGGTCGGCGTAGGTCGCTGCCCGCTCGTCGGCGATCGTCTGCCACGCATCGATCCCGCCCTGCGCCAGGAGCGGTCGGTCGCTGCCGGCGATCCGCGCCGCGACGGCCTCGGGCGACACCGTGAGCAGCACGATGCGGGAACCGCGCAGGGCCGCCCGTGTGTCCGGGTGCGTCACGGCGCCTCCGCCGACCGAGACGACGCCGCCGGTCGCGACTGCCGCGCGGACCGCCTCGGCCTCGAGCTTGCGGAACGCCGGTTCACCACGGTCGGCGAAGATGCCCGGGATCGGTCCGTGTGCTCGTGCGATGACCCGGTCGGTGTCGGTGAACGGCACACCGAGAGCCTTGGCGACGCGCTTGCCGACACTCGACTTGCCGGCACCCATCGGTCCGATCACGACGACCGGCACGTCGGTTCCCGGGAGCGCCCCGGTGGTCGACGCGTCGGCGCCGGTCACCGGACCGACGTGGACCCGGCCGCGTGCGACCCGGCCGCCTGGGACGCTGCGCCGTCGGTCCGGCGGGAACGCAGGGTCTCCGGCAGTGCCGCGAGGTAGGCGTCGAGGTTGCGCTTCGTCTCGGTCAGGCTGTCGCCGCCGAACTTCTCCAGCACGGCATCGGCCAGCACGAGCGCGACCATCGCCTCGGCCACGACACCGGAGGCCGGCACCGCGCAGACGTCGCTGCGCTGGTGGTGGGCGGCGGCGTCCTCGCCGGTGGCGACGTCGATGGTGTGCAGCGCGTGCGGTACGGTCGCGATCGGCTTCATGCCGGCGCGGACGCGGAGCACGGTCCCGGTGGACATGCCACCCTCGGTCCCTCCGGCACGGTCGCTCGTCCGGACGATCTCGCCGTCCTCGCGGTACAGCTCGTCGTGCGCCTCGGACCCGCGGCGTGCGGCGGTGGCGAAGCCGTCGCCGACCTCAACGCCCTTGATCGCCTGGATGCCCATGATCGCCGCGGCGAGCCGGGCGTCGAGTCGACGGTCCCAGTGCACGTGCGAGCCGAGCCCGGGCGGGACACCGTAGAACAGCACCTCGACGACGCCGCCCAGGGTGTCCCCGTCCTTCTTCGCCGCCTCGACCTCGGTGACCATCCGTGCGGAGGTCTCCGGGTCCGCGCAGCGGAGCTGGTCCTCGTCCAGGCGGTCGACGTCGTCGGGCAGGGGCAGCGGCGTGCCGTCGGGCACGCGGACGGTGCCGACCTGCAGGGTGTGGGCGACCGAGCGGATGCCCAGCTCGGCCAGGAAGGACTTGGCGACCGCACCGAGTGCGACCCGCGCCGCGGTCTCGCGGGCGGACGCACGCTCGAGGATCGGTCGTGCCTCGTCGAAGCCGTACTTCTGCATGCCGACCAGGTCGGCGTGACCCGGACGCGGCCGGGTCAGGGGGGCGCTCCGGCCGCGGGACATCTCGGTCGGATCGACGGGCTCGGGGTTCATCACCTCGACCCACTTGGGCCACTCGGTGTTGCCGATGCGGATCGCGATGGGGCTGCCGAGCGAGGAGCCGTGGCGCACGCCGCCGGAGACGTGGAGCTCGTCCTGCTCGAACTTCATCCGCGACCCGCGTCCGTAGCCGAGCTTCCGTCGCGCGAGGTCGGTGCGGATGGACTCGAACGACACCGGGACGCCCGCGGGCAGGCCCTCGAGCATCGCGATGAGTTCGGGTCCGTGGGACTCACCAGCGGTCAACCAACGAAGCATGTCGACCATCCTCCCACAGGGTCCGGTCGTGCGACGCGACCGGACCCTGCGGGCACTACTGGTACTCGGGGTGCGCCCGGAGCCAGGCCTGGAACTGCTTCACGGCCACCTGGTGCTCCGCGTACGTGTCCGAGAAGACGGTCTCGCCCGTGTCCAGGTCGACCGTCACGAAGTAGAGCCACTTCCCGTCGGCCATGTTCGTGACGGCCTTGATCGCGACGTCGCCCGGGTTCGAGATCGGCGCCGGGGGCAGCCCCTTGTGCACGTAGGTGTTGTACGGATTGCCGGCGTCGGCGCGTTCGGCGTCGGTCGTGGTCACCTTGTGCGTGTTGCCCGTCCCGTAGGCGACGGTCGCGTCCGACTGCAGCGGCATGTCGATGTCGAGCCGGTTCTGGAACACCCGGGCGACCTTCGGGTAGTCGGCGGCGAGGCCCGCCTCCTTCTGCACGAGCGAGGCGAAGACGACCACCCGCTCCTGGTCGGCCTCGGCGACCCCGGCGGCGGCCAGGTGCTCCTTCATGGTGTCGACCATCGACTGGAAGTACTGCTTCGCGGTCCACCCGGGGTTGATCGGGTACGTCGCCGGGAAGAGCCACCCCTCGAGCGTCGTCGTGCCCGCAGGGAGCCCGTAGGCCTGCACGTCCTTCGCGGCTGCGCTCACCTCGGCCTCGGACAGCCCCGCCTTCGAGACCATGCCCGCCTCGATGTCCTGCAGCGCGGTCCCCTCCGGGATGACGATCGAGGCCTGGACGCGGTTGCCGGAGTCCTTGAGCGCGGCGAGGGCGGCCTTCGAGCTCATCTGCTTCTTCAGCTCGTACGACCCCGGCTGGAACGAGACGTCCGGCGAGGTCAGCAGCAGCTTGTAGAAGACCTTCGAGCTCTTCACGACCCCGCTGCGCTGCAGGGTCTTCGCGACGTCCTCGCCGATGTCGCCCTGCTTGATGGTCACGGTGACCTTGCTCGTCCCGTCGCCCGTGTAGTCGTCGGGCTCGCTGGAACCGCCGACGGCGCTGATCAGCTGCTGCACCTTGGGCGCGGCGAACGCGTACGCACCGACGCCGCCGACCAGGACGAGGGCGACGATCACGATGCCGGCGATCAGCGGCCCCCGACGCCGCTTCGGTCGCGGCTCGCGCGGCGGCCGGGAGGCTCCTCCGCCTCCGCCACTCCGCCCGCGTCCGTCTCCGGTGCCGCCGGCCCCGCGGTCGCCCCCGGCAGCTCCGCCCGCGGCGGCGGCGGCTGCGGCAGCGTCCGGTCCGTCGGAGTCGCTCGCGGCGCGCGCGCTCCGGCCCGGCCGGTTCCCGGCACGGGCATCGCGGACGGCTTGGGCGTCGGGCGCCCTGAGCTCTCCCGTCAGCAGCGCCCGGACGTCGGGGTGCAGCTCGTCGTCAGATCTCGCGACCGGTGCGTCCGCCGGTGAGGCGGGTCGCTCCGCGGCCGGCTGCGACGCCGGGCCGCGCGCGTCGGCACCCGCTGCGGCCGGACCGTCGTCGGTGCCCTCCGCCGGTGCCGGGACCCGGCGCGCGCGCTCGGACCCTGCCGCCTCGGCGGCGCGGGCTTCCCGCCGGGACATCGGGCGGTCGGGCTCGGCGGCGGGTTCGGCGGTGCGACGTCGCCGCCCGGCGTCGTCGCCGGGCGCGATGATGGCGTCCCAGTCCAGGTCGTCTGCCAAGGGATCCTCGGTCTCTCGGGTCGGGGGCTCCACCTGGGCCCCGTCGGTCCGGGAACGACGGTCTCCCGACCCGTCCCGGGGCCGGTCGGTCAGGGAAGCGTTGCGCCGGGAGCGGCGCTGGACGCACGCTCGTGGTCGAGCGCGTGTTGCAGGATGATAACAGCGGCCGCTTGATCGATCACGGCCCGGGATTTCTTCGTGTTCCTCCCGGCCTGGTGCAACCCGCGCTGCGCCGTCACCGTGGACAACCGCTCGTCGACCAGGCGCACCGGCCGGTGCTCGGCGAGCAGCTCCGCGAACCCCCTGGCGTCCGCGGTCGACGGGGTGTCGTCGCCGGACATCGACAGGGGCAGCCCGACGACGATCTCGAGGACGTCGTACTCGTCGGCGAGTTCGACGATCCGGCGCACGTCGGTCGCCTGCGCCCGGGGCACCGTCTCGACCGGCGTGGCCAGCAGCCCGTCCCGGTCGCACACGGCGACACCGATGCGGGCCTTGCCGACGTCGACCCCGAGACGACGCCCCGGACGGATCGGCACGCTCAGCCCGCCAGTCGCGCGGTCACGGCGCGCAGTGCCGCGGGCAACGCCGCCGCATCGGTGCCGCCACCCTGGGCGAGGTCGGGCTTGCCGCCGCCGCCACCACCGAGCACGCCGGCCGCCTCCTTGGCGAGGGGCCCCGCCTGCACCCCGGCCGCCCGCGCAGCGTCGTTCGTCGCCACGATCACCACGGGCTTACCGGTGATCACCGCACCGAGGACCACGACCGCGGCGCCGTCACCGAGCTGACCACGGACGCCGGTCGCCAGGGAGCGCAGGTCGTCGCCGGACTGCAGCCCGTCGACCGTCTCGGCGACCACCGTCACGGCGCCGACGGTCTCGGCCTGCCGCGCGATCGACGGCACCCGCTGCTGCAGGTTCGCCGACTCGAACTCGGCGATCCGCTTCTGCGCGGTGCGGAGGTCCTCCATGAGCCCCTGCACGCGGGTCGGCAGGTCCTCGCGGGGCGCCTTCAGCGCGCTCGAGAGCTGCGAGACGATCGTCCGCTCGACGGCGAGGTCGCGGAAGCCCTCGAGGCCGACGAGGGCCTCGACGCGGCGGTTGGTCGAGCCGACGCTCGACTCCCCCACCAGGTTGACGAGGCCGACCTGCGCGCTGGACGCCACGTGCGTGCCACCACAGAGCTCGCGCGACCACGGCCCGCCGATGTCGACCATGCGGACCTCGCTGCCGTACTTCTCGCCGAACAGCGCCTGCGCGCCGAGCGCCTTGGCCTCGTCGAGCGGGAGCACCCGGGTCTGCACCGCGAGGTCGGAGCGGATCGCCGCGTTCACGACCTCCTCGATCTCGGACCGGGTGGCGCCGGAGACCGGCTGCGACCACGAGAAGTCGAGGCGCATGTAGCCGGACTTGTTGTACGAGCCGGCCTGCAGGGCCTCCGGGCCGAGCACGTCGCGGAGCGCCGCGTTCACGAGGTGCGTCGCCGAGTGCGCCTGGGTCGCCCCACGGCGGTACTCGGCGTCGACGACCGTCGTCGCGGCGTCGCCGACACCGACCTCGCCGGAACGGACCTGGACCGTGTGGCTCCAGAGACCGGCGACCGGGCGCTGCACGTCGAGCACCTCGAGGTCGAAGCCGTTGCCGACGATCGAGCCCTGGTCGGCGTCCTGGCCACCGGACTCGGCGTACAGGGACGTCTCACCGAGGATCACCTCGGCGATGTCGCCGGCGACGGCGCGATCGACACTGGTGCCGCCGACGATGATGCCGAGCACGGCGGACTCGGCCTCGAGCGCGTCGTAGCCCAGGAAGACCGTCTCGCCCTTCGCACGGAAGGCGCTGTAGACGCTGAGGTCGGCGAGGGCGGTCTTCTTGCTCTTCGCGTCCGCCTTGGCACGGGCACGCTGCTCCGACATCAGGGTCTCGAACGCCCCGCGGTCGACCTGGACGCCGGCTTCGTCCGCCATCTCCATCGTCAGGTCGATCGGGAAGCCGAACGTGTCGTGGAGCAGGAACGCGGTGTCGCCGCCGATCGAGGGGGCGCCGTCCTGCTTCGCGCGCTCGACCGCGACGTCGAGGATCGTGGTGCCCTGCGCCAGCGTGCGGAGGAACGTCTCCTCCTCGGCGTAGGCGATCCGGGCGATGCGGTCGAAGTCGCTCGCGACCTCCGGGTAGGCCTCCTGCATGGCGTCGCGCGACGCCGGGAAGAGCTGCGGGAAGGTCGCGCCCTCGACACCGAGCAGGCGCATGGCCCGCACGGTGCGGCGGAGCAGTCGGCGCAGGATGTAGCCGCGACCCTCGTTCGACGGCGTGACACCGTCCGTGACGAGCATGAGCGAGGAACGGACGTGGTCGGCGATGACGCGCATCCGGACGTCGTCCTCGTGCACGGCGCCGTAGCGACGACCGGAGATCCGAGCGGCCTCGTCGAGGACCGGGCGGACCTGGTCGATCTCGTACATGTTGTCGACGCCCTGCTTGATGAAGGCGACGCGCTCGAGCCCCATGCCGGTGTCGATGTTCTTGTTCGGCAGCTCACCGGTGATCGTGAAGTCGTACTTCGACCGCACGTCGGCGATCTGGTACTGCATGAAGACCAGGTTCCAGATCTCGACGTAGCGGTCGTCGTCGGTGGCAGGTCCGCCGTCGATGCCGTACTCCGGACCACGGTCGAAGAAGATCTCCGAGCACGGGCCCGCGGGACCGGGCTGACCGGTCGACCAGTAGTTGGTGTCCTTGCCGAGGCGCTGGATCCGCTCGTCCGGCAGCGACGAGTGCTGCTTCCAGAACGCGATCGCCTCGTCGTCGTCCTCGTACACCGTGACCCACAGGTCGTCGGCGGAGAAGCCGAGGCCACCGTCCGCCTCCGGGGTGGTCAGGAACTCCCAGGCGTACTGGATCGCCTGCTCCTTGAAGTAGTCCCCGAACGAGAAGTTGCCGTTCATCTGGAAGAACGTGCCGTGCCGAGGGGTCTTGCCGACCTCCTCGATGTCGTTCGTGCGGATGCACTTCTGCACGCTCGTCGCACGCGGGTACGGAGCCGGGACGAGCCCGGTCAGGTACGGGATGAACGGGACCATGCCGGCGACCGTGAAGAGCAGCGACGGGTCGTCCGAGACGAGCGACGCGGACGGGACGACGGTGTGTCCGCGGTCGCCGAAGAACTGGAGCCAACGGCGGCGGATCTCTGCGGTCTGCATGGTGCTTCCTGATTCAGGTCGGCGGAGGGTGCGTGGGAGCTGGGGGGCGGTGACGCTCAGGCGTCGGTGCGGAGTTCGGCCTCGCGGGAGCGGTACCCGTCGGCCACGGCGTCGGTGAACGCCTTCGTCCGCGCGTTCACGTCCGCGAAGAGCCGTGCGCCGCCGGGGGTGTTCGCGATCCGGTGCGCGGCGGCGAACCCGATGACGACGCCGACGGCGACGAAGAACAGCTGCTTCACGGTGCCTCTCCCTCTCGCGCACGCGAGCGGTGCGTGCCCGAACGAGTGTAGTGGCGCGGGGCAGCCGGGACGCCGAACGGCGGGCCGTCCTCCTGAGAGGACGACCCGCCGTTCGGGTGTGATCGGTGGATCAGCGAGCTGCGTAGTACTCGACGACGAGCTGCACTTCACAGGTCACGGGGACCTCGGCGCGCTTCGGGCGACGGACCAGGCGGGCCTGGAGCTTGTCGATCTCGACCTCGAGGTAGCCCGGGACCTTCGGCAGGACTTCCTGGTGCCCACCGGCGGCGGCGACCTGGAACGGCTCGAGGGACTCGGAGCGCTGCTTCACGTGGATGAGCTGCCCCTCCTTCACGCGGAAGGACGGACGGTCGACGAGCTTGCCGTCGACCAGGATGTGACGGTGCACGATCAGCTGACGGGCCTGCGCGGTGGTGCGGGCGAAGCCGGCACGCAGCACGAGGGCGTCGAGGCGCTGCTCGAGGAGCTCGACGAGGTTCTCACCCGTCAGGCCCTTCGTCTTGCGGGCCTCTTCGAAGACGATGCGGAGCTGCTTCTCGCGGATGCCGTACTGGGCGCGCAGACGCTGCTTCTCACGGAGACGGACGGCGTAGTCGCTGTCCGCGCGACGGCGGGTGCGGCCGTGCTCACCGGGGCCGTAGGGGCGCTTCTCGAGGTAACGGGCCGCCTTCGGCGTCAGCGGGATGCCGAGCGCGCGCGAGAGGCGGGTCTTGCTGCGGGTGCGTGACTTGGTAGACACAGGGTCCTTTTCTCTGTCTGAACTGAATGACTCGCCGGGCACACGACCGACCGCGGGCGTCGAGCGCACGTGGGTGGTCGATCCCGGCGACGGGATCCAGAGGGATGAGCCTGTGGGATCGGACGGCTACAGTCCGAACCTCTGCCCCCGTCCCACCGGGGTGGGACTCTGTCCTCGGCGCAGCCGCACGCGAGGACCAGGACGTAGGCCCGTCAACGATAGCAGCATCGGGACCCCGGGTGAAGCACCGGGCTCACTCACCGCGCGTGATCTTCCGGAGTCGTTCGAGCCGGGGACCGACCTCGCGCTCGTACCCGTTGCCGGTCGGCGTGTAGTACTCCGTGCCTTCGAGCGCGTCGGGCAGGTACTGCTGGCGGGCGACCCCGTGCTCGGCGTCGTGCGAGTAGACGTACCCCTTGCCGTGCCCGAGCCGCTTCGCCCCCGGGTAGTGCGCGTCGCGGAGGTGCACCGGGACGACGCCCATCCGCCCGGCCTTGACGTCCGCGACCGCCGCGTTGACCCCGTTGTACGACGCGTTCGACTTCGGCGCCGTCGCGAGGTAGACCACGGCCTCGGCCAGGGGGATGCGACCCTCGGGCATCCCGATGAGCTGCACCGCCTGCGCTGCTGCGACGGCGATCGGCAGGGCCTGGGGGTCGGCCATGCCGATGTCCTCGGACGCCGAGATGATGATGCGGCGGGCGATGAACCGCGGGTCCTCGCCCGCCTCGATCATCCGCGCGAGGTAGTGCAGCGCGGCGTCGACGTCGCTCCCCCGCACGGACTTGATGAAGGCGCTGATGACGTCGTAGTGCTCGTCGCCCTGCCGGTCGTACCGCAGCAGCGCCCGGTCGACCGCCGCAGCCACCGTGTCGGCGTCGACCAGCGGCACCGTCTCGACGTCACCGAGGGAAAGGTCGTCGAGCGCCGTGTCCTCGTCGGGGTCAGCGTCGTCGGCGCCGGCGTCGGCGTCGCGCGCGCCGTCGGCCCGCGCGGCGATCGCCGAGGACGCGGCGGCCTCGAGTGCGGTGAGCGCTCGACGGGCGTCGCCGGAGGACAGTCGGACGATCGCCGCCCGTGCGTCGTCGCCGAGGACGACCGAGCCGCCCAGTCCGCGCGGGTCCTCGACCGCCCGGTCGACGAGCATGCCGAGGTCCTCGTCGGTCAGTGGCCTGAGCGTCAGCAGGAGGGAACGTGAGAGCAGCGGCGAGATCACGGAGAACGACGGGTTCTCGGTGGTCGCGGCGATCAGGATCACCCACCCGTTCTCGACGCCCGGCAGCAGGGCGTCCTGCTGGGCCTTGCTGAACCGGTGGATCTCGTCGAGGAACAAGACGGTGGTCGAGCCGTAGAGGTCACGGTGCGTGAGGGCCTTCTCCATGACCTCGCGCACGTCCTTCACGCCGGCGGTCACGGCCGAGAGCTCGACGAACTCGCGACCGGACTGCCGGGCGATCGCCTGCGCCAGGGTCGTCTTGCCGGTGCCCGGCGGGCCCCAGAGGATCACGGACACCCCGCCCGGGTTCTCGCGTGTACCGGTGGCGAGCTGCACCAGCGGGCTGCCCCGGCCGAGCAGGTGCTGCTGCCCGGCGACCTCGTCCAGGCTCGTCGGCCGCATCCGCACCGCGAGCGGGACGGACCCCTGAGCCAACCCCGCGCGACCACCCGTCGTGGGCGCGCGCATGCCCGATCGATCCGCTGCCATGCTCCGATCGTAGGCCGGACCGCCGACGTGCTGCGTGCCTCCAGGCCGGCCGTGCCCCTCGGTCCGCTACGCTCGTCGGCACAGTCGACGAGAGGTCCGATCAGCACCGTGGCACCGAAGAACCAGGCGCGCGACAACCGCGAGGCGCGCGAGCGGCTCCGTCTCTACCAGGCCCGACAGGGGGTGCACGACCGGCAGCGACGCCGGCGGGTACGGGACAACGTCGTCGGTACGGGCGTGCTGCTCCTGGTCGCGGCGCTGGCCACCGGGTCGCAGCTCGCCTTCGCGGGGTCGCAGGCCGGGGACACGCCGGACGCGAGCGCGAGTGCGACGTCCACCCCGACCACCTCGGCGAGTGCGACGGCCGGGAACACCGGCACGGTGCCGAGCAAGGGCATCGCGGACGGTGCGACCTGGACCGGCACGCTGACGCTGAACAAGGACGTCGAGCTCGGCATCGAGCTCGACGGCGAGGACGCTCCGCAGGCGGCGAGCGTCGAGATCGACCTCATCCGCAAGCAGTTCTACGAGGGCACCACCTGCCACCGCCTGGCCGACAGCGCCGACTTCCGGTTCCTGCAGTGCGGGTCGGCGAACGGCGACGGGACGGGCGACGCCGGGTTCCAGTACGGTCCGCTCGAGAACGTCCCGAGCGACGGCCGGTACGCCGAGGGCACCCTCGCGATCGCACGTGGTGCGTCACCGTACTCGCAGTCGACGCAGTTCTTCATCGTCTACGGCGACACGACGCTCGACGGGTCGACGGGCGGGTACACCGTCGTCGGCAAGGTCACGAGCGGGCTCGACGACCTGGAGCGCGAGATCACCTCGAAGGGCATCGCGTCGGCGGGCTCGGACGGCACCGGTGCGCCGGAGGTCGCGACGACGATCACCGGCGCGACCATCCGCAAGGCCGACTGACCGGACGGGTGGGGCCCCTCCCCCGGCGCCCGGTCGTCCACAGCCCGTACGTCCGACTGGCCCCCGGGACCCTCCGGTGCAATAGGCTGACGACCTGACCGTGCCGACGGTGACGTCGGTGATGCACGACCACGATCGAGGCGAGACCTGTGGGACCTGACGAAGCAACGACCTGGGGCCGGGTCGACGAGAACGGGACGGTGTACGTCCGGTACGACGACGGCGAGAAGGCCGTCGGTGAGTACCCGGACGCCACCCCGGACGAGGCCCTCGCGTACTTCGCGCGCAAGTACGCCGACCTCGAGGGGCAGGTGAAGATCGCCGAGCAGCGCGTCCAGCGCGGCGCCTCGGCGAACGACGTCGCCCGGACCGTCGAGCACCTGCGGACGCAGGTCGCCGAGGCCCGTGTGGTGGGCGACCTGAAGTCGCTCGAGAACCGGGTCGCGAGCCTGTCCGATCAGGTGGGCTCGCTCACCAAGGAGCAGCAGGCACAGGCACAGCAGGCGCTCACCGACGCGCTGGCGTACCGCACCTCCCTGGTGGAGGAAGCCGAGTCGCTCGCCGCCGTCGACCCGGCGCGCGCGCAGTGGAAGCAGATCACCGCGCAGCTCGACGACGTCTTCTCCCGCTGGCAGCAGCACCAGCACGACGGCCCGCGCCTGCCGAAGAACGAGGCCAACGAACTCTGGAAGCGCTTCCGAGCCGCCCGTTCGACGGTCGACCAGCACCGCCGCGCCTTCTACTCCGAGCTCGACGCACAGCACCGCGACGCGCGGAACCGCAAGCAGGAGCTCGTGCAGCAGGCCGAGGCGCTCGCGACCCGCGGGTCGGACGGCATCCCCGCGTACCGCCAGCTGCTCGACGACTGGAAGCGTGCCGGTCGCGCCGGGAAGCGCCACGACGACGCGCTCTGGGCACGGTTCAAGGCCGCCGGCGACGTGCTCTTCGAGCAGCGCCATGCCGAGGCCGCGGTGGAGAACGAGGAGTTCTCCGCGAACCTCGTCGCGAAGCAGGCCCTGCTGACCGAGGCCGAGCCGCTCCTGCAGCAGACCGACCGCGTCGCCGCCCGCCGCACCCTGACGGACATCCAGCGGCGGTGGGACGAGATCGGCAAGGTCCCCCGAGGCGACGTCCGCCGGATCGAGGACCGACTCCGTGCGGTCGAGGACCACGTGCGGAGCCTCGAGGACCAGCACTGGAAGGCCTCCGACCCTGAGCGCAAGGCACGGCAGACCGGCCTGGCGAGCCAGCTCGAGGACGCCATCGGCAAGCTCCAGGCCGAGCTCGAGGCCGCCCAGGCCTCCGGCGACTCCCGCAAGATCAAGGAGGCGCAGGAAGCCCTGGACGCCCGCAAGATCTGGCTCGACGCACTCGGGAGCTGACCAGCACCACGCAGACGACGCCCCGCGACCGCTGATCGGTCGCGGGGCGTCGTGCTGCGCGCTGCGTGCTGCGCGCTGCGTGCCGTGGGCCCGAGACTCGGTCTGAGCGACGGTCCTCGTGCTCGGACGCGCGAGGCGTGACGCTCAGGCCGAGACTCGCACACGACCTCGCACACGGCCGGGCCGCCCCGAGGCCGGGCGCGTGCTACTGAACCGGTGCGGGCAGCCCGAGCAGCAGACGGATGTCGAGGTCGTCCTGGCGCATCTGGGTCGCGAGCTCGTCCATCGACGAGAACGCGACCATGCCACGCACGTACGAGACGAACAGCACCGAGATCGTGTCGCCGTACAGGTCGATGTCGACGTCGAGCAGGTGCGCCTCGATCTGCTTCGCCGGGACGCCCTGGAACGTCGGGTTGTTGCCCACCGACACCGCTGCCGGGTACACCGTGCCGTCGTGCAGCACGCGGGCCGCGTAGACGCCGTCCGCGGGGACGAACCCCTCGCACGACGGGTCGAGGTTCGCGGTCGGGTACCCCATGGCACGACCACGCTGGTTCCCGTGCACCACGGTGCTCCGGACTGCGTGCTCGCGACCGAGCAGGCGGGCGGCCTCGGCCACGCGACCGTCGCCGAGCAGTTCGCGGATCCAGGTCGAGGAGACGCGGCGTTCGTCGGACGGGCGGACGTCGTCGCGCAGGTCGACGTCGTCGATGAGCTCGACACGGAAGCCGTGCTGCTCCCCCAGTCGACGCAGCAGGTCGACGTCCCCGGCGCCGCGGGCGCCGAACCGGAAGTCGCTGCCGACGAAGACCAGCTCGGCGTGCAGTGTGCCGACCAGGATCTCGGAGACGAACGCCTCGGGCGCCTGCGACTGCAGGTCCTGGTCGAAGCGCAGCAGGAGCATCGCGTCCACCCCGATGTCCTCGAGGAGTTCGCGTCGCTGCGCGGTGCTCGTCAGCGCGGGTGGCACGCGGTCGGGGTCGATGACGCTGAGCGGGTGGCGGTCGAAGGTCACCACGGTGGAGACGAGTCCGCGATCGCGGGCGGCACGCTCGAGGTGCGCGATCACCGCGCGGTGTCCGACGTGGACCCCGTCGAACTTGCCGATGGTGACGGCGCTCGGGCCGAAGCCCTGCGCCACGTCCGCGACGTCGTCGTAGTACTGCACGCCGCGCCCTACTCGCCGACCGTCGCGGACGCCGTGGCCGGCTCGGCGACGGCGGTCCGGTGGTGCTTCCGCAACCACCAGAGTCCGGCGATCGGGAGCACGAGCGGCGCGAAGACGTAGCCGAGGCCGTAGTACGACCACACGGTGTCGTCGGGGAACAGCTGCCGGTCGAGCAACGACAGGGTGCCGACGACCAGCACACCGGCCATCTCGAAGCCGATGGTCACGCACGCGACGCGGTACCAGGCGCGGCCGGGGGCGATGAGCGCGATCATCGCGACGATGTAGACCACGGCCGCGACGGCACTGAGCGTGTAGGCGAACGGCGCGAACGAGAACTTCTCGATGATCTGGACGACGCTGCGCCCGGTGGCCGCGAGTGCGAGGATGCCGTACACGGCGATGAGGACCCGGCCGACGCCGGTCGCGAGGGAGGATCTGTTCGCCACGGCGACGAGTCTACCGACGACGGGTGACGAGCGCGGACGCCCGGCAGCGGACACCGGTAGCCGTACCGGCACCGGCACCGGCACCGGCAACGCAGCAGCCGCGCACGCAGCGCGCCCGGGGTCAGTTCAGCGCGAACCAGATCTGGTACATGCGGTAGACCATCACCGCGACGGTGAAGGCCCCCGCTCCGAGGACGACCGTGCTCCACTTCGTGCGGTCGATCAGCGCCCACAGGATCGCAGCCGGCGGCACGAGCAGCACCGACACGGCGTACACCCCGAACTCGAGCGCGTTGCCCTGCGGCGGACTGCCGACCGCGGGGAGCACGAGCGAGATCACGCCCTGCGCCAGGAGCAGCAGCTCGATCACCGCGAGCGACCCGACGGTGTAGTCGTTCGGCTTCCAGCCGAGGAACCCGACCACCACGGCGAACAGCCCGGCGACCACGGCCAGCGCGAGCTGCACCCACATGAACCACTCGATCACGCGTGCGCTCCGTCCGTCGTGGTGCCGACGGTCGTCGGCGCCGGGAAGTTCGTGATGACCCGCAGTCGACCGCGCCGCACCGACACGAGCCCGACCAGTCGGTCGTCCTCCTGCGCCACCGCGGCGACCGGGCCGTCGTGGTCGGGGTGCTCCACCGCGACCCGCTTGCCGTCCGTCAGGTCCTTCGCCGCAGCCGCGTCGAGCGTGACGACGTCGAACAGTCGCCGTGCGACGTCCGCCGGACGTGCCAGGGCTGCTGCGACGTCGACGGAGTCGTCCTCGAGGTCCAGCGCGTCCGCCACGTCGAACGGTCCGACGGCGGTGCGTCGGAGGGCAGTGAGGTGGGCGCCCGTCCCGAGGGCGGCGCCGACGTCGCGTGCCAGGGCCCGGACGTACGTCCCCGAGGAGCAGTCGACCACGACGTCGAGGTCCACCACGGGGACGTCCACGCCGTCGACGGTGACGGTGTGGTCGTCGCGCCCGGTCACCGTGAAGCGGGACACCGTGACCGTGCGGGAGCGCAGGACGACCTCCTCGCCCTTCCGGGCGAGGTCGTAGGCCCGTCGCCCGTCGACCTTGATCGCACTGACCGTCGAGGGCACCTGGTCGATCACCCCGCGCTGGGCGGCGACCGCGTGCTCGATCGCCTCGTCGGAGACGTCCGCGCCCGCGACCCCGACGGCTGACGTCGGCGTGCCGTCCGCGTCGTCCGAGTCCGTCCCGACGCCCAGCCGGATCGTCGCCGTGTAGGTCTTGCCGAGACCGACCAGGTGTGTCAGGAGCCTCGTGGACGGCCCGGCACCGAGCAGCAGCAGGCCGGTCGCCATCGGGTCGAGGGTGCCCGCGTGACCGATCTTCTTGAGACCGAGACGCCGACGTGCGATCGACACCACCCGGTGGCTGGAGATGCCCTGCGGCTTGTCGACGAGGAGGATGCCGTCAGGCGGGGTAGCGAGCACCGGACGAGGCTACCAGCGACGTGCGTCTGCCCGACCTCGCGCAGCCTCGGTCAGCAGGCGTCGTTCCACTCGCGACGGGGGTGGTCCGGGTCCGTCACGTCGAGCACGGCCGAGGCGGCGATCTTGACGTCCGCGCGGCGCTCGAGGCGGCCGTCCTCCTGCTCCACCCACAGCGACCAGCGCCAGAGGTTCCTGGTGCCCGACGCGAGCAGGCCCTGCCCGTGCACGACGAGCACGCCCTCGCCCGCTCCGGTCGTGCGGAACGGGGTGACGACGTCGGCGCGGAGCACGTCGAGGTCGGTGGAGGGGGCCGCCGCGGCCAGCGCGGACACACCGTGCTGCTGGAACGCCGCGACCAGCGCAGCAGCGACCCGCTCGAGGTCGGTGCCGTCCTGACCGTCGATGCCGACGACCGTCCGGTTCGTCCCGACCTGTGCGATCACCTCGCTCGCGATCGCGGCCATCGTGTCGGTCTCCTGCGGTGCCCAGCGTGCCATGCACCCACCGTAGGCTGTCGTGGTGAACGCGAGCGGAGCCTCCCGGCCGTCTGTGGAGAACCCGACGGACCCGAGCCGTCCCGACATCGCCGCCCCGCTCCTGGCCTGGTTCCGAGCGGAGGCCCGCGACCTGCCGTGGCGCCGCCCGGGCTTCCCCGCCTGGGGCACGCTGGTCAGCGAGATCATGCTCCAGCAGACGCAGGTCGCGCGGGTCGTCCCCCGCCTGGAGGCGTGGCTCACCCGGTGGCCGACCCCTGCGGACCTCGCGGCCTCACCGCCCGGCGACGCGGTCCGTGCCTGGGACCGGCTCGGCTACCCGAGACGCGCGCTCGCGCTGCACGCGGCGGCGACCGCGATCGCCGAGCAGCACGACAACGTCGTCCCGCGCGACGTGGACGCGCTCCTCGCCCTGCCCGGCATCGGCGACTACACCGCCAGGGCCGTCGCGGTCTTCGCGTACGGCGACCGGCACCCCGTCGTCGACGTCAACGTCCGGCGTGTGCTCGCCCGGGCGGTCCTCGGCGAGGGCGAGCCCGGGCCCGCGAAGGCGAAGCGGGACCTGCCGCTCATGGAGTCGGTGCTCCCCGAGGACCGCGACGACGCCGCCGCGACGAACGCCGCGGTGATGGAGCTCGGCGCGCTCGTCTGCACCGCCCGCTCCCCCGCGTGCGACGCGTGCCCGATCGCCGATCGGTGTGCCTGGCGGGCGGCCGGGTACCCGGAGCACGACGGGCCGCGGGCGCCGAAGCAGGCACGCTTCGCCGGCAGTGACCGCCAGGTGCGCGGCCTCGTGATGGCCGAGCTGCGGGCGAGCGACGTGCCCGTCACCCGTGACGAGGTCGACCTGGTCTGGCCGGACGCCGAGCAGCGTGCCCGGGCGCTCGCATCCCTGTTGCGCGACGGGCTCGTGGTCGGCGACGACGCGACCGGGTACCGCCTGCCCGACGCCTGACCGACGCCGAGTGCGACTCCGCCGGGCCGCCCGACGCACGACGACGGCCGCCGGACTCCTCGTCCGACGGCCGTCGTGCCGCTGCAGTGGATCAAACGCGCTCGTCGCGCTCCTCGTCCTCGTCGTCGTCGTGCTTGTAGGGATCGGCGTCGCCGGCGTACTGCGCTCCGGCCGACGCGGCGCGCACCTGCGCGTCGCGCTGCTGCGCCTGGACGAGCAGGTCCTCCATGTGCGCCGACGTCTCGGGCAGCGCGTCGGCGATGAACTCCAGCGACGGGGTGAGCCGCGCCGTGATGTTCTTGCCGACCTCGCTGCGGAGCATGCCGGTCGCGGCCTTGAGCGCCGCAGCGGAGTCAGCGCGCTCCTCGTCGGTGCCGTACACCGTGTAGAACACCGACGCGTGCTGCAGATCGCCGGTCACCCGGACGTCGGTGATGGTGACGAAGCCGAGGCGCGGGTCACGCAGCCCCTTGTCGAGCCGCCGTGCGACGACTTCCTTGATGCGGTCCGCCATCTTGCGTGCGCGCTGCGGATCGGCCATGGGTGCCTCCTGGGGCAAGAATCTTCTGGTGGAACGGGACGGACCCCGCCCCTCCCGGAGGAGGAGCGGGGTCCAGGATAGCCAGGCGTCAGTCGCGCGGCTTCTCGACGAGCTCGGTGGTCTCGATCTCGTCACCGATCTGGATGTCGTTGTACTTGCCCAGACCGATACCGGCCTCGAAGTCCGTGCGGACCTCGGTGACGTCGTCCTTGAAGCGACGCAGCGACTCGATGGCCAGGCCGTCGGCGAGCACCACACCGTCACGGATGACGCGCGCCTTGGCGTTGCGCGTGATCGTGCCGGAGCGGACGATGACACCGGCGATGTTGCCGAACTTCGAGGAGCGGAACACCTCGCGGATCTCGGCGACACCCGACTGGACCTCTTCGTACTCGGGCTTGAGCATGCCCTTGAGGGACTGCTCGATGTCCTCGAGTGCGTTGTAGATGACCGAGTAGAAGCGCACGTCGATGCCCTCGCGCGCAGCACGCTCGCGGGCCTTGACGTCCGGGCGGACGTTGAAGCCGACGACGATCGCGTTGTCGATCGTGGCCAGGTCGATGTCCGACTCCGTGATCGCACCCACACCGCGGTGCAGGATGCGGAGCTGGACGCTGTCGTCGACCTCGATGTCCAGGAGCGACTGCTCGAGCGCCTCGACGGCACCGGAGACGTCACCCTTGATGATGAGGTTGAGCGAGTCGACCTTGCCCTCCTCGAGAGCACGGGTGAAGTCCTCGAGCGAGATGCGCTTGCGGGCCTTGGCCAGCTGGGCGTTGCGCTCGGCTGCCTCGCGCTTCTCGGCGATCTGGCGGGCCGTGCGGTCCTCTTCCGTGACCAGGAAGGTGTCACCGGCGCGCGGCACCGACGACAGACCCTGCACCTGGACCGGGCGGCTCGGCGTCGCGGCCTTGACCGCCACACCGTTCTCGTCGGTCATCGCACGGACGCGGCCGTAGGCCGTCCCCGCGACGATGGCGTCACCGACGTGCAGCGTTCCGGACTGGATGAGCACCGTGGCGACCGAACCGCGACCCTTGTCGAGTCGGGCCTCGATCGCGACACCACGGGCGTCCTTGTCGGGGTTCGCACGCAGGTCGAGACCGGCGTCCGCCGTGAGCAGCACCGCGTCGAGCAGGTCCTGGATGCCGACGTTGTTGCGCGCCGACACGTCGACGAACATGACGTCGCCGCCGTACTCCTCGGCCACCAGGTTGTACTCGGTGAGCTGCTGCCGGACCTTCGCCGGGTTCGCGCCCTCCTTGTCGATCTTGTTCACTGCGACCACGATCGGCACACCGGCCGACTGGGCGTGGTTCAGCGCCTCGATCGTCTGGGGCATGATGCCGTCGTCCGCCGCGACCACGAGGATCGCGATGTCCGTCACCTGCGCACCACGGGCACGCATGGCGGTGAAGGCCTCGTGACCCGGGGTGTCGATGAACGTGATCGGACGCTCGATGCCCTCGTGCTCGGTGACGATCTGGTACGCACCGATGTGCTGCGTGATGCCGCCGGCCTCGCCCTCGACCACCTTCGAGTTGCGGATGGCGTCGAGGAGTCGGGTCTTACCGTGGTCGACGTGACCCATGACGGTGACGACCGGGGGACGCTGCTGCAGGACGGAGTCGTCCTCGTCGGCGTACTCGGCGTCGATGTCGATGTCGAAGCCCTCGAGGAGCTCGCGGTCCTCGTCCTCCGGCGACACGATCTGGATCTTGTAGCCGAGCTCCTCGCCGAGGACCTCGAACGTCGCCTCGTCCAGCGACTCGGTCGCCGTGGCCATCTCACCGAGGTGGAACAGCACGGTCACCAGGTTGCCGGGCATGGCGTCGATCTTGTCCGCGAAGTCCGAGATGCTCGCACCGCGACGGAGTCGCACGACCGTGTTGCCGTCGCCACGAGGGACCTGCACACCGCCGAGCGACGGCGCCTGCCGCATCTCGTACTCGGCGCGCTTCGTCCGCTTCGACTTGCGGGCACGGCTCTTGCCGCCACCGCGACCGAACGCACCGGCGGTACCACCACCGGGACCACGACCGCGGCCACCGCCACCGGCGGGACGCGGACCGCTGAAGGCCGGACGGGGGAAGCCGCCACCGGCACCACCGGCACCGCCCGGACGACCACCGGGGCCGCCACGACCGCCACCCTGGCCCGGGCGCTGCCCGAAGCCGGGGGCACGGTTCGCCTGACCGGGGCCACCGGGACGCGGAGCACCCGGACGGGGCACGCCGGGACGCGGCGGGGCCGGGCGCGGGATGCCGTTGCCGCCACCGGCACCGCCGGCGGGACGCTGACCCATGCCCTGGTTGGACGAGTACGGGTTGTTGCCGGGACGCGGCGGGCGCGAACCCATGCCCTGGCTCGACGCGTAGGGGTTGTTGCCCGGGCGTGCACCCGGCTTGGGGCCACCCGGCTTCGGGCCGGCCGCGGAGCCGGGCTTCGGCGCGCCACCGGGCTTGACGGAGTCGCTCTTCGGAGCGCTCGCGCCGTCACCGGGCTGCTCGCCCGATGCTGCCTTCTCGGCGGCGGCGGCCTTCTCGGCAGCGGCGGCCTTCTGCGCAGCCTCGGCCTCGGCCTGGCGCTGTGCGACGGACTTCGGCGCTGCGGGCGTCGGGGTCTCGTCGGCGGGCGCCTGGACCTCGGGCTCGGCCTTCGGTGCGGGAGCCGGACGCGCCGGACCCGGGCGGGGACCGCCGGGCTTCGGGGCGCCGGACCGCGGGGCGGTGGCCTTCGCAGGGGCGCTCGGGGTCGCCGAGGCCGCGGGCTTCGACGCCGTCGAGGCGCCGTCCGCCTGCAGCGCAGCACGGAGCTTGCGCGCGACGGGGGGTTCCACACTGGAGCTCGGGCCCTTGACGAACTCGCCGAGTTCCTTGAGCTTCTCCATTGCGGTCTTGCTGTCGACACCGAGTTCGGATGCGATCTCGTGTACGCGTGGTTTTGCCACTGTTCTCCTTCACGGGTCCCACCCCGCGAAGGGGGCAGGACTCACTGGATGACGGGTCTCACTTCGAGCCGCTCATCAGTTGTCCATAAGCCGTTCAGCCTGTTCTGTCGTGTCCCGGTGACGCGCCTGCTCTTCGACGCTGAGCGCCTCGAGGTAGTCACGTACCGCTGACGTGTCCGGTTCACGGTCGAGCCGGAGCGCGCGGCGGTATGCCCTGCGCTTGACGGCCTGATCGTGTGCTTCGACGGTCGGGGTGAGCCAGGCTCCCCGCCCCGGCATGACTGCCTTCGGGTCCGCCACGACGCGACCGTCGCTCAGGGCGACGACACGGAGGAGGGAGGACCGGGGAGCACGACGACGACTGCCGATGCATGTTCTGACGGGAACCACCATACTCCTTGCCTCCGACCACCGCGATCCGGCGCGCCCGGACGGGCCACGCCACCAGCGAAACGACTAGTCGTCGCCGTCCAGGATGGAATCGGGCTGGATGTCGATGCGCGCACCGGTCAGCTTGGCGGCGAGGCGGGCGTTCTGCCCCTCCTTGCCGATCGCGAGCGACAGCTGGTAGTCCGGCACCAGGGCACGGACGGCCTTCGTCGAGGCGTCGAGCACGAACGCGCTCGTGACCTTCGCCGGCGACAGCGCGCTCGCGACGAACGAGGCGAGGTCGGAGGAGTAGTCGACGATGTCGATCTTCTCGGCACCGAGCTCGGTCGTGACGGCACGGACGCGCGCGCCGAGCTCGCCGATGCAGGCGCCCTTCGCGTTGACGCCCGGCTCGTTCGCCTTCACCGCGAGCTTCGTGCGGTGCCCGGACTCGCGTGCGATGGAGGTGATCTCCACCACGCCCGAGGCGATCTCGGGGACCTCGAGCGCGAAGAGCTTCCGGACCAGGCCCGGGTGCGTGCGCGACACGGTGATCTGCGGGCCCTTCGCGCCGCGGCCGACGCTCGTGACGTACACGCGGATGCGGTTGCCGTGCTTGTACTCCTCGCCGGGCACCTGCTCCTCGGGCGGCAGGATCGCCTCGACGGTGCCGAGGTCGACGTGCACCATCTTCGGGTTCGGACCCTGCTGGATCACGCCGGCGACGATGTCGCCCTCCTTGCCGCGGAACTGGCCGAGGATCTTGTCGTCGCCGATGTCGCGCAGGCGCTGGTTGATGACCTGCTTGGCGGCGAACGCGGCGATGCGACCGAAGTCGCTCGGCTGGTCGACGGCCTCGCCGACGACGGTGCCGTCCTCGTCGCGCTCCGGCACGTAGACGGAGACCTCGCCGGACTTGCGGTCGAGCTCGACGCGGGACTGCGCGTCGACGGGCTCGTCGTTCTCTGCGCGGTGCTTCTGGTACGCCGTCAGGATGGCGGATTCGATGATGCGGACGAGTTCGTCGAACGGGATCTCCCGCTCGCGCTCCATGAGTCGCAGGACTGCGAGGTCGATCTTCACCGAGGTGCCTCCGTATTCAGCTGAGTCGCTCCCGCGGGTGGATCTGCGCGGAAGTCGGCGACCAGACTACCCCAGGACGAGCGACGGACGGGAGGCACGTGGCGGGCCCGCCACGCCTCCCTCGCAGGCTCGGTCGGCGCGCCCCGCGCAACGCTCCGCGTCGCCGCCGAGCGGGGCGCGCCCGTCCGCGAAGGGGTCGCGATCAGATCGCGCGGACCGCCTCGAGCAGGTCCGCGACCGGGACGTCCGTGCGCTCGCCCGAGCGGCGGTCCCAGAGCTCGACGACGCCGTCGGCGGCGTTCCGCCCGGCGACGACGACGACGGGGACACCGAGCAGCTCGGCGTCTCGGAGCTTCACGCCCGGCGAGACCTTCGGACGGTCGTCGTACACGACGTCGTAGCGCTCGCCCTCGAGGCTGTCGACGATCGAGGTCGCCAGGTCGTACGCGACCTGGTCCTTGCCGGTGGCGACGACGTGCACGTCGAACGGCGCGACCTCCTTCGGCCAGGCCAGGCCCTTCTCGTCGTTGTGCGCCTCGGCGAGGATCGCCATGATGCGAGTCACGCCGATGCCGTACGAACCCATCGTGACCGTGGCGAGCTTGCCGTTCTCGTCCTGCACCTTGAGGTCGAGCGCCTCCGCGTACTTCCGACCGAGCTGGAAGACGTGGCCGATCTCCATGCCGCGCGCGGTCTCGAGCGGGCCGGAGCCGTCCGGAGCGGGGTCACCGGCACGGACGTCCGACACCTCGGCGACGCCGTCGGCGGTGAAGTCGCGGCCCATCACGAGCCCGGAGACGTGGATCCCGCGCTCGTTCGCGCCGGTGATCCAGCTCGTGCCGTCGACCACGCGCGGGTCGACGAGGTAGCGGATGCCCGACGGGCTGTCGGCGCCGAGCACCTGCGGGCCGATGTAGCCCTTCACGAAGACGCCCGGGTGCTTCCGGAAGTCGTCGTCACCGGCGGCTTCGACCTCGGCCGGCGCGAAGGCGACCTCGGCGCGCTTCAGGTCGACCTCGCGGTCACCGGGCAGTCCGACGACGACGACCTCGCGGGTGCCGTCGAGGTGGGTCAGCGCCAGGACGACGTTCTTCAGCGTGTCCGCCGCGGTCCACGGGGCGCCGTCACGCGGGGCGACCTCGTTCGCGTGGGCGACGAGCGTGTCGATCGTGGGCGTGTCCGCCGCGGGCAGCAGCACGGGCTCTGCCTGACCCTCGATCGGCAGGGCGTCGGGCACGGGCGTGACGTACGCCTCGACGTTGGCCGCGTAGCCGCCGGCGCTGCGCACGAAGGTGTCCTCGCCGACGCCGATCGGGTGCAGGAACTCCTCGGACTTCGAGCCGCCCATCGCTCCGGCGTCGGCCGTCACGATCACGTACTCGAGGCCCAGGCGGGCGAAGACCTTCTCGTAGGCGTCCCGCATCACCTGGTAGCTGCGGTCGAGCCCCTCGTCGGTGAGGTCGAACGAGTAGGCGTCCTTCATCGTGAACTCGCGGCCGCGCAGCAGACCCGCGCGCGGGCGGGCCTCGTCGCGGTACTTGTCCTGGATCTGGAACAGCGTGACGGGGAGGTCCTTGTACGAGCCGTACAGGTCCTTGACGAGGAGCGCGAACATCTCCTCGTGGGTCGGGGCGAGCAGGTAGTCGGCGCCCTTGCGGTCCTGCAGGCGGAACATGCCGTCGCCGTACTCGGTCCAGCGGCTCGTCGCCTCGTAGGGATCGCGGGGCAGGAGCGCGGGCAGCAGGACCTCCTGCGCACCGGCGGCCACCATCTCCTCGCGGATGATGTCCTCGATCTTGCGGCGCACCCGCAGCCCGAGCGGCAGCCACGCGAAGATGCCCGGGGACTGGCGACGGACGTACCCGGCGCGCACGAGCAGCTTGTGGCTCGTGACCTCGGCGTCGGAGGGGTCGTCGCGGAGCGTGCGGAGGAAGAGATGGGAGAGCCGTGTGACCACGGACGCAAGCCTAGCGGCGCGCGTCCGGCGGCGACGACGACGGCTCAGGTGGTGGTGACCACCTGCGGGGTGCCGGTCGCGGCGTCCGGACCCATCTCGTCGGCGATGCGGTTCGCCTCCGCGATCAGCGTCTGCACGATCTCCCGCTCCGGCACGGTCTTGACGACCTGCCCCTTCACGAAGATCTGGCCCTTGCCGTTGCCGGAGGCGACGCCGAGGTCCGCTTCACGCGCCTCGCCCGGGCCGTTCACGACGCAGCCCATGACGGCGACGCGCAGGGGCACGGTCATGCCCTCGAGGCCCTTCGTCACGTCGTTCGCCAGCTGGTACACGTCGACCTGGGCACGGCCGCAGCTCGGGCAGGAGACGATCTCGAGCTTGCGTTCGCGGAGGTTGAGCGACTGCAGGATCTGCAGACCCACCTTCACCTCCTGCGCGGGCGGCGCGGAGAGCGAGACGCGGATGGTGTCGCCGATGCCCTCGGCGAGCAGGATGCCGAACGCGGTGGCGCTCTTGATGGTGCCCTGGAACTCCGGCCCGGCCTCGGTGACACCGAGGTGCAGCGGCCAGTCCCCCGCGGCGGCGAGCTGGCGGTAGGCCTTCACCATGACGATCGGGTCGTTGTGCTTGACCGAGATCTTGAAGTCGTGGAAGTCGTGCTCCTCGAACAGCGACGCCTCCCACACCGCCGACTCGACCAGCGCCTCGGGCGTGGCCCTGCCGTACTTCTGCAGCAGGCTGGGCTCGAGCGACCCGGCGTTGACGCCGATGCGGAGCGAGACGCCGGCGTCCTTCGCGGCCCGGGCGATCGCGCCGACCTGATCGTCGAACTTCCGGATGTTGCCCGGGTTCACGCGGACGGCGGCGCACCCGGCGTCGATGGCCTGGAACACGTACTTCGGCTGGAAGTGGATGTCGGCGATCACCGGGATCTGCGACTTCTTCGCGATGATCGGCAGCGCGTCGGCGTCGTCCTGGCTCGGGACCGCGACGCGGACGATGTCGCAGCCCGACGCCGTGAGCTCGGCGATCTGCTGCAGCGTCGCGTTGATGTTCGTCGTCGGGGTCGTCGTCATCGACTGCACGGAGACCGGGGCGTCGCCGCCCACGAGGACCTTCCCCACCCGGATCTGCCGCGACTTCCGACGCGGGCTCAGGGTTTCGGGGACTTTCGGCAGACCGAGGTTCACTGCTGGCACGGGTGTGACTCTACGCGCTCCCCGTGTGCTCACACGTGGTCGACGACCAGGTCGGACCCGCGGTCGACGACCGTGATGAGCGGCCCGTACAGCCGCATGAGCGCGAGGGCACGTTCGTGGTCGTCGTCGCTCGCGCCCGCGCACGCGTCGGCGACCACCGTGACCGTCGCTCCGGCGTCCGCAGCGGCCAGTGCGGTGGACACGACGCAGCAGTCCGTGGAGACGCCGGTGAGGACGAGGTGCGGGTGGTCCCCGACGACGGCCTGGAGGCTCGTCCCCCACTTGCCGAAGGTCGGCTCGGTGACGACGGGGGTCCGTCGCTCCGCCGCCACGGTCGCGAAGGGCGCCGTGAGGTCGTAGAGGGGGTCGGCGTCGGGGACGAGGGCGAAGGGCCACTCGCGGTAGTACGGCACCCAGGCACCCTGCGGGTGCTCCGGCGCGACGAACCGCGTGAACACCGTGCGTCCGGCGAACTGCGGCAGCAGCCGTCCCGTCCCGGCGGCGGCATCGGCGTAGCGGGGCGTCGCCCACGGGCTGTCCCCGGTGAAGACCTGCTGCAGGTCGATCGCGACGAGCCAGGCGTCGGCGGGGACCTCGACGCTCACGCGCCGTGCTCCTGGCGGCGGACGGTCCCGCGCGCCGTCAGCAGCGTGCCGGCGAAGCCGACGACCAGCGCGACGAGGACCCCGAGGTTCGCGTACGCCCAGGCACCCTCCCGGCCGCCGAGGCCGAACGGGCCGAGCAGGTACCCCTGCCAGTTCAACCACGCGGGCACACCGTACGTGTTCGTGACGAGCCCCCAGCCGAGCACCGTCCCGAGCACGACGAGTCCGATCGCGGCCCAGCGCACGTCGCCGTAGCGACCGCGCACGTCGTCGAGCTCGGCGTCGGCGTACGCGCGGCGCCGCAGCACCACGTCGGCGACGAACACCCCGGCCCACGCGGCGATCGGGACGCCCAGCGTGACGAGGAACGCCTGGAAGGGCGAGATGAAGTCCTTCGCGAAGAAGACGACGTACACGGCGCCGGCGACCATGAACACGCCGTCGACGCCCGCCGCGACCGGCCGCGGGATCCGCACGCCGGCGCTGAGCAGCGCCAGGCCCGACGAGTAGATGTCGAGCACGGCGCCGCCGACGAGTCCGAGGATCGCCACGAGGGCGAACGGCACGAGGAACCAGACCGGGAGGATCGTCGTCAGCGCACCGATCGGGTCGGCGCCGATCGCTGAGTCCAGGTCCTTCGACGAGCCGGCGAGCAGGACGCCGACGACGACGAGGACCGCGGGCGCCAGGGCGCCGCCGAAGGTCGTCCACCAGACCACGCCGCCCGTCGAGGACGTCCGCGGGAGGTACCGCGAGTAGTCCGCCGCCGCGTTGACCCAGCCGAGGCCGAAGCCCGTCATCACGAGCACCAGTGCGCCGATGACGTTCTGCGCGCTGCCCGCCGGCAGGGCACCGAGCGTGCCGAGGTCGATCGACGGCACCGCGAGGACGACGTAGACGACGGTGAGCACGGCGGTGACGACGGTGATGACGGTCTGCAGGCGCATGAGCACGTCGAAGCCCGCGATGCCGGCACCGACGACGAGGGCCGCGACGACCACGAGGGCCACGAGCTTCGTCACGACACCGTCGTCCCAGCCGAGCTCGCGGAACACGGTCGAGGTGGCGAGCACGGCGAGCGACGCGAGCGCGGTCTCCCACCCGACCGTCAGCACCCAGCTGAGGAACGACGGGAGCCGGTTCCCGCGCACCCCGAAGGCCGCACGGCTCAGCACCATCGTGGGTGCCGACCCCCGCTTGCCCGCGATCGCGACGATGCCGCACAGCAGGAACGAGAAGGCCACCCCGACGACGGACACGATCGTGGCCTGCGCCAGGGAGATGCCGAAGCCGAGGACGAACGAGCCGTAGCTCAGCCCGAGCACCGACACGTTCGCGGCGAACCACGGCCAGAACAGCCCGCGCGGGCGCCCCTTGCGGTCGGACTCGGCGATGACGTCGATGCCCTGGCGCTCGACGGCGCGGACCTCTGGCGCGGTGCTCATGCGCTGAGCGTAGTGGGCGCGCGGCCCGGTGCGCGGGACGGGTCGCGCTACCCGAACAGGTTCACGGGTCGCACGATGTCCGCGTAGATGAGCAGCGCGCTCATCCCAGCCAGCAGCACCACGACGACCATCGTCAGCGGCATCGACTTCGCCAGGTCGATCGCGCCGGGATCCGGCTTGCCGACGAGCACGTACGCGCGGCGCTTCACGGCCTCCCAGAGCGCACCGGCGATGTGCCCGCCGTCGAGCGGCAGGAGCGGCACCATGTTCAGCACGAACAAGCCGATGTTGAGCGAGGCGAGCAGCCCGAGGATCGTGTACGCCTTGTCGACCACCGGCACGCCGCTCATCGACGACACCTCACCGATCGCGCGACCGACACCGACGACCGACACCGGGCTGTCCTGCGACCGCTCCTGCGCGCCGAAGGCCGCGTTCCACACGGCGACCAGGCGCTGCGGCAGGTCGATGATCAGGTGCGCGGACGCGGCGATCTGCGCTCCGGTCGCGGGGAGCACCGCGGCGGGCGACTGCCGGACCAGCGACTGCCCGATGCTGACGCCCACGACGCCGACGCGCTGGGTCTTCGTGGAGCCGTCCGCGTTCTTCGCGACCGTGCCCTGCTCGGTGACGACGTCGCGGGTCGCGAGCTGCGGCGTGACCTCGAGCGTCCGGCGCGCACCGTCGCGCTCGACCACGACCGTCACGGCCTCGCCCGCGGAGCGCTGGAACACGCGGGACACCTCGGCGATGGTCGGGTCCTGCTGCCCGTCCACCGCGAGCACGACGTCGCCGTCGCGGATGCCCGCCTGCTTCGCGGGCGACTCGGCGTCCCCGGCGGTGCAGGTCGTCGCGCTGCTCGTCGGCAGTACGCAGTCGACGCTCGACGTGAAGGTCGTGGTCGGCGCGCCGAACCCGCACAGCAGCACGCCGAACAGCACGATGCCGATCACGAGGTTCATCGCGGGACCGGCCACCATCACGATGATCCGCTTCCACGGCGTCAGCCGGTAGAACGCCCGGGAGTCGTCGCCGCCCGAGTCGGCGATCTGCTCCGCGGACGCCTGCCGGGCGTCCTGCACGAACGCGCCGTACATGCCGGTGTTCGTGATCGCGTTCGGCCTCCCCGACGCACGCGGCTTGAGCATGCCGACCATCGAGATGTACCCACCGAGCAGGATCGGGCGGATGCCGTACTCGGTCTCCCCCCGTCGGAACGACCAGATCGCCTTGCCGAACCCGAGCGAGTACTGCGTGACCTTCACCCCGAAGAGCTTCGCGAAGGTCAGGTGGCCCAGCTCGTGGAGTCCGATCGAGACCAGCAGGCCGACGATGAAGACGACCACGCCGAGGACGAAGAGGAGCACGGATTCGACGGTCACCGGAGAAGGGTACGGGACCCTGCCCATGACGGAGCCGAGCGCGCCCTGAGAGGTCTGCCGTGCCTCCCGGCCGGCCTGGAGGCACGCATCACCGCGGGCGCGTCCGTCACGCGACCGCGTGGCGGGCTCGCGGCGTCCGGCCCGGTCAGCGGGCCAGCAGGCGGTCCGCCGTGCTGCGCGCCCAGCGCTCCGCGGCGAGGACCCCGTCGAGCGACGACTCGCCCGCGGTGTGGTCGTCGACGACGCGGCGGACGGTGTCGACGATGTCGAGGAAGCCGATGGCGCCCGCGTGGAACGCGGCGACGGCCTGCTCGTTCGCGGCGTTGAACACCGCCGGGAAGGTCCCGCCGAGCACGCCGACGTGCTTGGCCAGGTCGACCGCGCCGAACGCCTCGGTGTCGAGCGGTTCGAACGTCCAGGTGCTCGCCGTCGTCCAGTCGAGCGGCACACCGACGCCCGGCACGCGGTCCGGCCAGGCGAGGCCCAGCGCGATCGGCAGCCGCATGTCCGGCGGCGATGCCTGGGCGATCGTCGAACCGTCGACGAACTCGACCATCGAGTGCACGATCGACTGGGCGTGCACGGTGACGTCGATGCGGTCGTAGGGCACGTCGAACAACAGGTTCGCCTCGATGACCTCGAGCCCCTTGTTCACCAGCGTGGCGGAGTTCGTCGTCACCACCAGGCCCATGTCCCACGTCGGGTGTGCCAGCGCCTGCGCCGGGGTGACGTCACGCAGGCGCTCCCGCGAGCGTCCGCGGAACGGACCACCGCTGGCCGTGAGCACCAGGCGGCGGACCTCGGTGTCCGAGCCGGAGCGCAGCGCCTGCGCGATCGCGGAGTGCTCGCTGTCGACGGGCACGATCTGCCCGGGACGGGCGGCGGCCTGCACGAGCGGACCGCCGACGATCAGGCTCTCCTTGTTCGCCAGGGCGAGCGTCGCGCCCGTCTCGAGCGCGGCGAGCGTCGGGCCGAGGCCGACCGAGCCGGTGATGCCGTTGAGCACGACGTCCGCCTCGACGCTCCGCACCAACCGCTCGGCGTCCGTCGCGCCGAAGGCGGTGTCGCGGACGTCGAACCGGGCGGCCTGCTCCGCGACGAGGTCACGGTTCGTGCCGGCGGTCAGCCCGACGACCTCGAACCGGTCCGGGTTCCGCGCGACGACGTCGAGAGCCTGGGTGCCGATCGAGCCCGTGCTGCCGAGGACGACGATGCGACGCCGGGTCGGCACGACTCAGCCCTTGGCGAGGACGTCGACGACGAAGACGAGGGAGGCGTCCTTCGGGATGCCCGAGCCCTCGGGCGGGTTCGAGCCGTAGGCGTCCTCGGGCGTGGTCACGATGAGGACCTGGGACCCGACCTTCTGTCCGACGAGTCCGGTGACGAAGCCCTTGATGAGCGAGCCCTCGGAGACGGTGAAGGTCGTCGGAGCGCCCTTCGACCACGAGGAGTCGAACTCCTTGCCGTCCGCCAGGGTCACGCCCTTGTACTGCACGAGCGCGGTGTCACCGTTCTCGATCGTCGCACCGTCGCCCTGCTTGAGGACCTCGACCTCGGTCTTCGACGGGGCCGTCGCACCGGACGGGATCGTGATCTCCGGCTCGCCGCTCGCCTTGTCCTCGACCGTGGGCAGCGACGGGTCCTGCGTCTGCGGCGCGCCGGTCGCCTTCGTCGGGGTCTGCGCGACGACGTCCGCCACGACGACGATCTCGCCGCCGGTGTTGAAGCCGAGTGCCGACGACTCGCCGACCACCGCTACCCGGTCCCCGACCTTCGTGCAGGCGAGCAGGGCGCCGAAGCCGGTCCCGCCGACGGAGAGCACCTGCGGGTTGCCCTGGTCGAACCCGACCGCGCCGAGCTTCGACGCGTCCGACGCCTTGTACACGGCGTAGGACACCTGGGCGAACTCGCCGTCCTTCAGCGCCTTGCCCGAGCCCTTCACCAAGGTGGTGGCCTGCGGTGCCTTCGCGCTGAGGCCCTTGTCGAAGGTGACCTTCGGCGCCTCCGACCCGGCGACCGCGCCGGTGACCTCGATGCTCTTCGACGCCGGACCCGACTCCGGGCACGACGAGATGGGCGTCGCCGTGGCGCTGGACGACGCGCTCGGCGAGGCCGAGGCGTCACCCGAGCCGTTCCCGGAGCAGGCGGCGAGTCCCAGCACGACGGCGGGGACGATGGCGATCGGGAGCAGGCGGAGACGCTTCACGGGGACCTATCCTGCCGCACGCACCTTGGTGACCGGCGTGTGGTGGACGGGGAACGCCACCGAGCGAGCGATGAAGCACAGCCGGTTCGCCTCGGCGTGGGCGGCCTCGGCATCCGCGACACGGTCGGCCTCGAGCACCGTGACGACGGGGTGGAGGGTGACCTCCGTGACCTCGCCGGTACCGTCGCGGTGCACGTCGAGCGACGCCGTCGCCGTGTCCTCGTAGTCGACCACGGTGAAGCCGCGCTGCACGGCGACGTACAGGTAGCTCATCATGTGGCACTGCGCGAGGGCGCCGAGCAGCATCTCCTCGGGGTTCCACCGGTCGCGGTCACCGCGGAAGGCCGGGTCGGCCGACCCCGCGATGGCGTGCTTGCCCGGCGCGGTGACGTCGTGGTCGCGGCCGTAGTCCCGGTAGCCGCTGGTGCCGGTCCCCCGGTCGCCGGTCCAGCGGACGGAGACCTCGTAGGTGTGGTCGGTCACGGTGCGCTCCTTCGTGCTGGGTAGTCGGTGCGTCGTGCTCGGCGCGTCGTGCTCGGTGCATCGTGCTCGGCGCATCGTGCTCCGTGGACGGGGTGCGGCCCGCCCGCTCGCTACGATGACGACATGACGGTGAGCCACGACGTCCGCACAGACCGCCATTCTCTCACCGCCGAGGGCTCCGTCGAGCTCGCGGTGCTCGACCGGAACGGCTTCGACGAGAGCCGACACGTCGGCGCCGGCGTGGTCGTGGCGGCCGACGGGACCGTGCTCGACGCCGTCGGCGACGTGGGCGCCAGCATCTACCCGCGCTCGACCATGAAACCGTTCCAGGCCCTGGCGATCCGTCGTGCCGGCGCGGTGTTCAGCGACGAGGAACTCGTCCTCACGACGGCCAGCCACGCCGGCACCGCGCCGCACCAGGCCCTGGCGCTGCACATGCTCGAGTCCTTCGACCACGTCGAGTCCGACCTCGGCTGCCCGCCCGACCTGCCCTTCGACCGCGCCACCGCACGCACGATGGACGGGCCGCGCCGCCTCGCGATGAACTGCTCGGGCAAGCACGCCGGGATGCTCGCCGCGTGCCGGGTGAACGGTTGGGACGAGGCGACCTACCTCGACGTGTCACACCCCCTGCAGCAACGCGTCCGCACGACGGTCGAGGAGTACACGGGCGAGACCGTCGACGTCGTCGGCACGGACGGCTGCGGGGCGCCCGTCTTCCCGTTGACGCTGCGTGGACTCGCACGCGGGTTCGCCGGCGTCGTCGCACGGTCGGACGCGGACTCCGCAGCGCTCGTCGACGCGGTGCTCGACCACCCCTGGGCCATCGACGGCGTGGGGCGTGCGAACACCGTGACGATCGAACGGCTGCGGGTGCTCGCGAAGTTCGGCGCCGAGGGCGTCATGGTGATGGGTCTGCCCGGAGGTGCGGCGGTCGCCGTGAAGACGCTCGACGGCTCGCAGCGCGCCGGGACGCTCGCGGCCCTCACGCTGCTGGAGCGGAACGGGCTCGTGGACGCCGCCGGGGTCGAGGACGTGCTGACCGCCACGGGTGAGCAGGTGCTCGGGGGTGGCGTGCCGGTGGGTGCCGTCCGCGCGGGGTCCGGGCTGCGCTGAGGCGAGGCCGGGGTCCGGGCTGCGCTGAGGCGAGGCCGCCACCGACGGGTGCGGTGCCGTCGTCCTGGACGGGCAGGGCGCCGTTGTCCTGCGACGGGCAGGGCGCCGTCGTCCTGCGACGTGCTCGGCGTCGTCGTCCTCCGCCGTCATCCCGGGACGAGCGCGGCGACGGGGTCCCCGGCCAGCAGTGGCAGGACCGGCTCGACGGGCGCAGGGGCGTGGTCGCCGTCCCGCCAGACACGGCAGCCGTGCCGTGTGACCTCGAGCACGTGGTCCCGCCGGCGTGGGAGCATGCGGACCCCGGGTACGAGCACCACCGTCGCCCACACCAGACCCCGCTCGTCGACGTGCGCTGCGACGGCCGTGCCGGTCGGCGTCGGCCTGACGTCGGGAGGTGCACCGGCTGCCGGGCCGTCGTCACCGACGACCCGGACCTCCGAGCCTGCGTCGTCCGCCGCACGAGCGGACCCGGCCCGGATCCCGGTGAGCTGCGCGCCGAGCGCGTCGAACACCGCACGCGCGTACGCCCCGGCACCGAGGACGACGACGTGGCAGGGTGCGGACGGCCCCGCCTCGACGCGCTCGGGTCGTCCGTCGGGCCGTCGACCGAGCACCAGGACGTCGCCGGTGCCGGTACCCGTCCGGCTGCGCGGCGTCGGCGGAGGGTCGTCGTCCGACGGCAGCTCGCCGTCCGCGGCTGCCGGCACCCCGGCCGGAACGCCCGATGTCACGACCGGATCTGCCGGCAGGGTGACGACGACCCGGGGCGGCGCTCGACGTCCGGGAGCCCGATCCGTCAGCGCGTCGAGCACCGCGCACGACGCCGCTGCCGCGAGCAGGACCGCCCGGGCCGGACCGGGGAGGTCGGCGAGGACCCCGACGAGCACGAGCACCACGGCCGACCCGACCAGGCACCAGCGGGCGACGAGCGGAGACATGCCGAGAGCCAAGCAGCCCCTCGCGTCCGGACTCGGACGCGAGGGGCTGCTTGTGGGCACTTCCTGCCGGACGCGTGGTTGTGGAGGAACACGCGCCAGGGGGTTGCTACTGCACGAGGAAGAACTGCTCCCCGATGTCGACCCGCGCGCCGCGCTCGACCCGGTAGCGACGCCCGGGCTCGCAGCGCCGGATGCTCCCGTCGATGTGGCGGATGACCGTGCCGTTGCCCGAGTTCCGGTCGGACACCCAGAGGTCGTCACCGTCACGCCCGAGCTCGAGGTGCGTCTTGGACACCGACTTGCCGGGGTCGTGCACCGTCAGCAGGTCGTCGAAGCGCTCGGCCGGTTGGGGTCGCGGCAGCCGACCGAGCAGGCCCGTACCGTGCACGGCGGTGCGCTCCCCCGTGCTGAAGTGCAGCACGAAGGGCGCGGTCGACTGGGTCTTCACGACGATGCGCGTCTCCTCGACGTCCTCGTCGGGTTCGGGGTCACCGCTCGACGGCACCTCGGTACCGCCGACCGGCGGGAGGACCGGGCCGGTCGCGCCGGGGATCGGCGGCAGCGGTGCGGCCGTCGGGACGGACGGCAGGTCGGGGGTGGTGGTGGCCGGCGCCGAGGACGGGACGGTCGGGGAGGCGGGCGCAGGTGGGACCGCTCCTCGGCCACTCGCCACACCGGATGCGCTGGCGTCGGACGGTGTGGAGCCGACCCGGTCGTCGTCGGCTCGGTCGTCGTCGTCGGCTCGCTCGCCGACGCTGCGGTCGCCGTCGACGCGGTCGGCGTCGACTCGGTCGGCGTCGACTCGGTCGTCGTCGACTCGGTCGTCGTCGACTCGGTCGGCGTCGGGGGCTGCGGCGGGGAGTTCGTCGTCAGGGTCGGTCTGCACGGCGCCGTCGGCGTCGTCTTCGTTGCCGTCGTCGTCACCCGAGGGCTCGTCGCCCGGACGGACCTCGTCGTCGGCGGCCCAGTCGGGTCGCGTCATCGGCAGCGGAACGACCGGTCCCGTGAAGGCCGCCGTCACGGTCGGCCGGACCGCACCGCACTCCGCACAGAAGATGTCGTCGGGCTCGAGGGTGTGCCCGCACACCGGGCAGGTCGCCGGCCCGTTGCCCGGTGCGATGAGCGGGGTCGGCGCGGGACGACGGTCGATCAGTGGCTCGACCACCGCGGTGTCACCGGCACTGGGCTGGTGGTCGGGCGACGGTGCGTCGTGCTGGTCCTCGACCGGCGGCTCGGCGGCAGCAGGCCCACGGCCGACCCACCAGGACGGTCGCGACGGGGGCGTCGGCGTCGGCGTCGGCTGCTGCGCGACGGGCGGGGACCACACCGGGGCCGCGGGCGACTCGGGGGCCACCGGAGGCGTCGCGGCGCTCGGCGCGGTACGGGTGCGTTCGGCGTCGGCGGCGTCGTCACGCGACCTGGCGTGGTCGGCCGACGTGACGTGCTCGACCGAGCGGTCGTGGTCAGCCGGTGCGCTCCGGTCCGGCGACGACGGGTAGGCATCGGGGTCGAGGGGCGGTTCCGCCTCCGGCGCACCCACACGTAGGTCGGCTGGCGCGGACCCCGTCGGCGTGGGCCCGGCAGGCCAGGACGCGTGGGTGGCGGGAGCGACCGGATCACCGGAAGCCGCGGGAGCTCCGTGAGCGGACCGGTCACCCGGAGCCGGCTGGGCACCCGGAGCAGGCTGGGCGCCGGCAGCGGGCGGCGCCGCGGGGCGGTCGGACACGGGCCCGGTGGGCCGCTGCCGGTCCTCGCCGGTGAGCCACGCGCGCGTCGCAGGGTCGAGCGTCGCCTCGGGCAGCCAGGCCTCGGCCGCCGGGTCGGGACGCCGACCGTGCTGGTCGGGTTGACGGAGCGGCGGCGGCGGCGTGTCGTCCGCGGGCGCCGCCGGAGCGGGCCGGCGGTTCGCGGAGACGTTGACCGACCGCCCGCACTCACCGCAGAAGATCGCGCCGTCGGGCAGCATCGACCCGCAGTGTTCGCATCTGATCACGGTTCGCCTCTGTCCTCACTCGGCCGTCCACGACGCTCGCCGGCCTGCGGACCATCGTAGTCACGGGCCCCGGGACGCCCCTGGCCGTCGCGGTCCCCGACCACCGCGTCCGTCGTGTCGGCGGCGGCCCGCTCCGACCCCGGACGCCCGTACCGTCGGCGGACAGCGGGGCGGAGGGACCGCAACGACACCGCCGCCCGGACACGATCGCGGCGCGACCTTCCCTCGCCGAGACTCGCGATCGCGTCCTCCGTTGCCGACCACATCCGGTCCGCGGTCCCCGGATCGACGTCGTCCGGCCCGAAGACGCTGCGGTCCGCCAGCGCCGCCAGTCCGGTCCCGCCGCGACCGGGAGCACCGGCGACCGCCTCGCGACGGGTCGCACCACCGGGCACGGCGTGACCCCGGTCGAGCAGCGCGTCCCGGTACTCGTCCCACGCCCCGGTGACCCGGGCGCGCGGGGTCGGGGCCCTGCGTCGGCGTCTCCGCCGCACCCGCTTGCAGAGCAGCACGACCGCGAAGGGCAGGAGCACGAGGGCGACGAAGCCCAGCGTCGCGAGGACCCACGGCAGGGCGGCGAGCAGCAGCTGCAGCCACAGTGGCGGCACCGGCGGTGTCTCGCGGTCGGTCTGGGGCGGCGCCTGCTGGTCCTGGTCCTGCTGTTCGACGGGCGGCGGCGGGACGACCGTCTCCGGACGGGTGACCGGTTGCGGCGTCTGGTCCTGCTCGTCCGGGATCTCCCGGACGACGGGGTTCGGGTTGAGCGTGACCCACCCCCACTGCGCCGTGTCCACCTCGACCCGCGCCGTCACGTCGGACCCGCGCAGGGTGGTCGTCCCGCCGGCGCTCGACGTCGACCCCGACGACGTGCCGGCGTCGCCGCCCGGCGTGAAGCCCATCACGACGCGGGACGGGAACCCGATCTGCCGCGCCATGAGTGCGGCGGCCACCGCGTACTGCTCCTGGTCGCCGATCATGACCGGCGCGGTGAGGAGCTCCTGGATGCGATCGGCGCCGTGCCCGGAGCGGCTGGCCCGGTCGTCACCGACGCCGTGACTGACGTAGCCGGTGCTGGTGAGCCACCGGACGGCGGCCACGAGCTTCGCACCGTCCGTCCGGGCGTCGGCGGTGGTCGACTCGACCCGCTCCCGCACCGCGTCCGGCACCCCGGTCGCCGAGGGGACCTCCGCCGTCCCGGGCCGCGCCGAAGCGAGCTGCTGGTCGTCCGGCCGGTCGGGCAGCACCGCGTCGAGGTCGTAGCGGGTGCCCGATCCGACCCCTCCGACGACCGCGCCGGTCGACGTCGCACGGTCGTAGTAGAACGACCGGCGGGCGCGTTCGGCACCGTCCCCGCGGAACGTCACCGACTCCAGGTCGCCGACCGTCGGCAACCAGACGCCGCGGTAGGCGTCGACGTCGACCCCGACCCGGACGTCGCTCCCCCGCACCCCACCGACGTCGACGGTCGTCGGGACCCGTTCGAAGGTGCCGGACGCCGAGGCCCCGTCGGCACCGCCCACCCGGAAGACCACCCCGTCGTAGGTGTCCAGGGTCGCGATCCGCACGAAGCCGCCCTGCGGGAGTCCGGAGACGCGCAACTGGGCCGTGTCGGCCGCACCGGCCTCCTCGTACGCCCGGAAGGCGCTCAGCGGGCTGACCTCGTCGCGGGGGTCGAACGGCTTCACCACCTCGGTCCGCGCGACGGTGCGGCCGACCGTCGGCGGCGCGACCAGCCCGAGGCCGGTCGCGACGACCGCGGCGGCCAGCACGGTCCCGGTGCCGACGAACGCGGGTCGCGCCACGGAACGCCAGACCGGGACCGGGGCGCCGACGGTCGTCGCGACGGCGACCGCTCGGCGAGAGTGGCGGACGACGAGCGCCCAGACGAGGGCGATCCCGCCGAGCGCCACCCCGGTCGCGACCGACACGTCGAGCCGAGCGGGCCCGACGACCACACCGGCCGCGAACAGGACGAGTGCCGGGATGCTCGCGGTCTCCGGCCGGGAGGCACGGGTCGCCACGGTCACGGCCGTCACCGTGGCGACCAGGGTCGTCACGAAGTACGGGACGAGCAGGGACTCGTAGGAACCGACCGGCAGGCTGACGGTGACCAGCCGCTTCCAGTCGAGCGCGACGCCGGCGAAGAGGTCGACGAGACCCGGCCCGGTCGGCAGCAGCCCCGCGGCCTCTGCGGGCACCGCGACCTGCACCCCGGTCACGGTGAAGACGGCCACGGTCAGGACGCCGACGACCGCCGCCGGCAGCCGTCCGAGGGCGCCGGCCAGCGCGACGGCGGTCCCCGCGACGACCGCGGTGACACCGGCGGTGACCATCGACACGTCACGGTGGACCGGCCACCACGCCGTGCTCGCCACGGCGACGAGGAGCCAGACGACGAGCGTCCCGCCGATCATCCGCGACGGTCCGCGTCGACGGGCTGCCCGGCGGGTCGCGCGGCGGCCCCCGGGCCGTCTGCCTGGCGACGTCGCGGCGCTCACGCGGCCGCCGCCGATCGGTGAAGGGCCTGGCGGAGGTCCTCGAGGTAGCCGATGGTCAGGACCGTGAGGCCCGCCACGCGGAGCACGCGCGGCTGCGCCTCGGGCTCGCACGTGACGGCCACCACCTCGACCCCGACCGGGAAGCGCGTGGCAGCGAGCCGGAGGGCGGGAAGCCCGACCGTCGAGCCCACGACCAGGAAGGCGACCGAGATCCCCGCGGTGTCGTTGCCGACGATCCGGGCGACCTCGGCGACGGGCAGGCAGGCGTCGGACAGCCCCACCGTCGCGAACTCGTCGAGCAGCCTGGTGGGTGTGACGGTCGCGAGTCGGTGCACCGCCCAGACCGGGCGCTTCGCGTACTCAGGGGTGCGCTCGGACACCACGACGGAGACGTCGCGGCCGTCCCGGACCGCTCGCGCGCCGAGCGAGGCGGCCGCGCTCACGGCGAGCTCGAACTCGTCGTCGTCGGCGAACTCGGCTCGTCGGGTCGCCAGGGCCACAACGAGGTGCGACCGCCGGGTGTCCTCGAACTGGCGGACCATGAGCGCGCCCGACTTCGCGGTCGACTTCCAGTGGATCGTGCGGGGGTCGTCACCGGGGACGTACTCACGGACGGCGTGGAAGGCGATGTCCGCCGGGGAGAGGTCGGTCGTCGCCTGCCCCTCGAGGTCACGCACGAGCCCGGTGCTCGTCGACGGGATCGCGATCGTGCGCGGGTGCACGATGACCTGCTCCCGCGCGGTCCAGACGACCTCGCGGCGCACGAGCCCGACGGGGTCGGCACGCACGCCCGTGACCGGCCCCACGTCGAGCACGCCGCGCCGGACCGTCGGCACGGGTACCTGCTCCTCGAACACACCCCCGGGCGCGACGGAGGGCACGGCGACGTCGACCAGACCGGCACCGACCGGCAGCTCGACCGTGGTGGGCACCGACGGCAGTCGCGCCGGGTTCTCGGCGGTCACCATCACGCCGGCGTCGTCGCCGACGGCCACCCGGTGCTGCGGGAGCCGCATGCGGACGACCAGCCGCGTCCGCCCGATGAGTGCGACGGCGGCCACGACGGCGAGCACCGCTCCGGCGAAGCCCACCACGACGACCTCACGCAGCCCGAAGCGGTAGCCCACCACCAAGGCGACGAGCGTGACGGCGGCGACCGCCCATCCGAGGCCGGTGACCACCGAGGCGACCTCGCCCCAGAGCCGTCGCACGGTCCTCCAGGCCGTCGTCCAGGCCTTCGCGATCCCGACGACCGCGTCGGCGGCGACGCCCTCGCGGTCACCGACGAGCCGGGTCCGGACGTTCGTGAGCCCGGCGACCGTCGTCGTGCGCTCGGACGCGACGGACCCGCGACGGGACCGCGTGCTGCCGCGTTGCGTCCTGGTGCTGCCGGGACGGTGGTCGGTCACGACGCCGCTCGGTCGGCGGGCGGCGGGGTCTCGACCAGGAGCTGCGCCACGACGCTCGTGGCGCTGACCCCGTCGAACTCCGCCTCGGCGTCCAGGACGAGTCGGTGCGCCAGCACCGGCACGGCGAGGGCCTTCACGTCATCCGGCGTGACGTAGTGGCGACCCTGCACGGCGGCGTAGACGCGTGCGGCACGCACCAACCCCATCGCGCCGCGGACACTGACCCCGAGTCGGACCTCGCTGGCGGCACGGGTCGCGTCGACGAGCCGGGCGACGTAGTCGGCGATCGTCGGGTCGACGTGGACGGTGCGGGCGAGCGCGGCCATCTCGGTGACCGTCGCGGCGGGGACCACGCTCGGTAGTGGCACCGAGACCGACGGCGCGGACGAGGTCTCGAGGATCCGGACGGTGGCCGCGTGGTCCGGGTAGCCGATCGAGGCCCGGACGAGGAACCGGTCGAGCTGGGCCTCGGGCAGGCGGTAGGTGCCGGCCTGCTCGACGGGGTTCTGCGTCGCGATCACCATGAACGGTGCCGCCAGGCGGTGGTTCACGCCGTCGACGGTGATCGCCGACTCCTCCATCGCCTCGAGCAGTGCGGACTGCGTCTTCGGGCTGGCCCGGTTGATCTCGTCGGCGAGCACGATGTTGGCGAAGACCGGTCCCCGGTGGAAGTCGAACTCCTGCGTGCGCTGGTCGTAGACGCTGATCCCGGTGATGTCGCCGGGCAGCAGGTCCGGGGTGAACTGGATCCGGTTGGTCGACCCCTGCACGCTCTGCGCCATCGCCCGGGCGAGGCTCGTCTTGCCGGTCCCGGGGACGTCCTCCAGGAGGAGGTGTCCCTCGCTGAGCATGGTCGTCACCGCGAGGCGGATGACGAACGTCTTCCCGAGGAGCACCTGCTCGACGTTGGTCACGATCCGGCCGGCGGCGTCGGCGAACCAGGTGGCCTGCTCGGGGGTCATGCTCATGCGGTGGGGTCCTCGTTCTCAGGGGGTGCGGGATCGCTGCCGGGTGGTGACCCTAGCCTGCGGCGGGGTCGCTCGGCTGGGTGCCGGACGGCGGGTCGGTGGTGCCGGTGGACGGGCTCGTCACAGCCGCGCGCGCTCCGGTCCGGTCCTGCTGGCCGTTCACGGTCGCCTTCACCAGGATGGACGTGTAGCCGCTCGGAACCTGGTCGCTCGTGGTCCAAGGCGCGTTGGTCTTCGGGTTCGTACCGGAGCAGACCACCGCGAGGTTGCAGTAGGAGATCTCGTAGTCACTCTGCTTCGGCAGAAGACGTCCGTTGTTGTCCGGCGGGTTGATGACCGGCGCCTGTCCGACGACGGCGCTCGCAATGGACGCACGGGTGGTGAACGCGGTCTCTGTCTTCGCGGCGCTCGAGGTGCAGTACTGGCTCTCCGCCGCACACGCGGTGAACACCACGCTCGTCTCGAGTCCGTAGCCTGCCCCCGCCCCCAGCGAGGCGGTGCCGCTGAAGCGCACGGGCTGGCCGCCGCCGACGGAGTAGTACAGGTACGGCGCGGACGTCTGCGCCGTCGCCGTGAGGTCGACCGTGCCGTCGGTGCCGGGTTGCGGAGCGCGCTCGACCGTGCCGGTCGGCGCATCGGGCGCCTGGTAGCCCTGCACGCTGGCCGGCTGCGACGCCGTGCAGAAGAGCCCGTTGTCCGCGAGGGCGACGTAGCGGTACTGGCTCGAGATGCGGTCGGTCGCCGTCGACCCGGTGAAGACCCGCTCGGCTCCGGTCGTCGAGCAGCCCGACGGGATCGGTGTCTGCGGACCGTACTTCGCGATGCGCCAGCTGGGCGTGCCACCCGCCCAGTCGGTCTCGGACGCGCTGAGGGAGACGGCGGTCGTCGAGCCGTCGGGCTGTCCGGTGGCCGTGAGGTCGGGCGTGCCTGGAGCGCCGACGGCCGACCCGGTGGCCGAGGTCTCGTTCCACTGCACGGGGCTGCCGTCGCGGTCCGCAGCGTTCCGCGGGGACACCCGCACGGTGTACTCGGCGCCACCCTGCGCGTTCGGGAAGGACGTGCTCGTCGCGGTGCCGGCGTTCTTCGTCGTGGACAGGCCGGGCCCCTGGACCGAGACGACGTAGTTCGACACCGGCGATCCACCGTTCGGCGTGCCGACGACGTCCCACGTGACGTCGAGCTGGCCAGGGGTGGTGCTGCTCGGCGTGACCCGGACGCCCTTCGGCGCCGCCGGGACGAAGTCGGCACTCATCGGGGCGGACAGCGGCGAGGCCTGCGAATCGCCGACCGCGTTCCGTGCGACGACGGAGAAGCGGTACGACGCGGACGGGTCGATGCCCGTGAGGGTGCAGACCGTCGCGGTGCCGCAGTCCTTCGCGACGCCGTTCGTGCCCTGGAGCCGGTAACCCGTGATCGGCGCGTTGTTCGCCTGCGGTGTCGCCCACGTCAACGTCAGCTGGCCACCCTGGAAGCTGCCGGTCCGGGTCGGGGCCCCCGGGGCGTCGGGGACGTCCTGCACGGCGATGGTCACGTCGCCCCAGACGTACCGGGACGGGTCGTTCGTCGCATCGGCGACCTGGTACTGCAGGTGCGCGTCGACGGGCTGGGCTCCTCCGGCCACGGAGACCTGCAGCCGGGAGCGGTCGGCGCTGGGCGTGACGCTCACCCCGGCCGGGAGGCCGCCCGAGAGCCCGCGGATCGCGACCACCCGCAGCCGCTGGTCCGGGAAGGGGTTCGTCGCCTGGTCGTTCGACAGCACGTCGATCGTCGCGCTCGTCCCACGTGCGACGACGGCCCGGTCCGCTCCCGGCTGCACGAGCGGTCTGGTCGACCCGACGATGCCGACCCGGACGACGCCGGCACGGCCGGGGTTGGCCTCGTCCGACACCCCGATGCCGATGTCCGCCGTCGTGTCCTTCGGCGCGTCCTCGGCCACCGAGACCCGGAGCTGCTGGCCCTGCACGGTCGCGGTGGTGCCGGAGCCCGGACGACTCACGACCGAGTAGCGCAGCTCGCCGAGGTCGTCCGGGTACGGGTAGTCCGTCAGCTTCGTCAGGTCGAGCGTGCGGGAGTCACCCGGCTGCATGTCGATCGAGGACCCGGTGAACGCGGGTGGTTGGTTCGACCGCGGCGTGACCTTGATCGGGAGCACGAGCGTCGCGACACGACCCTTGCCGCCGTTCGCACTCGAACCGTCGGTGACCTCGAACGAGATCGACGCGTTGCCGTAGTAGAGCTTCGAGGAGGTGAACTGCAGCGTCGACCGGTCGACGACGAGGTCCTGTCCGTCGGCGTGCGTCGCCTTCACGGTGCCGCGGTCGGTGATCTGCGCGGTCCGCCCGTTCGCCGTCACCACGTACCGGTCGAGCGGGATGCGCACGGTCGACTCGCTCTTCACGGTCACGGCGCCCGCGCTGCGGTCGACCTGCGGCAGGGCGTCGTCGAACCCGGGGACGTGCACGAAGCCGTACGCGACCACGTCGGGGTGGTCGCTCCGGGCGACCGAGAACGGCACCACCTGCGACGCGTCCGTCAGCCGGATCGTGAGCCGACGGTCGGCCGTGACGCGTGCGGTGTCGCCGTAGCCCTCGACCACGCCGACCTCGAGCCGCGACGTCGAGCCCTCGGCGAAGAAGACGTTCTGCAGCACGTCGACGGTGACGCTCTCGCGGCGCAGGATGTCCTGCAGGTCGAGCGTCGTGTCCTCGACCTCGGGGCGGAGCGGCGGGGCGTCGCGGTCGACCGTCACGGTCAGGAAGGCGGTGCTCGACCCTCCGCTCGCGTTGGCGACCGTGTAGAGCACCGCGAAGTCGCCCTCGGTCGCCGACCGGGGTGGCGTGACCCGCACCTGGCTGCGCTGGAGCACCTTCGCCGTGACGCCCGCCGCGGTCGGCTCGACGGCGGTGACGGTCAGCTGGCCGCCCTCGGGGTCGGAGTCGTTCTGGAGGACCCGGACGGTGACGGACCCACCGGGACGGATGGTCACGTGGTCGGCCTCGGCCACCGGGTTCGTGGCCTGCTCCGCACGGGGGCTGATGCCGACCCGGACCGTCCCCGTCGCCCGGGCACCGAGCGCGTCGACGACGGTGTAGGTGAACTCGTCGGTACCGGAGGAGTAGTCCCCCGCGTCGTACGTCAGCGCGTCCGCGGTGACGTCGCTCACCGAGCCCTTCTCGGGGTTGTCGGCGACGCCGACGAGCTGCACCGAGTCCCCGTCGGGGTCGATGCCGTTCAGCGGCACGGTGATGCGCACCGCCTGTCCCGCGACGGCGCGCGCGGTCACGGTCTCGGGGACCGGCGGGTTGTTCGTCGCGGCGTCGCGCTCGCGCACGGAGATCGACACGGTCGCGTCGGCGTACTGCCCGTCCGGCCCGCGGACGCGGTAGACCGCCGTGTGGTTGCCGGGCGTCTGCGGCGCCAGGTACCGCAGCCGGTCGCCCGACACGAAGAGCAGTCCGCCGTCACCCGGCACGTTCTGCACGAGCTGCGGGTCGAGCGTCAGCGGCTCGCCCTCGGGCTGGGTGTCGTTCGCCAGGACGTCGATCTCGGCGACGTCGCCGACCCGCACGGTGGCGGAGTCCGACTGCGCGACGGGCGGTTGGATCCGGTCGGGCCGAGGGATCTCGACGACGGTGATCGTCCCACTGGCGCTGGCGAGACCGTTCGACTCCGTGTAGCCGAAGGTCACCGGTCCGTCGAGGGGCGCGGTCAGGGTGACCCGGACGACGTGCTGGTCGAGGATGCTGGCGCGCACGCCGCTGCCGCGGTCGGGTCCGTCGAGCGCGGTGACCATGAGGACGCCGCCTGCCGGGTCGGTGTCCGTCGCGGTGACGTCGGTGTCCTTCGTCGAGAGCGTCGTGACGAACACCGTCTTGGGCGTCGTGATCGGCGGCGTGGAGGCGTCCGGCGGCGCGAGCACGGTGACGCGCACGACACCGCTCGCGGTCTTCGTCCCGTCGGTGACCGTGTACTCGAGCTGGTGGTCCCCCGCGCCGGCTCCCTGGACGCGGAACGTGCCCGCGTCGTAGGAGGGGGTGACGGTCAGTCCGTTCGACGAGGAGACGCTGGTGAGCGTGACGGTGCCGTTGCCACCCCGGACGTGGTCGAGCGGTTGCACCGTGAACGCCTTGCCGGCGTAGCCCTGCACCGCGAAGGCGTCGGCGCGCAGCGGCACGTTCCCCTGCGCTGCGACACGGACGGTCATCGACCCGCGCCCGCGGTCGCGGCCGTCGCTCACGACGAGCTGCACGGCTCGGTCACCGGTTCGTCCGCTCGCGTTGCGGAAGTCGAGCGTGCCGTCCGGGGTGGTGGACACCCGGTCGCCGTCGGCCGAGGCCGACTCCAGGTAGACCGGGTCGCCGTCGGGGTCGACCCAGTCCGACAGCACGTCCGTCACGACGTGCCCGTTCTGCACGACGTCGGCGGAGGTGCTGCGCACCTGCCGCGGCGGCTCGTTCTCCGACTCGGGGCGCACGGTCACGCGCACGGTCGCGGTGGCGGACCCGCCGTTGCCGTCGGTGATCGTGTACGGGAAGGACAGGGACCCGCTCGCCGCCGTGGTGAGCGTGACCTGGAGCCGTTGCCCGTCGCCGACCACGGCGACGCTGCCCTGTCCGTCGGGGATGCTGCCGACCTCGCTGATGACGAGGGGGTCGCCGTTCGGGTCGTAGTCGTTGAGGAGGACCGGCAGGCTCGTCGTCCGGCCGGGACGTGCGCCGAGGTCGTCGTCCACGGCCACCGGCGGCTTCTGGTCCTTGTCCACCTGGGGGTCGTCGTCCGACACCCGTTCCTGCTGCCGCTCGTCGTCCTGGTCGACCAGGTCGGCCCAGTTGTCGATGAGCTGTCCGCTGCGGCCGATCGCCCAGGACCGCCCGCTGCGCGGGTCGTTCGCCACGACGGTGTCGCCGTTGTGCACGATCTGCAGGTCGTCGGCGTCGGCGGACTGCGCCAGTCGCTGCAGCCCGCTGCCCCGGCAGGAGTCCATGGCCTGCCCGCCCGCCCACGCGGCGTAGGTGCACGAGCCGACCACGGTCGGACGAGCCGCTCGACCGGAGACCGCGAGCGGCGTCCGGTCCACCTGGCCGGACGCCGACACCCGCACGAGGCCCGACGTGCCGGCGACCACGACCGAGGACGACGAGTCGGACGACCGCTGCAGCGCGGGGGCTCCCCCGACACGGTCCCCGAGGTCGACGGTGTCCCCGTCGACGGAGAGGCGGCCGTCGGTCCGGTCGAGGACGGCGACGTGGTCGCCGAAGGACGCCACCTGGAACTCGTGCGAGCGGTCGAAGCGCACGTCCCAGCGCCGCTCGACGGTCAGGTCGGACCCGACGTCGACGAGGGACGCCCGTCCGGTGCGTGGCGAGTAGACGGCGACCCGGCGGTCGGAGGCGTCGAAGACGGCGTCCGCGCCGAGGGTCAGGTCGGGCTCGGTCGAGGCGTCGAGGTCGGACAGCTCGGCCGCCGGGGTCGCCCAGAGCGCACCAGTCTCACCGTTCCCGACCACGGCCGTGTCACCGGCGAAGAACACCTGCGGCGATCCTGCGGGGAGGGTCACGGCGTCACCCACCGTCGCGTCGGCGACGTCGACCTTCGCGACGGTCCCCTTCGTCCCGTCGACGCTGTACACCTCTGCCCCGCGCTGCACGACCGAGAGGTCGTCGCTCGGGGTCTCGACGGCGGTGTTGAGCGCCAGGACCCCGGTGTTCGCGCGTCCGACGGCGCCGTACTGCGCGGACGGCACCCACACGGTGCCGTCGCCGAGGTCGAGGCGCTGCGTGTGGTACCCGGTCGACACGACGGCCGCGGTCGCCACCACGGCACCGACGACGACCGACGCGCCGATCGTCACGGCCGCCGACCGGTGCTTGGCCAGGAGCGCCCGGATCACCCGGTGCTCCCGATCGTCCCGCACTGCTCGGGGCTCGCGGCGCCCGTCTTGCCGTCACGGTTCACGGCGACCGTGATGCACTGCTCGGCCCCCGCCCCACCGGAGACGACGAAGGTGTTGCCGGTCTGCTGGCTCGTCGCACCGGACGACGTGATGACGTAGGTGTCACCGGCGCGCAGACCGGGGTCGGCCCAGCTGAACGACACGGAGTCGGCACCGGCGCGCGCAGTGACGTCGCGCACCGTCGGGATCGATGCCGTCCCCGCGCGCGAGACGAGCAGGACGCTCACGACGGCGAGGGCCGCGACCACGAGGACGCCCGCCGAGCCGGCCACCAGGACGGTCGAGCGACCCCGGCGGCGCGCGACGGTGGCCGAGCCGGTGCGGTGGACCGTCCCCACGCTCTGGAGGCCCGACGAGGCTCCGCCCTGGACGGCACGACGCGTGCGTCGCCGGGCACCGACCCGGGACGGCGGCTGCAGTTCCCGCACGACCGTCCGGTCTGCGTCGGAGGACGGGGTCGCCACCGCCCACGACTCGACGGCGACTTCTGCGGGGGTCTGCGGGATCCCGAGCTCCGCCTCGACCTGTTGGAGTCCGCGGACGAACTCCATCACGGTCGCGGGGCGCGCGGACACCCGCCGGGACATCGCCGTCGCGAGCAGGCGCTCGAGCGACGGCGGGACGTCGGGCCGGCCGGTCGGCTTCACCCCGCCCCGGTCGATCCGGTCCATCAGGTCCGCCGCGGAGTTCTTCCCCCCGGGGACCTCGAAGGGGCTGCGCCCCGCGAGCAGCGAGTACACGGTTGCCGCGAGCGAGTAGACCTCGGACTGCACGGTGCCGCGCGACTCGTCGCCCAGTACCTCGGGTGCGGACCACGGGATCGACATGCCCACCGGCTCGTCCGGGTCGGCACTGCCGATCGTGGCGGCGATGCCGAAGTCCGACAGGACGGGTGCGCCGTACGCGGTGCGCAGGATGTTGGAGGGCTTCACGTCGCGGTGGAGCACGCCCTCGCGGTGCGCCGTCTCGAGCGCCGACCCGATGCGCACGCCGACGGCCAGGACCTCGGACACGGGGAGCGGTTCGCGGCGGTAGCGCTGGCTGAGCGACGACGAGCAGAGCTCCATCACCAGGTACGGCCGACCGTCGGACGCGATGCTCGCCTGGAGGACCGTGAGGATCGAGGGGTGCGTGCTGAGCCGCGCCATCAGGTTCGCCTCGGCCTGGAACATCTGCCGGACGCGCTCGTCGACGACCTCGTCGAGGAGCACCTTCACCGCGACCTGCCGACGGGGCATGTCCTGCTCGTAGAGGAACACGTCCGCGAAGCCACCGGAGCCCAGGACGTGGACGGGGCTGAAGCCGGCGATGACGGGCGGGTCGGACGGCAGGCGTCGAGCCATCGGCGTCGTTCCCTTCCCCGGCCCCCCGGCCGGCCCTCGGCGTTCCTCGCGGCCAGGTCATTCTACGAAAGCGGGTTCACCACCCGGGACCCGCTGGCTCCCCTGTGGACGACACCCGTCCCCCACTTCGGGGGGCACGACGACCGTGGTCGAGCGCGCTCAGTGTCGCGGCAGCGTGTCCTCGACGTCCGGGTCCTCGGGCGCACCGTCGACCTGCACGACCACGACCGTGACGTTGTCGCGTCCGCCGGCGACGACTGCGTCCCCGACCAGCCGCTCGGCCAGTGCCTGTGCCGTCGGCACCCGCGCCGCGATCCGGGCGATGCCGACGTCGCCGAGTTCCTTCGTGAGCCCGTCGGAGCACACCACGTAGCGGTCGCCCGCGCGCAGCGGCAGCGTCCACCAGTCGGGCTCCGGCGGCTCCCCGAAGCCGACCGCCCGCGTGATGACGTTGCTGTCCGGGTGCTGTTCGGCGTCCTCCGCCCGGAGCAGCCCGGCGTCGACCATCTCCTGCACGACCGAGTGGTCGACGGTCACCCGCCGCAGTGCGCCGGACTCGATCCGGTAGGTGCGGGAGTCGCCGACGTTGAACACGAGCGCCGCCGGCTGTCCGTGGGTCGCGACGAGCGCCACGCCGGTCACGGTGGTGCCGGCACCGAGGGCGTTGCCACCCGCCGCCCGCTCGATGTCGGCCGTGGCGAGCAGCAGCGCTCGCTGGATGTCCTGACGGCTCGTGAACTCGCCGGTCGTCACCTGGTCGAGTCGCCGGACGACCGCGTCGCTCGCCCGGTCACCCGCCAGGTGCCCGCCCATGCCGTCGGCGACGACGAAGAAAGGAGCACCGACGAGGTAGCTGTCCTCGTTGTGGTCGCGACGTCGGCCGACGTCGGTCGCTGCTCCCCAGGAGAGCGTCAGGGGGGTGCCGGCTGCGCCGGGGACGTCGATGGCGTGCTCGGTGGCAGCTCGGCCGAGTTCGGTCACGGTTTCAGGATCGCTCTCTGGGGATGGAGGGGCGTGCCGGACGGTCGGTCCGTCACGGGGCCGGCGGGAACGGTGGGAGGCCGTCGTCCGGACCGACCCGGAGGTGCGGCGACAGGACCTCGATGACGTTGCCGTCACCGATCTCGACGAGCGTACCCGTCAGGACGACGATCGACGCACCCGCGGCCATCCGGAACGGCGCGCCGCCCGGGGGCCTGACGACGGTGCCGTTCGTGGACCGGAGGTCCTCGACCACGGCGGCCTCCCCGGCGGCGTGCAGGAGCACGTGCGACGACGACACCTGACCACTCGGCGACGGCACGGGCACGAGGACCGGACCGACGTCGAGGACGACGCGTGGCGCAGCAGGTCGACGGCCCACCACCAGCGGCCGGTCGAGCCGGACGACCCGGCCGCCGATGCGCACGGACGGGGTCCGCCGACGGATCGAGCCGTCGTCCGGATGCGGTGGTGCCACGACCGGCGACGCTCGCTCCGGCGCTGGACCCGGGCCGCCGGGCCGGACGCGGAGCACCGTGTCGTCCTCGGCAGGTCCGGTGGCCGAACGGACCCCGCGGGCCGGCCGGATCACCGTCGCTCCGTACGGGTCCTCGTCGAGGACCTCGGACGGGTCGGCGGCCGGCCCGCTGCCCGTCGGTCGGACGTCGGGTGCGACCGACCCTGTGGGTCCGGTGCCGGGACGCGCACGGACCACCGTGTCGTCGTCGTGCACCGGTTCCCGCTCCATGGTCATCCCACCGTAGACGATCCGGTCGACCCCGTGGGCGTTCCCCACGCTGGTCCGTGGCCGGAGCGGACGGCGCGGAGGACCAACCACCCGAAGGGGTCGTCCGGACGCGTGTCCAGGGCGTGCCGCGCCCGGACCTCGGCCCGCGCGGACGATCCGAGCGCCCAGGCGCACCATGCACCCAGGGCGAGCGCGCCCGCCGCTCCGACCGCCACGTCGCCCCCGACCGCGCCGTCGGTACGCCACGTCCGCCAGGCAGCGGCGCACCGATCGCCGGCGAGCCGGACTCGCGCGCGGTCCGGCTCCGGGCCCGACCCGCCGAGCACCGGCGGGGTGGGGTCGCGGAACGGGTCGAACGGGACGACCGCCCGGGGGTCCGGACGACCGCGGGCGGCGAGGAAGCCGACCATCGCGAAGCGGGTCGCGAGTGCGCCGCAGGCCGTCACGACCGCGACCGCCTGCGGACGCGCGAGCGCATCTCCCGCGACCGCATCGCCGTCCGACGACGGAGCGACGAGGGCGGCGCAGGCGGCGCGCAGGGTGACCGCGGCTGCGATCTCCCGCGGGTAGCGCAGCTGGGTGGGCTGGTGTCGGTGTCTCGTGGAGGTCATGCACGAGATCGTGACGGGAGCAGCGCCTCCAGGCCGGCTTGTCCGCACCGCCTGTGGACGGCGCCACCCTCGACCACCGCTGTGCAGGACCGACCGGCACCGATCAGCGACCGACCGCGACTCAGACCCGCGCGCCCGCGAGGCTCTCCGCCACCAGGTCCCAGCCCTCGTCCGTGCGCTCGATCTCCACGCCGTGCGCAGCCGCCCACCGCAGCAGACCCGCCGTGTCGCCGACCTCGGCACCGGTCCGCCCGAGGAGCGCGGCCAGCCGCCCCTTCGCGGTCTTGTTCCAGTGGTTGAGCGCCCTGCGGCGTCCGCCGTCGTCGACGCTCACCACACGGAGCGTGACCGCGTCGCGCACCGGCCCGAGGGCACGGTAGCCCTCGGAACGCAGGTCGAGCACGAGACCGTCGGCGCGCTGACCGAGCGCACCGGCCGACGGTCCGGGCCAGTGCTTCGCGAGTCGCAGCGCGCCCAGCTTCGCGTCGTGCGAGAGCCGGTAGGCGGGGATCCGGTCGCCAGCTCCGATCGGGCCGAACATCGCGGACTGCACCACGACGTGGTCCGACCACCACCGCCGCGTCGCGTCGTCCGCCCCGGGGGCGTCGAGCGGGTCGTAGAGCACACCCGTGTACCGCTCGATCGCCGGCAGCGTCGGCGCGGTGTCGAGCTCGAGGTTGCGGAGGCGCTCGGCCACCGACCTCGGGCCGAGCTTCAGAGCCGTCCGTGCCGTGGACTCCTCGGAACTGACGGAGCGGGCCGCGGTGATCACCGCGGCCCGCTCGTCGGACAGTTCCGGGAAGGACAGCGCACCCAGGTCGAGGGTGCGTGCCGGGTCCCCGCCCTCCCGCTTCGTCTCGGACGGCGGGAGGAGGACGGTCAGTCCGGTCAGGACGCCAGCGCGGCCTGCCGCGCCACGATCGTGACCGTGTCGTGCTCGACCGACAGGAAGCCGTCCTCGGCGTCCGCCGTCACCGTCGAGCCGTCGGCCCGGGTGATGCGGACCTGGCCCTGCGCGAGGGTGGCGAGCAGCGGCTCGTGCCCCGCGAGGATGCCGATCTGGCCCTCCGTCGTCCGTGCGACGACCATGGTGGCGTCGCCCGTCCAGACCTCACGGTCCGCCGAGACGACGCTCACGGTGAGTGCCGCCATGTCAGCGGTTCTCCTTCTGGATCTGCGCCCACTTCTCTTCGACGTCGTTGATGCCACCGACGTTGAAGAAGGCCTGCGTGGCCACGTGGTCGAACTCACCGTCGGCGATCGCGCGGAAGGACTCGATGGTGTCCTTGAGCGGGACCGTCGAACCCTCGACACCCGTGAACTTCTTGGCCATGTAGGTGTTCTGCGAGAGGAACTGCTGGATACGACGAGCGCGCTCGACCGTGATCTTGTCCTCTTCGGAGAGCTCGTCGACACCGAGGATCGCGATGATCTCCTGCAGCTCCTTGTTCTTCTGCAGGATCTGCTTGACGCGCGTCGCGGTCTCGTAGTGGTCGGCGCCCAGGTACCGGGGGTCCATGATCCGCGACGTGGAGGTCAGCGGGTCGATGGCCGGGTACAGACCCTGCGACGCGATCTCACGGGAGAGCTCGGTCGTGGCGTCGAGGTGCGCGAACGTGGTCGCCGGCGCCGGGTCGGTGTAGTCGTCGGCCGGGACGTAGATCGCCTGCAGCGAGGTGATCGAGTGACCGCGCGTCGAGGTGATGCGCTCCTGGAGCACACCCATCTCGTCGGCGAGGTTCGGCTGGTAGCCCACCGCGGACGGCATGCGGCCGAGCAGCGTGGAGACCTCGGATCCGGCCTGCGTGAAGCGGAAGATGTTGTCGATGAAGAGGAGCACGTCCTGCTTCTGGACGTCGCGGAAGTACTCCGCCATCGTCAGCGCCGACAGGGCCACGCGCAGACGCGTTCCCGGCGGCTCGTCCATCTGGCCGAACACGAGGGCGGTCTTGTCGAAGACACCCGCCTCTTCCATCTCGCCGATGAGGTCGTTGCCCTCACGGGTGCGCTCGCCGACACCGGCGAACACCGACACACCACCGTGGTCCTGCGCGACGCGCTGGATCATCTCCTGGATGAGGACCGTCTTGCCGACGCCCGCACCACCGAAGAGGCCGATCTTGCCACCCTGCACGTACGGGGTGAGGAGGTCGATCGACTTGATGCCGGTCTCGAACATGGAGGTCTTCGACTCGAGCTGGTCGAAGGCCGGGGCCTTGCGGTGGATGGGCCAGCGCTCGGTGATCTCGAGCTTCTCGTCGGTGTTCAGCACGTTGCCGAGCACGTCGAAGACCTTGCCCTTGGTGACGTCGCCGACGGGGACCGAGATCGGGGCGCCCGAGTCACGGACCTCCTGACCGCGGACGAGACCGTCGGTCGGCTTCAGCGAGATGGCGCGGACCAGGTCGTCGCCGAGGTGCTGCGCGACCTCGAGGCCGATCTCCTGCGACGAGTCACCGATGGTGACGGTCGTGAACAGCAGGCTGTAGATGTCGGGGATGGCGTCGTGCGGGAACTCGATGTCGACGACGGGACCCGTGACACGGGCGATCCGTCCGACACCGGGCGCCGACGACGTCTCGACCGCGGTGGTGGCGGTGTCGGTCATGGCGTGTGCCTTCCTGAGGGGTGGTGTCTGTCCGCGAACGTTCGCGGACTACTTCTTCTTCGACGAGAGGGCGTCGGCGCCGCCGACGATCTCGGAGATCTGCTGGGTGATCTCGGCCTGACGCGCGTTGTTCGCGAGCCGGGTGAACTCGTTGATGAGCGAGTCGGCGTTGTCGCTCGCGGACTTCATCGCCTTCTGGCGGGCGGCGTGCTCGGAGGCAGCCGACTGCAGCATGGCGTTGAAGATGCGGCTCTCGATGTAGACCGGGAGCAGCGCGTCGAGGACGGCGTCGGCGTCGGGCTCGAACTCGTACAGCGGCAGGGGCTCACCGTCGGACGGCTCCTCCACACCATCGACGACCTCGAGCGGGAGCAGGCGCACGACCTGCGGCTCCTGGGTCGCCAGGCTGATGAACCGGTTGAAGACGATGTGGATCTCGTCCACGCCGCCCTCCGCCGTGTCCTGGAGGAACTTCGAGACGACGGCGTCGCCGATCTCCTTGGCGGTCGAGAACTCCGGCTGGTCGGTCCCACCGATCCACTGCCGCTCGGACGGACGCTCGCGGAACGCGAAGTACCCGACCGACTTGCGGCCGACGAGGTAGAACACGACCTCCTTGCCCTCGCTGCGGAGCAAGGAGGCGAGCTCCTCGCCCTGCTTGAGGACGTTGGTGCTGAACGCGCCGTTCAGACCGCGGTCCGACGTGAACAGCACGACCGCGGCACGCGTCGACGACTCGGGCTCCGTGGTCAGCACGTGGTCGACGTTCGAGAACGTCGCCACGGCCGACACCGCCCGCGTCACGGCCCGCGAGTACGGGCCGGACGCGGCCATGCGAGCCTGCGCCTTCTGGATCCGCGACGCCGAGATCAGCTCCATCGCGCGAGTGACCTTCTTCGTGGTCTTCGCCGACTTGATGCGCTGTCGGTAGACCCGGACCTGTGCTGCCATCTAGCGACGACCCTTGACGATCTGCTCCTGGTCGACGTCCTCGGCGTCCGCCGCGTCGAACTGCTCCGAGCCGAGCGTCTTGCCGTCGCTCGTCTGGAAGCCCTTCTTGAACGCGTCGATCTCGCGGTCCATCGCGGCGACGGTGTCGTCGCTGAGCTGGTTGGTCTCGCGGAGCGTGGTGAGCACGTCGGAGTTGCGGCGCAGGTGCTCGAGCAGCTCGGCCTCGAAGCGGAGCACGTCGGGGACGGGCACCTCGTCGAGCTTGCCGTTCGTGCCGGCCCAGATGGAGACGACCTGCTCCTCGACCGGGTACGGCGAGTACTGCGGCTGCTTGAGGAGCTCGGTCAGGCGGGCACCGCGGTCGAGCTGACGACGCGACGCCTGGTCGAGGTCGGACGCGAACATCGCGAACGCCTCGAGCGAGCGGTACTGCGCGAGCTCGAGCTTGAGCGTGCCGGAGACCTTCTTGATCGACTTGACCTGTGCGTCACCACCCACGCGGGACACCGAGATGCCCACGTCGACGGCCGGACGCTGGTTCGCGTTGAACAGGTCCGACTGCAGGAAGATCTGGCCGTCGGTGATCGAGATCACGTTGGTCGGGATGTACGCCGAGACGTCGTTCGCCTTGGTCTCGATGATCGGGAGACCCGTCATCGAACCGGCGCCGAGGTCGTCGGACAGCTTCGCGCAACGCTCCAGCAGACGGGAGTGCAGGTAGAAGACGTCACCCGGGTAGGCCTCGCGGCCCGGCGGACGACGCAGGAGGAGCGACACCGCACGGTAGGCCTCGGCCTGCTTCGACAGGTCGTCGAAGATGATCAGGACGTGCTTGCCGCCGTACATCCAGTGCTGGCCGATGGCCGAACCGGTGTAGGGGGCGAGGTACTTGAAGCCGGCCGGGTCGGAGGCCGGGGCGGCGACGATGGTGGTGTACTCCATCGCACCGGCGTCCTCGAGCGCACCCTTGACGGAGGCGATCGTGGAGCCCTTCTGGCCGATCGCGACGTAGATGCAGCGGACCTGCTTGTCCTCGTCGCCCGACTCCCAGTTGGCCTTCTGGTTGATGATCGTGTCGATCGCGATGGCCGTCTTGCCGGTCTGGCGGTCGCCGATGATCAGCTGACGCTGACCGCGGCCGACGGGGATCATCGCGTCGATGGCCTTGATGCCGGTCTGGAGCGGCTCGTGGACCGACTTGCGGGACATGACGCCCGGAGCCTGGAGCTCGAGGGCACGGCGGCCCTCGGCCTGGATCTCGCCGAGACCGTCGATCGGGTTGCCGAGCGGGTCGACGACGCGACCGAGGAAGCCGTCGCCGACGGGGGCCGAGAGGACCTCGCCGGTGCGGGTGACTTCCTGGCCCTCTTCGATGCCGCCGAACTCGCCGAGCACGATGGCGCCGATCTCGTCCTCGTCGAGGTTCTGCGCGAGACCGAGGGTCCCGTCCTCGAAGCGGATGAGCTCGTTCGCCATGACGCCGGGGAGGCCCTCGACGTGCGCGATGCCGTCACCGGCGTCGGTGACGTGCCCGACCTCGGCCGTGGAGGCCTTCGTCGGCTCGTAGTTCGAGACGAAGTCCTTCAGGGCATCACGGATCTCATCGGGGCTGATGGTGATGTCTGCCATGGGATTTTCCTTGTTGGTTTCCGGGGCCCTTCGGCTCCGAGAGGGTGATGCTGCCCCGGCGAGGGACAGTTCCCGTTGTGGACTTGGAGGAGTCGGCTTCGACCGTACGCTCAGCCGGCCAGCTGGAGCCGGAGCTCCGACAGGCGCGTGGACACCGTGCCGTCGATGACGTCGCCACCGACCTGCACGCGGACCCCGCCGACGACCGCGGGGTCGACGACCTGGTTCACGCTGACGTCCTTGCCGTAGCGCTCCGCGATGCCGCGGGCGACCCGAGCCGCCTGGCCGTCGGAGAGCGGGGCGGCCGTGATGACCGTCGCGACGACCTTGCCGGCCTGGTCGGCCACGATGCGCGAGGCATCGCGGACGATCTCACCGATGCGGCGGCCACGGGGCTGCTGCACGAGGTGCTCCAGGATCGCGGTCGTCTGCGGCGAGACCTTGGCCCCGACGAGTCGCTGCACGAGCGCGCCCTTCTCCGACGGGCTGCCGAGCTTGGTGCCCAGCGCCAGCTCGAGCGCGGCGTCCGAACGGACGGCCGTCTCGAAGGAGAAGAGCTCGGCCTCGATCGACGTCTCCGACGACGCGGTGCCGGCGACGGCGCGGATGCCCGCGTCCTCGATGCCGGCGAGCAGGTCCTGCGGCGAGGACCAGCGCGAGCCGGCCACCGCGGTCAGGACCGCACGCGTTGCCTCGGACTGTCCGGCGAAGACCCGGTCGACGACCGACTTCTTGCCGACGACGTCCGCCGTGGGGTCGGCGAGCAGCCCGAGCAGCTGGGGCGCACCGGCGATCGCACGTCCGGCGGCGAGGATCTCGATGCCCGCGGCGAGGTCGACAGACCCGCCGAGGTCAGCGAGGACCGCTCGCGTGGACGAGAGTGCGGACCGGGTGGCGCTCCGCATGCTCAGCGCTCCCCGGGCGTCTGGCCCTGGGACGCCTCGAGGTCGGCGAGGAAGCGGTCGACGACCGCAGCCGACTTCTGGTCGTCCTTGAGGGACTCCCCGATCACACCGGACGCGAGGTCGAGGGCGAGGGTGCCCACCTCGCTCCGCAGCGACTGGAGCGCGCTCTGCCGCTCGGCCTCGATCTGCGCCTGGGCGTTGGCGGTGATGCGTGCTGCATCGGCCTGCGCCTGCTCGCGGACCTCGTTGCCGATCGCGGTCGCGTCGGCACGGGCCTGCTCACGGATGCGCGAGGCCTCGGCACGCGCGTCCGCGAGCTGCTTGTTGTACTCGTCGAGTGCAGCGGCGGCCTGCTCCTGAGCGGCCTCCGCCTTCTTGATGCCACCCTCGATGGCCTCGGTGCGCTCATCGAGCATCTTCGTGATGCGCGGCGTCACGACGCGCCACATCACGAGGAAGATGATGACGAAGGCCACCGCGGACCACACGATGTCGTACACCGGTGGGATCAGCGGATTGTGGGTCTCCTCCGCCGCGATGATGAGTGCAGTCTGCATCGAGAAGCCTTAGTTGGTGAAGATGAAGTACGTCGCGATACCGATGAAGGCCAGGGCCTCCGTGAAGGCGATACCGATGTACATGAGGGTCGTCAGACGGCCCTGGAGCTCCGGCTGGCGAGCGACGGACTCGATCGTCTTGCCGACGACGATGCCCACGCCGATGGCCGGACCGATCGCGGCGAGGCCGTAGCCAACCGTTGCGATGTTGCCGTTGATCTCCGCGAGAACGGTCGTTGCGTCCACGTGTTTTCCTTTCGAGTGCGGCCCGACGGATGTCGTGCCGTATGGGGGTCAGTAGGTCAGTGCTCGTCAGCCAGCGCGAGCTGGATGTACACAGCGGTCAGCAGCATGAAGACGTACGCCTGCAGCAGCGCGACGAGGATCTCGAAGAAGCTGAACGCGATGCCGAACGCCAGGGTCCCGACACCGAAGAGCTTGAAGAGGCTCTCGGCGTCGAAGAAGAAGAACCAGGTGGCCGAGAAGAAGAGCACCAGGAGGAGGTGACCCACGACCATGTTCATGAGGAGTCGCAGCGTCAGCGTCACCGGACGGAGCACGAAGGTCGAGACGAGCTCGATCGGCGTCACGATGATGTAGAGGTACCACGGCACGCCGGGCGGGAAGAGCGCGTTGCGGAGGAACGTGCCCGGGTGCTTGCGCAGACCCGCGTAGATGAACGCGACGTAGGCGACGATCGCGAGGATCATCGGCATCGCGATGCGGCTGGTACCGGCGATGTTCATGAACGGGATCAGACCCGTCAGGTTCATGAAGAGCACACCGAAGAAGATGGTGGCCAGGAGCGGCAGGAAGCGCTTGCCGTCCTTCTCACCGAGGTTGTCGAAGGTGTTGCGGCGGACGACGTCGAACGCGTACTCGATGAAGGCCTGTCCGCGGTTCGGGACCAGCTTCAGCGCGCGCGTCCCGACGAACGCGAAGACGAGCAGCACGGCCACCGCGAACAAGCGGATGAGGACGATGCGGTCCATCTCGATCGGGGTCCCGGCGAAGAAGATCGGGTCCGGGAAGAACTCGTTGATCGACGGACCATGGAATTCGGCGGCCTTGCTGCTCCCCGCCGCCACGGTGTTGGCCGCGGCGGTGAGGGACAGGGGAAGAGCGTGGGATAGCAGCGCTGTCTCCTGTGTCGGCGCGCGCACACACGGCACGCGATGGTGGACTTTGTGGAGGCTCGTCCGCTCCGAGCGAGGCTCCGGACGCGGACTTCGAGAAGCCTATCAGGTGCGAGAGGCTTCTCGGGCTCTCAGGGGCGGGGGGTGTCGTTCCCAGCGGTGGCGGAGCCGCCGGACGCGGATCCACCGTCGTCGCCGGGCAGGGAGACACCGATCGGGATGCGGGCCTTCGCGACCGCGACGACGTCGATCACGAGCGAGCCGACGACACCCACGATGATGACCACCGCCAGCACGGGGAAGTCCAGCCACGCACGGTCGCGCAGCGCGATGAGGACGACCAGGAAGAGCACGAACTTCAGGATCCAGGTCCCCATCACGATGCCGAAGAAGGCACCGGAGATCATCTGTCCCTTCGACACCCGCAGCGCCACCAGCACCGAGACCGCGGTGAGGCCGAGGAACACCACGCTGAGCACGGCGCCGAGCAGGCCCCCGAGGAGTCCGGGCGTCCCCGCGACGACGAGTCCGACGACTCCCCCGACGACGGCCAGGGCGACCGCGAGGACGCCCGCCCAGAGGAGGATCCGGCGGAACACCGGCCGGACGTGGTCGAGGGCGTTCGGTGCGGTCACGAGGGGTCTCCCGGGATGGTTCGGTCGTTGGCGGCGCGGTCGAGCGGATCGAGGCTGGCGTCGACGACGGTGTTCGAGCGGGTGGCCGCCTGCGCGGCGAACTCGGCGCGCTTCCGGCCGAGCGGGGCGAAGGTGGCGATCGCGCAGACCGTGAAGCCCACGGCGACGACGGTGACCACCCAGTACCACTCGACGAACAGGAACAGCAGGCATCCCACGGCCACGGTGGCGGTCCACGCGTAGAAGATCAGCACCGCGTGGAAGTGCGAGTGCCCCATGTCGAGCAGGCGGTGGTGCAGGTGCTTCCGGTCGGCCGAGAACGGCGACTTGCCCGCGCTGAGCCGCCGGGTGACGGCGAGCCCGAAGTCGAGGATCGGCACGATCAGGATCGCGAAGGGCAGCAGGATCGGGATGAACGCCGGCAGCAGGGCCTGGCGTGTCGAGATCACCGCGGGGTCGATGTTGCCGGTGACGGAGACGGCGCTCGTGGCCATCAGGAACCCGACGAGCAGCGCACCCGCGTCGCCCATGAAGAGCTTCGCCGGGTGCCAGTTGAGGACGAGGAAGCCGCAGCAGGCACCGACCAGGACCGCCGTGAGCAACGACGGCAGGTTGAAGAAGAACTCCGTCTGCACGACCACCCGGTTGATGAAGAACGTGTAGAGGAAGAACACCCCGCCGGCGATGATCGCGACGCCGGCGACCAGGCCGTCCAGTCCGTCGATGAAGTTCACCGCGTTCATCACGAGCACCACCGCGAGCACGGTGAAGATCAGGCTCATGTAGGACGACCCGACCCCGAGCGTGTTGCCGATCGGCAGGGACACGATCGCGACGCCCTGCCAGGCCAGGATGCCCGCGGCGATGATCTGCCCGGCGAGCTTCGTCATCCAGTCGAGGTCCCAGATGTCGTCCGCGACCCCGAGCACCACGATGATCGTGGCGCCCGCGAGCACCGCGATCACGCGCCCGGGCTCCGAGAAGACCAGTCGGAAGTAGTCGGTGCCCGCGATCGACGGGAACAGGAACCACGCCGCCAGCAGCGACACGATCACGCCGAGGTACATCGCGATCCCGCCGAGCCGCGGGGTGGGCGTGCGGTGCACGTCACGCTCGCGGACCTTCGGGTACCAGCCGTAGCGCAGACCGAGCTTCCAGACGGCCCAGCTGCAGACGAAGCTCACCACGGCCGCGATGGCCCCGGCGAGCAGGTAGTACTTCACGTGACGAGGTCGGCTCCGACGACCCGGACGATGTCCTCGTCGGCGATCACCCCGTGCCGGACGATGGTCAGCTTCCCGCCGGTCGACAGGCCGGTCGCGTCGACGATCGTCGACCCGGTCGAGGCCGCGAAGCCCTGGTGCACCGCGAGGGGCCCCCCGTCGAGGTAGACGGACACGCTGTCGCCGAGCATCGACTCGGCCTGGTCGACGTCCATCGCGGCCGGGTCGCCGGTCGAGTTCGCGGACGACACCGCGAGCGGCCCGACCTCCTGCAGCAGTTCGAGGGCGATGCGCGAGTCGGGCATGCGGAGCGCGACGGTCCCGCGGGTCTCCCCCAGGTCCCAGTCGAGCGACGGCTGCGCGCGCAGGATCACGGTCAGACCACCGGGCCAGAACTCGTCGACGAGGTCGCGCACCTGCTGCGGGATCTCGGTGGCCAGCGCCTCGAGCGTCGGCGGTCCGGGGATGAGCACCGGGGGCGGCGACTGGCGGGTGCGTCCCTTCGCGTCGAGCAGGCGCTGGACGGCGGTCGCGCTGAAGGCGTCCGCGGCGACGCCGTACACGGTGTCGGTCGGGACGACGACGAGTTCTCCCCGTCCGAGCGCGGCACGTGCGAGCCGCATCCCGGTCAGGAGCCCGTCGGGGTCGGTGCAGTCGTATCGGGAGGCCATGACTCGACGATGATAGTGCGCCACAATGGACGGCATCGTGAACGAGACGCCCGCGCCCCGACTCCTGTTCCTCTTCGACATGGACGACGTGCTCGTCCGCTACGACTGGCGGGTCCGCATGGCGGCCCTGGGCGAGTACACCGGACACTCCTTCGAGGAGCTCCGCCGACGCTGGTGGGACTGCGGCCACGAGTCCCGCGCCGAGGCGGGACACTTCGCCGACGGGGACGCCTACCTCGCCGCCTTCACCGAGGCGATGGGGTGCGCCGTGCCCGAGGACGATTGGGCCCGCATCCGCGGCGCGGCGATGACGGAACTGCCCGAGCGCGTCGAGGCGGTCCGGATCGCGTCGGAGCACGGGCGCGTCGGCCTGCTCACGAACAACGGTCCGCTCGCCGGCCGGTGGATCGGCCGCTGGGCGCCGTCGCTGCCCCCGCTCTTCGGCGACCACCTCGACACGACCAGCAACTTCGGGGCGCGCAAGCCCGAGCCCGAGGTGTTCGTCCGAGCCCTCGCCCACCACGGCGTCCCGGCCGCGCGCACGTTCTTCGCCGACGACATGCCGGTGAACGTCGAGGCGGCCCGCGGTGTCGGCATCCACGCGGTCCTGGTCGAGGAGCACACCGACCTGCGCGAGGCGGTGCTCGCCTTCGTCGCGGCCCAGGAGCGGGTCGCCACCGTCTGATCCGGCAGGCCGGCCGGGAGGCTCGGGGCCGCTCCGCCTAGCGGGTCGCGGTGGTCGTGCGGTCGCGTCCCGTCAGGTCGACGTGCGTCTCCGGGGACCGGAACCCCCGACGCGCGAGCACGTCGCGCACCCCGGTGCCCTGCTGCTCCGCGTGCTCGACGACGAGCAGCCCGCCCGGCACGAGGAGCCGCCAGGCCGTCTCGGTGAGCGCCCGGACGGCGTCGAGGCCGTCCGATCCCCCGTACAGCGCGAGCGCCGGGTCGTGGTCGCGGACCTCCGGGTCGACGGGCACCATGTCGTCGGGCACGTACGGCGGGTTCGACACCACGACCGACACCGTGCCGTCGAGCTCGGGGAGCGCGTCGGAGAGGTCACCCTCGACGAGCCGGACCGTGCCGCCGTGGTCATCGACGTTGCGGCGGGTCCAGGGCAGTGCCTCGGGAGACCGCTCCACCGCGTACACGACGGCGTTCGGCACCTCGGTGTCCATCGCGATGGCGATCGCACCACTGCCGGACCCCAGGTCGACCGCCACGGGCGACGGCACCGCGGTGGCCCGGAGCGCGTCGATGCCGAACTGCACGACGCCCTCGGTCTCGGGCCGGGGCACGAAGACGCCCGGTCCGACCGCGAGTGTCAGCGCGCGGAAGTGGGCCTGCCCGGTGATGTGCTGGAGCGGTTCACGCGTGACGCGGCGGGCGACCGCGTGGCGGAAGCGTTCGACGTGTCCCGGGGCGATCGCTCCCCCGGTCATCGCCCGCGCCTGCACCGCACCGCGGGAGGTGTCCGTCGCCCACGCGAGCAGCAGCTCGGCGTCCACGCGCGGCGTCGGGACGCCGGACGCGACGAGCGCCGCGGTCGCCTGCTCGAGCAGGCGATCCGCGGCGGACGGGACGGGCGGGACGGGGGCGACCAGTGCCTCCCGTCCGTCCGTGGGTCCGTCGGTCACGCGTCCTGGTCGCCGATGGCGGCCAGGCGTGCCTCTTCGTCCGCCTGGATGGCGGACCGGACGACGGGCTCGAGCGCACCGTTCATCACGCGGTCCAGGTCGTACGCCTTGTACCCGGTGCGGTGGTCCGCGATGCGGTTCTCCGGGAAGTTGTACGTGCGGATGCGCTCCGAACGGTCCATGCCGCGGATCTGCGACTTGCGCGCGTCCGAGGCGATGGCGTCGAGCTCCTCCTGCTGCCGGGCGAGGATGCGGGCACGCAGGACACGCATGCCGGCCTCGCGGTTCTGCAGCTGGGACTTCTCGTTCTGCATCGCCACCGTGATGCCCGTGGGCAGGTGGGTGATGCGGACCGCGGAGTCGGTGGTGTTGACGGACTGACCACCGGGGCCGGACGACCGGTAGACGTCGATCTTGAGGTCGTTCTGGTTGATCTGGACCTCCTCGGGCTCGTCCACCTCGGGGAAGACGAGCACGCCGGTGGTCGACGTGTGGATGCGTCCCTGCGACTCGGTGGCCGGCACGCGCTGCACGCGGTGTACACCGCCCTCGTACTTCAGGTGCGCCCAGACGCCCTGCGACGGATCGGTCGCGTTCGACTTGATCGCGACCTGGACGTCCTTGTAGCCGCCCAGGTCGGACTCGGTCCGCTCGAGGAGCTCCACCTTCCAGCCCTTGGACTCGGCGTAGTGCGAGTACATGCGCAGGAGGTCGGCGGCGAACAGCGCGGACTCCTCGCCGCCCTCGCCGCCCTTGATCTCCATGATGACGTCGCGGCCGTCGTCGGGGTCGCGCGGGATGAGCAACCGACGGAGGCGCTCCTGGCGCTCCGTCAGCTGCTCCTCGAGCGCGGGGACCTCGTCGGCGAACGACTCGTCCTCCCGGGCGAGCTCCTGGGCGGCGGCGAGGTCCTCCCCCGCCGCCTGCCAGGACTCGTACGCCGCCTTGATCTGGCTCAGCTCGGCGTACCGCCGGTTCACCTTCTTGGCACGGGCCGCATCGGCGTGGAGCGCGGGGTCCGACAGCTGCTGTGTCAGGTCCTCGTGTTCCGCCAGCAGCCCCGCTACCGACTCGAACACGCGTTACTCCTGGTGGCCGTCGTGGCGACCGCCGGTCGTGGGGACCGACTTCTGCACCTGGACCAGGAACTCGACGTTCGACTGCGTCTCCTTGAGGTTGCGGAGGACGACGTCGAGCGCCTGCTGCGGGTCGAGCCCGGCGAGGGCACGACGCAGACGCCACGTGATCTTGACCTCGTCGGCGGAGAGCAGCTGCTCCTCGCGGCGCGTGCCCGATGCGTTGATGTCGACGGCCGGGAAGATCCGCTTGTCGGCGAGGTGCCGGTTCAGGCGGAGCTCCATGTTGCCGGTGCCCTTGAACTCCTCGAAGATGACCTCGTCCATCTTGGAGCCGGTCTCGACGAGCGCGGTCGCGAGGATGGTCAGCGAGCCGCCGTCCTCGATGTTGCGCGCGGCGCCGAAGAAGCGCTTCGGCGGGTACAGCGCAGCGGAGTCGACGCCGCCGGACAGCACGCGGCCCGAGGCCGGCGTCGCCAGGTTGTAGGCGCGACCGAGGCGGGTGATCGAGTCGAGGAGCACGACCACGTCGTGGCCCAGCTCGACCAGGCGCTTCGCGCGCTCGATGGCGAGCTCGGCGACCGTGGTGTGGTCCTCGGCCGGACGGTCGAAGGTCGAGGCGATGACCTCGCCCTTCACCGAACGCTGCATGTCGGTGACCTCTTCGGGCCGCTCGTCCACGAGCACGACCATGAGGTGCGCCTCGGGGTTGTTCTTGGCGATCGCGTTCGCGATGGCCTGCAGCACGACGGTCTTGCCGGCCTTGGGCGGCGAGACGATGAGGCCGCGCTGACCCTTGCCGATCGGTGCGACGAGGTCGATGATGCGCGTGCTGAGCTTCGCCGGCTCGGTCTCGAGGCGGAGGCGCTCGTTCGGGTACAGCGGGGTCAGGTCGTGGAACTCGACGCGGGCTGCTGCCTCGTCCGCGGTCTGGCCGTTGACCGAGTCCACCTTGACGAGCGCGTTGTACTTCTGACGCGCCTGCTGCTCGTTGTCACGCGGCTGCTTGATGGCGCCGACGATCGCGTCGCCCTTGCGCAGGTGGTACTTCTTCACCTGGCCGAGGGACACGTAGACGTCGCTCGGGCCCGGCAGGTAGCCGGTCGTGCGGACGAAGGCGTAGTTGTCGAGGACGTCGAGGATGCCCGCGATCGGGATGAGGACGTCGTCCTCGGTGATCTCCGGCTCGAACTCGTCGTTCTGATTACCGCGGCCGCGCTTGCGGTCGCGCTGGCGACGACCGCGACCGGTCTCGGCCTCGTCGCCGTGCTGACCGTTCTGCTGCTGGCCGTTCTGCTGCTGGCCGTTCTGCTTCTGACCGTTCTGCTGCTGGCCGTTCTGCTTCTGCTGACCGTTCTGCTGGCGGTCGTCCTGCTTCGCGTCGCCGGACTTCTGCTCGTCCTGCTTGCCGCCCTGCTTCTGCTGCGGGGCGTCCTGCTGGCCGCCGTTCTGCTGGCCGCCGTTCTGCTGCTCGGTGCCCTCGGCGTTCTGCCCGCGCCCACGACCGCGACCACGGCTGCGACGACCGCGACGCGAGCCGCCCTCGCCCTGCTGGTCGGCCTGGTCGTCCTGCTCCGGGGCGGACGTGGGCTGCTCGGTCGAGGCGCTCGGCGTCTCGTGCCCGGCGTCCTGCTGCGTCTCGTCCTGCTGGGCCGGCTGTGCCGTGTCCTGGCCACCGCGACGGCCGCGACGACGGCCGGACTGCGCGGCCTCCTCGGCGTCCTTCTCGGCGCGGACCTGGTCGAGACCCGCGAGCAGGTCCTCGGTGCCGGTGTGGCCGTGGTTGGTGTGCTCGGCGGCCGAGGTCGGCGCGGCGCTCACCGTGCCGGCCGAGGATGCACGACGCGAACGGCGACCGCGGGGCTCGGCGACCTGCTCGGTCGACTGCTCGGGAGCCTGCTCCGTCGCCTGCTGTCCGGCGGCATCGTCGGCTGCCGGCGAGGTCGCCGGGGCGGCGAGGGTCGGCTGCTCGGTGGGGGCGTCCGGCTCGGCGGCCGCGGGCTGCGCCGCGGCGGGTGCCTCGGCAGCCGGGGCCTCCGCGGCAGGAGCGGCGTCGTCGGTCGCGGGACGCTTGTCCTCGATCGAGGCGATGAGGTCGCCCTTGCGGAGCTTCGAGAGCCCCGTGATGCCGAGCGAGGAGGCGATGCGCTGGAGCTCCGGCAGGCGGAGCGCGCGCAGGTCGCTGGGGATCTCCACCTGGGTGGAGTCGTTGACGTTCGTCAAGGTCGGTGTTTCCTTTCGAACCGCAGAACGCGGAGAGTTTCCACCGTCCCGGCGCATGGGTGCGCTGCGACCGCCGTTCAGACGACGGACCGGGATTCGGTGATCTGAAAGAGAGTGCCCCCGCGCACCGGACCCTGCGCCAGCGCCGACGGATCCGGTTCGGATCGGCCTGTGCGCCTACGCTGGATCGGCTTCGAGCGCCGAGTGCGGCACCACTGTAGCACCACCGAGGTCGACGGCCAGCATGAGCGCCCGCCAGTCGGACTGCGCGTGTCGCGCCACCAGGTCGGCCGCGGTCAGACGTTGCGACGGGTCGCTGCCCAGCACCAGCATGCTCGGACCCGCTCCGGACACCACCGCGGCGAGCCCGTGCTGCCGGAGCAGGCCGATCAGCGCGTCGGTCTCCGGCATCGCACTGGCGCGGTACGACTGGTGCAGCCGGTCCTCCGTCGCGGCGAGCAGGAGTTCCGGGCTCTGGATGAGGGCGGCGACGAGCAGCGCCGAGCGGGAGACGTTGAACGCGGCGTCCTCGTGCGGCACGCTCGCGGGCTGCAGGGACCGGGCGAGCTTCGTCGACAGCGTCGAGGTCGGCACGAAGACCACCGGCGAGACACCGCGGTGCACGAGCAGGCGCTTGACCGCCGGCCCCTCGGCCGTCATCCACGCGATCGTCAGGCCGCCGAACAGCGCCGGCGCGACGTTGTCGGGGTGGCCCTCCATCTCGGTCGCCAGGGTGAGGAGCGTCGACGCGTCGAGGTCGACGACCCCCTCGAGCAGGCCACGGGCCGCCATCAGACCGGCGACGATCGCCGCGGCGGACGACCCCATGCCGCGTCCGTGCGCGATCGCGTTCACGGCGTGCAGCTCGAGCCCGGGCTGTTCGACACCGGCGTGCTCGAGGCCACGGCGGACGGCCCGCACCACGAGGTTGGACTCGTCGGTGGCGACCTCACCGGCACCGACGCCCTCCACCGTCACGGTCGCGCCGGGCTCCGGGCGGACGCGCACGACGACCTCGTCGTAGACCGACAGCGCCAGGCCGAGCGAATCGAAGCCGGGCCCCAGGTTCGCGGAGGTGGCCGGGACCCGCACACGGACCGCCCGTCCGGCCGGTACAGCACTGCGGGCGGTCACGCCCTCCCCCGGACCGGACGAGCGGTCGACGCTCACGCGGAGCCGACCAGTCCGAGCACCTCGGCGACCGACTTCGTGTCGACCGGCACGCTCGTCGGGGCGACCTCGCCGCCGTCCTCGGTGCGGAGGGCCCACTGCGGGTCCTTCAGGCCGTGGCCCGTCACCGTGATGACGACCTTCGCGCCCTGCGGGATGACACCGGCGTCCGCACGCTCGAGCAGACCGGCGACACCGATCGCCGACGCGGGCTCGACGAAGACGCCGACCTCGGCGGACAGGATGCGGTGCGCGGCGAGGATCCCCTCGTCGGTGATCGCGCCGAAGTAGCCGTCGGTCTCGTCGCGCGCCTCGAGCGCGTACTGCCACGACGCCGGGTTGCCGATGCGGATGGCGGAGGCGATGGTGTCCGGGTGACGGACGACCTCGCCCGAGACGATGGGTGCGGAACCGGCTGCCTGGAATCCGAACATGCGGGGCATCCTCGTCGAGCGGCCCGCGGCGACGTCCTCGCGGTACCCGCGGGAGTACGCGGTGTAGTTGCCCGCGTTGCCGACCGGCAGGAAGTGGAAGTCCGGGGCGTCGCCGAGCACGTCGACGACCTCGAACGCGGCCGTCTTCTGGCCCTCGATGCGGTCGTTGTTGACCGAGTTGACCAGGTGCACCGGGTAGTTCGCGGCGAGGTCGCGCGCGATGTCGAGGCAGTCGTCGAAGTTGCCCTGCACCTGCAGCAGCTGTGCGTCGTGCGCGACGGCCTGGCTGAGCTTGCCCATCGCGATCTTGCCCTCGGGCACGAGCACCGCGGCGGTGATGCCCGCGTGGGTGGCGTACGCGGCGGCCGAGGCGCTGGTGTTGCCCGTCGAGGCGCAGATGACGGCCTTCGCGCCGTGCTCGACGGCCTTCGAGATCGCCATCGTCATGCCGCGGTCCTTGAACGACCCGGTCGGGTTCATGCCCTCGAACTTGACGTACACCTCGGCACCGGTGCGCTCGGAGAGGCGTCGGGCCGGGATGAGCGGCGTGCCGCCCTCGCCGAGGGTCACGACGGGCGTCGCCTCGGTGACGTCGAGACGGTCGGCGTACTCGCGCAGGACTCCCTGCCACTGGTGGGCCATCAGGCTCTCCTTGTTCGGTGTTGTGCAGTCGGGGACGGACGGTGCGGGGGCTAGGCCCCGACCACCCGCAGGACGCTGGTGATCTCGACGACGACGTCCTCGTTCCGGAGGGCGACGACCGTGGCGGCCAGGTCGGACTCGCGGGCGAGGTGCGTGCCGATGACGAGGGTCGCGGTACCCGCGGTGCCGTCGCCGGGTTCGGTCGCGGCGGACTGCTCGACCGTCTCGACGCTGACGCCGTGCGCCGCGAGCACGCCGGCGACGGTCGACAGCACGCCGGGGGCGTCGGCCACGTGCAGCGTGATCTGGTAACGGGTCCGGACGGTGCCGATCGGGAAGACGGGCAGGGCCGACTGGGTCGACTCCGCGATGCCCGGGCCGCCGATCACGTGCCGACGAGCGGCCGACACCAGGTCGCCGAGCACGGCCGACGCGGTCTCGACGCCACCCGCACCGGCGCCGTAGAACATGAGGTCACCGGCGGCCTCGGCCTCGACGAACACGGCGTTCTTCGCCCCGTGCACGCTCGCGAGCGGGTGCGACTCCGGGACGAGCGCCGGGTAGACCCGCGCGCTGACGCCCTCGACGCCGTCCTCGTCGGTGAGGCGCTCGGCGGTCGCGAGGATCTTCACGACGTAGCCGGCCTTGCGTGCGGCGCGGACCTGCTCGATCGTGACCGAGGTGATCCCCTCGCGGTGCACGGCGGCGAGCGGCACCGAGGTGTGGAACGCGAGCGAGGCCAGGATCGCGGCCTTCTGCGCGGCGTCGTAGCCCTCGACGTCGGCGGTCGGGTCGGCCTCGGCGTACCCGAGCTCCGTCGCGGTCGCCAGGGCGGCCTCGAAGGTCGAGCCCTCGCGGTCCATCAGGTCGAGGATGAAGTTCGTCGTGCCGTTGACGATGCCCATGATCCGCTCGATGCGGTCGCCCGCGAGCGAGTCGTGCAGCGGTCGGATGATCGGGATCGCCCCGGCCACCGCGGCCTCGTAGTACAGCTGTGCACCGACTTGCTCGGCCGCGGCGAAGAGCTCCGGCCCGTGCGTGGCGAGGAGCGCCTTGTTGCCCGTGACGACGTCCGCGCCGGACTGCAGCGCCTCGAGCACCAGGGTGCGCGCCGGCTCGATGCCGCCGATCAGCTCGACCACGATGTCCGCGCCGAGGATGAGCGACTGCGCGTCGGTCGTGAAGAGCTCCTTCGGCAGGTCCACGTCACGGGGTGCGTCGAGGTCCCGTACCGCGATGCCGACGAGCTCGAGCCCGGCACCGGCACGCGAGGCCAGCTCGTCGCCGTGCTCGAGGAGCAGGCGCGCCACCTGGGAACCGACGGAGCCGGCTCCGAGCAGCGCGACGCGGACGTTGCGGTATTCGATCATGTGGTGCGCATTCCTGTGGGGCGGGCGGCAGCCCGGTCGGTCGGGGTCAGCGGCGTCAGCCGGCGACGACCCCCGTGTCGCGGGCGAGCAGGTCGTCGATCGACTCGCCACGGACGAGGATACGGGCTGTGCCGTCCGCGACCGCGACGACCGGCGGACGGCCGACGTGGTTGTAGTTGCTCGCGAGCGACCAGCAGTAGGCGCCGGTCGCCGCGACGGCGAGCAGGTCGCCCCGGTGCACGTCGCCCGGCAGGTACTCGTCGTTCACCACGATGTCACCCGACTCGCAGTGCTTCCCGACCACGCGCGTCAGGACCGCCGGGGCGTCCGAGCTGCGGGCGAGCCGGGCCGTGTAGTCGGCGCCGTACAGCGCGGGCCGGGCGTTGTCGCTCATGCCGCCGTCGACCGACACGTACGTCCGCGTCGCCGAGGAGCCGTCCTCGGACTCCAGCGTCACGGGCTTGATCGTGCCGACGCGGTACAGCGTCGTGCCGGCCGGGCCGACGATGTACCGACCCGGCTCGACGGCGATCTCCGGTACGGGGATGCCCCGCTCCGTGCAGGCGTCGGCGACGATCGTCGCGAGGGCGTCGGCGACGTCCTCGGGCGCAAACGCCTCGTCCGCCTCGGTGTAGTCGATCCCCCAGCCGCCGCCGAGGTTGAGCTCCGGTACCGGGCCGGACGCCACCAGCTCGGCGTGCACGTCCATCAGCCGCCGCGCGGCCTCGCGGAAGCCGGACTCGTCGAAGATCTGCGAGCCGATGTGCGAGTGCAGCCCGACGAACGCGAGCGACGGCTCGGCCCGGACCGCGGCTGCGGCGTCGACGGCCTCGGACAGGGGGATGCCGAACTTCTGGTCCTCGCGCGCGGTGGCGAGGTACTCGTGCGTCGAGGCGTGCACCCCGCTGTTGATCCGGATGCGCACGCGCTGGACCGTGCCCGCGTCGGCGGCCGCACGCGCGACGCGGCCGATCTCCTCGTGGCTGTCGAGCACGATCGTGCCGAGACCGACCTCGACGGCACGGGCGATCTCGGCGTCCGACTTGTCGTTGCCGTGGAAGCCGAGCAGCGCCGGGTCCGCACCCCCGGCCAGCGCGACCGCGAGCTCGCCGGCGGTGCAGACGTCGAGCCGGAGCCCGGCCTCGGTCATCCACGCGGCGACCTGGGTCGTGAGGAACGCCTTCGCGGCGTAGTAGACGTGCGCCCGCGTGCCGATCCGGGCGAAGGCCTCGGTGAACGCCGTCCGGACCAGGGCTGCGCGGGCCTGGACGTCGCGTTCGTCGACGACGTAGAGCGGGGAACCGAACCGGGCGACCAGGTCCGACGCCGTGATGCCGCCGACCGCGAGCTCGCCGTCGTCCGTCCGCGTCGCGGAGGCCGGCCAGATCCGCGCGGTCAGCGCGGAGGCGTCGGCGGGGAACCGCAGCCGCGGCGGGGCAAGGGGGTTGGCGCTCACGGGACCCGATCCTACCGAGCCGGGGCGGGCCTCCAGGCCGGTGTTACGCCCACCGTCCACGGGCCCGACGCACGGGCGTCAGCCGCAGCTGCCGACCGTGCGGAGGCCCTGCTCGGTGAGCGGCAGCGTGTCCGCGGTGACCCGGACGGTGGCCTGCTCGGCGGAGACGTCCACGGACCGGACACGGAGCTGCTCCGGGAGGAACTGCGCCGTGCAGACCTGCACCGGGACGCCCGTGACGCCCGGGATGCTGTCGACCCGCAGGCCGAGCGCGGAGTTCGTGATGCGGACGCTCTGCGGGGTGATGGTGACGCCGCGGCCGTCCTGCTGCGCGACCACGTCGCCGGTGGCGGCGTAGCTGATGTCGTAGCCGAGCACCGCGGTCGACCCGGAGAGCTCGACGCCGTCGTCGACGAGCCGGAGCCGTTCGAACAGCGGGCTGTACTTCGCCAGGTCCTTCACGCTCGTCGCGGCGAGGGTCACGTGGCCGTCGACGTCGTGGACGTCGCCCTTGCCGTCGACCGGGACGTCGCGTGCGGTGACGTCGGCGGCGAGCGGGACACCGTCGACGGTCAGGCGGTCCGAGGTGATGTCGACGCGGTCGAGCGTGCCGGCGAGCAGCTGCGGGAGGACGATGCCCTCGGCGTGCGCGGTGACCTCGCCGGTGGCGCCCTCCGGCAGGGACTGCTCGACCTGGTCCGCGATGATCCGGTCGACGACGCCCCGCAGGACGAACTCGGCGACGACCACCAGCGCGGCGAGCACGAGCACCAGGACGACGAGCACGACGGGCCAGCGACGGCGCTTCCGGGAGGGCGCGGTGGCGGAGGACATCGTCCCACCCTGCCAGGTGCTCCCCGTGGCCGGCCTGGAGGCGCGGTGTGCGCCCGGTGGGCGCGCTGCGGGCGGCGGGGGCTGCGGCGCGACGGCGGGGCGCGTTGCGGGCGGCGGGGGCTGCGGCGCGACGGCGGGGCGCGTTGAGGGCGGCGGGGCGCGGCGCGACGTGCCCGCGAACAACCGGAAGCACGTCGCGCCACGTGATCACGTGGCGCGACGTGCTTCCGGTTGTGCTGACGCGCGCCGGGCGCGCCGGCGCGCCGCAGCAGCTACATGCGCTCGGGCGCGCTCACACCGACCAGGCCCAGGCCGTTCCGGACGACCTGCCCGGTGGCGTCGTTCAGCCAGAGTCGGGTGCGGTGCAGGTCCGACACGGCCTCGTCGCCGAGCGGCGTCACGCGGCAGGAGTCGTACCAGCGGTGGTACAGCCCGGCGAGCTGCTCGATGTACCGCGCGATGCGGTGCGGCTCGCGGAGCTCGGCGGCCTGACGCACCACGCGCGGGTACTCGGCGAGGGCGCCGAGGAGCGCGCTCTCCGTCTCGTGCGTGAGCAGGGACGCGTCGAACGCCGAGCGGTCGACGCCCGAGGCCGCAGCGTTGCGGGCGACCGACTGCGTGCGGGCGTGGGCGTACTGCACGTAGAAGACCGGGTTGTCGTTGGTCCGCTTCGTGAGCAGGTCGAGGTCGATGTCGATCGAGGTGTCGCTCGCGAACCGCACGAGGGCGTAGCGACCGGCGTCGACACCGACCGCCTCGACGAGGTCCTCCATCGACACGATCGTGCCGTTGCGCTTCGACATGCGGAAGGGCTGGCCGTCCTTGAGCAGGTTCACCATCTGGCCGATGAGGATCTCGAGGTTCTTGCCGGGCTCGTCACCGAACGCCGCGCACATCGCCATCATGCGGCCGACGTAGCCGTGGTGGTCCGCGCCGAGCATGATCAGGTTCCGCTCGAACCCGCGCTCGCGCTTGTCGAGGTAGTACGCCAGGTCGCCCGCGATGTACGCCGGCTGCCCGTCCGACTTGATCACGACGCGGTCGCGGTCGTCGCCGAAGTCGGTCGTCCGGAGCCAGAGCGCCCCCTCGGCCTCGTACATCTTGCCGAGGGACTGCAGCCGCTCGATGGCGCGCTCGACGGCCTTCGACTCGTGCAGCGAGTTCTCGTGGAAGTAGACGTCGAAGTCGACGCCGAAGTCGTGCAGCGAGGACTTGATGTCGGCGAACATGAACTCGACGCCCTCGCGGCGGAAGAGCTCCTGGGCCTCGTCGCGCGGCAGGTCGCGGACGTCGGTGCCTGCGGGCAGCGTGGCGATGACGCGCGCCGCGATCTCGCCGATGTACGCACCGCCGTAGCCGTCCTCCGGCGTGGGCTCCCCCAGCGCCGACGCGACGAGCGACCGGGCGAACCGGTCGATCTGCGCACCGTGGTCGTTGAAGTAGTACTCGCGTGTGACGAGTCCGCCCTGCGCCTCGAACACGCGGGCCAACGAGTCACCGACGGCGGCCCAGCGGACACCGCCCATGTGGATCGGACCGGTCGGGTTCGCGGACACGAACTCGAGGTCGATCGACACGCCCTCGTACAGGTCGCCGTGCCCGAACGCGACGCCCCGGTCGACGATCGTGCGGGCGATCTCTCCGGCGGCGGCGGCCTCGAGCGTGATGTTGATGAAGCCGGGGCCGGCGACGTCGACGGACGCGACGCCGTCGAGCTCGGTCAGCTCGCCGGCGATCTCGGTCGCGAGCTCACGCGGGTTCGTGCCGAGGCGCTTCGCGAGCTGCATGGCCGCGTTCGAGGCCCAGTCGCCGTGCGCACGGTTCTTCGGCCGCTCGAGGGCCACGTGGGACTCCCCGATCGTCACGGTGTCGGACGCACCTCGTCGCTCGACGATCCCGGTCAGGATCGACAGGTACGCGGCGGAGAGTTCGGCAGGAGTCACGAGGGTCGAGTCTACCGGGACGCCCAGGTGCCTCGCGGGCCGGTGCCGGACGCCGTGCAGCATCATGGCTGGATGACCTCCCGCAGCCGTGCCCGGGCGATCACCGTCGCCCTGCTCTCCGTGTCCGCCGCCGTCCTCCTGGCCGGGTGCACGGGCGGGTCCGGCGACGCAGCTCCGAGCGCGAGTCCCACCCCGATCGGCACCGCCGTCCGGCAGACGTGCGCCGAGCTGCTCCCCACGAGCACCCTCGCGGTCTACGGGAAGACCTTCGAGCAGGACACGTCGTGGACGCCGGCGAAGGGCACGCCGGCCGCGACGATCGCGCGCCAGCGTGGGCGGGTCTGCCACCTCGTCGCCACCGACGACCCCTCGACCACGATCACGCTCGCCGTGGCGCACCTGCCTGAGAAGTCGCTCACGACCCTGAAGGACGCCCTCTACGAGCGCGGCGGCTCCGTGCCGACCTACCGCGTCGAGGGGTACTACGCGCTCGACGACGGCGTCGGCCGCGCGGACGCCTTCCCCGACCCCTACTGGATCACCACCGAGTCGACGCTCTACACCGAGCCGGGCGGAGCGCAGCCCGTCGTGGACGCGGTGCGCGCGGTGCTGCAGCCGTCCGCGTCGGCCAGCCCGGCGGGCTGACGCCACCACCGGTCGGACGGGAGGCGCGGTGCGGGCCGGTGCCGCGCCTCCCGTCCGGCGGTCGCCGCGACACGGACGCGACACGCGCTGTCGGGACCGGCTCGCGGGACCTGCTACGGTTGGTCTCACCCACGAGCCCCCATAGCTCAGGGGATAGAGCACTGCCCTCCGGAGGCAGGGGCGGAGGTTCGAATCCTCCTGGGGGCACAGTCACATTCCCGCGCAAGCGGACGTTCTCGCTTCGCTCGATCGGCCGCGCGCGATGTCGCCTGCGGCGACCGTCACCCGTGGTCTCGTCCGACACATCAGGCTCGGTCTGCGTCGCGCGATGTCGCCTTCGGCGACCGTCCCCCGTGGTTGCGTCCCCCACGTCGGGCTCGATCGGCCGCGCGCGATGTCGCCTGCGGCGACCGTCACCCGAGGTCGCGTCCGACGAATCTGGCTCGGTCGGCCGCCAGGCTGCCGGCCACTCCTCGTTCGCGGGGGCGACACCCGGCGTCAGTATGATCCGCGCCGATGAGCACCGGCACCACGGACACCCAGGCACCCCTCGCCCGCGGCCAGTACGCACCCGACCCCCGCACCCTGGTCGACGTCCTCGAGGCGACCGCACGCGCCACGCCCGACGCCCTCGCACTCGAGGACGCCGCGGGTTCCCTCGACTATGCGACGCTCCTCCGACTGGTCCGGGAGCAGGCCGACGACCTCGCCACGCGCGGGGTACGCCGAGGCGACCGTGTCGGCGTGCGGATCCCCTCGGGTGGTCGTGACCTGTACCTGTCGATCCTCGCCGTGCTGGCCGCCGGCGCTGCCTACGTGCCCGTCGACGCGGACGACCCCGAGGAACGCGCCGCGCTGGTCTTCGGCGAGGCCGCGGTCGTCGGGGTGATCGGCGCCGGCGGGGTCCTGCGGTCGAGCGGCGCGCCGGACGCCGCCCCCGCACCCGTCGTCGACCGCGACGCGCGGGCCGTGACCCCGACCACCGACGACGACGCGTGGGTGATCTTCACCTCCGGGTCGACGGGCGTGCCGAAGGGCGTCGCCGTGACGCACCGCTCCGCCGCGGCGTTCGTCGACGCCGAGGCGCGGATGTTCCTGCAGGACGCCCCCATCGGCCCGGGCGACCGCGTGCTCGCCGGTCTCAGCGTCGCGTTCGACGCCTCGTGCGAGGAGATGTGGCTCGCGTGGGCGCACGGTGCGTGCCTCGTGCCGGCACCACGGTCGCTCGTCCGTACCGGGGTCGACCTCGGCCCGTGGCTCATCGCGCACACGATCACCGTCGTGTCGACGGTCCCGACGCTCGCCGCACTGTGGCCCGACGACGCGTTGGAGCAGGTGCGCCTGGTGGTCTTCGGCGGCGAGGCCTGCCCGCCCGAGCTGGCCGCCCGCATCGCCTCGCGCGACCGGGAGCTCTGGAACACCTACGGCCCGACCGAGGCGACCGTCGTCGCCTGCGGGTCCCTGATGGACGGCAGCCAGCCGGTGCGGATCGGGCTGCCGCTCGACGGGTGGGACCTCGCGGTCGTCGACGAGCAGGGGCAGCGCGTCGCGCCCGGCGGTGTCGGCGAGCTCGTGATCGGCGGGGTCGGACTCGGCCGGTACCTCGACCCGGCGAAGGACGCCGAGAAGTACGCCCCGTTCCCCGCGCTCGGGTGGGACCGGGCGTACCGGAGCGGTGACCTCGTCCGCTACGAACCGGAGGGTCTCGTCTTCCAGGGCCGCGCCGACGACCAGGTGAAGCTCGGCGGTCGCCGGATCGAGCTCGGGGAGGTCGACGCGGCGTTGCAGGGCCTCGACGGGGTCGCCGGCGGCGCGGCGGTCGTCCAGCGCACACCGGCCGGCAACCAGGTGCTCGTCGGGTACGTCGCTCCCGTCTCCGGCACCGAGATCGACACCGCCGCGGCGAACGCCCGCCTGCGCGAGGAACTGCCCGCCGCCCTCGTACCGCTCCTGGCCGTCGTCGACGCCCTGCCCACGCGGACCTCGGGCAAGGTCGACCGCGCAGCGCTCCCCTGGCCGTTGCCCGGGGCGACGGACGCGGCGCTGCTGCCCGACACCGTGGCGTGGATCGCTGAGCGCTGGTCCGCGATCCTCGGGGTCCCGGTCACGAGCGTCGACGACGACTTCTTCGCGCACGGCGGCGGTTCACTCACCGCCGCACAGCTCGTGTCGGCGATCCGCGAGCGCTTCCCCACCACGACCGTGTCGGACGTGTACGACCATCCCCGCATCGGCGCCCTCGCCGACGCGCTCGACGACGCCGGTCCCGCTGCGGCCGCGCGGCCTCCCGTGCGCCCGGTCCCACCGACGACCGGCCTGCTGCTCACGCTGCTCGGGCTGCCCGTCCAGGTGCTGCGGGGCCTGCGCGTCCTGACCTGGACGGCGCTGGTCGCGGCGGTCCTGCACGCAACGACCCTGCCGGTGCTGCCGGTCCTGCCGTGGTGGGCCCTCGTCGTCGCGCTGCTCCTCTTCGTCACGCCGATCGGCAAGATGGCGGTCACGGTGGTGCTCGCACGCCTGCTGCTCGTCGGCGTCCGCCCCGGCGACCACCCGCGGGGCGGGTCGGTGCACGTCCGGGTCTGGCTCGCCGAACGGATCGCCGAGGCCGTCGACGGCCCGTCCACCGCGGGTGCCCCGTGGATCAGCTACTACGCCCGCGCGCTCGGTGCCCGCATCGGCCGCGACGTCGACCTGCACACCCTGCCGCCCGTCACCGGGATGCTCAGCGTCGGCAAGCGTGCGTCGATCGAACCCGAGGTGGACCTCGCCGGGCACTGGGTCGACGGGGACGTCTTCCGCCTGGGTCACGTGCGCGTCGACGCCGACGCGGTGGTGCACAGCCGCTCCACGCTGCTCCCCGGAGCCCACGTCGGCGCGGGTGCCGAGGTCGAGCCCGGCTCCGCCGTCACCGACCGGGTCCCCGACGGGGAACGATGGGCGGGCTCGCCCGCCGAGCGCGTCGGCTCGGCGCGCCACGGCCGGGAGGCACGTCCCCCGGCGCGACGTCGGTGGCTCGTCGCGTACGGGGTCGGGTCGGTCGTCGTGGCCGGTCTGCCCGTCGTCGGCGTCACCGCGGGGCTGGCCGTCGCGATCACGCTCGTCGGGCCCGCCGACACCCTGGGTGCGGCCGTGCTGCGTGCGCTGGCGGCGGTCCCGCTGGCCACGATCGTCGCGGGGCTCGTGTACGCCGTGCTCGTGGTGGCAGCGGTGCGGCTCCTCGCGCTCGGGCTGCACGAGGGACGGCACCCCGTGCGGTCGCGCCCGGGCTGGCAGGCCTGGTGCACCGAGCGGGTGCTCGACGCCGCCCGGACGCTGCTCTTCCCGCTGTACGCCTCGCTCGTCACCCCGCTCTGGCTGCGGCTCCTCGGCGCACGCGTCGGGCGGGACACCGAGATCTCGACGGTGCTGCTCATCCCGTCGCTGACGCAGATCGCGTCCGGGGCGTTCCTGGCCGACGACACCATGGTCGCCACCTACGAGCTCGGTGGCGGGTACGTCCGGATCGGCCGGTCGAAGGTCGGTCGCCGGGCGTTCCTCGGGAACTCCGGGATGACCGGCGCGGGACGGTCGGTCCCGCGCGAGGCGCTCGTGGCCGTCCTCTCCGCCGTGCCGAGGAAGGCGAAGCGCGGGTCGTCGTGGCTCGGATCGCCGCCCGTCCGGCTGCGCCGTGCCACCACGGAGTTCGACGAGGCTCGGACGTTCCGCCCGTCCCGGCGGCTCAAGGTCGCGCGCGGGTGCTGGGAGCTGCTCCGCCTGCTCGCCCCGATGGTGTCCGCGGCGATCGCCCTCGGCGTCGCCGGGACCCTGCTCGCGCTCTGGGCGGCCGTCGGCATCGGCTGGACGGTGCTGCTCGCCGGCCCGGTGCTCATCGTGGCCGGTGCGGTGGCGGCCGTGGTCTCCACGCTCGCGAAGTGGGTGTTCGTCGGACGGATCGACGCCCGGGAGCACCCGCTGTGGTCCTCCTTCGTCTGGCGCAACGAGGTGCAGGACACCTTCGTCGAGACGGTGGCGCGCCCGTGGTTCGCCGAGCAGGCCCCCGGCACGCCCGCACTCGCCGCGTGGTTGCGGAGCCTGGGCGCACGGATCGGTCGCGGCACCTGGATCGAGACGTACTGGCTGCCGGAGGCCGACCTCGTGGCGATCGGCGACGGTGCCGCGGTCGCGCGTGGCACGGTCGTGCAGACGCACCTGTTCCACGACCGGGTCATGCAGCTCGACACGGTGCGGCTCGACGACGGTGCGACCCTCGGCCCGCACAGCGTCGCGTTGCCCGCCTCCGGGATCGGGAGGAGTGCGACCGTCGGGGCGGGCTCGCTCGTGATGCGCGGCGAGCAGGTCCCTGGTGGCACCCGCTGGGCAGGGAACCCGATCGCCCCGTGGACGTCCGCGCCGACGGCACCGGCCGAGCCCACGGGAGCGGAGCGGGACCGCACCGGCACCGCCGTCTGGTCCGCCGCCGTGGCAGACTCGACGACACCGTGAAGCCGAACCCCGACGCCGACCCGTACACCCCGCACAGCGGCGACCGGCGGTGGAGCGCGCAGCACTACGACCTGCGCCTCGGCTACCGCGTCGCGACGAACCGCCTCGACGCCACCGCCACCGTCACCGGCCGTGCCGTCGTCGCGCTCGACCGCATCGTGCTCGACCTGCACGGGCTGCGGGTGGACCGCGTCGACGTCGACGGCACCCGTGCGGCGAAGGTCTCCACCGGCACCCACAAGGTCACCGTGACGCCGGCCGCTCCGATCGCCGCCGGGGCCGAGTTCTCGGTGCACGTCCGGTACCGCGGCGCACCCCGTCCGCTCCGGAGTCCGTGGGGGCAGATCGGCTGGGAGGAGCTGACAGACGGCGTGATCGTCGCCGCCCAGCCCACCGGCGCACCCTCCTGGTTCCCGTGCAACGACCGGCCGGACGACAAGGCCACGTACCGCTTCGAGGTCACCGCCGAGAGCGGCTACGACGTCGTGGCGAACGGCGACCTGCTCGGCAGCGAGCGGGCTCGGGCCGGGACGACCTGGACCTACGCCGTGACCGAGCCGATGGCGACGTACCTCGCCACCGTGCAGATCGGGCGGTACCGCACGACGACCCTGCGCGGGACCCCGGCGGTGACCGTGCACCACCCCGCCGACCTGGCCACGGCGGTCCGGACGGACTTCGGCCGGGTCCCGGACATGATCGCCCTGTTCGGCGACGTGTTCGGACCGTACCCGTTCTCGTCCTACGGCATCGTGGTCACCGACGACGAGCTCGAGATCCCGCTCGAGGCCCACGGCCTCGCGGTGTTCGGGCGGAACCACGTCGACGGCGAGCACGGGACCGACCGGCTCATCGCGCACGAGCTCGCACACCAGTGGTGGGGCAACTCGGTGACGGCCGCCCGGTGGCGGGACATCTGGCTGCACGAGGGCTTCGCCTGCTACGCCGAGTGGCTGTGGTCGGAGCACCGCGGGGGTGACTCCGCCGACGTGCTGGCGGAACGGCACCGGCAGGCGCTCCTCGCCGGTCCGCAGGACCTGGTGGTCGCCGACCCGGGCGCGCGCGACATGTTCGACGACCGGGTCTACAAGCGCGGGGCCCTCGCCCTGCACGCACTCCGACGGGCCTTCGGGGACACGGCCTTCACCGCCGCGCTCCGCGACCTCGGCGCCGCGCACCGGCACGGCTCGGTCGCGCCGACGGACGTGTACGCCGCCTTCGCCGCCGCTGCCGGCACCACCGAGCTCGCGGTGCGTCGGGTCACCGGACCCTGGATCGACGAGCCGGGCGTCCCCGGAGCCGCGGCGACCGACGCGGGGTAGTCACGACCAGACGCGTGCAGCCCCGACGCGGGGACCCGGCGCGTCACCCCCCGTCGGCCCCTCGGGCGACGGCGGGTGCACCTCGGCCCAGAGCGCGTCGAGGGACAGCCCGACGACCCCGGCGACGGCGGCGATGCTCGCGAAGGAGGGGGTCGCGATCCGGCCGGTCTCGACCTTGCGGAGGGTCTCCGGTGAGATGCCGGCGGCCAGTGCCACGTCGAGGATCGAGCGGTCGCCACGTGCACTCCGGAGCAGCGCGCCGAGACGGCGACCGCGTTCGAGCTCGTCGGGGCTGAGCGGGAGTCGGACCATGCTGCCGATACTAGTACCGGGCTACCAGTACCGGTACGATCATCCGCATGATCGAGATCCTCTCCCCCGCCGAGGTCGACCGGGCCCGACGCACGGGCGCCCTCGTCGGCACGATCCTGCAGACCCTCCGCGAACGGACGACGGTCGGCACGAACCTGCTCGACGTCGACCGGTGGGCACGGACCATGATCGAGGACGCCGGCGCGGTCTCCTGCTACGTCGACTACGCCCCGTCGTTCGGTCGCGGGCCCTTCGGTCACCACGTCTGCACCGCGGTGAACGACGCGGTGCTGCACGGTCTGCCGCACGACCGCTCGCTCGCGGACGGCGACCTGCTCACCCTCGACCTCGCGGTGACCCTGGACGGGATCGCCGCCGATGCCGCGATCAGCTTCGTCGTCGGGCGGGCCGACCCCGCGGACACCGCCCTGATCGAGGCCACCGAACGAGCACTCGGCGCCGGGATCGCCGCAGCGGGGCCGGGAGTCCGGACCGGGGACGTGTCGCACGCCATCGGCAGCGTGCTGACCGCCGCCGGGTACCCCGTGAACACCGAGTTCGGCGGTCACGGCATCGGCTCGACGATGCACCAGGACCCGCACGTGGCGAACACCGGTCGACCCGGGCGGGGCTACACCCTACGCCCGGGTCTCCTCCTCGCGCTCGAGCCCTGGGTCATGGCGGACACCGACGAACTGGTCACCGATCCGGACGGGTGGACGCTGCGGAGCGCGACCGGAGCGAGGACCGCCCACACCGAGCACACCGTCGCGATCACCGAGGACGGCGTCGAGGTGCTCACCCGACCGGGCCGCTGACACCGACACCGAGCCCGTCGCCGAGCCCGTCGACGATCCGGTGCTCGACGATCACGGGCAGACCGCCGGCCGCCACGGCGAGCACCGTGTCCGGTCCGGGCCAGCGGACCGTCACGGCGTGGTCGCGGCGGGCGAAGCGGGCGGTGCCCCGGGCCAGGTCGACCTCGACGGCGGCCGGGTCGACCCGCAGCCCTCGACCGTCCCGCTTCAGCACCGCTTCCTTGACGGCCCAGGCGGCCGTGCGGTCGTGGTCGTCCAGCAGCCGCGCGGCCTCGACCGGCGTCGAGACGTCGAGTGGGGCGGCCGCGACCCGGTCGACCCGCTCGAGGTCGATGCCGACCGCGGCGCCACGGGCGGGGCCGGTCACGACGGCGATCGCGGTGGCACCCGGTGCTCCGGGCTGGCGGCCGGGTGTCCGGGCGAGGCTCACCGGGACGGCGCGGTCCGCGATCGTCGCCCAGGGGCGTCCGTGCTCGGTCGAACCGCAGTGCGGACAGCGGCGCCCCGTGTGCACGGCGACCGCGTCGACGTGGTGGGCCGACGCGACGGCGGTGACCAGGGCCTCCCGGTCGGCGCCGGAGGGCACGATCGTCACCCGGACGACGCCTGACGGACGGACCACGCGACGAGCCTAGCGTCGGTCCGGCTCGGGGCCGGTGGTCGTGTCAGGCGTGCGTGAGCGCGATGAGCGCGACGTTCATGGTGCTGTAGGCGCCCTCGGACCGGGTGGCCTGTCGGACCCGCCCGCGGAGGACCTCGTAGCGGCCGTCCTGCTCCCGGACGAAGCCGATGACACCGCTCGCCGGTGTCGAGACGCGGTGGTAGCCGTCCTCCAGTGGGACGACCTCGGTGCTCGTCGTACGCTCCATCGCTTTCCCCTTCCGTTCGTCGTCGAACGATGGCCACCACGATACCCCGGTCCGGGGTACAAGTCCTCCAGATGACCGACGTCACCGGGGGTTGTCCGAGCATCCACCCGCTGTGTGCGTCGTCTGGATAGCATCGGGACGTCGGCACCCGTGCGGGGGCCGTCGGGGGTCGCACGACGGCCCCCGGGGCGACGGATGGAGGACGGATGCGAGCGGTCCACGACGGTTCGGGCACGGGCGACCGGGCGGCCGGCAGGCCGCGCCGTCGACGCCGCGGTCGGGCAGCATCGGTGACGACCAGGTCCCTGGGTCGCCTGGGTGCGCTGCTCCTCGCCGCCGGTCTGGTGCTCGCGCCCGCTGCCGCAGCCCACGCCACGGATCCGGTGGACCTCGGCGGTGCGTACGTGGTCGACGAGGCCGACGCGCTGAGCAGTGCGCAGCGCGCGCAGGTCGAACAGGCGGTCCAGGAGCTGTACGACAAGACGCAGACGCAGCTCTACGTGGTCTACGTGCCGACGTTCACGAACCCGAGCGACCACGCGGCGTGGGGCGACGCCGTGATGGAACGCAACCAGATCGACTCAGACGCCATCGTGCTGTCCGTGGCGGTCGACGACCGCATCGCCGACATCCAGCAGACGAACGAGACGGCGCTCTCCCGCGGTGACGTCGAGTCCGCGTACCAGCAGGACGCGGTGCCGCAGCTGCGGGACGGCGACTGGGCGGGTGCCGCCGTCGCCATGGCGGACGGTCTCGTCGCATCGCAGGCGCCGCCGGACCTGACCTGGCTGTGGGTGCTCCTGCTCGTGGTCGTGGTCGGCGCGGTCGTCGCCCTGCTGGTGGTCCGCACCCGCAACAAGCGCCGGACCGCCGAGGCCGAACGGGCACAGCAGGAGTCGCTCGCAGGCCTGGAACGCAAGGCCGGCGGTGCGCTCGTCACGATCGACGACGAGCTCCGCACCGCCGAACAAGAGGTCGGTTTCGCCACGGCGCAGTTCGGGGAGGACGCGGCGAAGCCCTTCGCCGATGCCGTGGCGAACGCGAAGCGCACCGTGCGGCAGGCCTTCTCGTACCAACAGCAGCTCGACGACGAGGTCCCGGACTCGCCGCAGCAGCGCGCGCAGTGGGCGAACCAGATCATCGCGATCTGCGAGCAGGCGCACACGTCGATCGACGAGCAGACCGAGGCCTTCGACCGGTTGCGGTCGCTCGAGGACGGGGTCGAGGACGCCGCCACCGCCCTCACCTCCGCGGTCGCCGCGGCGCCGATGGAACTCGACGCCGCGCGCCGCGCGCTCGAACGGGTGCGCGGGTCGTACGGCGGACGGACCCTGGCGACGGTCGCCGACAACGTCGACCAGGCCGAGCGGGTGCTCGGGTACGCGACGGAACGGTCGCAGGCGGCGACCGCGGCCATCGCGTCGGGCGACAAGGGCCAGGCGGTGATCGCCGTGCGCGACGCCCAGCACGCGCTCGCGCAGGTGCAGCAGCTCACCGGGAGCGCGACGGGCGCCGAGCGGGCCTTCACCGAGGCGGCAGCCCGGGCCGAGGCGATGCGTGCCGACATCGCGGGCGACGTCGCCGCCGCGCGGGCGATGCGATCGGGCGACCCGGCCCTCGCCGCTGCGGTCACCCGGGCCGACACCGTCCTCCGCCAGGGCACCGACCCGCGCGACCCGATCGCCGCGGTGGACGCCCTGACGAAGGCGAACAGCGAGATCGACGCAGCGCTGGCCGCCGCACGCGGGGCCCAGGAGCAGCAGCAGCGCGCGCAACGAGCCCTCGACGACGCCCTGCGCGACGCCCGGGCGCGCATCAGCCAGGCCCGCGACTTCATCTCGATGCGCCGTGGCGCCGTCGGGACCACGGCCCGGACGCGTCTGTCCGAGGCCGAGCGCGCGCTCGACGACGCGGTCGACCTCGCCACGAGCGACCCCGCTCGCGCGCTGGGCGCCGCACGCGCCGCGGAGCAGTACGCAGCCGCTGCGATGGACGCCGCGAACGACGACATGGGCGGGTGGCCTGGCCAGGGCGGCGGCGGCAACGGCGCACAGCTCGGCGGTCTCGTGACCGGCATCGTGCTCGGCGGACTGCTGGGCGGACGCGGCGGCAGCTACGGTGGCGGCTCGTTCGGCGGCGGTGGCTTCGGCGGCGGCGGTTTCGGCGGAGGCGGGGGCTTCGGCGGGGGCGGGGGCTTCGGCGGGGGCGGCGGTGGCGGTGGCTTCTCCGGTGGCGGCCGCTTCTGACACCACGGACCACGACCAGCACCGCGCACGCACGACCCGCACGACGACGCTCGACCAGCAGCACCACCAGAGACGTTCCACGAAAGGGAAAGCAATGGCAAAGCAGACGATCTTCGGCCGGATCTCCTCGCTCATCCGGGCGAACGTGAACCAGCTCATAGACGACGCCGAGGACCCGCAGAAGATGCTGGACCAGCTCGTCCGCGACTACACGAACAACATCGCGGACGCCAAGACGGCGATCGCGCAGACCATCGGCAACCTCCGCCTGCTCGAGCAGGACAACGAGGAGGACAAGCGCGCCGCCACCGAGTGGGGGCAGAAGGCCGCGAACGCCTCGGCCGCGGCCGACAAGTACCGCGCCGAGGGCAAGACCGCCGACGCGGACAAGTTCGACAACCTGGCGAAGATCGCGATCGGCAAGCAGATCGCAGCCGAGCAGGAGGTCAAGGACAACGAGGCACCGCTCGCGACGCAGAACGAGCAGGTCGAGAAGTTGAAGTCCGGACTGGCCGGCATGGAGCAGAAGCTCGAGCAGCTCAAGGCCAAGCGCAACTCGCTCGTCGCGCGCCAGAAGACCGCCGAGGCGCAGTCGAAGGTCAACGACGCCATCGGCAACATCGACATCACCGACCCGACCAGCGACCTCGCCCGCTTCGAGGAGAAGGTCCGCCGCGAGGAGGCAAAGGTCCTCGGACAGCAGGAGCTGCAGTCGTCGAGCCTCGACGCGCAGTTCGAGAGCCTCGAGGACGTCGGTCGCGACACCGAGGTCGAGGCCCGCCTCGCCGCGCTGAAGAACGGCGACTCGTCGAGCATCTGACGCGGAACTGCGGACGACGCCGGACCGTGCTGACAGACTGAGACGATGCAGTTCCTCGTCGTCGGTCAGTGGCAGGGTTCGGCGTCGTCGCGCGCGATGCGCCTCGGCGACGGAGCCCAGGCCATCGCAGCCGACCTCCCCCGCGCCGCCACCACCGTGGTCGACGTCCCGGCCGGTGCCGGCGACCGCCTCGAGACCGCCGTCGCCCGGTACACCTCCGTCCGCGCCGTCGCCGAGCGCGTCGCCGAGGAGGCCGGCGTGGCGAGCGCACCCGTGCTCGTGGTCGGCGGCGACGGATCGAGTGTGCTGGGCGCCACCGTGCTCGTGCGCCCGGACACCGCGTTCGTGCGCATCGCCGGGTCGACCGGCTACCGGTCGCTGAACCGCGCACAACCCGTCGCGGCCGAGACCGCCGTGCTGCGCCTGCTGGTCGACCGGCCGGACGACCTGTTCCCCGACCTGCCGGTCCTCGACCCGGCCGCCGTCGTCCTGGCCGGCGTCCGCGGTGCCGAGGAGGCCGAGGTCGCCGCCCTCGACCGCGTCGGGATCACCCACCTCGACGTCGACGCAGCGACGCCGGAGGCGCTCTCCGCCGCGGTCGAGGCCACCGGGGCCGAGCTTGTCTTCGTGCACGTCGACCTCGACGTGCTCGACCCCGCAGAGGTGGACGGCCTGCTCGAACCGGTGCCGTTCGGGCTCGACGCCTCCGGGCTCGTCGAGCGCATCCAGGCCGCGACCCGCGGACGGCGGCTCGTCGGGGCCGCACTGACCGGGTTCGCGCCGGTGGACCCCGACCGTGCGGTCGACGACCTGGGCGTGATCCTGCGCGCGGTCGGCGCCCTGACGACGGCGTCGCGCACCGCCTGACGGTCGGCGCACCGAGCCGCCGGGCGACGGCGACGCGCACCGCCTGACGGACGGCGCACCGAGCCGCCGGGCGACGGCGACGCGCACCGCGCCGAGCCGCCGGGCGACGGCGCACGGCCGACGCCCCGCCGCTCCGCGTACGTTCATGAGCATGACGGACTACGACCTCATCGTGATCGGCGCCGGCGCAGTCGGCGAGAACGTGGCGGACTACGCCCACAAGCGCGGCCTGTCGGTCGCCGTGGTCGAGGCCGAACTGGTCGGCGGCGAGTGCTCCTACTGGGCGTGCATGCCGTCGAAGGCACTGCTCCGCAGCGGCCACGCGGTCGCGGCCGCGAAGCGCGTGGACGGGGCTGCCCAGGCCGTGACCGGACACGTCGACGCCGCGAAGGTCCTGGCCCGCCGCAACTCGTTCACCTCCGACTACCAGGACGACAGCCAGGTCGCCTGGCTCGAGTCCGCGGACATCGCCCTCATCCGCGGCCACGCACGCATCACCGGCGAGAAGACCATCGAGGTCGGCGGCGAGACGCACACCGCCCGCGCTGCCGTCGCCGTCGTGACCGGCTCGCTGCACCAGCTGCCCGACGTCCCCGGCCTCGCCGACGCGAAGCCGTGGGGCACCCGCGAGGGCACCAGCGCGCAGCAGGTCCCGGAGAGCCTGCTCGTCATCGGCGGCGGCGTCGCCGGCTCCGAGCTCGCGACCGCGTGGGCGTCCCTCGGATCGAAGGTCACCCTGGTCGCGCGGCACGGGCTGCTCGGCGGCATGGAGCCCTTCGCGGGCGAGCTCGTCACCGATGCGATGCGCGAGTTGGGTATCGACGTCCGCACCGGTGTGAACCCCACGCGGGTCGACCGCGACGAGCACGGTCTCGTCACCACGACCCTCGACGACGGCACGACGGTCGTCACCAGCGAGGTCCTCGCCGCGACGGGGCGGAAGGCACACACCGCCGACCTCGGCCTCGAGTCCGTCGGGCTCACCCCGGGCGACTGGCTGCAGGTCGACGACACGATGCTCGTGCAGGGCACCGACTGGCTCTACGCCGTCGGCGACGTCAACCACCGCGCGCTCCTCACCCACCAGGGCAAGTACCAGGCACGCGCCGCCGGCGAGGCGATCGCGGCCCGCGCGCAGGGCCGACCGGTGCACGCCGAACCGTGGGGTGCCCACGTCGCGACGGCCGACCACGCTGCCGTCCCGCAGGTCACCTTCACCGACCCCGAGGTCGCGAGCATCGGCCTGACCGAGGCCGCTGCCCGCGAGCAGGGCATCGACGTCCGGGCGGTCGAGTACGACCTCGGCGCGGTCGCCGGGTCGGCGCTGCAGGCGGACGGCTACACGGGCCGGGCGAAGATGGTCGTCGACGAGTCCCGCGGCGTCGTCGTCGGCGTGACCTTCGTCGGACAGGACGTGGCCGAGATGCTGCACGCGGCGACCGTCGCGGTCGTCGGCGAGGTCCCCGTCGACCGGCTCTGGCACGCGGTCCCGGCCTACCCGACGATGAACGAGATCTGGCTGCGCCTGCTCGAGACCTACGGCCGGCCGGAGTAGGGGTGCGCAACCCGCTCCTCGACTCCCCCGTCTCGCGGGCGGGCTGGCTGTTCGCCACGGCCGTCGGGCTGGCGGTCGGCGTGCCGTTCTCGACCGGACGCGTCCGGGTCGAGGACGGGTTGATCGTGTGCACGGGCCTGCCGCGCTGGGCGTTCCGGCGCGGCGGTACGTGCGTCGGGTCGGTCTACCTGACGCGGGACAACGACGGGCCCCGCGTGCTGCGGCACGAGCGGGTGCACGTGACGCAGTGGCGCCGGTACGGCATGCTCATGCCGCTGCTCTACGCGCTCGCGGGTCGCGACGCCATGCGGAACCGCTTCGAGGTCGAGGCCGGACTGGAGGACGGCGGCTACCGCTGACCGGGAGACCACCCGCCGGACGGGAGGCGCGGGGCGGTCCCGCCATGTGCCTCCCGTCCGCAACTCGTCTCACTCTGCCGCTTCACCCAACCGCCCCGAGCGGGCCAGATCCGTCACGCTCGCCGCCGCGCACCGACCGATCGCGCCCGCTCGGCGAACGCGCACGGCGCGTCCTGCCCCCTCGGCGAACGCGACCAGAGCACCGGGCAGCGGGAACCTCAGGCCGCGCGACGCCGCGGCACCACCAGCGGCGTCCCGGTCTCGGGGTCGGGGACGACCACGCAGGGCAGCCCGAAGACGTCCTCGACGAGTCCCGACGTCAGCACCGCAGCCGGCGCCCCCTGCGCCACGATCGCCCCGTCGCGCATCGCCACGAGGTGCGTCGCGTACCGGGCCGCCTGGTTCAGGTCGTGCAGCACCGCGACCACGGTGCGCCCCGACGCGTGCAGGGTCGAGGCGAGCTCGAGCACGTCGTACTGGTGTGCGATGTCGAGGAACGTCGTCGGTTCGTCGAGGAGCACGATGTCGGTCTCCTGCGCCAGGACCATCGCGATCCAGACTCGCTGCCGCTGCCCGCCGGAGAGCTCCCCCACGCCGCGGTCGGCGAGGGCCACGGTGTCGGTCTGCTCGAGCGCGGCCTGCACGGCGGTGCGGTCGGACCCCGACGACGGGTGCAGCAGGTCCTGGTGCGGGAAGCGCCCGCGGGACACGAGGTCACGGACGGTGATGCCCTCGGGCGCGATCGGGGTCTGGGGCAGCATGCCCACCCGCCGGGCGACGGCCTTCGGGCGCAGCGAGTCGATCGGGGCGCCGTCGAGGTACACCGTCCCGGCGCTCGGCTTCAGGGTCCGGGCGAACGCCTTCAGCAGCGTGGACTTGCCGCACGCGTTCGGGCCGACGATCACGGTGAGTTCACCGTCGGGCACGTCGACGTCGAGCGACGAGACCACGACCCGGTCGTCGTACGCCAGGGTCAGCCCGCGTGCGCCCAGGGCCGTCGTCGGGACGGTCGCGCCGCCGGGGAGGGACGCTGCCGCGCTCAGTGCTCGGCCTTGCCGTGCCGCCAGTAGCCCATGAACGCGACCTGCCGGCGGTCGAGCCCGACGCCGCGCACGAGGTGACGACGGAGCTCCTTCACGCAGCCGGCCTCACCCGCGATCCAGGCGTAGACGGGACGCTCCTCGGCGACCGTAGGCACGTCCCAGAGGACCTGCTCGTCGACGTCCACGTCGGCCAGCTCGACGGCGGCGCGCGACGCACCCGCGACATCGGCCGGGACCGACACGGCCTCGGAGGCCCACGCGTACACCTGGTCGGTCATCCGGACCCCGTGGGAGGCGCCGTTCCGGGCGATCCAGCGCACCTCGACACCGGCGGGCGCGGTGACCGGCAGCCGGTCAGCGTCGGTGGGCACCTCGATGAAGACGTGTCCGACGGTCGCGACGTCGAGCGCCTCGAGGATGGCGCAGATCGCGGGAGCGGCGGTCTCGTCACCGGCGAGCAGGATCCGGGTCGCGCTCCCCGGTGCGAACTCCGCCGCGCCGCTCGGCAGCTCGGCGGGCGAGGACGGCACGGCGGGTCCGACGATGCGGAGCTCGTCGCCGACCCGGCAGGAGGACACCCACCGCGAGGCCGGACCGGTGTCCCCGTGCGCCACGAAGTCGATGTCGAGCTCGCGCGCGTCCGGACGGAAGGACCGCACGGTGTAGGTGCGGAGCGGGTTGCGCTCCGCGTCGGGCAGTGCCCGCCACGCGCCGTACCAGTCGTCGCCGTCGGGCAGGTCGGTGAACCCGTGTCCGGGGATCGGCAGGACGACCTTGATGCGCTGGTCGAGCCCGACCGCGGAGAAGTCCGCGAGCGCGTCACCGGTGAGCGTCACCCGGACGAACGACGGGGTGAGCGCCGACACGGCCGCGACGCGGACGGAGAAGACTCGGTACCGGGCTGCCACGAGGTACGAGTATGGCATGCCTTACCTAAGGCTTCCAGGGTGCAACGGGGTACCCTCGAGGGTGCGAGGATCGGACCCGTGCACGAACCCGACGACGAATTCTCGGACCTGGCCGCGCTGGCAGCCGCGAGCGGCGTGACGGAGCCGCTCCGCGCCTCCCGTCAGGTGGTCCGCGCCGACGACGGGCGCGAGACCGCGGCAATCCGCTGGGACACGGCGGACGGCCGGGAGGCACGGATCACCTACCTGCACGGGCTCGGCATCGACGCGCACAGCTTCGACCAGACGGCGATCGCGGTCGGGGAACCGGCGGTCGCCCTCGACCTGCCCGGGCACGGCCGGTCGTCCTGGCGCGACGACGCCGACTACGGCGCGAGCACGACGGCCCCCCAGGTGCTGGCCGCGCTCGACGCCCTCGGGGTTCCGCCGGGCGTGGTCGTCGGGCACTCGCTCGGCGCCATCCTCGCCGCCCGACTGGCGGCGACGGCCCCGGAGCGCGTCACCGGCCTGGTGCTCGTCGACATGTCCCCGGACTTCGCGCAGCGCGCGGTGGACCGCATCGCCCGGGCGCTCGAGGACGAGACACCGTTCGCGTCGCTCGAGGAGGTCGTCGACCGCGCCGTCGAGGCCCGCGTCGGCGACGACCGCGCGGTGCTCCTCCGCGAAGCCCGGCACACCACCCGCCTCGGTGCGGACGGCCGACTCGTCCGCCGGCACCACTTCCCGCACCTGCCCGCAGGTCGGACGGCGTCGGTCGGCCGGTTCGCCGACGCGTGGCCGGACCTCGAGGCCCTCGACGTGCCGCTCCTGCTCGTCCGCGGCGACCGCGGCTACGTCTCCCCGAAGCTGCACGCCGGCTTCACCGAGCGACTGCCCGAGGCCGACGTGGTCACGGTGACCGCCCGACACGCGGTGCAGAACCAGGCCCCCCTCGAACTGGCGTCGGCCATCCGGGCATGGGGAGCACGGCACCGGTTGTTGCACGAGGTCCAACAACCGTCGTCCGGCACCGATCGCCGGTAACCTCGTCCCGCGCGATGCGACGACCGTCGCCACCACGCGCCCGGAAGGAACCCACACCCATGAGTCCGCTCCTCCCCCGTCGCGGCGGCCGTGCAGCACGCGTCGCCCTGACCGCCACCGCGGTCGCCGTCGCCGCGGCCCTGACGCTCACCGCATGCTCGGGCTCCGACGGCGCTGACCGCACGGGCGACGACGCCACCGTGCGCGTCGGGCTCGTCCTCGAGCCGACGAGCCTCGACATCCGCACGCAGTCCGGCGCCGCACTCGACCAGGTGCTCATCGACAACGTGTACCAGGGACTCGTCGGGCGCACGGCGGACGGCGAGATCCGCGACGTGCTGGCGTCGAAGCACGAGGTGTCGGCGGACGGGTTGACCTACACGTTCACGCTGCGCGAGGGCACGACGTTCCAGGACGGCAAGCCCGTCACCGCGGCCGACGTCGTCTGGTCGCTGCAGCAGGCGAAGGACAACCCGTCCTACGTCGACTCCGCCAAGCTCGCGGGCGTCTCGTCGATCAGCTCCCCGTCGGACGGAGTCGTCGAGCTGCGCCTGGCCGCGCCGGACTCCGACCTGCTCTTCACCCTGACCGGGCGCGCCGGACTCGTGCTCGAGCAGGCCGCGAGGAACGACCTGACCGACAGCGCCAACGGCACCGGACCGTACGAGGTGTCGTCCTGGAAGCAGGGCGACTCGCTCACGTTCAGCCGTAACGACGACTACTGGGGCAGCGAGCCGAAGGTCGCGAAGATCGTGTTCCGCTACATCACGGACCCGTCGACGGCCGTGAACGCGATGGCGAACGGCGACCTCGACGTGCTGAACCCCGTCGACGGCACGCTGCAGGGCCAGCTCCAGGGCAACCCGGACATCGAGCTCCACCGCGGCAGGACGACCGACAAGTACACGCTCGCGTTCAACGACGCGCAGGCACCGTTCACGGACAAGCGGGTGCGCCAGGCCATCCGGCAGGCGATCGACCCGAAGGCGCTCATCAAGGCCATCGGCGGCACGGGCGTCGAGCAGGGCGGGCCGATCCCCGAGCTCGATCCCGGGTACGAGGACCTGACGTCGATCGACGCGTACGACCCCGACAAGGCCAAGCAGCTCCTGGCCGAGGCCGGGCAGTCCGACCTCGACCTGACCCTGACCTACGCCAACGTCTACCCGGCCACGATCGGCGACGTGCTGAAGTCGCAGCTCGCCGACGTGGGCATCACCCTGAAAGTCCAGCGGGTCGACTTCGCCACCTGGCTCGACCAGGTCTTCACGAAGAAGGACTTCCAGCTCTCGATGGTCGACCACGTCGAAGCGCGGGACTTCGGCAACTGGGCGAACCCGGACTACTACTTCGGGTACGACAACCCCGAGGTGCAGCGCCTCTACGCCGAGTCGATCGCCGCGACCTCGCAGACCGAGAAGGAGCAGGCCCTCCGCAAGGCCGCCCGGATCGTCAGCGAGGACGCCGCCGGCGAGTGGCTGTACACCGCGACGGAGATCACCGCCGTCCGGAAGGGCGTGACCGGCTTCCCCGTCGACGGCGGCAACTCGCGCCTCGACCTGGCCGGGCTGGCGGTAAGGTGACCGCTGCCCTGCCGGTCGTCGGGCGCTCGTCCGGCGACACGGACCGGCCGGTCGCCGGTCGCCCGTCCGGCGCTGCGGTCCGGGCTCGTGCCGCCGCCCCCGTAGCATCGGACGCGTGACCCGGTTCCTCGTCGGGCGACTGCTGCTGCTCGTCGTCGGCCTGCTCGTGGCGAGCATCATCGTGTTCGCCACGCTGCGCGTGCTGCCCGGCGACGTCGCACAGATCGTCGCCGGCACCCAGTCGACGCCGGCCCAGGTCGAGCAGCTCCGGCAGCAGCTCGGCCTCGACCGGCCGGTCGTCGTGCAGTACCTCGACTGGATCGGCGGTGTGCTCCGCGGTGACCTCGGCCGGTCGCTCGTGACGAACGGCGCCGTCGGTCCGGAGATCGCGCAGAAGCTCGCCGTCACGCTGCCGCTCGCGGGGATGTCCCTGGTGGCCGCCCTCGTGCTCGGCGTCCCGCTCGGGGTGCTCGCCGCGGTGCTGCGCCGTCGGGCCGGCGGTGCGGTGATCGGCTTCGTCGCACAGGCGGTCGCGGCCGTCCCCGTGGTCTGGGCGGGCATGCTCCTCATCGCGCTGTTCGCCGTCACGTTGCACTGGCTGCCGACGCAGGGCTTCCCGCTCGACGGGTGGGACGAACCCGGTCGCGCGTTCTCGTCGCTCGTGCTCCCCGCGCTCACCATCGGCGCCGTCGAGGGTGCCGTGATCCTGCGCTTCACCCGCTCCGCGACGCTCGCCGTGCTCGACGCCGACCACGTCCGGACCGCGGCGGCGATCGGCCTCACGCGGACGCGGGCGCTCCTGCGGCACGGCCTGCCGTCGGTGGCCCTCACGGTGCTGGCCGTCCTCGGCGTGCAGATCGCCGGGCTCCTGGTCGGGGCCGTCGTCGTCGAGCAGCTCTTCTCGCTCCCGGGGGTCGGCCGCATGCTCGTCACCGACGTGGGACGGCGCGACGTCACGAAGGTGCAGTCGGAGCTCCTCGTGCTCACCGGCCTCGTGCTGGTCGTCGGCTTCGCGGTCGACGTCGTGCACCGGGCACTCGACCCCCGGCAGCGGGAGGTGGGCGAGTGATCCGCCGTCTGCTCGCCCGACCCACCGGGTGCTTCGCCGTCGTGGTCCTCGCGCTCCTCGTCGTGCTCGCCGCGGTGTCCCTCGTGTGGACGCCGCAGGACCCGTTCCGCGCCGACCCGTTCCAGCAGTGGGCGGCACCGAGCCTCGCGCACTGGTTCGGCACCGACGCCGCAGGGCGGGACATCGCGAGCTACCTGCTCGCCGGTACCCGGACGACCGTGCTCGTCGCGGTCGGCTCCGGCATCGTCGCGAGCGTCGTCGGCATCCTCCTGACGGCGATCGGCTCGCTGACCACGCGGTGGGTCCGCGAGGGCACCGCCGTCCTCCTCGACATCCTCGTCGCGTTCCCCACGCTGCTCACCGCCATGCTCCTGACGGCGGTGTTCGGCGGGTCGCTCGGCATCGTCGTGGTGAGCGTCGGGCTGTCGTTCGGCGTGACGATCGCCCGCGTCGCCCGCGGGGAGATCCGCCGCATCGCCCGGAGCGACTACGTCGTCGCGGCGCGGGCCTCCGGCGTCGGCCCCCTGGGCGTGCTCACCCGCCACCTGGTGCCCAACGCGGCGCCGCTGTTCACCGTGCAGCTGTCGCTCGCGATGGCGACGGCGGTCCTCGCTGAGGCCGGCCTGTCCTACCTCGGCTACGGCGCGGGGTCGGACACGGCGTCGTGGGGCAACCTGCTCGCCGACCTGCAGACGTACATCGGCGTGCACCCGTGGAGCGCGACCTGGCCGGGCGCCGCGATCGCCCTGGTCGTGGCCGCGCTCTCGCTGCTCGGTGACGCGGTGCGCGACGCGGCCGACCCGCGCCTGACGACAGGCGACCGGACGGCCGCAGGCGACGGAACGGACCCGGACGACCGTCCGAGCACGGGCCGGGCTGCGGACCGACCCGCACCGGACGGCACGACGACGACCCCGGGGGTGACGGCGTGAGCGACCGACGGACCGGACGCGACGGACTCGAGGTGACCGGACTGTCGGTCCGCATCGCGGGGCGGACGGTGCTCGACGACGTGACGTTCACCGTGCCTCCCGGCCGACGCGTCGGCGTGATCGGCGCGTCCGGGTCCGGCAAGTCGATGACCTCGCTCGCCCTGATGGGTCTCGAGCCGGCGGGGGCCGAGGTGCGCGGGAGCATCCGCCTCGACGGCACCGAGCTCGTCGGCATGCGGGACCGGGACCGCGCACGGCACCGCGGCTCGGGGATCGGCATGGTGTTCCAGGAGCCCGCGACCGCCCTCGACCCGCTCCGGCGGGTCGGCGCGCAGGTGGCGGAACCGCTCCGGCTGCACCGCGGGCTGGACCGCCGGGCTGCCGCCACCGCCGCGGTCGCGCTGGCGGATGCCGTCGGGCTGCCCGACCCCGCTGCGCTGCTCCGGCAGTACCCGCACCAGCTGTCCGGCGGGCAGCGGCAGCGCATCTGCATCGCGATGGCGATGGCCGGCTCCCCCGCCTACCTCGTGGCCGACGAACCGACGACGGCGCTCGACGTCACGACCGAGGCTCGGATCCTCGAACTGTTCGAGCGGCTCTCGACCGAGCGCGGCACCGGGATGCTCTTCGTGACGCACGACCTCGCGGTGCTCGCCCGCATCGCCGACACCGCCGTCGTGCTCGACCACGGCCGGGTCGTCGAACAGGGGTCCGTGCGCGCGCTGCTCGACGCCCCGCAGCACCCGACGACGGCGGCCCTCGTCGCCGCCGCACGCGCCACCGCCCGCCGCACCGGAGGCCCCGCATGACCGACGCGCTGCACGCCAGCGGCCTCCACCGCACGTACCGTCTGCCGCGCCGCGGCCCCTTCGAACCGGGTCCGGTACGGACCGCGGTCGACGGCGTCGACCTGACGGTCGCCTCCGGTGCGCGGCTCGGCATCGTCGGCGAGTCCGGTTCCGGCAAGTCGACGCTGGTGCGCCTGCTCGCCGGCCTGGAGGCTCCCACCGCCGGCACCGTCTCGGCCGGCGGTCGTCCCGTGGTGGCGTCGGCCTCCGCGGCCGCGATGCGCTGGTTCCGTCGCGAGACCGGGGTGGTGTTCCAGGACCCGTACGCGTCCCTCGACCCGAGGATGCGCGTCGGGTCGATCGTGACCGAACCGCTCCGCGCACTGCGGGTGCCGGGCGACCACCGCGCACTCGTGGCCGCGGTGCTGGAGCGCGTCGACCTGCCCGCAGACGCCGCCAGCCGGTACCCGCACGAGTTCTCCGGCGGACAGCGGCAACGCATCGCGATCGCCCGCGCGGTGGTGCACTCGCCGCGGATCCTGTTCGGGGACGAGCCGATGAGCGCCCTCGACGTGGTGGTCCGTGCCCGGGTGATCGACCTGTTCCGCTCGCTCGCCGACGACCTCGGCCTGACCCTCGTGCTCGTGTCGCACGACATCGGCGTGGTGCAGCGGCTGTGCGACACCGTGGCGGTGCTCTCCGAGGGGCGGATCGTGGAGCAGGGGCCGGTGTCGCTGCTCGACGACCCGCGGCACCCGGTGACTCGAGCGCTGGTGGCGGCGGCGCCGACGCTGCCGTAGGGCGGGGCCGCGGGCGACGCGACACTTCCGCTGTCGTACGACGACCACGATGTCGCGCCAGTCCACGAGCCGCGACACCGCGCCGGCGTCAGTCGCGCACGACACCGCGCCGGCGTCAGTCGAGCGTCACCACATCGCCGGGTGTCGCCGCTGCCACCGCAGCCGTCGCTCGAGCTGCGCCCCGATGGCCAGCAGCACGCGCTCCCCGCCCGGCCGCCCGATGAGCTGCACACCCATCGGCAGGCCCGCGCCGTCCGGGTGGTCCTCTTCCGTCACGCCCACCGGCAACGTGATCGCAGGGAGCCCCGACACGTTCGCCATCGAGGTCCACGGCGAGTACGCGCACTGCCGTCGGAAGTCCTCCTCGGGGTCGTCCCCGTACCAACCGAGCGGCCGAGGCGTCAGCGCCAGGGTCGGCGTCAGCACGGCGTCGAACCGGTCGAACGCCCGGATGAGCCCGGCCGAGAAGGCATCGAGCGTCGTCATCGCGTCGAGCACCTGCGTCGCGGTGAGCGCCCGCCCGCGGTCGACCAGCCAGGACACCAGCGGGGTGAGCTCGGACAGGTCGATGCCGGGTACGCGGGGCAGCCCCGCAGCGCCGGACTCCCACGCCACCCGGAACGCGTCGGCGTACGGCAGCCGGGGCATCGCGACGTCCTCGACCCCGTGGCCGACCTCGCCGAGCACCCGCACGGCGGTCTCGACGGCGGCTCGGGCGGCCGGATCGACCACGACGTCGACGGTGTCGTCCCACGGCGACCCGTCGAGCAGCCCGACGACGAAGCGCCCCTCGCCACGGACGGCCGCAGCGGTGAACGGCCCGTCGCCGACCTCGGGTGTGACGAGCGCGTACGGTGAAGGCTCCGCCAGCCCGGTCGGGGCCACCAGGGCGTCGAGGAGCATCCCGGCGTCGGCGACGTTCCGCGTGATCGGACCGGCGACGCTCAGTCCGCCGAGGCCCGTCCGACCGGGCATCGACGGCACCCGGCCGCGGCTCGGCTTCAGCCCGACGAGACCGGTCGCTGCGGCCGGGATCCGGACCGATCCCCCGCCGTCCGTCCCGACGGCCGCGGGCACGAGTCCGGCGGCGACGGCGACAGCGGTGCCGCTCGACGACCCGCCGGGTGCCCGAGTGGTGTCGTACGGGTTCCGGGTCGTGCCGATCCGGGTCTCCGACGACGACGACATGCCGAACTCCGGAGAGGTCGTCTTGCCGAGGCTCACCGTCCCCGCTGCGGCGAGCGCCGCCACCAGTGGGTGGTCAGCGGTCGCAGGCGTCGCGGGAAGTGCTGCGGAGCCGTGCCGGGTCGGGACGCCGGCTCGGTCGTACAGGTCCTTGTCCGCGGTCGGCAGCCCCCACAGCGGACGAGAGGTCGGCACCAGGGACCCGAGCTGCGACGCCCGGGCGCGTGCTGCGTCGGCGGTGACGGTGACGAAGGCCCCGAGTGCGGGGTCGAGTCGTTCGATGCGGGCGAGGTAGTGCTCGGTCACCTCGAGCGCGGTCGCGTCCCCCCGTCGGATCCAGTCCCAGAGTTCCTGCGCCGAGAGGTGGTGGAGTTCGAACACGGTCCCCGAGCCTAGGCCTGCAGGTGCGCGGCGAGCACGTCCCGCACCGTCGTCCAGTCGTGCGGCCCGTAGCGGTCGTTCGCGACGTGGTGGAGTTCGGCCTCGCCGCTGAACATGCTGACGAAGTACTGCATCCCCTGCCAGGCGGGGAAGGGCTCGTCGTCCCCCGCGCTCGACAAACGCCGACCGACGCGGGCCATCGCCGAGAGGGTCCCCGCGGTCCCGGCCCACTGCGTGCGGAACCGCGTGCCGGTGAGCCGCGACAGGGTGTCGGCAACGCTCCGGGCGGTCACCCGGTCACCAGCGACCTCGACGACGCGTGGGGCGTCCGGGTCGAGGGCGACGCGTGCGGTGACCCAGGCGGTGTCGTCCTTCGTGGTGAAGTCGAGCAGCTGGTCCGGGGACGACCAGTACAGGACCGTGCGGCGGTCGAACAGGATCATCGGCGCCTGCCCGGTGAGCATGTCGGTGAAGGCGCCGTTCAGCACCGAGGTCGCCCGGATCGGTGCGGCGTCGAGCGCTGCGGCGAACTCGCGGCGCAGCTCGAAGTTCCGGTTCGTCCCGGGGGTGATCGCACGGTAGTCGGCCGAGTAGTCGGACGGCACGAACCGGGGCACGCCGGCGTCGACCGCTGCGGCGAGCAGCGCGGTCTGTGCGTCGACGACCACGGAGCGGGTGCCGCTCAGCACGGAGACGACGACGTCGACCCCGGCGAGCGCCGCCACGAGTCCGTCGTGGTCGTCGTAGGCGGCGCTGACGACGGAGACACGGTCGGACCGTGTGGTGAGCCGGTCGGCGGCGGGCCCGGTGGCCGAGCGGCTGAGTGCGCGGACGCGGACGTCGGGATCGGCCGCGAGGAGGGCGTCGACGATGCGGGAACCGAGGTCCCCCGTGGCGCCGGCAACGAGGACGGTGCTGCTGGTCATGCACCCGACGCTACGCACGGGCGACCGACACCGCGCGTCGGGCACCGTACGGCGCTTGCATCCTTCGGTGGAACTCCCGGTGGTGCGTCCCTCCGCCGGTCGTTCCGGGCAGCAGACGTTCCTAGCGTCGGTGTCATGACGAACACGACCGAAGTCCGGCCCGGTGCCGGCACCGCTGCCTCCCGTGCGACGGGGGTCCGGGGCGTGGTGTCCCGGCACCCGCTCGCCTCCTTCGCCACCCTCGCCCTCGGCCTGAGCTGGCTCGCGTGGATCCCCTACATCCTGAGCCCGCACGGCCTGGGCGTCTGGGACCTGCACTTCCCGGAGTTCCTCGGCACGGCCCAGTTCACCGGGGTCCTGCCCGGCGCGCTCCTCGGTCCGCTCGGCGGCGCGTTCGTGGTGACCGCCCTCGCCGACGGCCGTCCGGGGCTGCGGCGGTGGGTCGGTCGGCTCTGGCGCTGGCGGGTGTCCTGGTACTGGTACGCACTCGCACTGGTCGGCGTCCCGGCGCTCATCGTCCTGACGGGCCTGCCGTTCTCCGGCGGCAACGTGCAGGCACCGACCGCCCTCGCCCTGCTCGCCCTCGTGCCGGGGCTCGTCGTGCAGCTGTTCACCACCGGACTGTCGGAGGAGCCCGGCTGGCGTGACTTCGCCCTGCCCCGGCTGCAGGACCGCTTCGGGCCGCTCGGTGCCGCCGCGGTGCTCGGTCCGCTGTGGGCGCTGTGGCACATGCCGCTCTACCTGTCCGACTGGGGCGGGTGGCCGGACGCGCACTGGTCCGAGCCGGTCGTCTTCGCGCTCTTCACGATCACGTTCAACGTCGTGATGACGTGGGTGTTCAACCGCACCGGCGAGAGCCTGCCGATCGCACTGCTGCTGCACGTCGGGGTGAACAACACCATCTCCACCCTGTGGGCGGACATGTACCCGGGGATGTCGGCGGGCACGATGATGCACGGGCTCGCGATCGTCTCGACGATGGCCGCCGTCGTCCTGCTGGTCGCCACCCGGGGTCGGCTCGGGTACGACCGTCGGCCGGGAGGCACGGATCGCCTCCCCGCGTCGCCCTCCGCCCGCCTCGTAGGATCGGACGATGGCACCCGCTGAAGCGCGTGCGGCTCGCGTCGCCGCCGACCCCCGCTCCGCGCGGGAGGTCGACGGTGGCCGCCGCCTGCGCCGCACCGACGTCCTGGTCGCCGTCGCGACCGCCGTCGTCTCGCTCGGGCTGCTGCTCGGGCTGCCCTTCCTCGACGCCGTCGATCCGGACACGCTCGGACACCCGCTCTCGGCGCCCGAGGTCGGCAGTGCCGACTGGGCGGCGACCGCGCTCGGACTCCTGGTGCAGTCCGCGGTCCTGCTCGCAGCTCGTCGGGCTCCCCGGACGGTCGTGCTCGCGGTCGCTGCCGTCCCCGTCCTCCTCGTCGCCGTCACCTCCGGCGGTGACCTGTTCGGCCTCACCGCGCTCCCCGTCGTGGTGGCGGTGGTACTCGCCGGCGTGCGGGTACCGCTCACCGTGCTCTGGCCGTCGGTCGTCGGGGCGGCGGCGCTCGTGTCCGCCGGCACCGCGGGCAACTGGGTCAGGCTGAACGGCGCGCTGTCCGACCGGTCGCTCGCCGATGCACTCGTCGAAGCACTCCCGCAGGGCGTCACGCAGGCCGTCGGGGCCGTCGGGCTCCCGCTCGTCGTGGCGCTCGTGGTGCGGTCCCGGCGCGAGGTCCGGGCAGCGCGGGACGCCGAGGTCGCCGCACGGACCGCCGAGGCCTCCGCAGCGGTGCGGGAGCAGGACGCCCGGGTCGACGCCGCCGTGTCGCGCGAACGGGCCGCGATGGCCCGGGAGCTGCACGACATCGCAGCGCACCACCTGTCCGGGATCGCGCTCATGTCGGCCGTCATCGACCGGCAGATCGACACCGACCCGACCGCCGCGCACGAGGGTGTCCGCCAGGTGCGGGAGCAGAGCACCGCGGTGCTCGAGGACCTGCGTCGCCTGGTCGGACTGCTGCGGGACGACGCCCCCGCCGAACGCGCCGTCGAGACCGTCGCCGGGATCGTCGACCTGGCCGAGCGTGCCCGGTACCGGTCCGACGTGCGGCTCGAGGTCCTCCGCGGTGCGCACGAGGTCGCCGAGGGCGTCGGACCCCTGGCGCAGCTCGCTGCCTACCGCACCGCGCAGGAGGCACTGGCGAACGCCGCCCTGCACGCCCCGGGTGCCGTCGTCACGGTGACGCTCGACGACCGCGCCCCCGACCACCTGGAGCTCCGCGTGGAGAACACGGCACCCCCGGCACCCGGCACGGCGGACGCACCGGGCGACCCGACCCCGGGGAGCACGGCAGCGGGCGGGAACGGCCTGCGCGGCATGCGCGAGCGGGCGGACCTGGTGGGGGCGCGCCTCCAGACCGGTCCGACGGCGAGCGGTGGCTGGGTCGTGACGTTGCGACTCGGACGTGAGACGCCCGAGGTGGCGCGGTGATCCGGGTGCTGGTGGCGGACGACCAGCCGCTCGTCCGCGCGGGGGTGTCGGCGCTGCTGGCGGCCGAGCCGGACGTCGACGTGGTGGCGGTCGCGGCCGACGGCGGCGAGGCCCTCGCACTGGCACGGAGCACGCGGCCGGACGTGGCGGTGCTCGACATCCGGATGCCGGTCCGGAACGGCATCGAGGTGGCCCGGGAGCTCTGCGCGCCGGACGCCGACCCTGCGGTGCCGGTGTTGATGCTGACGACCTTCGACCTCGACGACCTGGTGTTCGGGGCGCTCGAGGCGGGGGCGTCGGGGTTCCTGCTCAAGGACGCGGAACCGGACGTGATCGTCGACGCGGTGCGGCAGGTCGCGGCCGGGAACGGCACGATCGACCAGAGCCTGACGCGGCGGGTGCTGCGGGAGTTCGTCTCACGGCGGAGCCTGCAGCCGGTGACGGGTGACCGGGCGTCCGAGCTGCTGACCGCCCGGGAGCGGGACGTGCTGCTGCTCCTGGCGCAGGGCATGTCGAACGAGGAGATCGCGGCGGAGCTCGTCGTCGAGGTCTCCACCGTGAAGTCGCACCTGGCGCGGATGCTGCCGAAGCTCGGGGTGCGCTCGCGCCTGCAGGCCGTCGTCTGGGCGTACCAGAACCGCGTCGTGGCGATCCCCGAGGGCTAGGCGGCCGTGAGGGTGGTGCTCGGCCTTTCCGGGCGTACCTGGCGCTTCCGGGCGTACCTGGTCCTCCAGTTCCGCCAGGTACGCCCGGTTCCACCTGGCATCGCACGCGTTCTGGGAAGGAACGGGCGCGCGAGATCAGGTGAGGCAGTGTGCCAGGACCGCCTGCTGGACCGGCAACAGCGCACGTTTCGCCCCGTGTCCCACGAAGGCCGGACTCGCGATCGCGTCCGCGCTGACCTCGCGCCCACGGACGAACGGCGGACACGGAGCGAAGCGCACCCCGTCGGGGGCGAGCGCCAGGACGTCCGCTGTGATCCGGTAGGGCTCGAGGGCAGCGGCGTGGCGACCGGGTCCGTCGGTCACGACGACGTCCGCGTCCGCCATCGCTCCGCCGAGGTCGCCCTGCTCGTACGCGCGGGCGAGTGCGAACACCGCGTCGGTGTCGTCGGTGGTCCAGTCGTCGAGTCGCAGGAGGTGACGCACCTCGCCACGCTAGGGGGCCGTCACCGCCGTACCGTGCCCGACTCCCCGCGCAGGACGGAGAGCACGGAGGACCGGACGGCGGCACCGCCGTCACGAGCCGGATCGACCAGGACCGCGCGCATCCCCGCGGCACGTGCCCCGGCGACGTCACGTTCGGGGTCGTCGCCGACCATCAGGCACGCCTCGGTCGGGACGCCGAGGTCGTCCGCGACACGCTCGAACGCGCGTCGGTCCGGCTTGGCGACCCCGATCCCCTCCGACGTGCAGACCACGTCGACGAGGTCTCCGAGGCCGGTCGTGACGAGCTTGTCGCGCTGCTGCTCCTCGGTCCCGTTGGTCAGGACAGCGATCGCTCTGCCGGAGTCCCGGATCTCCTGGAGGAGCGCCGCGCTCCCCGCGAACGGACGCCAGGCGGCCCGGTACGCGACGAGGTAGCGGCCGAACAGTGCGTCGAGCTCGTACGGGTCGTGCCGTGGTCGGAGCCCGGCGAGGGGCAGCACCTCGACGAGCCGGGCCCGACGCTGCTCGGCGAAGTCGACCTCTCCACGTCGCCACCGGTCGAAGTGCCACTCCTCCGCCTCCGCCCATGCGTCCCGCAGGGCATCGGACGGGTCGACACCGAGCTCGCCGAGGAAGTCGTCTACCGCTCGAGCTGCTGCTCCCGCGTGGTCGAACAGGGTGCCGTCGAGGTCGAAGACCACCGCACGGACGTCGCTGGTCATCCGCGCACCGCGGCGACGACCCGCTCGACCGCGACCGCCACGGCCCGCTCGCGCACCGCCGGGTCCTCGTGCTCGGACTCGTGCACGAACACCGTCGCCCCGCGGACCGCGCCGCAGAAGTCCACCACGCCGTGCTCGAGCTGCGTCCGGAGTGCCTGCTCGTACCCGTGCCGCTCGTACACTCCGGCGTCGTCGCCGGCGATCGGCACGAGGTGCACCGTCAGCCGGCCGAGCCGTCGGTCGATGCGCCCGTCCTCGCCGACGCCGAAGGCCCACCCGTTCACGAACACCCGGTCGAGCCAGCCCTTGACGAGTGCCGGCACCGACCACCACCACACCGGGAACACAAGCACGAGGTGGTCCGCTCCGTCGAGGCGCGCCTGTTCGGCCGCGACGTCGGGCGCCGGGTCGGTCCCCGTCCGGTAGGTGTGCCGGTCCGTGGCGGTGAAGCGGGGGTCGAAGCCCTCGGCGGCGAGGTCGGCGACCGTGACGGGGCCCGCGCCGGCGGCGTCGAGCGCCGCCTCGATGCGGTGGGCGACGGCGAGCGTCAGCGAGTCGGGGTCCGGGTGGGCGGTCACGATGAGCGTCGACACGCCTCGATCCTGCCAGCAGCGGGTGCACGGACGCCCCGCCGGACGGGAGGCACGGTGCGGGCCGGCACCGTGCCTCCCGTCCGGTGGGTGGTGACGACGTCAGTCGTCGTAGCGGTAGAAGCCCTGTCCGGTCTTCACGCCCAGGTGGCCGGCGTCGACGTGTTCGCGCAGCAGGCGGCGCGGCCCCTCCGGCAGGTTCGGGTCCTCGGCCGCGTAGTGCTCCTCGATGTCGAGGACCACGTCGAGGCCGACCTGGTCCATCATCCGGAAGGGCCCGGCCGGTGCGCCGCTGTTCACCTGCCACATCGCGTCGACGTCCTCGGGCGTCGAGACACCGTCGGCGACGACCGCGAGCGCCTCACGCTTGATGGCGGCCCAGATGCGGTTGAAGATGAACCCGGTCGACTCACGGCGGGCCAGGAACGGGTGCACGCCGTAGCGGGGCAGCACCTCGAGCAACAGGTCGATCACGGCCGGGTCGGTCTGGCCGTCGCTCATCAGGTCGACGGCGTTCTGCTGCGGGGGCATGTAGAAGTGCACGTTGAGGACGCGCTCGGGGTGCTCGACCTCGTCGATGACCAGACGACTGGCGTACGAGGACGAGTTCGTGGCGAGGATCGTGTCCGCCGCGACCAGCGCGTCGAGCCGTCCGAACAGCGGGGTCTTCAGGTCGAGCCGCTCGGGGACGGCCTCGACGACGAGCCACGCGTCGGCCACCGCGGCCTCGAGGTCCGCCTCGCCGCGGACCGTCCCCGCGGTCGCACCGTCGCGCGCGGCCACGACCCCGGGCAGGGTCTCCTCGACGTACCCGACGGCGGCGGCCCGGACCTCGTCCGACAGGTCGTGGATCCGGACCTCGGCCCCGCCGCTGGCGAACATCAGGGCTATGCGGCGTCCGAGCGTTCCACCGCCGATCACGGTCACGGGGCGGTCGGCGGTGTCTCGGGGCGGCTGGTACGGCACGGGGTCCCTGCTCTCGGTCTGTTTCGGTACACTTCGTACTCGATACAGATCGTATCGGAGTTCTGAGAGGAGATGCGCATGCGCGCCGACGACGTCCTGCAGCACCTGACCACCCCGCTCGCCGCGCCGGTCTACCCGCTCCGGCCGACGCGGTTCACCGACCGCGAGTACTTCAACGTCGTGTACCGCACCGACCCCGACGCACTGCGGGCCGTGGTCCCGGAACCGCTCGAGGTCACCGAGCCGCTCGTCCGCTTCGAGGTCATGAGGATGGGCGAGGTCGACGGGTACGGCCCGTACGTCGAGTCGGGCCAGGCGATCCAGGTCGAGCACGACGGCGAGCGCGGCGAGTACCTGCACGCGATGTACCTCGACAACTCGGCCGCGACCCTCGCCGGCCGCGAGCTCAGCGCCTACCCGAAGGTGCTCGGCACCCCGGCGCTCCGCGTCGACCAGGGCGCGCTCGTCGGCACCCTCGACCGCGGGACCGAGCGCGTGGCCACCGCCACCATGGCGTACGAGTGGGAGCCGCTCGACCACGACGCCGCCCTGGCCGAGATCACCGTGCCGACCTTCATGGTGAAGCTCGTCCCGGACCTGCGGACCCAGCGCCACCTGGTGGCCGACCTCGTCCGCACCGAGATCACCGACGTGACCGTCAAGCAGGCCTGGACCGGACCCGCCCGGCTGCAGCTGTTCGCGCACGCGCTCGCGCCGATGGCCGACCTGCCGGTGCTCGAGGTCGTCCGGGCGTCGCACGTCCTGACGGACCTGACCCTCGCCCCGGTCCGCACCGTGCACGACTACCTGGCCGACCGGCCCTCGGCCTAGCCTGTAGCCGTGACCGAACCAGCCGCACCGCGCGCCGTCCGACGGCGGAGCAGCACCCGGGCGACGCTCATCGCGGCGGCCGAGGCGATCTTCCAGGAGACCGGGTCGACCTCGGTCAGCGTCGAGGCGGTCGTCGCTCGCGCCGGCTACACCCGGGGAGCGTTCTACTCGAACTTCCGGACCGTCGACGAGCTGTTCTTCGCGGTCTACGAGCAGCAGGCCGAGGCCGTCTTCGCCGTGCTCGAACACGAGCTCGGCGCCGCGCTCGACGGGCACCCGACGGTCGACGGTGTCGTGCAGGGCGTCGTGCACGGCCTGCCGCCCGAGGACCGCTGGTACGCGATCCGCTCGGTGCTCACCACGCGGGCCCGACACGACCCCGAGGTGAACGCCCTGCTCCGCGCGCACACCGACCGGTTCCACGCCACGCTCCAGCCACTCCTCGTCGCCGCGCTCGAGCGGGCCGGCCGTGTCCCCACCGTCGACCCGGCGCTCTACACGCGGGCGGTGGTCGCGGCGCACGTCGGCGCGGTCAGCCAGAGCGTGCTGTTCGACGGGACCGACGCGGTGCGGGTCGCGGCCGTCGAGGGGTGCATCCTCGGGCTCACGCGTCCGGTGGACGACGCGGCCGGCGCTGCTGACGGGGCTTGAGCCGTCGTCGGCGCGGCCTGAGCGGGGTCCCGCCCGTGGGACGATTGCCGGATGACCGCCACGCTCGTCGCCAAGGACCTCGCCGGCGGCTACGCCGCCCGCACGCTCTTCGAGGGCCTCGACCTCACCGTGGCCCCGGGCGACGTGATCGGCCTGGTCGGCGTGAACGGTGCGGGCAAGTCGACGCTCCTCCGCCTGCTCGCCGGCGTCGACGAGCCCCTCGCCGGCACGGTGTCGACGAACCCGCCGGACGCCTTCGTCGGTTGGCTCCCCCAAGAGCACGAGCGGATCGCCGGCGAGACCGTCGCGGCGTACGTCGCCCGACGCACGGGCTGCGCGGACGCGACGGCCGACATGGACCGCGCTGCCGAGGCCCTGGGCGACCCGGCCGGCGGTGACGCCGCGGCCGACCGCTACTCCGCCGCGCTCGAGCGCTGGCTGGCGTCCGGTGCCGCCGACCTCGAGGAGCGCCTGCCGGTCGTGCTCGCCGAGCTCGGGCTCGAGACCACCCCGGACGGCTCCGGCGTCGGCCCGGACTCGCTGATGACGGCGCTGTCCGGTGGGCAGGCGGCCCGCGTCGGGCTCGCCGCACTGCTGCTCTCCCGCTTCGACGTCGTGCTGCTCGACGAGCCGACGAACGACCTCGACCTGGACGGCCTCGACCGGCTCGAGCAGTTCGTCCGGGGTCTGCGTGGCGGTGCGGTGCTCGTCAGCCACGACCGCGAGTTCCTCGCCCACTCGGTGACGGCCGTCCTCGAGCTCGACCTGGCGCAGTCGTCGCACCGGCTGTTCGGCGGCGGCTACGAGGCGTACCTCGAGGAACGCGAGATCGCCCGGCAGCACAAGCGCGACGCGTACGACGAGTACGCCGCGACGAAGGCCGACCTGGTCTCCCGCGCGCGGACGCAGCGCGAGTGGTCGAGCCAGGGCGTGCGGAACGCGATGAAGAAGAACCCGGACAACGACAAGATCCGCCGGAAGGCCGCGAGCGAGTCGAGCGAGAAGCAGGCGCAGAAGGTGCGGCAGATGGAGTCGCGGATCGCCCGGCTCGACGAGGTCGAGGAGCCCCGCAAGGAGTGGCAGCTCGCCTTCACCATCGGCAGCGCCCCGCGCTCGTCCACGGTCGTCGCGACGCTGTCCGACGCCGTGTACGAACAGGGCGACTTCACGCTCGGCCCGGTGTCGCTGCAGGTGTCCGGCGGCGACCGCATCGGCATCACCGGCCCGAACGGCGCCGGCAAGTCGACCCTGCTCCGCGCCCTGCTCGGCCGGACGGAGCCGACGAGCGGTTCCGCGTCGCTGGGTTCCAGCGTCGCGATCGGCGAGGTCGACCAGGCCCGAGCGGCCTTCACGGGCGAGCAGCCCCTCGCCGCGGCGTTCGAGGAGCTCGTGCCCGAGATGACCACGGCCGACGTCCGGACCCTGCTCGCGAAGTTCGGGCTGAAGGCGGACCACGTCGGCCGCCCGTCCGCCGCGCTCTCACCGGGTGAGCGGACCCGTGCCGGGCTCGCGCTGCTGCAGGCCCGCGGGGTGAACGTGCTCGTGCTCGACGAGCCGACGAACCACCTCGACCTCGTGGCGATCGAGCAGCTCGAACAGGCGCTGGAGTCCTACGACGGCACCCTGCTGCTCGTCACGCACGACCGGCGGATGCTCGACACCGTCCGGCTCGACCGCCGCTGGCGGGTCGAGGCGGGTCGCGTCACCGAGGTGTGACGGGACGGACGGGAGGCTCGTGGCGGGCCCGCCACGGGCCTCCCGTCCGTCTCTGGCGCGGTCAGTGCTCCCAGGCGAACCGGATCACGCCGTCGTGCTCGGTCGCGAGCGCGAGGAGTCGGAGCACGCCGACGAACAGCGCAAGACACGCCGCACCCCAACCGACTGCCGCCCACGGGCGCCGTGCAGCGCCCCGCCGGAAGGCCATCATCCCGCTGAACAACCCGCAGAGCGTCAGGGACAGCAGGGACGCCCACCGTGCGACGTTCGTCATCTGCGCGCCGAGGATGCTGCCGCCCCAGACGATCGCCAGCGTCGCGAGCCACGAGCACACGAGGGTGATGAGCACGCCCTCCAGCGCGTCGCCGAGACGGTCCGTGGACCGATCCGCACCGCGCCACCGCTCGTACGCCTTCTGCTGGAAGACCTGCCGGTAGCGGTCGATCTCCGGCAGCAGCGCGACGACCTCCGCCGGCAGGGCCGATCCCGCAGGCAGCACCAGGAAGGTCGCCAGTCCGGACTCGTCGACGCCGGAGGCAGCGAACAGCCGGGCGGCTCGGTCCTGCTCCTCGGACGTCGTGAGACCGGGGACAGCGAGACCCCAGCGGCCGGCCTGGTCGGGTGCGCCGAGTTCGCGGTACCGCTCGACCAACGCGAGCCGCACCTCGAGCGCTGCCGGCGCGGCCCGGACACGGGTGCGCAACGACATCAGCGCATCAGCGCGGGCGCCGCTCGCCCATCGTTCAGCGGCCCTGTCGATGACCTCGTGATCCTGCACCCGTTCATCCTGGAGCACCGACGCGCGTGATGTCGTCCACGTCGTCCGCCGTCAGCACGTCCGGTCGCCGCTCTGCCAAGATGACGAAATGCGATCGATCGGCTACGACGGGAGGGTGGTCCTGCAACGGCCCGAGGACTACGACGACGATCTCGCCGTCTCGGTGCAGGCCACCCAGCTCGACGTTCCGCGATCGATGGCCACCCGGATCGTCGCAGAGTGGTGCGACTTCTTCGGTGCGGGTCCGAGCCAGATCCGCGAGTTGGAGTTCACGAGCAGGACCCCCAAGCGGCTCTTCGCGTCCCTCGAGGGGCAGACACAACTCGAGACCCTCGTCACCAAGTGGGGCGACTACGACGACCTCCGCCCGTTGATCGGCATGCGATCGCTCGACACGCTGGAGCTCCACAGCGCACCAGCTCTGGTCGACTTGGCGCCCCTTGCCGAGATCCCCTCGCTCCGGAGGCTCGTGCTGACCGGCACGTTCCGCGTGCGGGACTACAGCGCCATCGGCGCCTGCAAACGCCTTGAAGACCTCGCCGTCCTCCCGGGTACCGAGCGTGGAAGGTCGACCACCCCGGACCTGGACTTCCTCGCGGAACTGCCGCTGCTGCGCGAACTGCACTTCGGCGTCGAGCCCGACGACCGCGACTGGTCACCGATCCTCCGCCTGCAGCACGTCGATCGCATCCGCATCGCGACTGCTGCCGACATGCGCCCGAGACTGTTGGACCTCGAATGGGCGGTCCCTGGTGTCGCCATGGTGATCACCGAGCAACACGACTGGGACGAGAGCCACCACTGGGTCGAGGGCGGTCCCGACGAATGAACCCGAACGGACGGCTCGCTCGACTCCTCCGGACATGACCGTCGTCCCTCACGAGCGCTGAGGGGGAGCATCGGAGCGGCTGTCCGATCCGGCAGCGCCGACACCGAGATCGATGAGGACGTGAGGCCAGCGCGGAGGGCTTCCCGGGGGCTGCGCTCACGGACAGCGACTGGTCGGTCAGTGCGCCGCCCGGTGGAACGGGCACCCGCCGGCCCGCGCGGTGCCCGCGCCGCGGCGCGTCACCCGACCGCCCGAGGCGGGCTTCGTCGGCATCCGCCGCCGGTCGACGTCGAGTCCCTCGTCGAGCACCTCGATCCGCGGGTCGCTCAGCACGGCGACGGCGGTGGCGAGGGCCGCGACGGCGACCTTCTCCCCCGGGCACCGGTGCCCGGTCGCGACGTCCGCTCCGCCGTGCGGCACGAAGGTCGCCACGGCCTCGACGTCGTCCCAGCTGGTGACGTCCAGCCAGCGGGCGGGATCGAACCGGTCGGCGTCCGGCCAGGAGCGGTCGTCGGTGTCCGTGCCCAGGATGTCGAGCACCACCCGTCCGCCCGCGCGGAGGCGCTCGCCGTCGAGTTCGACGTCCTCGGTCGCCCACGCCGGGAGCACCGGGACGAAGGGCGCGGTGCGGCGGACCTCCTGCGCGAAGGCGACCGCGACGGGCCCGTCGACGAGCGAGCCGCGGGTCAGGGTCTCCTCGGCGATCCGACCACGCCACTCCGGCCGATCGTGGAGCTCCTTCGCGGCGAAGGCGACGAACCGGGCGACGGCGATCGCCGGCCGGATCGAGTTCTGCAGCTCGATGCCCGCCGTCCGCGGCGGGAGCAGGGCGCCCTCCTGGTCGCGGTGCCACGCCCACTCGTGCAGTGCCGTGCCCTCGGCGGGGTGCAGCCGTCCGCCGCGGACCGCCTCGACGAGTCGGGCGGCGTGCCGGTCCGACCAGTGCCGGTTCAGGACGGCGAGCAGGTACTCGGGCGAGTACGGCACCCCGAAGCCGTCGACGACCTGCGCGAGCTTCGCCGACCACCGGGTCTTCGCTGCCGGGGTGCCCGGGAGCCCGGCCCACCGCATGACCGCCCGTCCGATCGCGCCGACCGCTGCGTCGTACGCCGACCGCCGGCCGCCGGCGAGCCAGGCGTCGAGCTCGCGTGCCCACTCCTCGGCGAGGAACGGCGTGAGACGTCGGACCTGCTCGTCCTCGTACGCCACGTCGACGAAGGTCGCCTTGCGGTGTCGGTGCTCCGCCCCGTCGAGCGAGTGCACCGACCCCGCACCGAACAGGGTCCGCTGCACCAGGGCGGGCATCGCACCGTGCCGCCTGGTCCGGTCACCGTCGTAGAACAGGTCGACGCCCTCCCTGCCGCGTACGAGCAGCGCCGGCCGACCGAGCAGCCGGAACGGCACCGCGCGGGCGCCGGGTGCGGTCCGACGCCACAGGTGGGCGCCGAAGCCGTAGCCGCGGGTGAGGAGTCCGAGGGAGTCGTCGATCGCCATGCCCGCCATGGTGCCAGCACGTCCCGAGGTGCCCTCACGGCCGGGATCTGGTGGACTGTGCACAGGAGGGGACATGCGACGCAGGACCTGGGGCATCACGATCGCCGCCGTGGCGGCAGCGGCGCTGGCTGCGGTGGGGATCGGCGCGGCCGTGCAGCAGCCCGAGCCGGCGGCCACGACCGCCGCGCGGACGACGCCGACACCGGTGCGGACGGCCACGCCGACGCCGGTGCCGACGCTGCCCGCGATCCCGGCGGCGGCGTCCGAAGCGGAACTCGCCGCACTTCCCCTGGCGTACCACGACGCCGTCGTCCCGGAGCTGCTCGACGGCAGCCACGTCCGGCCGGACAACCGGTGGGAGATCGCCACACCGAAGCAGCGCCTCGTCGCGCTCTACGCCGACCCCTCGCCGGACGCCCGGCCGGTGGCCACCCTCGCCTCGACGGTCTCCACGATCGAGACGCCCGCCGCGACGGCGGTGTGGGGCCGGTCGGACGGGGAGGACGGCGGCATGGTCCTCGTCGCGACCCCGGCGCGGAACCGCACGCCCGGCGACGGCGGTGACCCGACCGCGCCGAGCGCGACCTTCGCCTGGGCCCGCGCCGCCGACTTCACCATCGCGGCGACCGACCGGATGATCCAGGTCGACGTCGCCGCGTCGACGGTGTCCGTCGTGGGGAAGGACGGATCGGTGTCCGCCTCCGAGCCCGCACGGCTCGGGACCCCGGACGACCCGACCCCCACCTCGACCGCGACCTACGTGGAGGCCGCCTACATCGACGCCCGCGTGACCTACACGCAGGGGAACCCGATCATCCTGACCGGCGCACACTCGTCGCGCATCCCGCAGTACGGCGGGAACGCGGCCCTGACGGCCCTGCACTACTACCCGGACCCGAACGGCAGCTCGCACGGGTGCGTCCGGATCTCCGCGGCGATGACGAAGACCCTGTCCGAGCTGCCGGTCGGGACCGCGATCTGGTTCAGCTGACGGCCGTCAGCGGTCGGCTCCGAGCCCCAGCCGCGTCACGACGTCGGCGCTCTCCTCGTCGGGCGAGCGTTCGGCCGACACGGTCAGGTGTGCCTCGTCGGGCTGCGGCGGCTCGAGCGTCGCCAGCTGCGAGGCGAGCAACGACGTCGGCATGAAGTGCCCCGCCCGGGCGGCCATCCGCTGCTCGACGAGCGCGGGGTCCCCGGCGACGTGCACGAACACCACCCCGGGCGCCCGCAGTACGTCCCGGTAGGAGCGCTTCAGCGCCGAGCACGTGACGACTCCGGGGGTCCCGTCGGCCAGGTGCGACCGGATCCAGTCGGCGATCGTCCCGAGCCACGGCCAGCGGTCCTCGTCGGTGAGCGGGGTGCCGGCCTCCATCTTCGCGACGTTCGCCGGCGGGTGCATGTCGTCCCCCTCGGCGAACTCCCACCCGAGACGCTCGGCCACGGTCGCGGCGAGCGTCGACTTGCCGGAGCCCGAGACGCCCATCACCACGAGGACGCGCGGAGCGGTGACCGCCATCAGAAGAACACCCCCGCGATGAGCACGCCGACGAGACCGATCACCGAGATGAGGCACTCGAGCACCGTCCACGTCTTGAACGTCTGCCCGACCGTCGTCCCGAGGTAGCCCTTCACGAGCCAGAAGCCGGCGTCGTTGACGTGCGACAGGAACACCGAGCCGGCGCCGATCGCGAGCACGAGGAGCGAGGTCTCCGGGGTGGACAGGTCGGCGGCGATCGGCGCCATGATGCCGGCGGCCGTGACCGTCGCTACCGTGGCCGAACCGGTGGCGACGCGCACGAGGGCGGACACCACCCAGGCGACGAGCAGCACCGAGATGCCGGACTCCTGCACCGCGTCGGCGATGACCCCGCCGATGCCGGTGTCGATGAGCACCTGCTTGAAGCCGCCGCCCGCTCCGACGATGAGCAACACGCCGGCGACCGGGGGCAGGGCGTCCTCGAGGGACTTCGCGACGGCGCTGCGGTCCATCCCGCCGCCGATCGCGAAGAACACCATGGCGAAGACGGTGGCGATGCCGATCGCGATCATCGGGGTGCCGAGGAAGTCGAGCAGCGACACCCAGCCGCCGGCGGCGTCGGGTGCGACCGCCTCGCGGACCGCCTGGGCGAGCATGAGCACGACCGGCAGCAGGATGCCGACGAGCGCGGTCGTGAACGACGGGCTGCGCGGTTCGCTGATCACGCGGGTGAAGTCGCTCTTGCCGTTCGGCAGGGACGCGGTGTCCTGCGTTGCGGGGCCGCGGCGTGCCTCCCGGCCGGCGTGCGCGGGGTCCGACGGGCCGGAGCCGTCGGACGAGCCGGTGCCGGACCCGCGCGAGCCGAACATGTCGGGCGCCGGGATGTCGACCCAGCGCGCGGCGAAGCGCGCGAACAGGGGGCCGGCCAGGATGATCACCGGGATCGCCAGGACGATGCCGAACGCGAGCGTCGTGCCCAGGTTCGCGCCGACCGTGGAGACCGCGACGAGCGGGCCGGGGTGGGGCGGCACGAAGGCGTGCATGGTGGAGAGGCCGACCAGGGCCGGGACCGCGATCTTCATGATCGGGACATCGCTGCGCTTGGCGACCAGCACGATGATCGGGATGAGGAGCACCAGGCCGACCTCGAAGAACATCGGCAGGCCGATCAGTGCGCCGATGAGCGCCATCGTCCACGGCAGCGCGGCCTTCGACGATCGACGGACCAGGGTGTCGACCACGCGGTCCGCGGCCCCCGAGTCGACCAGCATGCGACCGAACATCGAGCCGAGGCCGACCAGGATGCCGACGCTCGTCATCGTCGCGCCGAAGCCGTTGCCGAAGCTCGTCACCGTCTTGTCGGGAGCGAGCCCCGCGCCGATGCCGACCCCGAGCGCGCCGATCGTCAGCGCGACGAACGGGTGCACCTTGAGCCAGGTGATGAGCACGATGATCACGACGATCCCGAGCAGTGCGGCGACGATCAGCTGCCCGATCGGGCCGGACGGGTCGACCGTCTGCGTCGAGCCGCCCTCGGCCGCCAGGACCGTGAGCCCGTGCAACGCGTCGGCCGGCGCGGTTCCTCCGGTGGGTGCGTGAGGCATCTGTGCCCCTTCCTGGAGCCGCTGCCTCGCGGCTCCGTCGCCTTCGTGTGCGTCCGTGGGTGGTGACGCGCAGGCGGCCGTTCGCGAACGGCCACCCGGGCGGCTTCTCGACCGCCCAATAATCTGATAAATCAGACTGTACAACGATCTGCCGCGCGGCATCCACCCTGCGGCGCAGTCTGCCGCTTCGATGGAGACCGCGTCACGGGGACCGCTCTCCGACGCCGGCCGGAGCGCAGTGCACGCCCGGCCGAACCCAGATCACGCTCGGACCGACCCAGCGCACGTGAGGAGCACCGATGACCACCGCCCGCGGGCTCCACGCCCACGTGCTCGAGACGCTCGGGCAGCGCATCGTCGACGGGGTGCTGCCCGCGGGCACCGTCGTCCGACCGGAGCTCGTCGCCTCGGAGTCCGGCGTGTCCCGGTCCGTCGTGCGCGAGGCCCTGCGCGTCCTGCAGTCCCTCGGCCTGGTCGAGCCACGCCAGCGCGTCGGCACGCTGGTGCTCCCCGTGACGTCGTGGGAGCTCCTCGCGCCGACCGTCATCCGGTGGCGCGGAGCCTCGCTCGCGTACTTCGTGCAGCAGCGGGAACTGCTCGAGCTCCGGCTCGGGGTCGAACCCGTCGCGGCTGCGCTCGTCGCCGGTGCCGGCGACGCGTCCGGAGCCGCCGGGTCCCCCGGCGACGCGGTCCTGCTCGCGGCGCGGGACATGCTCGATGCCTGGGCGCGGGAGGACAGCCGCGCCTACCTCGAGGCCGACGTCCGCTTCCACCGTGCGCTGCTGACCGGGTCGGGCAACGCCGTGTTCACCCACTTCGCCGGCACCGTCGAGGCACTGCTGCGGACCCGGACCTCGGAGTCGCGCGACACCATCTCCCGCTGGACCCGCGACGCCGCGGTCCGGCACGAGGCGGTCGCGCTCGCGGTCGTCGCGGGGGACGCCGCCGCGGCCGGCGCGGCAGCCACGGCACTGCTGCGCGTCACCCGCGACGAGTTCATCGCCGAGGCCCCGGACGCCTGACGGGCGCGCGGCGCGGTGCGGTGCGCGTACCGGGCGGAACCGGGCGTACCGAGCAGAACCGGGCGTACCTGGCAGAACCGGGCGTACCTGACGTTCCCAGAGCACCAGGTACGCCCGGAACCACCAGCCATCGCACGCGTCATGGGAAGGAACGGGCGGACGGGAGGCTCGCGGCGGCCCCGCCACGCGCCTCCCGTCCGGCCCCGCCCCGCCTCGACTGCCCTGCTCGCCCCGGGCGGGACGCCGGGGCCAGGGCGAGACGCCGCAGGGGCGGTGAGACGCCTCGATCCCGGCGGCGTCCTGCACGGGTCGAGGGCGCTCCGCGCCGACGCCGGGGTCTCGACGTTGCGCGTCAGCGCCGGGAGCGCGCGAAGAGCCGCGGGCCGCGAAGGCGGAGCCGCATCGTGACGGTGCCGAGCCACCGGTCGTACTTGAAGCCGACCTTGCCCATGCGGCCGACCTCCTCGAAGCCGAGCCGCTCGTGCAGGCGGATCGAGGCCTCGGCCTGCCGGTCGGCGATCACGGCGATGACCTCGCGGACGCCGGCGGCGCGGCACTCGTCGAGCAGCGCCTCCATGAGCGCGCGCCCGAGGCCCTTCCCACCCGAGGCGGCACCGAGGTAGATCGAGTCCTCGACGACGTGGTTCGACCGGTCGCGCGGGTTCCAGGGGTCGACCAGCGCGTAGCCGAGGATCTGCCCCGACGGGTTCTCCGCCACGAGGAACGGCAGCCCCCGGCGCCGGACCTCGTCGTAGCGCTGCTTCCACCGGGCGAAGGTGAAGGCCGACGGGTCGAACGTCACCGAGGAGTTGCGGACGTAGTGCGTGTGGATCTCGCGGACGTCGGGGAGGTCACGCGGCTCGGCGGCCCGGATCGTGTACGAGAAGGTCGCCTCGGCGGGCACGGGCGCGCGCAGGTGTCGCGGCAGGACACGACGGCGCTGGTATTCCTCCTCGAGCACGGTCCGAGCCTACGGGGTGCGACCCGGCGGCGGTCGTCAGCCGGCGGAGGGTCAGGCGGGGAGCGTCCAGTCGACCGGGTCGGCGCCCTGCTCCCGGAGGAGTGCGTCGACCTGCGAGAACGGCCGGCTGCCGAAGAAGCCTCGCGACGCGCTGAGCGGCGACGGGTGCGCGGACGCCACCACCGGGGTGTCGCCGAGCAGCGGGCGGACCGACGCGGCCTGGGCGCCCCACAGCACGGCGACGAGGGGCTTCCCCCGGGCGACGAGCGCACGGACCGCCTGGTCGGTGACGGCCTCCCAGCCCTTGCCGCGGTGACTGCCGGCGGCACCTGCCTCGACGGTCAGCACCCGGTTGAGCAGCAGCACGCCCTGCTCCGACCACGCCCGCAGGTCCCCGTGCTCCGGCGGCGTCACGCCGAGGTCGTCGCGGAGCTCGCGGTAGATGTTCGCGAGGCTCCGCGGGACCGGCCGCACGTGCGGGTCGACCGCGAACGACAGCCCGATCGGGTGGCCGGGTGTCGGGTACGGGTCCTGACCGACGACGAGCACCTTCACGTCGTCGAAGGGTTGCGTGAAGGCACGCAGGACGACCTCGCCGTCGGGCAGGTAGTGGCGGCCCGCGGCGACCTCGTCGCGGAGCCAGTCCCCCATCCGGTGCACGTCGGCCTCGACCGGCGCGAGGGCCTCGGCCCACCCGGGGTCGACGAGGTCGCGGAGGGGGTGCGGCCGCACGGGACTCAGGCGCCCATGGTCGCGACGGAGACGGTCTCGTCCCCGGCGACCACGCGCCAGACACTGCCCGTCCCGCGGACCTCGAGCGCACCCTCGCCGACGACCAGCGCCGTGTCCTCGTCGATCGCGAGCCCGGCCGTGACGAACTCGGCCTCGGCCGCGGCGACGAGTCGGGCCAGGGTGCCGGCCTGCACGGCGTGCACGTCGATGGTCAGGTCGACGAGCCCGAGTCCCTCGCGGAGCTCCACCTCGTCCAGGCCCTCGGATGCGGCCTGCGGGCAGACCTCGACGCCGCCGATGCGCCATCCGCCGACGAGCGCCCGGTCGGCCGCGACCATCGCGCCGGCCGAGTAGCCGAGGTACGGGAGTCCGTCGGAGACCAGGAGCCGGATCTGGTCGACGAGGGGCTGGATCGCGTCGAGGTACGCCGGGGTCACCCCGCCCCCGACCACCAGCGCGTCGACGTCACTGAGGACGGTCGTTGCGAACACCTCGCCCGCGGCGACCTCGGTCACCAGGACCTCGGCCTGCCGAGCACCGCCGAGGACCTCGGCGATGTCGGCCGTCGACGACGGAGCGGTACCGGACGGACCGGACACGGAGAGCAGGGCGATCCGGGGCACACTCCGGCCGACGGCGGCGGAACGCGCGGTGGCCTCGGCCAGGAACGGGGCGGCGACGTCCGCCGCGACGAGGGGACCCCCGCCGACGAGGTGGATGCTCACGACTCGGCCGTCACCGGGGCGAGGGCGCTCCACGGGAAGGTGATCCACCCGTCGACACGACGCCACACGTGGTCGGGCTCGAGCACGGTGCCGGGCTTCGAGTACAGGCAGGCGCTCCGCACGTCGGCACCGGCGTTCCGGATGATGTCGACGACCAGGCGCAGGGTCCGGCCGGAGTCGGAGACGTCGTCGACCACGAGGACGCGCTTGCCCGCCAGGCTCGGCGCGTCGAGGGCGGGCGACAGGATGACCGGCTCGTCCAGGCGCTGCTCGACGTCGGTGTAGAACTCGACGTTGATCGAGCCGCACTCCTTGGTGCCGAGCGCGTAGGCGACGGCACCGGCGATGATGAGACCGCCGCGCGCGACCGCGACGACGACCTCGGGCTCGAAGCCGGAGGACAGGACGTCCTTGGCGAGCAGCCGTGCCGCATCGCCGAACTCCAGCCAACCGAGCACCTCGGGCCCGTTCGTCACGGTCACGGTCGAGGGCGCCTGCTCGGCGTGCCCGGGTTCGCTGCTGATCGGCATCCGCCCACGGTACCGGCAGGGAGCCACCCGCCGCGACCCGCGCCCCGACACCGCGCGCGCCGGGACGTCAGCTCCGGGGCGTCAGCGGCCCGCGGGCGAGCTTGTGCTGCGCCGACTGCGCGACCGGCCGCACCGTCACCAGGTCGAGGTTGACGTGCGCCGGCAGCTCGACCGCGTGCACGATCGCCTCGGCGACGTCGTCGGCGACGAGCGGCTCCGGGACGTCGGCGTACACCGCGTCGGCCTTCGCGCGGTCGCCCCGGAAGCGCGTCAGGGCGAACTCGTCGGTCTTCACCAGTCCGGGAGCGATCTCGACGACCCGCAGCGGCTCGCCGTTCAGCTCCAGCCGCAAGGCACCGACCAGCGCGTGCTCGGCGAACTTCGCGGCGTTGTACCCGCCGCCGTTCTCGTAGGCCACGTGCCCCGCGGTGCTCGTGACCGTGACGACGTCGGCGACCCCGTGCGTGGCCGCGCGACGTCGGAGCTGCGGGAGCAGGGCGGCCGTCACGCGCTTCGTACCGATGACGTTGACCTCGAACATCGCGCGCCAGTCGTCGACGTCGGACTCCTCGACGCTCGCCGAACCGAGGGCACCGCCGGCGTTGTTCACGAGCACGTCCGCACCGCCGAGCTCGTCCACGCGGGCCGCCAACGCCGCGACGGCGCCGGCGTCGGTCACGTCGGCGACCAGGAACGACGCCCCGGTCTCCGCGGCGAGCGCCTCGAGCTTCTCCTGCCGCCGGGCGACGGCGAGGACCTGCCAGCCGTGCTCGCGGAACAGCCGGACGGTGGCTGCGCCGATGCCCGAGCTCGCGCCGGTGACGACGGCGAGCCGCTCGGCGGTGCTGGGCAGCTCGGTCGTGCCGGTTCGCTCGGTGTCGGGACGTGCTGCCATGGGTGCCTCCAGGTGGTGTCGGCACAACCGTACCGATCCGCGGAGGACACGATCCGGTACCGTGACCGGTCATGACGACGGACGCCGCTCCCCCCGCGCCCTCGGCGCCGGCGACGCCGCTCGAGCCGGGCCGGTCGCCGCGACGGATCCCGTTGTGGGACACGGCCCGGTTCGTCGCCGTCACGCTCGTCGTGATCGGGCACGCGATCCAGCGGCAGACGGCCGGCAGCGAGCACGCCCTGGCGCTCTACACGTTCATCTACGCGTTCCACATGCCGGCGTTCGGCGTCATCAGCGGGTACTTCTCGTCGGCTGCGACGCCGACGGCCGAGCGGATGCGGCGGACCTTCACGGACATCGTGGTGCCGTACGTCGTCATGCAGACGATCTGGACGGTGGTGCAGGCGGTCGTCGAGGGCGGCAAGGAGTTCAACCCGACGAAGCCGACCTGGACGCTGTGGTTCCTGCTGGCCCTGGGGATCTTCCGGCTGATCCTGCCGTACCTGGCGATCCTGCGGTGGCCGCTCGTCTGGGCCGTGGTGCTCAGCATCGGCGTCGGGTACCTCGACAACGTCGACTCGACGTTCTCCCTCGGCCGGGCGATCAGCCTGCTGCCGTTCTTCCTGCTCGGGTGGCAGGTCGAGCGGTGGGGCGTGTTCGACCGCTGGTACGAGGCACCCCGCCGCGTGGTGGTCCGTCTCCGCACGGCCGCCGTCGTCGTCTTCGCGGCGTGGGCGGCCGCGTGCGTGCTGTTCATCCCGCAGTTCAAGGGCTTCGACCTGCACCACTGGTTCTTCTACGACGACTCGTACTCGGGACTCGGCGAGGACGCCTGGTGGGCCGGCGGCGTCCGGCTCGGCCTGGTGCTGCTCGCCACCGTGCTGACGGCGTCGTTCCTGCTGCTCGTGCCCCGCCGGACGGTGTGGATCACCCGGTTCGGTGCCGCGACGATGTACGTCTACCTGCTCCACACGTTCGTGCTCTACCCGATCCGCGAATCCGGGATCCTGGCCGGGGAGCACTCGGCGTGGCCGTACGTGCTGCTCATGGTCGTCGTGGCCTGCGCGGTGAGCCTGTTCCTCGCGCAGCCGTTCGTGCGGCGCGGCATGCGGTGGCTGCTCGAGCCGAAGGTCGACTGGTTGTTCCGCCGGGAGCCCGTCGAGCGCTGACGGCTCAGCGGCCGAGTGCCCGGAGCGCGACCACGACCTCGTCGAGGAAGTCGTCCACCTCGTCCTGGTCGTAGCCCTCCTGCCACTTCGTCGCGCGGAAGCGGACGGCGACCACGTCCTCCGGTGTGACCGTCCGACCTCCGGTCACCGGACGGTCGCCCCGCTCCGCGGCGGCGAGCGTCGCCTGCACCCGGTCCAGCAGGTCGTCGACGTCGTCCTGTGAGTACCCCCTGCGGAACTTCGTCGGCTGGAACCGCTTCTCCGCCACGTCCTGAGCGCGCACGACGCTCCCCCTCTCGTCCGGTCCGATCCTGCCAGTCGCGGGCGCATTACGTCGCGAGGCGACACCGCTGGTGCCCGGCCCGCCACCTGCGTAGCGTGACCGTCGTCGCGACGACGCCCAGGGCCTCCCGGCCGGAGCGCGGCGACCAGTTGACGGACCGGACCCGACAGGAGCCCCGATGAGCACGAACGACGCAGCCGCCTGGCGGTTCGAGACCACGCAGGTGCACGCCGGCGCGCAGCCGGACCCGACCACCGGGGCCCGCGCCACGCCGATCTACAAGACGACGTCGTACGTGTTCGAGGACTCGGACCACGCCCGTGACCTCTTCGCGCTGGCGCGGCCGGGCAACATCTACTCGCGGATCATGAACCCGACGAACGACGTCGTCGAACAGCGCATCGCGGCGCTCGAGGGCGGCACGGGTGCGCTGCTGGTGTCGAGCGGCCAGGCGGCCGAGACCTACGCGGTGCTCAACATCGCCGGTGCCGGCGACCACATCGTCTCGTCGTCGTCGATCTACGGCGGCACGTACAACCTGTTCAAGTACACGCTGGCGAAGCTCGGCATCGAGACCACGTTCGTCGAGGACCAGGACGACCTCGAGGAGTGGCGCCGCGCCGTCCGCCCGAACACGAAGCTCTTCTTCGCCGAGACGATCGGCAACCCGCGGATCAACGTGCTCGACATCGCGGGCGTCAGCAGCGTCGCGCACGAGTCCGGCCTGCCGCTCATCGTCGACAACACGATCGCGACGCCGTTCCTGATCCGCCCGTTCGAGCACGGCGCCGACGTCGTGGTGCACTCGGCGACGAAGTTCCTCGGGGGTCACGGCACCGTCATCGGCGGCGTGATCGTCGACGGCGGCCGGTTCGCCTGGTCGGAGCACGCCGACCGCTTCCCGGAGTTCAACTCCCCCGACCCGTCGTACCACGGCGCGGTGTTCGCGCAGGCCGTCGGCAACGAGCTCGCCTACGTCGTGAAGGCCCGCGTGCAGCTCCTCCGCGACCTCGGCGCGTCGAACTCGGCGGACACGGCGTTCGCGCTCCTCCAGGGCATCGAGACGCTGTCGCTGCGCATGGAGCGGCACGTGTCGAACGCCCAGGAGATCGCGGAGTGGCTCGACCGGCACCCGGAGGTCGCGACCGTGTCGTACGCCGGGCTGCCGACGTCGCCCTGGTACGCGGCGGCGAACAAGTACGCGCCGCGCGGGGTCGGAGCGGTGCTGTCGTTCGAGCTGAAGGGCGGGGTGGCGGCCGGCAGGGCGTTCGTCGACGAGCTGCGGCTGTTCTCGCACCTGGCGAACATCGGCGACGTGCGCTCGCTCGTGATCCACCCGGCGTCGACCACGCACTCGCAGCTCACGCCCGAGCAGCAGCTGACGACCGGGGTCACCCCGGGGCTCGTGCGGCTCTCGGTCGGCATCGAGAACGTCGAGGACCTGCGTGCGGACCTCGAGGCGGGGCTCGCGGCGGCCCGGGCGGTCTCGCAGGAGGGCCAGCGCGCCTAGCGCGACGCGGGACGGAACCCCGCCACGCGCCCGAGGTGACGTAACACGGCGCGGGCGGGGCGCGCCTCCCGGCAGACTGGACCCGATGGACTGGCAGACGATCCCCGAGGACTCGGTCCCGTCCACCCTCGTGCCCGGCACCGAACTGGGGACGCTCGGCAAGCCGCCCGTGACCGGTGCCTGGCGTCCCGGTGACCACCCCGGCTCCCGGCAGTTCGCCGCACTCGGCGAGCAGTGGGTCCGCGGCGGACGGATCCCGTCGGTGCGCGTGGCCTACGAGACCTGGGGCGAGTTGAACGGGGCGCGCGACAACGCCGTGCTGCTCCTGCACGCGATGACCGGGGACTCGCACGTCACGGGTCCCGCCGGGCCCGGCCACCGGACGGCGGGCTGGTGGGGTGACGTCGTCGGACCGGGTCTGGCGATCAACACCGACCGGTGGTTCGTCGTCGCGCCGAACATGCTCGGCGGGTGCCAGGGCACGACCGGCCCCTCGTCGGTCGCCCCGGACGGCGTCGAGTGGGGCTCGCGCTTCCCGTTCGTGACCGTGCGCGACCAGGTCGCCGTCCAGGTGCAGCTCGCCGACGCGCTCGGCATCGACGTCTTCGCGGCCGTCGTCGGCGGATCGATGGGCGGCATGCACGCCCTCGAGTTCGCGGTCACGCACCCGTCCCGGGTCGAGCGGCTCGCCGTCCTGGCGTCGACCGCGCAGACGACGGCCGACCAGATCGCGGCGAACTCGCTGCAGCGCGCCGCGATCCAGACCGACCCCGGCTACGCCGGCGGCGACTACTACGAGGCAGAGGCCGGCGAGGGACCGCACCGCGGCCTGTCGCTCGCGCGGCGGATGGCGCTGATGACCTACCGGGCGCCGGACGAGCTGAACGGGCGGTTCGCGCGGTCGTGGCAGAGCGACGTCTCCCCGCTCGGCGACGACGGGCGGTTCTCGGTGGAGAGCTACCTCGACTTCCACGGCAACCGGTTCACGCGACGGTTCGACGCCTCCTCGTACGTCGCGCTGACGCAGGCGATGGACTCGCACGACGTCGGGGCCGGGCGCGGCGGGGTGTCCGCAGCGCTCGCGTCGGTGACCGCCCGGACGCTCGTCGTGGGGGTGTCGAGCGACCGGCTGTTCCCGCTCGAGGACCAGCACCGGATCGCGGCGGGGATCCCCGACACGCTCGACGGGGACCGAGCGGCGGTGCTCGACAGCGAGTTCGGGCACGACGGCTTCCTCATCGAGCACGAGGCGGTCGGGGCGCACCTGCGACGGCTGCTCGACTGAACGGCCCGTCGGCGTCCCCGCGGCACGTGCGCGGCGCGCCCGGCGCGGCGCGCCCGGCACGCCCGCGGACCGATCTGTCCACGTCCGCGTGCCGAACACCCCACAACGGGTGGGCCGCGTGGAATGATGTCGACGGGTACCCCGCCCGCGGGGTCCGGCGAACCACCGGGCCCGACCGAACCGACGTCACCACCAGGACACCGATGGACTTCATCGCACAGGAACGCGACCGCTTGCTGCGGTCGACGACCCGTGTCGTCGGCGTCACCTGCGCGCTGGTCTCCGTCGTGGGCATCGTGTCCTCGTTCGCGGTACCGCTCGTCCCCCTGCTCGGCGCGCTCGCGTGCATCGCCGTGCTCATCGCCGCGCTGCTGGTCTTCGGCACGAACGGCTCGGTGTGGTGGACCGCGCTCGCACTCGCGTCGGGCCTCGGCGCCCTCGCACTGCTGCTCTTCGGCGCCGATCCCGACGTGCGGTCCGTGGTCGCCAGCGCCGTGGTGCCACTGGCCGCCGGATCGTTGTCCGCACCGCTGATGGCCCAGCGGGGCGCCCCGGTCGGGCTCGCGATGACGATCGTCGCCGGGGTCGCGGCCGTCGGTGCCGTCGTCTGGGCCTCCGGCGGCCCGCTCTCCGGTCCGACCACCGGTGTGGTGCTCGGCTGGGTGCTCGTCGCCGTGGTGTCGGTGTGGATCGCCCGGAGCATCCCTCGCGTCGCCCGGCGCATCCAGAGCATCGGCACGGCACACCGCGCGGAGCGGCAGGCCAGCGAGACCGAGGCACAGCGCCGTCAGGGCGCCCGGCTGCTGCACGACACCGTGCTCGCGACCCTCACGCTCCTCGCCCACTCCGGCGTCGGGGTGTCCGAGCAGGCGATGCGCGAGCAGGCCGCCGAGGACGCCAGGCTCCTCCGTCACCTCCGTCTCGGGGCCACCCCGCAGCCGCAGCAGTCCGGCGACTACTCGCTCACCCGCGAAGAGGAATCGCCGCTCGGTCAGACCCTCGAGTCGGTCAAGCAGCGCTTCGGTCGGATGGGGCTCGAGGTCAGCTGGCACGGCACCGGGCAGGTCCTGCTCCCCTCACACGTCCTCGACGCGTTCCTGCTGGCCCTCGGCGAGTGCCTGGAGAACGTCCGCCGCCACGCGGGCGTCGGCGAGGCCCACGTCACCATCGTCCACGACCAGGAGACCGTCCGCGCCATGGTGACCGACTCCGGTGTCGGCTTCGACCTCGACGCAGTGAGCGCCGAACGCCTCGGCTTCAAGGAGAGCGTCGTGAACCGGCTCCGCGAGGTCGGCGGCGACGCCAAGCTGTTCTCCGCCCCGGGCTCGGGCACGACCGTCGTCCTGGAGGCCCCGCGATGACCCGCATCCCCGAGGACACCATCAGCCGCGGGTTGCCCGGAGAGACGGTGCAGCCGGCACCCCGCACGCGCCGTGAGGCGCGCGAGCGCTACCGGGGCAGCGAACGGCGGCAGGCCCGCGGGCTCCCGTCGACCTCGACCGGCGCCCGGTCGCTCCGCCAGGCGGCCAAGCCAGGCGCATCGCTCGGTGCCGGGTACCTCGGCCTCGGCGCCGCGGTGCTCACCGCCATCGAGGCCGTCGTCGGCATCGTCTTCTTCCTGGTCCGGCTGCCGGGCTACTCCGAGCCCTGGCTGCCCACGGCCGCCTGGGCGCTGTACCTGGTCGCCGCGATCGGCGTCGGCCTCAGCCTGATGACCTACGGCGAACGACTCACCGGGACCGCGTTCGCGCTGATCTGCACCGTGCTCGCGTGCGTCGTGACCCTCGACTTCATCGGCATCTTCCCCGAGCACGACATCGCGCACACCGCCAGCGCCTCGGTGGCGGCCGGGTTCGCGCTGCTGCCGGTCGCCACGCTCCGACCCGCCCGCGAAGTCGCCGCCGCCATCGCGGTGCTCGGCGCCGGCTTCGCGGTGATGGCGGCAGTCTCGACCCCGATCACCCCGGCGACACTGCCGGGCATCGTCTCGCTGCTCGCGCTGGTGGTCGTGCCGCCGTCGGTCGCCCTGTTCGTGGTCCACCGTTTCCGGCAGCTCGTGCAGCGCGAGCTCGACCGGGTACTCGTGCAGAGCAACGTCCAGGCGCCGCAGTTCGCGGTCGGCATGCTGGCGTCCGACGAACTCGCCCGGCTCGACCTGGCCGCCGAGAAGCTCCTCGACGCCGTCGCGAACGGCTCGGACCCGCTGCCGCTCTCGGATGCCTCGGCATCGGTCGCCGCGTCGCTGGCGACCGAGCTCCGGCTGCACCTCATCGAGGGCCGCCGCGAGACGTGGCTCTACCACGCGATCACGGAGTCCGACCACCTCGGCCGCTCGGTCAGCGTGGCCGACCCGCAGTCCCTCGCCGGCCACCTGGGCCCCGCCCAGCGGGACGGCCTGCTGCAGGCCCTGTGGCAGATGGTGGGCGACGGGCGTCCGGCGCAGCCCGGTGTCCCCGTCGTCTCCGTGACGCTCGGCCCGATCGGCTCCGACGGCCACCCGGTCTCCGACGAGCGCATGGACGTCCCGATCGTGTTCGAGTCCCGCGGGATCCCCCGCCGCCGCCTCGGCCCGACCACGTGGAGCGCGCTGCAGCGCATCGGTCCGTACACGGAGTCGTTCCGCGACGGGACGCTCCGCGTCGTGTCGCACTGCGTCGTCGACCGACACCCGTCGATGTAGACGGGTCCGAACTGCCGGACACCCGGCACACCTCCCCAGCCCGGACGGTCCCGACACCTAGGATCGGCGTGCACTGCCTTCGAGAAAGGACGCCTGATGGCGACTCCAGAGGAACCGATCCGACTCGCACTGGTCGACGACCACCGCATGCTGCTCGGCGCGCTCACGGAGTGGATCCGCAGCGCCGCCGACGACATCACGCTCGTCGCCGCCGTCACCACCTGGCCGGAGCTCCTCACGAGCCCGGCGTTCCCGGTCGACGTGGTGCTGCTCGACCTGGACCTCAAGGACTCCATCCCGGTGTCGCTCAAGATCTCGACGCTCAAGACCGCCGGTGTGAAGACCGTCGTGATGAGCACGTACTCGGAGCCGAACGTCGTCCGCGAGGCCCTCGCCTCCGGCGCCCTCGGCTACCTCGTGAAGAGCGAGGACGCCGACATGATCGTCGAGGCGATCCGTGCGGCGCAGCGCGGCGAGCAGTACGTCTCCGCCGAGCTCGACCTGGCGATCAACAGCGGCGACGTCGGTGGTGTGCCGAAGCTCAGCGCGCAGGAGCGGCGCGTGATGGCGCTGTACGGCGGCGGCGAGCCCGTCAAGAGCGTTGCCTACCAGCTCGGCATCTCCGAGGAGACCGCGAAGAGCTACCTCAAGCGCATCCGCGAGAAGTACCGCGTCGCGGGCTTCGACGTCGGCACGAAGGTCGCGCTGCGGAAGCGCGCGATCACCGACGGCATCATCGTGCAGGACGGCAGCCCGGTCGGGCTCTAGTCGGCACCCACACGACGGACGGGAGGCCCGTGGCGACGCCGCCACGGGCCTCCCGTCCGTCGTGTGGGCGCGTGTGCCCGCCGGTTGCCGCGACTCTTCCGCGAAAGCGACAGGCTCACACGGAACGTTCGCGGCGTTCTGTCGCTTCCGCGGAGCTCACCAAGTCGGCGCCGAGGGCGCAGCGGAGCGTCGGCGCGCGGACCGGCGTCGGCACGGGAAGATGTCCAGGTGTCCGACCTGACCCGCCCTCGCTCAGCAGCCCGTCGCGCACGTGGGGTCGGACGACACGCAGGACGCTCCTCGGATCGACGTCCGCTCGTGCTCACCGTCCTGGCACTGGCGGCGTACGCCGTCGTGCTCGCGCTCGTGATCGGGACGGCCGGCGCCGCGGCGACACGCTACGCCGGACGGGACCAGCCGGTGCACTGGGGCACCTTCCGCCTGACCGAGCGCGACTGTTCGACGAATCGGTACAGCGGGGAGACCTGCCTCTGGTACGGCACGTGGACCCCGGTCGACGGGTCACGGCCGGTTCGCGACGTCGAGTACGACAACGGATCCTCCGACCCGAAGGACGCTCCCGTCGGGGACGTCCGGACCGGCTACCGCGACGCCGACCTGCTCGACGCCGAGCCGGGCACCGTGTGGAACGGAGACGACATCGACTCGACCTGGGTCAGCCCGGCGATCTTCGCTGCGATCGGACTCGCGGTCCTGACCTTCCTGGTGTTCCAGTGGGGGGACGCATCACGACTGCGACGGTGGTGGCGGCGTCGCAGCGCGACGTCCGGACGGTGACCGGTCAGCGAGCCTGGTGGAGCCGACCGGTGCCGCGCCCGGCTCCGCTGGGGGTCAGACCGTGGGCACCGGTGCCGTGATCGGTCCGGTCGACGGCGACGACGACCGCAGGGAGGCACGACGGTCCGTCCGCCGTTCGACGCCGTAGCTCACCATCGTCACGAGCAGGCCGAGCAGCGCGAGCACGATGCCGAGCCACGCCGGTGCGAGGAACCCGAAGCCGGCGGCGATGACCGCACCACCGAGCGCGGCGCCGAGCGAGTTGCCGATGTTGAACGCGGAGTGGTTCAGCGCCGCCGCGATGGTCCGGGCGTCACCGGCGACGTCCATGAGACGCGACTGGACCGCCGGCGGGATCGCGGAGGAGGTCGCACCGAGCAGGAACGCGCCGAGGAACACACCCCAGACCCACTGCGCCGTGAAGACGGTCACGAGCAGGGCACCGATGAGCGCGAGCATCCCGATGTAGATCGTGCGCTTGACGCTGTGGTCGGCCAGGTGACCGCCGAGCACCCCGCCGACGACCATGCCGAGACCGACGACCACGAGCACGAGCGGCACGGCGGACTCGGGCAGCCCGGTGACGTTCTGCACGAGCGGCGAGATGTACGAGTAGACGGCGAAGAACCCGCCGAAGCCCACGGCCCCGAGGCCCATGACGATCCAGAGCTGCGGCGACCGGAACGCCCGGAGCTCACGGCCGATGGTCGCGTGCTCGTCGGCGGCGCTGCGCGGGACGAACGCTGCGACGGCCAGGAAGGTCAGGGCGAACAGCAACGAGACGACGCCGTACGCGATGCGCCAGCCGGCGTTCTGCCCGATCCAGGTGATCGCGGGCACACCGACCACGTTGGCGATCGACAGGCCGAGCATCACCATCGCGATGCCCTTGCCGCGCTTGCCCGGGCCCATGATCTCGCCGGCGACGATGGAGGCGATGCCGAAGTAGGCACCGTGGGGCAGACCGGCGACGAAGCGAGCGACGAGCACGAGGCCGAAGTTCGGCAGCACCGCGCTCGCGACCGTCGCGACCACGAAGCCGACGAGCAGCACGAGGATCAGGCCCTTGCGCGGGAACGTCGCCGAGATCGCCGCGATCGTCGGCGCACCGACCACCACGCCCAGGGCGTACGCGCTGACGAGCCAGCCGGCGTGCGCGACACCGGCGGCGGGGTCGGCGGCGTACTGCGCGGGCAGCAGGGCCTCGGCGATGTTCGGCAGCAGCCCCATCGCGACGAACTCGGTGGACCCGATGGCGAAACCACCGAGGGCGAGGGCGATGAGGGCGAACGCGCGCTGCGTCGGCGTGGTGAGCGTCATGCGACCTGTCTGGATCGGGGAGGAACGGAGGTGGGACGAGGGGCCGGGACCCGGATGCGTGCCGTGACCTGACCGGACCGCCACGCCGCACGCTCTGTGTGCCCACGACGTCCCGCTGCTCCCGGTGTGCCCACGGCAGCGGTGCGGCACCCCTGTGGCGGCGGAGTCGGCAGCGGGGTCGGTCCGTGTTCGGCGTCGAACGGTCCGAGCACGCCTGCAGCGGCCCGTCCCAGCAGTGTAGACCGCTCCAAACGGCCGACGGAAGACGACGGGCCGAATCGATTCGACATCAGCCGGAAACACCGCTGTGGAGCGGGACCGGCTCCCGCCGGAGGCGCCAGCGCGGCAAGTGCCGTCGCTGCTCGACGGGCCTCAGGCCGCGCGGCGCTCCTGGCTCACGGACCCCATCGACACCGGCTCGGGCAGCTCGTCACGATGGGCCCACCCCGACCCGCACTCGGTGCAGCTCGCCCAGGCGTTACCGCCCTGCTCGTCGCTGTCGATGACGACCGTCTGCAGGTCGCAGTCGGGGCACCAGCCGTCGTGCATCATCACGCGCTCCTCGTCGTCGTCGGGGTCGACCCGAGCCACCGGTGCGGCTCGATGCGGACCATGAGACACCCGACCACCGACAACACCGGGAGGCGCGCGGCGTGTCCTGTGCCTCACAGCGGGCGTACGCTCGGCGCATGGGGTGGTGGATCGTGACCGGTGTCGTCCTGCTCGTCGCAGTGGGGCTGTGGCTGTGGATGCACCACCTGACGGACCTCGGCTCACGCTCGCGGCAGTACGAGGGCAGTGACCCCGAGATCGCCGAGGCCCTGCGGCAGGCCGAGCGCGACCGCAACAACGGCCGCATGTACCCCTGACGACGACCGGCTACTCCCCGAGTGCCGCCTCGAGCCGCTCGAGCTTCCCGTCGATCTCGCCCGTGTGCCCGGGGCGGATGTCGGCCTTGAGGACGAGGGACACCCGCGTGCCGTGGGCGCCGACGGCCTCGGTGGCGCGCTTGACGACGTCCATCACCTCGTCCCACTCCCCCTCGACCTCGGTGAACATCGACGAGGTGCGGTTCGGCAGCCCGGACTCACGGACGATGCGCACCGCTGCGGCGACCGCGTCGTGCACGGACCCGTCCGAGGATGCCGAGGGACCACCGGACGGTGCGACGGAGAACGCGACGATCATGCGTCCATCCTGCCCCGGTCGACTCCCCCGTGCACCGACGACTCCGACGCCGGCGTCGACGTCGACGTCGAGCCCGACGCACGCCCCGGTGAATGCCCCGACGGACGCCCCGACGGACGCCGAGCCAGCCGCACCAGCACGACCACCGCCCACACCAGCACGGCGACCTCGAGCACGTTCCGAACCGTGAGCACGGACACCATCCACGGGCGCACCGCGAGCAGCTGGTCGTAGAACCCCGGGTAGATCACCTGCGTCAGCAGTGCCAGGGGCAGCAGTCCGATCGCCACCGGCAGGAAGCGCCGCGCGCTCGGGTACCCGGCCACCAGCCCCCAGACGACGGGGACCGCGTACCACCCCACGTACTGCGGCGACCCGACCTTGTTCACGGCGATGAGCGCCGCGACGAACAGCAGCGCGAGGACCGGCGCGACCTCGGTGCGACGGGCACCACCGCGGACCGCGAGCACTGCGAGGACCACGCCGCCGAGCACGAGCAGTGCCATCAGCGGCGTCGACAGGGCTGCTGCGGCGTGGGTCCCCGCTCCGGACACCTCGAAGGTCAGGATCTCGCGGTCGTAGTACACCGCCGCCCCGGGCACCCCGAGTGCGGCCGCCCACATGAAGGGCGTCGCGAGCGGCGCCTCGACCTGCAGCGCCCGGTCGGTCTGCTCCGTGACGAAGGACAGCAGGTGCGGCGCTCCCCCGTAGAGCACGTCGACGAGCACGATCAGCCCGGTCACGACGAGTGCCCCGGTCACGACGGCGCTCCGGTGGCCCCGTCGGAGCAGCACCAGGACGCCGACGAGTGCAGCCGGCCAGACCTTGGTCCAGGCCGCAGCAGTGAAGAGCGCCGACGCGACCGCCGGACGGGTCACGACGAAGGCCACCGCGACGAGGGCCAGGGCGGTGGCCACGGTGTCGATCCGTCCGAGTGCGATCGGCCCGAGCGCGAGCAGGAACACGAGCCACCACCACACGACCCGCACGCCGAACGCACGGAAGCGCCACAGGAAGGCGCACGCCACGGCGTCGAGCAGCACCATGATGGTGAGCCAGCCGCTCGCGATCGCCGCGGTGCCGCCCAGCGCCGCCGCAGCCATGGGCACGAGCGCGAACACCGGGTACACCCAGTCGGTGTCGACCCCGACCCACGAGTGGTCGATCCGCCCGACCTCGATCCACCGCCGGTAGGCGAGGGTGACGTCACCCAGCGGCTGGTTCGGCGCCGTCGTGGCGAGCCACCACAGCACGGCGTGCACCAGGACGAAGACCACGGCGAGCGAGACGCCCTCGACCCACCGGAACCGCTGCTGCACCGTGCGAGCGTAGCGGCCCGACCCACAGGCTCCCCTGAGGAGGACGTGTCACCGTTCCCCGGTGAGCACCGACCCCCGCCAGCGCCCCGCCACCCGCAAGCCCCTCGTGTGGGCGGGGATCGTCCTGCTCGTCGCGGTGCTCGCCGTCGTCGGTGTCGCCGTCGGGACGAACGTGTACACCTCGAACGAGAACGCGAAGGCCTCCGCGACGCCCTCCGTCGCCGCGAGCCGCGCCCCGTCGACGCTCGACCCGGCCGACCTGTCCGGCGACTGGACCGTGGGCGGGGACTCCGAGGCCGGCTACCGCGTCCACGAGGTCCTCAACGGCTCCGACGTCACCGTGACCGGACGGACCGACAGCGTCACCGGCTCGGCGCGGGTCGCGGGGACCTCGATCAGCGAGGCGACGATCACGGTGCAGGTCGCCGACATCGCCACCGACTCGGCGCAGCGCGACTCGTACTTCCGCGACTCCGCCCTCGACGTCTCGGCCTTCCCGCAGGCGACCTTCACGCTCAGCGAGCCGATCGCCGACGCCGTCCCGAGCGGCTCCGGCACGACCGAGGTCCGGGCCGACGGCGAGCTCACCCTGCACGGCGTCACGAAAGCGGTCCGCGCAGATCTGCAGATCGGGCTGGACGGCGACGGTGTCGCGGTGTCCGGTACGGTCCCGATCACGTTCTCGGACTTCGGCGTGCAGGCCCCCGACCTCGGCTTCGTGCAGGTCGACGACGCGGGCGCCGTCGAGTTCCTCGTGCACGCGACCCCCGCGTCCTGACCCGCCGGTCGGACGCGACCCCGCCCGGTCACGCGACCGGCGTCCTGACGTGCCCCAGCACCGGCCGGGAGGCACGCCGCGAGCCCGCCCCGCGCCTCCCGGCCGTCATCCGGTCGCCGCGACGACGCAGAACGACAGATCCGCTGTCGCTCGACATCGCATCTGTCGTTCCGCAGCGGGGAGCGCCACGCTCGCAGCGCGCACCCACCCGGCCGCGCGCTATCCCCGCGCGTCGCCGTCGACCACCATGTCCCGCACCACGCCGCTCAGCTGATCGATCAGCGCCGTCATCGTGAAGGGCCCACCCCGCGACGCCCGCCGCGCCGCGACGCCGTGCACGACCGCCGCCGTCGCCGCGAGGTGTGCGAGGTCCGACGGCGTGAGCGCCGCGCCGGACGCCTCCGCGGCACCCTGCCGCGTGGCGACGAGCGCTCCGAGCACCCCGCCGAGCACGTCCCCCGCGCCGGCTGCGGCCAGCCACGACGTCGCCGACGACGCCACGAGCCGGACCGACCCGTCCGGCGTCGCCACGTGCGTGTCAGAGCCCTTGAGGAGGACGACGCTCCCGGTCCGCTCCGCGGCGCGCAGCGCAGCCGTCGCCGGGTCGCGCTCGACGGTCTCGCGCGACGTGTCGAGCACCGGGGCGAGCTCCCCCGCGTGCGGCGTCAGCACCGCGAGCGGGCCGAGGTCGACGAGCGGGATCGCCCCGGCGTCGACGACCACCGGCACCCCGTCCTCCGAGGCGTGCCGGAAGGCGTCGGCGGTGGACCGGTCGAGCTCGTCGAGCGAGTCCGCCGAGATGCCCGATCCGACCAGCCATGCCTGCACGCGACCGACACCGGAGACCACCTCGGGACGCCGGGTGAGCACGTGGTCGGTCGCCCGCGACGGCCCGACGTACCGGACCATCCCGACCCCGGTGTGCACCGCGGCGTCGACGCCCATCACGGCGGCTCCCGGGTACCGGTCGGAACCCGTCGCGACGCCGAGCACTCCCCGGCGGTACTTGGTCGACTCGCCGTGCGGTGCGGTGGTCCAGGCGGCGGCGTCGGTCGGGGCGAAGGGGACGAAGTCGTTCACGACCGCCACGTTACGGTGGAGCGCATGAGCCTGTTCCTGCCCGGTCGCGTGGTGGTCTTCGACTACGGCGAGGTGATCAGCCGGACGCCGCAGGGCGCGTGGGACACCCTCGTCGCGATGACCGGCGTGCCCGCGGACGAGCTGCTGCCGGTGTACCAGGAGCTGCGGCACGACCTGGACCGCGGCGACCTCACGGTGCTCGAGTACTGGCGCGCGATCGCGGCCCGGACCGGCCGCCGGTGGAGCCTCACCGACGTCCACCGCTTCTGGGCCGTCGACTTCACCGGCTGGTTCGAGGTCGACCCCGAGGTCCTGGCGATCGTCGAGGAGCTGCACGATGCCGGCACGCGCCTCGCCCTGCTCTCGAACGCCGGCCGCGACTTCGGCGACCCGTACCGCTGGTCGCCGATGGGGTCGGTGTTCGAGACGGTCGTGGTGAGCGCCGAGGAGCACGTCCTGAAGCCGGACGCGTCCGTCTACCGCACCACGTGCGAGCGCCTGGGAATCACGCCCGAGCAGATGGTGTTCGTGGACAACAGGGCCGAGAACGCCGCCGGTGCAGACGCGATCGGGGCGGTCGGCCACCACTTCACGTCGCCGGCCGGACTGCGGGCCTTCCTGCAGGACCTGGCGGCACGGAACGCCGAAGGAGCACCCGCGTGACGCACGCCCTGTTCGAACCGATCACCATCCGCGACCTGACCGTCCGCAACCGTCTCTGGGTCTCGCCGATGTGCCAGTACTCGGTCGAGCAGCAGGACGGCGTCCCGACGCCGTGGCACCTCGTGCACCTCGGCGGGTTCGCCAAGGGCGGCGCGGGTGCGGTCGTCGTCGAGGCCGCCGGCGTCGTGCCCGAGGGCCGGATCAGCCCGCAGGACGTCGGGCTGTGGAACGACGAGCAGCGCGACGCCTTCCGGCCGATCGTCGACTTCCTGCACGCGCAGGGCGCCGCTGCCGGCATCCAGCTCGCGCACGCCGGGCGCAAGGCCTCGACGTACCGCCCCTGGTCCGGGACGTCGGGCAGCGTGCCCGAGTCCGAGGGCGGCTGGGCGACGGTCGCCCCGTCGGCCGTGGCCTTCGACGGCTACGCGGTGCCGCGCGAGCTCGAGACCGAGGACATCCGTGTCGTCGCCCTCGCGTTCGCCGCTGCTGCCCGACGCGCGGTCGAGGCGGGCTTCGACCTCGTCGAGCTGCACGCCGCCCACGGCTACCTGCTGCACCAGTTCCTGTCGCCGCTGAGCAACCACCGCACGGACGCCTACGGCGGCTCGCTCGAGAACCGCGCCCGGGCGCTGCTCGAGACGATCGACGCGGTCCGCGCCGAGGTCGGCGCGGGCTTCCCCGTGGTCGTCCGGTTCTCGGCCACCGACTGGGTCGACGGCGGGCTCACCGTCGAGGACACCGTGCAGGTCGCGCGCTGGGCCGCCGAGCACGGCGCCGACCTGGCCGACGTCTCGACCGGCGGCAACGTCGCGAAGGCCCCGATCCCGGTCGGCCCCGGGTACCAGGTCCCGTTCGCCGAGCGGGTCAAGCGCGACGCCGGCATCGGCACGATCGCGGTGGGCATGATCTCCACCGCGTTCCAGGCCGAGCAGGTCGTCGCCACCGGCCAGGCGGACGTCGTCATGGTCGGGCGGGAGTTCCTCCGCGACCCTGCGTTCGCGCTCCGGGCCGCGGCCGAACTCGGCGTCACCCTCGACTACGAGCCGCAGCAGTACCACCGCGCGCGCGTCACGGCGTAGGCCGGCCTCCGTGACGCGCGTCGCGCCTCCCGTCCGGTCACCACGCACCGACGGGAGGCGCGGCGCACTCCCTGTACGTCCTCTCGGCTCCGCCTCCGCGCACCCGGTACGATGTTGCTCACTGTGGACGATCCTCCGAATTCCTCTTCGCCTTCCCACTCATCCGGCGCTCACTCGGTGAGCAGCCCCGCTTCCCCTGTGTCGGGAGGTGGAGAATGAGTCCCCTCGACATCGTCATGCTGGTCGGCGGCATCCTGCTGACCCTCGGTACCGGTGTCTTCGTCGCCTCGGAGTTCGCGCTCGTGAACCTCGACCGCGCCGAGGTCGAGGCCCGGCGCGACCGCGGCGAGACCGGCCTGGCGCCCGTGATCGGCGCGCTGAAGGTCACTTCGACGCACCTGTCGAGCGCGCAGCTCGGCATCACGCTGACGACGCTGCTGACCGGCTACCTGCTCGAGCCCTCGATCGCGACACTGCTCGAGGCACCGTTCCTCGCGATGCAGCTGCCCGAGGCGGTCGTCGAGACCGTCGGCTCGATCGTCGCACTCGTCATCGCCACGCTGCTGTCGATGATCCTCGGCGAGCTCGTGCCGAAGAACTTCGCGCTCGCGCTCCCGCTGCAGACCGCGCGGCTCGTCGTCCCGCTGCAGATCGCCTTCACCACCGTGTTCAAGCCCGCGGTCGCCCTGCTCAACGGCACCGCCAACGCCGTCCTGCGCTCGATGGGCATCGAACCGCAGGAGGAACTGTCGGGTGCCCGCAGCGCCGAGGAGCTCAGCTCCCTCCTGCGCCGTTCGGCATCGGAGGGCTCGCTCGAGCAGGACACCGCGACGCTGCTCCAGCGCACGATCGCGTTCTCCGAGCTGGACGCGAGCGACGTGATGACCCCGCGCCCGCGGCTGTCGACCATCCGCGTCTCGGAGTCGGCGGACGACGTCCTCGCCCTGGCCCGCCGGACCGGCTTCAGCCGCTTCCCCGTCATCGAGGAGGACGCTGACGACGTCGTCGGCATCGTGCACGTCAAGCAGGCGGTCGCGGTCCCGCGCGAGAAGCGCCCCGAGGTCCCCGTCGGTGCCCTGATGACCGAGGCCGAGCGCGTGCCCGAGACCATGCCCGGCGACACCCTGCTCGCCGAGGTCCGGAGCCGCGGGTACCAGATGGTGATCGTCGTCGACGAGTACGGCGGCACCGCCGGTGTCGTCACGCTCGAGGACCTCGTCGAGGAGATCGTCGGCGAGGTGTCCGACGAACACGACCGCGCCCGCATCGACGTCGTGCGCTCCCGCAACTGGTTGACCTTCCCCGGGCTGCTGCGCCCCGACGAGCTCGAGGACCGCGCCGGTGTGACGGTGCCGGAGGACGGCCCGTACGAGACCGTCGGCGGATTCATCATGTCCTCGCTCGGGCGCCTGCCCGCGGTCGGCGACGAGGTCGCGCTCGACGACGGTGTGTTCCGCGTCGAGCGGCTGGACGGGCGCCGGGTCGACCGCGTCCGCTGGACCCCGAACCGCCCCGACCCCGTCCCGACCACGACGGGCAGCAGGGCGACCGGCAGCACCGCGACCGCGCAGCGCCCGGCCACCGGGATCATCATCCCCGCCACGAAGGAGGGCTCCCGATGAGCGCCACGTCCGTGCACGACGGGATGGTCGTCCTCGCCGCCGGTGAGTCCGCGTCGAGCAGCTCCGACTGGTGGGGCATCTTCTGGCTCGTCGTCCTGCTGCTCGGCAACGCCTACTTCGTCGCCGCCGAGTTCGCCGTCATCTCCGCCCGCCGCTCGCAGATCGAGCCGCGCGCCGAGGCCGGTTCCAAGGCCGCGCAGACGACGCTCGCCGCGATGGAGCACGCGACCCGCATGCTCGCCACCACGCAGCTCGGCATCACGGTGTGCTCGCTCCTGATCCTCAACGTGTCCGAGCCGGCGATCCACCACCTGCTCGAGGCTCCGCTCGGGCTGACCGGCTGGAGCGTCGAGGTGATCGGCACCGTGGCCTTCGTGTTCACGCTGCTGCTCGTGTCCTTCCTGCACGTGGTGTTCGGCGAGATGGTGCCGAAGAACATCTCGTTCTCGATGCCCGACCGGGCCGCGCTGCTGCTCGTCCCGACCCTCTGGTACATCGGGCACGCCCTGCACTGGGTGATCGTCGGCCTGAACGAGACCGCGAACGCCGTGCTCCGCCTGTTCAAGGTCGAGCCGAAGGACGAGGCCGTCAGCGCGTTCACCGTGGAGGAGGTCCAGACGATCGTCGAGCAGTCCCGTCGCGAGGGCACGCTCACGGACGACGGCAAGCTCGCGATGGCGTTCGAGTTCACGGAGAAGAAGGTCAGGGACGTCGCCGTGCCGATGTCCGACCTGGTCACGCTCCCCGAGGACGCCACCCCCGAGGACGTCGAGCGTGCGGTCGCCCAGCGCGGCTTCTCGCGGTACGTCCTCGTCGGCGACGACGGCGACCCGACGGGCTACGTGCACGTGAAGGACGTCATCGACCTGCGCCCGGACGAGTTCGACGTGCCGGTGCCGCCGAAGCGGATCCGGCAGCTCATCTCGCTGTACACGGACATGGACCTCGAGGACGCCCTCGCGACCATGCGTGCCGCCGGTCGCCACGTGGCGCGGGCGTTCGACGCCGAGGGACGCACGATCGGTGTGCTGTTCCTCGAGGACATCCTCGAGGAACTCGTGGGCACCGTCGAGGACGCGACCCGACGGCGGTAGACCGCGCCCGACGGACGGGAGGCGCGGTGCCAGCTGGCACCGCGCCTCCCGTCCGTCTGTCGGTCGCGGACCCGAGACTCGCGCTCAGCGACGTTCCTCGCGCTCCTCGGCCCGAGAGACGTCGCTCAGGCCGAGACTCGGGCCGGCCGGGCCGGCTACCAGCTCACGGGGAGCGGCTTGCCCTCCTCGTAGCCGGCAGCCGACTGGATGCCGACGAGCGCCCGCTCCGAGAACTCGGCGAGCGAGGACGCCCCCGCGTACGTCGCGGAGCTGCGGATGCCGGTGGTGATCATGTCGAGCAGGTCCTCGACGCTCGGGCGTTCCGGGTCGAGGTAGATCGTCGACGACGAGATGCCCTCGGCGAAGAGCGCCTTGCGTGCCCGCTCGTAGGGGTCGAGCCGCTCGAAGCGCTCCCGGACGGCCTTCGCCGACGCCATGCCCCAGCTCTCCTTGTACGCCTTGCCCGCGGCGTCGCGACGGAGCACGCCCGGTGCCTCGAGCGTGCCGGCGAACCACGAGCCGATCATGACGCTCGACGCGCCGGCGGCCAGGGCGAGCGCGACGTCGCGGGGGTAGCGGACGCCACCGTCCGCCCAGACGTGCGCTCCGAGCGACCGGGCGGCCGCGGCGGCCTCGAGCACGGCGGAGAACTGCGGACGACCGACGGCCGTCATCATGCGCGTGGTGCACATCGCGCCCGGGCCGACGCCGACCTTGATGATGGTCGCACCGGCGTCGACGAGGTGCGCGACGGCGTCGGCGGTGACGACGTTGCCGGCGACGATCGGCAGCCCGAGGTCGAGCGCCGAGACGGTGCGGAGCGCGCGGAGCATGCCCTCCTGGTGACCGTGCGCGGTGTCGAGCACGAGCACGTCGACCCCGGCCGCGGCGAGGGCCTTCGCCTTCGCGGCGACGTCGCCGTTGATGCCGACCGCTGCGGCGACCCGGAGGCGCCCCTCCCCGTCGACGGCCGGCGTGTAGATGTCCTGGCGGATCGCACTGGTCTGGCTGGTGGTGCCGACGACCCGGCCGTGACGGACGACGGGCGCGAAGTCGACCTCGGCGGCCGAGAGCACGTCGTACACGTGCCGCGGGGTGCCGGCGTCCTCGGCGTCGATCGCCGTGGAGGGTCCGTGCAGCAGGTCACCGATCGTGGCGTCCGCACCGGCGGTGCCGAGTCGGGCGGCCGGCACGCAGCCGAGGTACTCCCCCGCGCCGTCACGGACGACGACCCCGCGGCCGGCGACGGGCAGGAGCTGCTCGAGTGCCTCGGCCACCGTGGTGTCGGCGCGCATGTCGTAGGCGGTGTCGAAGTCGACCGGCTGCTCCTTGACCCAGCGGATCGCGGCGTCGAGGTCCTGCAGGTGCATGTCCTGCGGCAGCACCCCGAGACCACCGCGGCGGGCGAGGGTCGCGGCGAGGCGCGGACCCGTCACCGAGTTCATGTTGGCGCTGACGATCGGGATCGTGGCACCCGTGCCGTCGTTCGTGGCGAGGTCCACGTCGAAGCGGCTCGTCACCCCGGACCGGCTCGGCACGAGGAACACGTCGGAGTAGGTCAGGTCGTGCGTCGGCCGCGTCTCGTAGAACCTCATGGGTGCAACTGTACGGCCCCGCAGTCGCGCGGACACGTGCTCGGCTGTGCCGCCACGGTGCTCGTCGGGCCGTGCCGCCGGCCCACCGTGCCGCCCGGCTGCACGACACCCGTCGTCCGTGCGACCGTCCCGGTGAGCGGGTCCCGTCCCGACACGCGCGAGTGCGGCCGGGAGGCGCGGCGCGCGTCCGACGGTCACCGAACGGTCGGCGCGGAACGGCTAGGCTGGCGGCCAGTGCGGAGCAGGGTTGCCCCGCACGACACACACGAGCATCTATCGACGGAGAGTGGGCGATCGGCTGTGTCGAGCCATCTGACGGGTACGGACGAGACCGCGGGCGAATTCGGGGCGAACGAGTGGCTGGTCGACGAGCTCTACGAGCAGTTCGTCGCCGACAAGGAGTCCGTCGACGAGTCCTGGTGGCCCGTGCTCGAGAGCTACCACCGCTCGCAGACCGGTTCCTCCGCCGCCGGCGGCTCCGCCCGGTCCGACTCTCCCGCTCCCGCGCAGTCGTCGTCGCAGTCGACCACGCAGCAGCCCGCCACGGGTGACGTCCCGGCCGAGGCGAAGCCGGGCGGTCCGATCCAGGCCAAGACGACCTCGCGGCAGCCGACCCCGCAGCCGATCCCGGCCGAGGCAAACGACCAGGCCGACGACCACGAGGAGACCCACGAGGACGTGGCGACCCCGCTCCGGGGCATGGCGAAGACGCTGGCCTCGAACATGGACGCCTCGCTCACGGTCCCGACGGCGACCAGCGTCCGGACGATCCCGGCGAAGCTGATGATCGACAACCGCATCGTCGTCAACAACCACCTGCGTCGTGCCCGCGGCGGCAAGATCTCCTTCACGCACCTGATCGGCTGGGCGATGGTGCAGGCGCTGAAGGACTTCCCGAGCCAGAACGTGTTCTACGAGGAGCGCGACGGCAAGCCCTTCGTGGTCGAGCCCGCGCACGTGAACCTCGGCATCGCCATCGACGTCCCGAAGAAGGACGGCACCCGCTCGCTCCTCGTCCCGAGCATCAAGCGTGCCGAGACCCTGACCTTCGGCCAGTTCCTCTCCGCCTACGAGGACCTCGTCAAGCGCGCCCGCGACAACAAGCTCACGCCGGCGGACTTCCAGGGCACGACGATCTCGCTCACCAACCCGGGCGGCATCGGCACCGTGCACTCGGTCCCGCGCCTGACGAAGGGCCAGGGGTCGATCATCGGCGCCGGCGCGCTCGAGTACCCGGCGCAGTTCCAGGGCTCCGCGACGAAGACCCTGGTCGAGCTGGGCGTCGGCAAGACGATCACGCTGACGAGCACCTACGACCACCGCGTCATCCAGGGTGCCGGGTCGGGCGAGTACCTGAAGAAGGTGCACGAGCGCCTCATCGGCGAGCACGGCTTCTACGAGGGCATCTTCTCGGCGCTGCGCATCCCCTACAAGCCCATCCAGTGGGCGAACGACATCAACGTCGACCTGGCGCACCGCGTCAACAAGACGTCCCGCGTGCAGGAGCTCATCAACAGCTTCCGGGTGCGCGGACACCTGATGGCGGACATCGACCCGCTCGAGTACCGGCAGCGCACGCACCCGGACCTCGAGCTCGAGAACCACGGGCTGACGTTCTGGGACCTCGACCGCGAGTTCGTCACCGGCGGCCTGGCCGGCACCACGACCGCACCGCTGCGCGACGTGCTCGGCATCCTGCGCGACGCCTACTGCCGCACCGTCGGCGTCGAGTACATGCACATCCAGGACCCGGAGCAGCGTCGCTGGGTCCAGGGGCACATCGAGGTGCCGTACTCGAAGCCGTCGAAGGACGAGCAGTTGCGCGTCCTCGGCAAGCTCAACGAGGCCGAGGCGTTCGAGACCTTCCTGCAGACGAAGTACGTCGGCCAGAAGCGCTTCTCGCTCGAGGGCGGCGAGTCGACCATCGCGTTCCTCGACACCCTCATCCAGCACGCCGCGGGCGCCGGCCTCGACGAGGTCGCGATCGGCATGGCCCACCGCGGCCGGCTCAACGTCCTGACGAACATCGCCGGGAAGACCTACGGGCAGATCTTCCGCGAGTTCGAGGGCTCGTCGCTGCCCGGTGCCGTGTCCGGCCAGGGCTCGGGCGACGTCAAGTACCACGTCGGCACCGAGGGGCTCTTCCGTGCCTCGGACGGCTCGAGCATCCCCGTGACCATCGCCGCGAACCCGTCGCACCTCGAGGCCGTCGACGGCGTGCTCGAGGGCATCGTCCGCGCCAAGCAGGACCGGACCCCGCCGGGCACCTTCGGCGTGCTGCCGGTGCTCGTGCACGGTGACGCCGCCATGGCCGGCCAGGGCGTCGTCGTCGAGACCCTGCAGATGTCGCAGCTCCGCGGCTACCGCACGGGCGGCACGGTCCACCTCGTCATCAACAACCAGGTCGGGTTCACCACGCCCCCGGAGTCCGCGCGCACCTCGGTGTACTCGACCGACGTGGCGAAGACGATCCAGGCGCCGATCTTCCACGTCAACGGGGACGACCCCGAGGCCGTGGCGCGTGTCGCGGAGCTCGCCTTCGCCTACCGCGAGGAGTTCCACCGCGACGTCGTCATCGACCTCGTCTGCTACCGCCGCCGCGGCCACAACGAGGGCGACGACCCCTCGATGACGCAGCCCCTCATGTACAACCTCATCGAGGCGAAGCGCTCCGTCCGCACGCTGTACACCGAGGCCCTCGTCGGCCGCGGTGACATCACGCAGGAGGAGTACGACGAGGCGCACCGCGACTTCCAGGACCGCCTCGAGCGCGCCTTCGCCGAGACCCACGAGGCGCAGACCGGCACGATGCCCGTCATCACGACGGACGACGACGGCGCGGTGGACGGCCTCGAGCGTCCCACCGCGCAGCGCGACGACGCCGAGGTCGAGGTGCACGACACGGCGATCTCCGAGGAGCTCGTCCGGGCCATCGGCGACGCACACAGCAACCCGCCCGCCGGCTTCTCGATCCACCCGAAGCTGCAGCAGCTCCTCACCAAGCGCACCGAGATGACCCGCTCCGGCGGCATCGACTGGGCGATGGCGGAGCTCATGGCGATCGGCTCGGTGCTGGTCGAGGGCAAGCCCGTCCGACTCGCCGGCCAGGACGCCCGACGTGGCACGTTCGTGCAGCGCCAGGCGGTCTTCCACGACCGGGTGAACGGGCAGGAGTGGCTGCCGCTCGCCAACGTCGCCGAGGACCAGGCCCGCCTGTACATCTACGACTCGCTGCTCAGTGAGTACGCGGCGATGGCGTTCGAGTACGGCTACTCGGTCGAACGTCCCGAGGCCCTCGTGCTCTGGGAGGCGCAGTTCGGCGACTTCGCGAACGGCGCGCAGACCGTCATCGACGAGTTCATCTCGTCCGCCGAGCAGAAGTGGGGCCAGCGCTCCGGTCTGGTGCTGCTGCTCCCCCACGGCTACGAGGGCCAGGGGCCGGACCACTCCTCGGCGCGCATCGAGCGCTACCTGCAGCTCTGCGCCGAGGACAACATGATCGTCGCGCGTCCCTCGACGCCGGCCTCGTGGTTCCACCTGCTCCGTCGCCAGGCGTGGGAGCGCCCGCAGAAGCCGCTCGTCGTGTTCACGCCGAAGGCCATGCTCCGCCTGCGCCAGGCGACGAGCCCGGTCGAGGCGTTCACGAGCGGGTCGTTCCGCGAGGTGCTCGACGACGACCGCGTGACCGACAAGGGAGCCGTGCGCCGCGTCGTGCTGCACTCGGGCAAGGTGCACCACGACCTCCGCGCCGAGCTCGACAAGTCCGGCGCGACCGACGTCGCCCTCGTGCGGCTGGAGCAGCTCGCCCCGCTCCCCCTCGACGAGCTGCTGCAGGTGCTCGCCGGCTACCCGCAGGCCGAGGTCGTCTGGGCGCAGGAGGAGCCGGAGAACCAGGGCGCCTGGCCGTTCGTCTGCATGAACCTGTCGCCGCACCTCGACGGCCGTCCGCTCTCCGTGGCCTCGCGCCCGGCGAGCGCCGCACCGGCGACGGGATCGTCGAAGCGCTCCGCGGGTGAGGCCGCCGACGTCGTCCGGAAGGCACTCGGCTGACCCGCCGCGCCCCCTGACGCACGATGCGCCCCGTGGAGACGGGGCGCATCGTCGTGTCGGGGGCGCATCGTCGCGTCCGGGGCGCATCGTCGCGTCGGGGCGCAGGACCGACCGGTACGGCGTCAGCAGCACCGGCGGGCTGCGCGAGCGCGGGGCTACCGGAGCTTCGTGTAGCGGACGCCGGCCTCGTGGTACCCGCGCTTCTGGTAGAAGCGGTGCGCGCTGTCGGTCGCGGCGGCGGACACGGCGCTGAGGCGGTGCGCGCCCTGGTCGGTCGCCCACGTCTCGAACGTGTCGATGAGCGCGGAACCCGTGCCGTGCCTCCTGGCCGTTGGGTCGACCACCAGCAGCAGGAGCTGCGCCGTGGGCTCGTCGCTCGCGTACGACCATGTGACCTGCGCCCCGGCCACGGCGACCGCGCGACCGTCGTCGCCACGGACCAGCCACGTGCGGTGCCCGGCCTCGGGCACGAGCCGCTCCAGCCGTGCGCGCATGGCAGACTCGTCGACGACGTGCCCGAGCAGACGGACGAGGGCGGTGACGTCGGCGACGTCCGTGTCGGACCAGGTGGTGATCGACTCGGCGGTGAGGGTCATGGGGCGACCCTACCCAGCGCCGGCGACGTGTGACGACGAGCACACGCTTGTGAAAACACTTGATATTTCGTATCCTTCATGGGACTCGTCCACTCGAAGGAGACACCATGCACCTCTCTGCCCGCTCCAGCCGCCGCAGCGCCCTCGTCGCCGTCCCGCTGGCCCTCGTCGCCAGCGCCGCGGTGATCTCCGGCGCGTCCTACGCCGCGTTCTCCGGCTCGACCGACAACGCCGGCAACAACTGGCGCACCGGCACCGTCGCGCTCGACGACGACCACCAGGGCACCGCCCTGTTCGAGGTCGACGACCTCGTCCCCGGTGACACCGGCGAGCAGTGCCTCACCGTCACCGCGACGACCTCGAGTCCGGCGGAGGTCCGCTTCTACGGCGCGGACGTCGTCGACGGCGGTGCCGCGGACCACCTCGACCTCATCGTCGAACGCGGGACCGCGACCGGGCCCGGCTGCGAGGGCTTCACCGCGCAGGACGGCGTCTTCGCCGACACGCTGGGCGCCCTCGCGGCATCGACCTCGTTCGCCGACGGCCACGGCTCCTGGACGCCGACCACCGGCACGGAGGACACGGTCTACCGCATCACGTACCGCCTCGGCGAGGACACCCCGAACTCGGCGCAGGGCACCTCCGCGTCGACCACGTTCGTGTGGGAGGCGCAGACGACGTAGCGGCCACTTCCGGAGCCGCACACCACCACCGGACCGAGGGAGGACGAACGATGCCCCGCGACACGACCCGCACCGGGCGGCGCTGCACGAGCGACGCCGTCGCGCTCGGGATCGCCACCACAGCCAGGACCCTGCTCCTGACGGCTGTCGCCCTGCTCCTGTGGGCGCTCGTGCCCGCGTGCCTCGGCTGGCAGACGACCACGGTGGTGAGCGGCTCCATGGCCCCGGCCGTCCAGGTCGGGGACGTCGTCGCCGCAGCACCACTGCCGGAGACCGCCCGCACGCCGGGACGGGTCCTGCTGGTGGACGACCCCGATCATCCGGGCCGCCTCCGCCTGCACCGTCTCGACCGGGTGCGGGAGGACGGGATGCTCGTCCTCCGCGGGGACGCCAACCCGCGGCCCGACCGGAGTGCCGTGTCACCGTCGGCGGTCCGCGGCGTCGCCCTGCTGCGGTTCCCCGCGGTCGGCCTCCCGGCGACGTGGCTCCGCGAGCGTGACACCGCGCACATCGCCGGAGCGCTCGCGCTCGGGCTCGCCCTCCTCTTCCTCGCCGAGCGCGACCGGGAGATCCGCGACGGCGCTCCGTGTCGTCGGTGCGGTACCCCGCGTGCGGACCTCGTCACCCCGCTGCCCGCCGTGCCGGGGTCACCCTCGTCGTCCCCGGTGACGCTCCTCGCCGTCCTCGCCGCCGTGACCGCCGCCGCGATCGGCACCGGGTCCGGGGCGAACGCGGCCTTCTCGGCGGACACCGGGGCAGCGGTGTCGGCGGCGACGGCGCCGTCCTTCCCGTGCTACCGCGGGTTCCTGGACAACCCGTCGCTGGCGTGGGACTTCGACGAGAAGTCGGGTCCGGACGTCGTCGACCGGGTCCACCTCCAGCCCGGGGTGATCACGGGGAACGCGCATCGGCTGAACGCCTCGTGCACGGGCAACCCGTCCCTCCGGTTCGAGGACGCCGACGATCCGCCGCGTGTCACCAGCACGACGAGGATCCAGGCTCCCTCCACCTCCAGCATCGAGATCTGGTTCCGGACGGAGCGCGCACAGGGCAGCATCATGTCCTTCGGCTCCGGGCAGACGACCGCGTCCGAGCACACGGACCGCCGCCTCTACGTCACCTCGGACGGAACCCTGGCGTTCGGGGTGCAGGACGGCGTCGACGCGACCCGGCGGGCGGTCACCTCGTCCACTCGGGTCGACGACGGCCTGTGGCACATGGCCGTCGGCACGTCGACGCGTGGCCGGACGGCGCTCTGGCTGGACGGCGTCGAGGTGGCCAGCCGGACCGACACCACCGAACCGTCCACGTTCGACGGCTACTGGCGCGTCGGGCTCGAGTCCACCGCCGACTGGCCCGCGGCCGACGAGGGAGCGCCGAACTTCGTCGGCGACGTCGACACGGCACGTGTCTACAACCGCGAACTGCCCTGGACGGCGGTCGCGACGCACTTCATGCTCGGGCGGTGACCGCTAGTGCGTCGACTGCTCCACGCGGATCCGCGCCAGGATCTCCGTCCGGAGCTGGTCCGGAGCGGTCTCGGCGCAGGCGCGCTTCACGGTCTCCGTGAGGACGACGCCCACGCGGTGCTCGCTCGTGCAGTCCTCGCAGGACTCCATGTGCTCGCGGATGTCCGCAGCGTCCTCGCGGCAGAGCTCGTCGTGGAGGAACTCCTCGAGCTCGGCCTTGGCCTTCGAGCAGTCGCAGCCGCTCATCGTGCGTCCTTCCCGTCGGTGCGGCCAGCGGCCGCAGTCGTCTTCCGGCCCCGCCCGCGCATCGTCGCCGTCGACGCTGCGTCCGGGACGATGCCGGTCTCGCGTGCGTGGTCCGCCAGGAGCCCGCGGAGGAGTCGGCGGCCACGGTGGAGACGGCTCATGACCGTCCCCACGGGGGTCTTCATGATGTCGGCGATCTCCTGGTAGGAGAAGCCCTCGACGTCCGCGAAGTACACGGCCATCCGGAAGTCCTCGGGGATCGACTGGAGCGCGTCCTTCACGGCGGAGGACGGCAGGTGGTCGATCGCGTCGGCCTCGGCGGAGCGCGCGGACACTGACTGCGTGACGCTCTCGGCGCCGCCGAGCTGCCAGTCCTCGAGCTCGTCGATCGTGCCCTGGTACGGGTTCCGCTGGTTCTTGCGGTACGTGTTGATGAACGTGTTCGTCAGGATCCGGTAGAGCCACGCCTTGAGGTTGGTGCCCTGCCGGAACTGCCGGAACGCCGCGTACGCCTTGACGAAGGTCTCCTGCACCAGGTCCGAGGCGTCGGCCGGGTTGCGGGTCATCCGCATCGCGGCGCCGTAGAGCTGGTCCATGAACGGGAGCGCCTGCGCCTCGAACAACGACCGCAGCTCGGCCTCGGAGACGGTCTTCTCGTCGGCGGGCTCGGCCTCGGGCTCGAGGGCGTCCGCTTCCTCGGACACCGCGTCGAGCTGCGCCTCGGTCTCCTCGACCAGGTCGTGCGGTGCTGCCTGCGGTTCGTCGGTCGTCATCACGGACGAGTCTAGGCCGAGCCCGATCGTCGTCCGCACGGCCGGCAGCGCCGTCCGGGTGCGCTCGAGTGTGACTGTCGCCAATGGTCCTCCCGCGGGTGTTCAGTACCCTGGTGAACCGATGGCAGAGTCGACGCATTCCCAGCAGCCCGGTCCCTGGATCGCCCCCCTCGCCCGCGGGCCCCTGCGCGGCGACGTCGCCCTGCCCGGCTCCAAGTCACTGACGAACCGTGAGCTCGTGCTCGCGGCGCTGGCCGACGGCCCCTCGACGATCCGCCTGCCCCTGCACTCGCGCGACTCGGCCCTGATGGTCGCGGCACTCCGCCAGCTCGGGGTCGGCATCGACGAGGCCGTCCCCGCGGACGGCGCAGCACCGAACCCGTACGGGCCGGACCTGCGGATCACGCCCGCGCCGATGCACGGTGACGTCGCCGTCGACTGCGGCCTCGCCGGCACCGTGATGCGCTTCCTGCCGCCGCTCGCCGCGCTCGCGACCGGCCCCGTGACGGTCGACGGCGACCCGTACGCCCGGAAGCGCCCGATGGGCGCGATCATCCGCGCCCTCGCCGACCTCGGCGTCGACGTGACGGACGACGGCGGCGGCGCCATGCCGTTCTCGTTCACCGGCACCGGAGCGGTCCGCGGCGGTCGTCTCGAGATCGACGCGTCGGCGTCGTCGCAGTTCGTCTCCGGCCTGCTGCTGTCGGCACCCCGCTTCGACGAGGGCCTGCACCTCACTCACGTGGGCGAGCGGCTGCCGAGCCTGCCGCACATCGACATGACCGTCGCGGCGCTCCGCGCACGCGGCGTCCGGGTGGACCAGCCGGCCGTCGGCGAGTGGGTCGTGCACCCGGGCCCGATCGCGGCGCGTGACGTCGTCATCGAGCCCGACCTGTCGAACGCCGCGCCGTTCGCGGCGGCCGCCCTCGTCGCGGGCGGCACCGTCCGGATCCGCACCTGGCCGACCGACACCACGCAGGTCGGCGCCGACCTCGAGACGCTCCTGCCCCTGTGGGGCGCGACCGTCACGAGGGACGGTGACGACCTGGTGTTCGACGGCGGCGTCGGGGTGGCGGGTGGGGCCTCCCTGCCGGGGGTCACGCTCGACCTGACGCGCGGCGGTGAGCTCGCACCGGCGCTCGTCGCGCTGTCGGCGTTGGCCGACGAGCCGAGCGAGATCACCGGGATCGGCCACCTGCGTGGCCACGAGACGGACCGTCTCGCCGCACTCGCGGCCGACGTGAACCGGTCGGGAGGCGCGGTGCAGGAACTCGACGACGGCCTGCGGATCATCCCGGCACCGCTGCACGGCGGCGCCTGGGCCGCGTACGACGACCACCGGATGGCGACCGCGGGCGCCCTCGTGGGCCTCGTCGTCGACGGCGTCGCCGTCGACGACATCGGCTGCACCGCGAAGACCCTCCCGCAGTTCCCCGAGCTCTGGGCGGACCTCGTGGCGACCGGGACGGGCCCTCGCCGGACCGTCGAGACGGGAGCGTGACGCCGTGAGCTGGTGGGACGACGTCGACAGGGACGACACCGACGAGGACGAGCCGTACGGGCAGTACGAGTCCAAGGTGCGGATCCGACCGAACCCGAAGGGCAACCGGCCCCGCACGAAGACCCGTCCGAGCTACGACGACGCCCCGACCGGCTGGGTGACGAACGTCGACCGCGGACGCTTCGGCGTGCTGGTGTCGGCCGGGCAGGACGACGAACGGGTGATCACCGCGACGAAGGCCCGCGAGCTCGGCAAGAAGTCGGTCGTGACCGGCGACCACGTGTCCCTCGCCGGGGACGTCTCCGGCGACCCGGGCTCGCTCGCCCGCATCGTGAAGGTCGCCGAGCGGTCCACCCTGCTGCGCCGGAGCGCCGACGACAGCGACGAGGTCGAGCGCGTGATCGTCGCCAACGCCGACCAGATGCTGATCGTCGTCGCCGCGGCCGACCCCGAACCGCGCCCGCGGCTCATCGACCGGTACCTCGTCGCGGCGTTCGACGCCGGGCTCGACCCGGTGCTCTGCATCACGAAGACCGACCTCGCCGACCCGGCGCCGTTCCTGGCGCACTTCGCGTGCCTGGACCTTCGGATCGTCACGAGCCGCTCCGACGACGTGCCGTTCGACGCGCTGCACGAGGTGCTGGACGACCAGGTCACGGTCACCGTCGGCCACTCGGGCGTCGGCAAGTCCACGCTCGTCAACGCGATCACCGGGTCGACCCGGGCGACCGGCGTCGTGAACGCGGTGACGGGCCGGGGGCGGCACACCTCGTCGTCCTCGATCGCGCTGCGGGTGCGCGACGGCGGCTGGATCATCGACACGCCGGGCGTCCGGTCGTTCGGGCTCGGCCACGTGCAGCCCGAGAACGTCTTCCGCGCCTTCGCGGCGCACGCCGTCCCGGTGCGGGAGTCCGCCGACGGCATCCCGCTGTCGCAGGCGCACGACTGGGAGATCGTCGACCGGGTGCACGACGGGGAGCTCGGTCCGACGGGCGTCGAACGGCTCGACTCCTTCCGCGCACTGCTCACCGGCATGGGCGCTGAGGACCCCGGGGCGGACTGACCCCGGCGCTGACGCCCCGGGGCGGACCGACCCCGGGGCACGGCCCGGGGCAGCCGCACCCCGGGCAGACCGGCCCCCGCCGGCGCGGGTGTACCGTTGCTCCTCGTGCCCGAAGTTGCAGAACACAACACAGCCCGTCCAGAACCGGTCCACCACGGCGACCACGCGGCGCCGCACCCGCAGCGGACGTCCCGGTCGACGGCGCTCGCGGCGGCGCTCCTGCGCCCCGAGCACCTCGGTCGCACGCTGCGGTCCTTCGGGTCGCACATCCTCGTGCCGCTGTTCCTCGCGGTCGGGATGAGCCTCGCCTACCTCGGCGCCTTCCACGCCCCCACCCCGCACGAGCTCCCCGTCGGCATCGTCGGCCAGGGCCCCAGCGCCCAGGTCTTCGCCCAGACCGTCACCGACGGCTCCGACGGCCGGCTGGTCGCGCACGTGGTCGGGTCGACGGCCGAGGCCGAGCGGCATGTACGCGACCGCGACCTCGCCGCGGTCTACGCCCCCGCGACCGACGGTGCCGTGCTCTACGTCTCGACGGCCGCGAGCGAGACCACCGCGACCGCGGCGCAGAAGGTCTTCCTGCCGATCGCGTACGAGCAGCACCTGCCGTTCACCGTGCACGACGTCGTCCCCACCGGCGACGAGGACCCGACCGGCCAGGGGCTCTTCTTCCTGCTCGTCGGCCTGAGCGTCGGCGGGTACGCCTCGGCGATCGCCGTCGCCGCGGCGGCCGCGAAGCTCCGCGCGCTCTGGACGGTCGTCGTCGGCGCCGCCACCGCGGGGGTCGTCGCCGGCATCGGCGTGCTCGTCGCCGGGCCGCTCTACGGCGTCATCCCGGACCACCGCTGGCAGGTCTTCCTGTTCGCCTGGCTGTACGACGCCGTCATCGTCGCCCTCGGCGTCGGCCTGCACCCGCTGCTCGGCCGGTGGACCACGCCGATCCTCACGATGCTCTTCGTCATGCTCAACTTCACGAGCTCCGGCGGGATCTTCCAGCCGTCGTTCCAGCCCGGGTTCTTCGCAGCGCTCAACACGTTCTGGAGCGGGGCCGCCTGGCTCGGTGCCGCGCAGGACCTCGTGTACTTCCCGGGGGCGTCGCTCACACGGTCGGTGGTCGTGCTCGTGCTGTGGCTCGTCGTCGCCGTGCTGCTCGGCGTCCTCGTGCACGGACTCGCTGCGCGCCGCACCCGCATCGCCCGCGACCGTGCCGTCTCGCGCTACGAGGAGGAGCAGGTGGTGGCGGCCTAGGACGCTACCCTGACCTCCGTGGACCTCAGCGCCGACCTGGACTTCGCCCGCTCCCTCGCCGACACCGCCGACGCGATCAGCCTCGAGCGGTTCCGCGCCGCCGACCTGCACGTCACGACGAAGGCGGACAGCACGCACGTCACCGATGCCGACCAGGCGGTCGAACGCGCCCTGCGCGAGCGACTGGCGGCCGAACGCCCCGACGATGCGTTCCTCGGCGAGGAGACGACGGCGGACACCGGCGCCGACGCCCTGAGCGAAGGCCACCGCCAGTGGGTGGTCGACCCGATCGACGGCACCGCGAACTACCTGCGGGGCGTGCCGGTGTGGGCCACCCTGATCGCCCTGGCCGTCGACGGCCGTCCGGTGCTCGGCGTCGTCAGCGCCCCGGCGCTCGGCAAGCGCTGGTGGGCCGCCGAGGGCCTCGGCGCGCACTCCACCGACGGTCCCCTGCGGGTGTCCGGCGTCGCGGAGCTGTCCGAGTCGAGCCTCAGCTACAACAGCATCCAGCAGTGGGACGAGGACGACCGGCTCGACGCCCTCGTCACCCTGTCCCGGAAGGTCTGGCGCACGCGGGCGTACGGCGACATGTGGTCGTACATGCTCGTCGCCGAGGGAGTGCTCGACGTCGCCGGCGAACCTGACCTGAAGCCGTGGGACATCGCGGCCCTCGTGCCGATCGTCGAGGAAGCCGGTGGCCGCTTCACCTCGCTCGACGGCGACCCGGGCCCGTGGCACGGCAGCGCCCTCGCCACGAACGGCCTCGTGCACGACGCCGTGGTGGACGTCATCCGGCGCTCGTAGTCCCGCGAACGGTCCGCACCGACGGCGGAACGCGGTGTACCCCGCTTGTCCCCTGGGCGCACCCGCCTCCCCGCGTCGGACCCCCAGAAGGGCCAGAGACCCCCCGGACTGGGGCCAGGGACGGCGGACAGTGTGCTGACGAGCACTCCGTCGGCGTCCGACCGGCGGGTTATCGTGCTCACGGCTGATCAGGCGCACCGGGTTCCCTAGACCCGGACCGTGTCGGGTCCGCTGTTCCCTACTCGTCCGAAAAACCCTGACCCGAGGGGTGGTCCAGACGATGACTTCATCGTTCCCAGGCGGAACCGAGTGCACCCTCACTCGTCGTCCGCGTTATCTCACCGACAGCCCTGGTGCGCGCTCCGTCGCCGCCTCGCGTCCGTCCGTCGCCACGGTCCCTGCCCGTGACGCCGCGCGGATCCCGTCCGTCGCCGTGGCCTCCCGCCACGCTGCCGACCGGACGCCCTCCGCAGTCCTCGCCGCCGGACCCGGAGGCCGGTGAGTCATGGCACTCACCGGTCGCCGTCTCGAGGTCGACCGGATCGCGACCCTCGCAGCACTCCCTCGTGAGTCCGCGATGGTCGTCGTCGGCGACCCTGGTTCCGGACGCAGCAGCGTCCTCGACGCGGTCGCGGACCGCGTCTCCCTCCCCGTCGTGCGGGTCGGGGTCAACGGGAGCGAGTCCCGCTGGCCGCTGGCCGGCGTGACCTCCCTGTTCACCGCACTCGACGACCCGCGGGCCACCGCACACATCGCGCACCTGCTGCAGGCCGGCGGCGCGACCAGTGGGCTGGCCGCGGCACACGACTTCCTCGAGGCCGTGCAGACCCTGACCCTGCCGCCGACGGTCGTCCTGATCGACGACCTCGACCGGATGGACGTCGAGAGCCAGGAGCTCATCGCGTTCCTGGCGGGTCGTCTCGCCGGCACGGCGCTGCGCCTGGTCGCGACGGTCCGGACCGTGCCGTCGGACGGCCCGCTCGCGGCGCTCCCCGTGCTGCGGCTCGAGCCGCTCACCACGGACGAGTCCCTGGCGCTGGCCCGGACGATGGCACCGGAGGGCGCGAACGACGGCGTCCTCGCGATCCTCGCCGAGGCCACGGGCGGCAACCCCGGCGCGCTCCGCGAGCAGTTCGACGCGTTCTCGACGGCGCAGCTCGCCGGTACCGAGCCGCTCGTGCTGCCCTTGCGCCCGACCGCCACCACCGAGGCCATCGCAGCGCTGACCCTCGACGCCGTCGAGGGCCCCACCGACACCGACGCCGACGCGGGACGTGGCCCGGACGTCCTCGCGCGCCTCGCCCTCGTCCCCGTGGCGCGGACCACGGGCTGGGACCGCGACGCCGTCGACGACCTCACCGACGCCGGGCTCGTCGTGGTGCGCGGGCAGACCGTCGCGGTCCGCGACCCGCTGCTCCAGTCGGCCCTGTACTGGCGGACGTCCGCACGCACCCGGCGCACCCTGCACCGGGAGCTCGCCGCGGCGAGCGCCGAGACCGACCCCCGCGCCGCCGCGTGGCACCGGAGCTTCGTCGACGACGTCCCCGACGTGGTCGCACTGCTCGCCGCCGCCGAGGGCTACGTCCTCGACGGTGCACCGCACGCCGCGGTGGCCCTGGCCGAGCGTGCCCTGCACGTCGGCTCCGGCGGCGAGGACGAGCGCGCGGCACTGCTCGCGGTCGTCGAGGCCCTGTTCGCGCAGCGCCTGCTCGGGCTCGCCGCGCGCTACCTCACCGCGATGCGTCCGTTCCGGCGCGCAGCGGACGAGGTCCGGCGTCTGCGGGTCCTGTACTCCGTGCAGTACCTGCGCGGTGAGACCGTGCACGCGGACGAACTCCTCGTGCCCGTGGACGCGGAGGCACCCGAAGCCCCCGCGACCGCCGGGCTCCTGGCGATGGTCGCGAGCTTCCGGGCGGAGACGTGGGACCTGGACCAGGCTCGTGACCTGCTCGCCCGCGTCGAGCAGCTCGGTCCGGTGATCACCCCGCGCACCGCGGAGATCGCCGGCGCCGTGCAGTGCGTGGTCGCCGCACTCGACGGCTCGCTGCCCGCCGACACGGAGCTCTACGACGGCCTCGCGACGCCCCGGCTGATGGCGATGTCCGATGCGGCCCTCCTGCTCGTCGCGCACGCGCTGAGCCTCGCGGAGCGGTACCGCAGTGCACGGCGCGTGTTCGCCCTCGTCGTCGCCCGTGGGCAGGACACCGAGGCCGTCTGGGTCGAGGGCGCCCGCTACCTGTCCGCCGAGAACGAGCTCCGGTCCGGGAACTTCCGGCAGGCCCTGCGCGCGGTCGACGCCTGGGAGGCCGGGAGCGCCCTGTCCGCCCAGCGGCTGCGCGAGCCGTCGCGGGCGGTGGCGGTCGCGTGGCGGCACTTCGCCGAGGGCCGCACCCACGAGGCGCTCGAGGTGGTGGACCGCTGCCTGGCGCTCCGCTCCACGGTGCTGCTCTGGGGCACCACGGCCCGGTTGCACGCGCTGCGCGGACGGGTCCTGCTGCTCGACGGACGCCTGGACGAGGCGGTGACCGCGCTCGAGGCGGCGGACGCCGTCGGTCGCTCGCTGCGCAACCCGACCGTGCTCCGGCACCTGGGCGACCTGGTCGAGGGCTACGTGCGCCTCGGTCGGGTGGACGACGCCCGGAGCGCGACGGCCCGCCTCGCGGCGGACCACCACGCACGGCCGTCCCGCTGGGGTGCGCTCGTGCTCGCCAGGAGCCTGGCGCTCGTCGCCGACGACGCGACGCGCGAGACGGCGCGTCGTCGCGCGCTCGAGCTGTTCCAGCCGCACGACTCGCAGTACGAGCGCGCCCGGACCTTCGCCGCCCTGGCGGCGGTGGGCACGGACACCGAACGGCCCCGCCTGAGCGCCGCCGCGGCTGCCGCGTACGAGGCCGCCGGGCTCCGTCGACCGCTCGCGGCGCCGGCCCCGACGGCCGTCATGCCGCCCTTCGGGGCGCCGACCTCGCTGCGGTCCGGTCCGGTGCTCTCCGCGCCGGTCCCGGGTTCGCCGCGGAGCGCGCCCGACGCGTCGGTGGTCCTCACCCAGCTGACCGCCGAGGAGCGCGCCGTCGTGCAGAAGGTGACGGAGGGCTACCGCAACCGCGAGATCGCCTCGTCGCTGTTCATGTCGCAGCGCACCGTGGAGCTGCGGCTCACGCAGATCTACCGGAAGGTCGGTGCGCGCTCGCGCTCGCACCTGGTGGCGCTGCTCGGCTGACCGCGCGACCGGTGGACGCCAGGCGACCACCCCGAGGACGGGAGGCCTGGTACCGGCTGGTACCGGGCCTCCCGTCCGTCACGCGCAGCGTCGGCCACCGGACCGACTTGCGTGGGTCCGCACCGGCGGGCGGACGGCTCGCACCGCTCACGCGGTGAACCGCAAGAGGCGGCCCGGACGCTTGTCACGGCGGTGCCGCGGGACGAGGCTCGTGGTGCACCGACCGCCGAGCCCTTCCCGGAAGGGCCCGTCCGCGATCCCCGACCGTCCGGTACCCGACCCGCCGACCCACCGTCTCCGCCCCACCTGATCCGCGGGCGGGCACGGTCCGTCGACGGCCCCGGACCCGCGGCAGACCCGGCGGCGGTCGGTGCCGTTCCCCGGCACCGGGCCGGTCCCCCACCTGAACGGACACCGTATGTGCGGCATCATCGCGGCCCGCGTGAGCGACGACGTGACCCCCTTCCTGCTCGACGGGCTCGAGCGGATGGAGTACCGGGGCCACGACTCCGTCGGGGTCGCACTGCGCACCGCCGCCGGCCGGATCGCCACGGTCCGGTCGGTCTCGCGCGTCGCGGACCTCCGGGCAGACCTCGCGGCACGGGCCACGGTCGGGACGCCCGAGGAGGCCGCGACGGGTGTCGGGATCGGGCACACCCGCTGGGCGACCTGCGGGTCGGTGCGCGAGGAGAACGCGCACCCGCACGCCGACTGCTCCGGACGGATCAGCGTGGTGCACAACGGGACCGTCGAGAACGCGGCGACCCTCCGGACCACGCTCGAGCGGCAGGGGCACGTGTTCCGGTCCGAGGTCGACTCCGAGGTGATCGGACACCTCGTCGAGCGCGCCCTGCTGGTCGACCCGGACCTCGTGCTCGCGGTGCAGATCGCGACCGCGCAGCTCCGCGGCTCGTGGGCGATCGTCGTGCTGGACGCCCGCGACGGCCGCATGGTCGCTGCGGCGCACCGGTCGCCGCTCGTCGTCGCGCGCTCCGCCCGGGGGGACTTCGTCGCGAGCGACGTCGGCACGATCGCCGAGTGGTGCGAGACCTTCGTGCCACTGCGCGACGGCGACGTCGTGGAGCTCGGCGAGGCGTGGAGCTGGTCCTCGGATGGGATCGCCGTACCGGTACCCTTCCCCACCGCGTCACCCTTCGCCGCGAGTGCGCTCGAGGTCGACCTCGGCGACCACCCGGACCACACGGCCAAGGAGATCGCCGAGCAGCCCGGCGTCGTCACCGACCTCCTCCACCGCGTCCGGCACCGCACCGCGGACGGCAGCACCTGGGCGGGTCTCGGGCTCCCGGCGTTCGAGCGGCTCGCCGTCGTCGCCTGCGGCACCTCGCTGCACGCCGGTCAGGTCGTCGCCGGCACCGCCCGCACCCTCGGCGGCGTCCCGACCGACGTCGTCGCCGCCAGCGAGGTCGACCAGGTCGTCCTCGGCCGTGGCACCCTGGTGGTCGCCATCAGCCAGTCCGGTGAGACCGCGGACGTCCTCCGGGCCCTCGACCGGCTCGACGACCGGGTCCCGGTGCTCGCGTTGACGAACGACGTCCACTCGTCGCTCGCTCGCCGGGCCGACGCCGTGCTCGACTGCCACGCCGGGCCCGAGGTCGGGCTCGCCGCGACGAAGTCCTTCACCGCGCAGGTGGTCGTCGGCGTGACCGCGGTCCTGTCCGCCCTGGTCGCCTCGGACCGACTCGAACCGGCCCGAGCCGCCGCCCTGGTCGACGAGCTGTCGGAGCTGCCCGACCGGATGGCGACGGCCGCGCTGGTGGCCGCCGAGCGGGTCCCGCTGCTCGCCGCGACCGTGCGGGACGCTCCGGGGTTCCTCTTCGTCGGCCGCGGGCACGGGCTGCCCTACGCCGCCGAGGGCGCGCTGAAGGTGGAGGAGCTCGCCTACCGGTGGGTGCGCTCCTGCGCGGTCGGCGAGCTCCGGCACGGACCGCTCGCGCTCGTCGACGAGGGCACGCCGGTCGTGGTGGTCGACCACGGGGACCCCAGGATCCGGTCCGCCGTCGCCGAGGTGCGCGCCCGCGGGGGGTTCGTCGTCACGATCGGCGGTGCCGGCTCCGACCTGCCGGTCATCGCCGGACGCGTGGACGGCACCGACCTGGCGTGGGGACGACCCCTCGCTCCCTGGGGACCGGTCGAAGCGGTCGTGCCGCTGCAGATGCTCGCCCGGGAGCTCGCCGTGCAGCTCGGCTGTGCGGTCGACAGGCCCCGCGCTCCCGAGAGGTCGGTGGGAGTCGGATGGCCAGGCACACGCAGCGCAGCCGGGTGACGGTGTTCCTCGCCGTCCTGACGGGGCTCGCCGTCGTCGCGACCGTCGTCGTCGTGGCGCTCGTCGTGGTGGAGGACGCCGTCCGCTGACACCACGGCCCGCGCGGTCAGGGTCCTCTTGGTGGGCGCTGTCATCCTGGCGTCTTGACCGCAGCAGCCCCACCCCTCGTGTTCGTCGCCGTCCTGGTCGGCGCCGTCCTGCCGTTCGTGCCCCTGGTCGGCCGCGTCGCCCGGATCGCGGCGACCATCGTGCACGAGGTCGGACACTGCGTCGTCGTGGTGCCGTTCGGTGGGCGCATCGACCGGATCGACCTGCACCCCGACGGCTCCGGCGAGGCCTGGGTCCGACTCGGGCGGGTACCGGGTGCGATCCGCTGGCTGGTGCGGATCCTCAACCTGTTCGCCGGGTACAGCGCGCCGGTCTGGGCCGGGGTGCTGCTGGTCACCGGCGTGCTGCACGGGTCGCGGTGGCTGCCCGTGGCGGTGCTCGCCGTGGTCGGTCTCGTGGCCCTCGCGTTCGTGCGGAACTGGTTCGGACTGCTCGTCGTGGTCGGCTTCGACGCGCTCGCGCTCTGGGTGGCGGTCCGTCCGTCGGAGGTCACCGTGCTGGTCGTCGCGGCGGTGGGTGCGGCGTTCCTGGTCGACGGGCTCCGGTCCCTCGTGCAGGTCGCGCGCTGGCTGCTGACCGGCGCGCGGGTGCAGACCGACTTCCACATCGCCGCCGCCGAGATGCGCGTCCCGGCGGTGCTGTGGTTCGTGCTGTTCGTGGTCGTCAACGGGGTCGTCGTGTGGCTCGTCCGGGAGCCGCTGCTCGCCTCGTGGGACACCGTCGCCGCCGGGGTGCGCGCGCTGTTCTGACGGTTCGGTCGTGCTCGTACGACACCTCCGCTGTCGTACGACGACCACGATGTCGCACCAGCCGCGCCTCCGAGCGACCCGAGCGACAACACGACGTTTCCGCTGTCGTGCGACGACCACATCGTCGCACCAGCCGCCCGACCAGGTGCACCAGAGCAGAGCCGGACGTGCCACGATCGTCGGATGCGACCCGCCGATGCCCTCGCCGCACTCACCGACGCGCCGTCGCCCGACCGTAAGCGGTTCACGGCGTTCGTCCGTGCCTCGGGGGACGCCGCGATCGACCGGACGCTCGGCCCGGAGCACCTGACGGCGTCGTGCTTCGTGTTCTCGCCCGACCGGTCCCTCGTGCTGCTCTGCCTGCACCGCAAGGGTCGCTTCTGGGTGCAGTTCGGCGGACACCTCGAGCCGCAGGACCACGACCTCGCGGGAGCGGCACGGCGCGAGGCGCGCGAGGAGTCCGGGATCGCGGGGCTCGAGCTCGACGAGGACGCCGTGGCCGACCTCGACCGGCACGACCTGCACGGCGGGTTCTCCTGCGCCGCGCACTGGGACGTCGGCTTCGTCGCGACGGCGGCCCCTTCGACACCGACGGCCGTGAGCCACGAGAGCGAGGACGTCCGCTGGTTCCCGGTCGACGCGCTGCCCGCCCCGCTCGCGTCCGGGCTCGACCGGCGCCTCGCCGCGCTGCTCGCCGGTCCCGCCGCACCGCAGGGCACCGGCGCGGACGACTAGCGCGTCGAGACGAGTACGGCCGCCGCGGCGCGTGGGTCGAAGCGTGCCGCGAAGTCGCGCTCGTTGGGGACCCACACGTCGTTCCAGAGCCGCTCGTGGTCCCGTCCGAGCACTCGGTCGCGGTGCTGGCCGCGGAGAACTGCCGTCTCGAGGTCCAGGTCACACCAGACGGTGAGGTCGATGGAGGGCAGCGTCTCCGGGTGGAACAGCCCGATCAGGTCGACGACGAGCACCTCGCCGCCCGGGAGCCGCTCTGCGGCGCCCAGGCCCCGAGCCGACCAGTCGTACCGGCGGAAGGACCCTCCGGCCGACGCCCGGAACGGCTCGAGCACCGTGTCACGCAGTCGCACCCGGTCCACCCCGGACCAGTCGTCCGAGCGCGCGTGCGACAGCGCCGGGTCGAGGAAGTCGTCCCCGCGCATCCGCACCGCGCCCGGCACCCTGCCGACCAGTGCCCTGGCCAGCGTGGACTTGCCCGATCCGCAGAAGCCGGAGACTCCCACGACGACGGGACGACCCGCCGCTGCGCGAACTCGCCGGACCTCGTCGGCCAGGGTCTCGACGTTCGTCCTGCCACCATGCACGCGTCCACCCTGACAGAACTCGCCCGTAACCCGACGCCGCAATACGCCGCCGACCCGTCCGGCCTGCGAAAGTACCCGCACGACGGACCACGCAGGAGGACCCCATGTCGAACGACGGCCACGGCTTCGCCACCGAGCAGGTGCACGGCGGGTTCCTGCCCGACACCGCGCACGGCGCACGGGTGCCCGCGATCCACATGACCTCGGGCTTCCTCTTCGACGACTTCGACCAGGCCCGGGAGCGCTTCGCCGGCACCGACGACGGGTACACCTACACGCGTCTGGGCAACCCGACGAACGCCGACGTCGAGCGCCGGGTCGCGCTGCTCGAACGGAGCGCCGAGGCGATCCTCGTCGGCAGTGGTCAGGCGGCGGTGACGGTGGCGCTCCTCGGGCTGCTGCAAGCCGGCGACCACGTGGTCAGCGCACGGAGCATCTACGAGGGCACGAAGGGGTTGCTGCTGCAGAACCTCGCCCGACTCGGCATCGAGGTCGACTTCGTCGCCGACCAGCGCGACCTCGACGCGTGGGCCGCTGCGGTCCGCCCGAACACGAAGGCGTTCTTCGCCGAGACGATCCCGAACCCGAAGAACGACGTGCTCGACATCCAGGGCGTCGCCGACACCGCGCACCGGGCGGGCGTGCCGCTCGTGGTCGACAACACCCTGGCGACGCCGTACCTGGTCCGCCCGGTCGAGCACGGCGCCGACGTCGTGGTGCACTCCGCGTCGAAGTTCCTGTCGGGCCACGGCGCCGGCCTCGGCGGGCTCGTGGTCGACGGCGGTCGCTTCGACTGGGGCCGCACCCCGGAGCGCTTCCCGCACCTGACCACCCCGGAGCGCGCCCTCGGCGGGCAGAGCTACGTCGAGCGGTACGGCAGCCGCGCGTTCGTCGTGTTCGCCCGCGACGTCGTCGCCGCCCGCATCGGCCCGTCACCGTCTCCGTTCAACGCCTTCCTGCTGCGCCAGGGCATCGAGACGCTGTCGCTCCGCGTGGAGCGCCACGTCGCGAACGCGCTGGCCGTGGCGTCCTTCCTGGAGCGCCAGCCGGAGGTGACGAGCGTCGACCACGCGGGTCTCGCCTCCAGTCCGTACCACGACCTCGCCCAGCGCTACCTGCCCCGGGGAGCCGGGTCGGTGTTCGCCTTCACGCTCGCCGGCGGCGAGCCGGCGGCACGCGCCTTCATCGACGCGGTGCAGCTGATCAGCCGGATGACCCACCTGGGCGACGTGCGCTCGCTCGTGCTGCACCCGGCGACCACCACGCACTCCGGCCGCACCGCGGCCGAGCGGGCCGAGCTCGGCATCGGCGACGGCCTGGTCCGCCTGTCCGTCGGCATCGAGGACGTCGCCGACCTGCTCGCCGACGTGGAGCGCGGTCTGGCTGCGGTCCACGCGGCCACCGGAGACGACGGTGTCGGCCTGGAGGCACGCCCCACCCCCGCCAGGCAGGTCGCGGACCTCGTACACGCGGTCCCCCGGGGCCACGTCGTCGCGCAGGAGGTCTGACCGTGGGCGACCTGCAGCACTTCGGGTACTTCTTCTCGCGAGGGTTCGGCCCGCAGGCCTGGGGCCGCGCCGACTGGGACTGGGGCCACGACTGGACGAAGCCGGACCTGTACCAGCAGTCCGTCCGGGCGCTCGAGCACGCAGGGATGGACCTCGTCATCGCCGAGGACGCGATCTCGCTCGGCAGTCCGGCGACCCTGGACCTGCGGATCCGGCAGGCGTACGGCGGCCCGAAGCACGACCCGCTGCTGCTCGCGCCGTACCTGTTCGCCGTCACGGAGCACATCGGCATCGCACCGACGGTGAACGCGGGCATCACGCCGCCGTACCTCGCCGCACGCCAGGCCGCGACGCTCGCGCACCTGTCCTCGGACCGATTCGGGCTGAACGTCGTGACCGACACCGGCAGCGCCCGGCACGTCGGGGCGGCGCCGCTGCCGCACGACGCCGCGTACGACCGCGCCGAGGAGTGGATCACCCTGCTCCGACGGCTGTGGCACTCGTGGGGCGACGGCTACGTCGGGGACCCGACGGACTGGCACTTCGCCGACGGCGACGCACTCGACGCGTTCCACCACGAGGGCGCGTACTTCACCGCCGACGGACCGCTCAACGCCCTGCCGCTCGACGGTGACCCGGTCGTGGTCTCCCCCGGTGGGTCCGGGCGTGGGCTCGGGTTCGCCGGGATGCACTCGGACGTGCAGCTCGCGCTCGCACCGCTGACGGCCGAGGCGGTGCGCGCGTACCGGTCGCGGGTGCTGACCGCCGCCGCCGACGCCGGGCGGAGCGCGGACGACCTGCGGGTGCTCTTCGTCCTGAAGCCGGTGCTCGTGCCCTCCGCCGAGGAGGCCGACCGCATCGTCGCGGCCTCACGGCACCCGTCCGACGCCGACCTCCGGGCGGCTGCGGTCGCGTGGTCGAGCGACTCGGAGACGGACCTGCTCGCGCTCGACCTGGACGCGCCGATCCCGGTGGGCACGTTCGGCGACCACGTGTCCGCCGGGACGGTCCGGGGGCTGGTCGGGGAGACGCCCGACGCGCCCCTGCGTGAGCTGTTGACGCGGAAGGCACGGCTCGGGCGGATCAGTGCCCGCGAGGGGTTCGTCGGCACGGCTGAGGAGTTCGCGGACTTCGTCGAGGAGCTCGGCGCGGACGCGGACAACGACGGGTTCATCCTGTCCGGGGACCTGCACCCGGCGCAGGTGTACCGGATGACGGGCGACCTCGTGCCGGTCCTGCGCCGCCGGGGGCTGCTGCGTCGGGAGTACGGCGACGGCGGCCTGCGGGCGAACCTCTTCGACTTCTGACCCCCGCCCTCTCCCGCGAAACGCAACGTCGGCGGTTGCTCGCAGCGCTGTACCGCTGCGCAGAGCCGCCGACGTTGCGTCTTGCGGGGCCGCGAGGTCCTACTTCTTCTTGCCCGACTTCTTCTTCTTGCCCTTGTCCTTCTTCTCGTCGGACTTCTTCTCGTCGGACTTCTTCTTGTCGGACTTCTTCTCGTCCGACTTCTTCTTGCTCTTGTCCTTCTTCTTGCCCTTGTCCTTCTTCTTGTCGGGCTGCTCCCCGTCGGGCTGCTCCTCCGCGGGCCGTTCCGCGCGCACGCCGGAGAGCGCTAAGCCGTCGACGGGTTCGACGACCACCGCGGCACCGGTGTCCGCGAGCACGTCGACCTCCTGCTCCGCGACGACCGGGACGAGCGCGTCCTCCACCCGCTCCACCACGAGTTCGGCACCGTCCTCGGCGAGCCGGAGCAGTGCCTGCGCCGCCCGCACCCGCGTCGTGGTCCGGCGCGCCAGGACGTCGGCCCGCGCTCCCTCGAGGAACCCGCGCAGCGCCCGCTCCACCGCCGAGCGACCCCGCGGCGCCGAGCGGTCGAGGCGGTCGAGCTCACCGGCGACGCCGGCGTCGTCGTCCTCGACGTGGTCGTCCCGCACCGAAGCGATGAGCGCCGCCACTGCCGACGCGGCGCGCTCGACCGCTGCCGAGCGCTGGTCGAGCACGACGAGCATCTCGAACACACCGCCGTACGACACCGTCTCGAGGCGAACCGGCTCGGCCCCGCGACCGCGGACGACGAGCCGAATCTCGGGCGAGGGCAGCCACGCGACGACCGCGGCGACGGTCGCGACGGACCCCACGGTCCGCTCGTACTCCGCCAGCCCCAGACGGTCCTGCTCTCGCAGACGGACCCGGATCGCGATCTCCTGCACCACGCGCACACCTCTCGTTCGAGAACGACACGAGCGGCCCCGTGCCTGACCCGGACAGTAGTCCCGGATTCCCCCGCACAGCACGAACGCCCCGCCGACGTCCAGGGGACGACGGGGCGTTCAGGTGGCGATCTCGGTGATCAGCGTGACAGCGGCCCGACGTCCGGCGGTGGTGGAGATGGGGGGAATCGAACCCCCGTCCATCGCTGCGCTTCGACGTCTTCTACGGGCGTATCCGGATGAGTCGTTCTGCTCGGCCCCGTCCTTTGCTACCGGCTTCTAGGACGACGGGCCCAGTCTCAGTGCAAGTCCCGCACGGCCCTGAGGCGCAACCGTGCAGCAAGTCCTCTGGATGACGCCGGAACTCAGGTTAGAAGACGATCACCTGGCCGACGGACTTCATGTGCTGGGCTGCTTACGCAGCGAGAGCGAAGTCAGTGCGCTTGGAATTGGCACTTGTTGTTTTCCACGGATCGTTCACGAGATGACCGTGGGTCCTCGGCCCGCTTCCCGTCGGCACACAGGCAATGTCGAAACCGATCATCCCCGTACGGGCCGTGACGTGCGAGCCGCTGTCACGCTGTTGAGTTGCCAATGCTCCTGGTGAGGAGCGGTCCCCCAGTCTAGCGGGGTGTGCTGGACGATGCCAACGCCGTTCGCCGTGGGCTCACTCGCCCATGCGGTTGCGCGAGCGCATGGCACGCTCGGCCTCGCGCTTGTCGGTCTTCTCACGCAGGGCCTGGCGCTTGTCGAACTCGCGCTTGCCCTTCGCGACGGCGATCTCGACCTTCGCTCGGCCGTCGTGGAAGTAGATCTTCATCGGCACGAGCGTGTACCCGCCCTGCGCGGTCTTGTGCGAGATCTTGACGATCTGCTGCTTGTGCAGGAGGAGCTTGCGCTTCCGCCGCGGCGTGTGGTTGTTCCACGTCCCCTCGGTGTACTCGGGGATGTGGACGGAGTCGAGCCAGGCCTCGCCGCCGTCGATGAACGCGTAGCCGTCGACGAGTGACGCCCGCCCCTCGCGGAGGGACTTCACCTCGGTGCCGGACAGCACCATGCCCGCCTCGTACGTGTCCTCGATGAGGTAGTCGTGGCGCGCGCGACGGTTGGTCGCCACGATCTTCTCGCCGCGTTCCTTCGCCATGGTGGCTCCCTTCCGTGACCGGGGACGGATCCCGGTGCTGCTGCGCAGCCCTACAGCCTAGTGAACACGACGACCGCGGCGCACCTTCCCGGCGCGCCGCGGTCGTGGACGTGGTCGTCCTCCCGGAGGGACTGCCTCAGACCCGCAGGTAGCGGCGGATCGCGATGAACGCGGAGACGCCGGCGAGGAGCACACCGATCACGATCACCGCGGGGACCACCACGGCTGCGTCACCCATCCCGATGAACGCCGTGCCGGAGAACCGTTGCGCCAGGTAGTTCCGCACGAAGAACCAGACCACCGCGGTGATCGCGCCCCCGGCCAGGACCGCTCCGATCGCGGCGGCGATCACGCCCTCGAGCACGAAGGGTGTCTGGATGAACCGGTTCGACGCGCCGACCAACCGCATGATGCCGAGCTCACGCCGTCGGCTGAACGCGGACAGTCGGATCGTCGTCGCGATGAGCAGCACGGCCGCGACGAGCATCAGCGACGCGATGCCGATCGCCGTGTAGGACGACGCGTTGAGCAGGTTGAAGATCGGCTGCAGGTACCCGCGCTGGTCGACGACGCTCTGCACGCCCGCGACCTTCGACAGGCTCTCGACGAGGACGTCCGCCTGCGACGGGTTCTTCAGGTTCACCCAGAATGTCTCGTTGAGGTACTCCGGCTTCACGAACTCGGTGGCGGGCGAGTCCTTGAACTGCTCCTTGAACCGCGTGAACGCCTGGTCCTGGTCCTCGTAGTACGTCTTCTCGATGTACGGCTTGAGCGTGGTCGAGTCGAGCTGCGCCTGGACCTGCTCGCGCTGGTCCTCGGTCGCCTTGGCGCCGGTGCAGTTGCCGGAGGTGTCGGTGTCGGTGCAGAGGTAGACCGCGACCTGCGCCCGGTCGTACCAGTACCCCTTCATCTGGTTGATCTGCATCTGCAGCAGGATCGCCGTGCCCACGAAGGTGAGCGAGATGAAGGTCACCAGGACGACCGAGACCACCATCGACGCGTTGCGCCGCAGGCCCGACCCGACCTCGGACATGACGAGCCCGAGCCTCATCGGATGAGCCCCGGGATCGTCTGGATACCGGTCGTGTTCGAGACGCCCGACCCGCGCTGGATCGGGAGCGCCTGCGTCTGGTACCCGCCGGACTGCTCGTCGCGCAGGACGGTGCCGTTCGAGAGCTCGATGACCCGACGCTGCATCTGGTTCACGATGCTGGCGTCGTGTGTCGCCATGAGCACGGTGGTGCCTCCCTGGTTGATTCGTTCGAGGAGCGCCATGATGCCGGCTGAGGTGGTCGGGTCGAGGTTGCCGGTGGGCTCGTCGGCCAGCAGGATCGCCGGCTTGTTGACGACCGCGCGGGCGATCGCCACGCGCTGCTGCTCACCACCGGAGAGTTCGTGCGGCATGCGGGTGGCCTTGCCGGCCAGGCCGACGAGCTTGAGCACGTCGGTGACGGCCTCGCTGATGAAGCCCTTGCTCTTGCCGATCACCTGGAGCGAGAACGCGACGTTGTCGAAGACGTTCTTGTTCGGCAGCAGTCGGAAGTCCTGGAAGACCACACCGAGGTTGCGGCGGAAGTACGGGACCTTGCGCGACGACAGGGCGCCGAGGCGCTGGCCGAGCACGTGGATCTGCCCGCGGGTCGGCTTCTCCTCCTTGAGCACGAGGCGCAGGAAGCTCGACTTGCCGGAGCCGGACGCGCCGACGAGGAAGACGAACTCACCCTTGAGGATCTCGAGGGAGAGGTCGTCGAGCGCAGGACTCGGGTTGCCCGAGTAGACCTTGGTGACCTGGTCGAATTTGATCATGACCGGATCAGGGTAGGTCGGCCGGGCCGGAAGTCAACCGAGGCGCGCGGCTCGACTCCGCCGCGAGGTCGCTCAGGAATCGTCGCCCTGCTTGCGCCAGCGGATGCCCGCGTTGATGAAGCCGTCGAGGTCGCCGTCGAACACCGACGACGGGTTGTTGACCTCGTGCTCGCTCCGGAGGTCCTTGACCATCTGGTACGGCGCGAGGACGTACGAGCGGATCTGGTCGCCCCAGCTCGCCGTGATGTTGCCGGCGAGCTCCTTCTTCTTCGCGTTCTCCTCCTCCTTCTTCAGGAGCAGCAGGCGCGACTGCAGCACGCGCATGGCGGCGGCGCGGTTCTGGATCTGCGACTTCTCGTTCTGCATGGACACCACGGTGCCGGTCGGCAGGTGGGTCAGGCGGACGGCGGAGTCGGTCGTGTTGACCGACTGTCCGCCGGGGCCCGAGGACCGGAAGACGTCGACACGGATGTCGTTCTCGGGGATGTCGATGACCGCGGTCTCCGGCATGAGCGGGATGACCTCGACCGCGGCGAAGGACGTCTGGCGCTTGCCCGCGGCACCGAACGGCGACATGCGGACGAGGCGGTGGGTGCCGGCCTCGACCGACAGCGTGCCGAAGGCGTAGGGCGCGTCGACCTCGAAGGTCGCCGACTTGATGCCGGCTTCTTCGGCGTACGACGTGTCCATCACGGTGGTCTTGTAGCCGTGCTGCTCGGCGTAGCGCAGGTACATGCGCAGCAGCATCTCGGCGAAGTCCGCGGCGTCGACACCACCGGCACCGGCGCGGATCGTGATCACCGCGGGGCGCTCGTCGTACTCACCGTCGAGGAGCGTCTGCACCTCGAGGTCCCCCATGGTCTTCTGGATCGCCTTGAGCTCGTCCTGCGCCTCGGCGGCGGAGTCGGCGTCGTCCGCCTCGTTCGCCATCTCGACGAGGACCTCGAGGTCGTCGATGCGCTGCTCGGTGTCGGTGATCTTCCGGAGCTCGGCCTGCCGGTGCGAGAGTGCGCTCGTCACCTGCTGCGCGTGCTCGACGTCGTCCCAGAGGTCCTGCGCGCCCGCCTGCTCGCTCAGCTCGGCGATCTCGCGCTGCAGCCGGTCGACGTCGACGACCGAGCGGATGTTGCCGAAGGTCTCGCGGAGGGCGGACAGCTGCTCGGTGAAGTCAAGTTCGACCATGGTCACCGATCCTAGCGGCGCACGTCGTGCGGGGCCGACCGACCGACGGCCTGGAGGCGCGGCGCACGCCCGTCCCGCCGGTCACCGCCGGTCACCCGGCTGCGCGGACCGCCGGCTCACCGCCCGAGCGACGGGGCGCGGGACGCCATGCCCGCTCGGCTCGCCCGCGCCACCGCGTCGGGCAGCGCCGCGAGGAACGCGTCGACGTCGGCGTCGGTCGAGGTGCGTCCGAGCGTGATCCGCAGGGCACCGCGCGCCTCGTCCTCGGACAGGCCCATGCCGAGCAGCACGTGCGACGCCTCCGGGACGCCGGCCTGGCACGCGGACCCGGTCGACACCGCGACCCCCGCCGCGTCGAGCAGGAACAGCAGCGAGTCCCCCTCGCACCCGGGGAAGGTGAAGTGGGCGTTGCCGGGGAGCCGGTCGACCGGGTCGCCCATGAGCACGGCGGTCGGCACCGCTTCGAGCACCCCCGCGACGAGCCGGTCGCGCAGGATCGACGCGTCGTGCAGGCCGGCCGCCGCGGCGACCCCGAAGGCCGCCGCGGCCGGGGCGTCCTGCGTGCCGCTGCGGACCTGCCGCTGCTGACCACCACCGTGGATGAGCGGCTCGACCGTCGCACGGCGACCGAGGACCAGCGCCCCGATGCCGACCGGGCCGCCGATCTTGTGCGCCGAGACGCTGAGCGCATCGAGGCCGGACGCCGCGAACGACACCGGGACCTGGCCGTAGGCCGCGACGGCGTCGCTGTGCACGGGAACGCCGGCGGCGTGCGCGAGCTCGACGATCCGGGTGACCGGCTGCAGGGTGCCGACCTCGTTGTTCGCCCACAGGAACGTGACCAGGGCGACGTCCGAGGCGTCGGCGAGCCGCGCCTCCAGGCCGACGAGGTCCACGCGACCCTGCGCGTCCAGCGGGACCACGTCGACGACGGCGCCCTCGTGGCGCTCGAGCCACTCGACCGTGTCGACGGTGGCGTGGTGCTCGCCCGCGGGCAGGACGATCCGCGGCCGGGGTCGGTCCTGCTGCCGCGCCCAGTACGTGCCCTTGATCGCGAGGTTGATGCTCTCGGTGCCGCCCGAGGTGAAGACGACCTCGACCGGCTCGGCGTCGAGCGACCGGGCGACCGCGGCGCGACCGTCCTCGAGCAGCATCTTCGCGCGCTGGCCCGCGCTGTGGATCGACGACGGGTTGCCCACCGTGGCGAGCGCCTCGGTGAACGCGGCGAGCGCCGCGGGCAGGACGGGCGTCGTCGCCGCGTGGTCGAGGTAGACCGGCATGACCCACTCCCCTTCCGTGTGCGTTCACAGGGTACCCGCGCCCCCTCGTACCCTGGTCGTCATGCACCGCACCGTGATCGACGAGACCCCCGGCTTCCGCCTCGGTGACGGCGCGCCCCGCTTCTCGGTGCGTTCCGCCTCGGCGACGGCGGTGACCCTCGTGGTCGTCGACGCCGACGGGCGCGAGATGCGCCACGCCCTGTCGCGGGTCGACGGCACCGACCGCTGGGCGGCCGGGACGCCGGACGTGCGACCCGGGGACCGCTACCACCTGCTGGTCGACGGGCCCGAGGGCCCCCGTCACGAGTTCGATCCCGAGCGACCCCTGCTCGACCCGTACGCGCGCGGCGTCGTCCCGTCGACGGCCGGCCCGGACGGCGGCGGCCCGCGGTGGACGAGCGTGGTCGTCGACGACGCCTTCGACTGGGGCGGTGTCGGGAAGCCGGACGTGCCCCTGGACCGGGCGGTCGTGTACGAGGCGAACGTCCGCACCTTGACCGCGGCGAACCCGGACGTCCCCGAGCACCTGCGTGGCACGTACGCCGGGGTGGCGCACCCGAGCACCATCGCCCACCTGCGCCGCATCGGGGTGACGACCCTCGAGCTGCTGCCGGTGCACGCCTTCGACACCGAGGCCTGGCTGCGCGCGGCCGGTCGCGAGAACGCGTGGGGCTACAACACGCTCGGGTTCTTCGCCCCGCACGCGGCGTACGCGTCGGCCGACGCCCGTGCCGCGGGCGCCTCGGCGGTGCTCCGCGAGTTCAAGGGCATGGTCCGGCTCCTGCACGAGGCCGGCATCCAGGTGCTCCTCGACGTGGTGTACAACCACACCGCCGAGGAGGGCCTCGGCGGTCCGACCTCGTCGCTCCGCGGGATCGACGGGGCGGAGCGCTACCGCTGGACCGAGGACGGCGCGTCGTACTACGACACCACCGGCTGCGGGAACACCCTCGACACGTCGGTCGAGGCCACCGCGGACCTGGTGGTCGACAGCCTGCGCTACTGGGCACGCGAGGTGCAGGTCGACGGCTTCCGCTTCGACCTGATGGCGGCGCTCGCCCGCGACGCGCACCACGTGTTCGACCCGGCGCACCCGCTGCTCGAACGCATCCGGCAGCACCCGGACCTGCAGGACGTGCTCGTCGTCGCAGAGCCGTGGGACGTCGGACCCGACGGGTGGCGCACGGGCGCGTTCGGCGCCGGGACGAGCGAGTGGAACGACGGGTTCCGGAACACCGTCCGGCAGTTCTGGCTGACCGACGTCGCCGAGGAACGGCGGAACGGCACCCCGCAGGCGGGCATCGGTCGCCTCGCGGAGGCCCTGACCGGGTCCCGGGGCACGTTCGGTCAGGAACGCGGTCCGCTCGCGAGCATCAACTTCGTGACGGCGCACGACGGGTTCACGCTGCTCGACCTGGTCTCCCACGACCGGAAGCACAACGCGGCGAACGGCGAGGACGGCCGGGACGGCTCCGACGACAACCGCTCGTTCAACCACGGGATCGAGGGCGACACGGCGGACCGGGGCGTGCGCGCCGCCCGGGGCCGCTCGATGCGGAACCTGGTCGGTACCCTCATGCTCTCCGCCGGCGTCCCGATGCTGACCGCGGGCGACGAGCGCAGCCGGACACAGCACGGGAACAACAACGCCTACGTGGTGTCCGAGGACCTGACCGCCGTCGACTGGACGGACGACGAGGACGCCGAGGCCATGACCGAGGCCGTCGCGGCGCTCGCACGGCTCCGCGCCGCGCACCCGGCGCTCCGACCGACCCGCTTCGGTGTCGAGGGTCGGGAGACCCCCGGTGCCTCGCGGATTGCCTGGTACGGGCCGGACGGGCACCCGATGACGTCCGAGGGGTGGGACCAGCCGATCCACCGGGTCGTGCAGTACTTCGTCGAGTCGACGCCGGAGCACGAGCCGTTCGACCGGGTTCTCGTGGTGGTGCACGGGAGCGGGCGGACGCGTGACCTGACGCTGCCGGAACGCCAGGACGTGCTCGGGTACCGCTTGGCGTGGTCGAGCGAGAAGCACCGGGACCACGAGCGGCTCCGGCCCGGTGGCCAGGTCTTCACGGCGTACGGGCCGGGCATCCACGTCTTCGAGGTGGCGTAGGGCCGTTCCGCCGGCCGCGCTCGCCTCCTGCACAGGTCGTGTGACGCGCCCGACACTGCACAGGGAACGCGTTCCGGGGAACGCGGACGCTGCAGCCGGGTAGCGTCGGCTCCGTGGCCACCGCAGATCGACCCCGCCGACCGAAGATCGGACGCATCCCGATCACCCAGCTCGCGCCGACGACCCCGAACGGGTTCCCGGGCAAGGCGTTCGACGGCGAGGTGATCACGTTCGGCGCGACCGTCTTCCGCGAGGGCCACGGTGTCATCGGCGCCGACCTCGTGCTCGAACGCCCGGACGGGGGCACGCGCACGGTCCCGATGCTGCTCGGCGCCCCCGGCACCGACCGGTACGAGGCGACCGTGCAGGTCGACCACGTCGGCGTCTGGACGTGGCACGTCGAGTCGTTCTCCGACGACTGGGCGACGTGGTTGCACGCAGCCCGGCTCAAGATCGCCGCCGGTGTCGACACCGAGGCGACGCTCCTCGACGGGGCCGTCCTGCTCGACCGCCTCGCGACCGAGACCGACTCGAGCGCCGCCGTCCGCGCCGCCGAGCAGCTGCGCGACACCGACCTCGAGCCGACGGAGCGCCTGGCGGCCGTCGACGACCCCCGCATCACGGGCGAGGTCGAGGACTCGCCGCTGACCTCGCTCCGGACGCACTCCCCCACGCAGCTCCTCGACGTCGAGCGGCAGCGTGCAGGCGTCGGCGCCTGGTACGAGTTCTTCCCCCGCAGCGAAGGGGCGAAGAAGAACCCCGACGGCTCCTGGCAGAGCGGTGACTTCCGCACCGCCGCACGCCGGCTGCCGGCCGTGGCGCGCATGGGCTTCGACGTGGTCTACCTCCCGCCGATCCACCCGATCGGCACGACCGCACGCAAGGGCCCGAACAACACCCTCACCCCGGGACCGCACGACCCGGGCAGCCCCTGGGCGATCGGAGGACCCGAGGGCGGGCACGACACCATCCACCCCGACCTCGGCTCCGAGGACGACTTCCGCGACTTCGTCGAGACGGCGAAGAACAGCGGGATGGAGGTCGCCCTCGACTTCGCGCTGCAGTGCTCCCCCGACCACCCGTGGGTCCAGCAGCACCCGGAGTGGTTCACGGTCCGCGCCGACGGCTCGATCGCGACGGCCGAGAACCCGCCGAAGCGGTACCAGGACATCTACCCGATCCAGTTCGACAGCGACCCCGAGGGCATCGTCGCCGAGGTCCTGCGGGTCCTCGAGCACTGGATCGCGTTCGGCATCCGCATCTTCCGCGTCGACAACCCGCACACGAAGCCGCTCTGGTTCTGGGAGCGGGTCATCCGCGAGGTCCGCGACCAGCACCCGGACACGGTGTTCCTCGCCGAGGCCTTCACCCGTCCGGCGATGATGCGCGCGCTGGCCGAGGCCGGGTTCCAGCAGTCGTACACGTACTTCACGTGGCGGAACACGAAGGAGGAGATCGAGGAGTACTTCTCCGAGCTCAGCCACGAGACGAGCGCCTACCTGCGCCCGAACCTCTTCGTGAACACGCCCGACATCCTCACCGAGTACCTGCAGTTCGGCGGTCGCGCCGGCTACAAGGTGCGCGCCGCGCTCGCCGCGACCGGTGCTCCGACCTGGGGCATGTACGCCGGCTACGAGCTCTTCGAGGACGTCGCCCGCCCGGGGTCCGAGGAGAACATCGACAACGAGAAGTACGAGTACAAGCCACGCGACTTCGCCCTGGCCGAGGCCGAGGGTGCGAGCCTCGCCCCGTACGTCACGATGCTCAACCGGTTCCGCCAGGCGCACCCCGCGCTGCGGCAGCTCCGGAACCTGCACGTCCACGACGCCGAGGACCCGGCGATCGTCGTCTACTCGAAGCACCTCCCCGGCGAGTTCATCCGCTCCGGCCGCGCCGACACCGTGATCGTCGTCGCCAACGTCGACCCGCACTCCGCCCGCGAGACCACCGTGCACCTCGACCTCGCCGCGCTCGGGCTGCCGAACGAGCAGCCGTTCGTCGTCCGCGACGTCGTCACCGGGCAGCGCTGGGAGTGGGGCTCGTCGAACTACGTGCGCCTCGACGCCTTCCAGGAGCCGGTGCACCTGCTCGTCGTGGAAGGACCCGTCCGATGACCGACCGCGACCCGAAGGGGACCCCGCCGATGGGCTCCGACCGTCCCACCCCCGCCACGCCGGACCGAGGCCAGGGCCCGAGCGTCCCGCCGGTGCCGCCGCCCCCGCCGCCCGTGACCCGCAACCGTGCTCCCGGCGCGGTCCCGCAGGTCGACGAGCCGGCACCGCGGTACGAGCCGCGGGTGTCCGCCCCGCACGAGGACCTGCCCGGCGCCGCGCCGGTGGCGAAGGAGACACCCGACCGCGGTGTCCCCGAATCCGCGACGCTCGCCGGCGCCGCCCGCGACGACGCCGCCGCACCGGCCACCCCCGGTTCCGCGGACACGACCGCGGCGTCGGCGGACGGTGCCGACGCTCCGCTCTCCGAGGGCGGGCGTCCGGACGGCCGGACCCCGACGCCGACCGCGGCCGACCTCGTCGCAGCGCCGGAGCCCGACGCTCCGGCCGACGGCGCCCCGGCTGACGGCGCCCCGTCCGATGGCACCCCGGCCGACGGGACCCCGTCGTCAGGAGCCGGACCCCGACCGGCACCGGTCGAGGACTGGCTCCGACAGCAGGTCTCCGAGGGCCGCTGGTCGCAGCCGCACGACGTGCTCGGCCCGCACCCGGTCGACGGCGGGACGAGCGTGCGGGTGGTCCGCCACCTCGCCACCGCCGTCCGCATCGTCCGACCCGACGGCGACGACGTCGAGCTCACGCACGAGGGCGACGGCCTGTGGGCGGGCGCCACGACCGGCACGCTCGGTCGCTACCGCGTCGAGGCCGACTACGACCTCGACGAGTCCACCGACGCCGACGACGCGACCTGGACCACGGACGACGCCTACCGCTTCGCGCCGACGATCGGCGAGCTCGACCTCCACCTGTTCGGCGAGGGTCGCGACGAGCAGCTCTGGCAGCACCTCGGCGCCCACGTCCGCACGGTCGACGGTGTCGACGGCGTCGCCTTCACGGTCTGGGCGCCGCGTGCCACCGCCGTCCGCGTGATCGGCGACTTCGAGGGCTGGGAGGGTCGCACCACCGCGATGCGCCGGCTGAACGACCTCGGCGTCTGGGAGCTCTTCTGGCCCGGCGCCCTCGTCGGCCAGCGGTACAAGTTCCAGATCCTCACCGACTCGGGCTGGGTCGAGCGGGCGGACCCGTTCGCGCGCCGAACCGAGGTCCCGCCGGCGACCGCGTCCGTGATCACGGCCTCCGACCACTCGTGGTCGGAGGGCGACACCGCGTGGATGGAGCGTCGGGCGCAGACGACGTCCCACGACGCACCGATGAGCGTGTACGAGGTGCACCTCGGGTCGTGGCGCCCCGGGCTCTCCTACCGCGAGGCCGCCGACCAGCTCATCGGCCACGTGCAGCACCTCGGGTTCACCCACGTCGAGTTCCTGCCGCTCGCCGAGCACCCGTTCGGCGGTTCGTGGGGCTACCAGGTCACCGGGTACTACTCCCCGACCGCCCGCTTCGGCACGCCGGACGACCTGCGGTACCTGATCGACCGTCTGCACTCCGCCGGCATCGGCGTGATCATGGACTGGGTGCCCGGGCACTTCCCGAAGGACGAGTGGGCGCTCGCGAAGTTCGACGGCTACGCCCTCTTCGAGCACCCGGACCCGCGCCGCGGCGAACAGCTCGACTGGGGCACCTACGTGTTCGACTTCGGGCACCCGCAGGTCCGCAACTTCCTGGTGGCGAACGCGCTGTACTGGCTCGAGGAGTTCCACATCGACGGCCTGCGGGTCGACGCTGTCGCCTCGATGCTGTACCTCGACTACTCGCGCACCGAGTGGCTCCCGAACGTCCACGGCGGCCGCGAGAATCTCGAGGCGATCTCGTTCCTCCAGGAGACCAACGCCACGGCGTACAAGCGCTACCCCGGCATCGTGATGATCGCCGAGGAGAGCACCTCGTGGCCGGGCGTCACCCAGCCGACGAGCGCCGGCGGCCTCGGGTTCGGCCAGAAGTGGAACATGGGGTGGATGCACGACTCGCTGCATTACGTCGAGCGTGACCCCGCGTACCGCGCGTACCACCACGACGAGATCACGTTCTCGCTGGTCTACGCCTTCAGCGAGCAGTTCACCCTGCCGATCAGCCACGACGAGGTCGTGCACGGCAAGGGTTCGCTCTACGGCAAGATGCCCGGCGACGAGTGGCAGAAGCTCGCGAACGTGCGGGCGTACCTCGCCTTCATGTGGGCGCACCCCGGCAAGCAGCTGCTGTTCATGGGCCAGGAGTTCGCCCAGCCGTCCGAGTGGGCCGAGGCCCGTGGGCTCGACTGGTGGCTGCTCGACGACCCCGGTCACCTCGGCGTCCAGGACCTCGTCGCAGCGCTCAACCGCGTCTACAAGGACACGCCGGCGCTGTGGCGGCACGACTCCTCCCCCGAGGGCTTCGAGTGGATCGAGGGCGGCGACGCCCCGCACTCCACGCTCGGGTTCCTCCGGAAGGACGGCGACGACCGCCTCGCGGTCTTCGTGAACTTCTCCGGCGTCCCCGTCGAGCGACGTTTCGGGCTGCCCGCGGCGGGCACCTGGCACGAGGTGCTCAACACCGACGCCGCCGAGTACGGCGGCTCCGGTGTGGGCAACATGGGCTCGGTGACGGCGGAGGAGACGCCGTGGGCCGGCCGTCCGGCGTCAGCGCACCTGGTGGTGCCGCCGCTCGGTGCGGTCTGGCTGCGGCTGGCCGACTGACACGACCACGGGACGCGGCCGCGAGCGGTCGTGACCACGAGACGGACGGGAGGCCCGGTGCCAGCTGGCACCGGGCCTCCCGTCCGTCGTCCGCCCGGCTGGGCCGTGCGTGCCGCCACCACCGCGAGACGCCCGCTTCCTCGCGAGCCACCCCGGAGCACGCGGAACGCCCCCGTTCCCGGGGGCGTCTCGCGGTTCCTGCGGCGTCTCGCGGTGACACCGGCGTCTCGTACCGCTCCGGGCGGTCGCCGTCGACGTCAGTACAGCGCGCTCGCCAACCGGCGCCGCGCTGCGACCACGCGAGGGTCGTCGACCCCGACGAGTTCGAAGTACTCGACGAGCCGGACACGCAGTGCCTCGCGCTCCGCGCCGAACACCGTCGGCACCAGGTCGAGCAGCCGACCGAAGGCGTCCTCGACGTGCCCGCCGCTGACGTCCAGGTCGGCGACGGCCATCTGCGCCTCGACGTCCTGCGGCGCGGCGGCCGCGGCGCTGCGCAGCTCGTCGGCGGTGCGTCCGTTCAGCCGGTCCAGCAGGGAGACCTGCGCGAGCCCGGCGACGGCCATCTGGTCGTTCGGGTCCTGCGCGATCGCGGTCTTGTACTCCTGCACGGCTGCGGCGTAGTCACCGCGCTCGATCGCGTCGTACGCGGCCTGGTGGTGCGGGGGCAGCGGTTCCGGCTCGGGCTCGCCCTGGGGCTCCGCCGAGGCGACACCGTCCACCGTGACCCGGCCGGTCACGCCGTTCTGCTCGGCGGCGGCGGCGACCTGCTCGAAGACGTCACGCACCTGCGCCTCGGGCAGCGCGCCGACGAAGAGGCCGAGCGGACGCCCACCGATGACCGCTGCGACGGTCGGGATCGACTGCGCCTGGAACGCCTGCACGAGCTGCGGGTTCGTGTCCGCGTCCACCTTGGCGAGCACGACGCGGCCGTCGTACTCCGCGGTGAGCTGCTCGAGGATCGGCGACAGCTGCTTGCACGGCCCGCACCACTCGGCCCAGATGTCGACGATCACCGGGACGACCGACGACAGCTGCAGGACGTCCTGGAAGGTCTGGTCGGTGACGTCGATGACGAGCGACGGGACGGTCAGGTCACCCTCGGGACCGGGGCCGCCGGCCGGGACGCCGCCCTGGGCGGCAGCCGGGGCTGCGGCGGCAGCACCCTGGGCCCCGGCGGGCGCACCACCGGGCTGCGTCGGCCGCTGCGCACGGTCGACGAGGGACGACAGGTCGACGGCTCCGCGGAGACCGGACGGGGTTGGGGGGACGTTGGTCATTGCACCTCACTCGCTGCGGTCAGGCCCTGCGTGAACCCGAGCAGGACCACCTTCTCATCACTGCCGACCGGCGGCACGGAGAACAGCAGCTGGACGCTGTACGTCGCACTGATCCCCTTCGTGCTCGAGTCGACGCCGGAGAGGGCCTTGACCGCCCCCTCGGTGTTCACCTCGGCGCCCGCCGCGGTCGGCGTCACCTTCTCGACCTCGTCGAGCGACGCCGACACGAGCGCACCCGCGCCGTCCGTCGCGATCGCGACGGGGCTGGCGTCGGGCACCTCGGACGAGTACTCGATCTTCGCGGTGTCCGGCAGCGAATCGGCCTTCTTGTCCTTGTAGGCCTTGCCGATGGTCGAGCGGAGCCCGTCCCCGTCGGAGGCGAAGAGCGAGGCCGATCCACTCTCGGAGTCCTTCGCCAGGACGTCGCCGTAGGCCGCGGCGATGTCGTCCGGAGCGATGCGCAGGAGCTTGGTGTCGCCGGCGAGCCGTGCTGCACCGAGCGACGTCGGGGCCAGGCTCGGGATCTCCGCCGCTGCCTCGAGCGACACGTCGTAGGCGACCTTGTAGTCGTCGCGGGCGCTCTCCTGCACCAGGGTGAGGGCCTGCGGTGCGGTCTTGGCGGAGCAGTCCTCGGCCACGACGGTGAAGATCGTGCGCGGCCAGGTGTCGGTCTGCTGCGGGAGCGCCACGCAGACCTGGCCCGCGGAGATCGCCGGCGGCGCGCCCACGTCGGCGTCCTTCTCGCGGATCGCGTAGTTGGCCTTGCGGAAGTCGAGCGCCGCCCCGGTGAAGCGGGACTCGAGCAGCGACGTGTCCCGGTCGGCGTCGGCCTTCGTGGCGACGTCGGCGACCCGCTCGACGATGCGGCGGATCTGCTGCTCGGTCGCGGCGGTCGGCTCGTCCGCGTCCGCGGTCCCGGTCGCCGAGGCGGTGGGGGTCGGCGTGGCACCGGAGCCCCCGCCCTGCGGCCAGTAGTCCGACGAGCACCCGGCCAGACCGAGCGCACCGACGAGCACGATCGGGACGGCCACCAACGAGCGACGGCCGCGTCGACCGCGCACCGGCACCTGCGCACCTGCGGCGGCGGCACGACGCGACGCCCGGACCCGCGGCGGTCGCGTCCCTCCGCTCCGACGACGCGGTCCGCGACCACGGCGCTGGTGCAGGAAGGCCCAGACGAGCAGCGCCACGCCACCGGCCAGGAAGAGCCCGCCGGCCACGAGCAGCGGCCCGACGGACGGCGTCGCGGTGTCCCGCGGCCAGGTCACGGAGACGTCGGTCGGTGCGGCGGACGACCCGTCGGCGAGGACCACCACGGAGACGTCGGCGGGCAGCCGGACGGTGAACTGCCCCGCGCCGTCCCACTCCTGGTACCAGAGGTCGCTGCCCTTCGGGTCGGGCACGGAGTCACCGGAACCCGTCGTCCGGCCGACCAGGCGGTCCTGCTCGGCGTCGAAGCGCAGTGTGGTGTGCTTCGCGTCGCCGATCCACGCGTCGACGTCGGCGGTCTTGCCGTAGGCAGCGAAGACGGTGCCGGAGCCCGCGACGTTGATGCGCTGGTAGCCGGGGTTCGCGGTGAGCGTCGAACCCGGGATCACGGTCACCGGGGCCGACGCCGAGCTCGACGACTGTGCGACGAGCGACGAGGGTGGCGCGAAGACGGTGCGCTGCCCGACCGCGAGACCGACGAGCAGCAGACCGATGACGAAACTGACGATCGCCAGGACGAATCGCACGGATCTTCTCCCTACCGCGCCGGGGGTGGGGGATCGGCGCGCGAATCAGCGCTCCAGGATAGCGAGGCACCCTGGAAGTCGCATCCTCCACCGCTGTCCGCGGGCACAGTCCGGGCCGACGGGCCGCCACTAGACTCGTCCGCGGGCCAAGGGCTGGCCCTCCGCCGACCCCCAGGAGCAACACGTGGCGAACGACGAGGCCGAGTTCGGGACCGAGCTGCGCGGGTACCGCCGCGACGAGGTGGACCGCTCGGTGAACGAGCTCCGTCGGGAGCTCATCAAGTCGAACACCGACCGCGCCGAGGCCGCGAAGGAGATCCGTCTCCTGCAGGCCCGGGTCGCCGACCTGCAGGGTGAGCTCGACGAGGCCGGCACCCCGACCTACAGCGGTCTCGGCACCCGCCTCGAGTCCACCCTGCGCGTGGCCGAGGAACAGTCCACCCGGCTCATCAGCCAGGCGGACATCGACGCGCAGCGTCTCCGCGCGTCGAGCCGGAACGAGGCCGAGCGGCTGCTGCGCGAAGCCCGACAGGAGGCATCGGCGACCCTCGAGGACGCCCGGTCCCGCGCGACCGACGAGCTGACCCGCGTCCGTGCCGAGTCGTCCGACACGATCGAGCGCGCCCGCGCCGAGGCCGGCCTGCTCACGCAGGACGCCCGCAACGAGGCAGCGGCCGTCCGCGGCGCCGCCGTCACCGAGGCCGCCGAGGTCCGGTCCGTCGCCATCCGCGAGACCGACGCGCTGCGGGCCCGGGTCGAGCGCGAGGCGGCCGAGCTCCGCGAGGACGCCCAGCGCGCCGCCGAGGACGCCCGTCGCGCCGCCACCGACCTGGACCGCGAGACCGAGCACCGCCGCAGCGTGTTCGAGGCCGAGCACGCTCGCCGCACCGAGGACCTGGACCGCGAGGAGACCACGCGTCGCGCCGCGCTCGAACGCGAGCTCGCCGAGGCCCGTGCGGCCTGGGAGCGCGAGCGCGACGGACAGCGACGCGCCCACGAGCTCGCGCTCGAGACCGGTCGGGCCGAGCTCGAGTCCGAGGTCGAGCGTGGCCGCGCGGCGCTCGAGGCGGAGACCGACGACCGCCGCCGCGAGCTCGACGCCGAACTCGGCGCCGCCCGCGCGCGCTGGGAGCGCGAGGTCGCCGAGGCCCGCGCCGCGCTCGACCAGGAGCTCGAGACCGCCCGCGCCCAGCTCCGGGTCGACGAGGAACAGACCCGCGCCGAGAACGCCCGTCTGGTCGAGGAGACCGCAGCGCGGATCGCCGCGGAGCTCGAGGACCACCGCGCCCGGATCGAACGCGAGCGTGCCGAGGCCGAGTCCGCGGCCGAGCGTGCCGTGCGGGAGCACACCGACGAGCTCGCCGCACGCCGCGAGCGTGAGCACGCCGAGGTCGACACCGAGATCGCCGACCGTCGCACGGCGGAGCTCTCCGACCTCGAGGCGGAGCGCACCGCGCTGCAGCAGGAGGTCGCCACGGTCCGGGCCGACCTCGCGAAGGAACGCGACGAGGTCCGTGCGGCGATCGTCCGCGAACAGGACGAAGCGCGCGCCGCGCTCGAGTCGGAGCTCGCCGCCCGGCGCGACGACGCCGAGCAGGACTACCTGCAGAAGCACCGCGAGACGGTGACCGAGACGCAGCGGTACCTCGACGAGGCGAACCTGCAGCTCGCCGAGGCCACCCGCCGGGCGTCCGAGGCCCGGGAGCGCGCCGAGCGACTGCGGCAGGAGGCCGACGACCTCGAGCGCACGAGCACCGCGCAGGCCCAGGAGCGCGCCCGCACGATCGTGAGCGACGCGCAGGAGCGTGTCCACCGCATGATCGCCGAGGCCGAGGAGCGGTCGGCAGCGGCCATCGCCGAGTCCGAGGACCGGCTCGCCGCCATCCGCACCGAGCGCGACGCGGTCGCCGGCTACCTGGAGAACCTGCGCGGTGTGCTCACGCACGCCACCGGGCTGCTCGACGACCCCACGGCGAACGGCCGACCGTCCGACGCCGACGCCGACGAGGACACGACCGCCCGCTGACGGCGGCACCGGTGACCCGGCCTGGAGGCGCACCCCGCGCCTCCACGCCGGGTCACGTCGTCCGCGGCACCCGTGGTGCCCGCCGGTCACCTCCGGCCGTCCGCTCGCCGCGCGCATGCGTGGCGGCACTGGCCGGCCCGCAGTGGCGGCCGCCCGCAGAGGCGGCCGGCTGCTCAGTCCTCGAGGTGCGTGGGCAGCGGCGCGCTGCCGGGCACCACCAGGTCCGCGACGGCGTCGAGCACCGTCCGGACGTACCGCTCCCCCACCCACAGGTGCTTCGCGCCCGCGACGGGCACGACGCGCACGTTCGGCGCGATCGCGAAGCGTCGTGCGGCTTCGTCCGGCTGCAGGAAGTCGTCGTGCTCGGGCACCAGCGCGACCACCGGCACGTCCACGTCCGCCCAGCGGCGCAGTTCGTCGTCGGTCGTCCGGTGCAGCGGAGGCGACAGCAGGACCACGCCGGCGACGGTGCCGGCGGCCACGTGCTCGAGCCCGTGCTTGAGCGCGACCTCGGTGCCGAAGGACCAGCCCAGCAGCCACGGCGTCGGCAACCCGCGCTCGACGGTCTCGTGCACGGCTGCCCGCAGGTCGAAGCCCTCGGATTCGCCGTCGCCGAACACGCCCTCGGAGGTGCCCCGCGGCGACGTGACGGACCGGAAGTTGAACCGGAGCACCGCGATGTCCGCCAGGGCCGGCAGTCGTGCCGCGGCCTTCTTGAGCACGTGCGAGTCCATGAAGCCCTGCGCGGTCGGCAGCGGGTGGAGCGTCACGAGGGTGCCCCGCGCCGGCCGGTCGAGCGGCTCGGCGAGCTCACCGACGAGGGTGAGGTGGTCGTCCGTCACCAGCTCGATGTCGGTGCGGCGGGCGAGCAGCTCGGTGTTCGAGCGGATCTCGGTGCTCATGCGATGCTCCAGCAGTGGTGGTGCCAGTGGCGGCGCGACGCCAGGTCGGCTTCGTCCCCGAGCACACCGTCCGCCCGCCAGACCACGACGTGGGCCACACCGGGCAGCACGGCGAGGCCGCAGCCCGGGCAGACGTACTCCTTCTGCGCGGATGCTGCGGACACCGGTTGCACGGTGTACGTGCGACCACGACGGACCTCGGTCCGCTTCCACGTGCTCATGAGACGGTCGAGGCCGGTCTCGTCCTCGGTCGGCTCGGGACCACGGCCGCGAGGGCGCCGCGGCCGGTTGCTGCGCGGCACCCCGGAACTGCCGATCAGTACCAGTTGTGGGAGACGCTGTGGCCCCAGGCGCCACACGGGGTGCCGTAGACACCGGAGATGTAGTTGAGACCCCAGGTGATCTGCGTCGCGGGGTTCGTCTGCCAGTCCGCGCCCGCCGTGGCCATCTTGCTGCCCGGCAGCGCCTGCGGGATGCCGTAGGCACCGCTCGGGTTGTACGCGTTCACGCGCCAGCCCGACTCCTTGTTCCACAGCGACACGAGGCAGTTGAACTGGTCGCTGCCCCACCCACGAGCGGCGACCATCTGCTGTGCGATGGCCTGCGCGCTGCCGGGGTTCGGCGTCGCGGCCGTCGCGGCGAGGGTGTTCGACGGTGTGACGGCCGAGCTCTTCGCTGCGGAGCCGGCCTGGTCGTCGGTGGTCTCGGCCGGCTGCTCCACGACCTTGGGCTTCGGCAGCGTGACCCCGTAGCCGTCGCGCGTCACGTCGAACGCGGCGTAGGTGCCGTGCGCCGTGAACTGCTGCGGCTCGACCGGCGCCTTCACGAGCACGGGGGCCACGACGGCGGCCTGGGCCACGTCGGGCTGCATCGGGTTGAAGAGGGAGCCACCCACGAAGCCGAACACGGCGAAGAAGGAGAGCGTGGGGATCGTCGCGCGCCGGCGCATGAAGGAGTTGAGGGTGCGGGCGGCCTTCGGCTTCGCCGGTGCGGCGACCGCACGGCGGCGCTGCACGATCCGCGGGTCGGCGACACCGGTCGGCGCGATCGGGCCACGCACGAGCACCGGACCGGTCGTCGGTGACGCGGCCGTCGCCACGGGGGTCGGGCCCGTGACGGGTGCGCCCAGCGCAGTCGACGGCAGCGACGCTGTCTCGACCCGCGGGGTCGCGTGGAGGACCGAGTGCCCCGTCGTGCGGAGTCGGTCGCGTGCCGCGCGGCGCTCACCGACGACCGAAGGGTCGAGGTGCTCGCGGGTACCGCGGTCGGAGCTGGAGTCTGCCGTGTGCCTGCCCATGAGTGGGACCAGGATAACGGAACGGTCACGAGATGAGAAGCACCCGTGACCCGCGCGTCGTCAGCGGACGGCGAGCATGACCTCGACGACGGCGTCGAGGACGGCGTCCACCTGTGCTTCGCGGTAGCCGCCGTGCTTGGGACGGAACACCACCGACCGGACCTCGGTGAGGCTCAGGGGCTTGCCGTCACGGAAGTAGCCGGCGAGCCGCTCCGCGAAGGCGTCGACGTCCTTCGGGTGGTACCCGGTGCCGAGCGGGCTGGTGCGGGCGAAGCGTTGCCCTGCCGGGCGTTCGAGCCGTGCGACCACGTCCGAGGCCTTGGCGCGGGCCTCGGCGTACCAGGCCTTCTGGCCGACGTCGGCGATCTCGCGCTCCCGCTCCCGTGCGGCGAAGGCGTCCTCGAGCCGCTCGAGCGCTGCGTCGACGTGCGCCGTGGAGTACCCGCCCTTGCGCATCGAGAACGCGGTCGCGCGGATCTTCGCCGCCTCGATGCCCGGTGCGGTGTCGCCCGCGGTGTAGGCACGACGGGCGTCCTCGAGGAACCGATCGACCTCGTCGACGTCGTACCCGAGGGACTTGCGGTCTGCGGAGGGGAAGGTCGTGGCCACGGCGACATTCTGCCAGCACCGGACCATGACGCTGCCTGGACGCGCGGCCCGCCGGGGCGTCGGCCGTTCAGGTCAGTGGTTGACGATCAGGTACAACACGTAGGCCACGGCGGCCGACGGCAGGATGCTGTCGATGCGGTCGAGCAGCCCGCCGTGCCCGGGCAGGAAGGACGAGATGTCCTTGATCCCGAGGTCCCGCTTGATCATCGACTCGGTCAGGTCCCCGAGTGTCGCCGAGCCCGAGATGAGCACGCCGAGGACGATGCCGGTCCACCAGGGCAGCCCGAGCATGAGCCACGTCACGACGATGCCGACCAGGATGCTCGCCGCGACGGACCCGGCGAAGCCCTCCCAGGTCTTCTTCGGGCTGATCCGCGGCGCCATCGGGTGCTTGCCGAGGTTCAACCCGGTGGCGTACGCCCCGGTGTCCACGGCGACCACCACGAGGATGAACGCGATCACCCACAGCTCGCCGCGGGGCTGCGCCGAGAGCAGCACGATGCAGGCGCCGAGCAGGGTGATGTACGCCTGGACGAAGAGTCCGTTGGTCAGGTCACGGGCAACGTGCCCGGCCGGCGGCTTCTCACGCGTGAGCCTGACCTCGACGAGCCGCCACACCGCGATGAGGACGATGCCGCCGATGATCGCGAACAGTGCCGCGACCTGCCCGCCGAGGAACGCCGCCGGGACCATGGCGACCGCCGTCAGGACACTGGGCACGCGGGGCACGTCGCGACCAGCGAAGCGCATCGCACTCGCGAGCTCGTACACCCCGACACCGAGCAGGAACGCCGCGACGACCATGAAGGCCGGCTTCCAGATGAGCAGCGAACCGAGCATCACGACCGCGAACGCCAGGGCGATGGCGATCGCGGCCGGCAGGTTCCGACCGGTGCGAGCGGTCAGGGCCTCGTTGCGCGCACCGAACTCCGCCTTGCGCTGCTTGAGCTGCGCTTCGAAGTCGGCGCGCGCCGCACGGGCACGGGCGTCGAAGTCCTGTCGGAGCCCCTTCTTCGCAGTCGGGACCGGTTCCGGCGGGCGCGGTTCTGTGGGGCGGTCGCCGCCCGGCTCGGGGAGACGCATCAGACCTCGAGGAGTTCGGCTTCCTTCTTCTTCAGCGCGTCGTCGATCTGGTCGACGTGCTTCTTCGTCAGGGTCTCGAGGTCCTTGTCGCCGCGGGCGATCTCGTCGTCGGAGATCTCCCCCTTCAGCGCGTCGAGGTCGTCCTTCGCGCGGCGGCGGATGTTGCGGATGACGACCTTGTGGTCCTCACCCTTGCCGCGGACGAGCTTCACGAACTCCTTGCGGCGGTCCTGCGTGAGCTCGGGGATCGTCACGCGGACGATCTCGCCGTCGTTCGACGGGCTGGCGCCGAGGTTCGGGAACGTCGCGATGGCGCGCTCGATCTCCTTGAGCGCCGACTTGTCGTACGGCGTGACGATGAGCGTGCGGGCCTCGGGCGTCTGGAGCGACGCGAGCTGCGCGAGCGGGGTCGGCGTCCCGTAGTAGTCGACCGGGATCTTCTGGAAGAGGGCGGCGTTGATGCGTCCGGTACGGACGGTCGCGAAGTCGTCCTTGGCGACGTCGACGGCCTTCGCCATCTTCTCGGTGGCTTCGGTCAGGACATCACTGATCACGGTGGTTCTCCTTCGGTACTGCGTCGAGTCTAGTCAGCGTGCGGGTCAGTTGCTGACGACCGTGCCGATCCGCTCCCCGCGGATCGCGGCCGCGACGTTGCCCTCGCCCTCCATGCCGAACACGTGCATCGGCATGCCGTTGTCCATGCAGAGCGAGAACGCGGTGGCGTCGACGACCTTGAGACCCTGCAGCAGGGCGTCCTGGTACGTGACGTGGTGCAGCTTCTCGGCCGTGGCGTCCTTCTTCGGGTCGGCGGTGTACACGCCGTCGACACCGTTCTTGGCGACCAGGACCTCGTGTGCGTCGATCTCGAGCGCCCGCTGCGCCGCGACGGTGTCCGTCGAGAAGTACGGCAGCCCCGCACCGGCACCGAAGATCACGATGCGCCCCTTCTCGAGGTGCCGCTCGGCGCGCCGCGGGATGTACGGCTCCGCGACCTGGGTCATGCTGATCGCCGACTGCACCCGAGTCGCCGCACCGGCCTGCTCGAGGAAGTCCTGGAGCGCGAGCGCGTTCATCACGGTCCCGAGCATGCCCATGTAGTCGGCACGCCCGCGGTCCATGCCGCGCTGCGAGAGCTCGGCGCCGCGGAAGAAGTTGCCGCCGCCGACCACGATGGCCACCTCGACGTCCTGCGCGGCCTGCGCGATCTCCTTGGCGATGGTGCTGATGACGTCCGGGTTCACCCCGAGGGACCCGGCCCCGAACGCCTCCCCCGACAGCTTCAGCAGGACCCGGCGGCGTCCGGTCTTCTCGTTCGTCATGTGGCGCACCCTTCGTCGAATGTCTCGTGGGAATCTACCCGGCCGCAGCCGGTCCGGCGGAGGAGGCCGTGCCTCCAGGCCGGGTCCGCGCGTGTCGCAGCGCGCAGAAAACGGGGCCCGGAACCGATGTGGTTCCGAGCCCCGTCACGGGTTCGTTACGCGCCGACCTTGACGCGGGCGAAGCCCTGGATCGTCAGACCGGCGTTCTCGGCGGCCTTCGCGACGGACAGCTTATTGTCCTTCGCGTAGTCCTGCTCGAGGAGCGCGACCTGCTTGCGGTACGCGTTGAGGCGACCCTCGACGATCTTCGGCAGGGCGGCCTCCGGCTTGCCCTCCTCGCGCGTGATCGCCTCGACGGTCGCGCGCTCCTTCTCGATGGCCTCGGCCGGGATCTCGTCGCGGGTCAGGTACGTCGGGTTCGCGAACGCGACGTGCTGGGCGATCGAGCGCGCCTCGGCGGCGTCGGAGCCCGCGTACGCGATGACGACGGCGATCTGCGGCGGCAGGTCCTGGCTGGTCTTGTGCAGGTAGACCTCGAAGGCGTCGCCCTCGACACGGACGACCGTGCGCAGCGCGAGCTTCTCGCCCAGCGCGGCGGCGGCCTCGTCGATCGTCTCGGCGACCGTCTTGCCGTCGAGCGGCGCGGCGTTGCCGGCCTCGACGTCGGACGCACGGGCGGCGGCGACCGCGGCGACGACCTTGTCGGCGAGGGTGGTGAACTTCTCGTTCTTCGCGACGAAGTCGGTCTCGCTCGCGAGCTCGACGACGGTGGCGGCGCCACCCTCGGTCGTCGCGACGACGACACCCTCGGAGGTCGCGCGGTCGTCGCGCTTGGCGACGGCCTTCGCGCCCTTGATGCGGAGCAGCTCGACGGCCTTGTCGTAGTCGCCGTCGGCCTCGACGAGCGCGTTCTTCGCGTCCATCATGCCGGCCCCGAGGTCCTCACGGAGCTTCTTCACGTCAGCAAGGCTGTAGTTGGCCATTGACTGGAGTCCTTTCTGGACTGTGGTTGTGGGGAGAGAAGGAAGGGGCGCCGAGCCGAGCGGCCCGACGCCCCCGGTGACTACTCGGCCGAGGTGGCTTCGGCGTTCTTGGCCTCGTCGGCGATCGGCTCGCCGATCTCCTTCGCGGCGACCTGCGCGTCGGCGTCGTTCTCCTCGACGGGGGTCTCGGCTGCGGGAGCGGCCTCGGCTGCCGGAGCAGCCTGCTCGCCACCCTGCTCACCGGAGAGGAGCTCCTGCTCCCACTCGGCCAGCGGCTCGGCGGTCTCCTCGTCGCCACCGTTGTGGCGGGTCTTGAGGCCCTCGGCCGCGGCGTCGGCGACGATGCGGGTCAGGAGACCGACGGAGCGGATCGCGTCGTCGTTGCCCGGGATCGGGTAGGTGATCTCGTCGGGGTCGCAGTTGGTGTCGAGGATGCCGATGACCGGGATCCCGAGCTTCTGCGCCTCGTCGATCGCGAGGTGCTCCTTCTTGGTGTCGACGACCCAGAGCGCGCTCGGGGTCCGCGTGAGGTTGCGGATACCGCCGAGGGTCTTGTGGAGCTTGTCCAGCTCGCGCTTCTTGATGAGGAGCTCCTTCTTGGTGAAGCCCTTCGTCGTGTCGTCGAAGTCGATCTCCTCGAGCTCCTTCATGCGCGCGAGGCGCTTGGAGACCGTCTGGAAGTTCGTGAGCAGACCGCCGAGCCAACGCTGGTTGACGTACGGCTGGCCGACGCGGGTCGCCTGCTCGGCGATGGAGCCCTGCGCCTGCTTCTTGGTGCCCACGAAGAGGATCGTGCCACCGTGCGCGACCGTCTCCTTGACGAAGTCGTACGCGCGGTCGATGTAGGCCAGCGACTGCTGCAGGTCGATGATGTGGATGCCCGAGCGCTCGGCGAGGATGAAGCGCTTCACCTTCGGGTTCCACCGACGGGTCTGGTGTCCGAAGTGGACGCCGCTGTCGAGCAGCTGGCGGATGGTGACGACGGCCATGCCGTCCCTCCTTGTTCTCGGCGCACGACTGTTGGGCCGTGCGCACGGTTGCGGTTGTGTCGGTCACGACCGGTGGTCGTGGCCCCTGGCGCCCTGTCCGCACGGCCGCCCGCTCGCGAGAGCAGGACCGGTGGCCGCGGGACGTGCCGTTGAACGAGCAGTGTCGTTGCAGGCACGGTGGACGCGCGAAGTCAGCGCGCTGGAGCGCGCTGCGGTGGCAATGCTAGCAGGTCCCGGCGACCTGCCCGACGCGGGCTGGATTGCTGACCGTGGACGCACGGGAGGCGCGGTGCGGGACCGACCCGCACCGCGCCTCCCGTCGGGTGGTGACGCCGGTGGACGCTACTTCGCCGAGACCGTGTCGCCCTCGGCCGAGATGCCCATCTCCTCGAGGGAGCGACCCTTCGTCTCGGGGATCTTCGTGATGACGAAGAACAGGGACAGCAGGGCGAACAGCGCGTAGATGCCGTAGGTGACCGTCAGGTTGAAGCCGGACAGCACCGGGAAGGAGATCGTGACGAGGAAGTTCGCGATCCAGTTGGCCGCCGAGCCGACACCCAGCGCGGTCGCGCGGATGCGGTTCGGGAACATCTCGCCGAGCAGCACCCACATGAGCGGACCCCAGGTCGCGCCGAACGAGACGACGAAGAGGTTGGCGAAGACGAGCGCGATGAGGCCCCAGGCGCCCGGCAGCTTCGGCTCGCCGTCGACGATCGTGGCCTGGGAGAAGGCGATGGCGACCATCGTGAGCGACACGAACATCCCGGAGGAACCGGCGATGAGCAGCGGCTTCCGGCCGAGCTTGTCGACCGTGAAGATCGCGATGAAGGTGACGGCGACGTTCACGACGGAGGTGATCGTCGAGATGAGGAACGACTGCTCCTCCTTGAACCCGACCGCCTGCCAGAGGGTGGTCGAGTAGTAGAAGATCACGTTGATGCCGACGAACTGCTGCAGCACGGCGAGGATGATGCCGACCCAGACGATGGGCTGCAGGCCGAAGCGGTTGCCCCGGATGGAGCCCTTCTTCTCGTTGGCTTCCTTCTTGATGCCGTCCTGGATCTCCTCCAGGCTCGTGTTCACGGTGTCACGCGGGACGATCTTGCCCATGACCTCGCGGGCGTCGTCGGCACGGCCCTTCGAGAGCAGGAAGCGCGGGGACTCCGGCAGCGTGATCGCGAGCACGCCGTACACGACCGACGGGACCACGCCGACGAGGAACATCCAGCGCCAGGCGGCGAGGCCGAGGACCTGCTCCGAGGCACCGCCGGCGGTCACCGCGAAGATCTGGTCGGAGAGCAGCGCGGCGAAGATGCCGAGCGTGATGGCGAGCTGCTGGAAGGACGCCAGACGGCCGCGGATCGCCTTCGGGGAGACCTCGGAGATGTACGCGGGGGCGATGACCGACGCGGTCCCGATGCCGAGGCCGCCGACGAGACGCCAGACGACCAGGTCCCAGGTCGCGAACGCGAACGCCGAGCCGATCGAGCTGACGAAGAACAGCACCGCTGCCCAGAACATGACGCGGGTGCGGCCCCAGCGGTCGGCCAGGCGGCCGGCGAAGTAGGCGCCGAACGCGCAGCCGATGAGCGCGGAGGCGACCGCGAAGCCGCTCGCGGCCTCGGACAGGCCGAACTCGCCCTTGATCGCGTCGACGGCTCCGTTGATGACGGAGGAGTCGAATCCGAAGAGGAAGCCGCCGACTGCCGCCGCGATGGCGAACAGGGTGACCTTCCCCTTGAACGCACGGTCCTCGCCGTGCTGGGTGGACGTGTTCGACACGGTGCTCCAGGTTCTTGCCGCCGTGCTGGGTGGCGCACGGTGCCCCGGCGGTCGGCTGGTTCGCCGTCCGAGCGGCGTTGCGTGTTCCGGAGCGGCCCCGACTGTACTCGCTGGCGGCTCGTGGGGCACATCGACGTGCGGCGATGGCGCGGCGGGGCCGTGGGACGTGCGGGTTCTGGGTTCGTCGTGGATCGCGCGGGTTCTCCGACGGTGCGCGCGTCGATCGACACCCGCCGTGTCGCAGCGGGCACCTGACGCGCTGCTCCGCCGCCGTCCCTGCACAGCCCTGGAGGCAGCGGGCACCGTCCCCAGGTCGGCTCGCCGCCGCCGGTGGCCCGGTCCGGCTCGACGACCCTCGTCACATGAGACGGTCACCGTTCCTCCTCCCCCGGCCCGGGCGGCCGTTCGGACTCCTCGTCCTCGCGGTCGCGCTCGTGGTCGCGCTCGTGGGTCCGCGTCTGCCGGGGCGTCCGGCGACCTCCGACGAGGCAGGCCGGTCGACTGCGACGATCGTGGCGGGCGAGGACGAGGCCCCGCCGCCGTGGGTCTGGCCGACAGGCACGCGCAAGGTCGTCCGACCGTTCGAGGCGCCCGCGGACGACTACTCGGCCGGTCACCGCGGCATCGACCTGGCGTCCCCACTCGGGGCCTCCGCCGTGGCCGTCGCGGACGGGACGGTGTCGTTCGCCGGACAGGTCGCCGGCAGGGCCGTCGTGACGATCGACCACGGGGAGGGCCTCGTGAGCACGCTGGACTCCGTCGACCCCTCGGTGACGACGGGTGACACGGTCCGGCAGGGGACGCTGGTCGGTGTCGTCTCGGTCGGGCACTGCCCGGCCCCGGATCCGTGCGTGCACCTCGGTGCCCGGGTCGACGGTCACTACGTCGATCCGCTGGGGTTCCTGTCACCGGCAGCCTGGCCCGTGCTGCTCCCCGAGTCGGCGTGGCCGGGGTGACGTGACGCAGGCGGTGCGGCGGGACGGTATCGGGACCCCCGCCTGGCCGGGCTGCGTCCCGGCCTCCCTCGCCTCACCGGGTCTCGCCCGGCGTCCGGGGTCAGGCGCGGGGGTGCGCCGTCCGGTAGACCTCGCGGAGGCGTGCGGACGACACGTGCGTGTAGATCTGCGTCGTGCCGAGGCTCGCGTGCCCGAGGAGCTCCTGCACGGCCCGGAGGTCCGCTCCCCCGTCGAGCAGGTGCGTGGCCGCCGTGTGCCGGAACGTGTGCGGCCCGCTCGGCCCGGCACCGGGCAGGTCCTCGAGGGCCCGCGCGACGACCCGGTACACGCTCCGGACCCCGAGCCGGCCGCCCCGGTCGCCGAGGAACAGCGCGTCGCCTCCGGAGCGCTGCGCCCGCACCTGCCCCGGGGACCGGTCCGGCGTCTGCGCCGCAGCCCGGGCGGCCAGGACCGGACGCCCCCGTTCGAGCCATGCGTCGAGCGCGTCCCTGGCGGGGACACCGAACGGCACCACGCGCTCCTTCCCGCCCTTGCCGAGCACGCGGACGGTCAGTCGGGAACGGTCGACGTCCTCGACGTCGATGCCGACGAGCTCGCTCACCCGGATCGCCGCGGCGTAGAGCAGTTCGACGACCGCCAGGTCCCGGAGTGCACCCGGGTCGTCCGTCCCGGCACGGGCGGCGAGCCCGTGGAGCACCGACCGGACCTGGTCCGTCGACACGACGCGAGGCAGGTGTGCGGACCCCTTCGGCGCGCGGAGCCGAGCGGCCGGGTCGGTGTCGAGCACACCGGTCTCGCTCGCCCACCGGGTGAAGGCACGGACCGAGGACGACCGGCGCGCGATCGTCGACCGCGCCAGTCCGCGCTGGTCGGCGTCCCAGAGCCAGTCGCGGAGCGCCTCGAGCCCGAGGCCGGTGGTGGTGCCGATCCCCCGCTGCGCGGCGAACTCCACCAGCTGGTCGAGGTCGTTCGCGTACGCGCGGACGGTCTGCTCGCTGAGGCCACGGGCACTGCGGACGTGGTCGAGGAACGACTCCACCGCCGCCACGAGTCGCGCGTCCGTCTGCTCCGCCACGGCCCCAAGGGTAAGCGCCCACCGTCGTCACGACCTGGCCCACCCGCCGCCGGTGTGCCGGACGAGTCCCTGCAGCTCGGCCAGCGCGAGGGCGTCCGCCACCGCTCCGGTCGACATGCCCGACCGGACGGCGATCTCCTGCTCGCCGAGCGCGCGCCGTCCCAGCGCGTCGAGCACCCGGACCACCTCGGGGTCCTGCCGCCCACCGCCGAGCGGCTCGTCGCTCCGGGGCGCACCGCCCCGACGTGTCCAGCGGCCTCGGACGGACCGGCCGCGCGGACCGACGACGGCGTCGACGGGATCGCCCGGACCCACGACGATCTGCGCACGTCCTTCGGCGACCAGCCGGTGGCACCCCACCGATGCGGGCGACGAGAACGCACCCGGGACGGCGAACACGGGCCGTCCGAGCTGCGCGGCGTGGTGCGCGGTGTTCAGGGCTCCGGACCGGGCGCCGGCCTCGACCACGACGGTCGCTGTGCTGATCGCCGCGATCAGCCGGTTGCGTGCAAGGAACCGCCAGCGCGTCGGTCGGGTTCCCGGCGGTGACTCCGCCAGCAGCGTCCCCTGCCGAGCCACGTTCCGGAGCAGCTCGACGTTGCCCGTCGGGTAGAGCTGGTCGATCCCGCCCGCCAGGACCGCGACCGTCGGGGTACCTGCGGCGACGGCGACCCGGTGGGCGGTGGCGTCGATGCCGTACGCGCCACCGCTCACCACCGTGCATCCCGCATCGGCAGCGACCGAGGCGATCTCCGCCGTCGCCTCCGCCCCGGCGGCGGTGTTCGCGCGCGACCCGACCACGGCCAGGCCCGGCCCGGAGGCGCGCCGACCCGAGCGGGTCCAGAGCACGACGGGCGCGTGCGGGCCCAGGTCGTCGACGCCGACCGGCCACGCTGCCGTGCCCGGGACGACGAGTCGCGCGCCGACCGCGCCCGCGGCGGCCAGCGTCGTGAGGACGTCGACCCGTCCGAGCCGCGGGCCCCACCGTTCGAGGGCGACCTGCAGCGCCTCGGCGAAGGACCCCGGGGACTCCGCTCCGGGCACCTGCCGATCGGCGCACGCGTCGAGCAGGTTCCTCGGCCCGTCGTCGACGGCAGCGCGCACCAGCGCGAACGAACGCTCTGCTCCGAGCTCCTGCACGAGCAGCCCGGCCACGGCATCACCGGGCTCGACGACGGTCGACCACGCCACCCGTGCCGCTGCCTCGACCGGGTCGACCGCGTCGGCACCGCCCGGACCGAGGGCTGCCGCGACCGTGCCGAGCAGGTCCTGCGCCTCGTTCACAGCGCACTCCGCAGCGCGAGCGCCTCGCGCACGTGCCGTGCACCCGGACGGTCGTCGCCCTGCAGGTCGGCGAGGGTCCAGGCGAGCCGCATGGTCCGGTCCCAGCCGCGCATCGTCAGCGTGCCGAGGTCGAGCGCCCGGTCGAGTGGCTCCGTGGCGCCCCGCTCCGGACGCCCTGGGCCGCGGAGCCAGGCACCGGACACCTCGGCGTTCCGGGTCCACCCCGTGCCGGCGAGCCGGGTCCGCATCGCGCCGCGTGCCGCTTCGACCATCGCCCGTGCCGCAGCCGTGGTGGGGGTCGTCCCGTCCTCACCGCGGATCAGCCCGGTCGTCACCCGCGGGACGCGCACCCGGATGTCCATGCGGTCGAGCAGCGGCCCGGACATGCGACCGAGGTACCGACGGACGGTCGCCGGCGGGCACTCGCACGGCTGCTGCACCGATCCGGCGTTGCCGCACGGGCACGGGTTCGCCGCGAGCACGACCTGGCAGCGTGCGGGGAACTCGGCGGCCCCGGCGGCGCGGTGGACGGTGATCCGACCGGACTCCAGCGGCTGTCGCAGAGCGTCCAGCACCGCGCGCGGGAACTCGGGTGCCTCGTCGAGGAACAGGACGCCCTGCGTCGCACGCGACACGGCTCCCGGCCGGACCGTCCCGGAGCCCCCACCGATCAGGGACACCGCCGACGCCGAGTGGTGCGGGGCCTCCCACGGCGGCCTGGTCGTCCACGACGCGACACCGTGCCCGGCGACGGACCGGACGGCCGCGACCTCGAGGGCCGCGTCGTCGTCGAGGTCCGGGAGCAGCCCGGGCAGCCGTTCGGCGAGCATCGTCTTGCCGGCACCCGGCGGTCCGACGAGCAGGGCGTGGTGGCCCCCGGCGGCAGCCGCCACGACCGCCCGGACGCCGGTGGGGTTGCCCACGACGTCGGCCAGTTCGGCGACGGGCGAGCGTTCCGGGAGCACCGGCGGAGCGGTGACCGGATCGACCTCGACCGGCGGCAGGAGCGCCCCGGCGTCGATCGCCGCGGCACGGAGCGAATCCACGGCACGCACCTCCACGCCACGCACGAACCGCGCCTCGTCGAGGTTGCCCGCGGGCAGCACGACCTGCTCGGCTCCGGCGTCCCGTGCCGCGAGCAGCATCGGGACCACCCCGGGGACGGGTCGGACCCGGCCGTCGAGCCCCAGTTCCCCGATGTACACGACCCGTTCGCTGACGCGGGGTGCGACCTCGGCCCCGGCGAGCACGGCCATCGCGATCGCGAGGTCGAACCCCGACCCGCGCTTCGGGATCGCCGCCGGCGTCAGGTTCACCGTGATCCGTCGGGCCGGGAGGGGCGCACCGGCGTTCGCCGCTGCTGCCCGCACCCGCTCCCGGGCCTCGCCCAACGAGGTGTCCGGCAGCCCGATGATGCTGAACGCGGGCAGCTGACTCGTCAGGTGCGCCTCGACCTCGATCCGTCGCCCGGTGACACCGAGCAGGGCGACCGCCGCGGACCGGCCGATGCCGGTCACAGGATCCCCTCCAGGTGCTCGATCCCGAACACGTCCCCGGCGACGTGCACCGCCACCGCGTCGAGTCGGACGGCGGGGGCGTGCGTGTCCGGGTGCGCGGCGAACCACATCGGCACCAGCCGTCGGAGCCGCGCGGTCTTCCCCGCGGTGATCGCCTCGAAGGGGTGCCCCGTAGCCGTGCCCGCTCGCGTCTTGACCTCGACGAAGACCAGGGTCCGCCCGTGCCAGGCGACGACGTCGACCTCGCCCCGGGCGCACCGCCAGTTCCGCTCCACCAACCGGTACCCGCGCGCCGTGAGCCATTCCACCGCGCGGTCCTCGCCGTACGCACCGAGTGTTCGTCGTTCCATGTCGTCGCCTCCACCGACGACGATGCGGCAATGCGTCCCCGCGCCATCGGCCGCACACCAGAACTGTGGACGAGCACTTGTGCAGGGAATGCTGTGCAGGAATGACGAGACCCCGGACGCTGTCAGGGCATCCGGGGTCTCGTGCGGTCGTGCGTCAGTGCGCGGCTGCGTACGCTTCCTGCACCTGGGTCGAGATACGGCCGCGGCTCGAGACCTCGTAACCGTTCTCCTTGGCCCATTCGCGGATCTTCGCGAGTTCCTCGGAGTTCCCACGCTTCGGCGCGGACTTCGGTGCAGAACCGTTGCTGCTACCGGAACGACGACCGGAGACCTTCCGCGCCGCCGCGACGTAGTCGGAGATCGCTTCGCGGAACTTGTCGACGTTGTCGTCCGACAGGTCGATCTCGTAGTTCGAACCGTCGAACGCGAACTCGACGGTGCGGCCTTCTCCGGCTGCGATGGGCGAGTCGTCGAGGTCGTCGACGAGCTGGACGGTGACCTTCTGTGCCATGTCGTGCTCCTGTTCAGGGGGATTGTGGCCCCCGCGACGACGAGTCACGGGGAAAGCTTCTCCACCACCGTAGCGCGACAATTGCAGGAATGTGTTCGGAAAGGCACCCGAGTCGCAATTCCGAAGAAACTGTGGATCACTCGTCGAGTGCGAGTTCCTTCGGCAGTTCGAGTTCACGAGACGTGAGTTCCTCGACGTTCACGTCCTTGAACGTGAGCACGCGGACGGACTTCACGAAGCGGTCCGAACGGTAGACGTCCCAGACCCACACGTCGTTCATCGTGAGTTCGAAGTAGAAGTCGTGCTCGGTGTCACGGCGGACGAGGTCGACCTCGTTCGCCAGGTAGAACCGGCGCTCGGTCTCGACCACGTACCGGAACTGCGACACGACGTCGCGGTACTCGCGGTACAGGGCAAGTTCGACCTCGCGGTCGTAGTCGTCGAATTCGTCGTCATCCATCGCCCGCACAGTCTACGGCGAGTCGAGCAGCCGTGGACGCCGCCCGATCAGCCTGGGACGGAGAGCTCGTCGAAGCCGTCGAGCGCGACGCTCGACGCCTGGTGCAGCCAGCTCTTCCGGTGCAGCGGGTGCGCGCCGACGGACCGGATGCCGTCGTAGTGCGCGGTGGACCCGTACCCCTTGTTGGACGCCCAGCCGTAGTGCGGCGCGTCCTCGTGCGCGGCGATCATCAGGGCGTCCCGTTCGACCTTCGCCACGACCGACGCGGCAGCGACCGAGGCACAGTCCCGGTCCGCCTTGACGCGCACCACGACGTCGAGCGGACCACCGGTGGCGACGAGGTCGGTCGGGACGGCCCGCGACAACCAGTCGAACGACCCGTCCAGCACCACGACGGCGTCGTCGAGGCCCAGCCCGTCGCTGACGAGCGCGCCGAGTGCCGCCGCGCCGGCCTGCCCGAGCGCGGGCACGATCCCCTGCTGGTCCACCACGTCCGCCGACGCCATCCCCACGGCGGTGCGCGCCCACCGTCGGACGACCGGCACGAGTTCGGTGCGGCGGGCAGCGGACAGCAGCTTCGAGTCGGCGAGCCCCTGCGGCACGCGCCCGATGTCGAGGGTCACCGCCGCAACCCCGACGGCCACCGGACCGGCGATGGCGCCGCGGCCGACCTCGTCCATGCCGATCACCGTCACCCGACCGGAGCCGAGCAGCTTCTTCTCGACCCGCAGCGAGGGCCGGACCGGGGTCACCGGTCCTTCTCCTCCACGCCCGCGAACACGTCGGGGTAGTCGTCGAGCCAGGTCCAGCGGCTGGTGGGCCAGGAGATGACGAAGGCCCTGCCGGTCACGTCGGACAGCGGTACGAAGCCCTTGGACGGGGTGTCCCGGTTGTACCGGGAGTCCTTCGAGTCGTTCCGGTTGTCGCCCATCACCCAGATCGTGCCCTCGGGCACGGTGACGGAGAACGGGTCCGCCGAGGCCGGCGCGCCGCTGGGCAGCAGTGTGTACGGCTCCTTGAGCGGGACGCCGTTCACCGACATCTGCCCGAGGTCGTTGCAGCACGTCACCTTGTCACCGGGCAGGCCGATCACCCGCTTGATCAGGTGGTCGTCGCTGTCACCGGTCCCCAGGCCGACCTGGGTGAGGAGCCAGTCGATCGCCTTCGCCGGCTGCGTCGTGGGCGCGACACTCGGCACGTCCGCGCCGGTCAACCACCCGCCCGGGTCCTTGAAGACCACGACGTCGCCCCGCTTGAGCGAGACCACGTCCGGCACGAGCTCGTTGACGATCACCCGGTCGTTGACCTGCAGCGTGTTCTCCATCGACTCCGACGGGATGTAGAACGACCGGATCAGGAACGTCTTCACGAGGAACGAGACGAGCAGTGCCGCGAGGAAGATGATCACGAGGTCCCGCAGGAACGTCAGGACGCCGTTGCCCTGCTTCTCGGCCCGTGGGCGGCGCCCCGATCCTTGCGTGGTGTCCGTCATGTCCGCTCTCGTTCACGAGCACGCTCGAGCAGCGTGCCGACCCACGCCCGTACTCGTCGGGCGTGGAAGACCCGGCGCCCCGTGGGGCGCGCTCAACGGGAAAGCCCCCCGTCGATGCACAACCGTACATCGGCGGGGGGCGTCCAGTGGAACCCGGCTCGCGGGCCCTCACTGTGAAGGCGATCAGGCGTCGCGCTTCTCCTTGATCTTGCGGCGGGCCGCCTTGCCGCGGAGCTCGCGCAGGTAGTACAGCTTCGCGCGACGGACGTCACCGCGGGTGACGACCTCGATGTGGTCGATGATCGGCGAGTGCACCGGGAACCAGCGCTCGACGCCGACCTGGAAGCTCACCTTGCGGACCTTGAAGGTCTCGCCGAGGCCGTGGCCCTGACGGGCGATGACGACACCCTGGAACACCTGGACACGCGAACGCGTGCCCTCGATGATGTTGACGTGCACCTTGATGGTGTCGCCGGGGCGGAAGTCCGGGACGTCGGTGCGCAGGGACGCTGCGTCGACGTGGTCGAGGAGCTGCATGTTCGTTCACTCTCTGCGGACGCGCACGGGTCGCCGCGGATCGGTGTGTGGAAAGAAGTGTGCGTGCCCGGAATCGGCGACTCCCCCGTGGCAGAGTCCAGCCAGGGCACAGCGGTCCATCATGCCACAGGGACGCCCGCACGCAAAACGACCAGGATGGACGCATGATCGAACTTCGCACCCCCGCCGAGCTGGAGGGCCTGCGCGCCGCCGGCCGGTTCGTCGCCGACGTCCTCGACGAGCTGCTCGAGACCGTCGACGTGGGCGTGAACCTGCTCGACCTCGACCGCGTCGCCGCGGGGATGATCGCCGACCGCGGCGCGGTGAGCTGCTACGTCGACTACCACCCCTCGTTCGGCAACTCCCCCTTCGGCCGCAACCTGTGCACGTCGGTGAACGACGCAGCGCTCCACGGCCTGCCGCACGACCGCGTGCTCGTCGACGGCGACCTCGTCAGCCTCGACTTCGCCGCGAGTGTCGACGGATGGGTCGCGGACTCCGCCGTCACGGTGCAGGTGGGCACGCCCCGCGACGAGGACCAGCGACTCGTCGAGACGGTCGAGCGAGCACTGGCCGCCGGCATCGAGCAGTTCCGGCCGGGCAACAAGCTCGGCGACGTCTCGTACGCCATCGGCCGGGTCGCGAAGGACGCCGGCTTCACCGTCAACACGCAGTTCGGCGGACACGGCGTCGGGCGCACCATGCACGGTGACCCGCACGTCCCGAACGACGGGCGCCCGGGACGCGGTCTGAAGCTCCGCCCCGGTCTCGTGGTCGCGATCGAGCCGTGGCTGATGCAGGGCACCGACGAGCTGGTGCAGGACGAGGACGGCTGGACGCTGAAGAGCGTCGACGGCTCGCGAGCGGCGCACGTCGAGCACACGGTCGCGGTCACCGAGGCCGGCCCCGAGGTCCTCACCCTGCGTCGCGCCCAGCGCGCCGAGGCGACCGCCTGACGGACGGGAGGCGCGGTGCGGCCCCGCCCCGCGCCTCCCGTCCGGACACGTCCGTGGGAGCGATGGATCACACCGAACAGTCGGCGGCAGCCTGTCGCCCTCGCGGTACGGACCGACAGCCGGGCAGCCAGACAGACAGGCTCGGCAGCGGGCAGCGGGCAGCGGGCAGCGGGCAGCGGGCAGCGGGCAGCGGCCCGGCGCTACGCGTCGGGCAGCAGGTCCGGACGGACCCGACGGGTCCGCTCCACCTGCTGCTCGTGCCGCCACGCGGCGACGTGGGCGTGGTGCCCGCTGAGCAGGACGTCCGGCACCTCGAGGTCCCGCCAGACCGAGGGCTTCGTGTACGAGGGGTACTCGAGCAGGCCGCCCTCGTGCGACTCCTCGACGAGCGACTCCGGGTTGCCGACGACGCCGGGGACCAGTCGGCCGACCGCCTCGATCATCGCCATCGCAGCGACCTCGCCGCCGTTCAGCACGTAGTCGCCCAGCGAGAGCTCGACGACCGAGCACCGTTCGGCCGCCCACGCGAACACGCGCGCGTCGATGCCCTCGTACCGCCCGCAGGCGAAGACGAGGTGGTCGTGCTCGGCGGCCAGTGACCGGGCGATCGACTGGCGGAAGGGGGTCCCGGCGGGGGTGGGGACGACGAGCGTCGACGACCCGTCCTCGCGGAGGATCGACGACAGCGCCTGCGCCCACGGCTCGGGCTTCATGACCATGCCGGCCCCGCCGCCGTACGGCGTGTCGTCGACCGTGCGGTGTCGGTCGGTCGTCCAGTGCCGCAGGTCGTGCACGTGCACGTCGAGCAACCCGTCGACGCGGGCCTTGCCGAGGAGCGAGACGTCGAGGACGGAGAAGAACTCCGGGAAGATCGTGACGATGTCGATCCGCACGATCAGCCCTGCGGGTCGGTCGGGGTGACCGTCTCGGGCCGCGAGGTGTCCTCGGGGTCCTCGAACAGTCCCGTCGGCGGCGTCACCGTGACGGTGCCCGCTGCGATGTCGACCGTCGGCACGATCGCCGAGACGAACGGCACCAGGACCTCGCCGCGCGACGGGGTGTCGATCGCGAGCAGGTCCTGTGCGGGCAGGTGGTCCACCCGTGCGACCGTCCCGACCTCGACGCCGTCGCGGAGCACGCGCAGGCCGACCAGCTGGTGGTCGTACCAGGCGTCGTCCTCGCCGGTCTCGGCGTCGGCGTCCTGCTCCACCCAGAGGATCGCCCGCGCGAGGGACTCAGCAGCGGTGCGGTCCGCGACGCCCTCGAAGAAGGCGACCGGGTGGCCGTTGTACCAGCGGAGCTCGTCGATGGTCAGGGTCTTGCCCGACCACGGCGAGTCCGAGGGGACCTGGAGCGTGAACTCCGCCCCCGGCGTGAACCGACGATCCGGGTCGTCGGTGTAGAGCTCGAGCTTGATGCCGCCCTTGAGCCCGTGCGCCTTCGTGATGCGACCCACCCGGAGTTGGGTCGTCTCCCTAGGAATCGGTGTCGACCACGTCGACCCGCACCCGCTTGCCGTCGGCGAGAGCCGACACGAGGGTGCGGAGCGCCTTTGCGGTCCGTCCGGCGCGACCGATCACGCGACCGAGGTCCTCGGGGTGCACACGCACCTCGAGGACCTCGCCACGCGCAGAGGTGGAACTGGCGACGCGGACGTCGTCCGGGTGATCGACGATCCCCTTGACGAGGTGCGTCAGCGCAGAGTCGAGCAAGGAATCAGGCCTCGGTCGTCTCGGCGGCGTCGTCGGCCGACTCGGCCGGAGCGGCGGCGGGGGCCGTCTTCTCCGACTTCGGCTTCAGGACGGCCTTCTTGGCGGTGTCCGCGACGAAGGCCTGCTTCGGCTCGGCGACCTTGACGGTGGACTCGGTGTTGCCCTCGCCCTTGAACTTGCCCCAGTCGCCGGTGAGCTTGAGGAGCGCCGCGACCTGCTCGGTCGGCTGCGCGCCGACGCCGAGCCAGTAGAGCGCACGCTCGGACTCGATCTTGATGACCGAGGGCTCCTCGGTCGGGTGGTACTGACCGATCTCCTCGATCACACGACCGTCGCGCTTGGTGCGCGAGTCGGCGACGACGATGCGGTAGTAGGGCGCACGGATCTTGCCGAGACGCTTGAGACGGATCTTGACAGCCACAATTACTCCTGTTGCGTGTTGTTGTGGTTGAACCGGAACCGCGGGCGTGGGGGCACGCGCGGTGGAAGCTCGAAGGAAGTCGCGACCTGCTGGATAGAGGGTCGAGCAGACGCGATTCGACCGTTCATTCTTGCAGGTTTCCGCCGCAGAAGCGAGCCGGGACGCGCCGTGGTCGCCGTGGTGTCACGGCGCAAGGGTACGGACGGCGTCGATCGCCTCGCTCGTGGCGCGGACCGCGTCGACGCTCCTGGCGTCGCGGGCACCACCGACGACGGCGTACGGCACCCCGGCGGCGGCCAGGCCCGGTGCGAGCCCCGCTCCGGCGATGCCCTCGGCGACGACGCCTTCGGTGACGCCCTCGGTGACACCCTCGACCGCGGGCGAGCGTTCCTGTCCGGCGCACACGACGACGTGGTCGGCGGGCACCGCGGTCTCCCGACCGTCCTCGTCGCGGATCCACAGCGTGCCGGGCTCGATGCGCAGGTACTCCTGCACCCCGCCGATCATCCGCACCCCCGCGTCACGCAGCCGCCCGACGGCCACCCAGCGGGACGTGATGCCGATCCCCTGGCCGAACTTCCCGGACCGTCGGAGCACCGTCACGTCGGCACCGGGCCGGAGCGTCCGTCCCACCGCGGGCAGCCGTTGCGGGACGTCGCCGACCAGGTCGTCGGCGACGGTGACGTCCCACCGCGCGGCGAACTCCGCCGCACGCACGGCCTCGTCGGGCGACTCGACCAGGAAGGCCGCGGTGTCGACGCCGATGCCACCGCCGCCGATCACCGCCACGGTGCCCGGGGGCACCCCGTCGCGCAGGGCGTCCTCGTAGGACACCACGTGCGGCAGCTCGGCGCCCGGCACGGCGAGGCGTCGCGGGACCACGCCGGGCGCGAGGACCACGGCGTCGCTGTCGAGCAGGTCCGCGGAGGTGGCCGTCCGACCGAGGAGCACCGTGGCCCCGCGCTCGTGGAGCTCGGCGCGGGCTGCCTCGACCGTCGCGGCGTAGTCCTCCTTGCCGGGGACGGCCGCCGCCAGCGCGAACTGCCCGCCGAGTGTGTCCGACGCCTCCCAGAGCGTCACGGCGTGACCCCGCCGCGCAGCGTCCACCGCGGCAGCGAGCCCGGCGGGGCCACCACCGACGACGTCGACGCGCTTGGGGTCGGTCGTCGGACGCAGCGGCAGGGCGAGCTCGCGGCCGGCGCGCGGGTTCACGAGGCACGACACCGGCTGCCCGACGATCGAGCGGTCGAGGCAGGCCTGGTTGCAGCCGATGCACGTGTTCACGAGGTCGAAGCGGCCGTCGAGCGACCGGCGGACGATGTCCGGGTCGGCGAGGAACGGACGGGCGAGGGCCACGGCGTCGACCTGCCCGTCCCGGAGCACCGCCTCGCCGTCGCGCAGGTCGGTCATCCGGTTCGACGCGATCACCTGCACCTCGGGGTGCGCAGATGCGCGGACCACACGAGCGATGCGCTCGGCGTAGGCGAGCCAGGCCCCGTGCGGCACCGAGGCCTGGACGGTGGGCGTGCGCGACTCGTGCCAGCCGATGCCGACCGACACCGCGTCGAGGCCGAGCGGCAGCAGGTCGTGCACGAGCGCGTCGATCTCGTCGTCGGTGGTCGACCCGGGCATGAGGTCGGCGCCGGACAACCGGATCGTCACCGCGAGGTCGGGGACGGCGGCACGGACGGCTCGGACGACCTCGATCGCGAACCGACGGCGTCGGACCGCGTCCCCGCCCCACTCGTCGTCGCGGAGGTTCGTCAGCGGCGACTGGAACTGGTTGACCAGGTACCCCTCGGACGCCATGATCTCCACGCCGTCGAAGCCGATCGCGGCAGCGGACCGTGCAGCCGTGGCGAAGTCCTCGATCGTGGCGCGCACCTCGGCGTCGGTGAGCGCGACGGGCTGCACCCCGCGTGCAGCGGCCCACGGCAGCGCCGAGGGAGCCACGACGCGCTGGGGTCGCCCGTGCCGGTCGACCATGCCGTTCGCGAGGGCGTACCGGCCGGCGTGGAAGAGCTGCGCGAGCACCGCCCCGCCCTCGTCGTGCACCGCGTCGACCGCGACCCGGAACCGCTCGTCCGCTCCCCCGACGCCGAACACCGCGAAGTCGGGGCCGCCACGCGCCTCGTCGCTGACCGCGATCCCGCCGGTGACGATGCACCCGACCCCACCGGCGGCCCGCTCCCGGTAGAACGCGGCCATCGCGGCGCCGCCGTCGTCGAGGACCTCGAGCCCGGTGTGCATCGACCCCATCACCACGCGGTTCCGCAGGTGCAGCGGACCGAGGGCCCACGGCGACGAGAGGACGGCGAGGTCGGACACGGCAACGCTGCTCATGGCCACCACTCTGCCGGACGACGTGCCCGGGACGGAGTTCCTTGTGCCGACCCTCCAACCCGACGGGCAGGATGGCCCCATGGACATCCGCTTCACCGAGTCCCGCCCGTCGACCATCGGCGTCGAGTGGGAGCTCCCGCTGGTCGACCGCGGCACCGGCGACCTCGCGCCCCGCGCCCCCGCCGTGATCGCCGCCGTGCAGGAGCGTCTCGGCGACCACGACCGGGTGACCGAGGAGCTCCTGACGAACACCGTCGAGGTGGTCACGGGCGTGCACGAGACCGTCGGTGGGGCGACGAGCGAGCTCGCGGGCATCATCGGCGAGGTGATCGACGCCGCCGAACCGCTCGACGCGCAGGTGATGTGCTCCGGCACCCACCCGTTCGCGCTGTGGGACCAGCAGGAGATCACCGCGGACAGCGAGCACTACACGACCCTGATCGACCGCACGCGGTGGTGGGGCCGGCAGATGCTCATCTGGGGCGTCCACGTGCACGTCGGCATCGACGACCGCGACAAGGCGGTGCCGATCATGAACGCGATGCTCGCGTACGTGCCGCACCTGCAGGCGTTCACCGCGTCGAGTCCGTTCTGGGGCGGGACCGACACCGGCTACGCGTCGAACCGTGCGCTCATGTTCCAGCAGCTCCCGACCGGCGGCCTCCCGCCGGGGATCGACGACTGGCGCGGCTTCGAGACCGTCGTCGACGACCTGACGAAGACCGGTGTGATCGACGGCTTCAAGGACCTCCGGTGGGACATCCGCCCCTCGCCGGGCTGGGGCACGCTCGAGAACCGCGTGTCCGACGGGGTCTCGACGCTGCACGAGGTCGGCGCGGTCACGGCGTTCGTGCAGTGCCTCGTCACAGCGCTGTCGGACCGGCTGGACCGCGGCGAGACCCTGCCGTCGATGCAGCCGTGGTTCATCCGCGAGAACAAGTGGCGTGCCGCCCGCTACGGCATGGAGGCGGAGATCATCACGAACGCCGCCGGCGACGAGCGCCTGGTCACCGACGAGGTGCACGACCTGGTCGCACGGCTCGCTCCCGTCGCGGAGCGTCTCGGCTGCCAGCAGGAGCTGCACCACCTCGACACGATGATCGCCGAGGGCGCGTCGTACCAGCGGCAGCTGCGGGTGGCGCAGGAGAACGGCGGCGACCTCCGCGCGGTGGTGCGCCACCTGGTCACGGAGCTGCGGGAGTCGCTCTAGACGCGACCCACGGACGGACGGGAGGCCCGGTGCCAGCTGGCACCGGGCCTCCCGTCCGTCATCCGGTCGCGGCTAGCGACCCAGGAACTTCTGCAGGCTGGCCAGCTCTTCCTCGGTGGGCGCCTTGCCACCCTTCGGACCGCCGAGCCCGAGACCGGAACCGGTGGGTGCCTGCTGCTGGGGCTGCGCCGCCGCACCCGACGCGAGGGCCGCGCGCTTGGCGGGGTTGCCGACCTTCTTCTTCTTGGCGCCGCCCTGCTGCTGCTTCTTCTTGCCGCCGTGCATGCCGGGGATCGGACCCATGCCGGGCATCTGCGGGACGCCACCGCGCGCGACCGTCTTCATCATCTTCGCGGCCTGCTCGAAGCGGTTCACGAGGGCGTTGACCTCGGTCACCGTGGTGCCGGAACCCTTCGCGATGCGGAGTCGACGAGAGCCGTTGAGGAGCTTCGGGAGCTCGCGCTCCTGCTTCGTCATCGACTGGATGATCGCCTCGGTCCGGACGATCTCGCTCTCGTCGAAGTTGTCGAGCGCCTCGCGCATGCCCTTCGCGCCCGGGAGCATGCCGAGCATGCCCTTGATCGAGCCGGCCTTGCGGAGCTGCTGCATCTGCGCGAGGAAGTCGTTCAGCGTGAACGAGTCGGTCGCGATCTTCTCGGCGACCTTGCGCGCCTCGTCCTCGTCGAACGCGGACTGCGCCTGCTCGATGAGCGACAGGATGTCACCGAGGTCGAGGATGCGGCTCGCCATGCGGTCCGGGTGGAACGGCTCGAAGTCGTCGAGCCCCTCGCCCGTGGACGCGAACATGATCGGACGACCGGTGACGCTGGCGACCGACAGGGCCGCACCACCGCGGGCGTCGCCGTCGAGCTTCGACAGGACGACGCCGGTGAAGTCGACGCCCTCCTGGAACGCGCGGGCGGTCGCGACGGCGTCCTGACCGATCATCGCGTCGATGACGAAGAGGACCTCGTCCGGGTCGACGGCCTTGCGGATGTTCGCCGCCTGCTTCATGAGCTCGGCGTCGACACCGAGTCGACCGGCGGTGTCCACGATGACCGTGTCGTACTGCTGGTCGACCGCGGCCTTGATCGCGTTCTTCGCGACCTTGACCGGGTCGCCGACGCCGTTGCCGGGCTCGGGAGCGAACACGTGCACGCCGGCCTGCTCGCCCACGACCTGGAGCTGCTGCACGGCGTTCGGACGCTGGAGGTCCGCCGCGACGAGCATCGGGGTGTGGCCGTCCTTCTTGAGCCACTTGCCGAGCTTGCCCGCGAGGGTGGTCTTACCCGCACCCTGGAGGCCGGCGAGCATGATCACCGTCGGCGGCCGCTTCGCGAACTCGAGCCGGCGCTGCTGCCCGCCGAGGATGCCCACGAGTTCCTCGTTGACGATCTGGACGACCTGCTGCGCGGGGTTGAGCGCCTTGTTGACCTCGTCCGAGAGCGCGCGTTCGCGCACCGAGGCGGTGAAGGCCTTGACGACCTCGAGCGCGACGTCCGCGTCGAGCAGGGCCCGGCGGATCTCGCGGACGGTGCCGTCGACGTCGGACGGGGACAGACGACCCTTGCTCCGCAGGTTGCGGAAGGTCTCGGTCAGCCGATCGGAGAGTGAGCCGAATTGTGCCATGGTCTGACGATTCTACAGGGCGACCCCCGACCGCCCCGGACCGCCTGCGGACCGGTTGTTGGACTGCGTCCAGGAACCGGGGTAGCGTGCTCGACGTGCCCCAGCTCGAGATCATCCGCTGGCCCGGGCTCCTCGACTACGAGGAGGGCCTCGCCGTTCAGCGGTCGTTCCACGCCGACGTCGTCGCCGGCGACTCCCCCGGCGTCGTCGTGCTCTGCGAGCACCCGCCGGTCTACACCGCCGGGCGCCGCACCGAGCCGTCGGACCTTCCGCGGGACGGGTCCGCGGTGGTCGAGGTCGATCGGGGCGGGCGGATCACCTGGCACGGACCCGGACAGCTCGTGGCCTACCCGATCATCCGGCTCGCCGAGCCCCTCGACGTCGTCGCGTGGGTCCGCGACCTCGAGCAGGTCCTCGTCGACGCCGCCGCTGCCGTCGGTGTCCGTGCCGAACGGGTCGACGGCCGGAGCGGCGCCTGGGTCCCCGGTCCCGCCGGCGCGCCGCACGCGAAGGTCGGCGCGATCGGCCTGCACGTGGCCGAGGGCGTGACGAGCCACGGCATCGCGCTCAACTGCTCGAACGCACTCGACGCCTACGGCGCCATCGTCCCGTGCGGCATCGCCGACGCCGGGGTCACCACGCTGAGCGCCGCGGCGGCGCGCGACGTCACGGTGGACGAGGTCGCCGCCCTCGTCGGGCCGCGGATCCAGCAGGCGGTCGACGGCATGCACGCCGGTCACCGCATCAGCAGCACCACGCGACAGGAGGTCGCCGCATGACCCTCGCCCCCGACGGCCGCCGCATGCTCCGGGTCGAGGCCCGCAACGCCGCGACACCCATCGAGACGAAGCCCGCCTGGATCAAGACCCGCGCGACGCAGGGCCCGGAGTTCCGGGACCTCTCCGCACTGGTCCGGGACAAGCAGCTGCACACCGTCTGCCAGGAGGCCGGCTGCCCGAACATCTTCGAGTGCTGGGAGGACCGCGAGGCCACCTTCCTGATCGGCGGCTCGCAGTGCACCCGGCGCTGCGACTTCTGCCAGATCGACACCGGCAAGCCGAGCCCGCTCGATCGCGGCGAACCCCGGCGCGTGGCGGACTCCGTCGTGTCGATGGGCCTGCAGTACGCGACCGTGACCGGGGTCGCGCGCGACGACCTCGACGACGGCGGTGCCTGGCTCTACGCGGAGACGATCCGGCAGATCCACGAGCACTCCCCCGGCACCGGCGTCGAGATCCTCGTGCCGGACTTCAACGGCCGCCCCGACCAGCTCGGTCAGGTGTTCGACGCCCGCCCGCAGGTCTTCGCGCACAACGTCGAGACGGTCCCCCGGATCTTCAAGCGCATCCGCCCCGCGTTCCGCTTCGAGCGCTCGCTCGACGTCATCACCCAGGGCCGTGACGCCGGACTCGTGACGAAGTCGAACCTCATCCTCGGCATGGGCGAGGAACGGGACGAGGTCGTCGACGCGCTCGAGCAGCTGTACGAGGCCGGCACCGACATCATCACCTTGACGCAGTACCTCCGGCCGTCGCCGCGACACCTGCCCGTCGCACGCTGGGTGCGGCCGGAGGAGTTCGTCGACCTGCGCGAGATCGCCGAGGACATCGGCTTCTCCGGCGTGCTCGCGGGCCCGCTGGTGCGCTCCTCCTACCGGGCGGGCCGGCTGTGGGCGCGCGCGACAATCGCGCGCGGGGGCACGGTACCGCCGCACCTCGCCCACCTGCTCGAGGCGTCACCGGGGCGCCAGGCCGTGTAGCGCAGCTCCGGGCCGCCAGGCCGTACAGCGCAGTCCCGGGGCACCAGGCCGTGTAGCGCAGCTCCGGCGACCGACGGACGGACGGGAGGCCCGGTACCAGCTGGTACCGGGCCTCCCGTCCTCGCGTGGTCACGTCCGACGTGACCGGCCGTCGCTACGCGCGACCGCGGATGCTCCGGAGGAGCCAGCCGATGACCGCCAGCAGGATGAGCACGATGCCCACCCAGAGCAGGAACTTCAGGGCACCGACGAAGATGCCGCTGAAGAGCAGGACGAGGCCGACGATGATCGCGATGATCAGCAGTGCGGGCATGAGGGTCTCCAATCCCTGGAACGAGACCGAGCGGATGCCCGGGCCGTCAGGGACGCTACTCCCCGCGGCGTGGACGCGTTCGCTGGGAGCGTGACGGAGGCGCCGCGACGGTCAGCCGACGAGGTTCTGGACGAAGACGTGCGGCGTGAAGCCGGTGAGGTCGTTGATGCCCTCGCCCTGGCCGATGAGCTTGATCGGGATGCCGGTCTTCTCCTGCACGCTGAGCACGAACCCGGCCTTCGCCGAGCCGTCGAGCTTCGTGATGACGAGCCCGGTGACCCCGGCGCCCTCGATGAAGGCCTGCGCCTGCGCGAGACCGTTCTGCCCGGTCGTGGCGTCGAGGACGAGCAGCACCTCGGCGATCTCGGTCTGCTTCTCGACGACGCGCTTGATCTTGCCGAGCTCGTCCATCAGGCCGGCCTTGGTGTGCAGGCGGCCGGCGGTGTCGATGACGACGATCTCGGTGCCGTCGCGCATGGCCTTCTCGACCGTCTGGTACGCCACCGACGCCGGGTCCTGGCCGGGCTGCGCCGGACGGACGACCTCGACCCCGGCGCGCTGCGCCCACGTCGCGACCTGCTCGACCGCTGCCGCGCGGAAGGTGTCCGCCGCGCCGACCACGACCGTGCGGTCGTAGGTCTTCAGGAACTTCGCGAACTTGCCGATCGTCGTGGTCTTGCCGACGCCGTTCACGCCGACGACGAGCACGACCGCCGGGCGGTTGCTGAGCTTGAGCGTCGTGTCCAGCTTCGACAGGCGCTCCTCGAGCACCTCGCGAAGCATGCGCTGCAGGTCGGCGGGGTCCGTCGTGCCGTACCGGTCGACCCGGGCGTGCAGGTCCTCGATGATCTCGTCCGCGATGTCGGGGCCGAAATCCGCACCGATCAACGCGGTCTCGAGGTCGTCCCACGTGGTCTCGTCGATGGTCTTCCGCTGGAACAGGCCGCGGAGACGGGAGGACAGTGACCAGGAACTCGCCATGCTCCCAGCTTAGGGCGCGACGAGCAGCACCCGCGCCCGGTATCCTCGGTTCCTGAAGGGGAGTACTCCCGCGCGGCGCACCCGTCAGTACGGTCTGGGACGATCCAGACCCGGGACGCCGGTCGTGTCGGACCAGTCGGTCGACACGGCGGAGGAGACCTTCAGGCATCGGCGTACCCGCTCGGCGGGACGCCCCGAACCTGAAGGACATCCATTGGACGTTCCCCTCTTCGTCTGGCTCCTCACCATCGCGGGCATCCTCGCGCTGCTGGTGTTCGACTTCTACTCGCACGTGCGCACCCCGCACGTGCCGCACATCAAGGAGTCCGCGTTCTGGTCGGCGTTCTACGTCGGCCTGGCGATCCTGTTCGGTGTCGGGATCCTGGTCTTCGGCGGCGGCCAGGCCGGTGGCGAGTACTTCGCCGGCTGGTTGACCGAGAAGGCCCTGTCGGTCGACAACCTCTTCGTCTTCCTCATCATCATGTCGAGCTTCGCGGTGCCGAAGGAGTTCCAGCAGAAGGTCCTGCTGGTCGGCGTCGCGATCGCCCTCGTCGCCCGCGGTGTCTTCATCGCCCTGGGTGTCACGATCATCGAGAACTTCTCGTGGGTCTTCTACCTGTTCGGCGCGCTGCTGTTCTGGCTCGCCTGGTCGCAGGCGCGCAGTGGGAACGACCACGGCGCCGAGGAGGGCGACTCCCGGCTCATCCGTGTCCTGCGTCGCGTGATCCCGACCACCGACGACTACCACGGCGACAAGCTCACCGCGAAGGTCGACGGCAAGCGCCTGTTCACCCCGATGCTGCTCGTCATGGTCGCGATCGGCCTGACGGACGTGCTGTTCGCCCTCGACTCGATCCCCGCGATCTTCGGTCTCACGCAGGACGCGTTCATCGTGTTCACCGCGAACGCGTTCTCGCTCCTCGGTCTGCGTCAGCTGTACTTCCTCATCGCGGGGCTGCTCGAGCGGCTCATCTACCTCGGTCAGGGCCTGGCGGTCATCCTCGCCTTCATCGGTGTGAAGCTCGTCTTCCACGCGATGCACGTCAACGAGCTGCCCTTCATCAACGGCGGCGAGCACATCGAGTGGGCCCCGGAGATCCCGATCTGGTTCTCGCTGAGCTTCATCGCGCTGACGATCGCCGTGGCCACCGCCGCGTCGCTCATCGTGTCGAAGAAGCGCCAGGAGCGCGGCCTGACCCCGACGGGACAGCCGAAGGAGGCCGTGGAGGCCGACGCGAAGTAGTCGCGAGGTCTGACGACGGGAGGCGCGGTGCCAGCTGACACCGCGCCTCCCGTCCGTCCGGCGTTCGGTTTCTGTCGCCGCCCCACACTCTCTCGCTGCCACTCGCGATCCTTCCGTTCCGCGAAAGCGACAGGCCGCCGCCAACCGTTGGCGGCACGCTGTCGCTTTCGCGGAACACACCGACGCTGGGCACCGGGAGCGTGGGGCCGGGCGAGCCGGGCGAGCCCGGCGCTACGCGACCGCGTCGGCGGGCTCGCGCCGCTGCACGCGCTGGCCGACCACGGCGGACACACCGTCCTGGCGCATCGAGACGCCGTACAGCGCGTCGGCGATCTCCATCGTGCGCTTCTGGTGCGTGATCACGATGAGCTGCGACGACTCCCGCAGCCGCTCGAACACGGTGAGCAGCCGCCCGAGGTTCGCGTCGTCGAGCGCTGCTTCGACCTCGTCCATGATGTAGAACGGCGACGGTCGGGCGGTGAAGATCGCCACGAGCAGGGCGACCGCCGCGAGCGACCGTTCCCCGCCCGACAGCAGCGTGAGACGGTCGATCTTCTTGCCCGCGGGCTTCACCTGCACGTCGAGGCCCGTCGTGAGCATGTCGTCCGGGTTCGTCAGCGTGAGCGAGCCTGTCCCGCCCGGGAACAGGATCGGGAAGATCACGTCGAACGCGGCCTTCGTGTCGTCGTACGCCGCTTCGAAGATCGTCTGCATCTTCGTGTCGAGCTCCTCGATGATAGTGAGGAGGTCGGCGCGGGTCTTCTGCAGGTCGTCGAGCTGCTCGGCGAGGAACGCGTGCCGCTGCTCGAGCGCCTGGAACTCCTCGAGCGCGAGGGGGTTCACCTTGCCGAGCCGACCGAGGTCCCGCTCCGCCGCCGCGAGCCGCTGCTCCTGCTCGGCCCGGACGTACGGCACCGTCGCGACGTCGGCCGGGTCGACCTCGTCGGTCGTGTCGAGCTCGGGCAGCGCCGGACCGCCGGGAAGGGTCGACTCGGGGTCGACGAGCTCGGGCACGTCGGGGTCGACGTCGGCGGCGCCCGCACCCAGCGCGTCGGCGTCGTCGGAGCCGTCGGCGTCGTCCGGTGACGGGGCGGAGGAGTCCGCGCCGTCGGCCGCCGCCCGCGCCCGCTCCGCCTCGCGGTGTCGCCGCGCGAGCACCCGCGGGTCGACCAGGACGTCGACCGGCACCGGGACGTCGGGCCCGTACTCCGCGACGAGCACGGCCTCGTTCAGGCCGAGGTCGCTCTGCGCACGGTCGAGCACGCCGGACACGTGCAGCTTCTTCTCGTAGATCTCCATCTCGAGCGAGTGCACGCCGTCGGTGATGGTCTGCAGCCGCTCACGGAGCTCGCGCTCCTCGTTCCGGACGACCTGCAGCTCGGTGTTGCGCTTCGTGCGCTCGGCCTCCTCGGTCGCGAGCAGCACGCGGGCCTCGGCGAGCGACCGGTCGACCGCCCCGAGCACGCCCGGCAGGTCCGCGAGGACACCCTCGGCCACGGCGATCTGCCCGCGGCGGACCACCGCCTGCCGCGCTGCCTCCTCCGCAGCCGTCCGCTCCGCCTCGAGCTGCCGCTGCAGGCCGGCCGCCCGGTTCCGCTCCGACCGAGCGCGCTCCCGCACGGTCTCGACCTGGATGCGCTGCTCGATCTCCGCGGCCCGCGCAGCCTCGACGGCGTCCTGCAGCGCCGGGCGCCCGGACGCGTCCACGACGGGTCGCGGTCGCTCCTCGAACACCCGCAGGGCGCCCTCGGCCTCCGCCAGCGCAGCGTCGGCGGCCTCGACCGCGCCGTCCGTCTCGGCCAGGGCGGCGCGCAGGCGCTCCACCTCGGCCGCGGCGTTCTCGGCGCCGGCCCGGACTGCGGCACTCGAGCGGTCGTACTCGGCGACCGCCGCGGTGTGCGCACGCAGTGCACGGTCGGCCTCGTCCGCACCGCGGCGCGCCTCGTCGACCTCCTGACGCGCGGTCTGGAGGCCCGTGGCTGCGTCCGCCGCGTCGGCCGCGACCGCGTCGCGCCGGCCCTGTGCGTCGTCCCGCTCCGCCACGAGCTCGATGCGCGACACCGTGCGGGCACCGCCACCGGTGACCCGGACGGTCCGGACGAGGTCACCGGACCGCGTCACGACCGTGGCGTGCGGGGCGGCGGCGAGCACGGCCTCCAGGTCGACGTCGTCCACCACGGCGACCAGCGTCGTGCGGAGCACCGCGGTGATCGCGGGCGGTCCCTGCACCACGTCGAGGGCCGGTCGCACGCCCGGTGGCAGCGAGTCGGGCAGCCCCGGCCCGTCGAGCTCGGCGTCCGCGACGACGACGTCCACGCGACCGAGGTCGGCGTCGCGCGCGTGCGTCACCGTGGCGAGGGCCGTGTCGCGGTCGGCGGCGAGCACCGCGTCGGCCAGCCCGTCGAGCGCGGTCGCGACGGATGCCTCGAAGCCGGCCTCGACGGTCAGGGCGTCGGCGAGCCGACCGAGCACGCCGGCTCGCCGCGCGTCGATGACCGCCTGGGACCCGTCGCGGACGTCGATCGACATCCCGAGCGCGGCGACCCGGGCGTCGAGGGCGTCCCGCTCGCGCTCGAGCGCGTGGAGCCGGTCGCGCAGGGCGTCGCGCGCGGTCTGCGCTGCCTCGAGCCGCTGGCGCGCGGTGTCGTGCGCGGTGGCCAGGGCGTCCGCGTCGACGCCGTCGGACGGGTCGTCACCGATCTCGCGCAGGGCCGCGGCGGCGCGGGTCGCGCGGTCCTCGGCCTCGGCGAGTGCGCGGGTCCGACGGTCACGGTCCGCGGCGACCGCGGTGCGGCGCGACCGCTGCACGTCGACGGCGTTCCGGAGACGCTGGGCGTCGAGGTCGTGCTGCGACACGCGTGCGGCCTGCGCGGCGATCTGCTCGTCGAGCGCGTCCAGCTGACCCCGGGCCTGCTCGACCGCGGCCGCCGCAGCACCGGAGCCCGCCGCCATCTCGGCGGCACGGGCCTCGAGCCGCTCGGCCTCGGCACGGACGCCCTGCACACGCTCCGGCGTGATCGTCGGGCCCTGCTGCGGCGCGTCGGCCTGCTGGGCGAGGAACATCAGGCGCTGGTTGGCCAGGCTCGACAGCCCGCGGAGCCGCTCCTGCACGCTCTCCAACCGGTGCACGACGGTCCGGGCACGGTCGACGGCGTCACCGACCATGCTCTGCTCGACCTGCTGCTGCCGGGCACGCGTCTGGTCGAGCCGCTCCTGCAGGACGATGCGCTCGGACTTCCGTCCGGCCTCGACCTCCTGGTGCTCGTGCAGTTCGCGGCGCAGCCGGACGACGTCGTCGGCCAGGATCCGGGCCTTCGCGTCGCGGGCCACCGCGGCGACGGACTGCGCCTTGCGCGCCACCTCGGCCTGTCGACCGAGCGGCTTCAGCTGCCGTCGGATCTCGCCGGCGAGGTCGGAGAGCCGCGTCAGGTTCGTCTGCATGGCGTCGAGCTTGCGGAGGGTCTTCTCCTTGCGGCGCCGGTGCTTGAGGATCCCGGCGGCCTCCTCGATGAAGCCGCGGCGGTCCTCCGGGGTGGCGTGCAGCACCTTGTCGAGCTGCCCCTGCCCGACGATGACGTGCATCTCACGGCCGAGCCCCGTGTCGCTGAGGAGCTCCTGCACGTCGAGCAGGCGGCAGTTCTCGCCGTTGATGGCGTACTCGCTGCCGCCGTTCCGGAAGAGCGTGCGGGAGATCGTCACCTCGGAGTACTCGATCGGCAGCAGGCCGTCCGTGTTGTCGATCGTCAGGAGCACCTGCGCGCGACCGAGCGGTCCGCGTGTCGAGGTGCCGGCGAAGATGACGTCCTCCATCTTGCCGCCGCGGAGGGTCTTGGCACCCTGCTCCCCCATCACCCAGGCGAGGGCGTCGACGACGTTCGACTTGCCGGAGCCGTTCGGACCGACGATGCAGGTGACGCCGGGCTCGAACGCGAACGTCGTCGGCTGCGCGAAGGACTTGAACCCCTTGATGGTGAGGCTCTTCAAGTACATGCGGGTCTCCGGGTGCTCGGTTGCGCGTCAGGCTAACGCGTGCGTCGGCGCGGAGCGGGTTGGCACACGGGGCACCGGTGGCTCGACCGGTTCATGAACGCCTCGCGCACGATCGTCGTGCCGCACCGCGGGCAGGGCTTCCCCTCCTGCCCGTACACCGCGAGGCGCTGCGAGAAGTACCCGGACTGCCCGTTCACGTTGACGTACTGCGCGTCGAAGCTCGTGCCGCCGTCCTCGAGCGCACGGCCGAGGACGCTCCGGACCTCCGCCAGGAGCCGGTGCAGGTCGGAACGGGGCAGCCGGTCCGCAGGGCGGTCGGAGTACAGCTTCGCGGCCCACAGCGACTCGTCGGCGTAGATGTTGCCGATTCCGCTCACGACACCCTGGTCGAGCAGGACGCGCTTGATGCCGCTCGACCGCTTCCGGGCCATCGCGACGAAGCGGTCGTCGTCGAAGGCAGGGTCGAGCGGGTCCCGCGCGATGTGCGACACCTGCGTCGGGATGCTCCGCCGCCACGCTGCGTCCGGGTCACGGGCGTCGACCGCGCCGGCGGACCCGGCAGGCGCGCCGTCCACCGTCGGCACCATGGCGTCGATCGCCATCGAGCCGAAGGTCCGCTGGTCGACGAACTCGAGCTCGACCGGTGCCTCCGGACGGCCGTCGCGGCCGGTACCGGTCGGCTGCACGTCGATCAGGATGCGGCGGTGCTTCGCGGCCGGGCGACCGCGTCCGAGCAGGACCTGGCCGGACATCCCCAGGTGCGTGACGAGCGCCTCGGGACGGTCGCCGTCGTGTCCGGGCACCAGGGGGAACCACATGAACTTGCCCCGGCGCACCGCGGCGGCGATCGTGCGGCCCGTCAGGCGTTCGGCGAAGTCCTCGGCCGGACCGTCGTGCCGGGTCAGGGCGCGGTCGTCGACGACGTCGACGTGCAGCACCCGGGCACCGCTGACGGCGGGTTCGAGGCCGGCGCGGACGACCTCGACCTCGGGGAGTTCGGGCACGCGGTCAGGCCGCCCGGCCGGAGAGCCGCGTCCACGCCTCGAGCGCGGCGGCCATCTCGGCGGCCTTCTTGCTCGTACCGGACCCCGTCGACACGTCCTCGCCCTGCAGCACGACCGTCGCGTGGAAGGTCTTGTCGTGGTCGGGGCCCTCTTCCGTCACCCGGTAGGCCGGGTTGCCGAGGGACAGGCCGGCGGCGAGCTCCTGCAGGCTCGTCTTCGGGTCCATGGCGGCGCCGAAGCGGTCCGGGTCGACGAGCAGCGGCTCGACCAGTCGCAGCACCAGGTCGGTCGCTGCGTCGGGGCCCGCGGACAGGTAGGTCGCTCCGATGACGGCCTCGACCGTGTCGGCCAGGATGGACGCCTTGCCGCGACCGCCGGTCTGCTCCTCGCCCTTGCCCAGGCGCAGGTACGAGCCGAGCCCGATCATCCGGGCGATCTCGGCCAGGGCGACCGTCGAGACGAGGCTGGCACGCCGCTTGGCGAGCTCGCCCTCGTCGAGGTCGGGGAAGGACCGGAAGAGCTTCACGGTCACGGCCTGGCCGAGGATGGAGTCCCCGAGGAACTCGAGGCGCTCGTTGTGCTTGATGCCCCCGTGCTCGTACGCGTACGAGCGGTGCGTGAGGGCGAGCTGCAGGAGCTCGGCGTCGATCTCGACGTCGAGGATGCCCTGCAGACGAACGACGTCCGGCCCCACGGGGCGGGACCCCGTGGCGCCGGACGTCGCTGTCATCGGTCGAGTCCGATCAGACGTCGGCGACCTTGCGGCCCTTGTACTCCATGTACAGGGCGGTGCCGGCCGAGTCCTCGACGACCTTCGCGCGGTGCGGGAGGCTGTAGGTGACCTTGCCGTTCTCGATCGTCTTCACGAGCTGGACCGGCGCGGCCTTCCACTGCGAACGACGGGCGTGCGTGTTGGCACGGGACTGCTTGCGCTTGGGAACGGCCATGGTGGTTCTCTTTCGGTTGGTCGGTGGTCGGTGTCGAGGTGCGTCAGGCCGTGCGGCCGTCGCCCTCGGGGCTCTGGGTGGGAGTGCTGTCGTCGGCGCCGCCGCGTTCCGCGTCGGTGCCCTGGAAGCCGCTCAGCGCGGCCCAGCGCGGGTCCAGGACCTCGCGCGGGGTGACCTCGCCGAGGTCGGCCAGCCGCTCGCCCGTGACGGGGTCGAGGCCGGGGCAGTCCGGTCGGCAGACCGGCTGGAACGGCAGCGCCAGCACCACCGCATCTCGAACGACCGGTTCACAATCCACGTGGTCATCGTGAACGAAGAAGTCGAAATCCTCCGAGACATCGTACGCGAACAGCTCGGCGAAGTCGACTTCGACCGGTTCGCTGATGTCGATGAGGCAGCGCGAGCACTCCCCCGTGGCCTCGGCCGAGGCGTGTCCGGAGACCAGGACGCCCTCGTGCAGGCCCTCGAGCTTGACGTCGAGCTGGAGCGTGGTGCCCTCGCGAACGGCGATGACGCCAGCGCCCATCGGGTCCGGCACCTCGATGTCGAGCGAGTGCTCGCGCATCTCGCCCGGCCGGTGCGCGAGGTCGCGCACGCGCAGGGCGTAGGGGCTGTTCACGGGGGAAGACACGATCGACGAGTCTACCGCGATGTCGTGCGCACGTCGAGGAGGCCGGGGGCGCGGCGTGTCAGCGCCCGGGTGCTCGGCCGATCAGCGCCCGCTGTGCTCGGCCGGTCAGCGCTCGGACCGCTCGGCCGGTCAGCGCCCGAGGTGCTCGGCCAGCGCGTCCGCGACGACACCCGGCACGTACGGCATGACGTCGCCGCCGAGCGTCGCGACCTGGCGGATGAGCGAGCTCGACACGTGCGCCCGCGACGCCTCGGGAAGCAGGAAGACCGTCTCGACGTCGGCCAGGTGCCGGTTCATGATCGCCATGGGCGTCTCGTACGCGACGTCCTCGCCGGAGCGGACGCCCTTCACGAGCACCCCGGCTCCCACCTGGCGGCAGTAGTCGACGAGCAGCCCGGAGGTCCACTCCCCGACCCGCACGGTGTCCGGGAGGCCGGTCTCGACGAGGGACTGCTCGATGAGCCGGACGCGGTCGGCGGCGGCGAACATCGCCGGCTGCTTGTCCGGGTTGTGCACGACGAGCACGTGCACCTCGTCGAACAGCCGCGCGGCACGTCCGATGACGTCGAGGTGCCCGAGGGTCACGGGGTCGAAGGATCCGGGGACGACGGCGATCTGGGCCATGCCCGTCACGCTACCGGCCGCCCGGGTCAGTTCTTCCCGAGGAACGCGGCGTCCGACTCGTCGAGTCGCCGCGCCAGGGCCTCGCGGACGGCGGGGTGGTCCCGCAGCTCGGGGTCCGGCTCGAGCACGCGCTCCGCCTCGCCCCGGGCGTCGACGATCAGGTCCGCGTGCTCGACCACCCGGAGCAGGTTCAGTGAGGACCGGCCGCCGGACTGCCGCTCGCCGAGCACGTCGCCCTCACGCCGGAGCTCCAGGTCGACGCGCGCGAGCTCGAAGCCGTCGTCGGACGCAGCCACCGCGTCGACGCGTTCGCGTGCGGTCGTCTCTGGCTCGGCGGTGGTGACGAGCAGGCACACCCCGGCGTACTGACCGCGACCGATGCGTCCGCGCAGCTGGTGGAGCTGGGAGACGCCGAAGCGGTCGGCGTCGAGCACCGCCATCATCGACGCGTTCGGCACGTCCACGCCGACCTCGATCACGGTCGTCGCGACGAGCACGTCGACGTCGCCGGCCGCGAAGGACGTCATGACGCGGTCCTTCTCGTCCGCGGTCATCCGTCCGTGCAGGACCTCGATCCGTCGACCCTGCAGGACGGGCATGGCGCGCATCCGCTCGACCGTCGCGAGTACCGTCGCCGGGGCGTGCTTCGGCGTGTCGTCCTCGGCGGGCTCGGGGCCGCCGTCGTCCTCGGCGTGGGCGTCGTCGATCGCCGGGCAGACCACGAAGGCCTGCCGCCCCTCGGCGAGCTCCTCGGCCATCCGTGTCCAGATGCGCCCTTCCCACCCGGGGTGCTCAGCCAGCCCGACGGCGAAGGTCTCGACCCCGGCACGGCCGGACGGCAGCCCGGTGATCGTCGAGACGTCGAGGTCGCCGAACACCGTCATCGCGACCGTGCGCGGGATCGGGGTCGCGGTGAGCACGAGCACGTGCGGCGGGGTCGCGCCCTTGGTCCGCAGGGCCTCGCGCTGCTCGACGCCGAACCGGTGCTGCTCGTCGACCACGACCAGACCGAGCTCCGCGAAGTCGACCCGGTCGCCCAGGAGTGCGTGCGTGCCGACGACGAGCCGCGAGCTGCCGGACGCCGCCGCGAGCAGGGCACGCCGTCGTTCGTCGGTCGACTGCGAGCCCGTCAGGATGACCGGTCGGAGCTCCGCCGCGAGGTCAGGGCCGAGGAACTTCACGATCGACCGGAGGTGCTGCGCGGCGAGCACCTCGGTCGGGGCGATGAGGGCGGACTGCCCGCCGGACTCGGCGACCGTCAGCATCGCCCGGATCGCGACCAGGGTCTTGCCGGAACCGACCTCGCCCTGCACCAGCCGGTGCATCGGCCAGTCCCCCGCCAGGTCGTGCGCGATCTCGGCACCGACGGCCTGCTGGTCGTCGGTCAGGGTGAACGGCAGCGACGCGTCGAAGCGCTCGAGGATCCCGTCGGGGGCGGCCAGACGCGGGGTGGCCGCGGTCGCCCGCGCGGCGATGCGTCGCTGCACCAGGGCGGTCTGCAGCACGAACGCCTCGCGGTAGCGCAGTGCGTCCTGCGCCCGCTTGAAGTCGGCGACCTTCTCCGGACGGTGCAGGAGCTCGAGCGCACGGCGGAACGGCACCAGGCCGAGTCGCGTCCGTGCGGGTGCCGGGATCGGGTCCGGCAGGTCCGGCAGGGTGTCGAGGACGACCGCGATCGCCTTCGCGATCTGCCACGAGGTCAGCGACGCCGTGGCCGGGTAGATCGGGATCGGCTGCCGCGACCAGCGGATGGCCTCTTCGTCCTCGGGGTCGGCGGTCGCGCGGGGGTCGTCACGGTCGAACAGCTCGTAGTCCGGGTGGGCGAGCTGCCGGGCGCCCCGGTAGTCGCCGACCTTGCCGGCGAAGATCCCGCGGGCACCGGGCACGAGGTCCTTCGTCCGCCACCCCTGGTTGAAGAACGTCAGCGTGAGCAGGCCCTTGCCGTCGCCGATCTTCGCTTCGAGGATCGAGCCGCGACGCGCGCGCATGGTCCGCTCGCGCACGTCGATGACCTCGGCCACGATCGTCACCGATTCGCCGATCGCGAGCGAGTCGAGCGCCGTCAGCGCCCCGCGCTCCGCGTACCGCCGGGGTGCGTGCTCGAGGAACTCTCCGACCGTCCGGTACCCGAACGCCTTCTCGATCGCCGTCGCGGTCCGGCCGCCGAGGACCCCGCTCAGCCGGGCGTCGAGCGGCGCGGGACCGAGGTCGGGCCGCACCGGGGGCACGGCGGTGTCGGGGGTGTCGGAGGTGACCACGCCACCACGGTACCGGGCGGGTCCGACGCGCTGCGAGCCTCCCGGCCGACCTGTGGAGAGCACGCACGCCGCTACGGTGGCAGCATGACCCGCATCATCGCCGGCGCCGCCGGTTCCACGACGCTCCGGGTGCCGAAGTCCGGCACGCGGCCGACGAGCGACCGCGTGCGCGAGGCCCTCTTCTCGTCGCTCGGCTCGCGCGGGCTCGTGGAGGGCACCTCGGTCGCGGACCTCTACGCCGGGACGGGCGCGCTCGGGCTCGAGGCGGCGTCGCGCGGGGCCGCGGAGGTCGTGCTCGTCGATCGAGCGTCCGCCGCCGCACAGGCGTGCCGGGCGAACGCGAAGGCCGTGCAGCAGCGGGTGCCTGGCGTGCGCGTCGACGTGCAGCCGCAGCCGGCACTCGGGTACCTGCGGAGCACGGTGCGGACCTTCGACCTGGTCTTCATCGACCCGCCGTACGACGTCGCCGAGCAGGAGATCGCCGACGTGCTCGAGGCGCTCGTGCCCCGGCTCACCCCCGGCGCGGTGGTCGTCGTCGAGCGGAGCAAGCGGTCACCGGAGCCGACGTGGCCGGCGGGGCTCGAGCCGTTCAGCAAACGCAGCTACGGCGAGACCGTGGCGTGGGAGGCCGTCACCCCGGCCTGAGGTGCGGCGTGCACGCACGGCGCGTCCGGATGGCGCGTTCGCGCGCGGCGCGCGGTGGACTGCAGCGACACAACCGCTGTCGCACGACGTCGGAAGTGTCGTTGTCGGCGGTACCTGCGCACCTGGCCGCGGCTCCTGCGACATCCCCGCCGTCGTACGACAGCGGGGATGTCGCGGTACGCGCCCTCTCGCGCGGATCGCGCGCGACGACGCGCGACGACCGGCCGGGAGGCTCGGCGCAGCCCCGGCGGTCAGCCCCCGGCACCGTCCCAGTCGGCGTACGGGTCCCACCCCGTCGTCGGGACCGGCTCGCCGCCGCGGACCAGGTCCACGTCGCCGCGGGCGACGACCCTGCCGATGCGCCGGAAGCCGCCGGGCAGCGCGACGTCGGGCGGGAAGGCCGCGAGCAGGCCGTGGTCCTCGCCGCCGTGCAGGGCGAGCTCGTCGAGCCGGGGTTCCGGGTCGAGGTCGAGCGTGACCCCGCTGGCCCGGGCGAGCCGTCCGGCGTCGATCGCCAGACCGTCGGACAGGTCGAGCATCGCCGTGGCACCGGCGGCGGCAGCGTGCACGCCGTCGGCGATCGGCGGGACCGGGCGCCGCTGCCGGTCGACGTCCGGGTCCGCGTCCGCCCCGCTCGCGACCACGGCCGAGCGCGACGGCTCCCCGTGCGCGTCGACCCCGTCGCGGAACAGCCGGGCGAGCCCCCGGGCGGCGCGGCCGAGCTCCCCCGAGACCGCGAGGACGTCCCCGGCCCGGGCTCCCGAACGCACCACCGGCGCTCGCCCGCCGAGATCGCCGAACGCCGTCACCGAGACCGTGAAGGTGGCCGAGGTCGACAGGTCCCCGCCGACCACGCCGCAGCCCGGCGCGAGGGCCTCCACCGCGGCACGCACCCCGTCCGCGAAGGACTCGAGCACCGCGACCGGGGTGTCCTGCGGTGCGGCGAGGGCGATCACGAGACCGCTCGGCGTTGCGCCCATCGCCGCGACGTCGGACAGGTTCGTCGCTGCGGCCTTCCACCCGACGTCCGCCGGCGACGACCACGCCCACCGGAAGTCCGGCCCGTGCACCATCATGTCCGTCGTGACGACGAACCGGCCGTCCGGCGCTGCGACCACCGCGCAGTCGTCACCGGGGCCGAGCACCGGCGCGCCCGCGGGCAGCCGGCGGACGATCCGGTCGAGGACGGCGAGCTCCCCCACCTGTCCCACGGTCGGTCCTGCCCAGGCGTCGTCCATCTCGTCCACGCCCGCAACGGTAGCCTGGACCTCGATGGACACCGTGCGCCGACCCCTCCGCTGGACCGCGATCGCGGGCGTCGCCGTGGCACTCGCCGCCGGGCTGACCGGGTGCACGAACGCCGTGTCGATGGCTCCCGCGCCGTCGGCGGACAGCGCAGCGTGCGCCGCCGTGCAGGTCCGGCTCCCCGCCACCGTCGGGAACGACCTGCCCTTGCGGGAGACGAACGCGCAGTCGACCGCCGCGTGGGGCGACCCGGCCGCTGCGTTGTACCACTGCGGTGTCGCGGTGCCGACCGTCTCCGACCTGCCGTGCTTCAGCCAGGGCGGCGTCGACTGGATCCGCGACGACCGCGGCGAGCAGGTCGTCTACACGACGTTCGGCCGCTCCCCCGCGGTGCAGGTCGTCATCGACGCGAAGAAGACGACGAACCAGGTCGTGCAGGACCTGTCGGACGTCGTGTCGATCCTGCCGAAGGACGGACACCGCTGTCTCGACCCCTCCGACGTGCAGGGCTGACCGCTCGGCGTGCCACGCACGACCCCGAGTGTCAGCGGACGGCGACGCGTCCCAGCTCGATGAGCTCGGTGACCAGCTCGCCGTAGGAGACCCCGGACGCCGCCCAGCAGCGCGGGTACATCGACAGCGGGGTGAACCCCGGCATGGTGTTGACTTCGTTGACGACGAAGCCGTCGTCGGTCAGGAAGCAGTCGACGCGCGCCAGCCCGGCGCCGCCGATCGCCTCGAAGGCACGGGCACCGACGGAGCGGATCGCCGCGGTCTCGTCGTCGGTCAGGGGCGCGGGGCAGAGGAGCGCCTCGTCGCCGCCCAGGTACTTCGACGCGAAGTCGTAGAAGCCGTCCTCGGCGACGACGATCTCACCGGGCAGGCTCGTGCGCGGGACACCGTCCCGACCCTCGAGCACCGCGACCTCGACCTCGCGACCGACCACGCGCGGCTCGACGATCACCTTCGCGTCGTGCTCGAACGCCAGGTCCATCGCGGCGGCGAGCTGCGCCGGCTCGTCGACACGCGAGACGCCCATGCTCGACCCGGCGCGGGCGGGCTTCACGAAGAGCGGCCAGCCGTGCACCGCGACGGACTCCGCGACGGCGGCGGGGTCGGCGGTCCACTGCCGACGGAGGACCGTCGTCCAGGGTGCGACCCGCAGCCCGGCGTGCTCGAGCACGGCCTTCGCGGTGTGCTTGTCCATCGCCAGCGCGCTCGCCAGGACGCCGTCGCCCACGTAGGGCAACCCGGCGACCTCGAGGAGTCCCTGCACCGTGCCGTCCTCACCGAACGGGCCGTGCAGGATCGGGAACACCACGTCGACCGCGATCGTCGTGACCGACCCGTCCGGGTGCGAGACGACGAGCTCGTTCGTCGCGGGCGAGGTCGGGAACGCCACTCGGGTGCCGTTGTCCGGCACGACGGGCAGTGCACCGTCGCGGAGCGCCCACTGCGCGGGGTCGTCGGACTGGAGGGTGAACGCGCCCTCCTTCGTGATGCCGATCGGCACGACCGCGTAGGCCGACCGGTCGACGACGTCCATGATGCCGCCGGCCGTCACGCAGCTGATCTCGTGCTCGCTGGACCGTCCACCGAACAGCACGGCGACGGTCGTGGGGGCGGGAGCGATCGTGGGCATGGGAGTCCCCTCGGGGGTCGGGAGCGGACCGGTCACTCGCCCTGGGGCTCGTCGGTCTCGGTGAGGTGCGGCGCGATGTTGCGCGGGTCGAGCCTACCGGCGAGGACCTCGGCCACCTGGCCGACGATGGGCATGTCGACGCCGTTCGCCGCCGCCAGCTCGAGGATCGGGGCGACCGACGCCAGCCCCTCGGCGGTCTGGTTCATCTGGCGGACCACCTCGTCGAAGCGGTACCCCTGTCCGAGCAGCCGGCCCGCCGTGTTGTTCCGCGACAGCGGCGACTGGCACGTCGCGATCAGGTCGCCGAGTCCGGCGAGCCCGGACAGCGTCGACGGCTGCGCACCGAGCGACACCGCGAAGTCCGTCATCTCGGCGAGGCCGCGGGTGATGATCGACGCCTTGGTGTTCTCGCCGTAGCCGACACCGTCGACGATGCCGATCGCCACCGCGATGAGGTTCTTCAGCACGCCGCCGAACTCCGTGCCGATGACGTCGGTGTTCGTGAACGATCGGAAGTACGGGTTCGTGGCGACCGCGGCGACGGCGGTCGCGGTCTCGAGCGACGTCGACGACACGACCGCGGCGGTCGGCTGTCGGCGGGCGATCTCGAGCGCCAGGTTCGGTCCGCTGGCGACGGCGATCCGGTCCCGGTCGATGCCGAGACCCTCGTGCAGGACCTCGCTCATCCGCTTGCCCGTCGCCTTCTCGACGCCCTTCATCAGGCTGACGACCGGGACGCCCTCGGGCAGCAGCGGCGCGATCGCGGCGAGGTTCGAGCGGAGCGTCTGGGACGGCACCGACACGTAGACCTGCTCGGCGCCGTCGAGCACGGCGGACAGCGAGGTCGACGCGGTCAGCGTGCGGGGCAGGTTGATGCCGGGCAGGTAGTCGGAGTTCCGCTTCGTCTCGGTGATCTCCCGCGCGACCTCGGGCCGACGGGCCCAGACGACCGTGTCGGCGCCGCCCTCGGCGAGCACCTTCGCGAAGGTGGTGCCCCAGCTGCCGGCACCGATCACGGCGACACGCGGCTTGTCGGTGGACTGCATCACCACGCGGATGGCCGCGGTGTCGACGGCCCCGGGGGCGGCGACGGCGGGGTCCGGGTGGTCGTCGTGCGGGCGCAGGCCCGGGCGCTCGTCACTCAAACTTGCCGGTCTCCTTCTGGTTGTTCGCGGCGGGGTCCCACCGGGTCGCGGGGGCCTGCTCACCACGGAGCTCCTCGAGCAGCTCGGTGATGCGCTGCATGAGGAGGTCGGTCGCCTCGACCAGGGTCTTCTGGTCGAGCGGCCTGCCGCGGAACGCCGACAGGTCGACGGGGTCGCCGACGATCACGTCGACGCGCGACGGCGGGAACAGGCGCAGCTTCTTCGCGTACCGCGCCATGATCCGCTGGGTGCCCCAGTGGGCCATCGGGATGAGCGGGACGTCGTTCTCGAGCGCGATCCGCACCGCGCCGGTCTTCCCGCGCATCGGCCAGAGGTCGGGGTCGCGGGTGAGCGTGCCCTCGGGGTAGACGATGATCGCGCCGCCCTGCTCGATGACGGACTTGCCGCCGCCGAGCGGGTCGTTCAGCCGCGTCCGCCCGGAGCGCTCGACGGGGATCTGCCCCATGCCGGCCATGAGCCTGCCCACGACGGGAACCTTGAAGATCGACGCCTTCGCGAGGAACCGCGGCGCCCGGCGGGACAGCCAGACGGCCGTGCCGACCACGAGCGGGTCGATGTTCGTGAAGTGGTTCGGGGCGAGCACGAAGGCGCCGCCCTCGGGCAGGCGCTTCGGTCCGTGCCAGTGGTACCGGGCGGTGAACCGGAAGACCGGGATCACCACGGACGCGGTGATGCGGAAGGCGGTGTTCAGCTCGCCGCGCCGCCACCGCCGCCCCGGGTTCGGGAGGCCCGTGGTGACGTCCGAGGCGGACGTGCGCCGCGCCTCCAGACCGTCGCCCGTGCCGCCGTCGTCGCCGCCGGCCGCGCCGCCGCCCATCGTGCCAGCCACGCGCCTAGCCCGCGAAGTCGAAGTCGGCGCCGAGCTTGCGCAGCTTCGGGATGAAGTGCTCGTAGCCGCGGCTGATGATGCCGACGTTCGTGATGTGCGACTCGCCCTCGGCCGTCAGGGCCGCGATGAGGTGGCTGAAGCCGCCGCGCAGGTCGGGGACGCGGACGTTCGCCGCGTGCAGCGTCGTCGGGCCGGTGATGACCGCGGCCTGCTCGAACGGCCGGCGGGCGACACGGCGGTCGTGACCCGGCAGGCCCTCCTTGTGCACGACGATGTCGGCGCCCATCTCGTTCAGGGCGTCGGTGAAGCCGAACCGGTTCTCGTAGACGGTCTCGTGCACGACGCTCGTGCCCTCGGCCTGGGTCAGGGCGACGACGAGCGGCTGCTGCCAGTCCGTCATGAAGCCGGGGTGGACGTCGGTCTCGACGACGACCGGGCGCAGGGTCTCGCGCTCGCGGTAGAAGCGGATGCCGTCCTCCTGGATGTCGAACCCGCCGCCGACCTTGCGGAAGACGTTGAGGAACGTCATGAGGTCCTGCTGGTCCGCACCCTCGACGAAGATGTCGCCGTTGGTGGCGAGTGCGGCGGAGGCCCAGCTGGCGGCCTCGTTGCGGTCGTTGATCGCGCGGTGCGTGTAGCCACGGAGCGACTCGACGCCCTCGATGAAGATGGTGCGGCTCGGCTCGACCGTGACGATCGCGCCCATCTTCTGCAGGATCGCGATGAGGTCCATGATCTCGGGCTCGATCGCCGCGTTGCGCAGCTCGGTGACGCCCTCGGCCAGCACCGACGAGAGCAGGACCTGCTCGGTCGCGCCGACGCTCGGGTACGGCAGCTCGATCTCGGCACCCTTGAGCCCGTTCGGGGCCGTCAGGTGGATGCCGTTGAGCTGCTTGTCGACCACGGCCCCCATGGCGCGCAGGGCGTCGAGGTGGAAGTCGATCGGACGGTCGCCGATGCGGCAGCCGCCGAGGTCGGGGATGAAGGCCTCGCCGAGCTTGTGCAGCAGCGGACCGCAGAACAGGATCGGGATGCGGCTCGAGCCGGCGTGCGCGTCGATCTCGGCGAAGTGTGCCGACTCGACGTTCGACGGGTCGAGGATGAGCTCGCCTCGTGCAGGGTCCGTGATCCGCACGCCGTGCACCTCGAGCAGGCCGCGGACGACCTTCACGTCGGAGATGTCGGGGACGTCCTTGAGGATCGACGGGGTGTCGCCGAGCAGCGAGGCGACCATCGCCTTGGTCGCGAGGTTCTTCGCGCCGCGGACCTCGATGCGTCCCACGAGCGGCTTGCCGCCCCGGATGACGATCTCGTCCGACTTGAGGCCGACGCGGGCCCCTGCTGCTGCATCCTGTACGAGGGAGTTCACTACTTCACCGGCAATGTCTTCGGCCGCCATCGGGAGCGGCGGGATTCGAACTCCGTGATCGAGGACTCGTCACGGAGGGTGAGCCCGATGTCGTCGAGCCCTTCCATCAACCGCCAACGAGTGTAGGCGTCGATCTCGAAGGCCACGTCCACCGCGCCGAGCGACACGCGCTGCGTGACCAGGTCGACGGTCGCCTGCACCCCCGGCTGCCGCTCGATCTCGGCCCAGAGCGCCTCGACTTCCGGTTCGGTCACGATCGCGGTGACCAGGCCCTGCTTGCCCGCGTTGCCCTTGAAGATGTCCGCGAAACGACTCGACACCACGACGCGGAACCCGAAGTCGCGGAGCGCCCAGACCGCGTGCTCACGGCTCGACCCGGTGCCGAAGTCCGGTCCGGCGACGAGCACCTGCGCCCCCTGGTAGGCGGGCTGGTTGAGCACGAAGTCGGGGTCCTGGCGCCACCCGGCGAACAGGGCGTCCTCGAAGCCGGTCTTCGTGACGCGCTTGAGGTAGACCGCGGGGATGATCTGGTCGGTGTCGACGTTCGAGCGCTTGAGCGGCGCGGCGATCCCGGTGACGGTGGTGATCTCGTCCATCAGTTGGCTCCTTCAGCGGTCGCTGCCGTCGCGGCGTCGTCGGTCACCGATGCGATCGCATCGTCGGTCTCCAGGTCCCACGGGCTCGACAGTGTCCCGCGCACGGCGGTGGCCGCGGCGACGAGCGGCGAGACCAGGTGCGTCCGTCCACCCTTGCCCTGACGGCCCTCGAAGTTGCGGTTCGAGGTGCTGGCGCAGCGCTCCCCCGGTGCGAGCTGGTCGGGGTTCATGCCGAGGCACATGGAGCAGCCGGCGAACCGCCACTCCGCACCGAAGTCGGTGAACACCCGGTCCAGCCCCTCGGCCTCGGCCTCGAGCCGGACCCGGGCGGACCCCGGCACGACCATGACCCGGACGCCGTCGGCCTTCTTCCGCCCCCGGATGACCGAGGCGAAGGCGCGCAGGTCCTCGATGCGCGAGTTCGTGCAGGACCCCATGAAGACCGCGTCGACCGCGATGTCCTTCATGGGTGTGCCGGCCTCGAGGTCCATGTAGTCCAGTGCACGCTGCGCGGCGGCCTGGTCGTTGGGGTCGCTGTAGCTCGCGGGGTCCGGGACCGTTTCGGACAGCGAGACGCCCTGACCGGGGTTGGTCCCCCAGGTGACGAAGGGCTCGAGCTCGTCGGCGTCGATGAAGACCTCGGCGTCGAAGACCGCGTCGTCGTCGGTCGCCAGCGTGTCCCAGTAGGCGACGGCGTCGTCCCAGTCCTGGCCCGTCGGAGCGTGGTCGCGGCCCTGCACGTAGTCGTAGGTCGTCTGGTCGGGGGCCACCATGCCGGCGCGCGCACCGGCCTCGATCGACATGTTGCAGATGGTCATGCGGCCCTCCATCGAGAGCGCGCGGATCGCGGAGCCGCGGTACTCGAGCACGTAGCCCTGCCCACCGCCGGTGCCGATCTTCGCGATCACCGCCAGGATGATGTCCTTCGCAGTGACGCCCGGGCGCAGCGTGCCCTCGACGGTGATCGCCATCGTCTTGAAGGGCTTCAGCGGCAGTGTCTGCGTGGCGAGGACGTGCTCGACCTCGCTCGTGCCGATGCCGAAGGCCATCGCACCGAACGCGCCGTGGGTCGACGTGTGCGAGTCGCCGCACACGACCGTGATGCCCGGCATGGTCAGGCCGAGCTGCGGGCCGACCACGTGGACGATGCCCTGCTCCTTGTCGCCGAGCGAGTGCAGGCGCACCCCGAACTCGGCGCAGTTGCGGCGCAGGGTCTCGATCTGGGTGCGACTCGTCGGGTCGGCGATGGGCCGGTCGATCGCGAGGGTCGGGGTGTTGTGGTCCTCGGTCGCGATCGTCAGGTCGAGGCGACGCACCGGGCGGCCGGCCTGGCGGAGGCCGTCGAACGCCTGCGGGCTCGTCACCTCGTGCACGAGGTGGAGGTCGATGTAGAGGAGGTCCGGGGTCCCGTCCTCACCCTTGACCACGACGTGGTCGTCCCACACCTTCTCGGCGAGCGTCTTTCCCATCGGCCCGGCCCTTCCTCATCGACGTTGCGGTACCGCTCTCGCGGCTCGGTCCGGCGAGTCTAGCAGGTTGGTATACCAACGCGGGTCGCGACGGACGGGAGGCGCGGGGCCGCGCCGCCACGCGCCTCCCGTCCGGCACGGCGTGCATCCCACCCGACGTGAGCCGTCTCCGCGACACCCGTCGCGGTGGGAGGATGGGTACGACATGACGACAGCTGCGCACTCGACCCGGACCACCAACCTCGAGGGCGCGGCCCGCGCCGCGATCGCAGGCGGCGCACCGCTCGCGCTGCTCATCGCCCTGGGCATGCCCGGCTACGCGGCCTTCGCGATGTTCGCCGGCTTCACCGCGATCTTCGGCGCGACCGAGCCGTACCGGCAGCGGATGGTGACCACCGGTGTCGCCGGCGCACTGCAGGCAGCGTGCATGTTCGCCGGCCTCGCGGTCTCGCTGTCGGGGGCGCCGCTGTGGCTGCAGGGTGTCGGGCTCGTGGTCGTCCTGGTGGTCGCCGTGTGCACGCTGAGCACCCTGCAGACGATCCCGGCCCAGCCGATCTTCCCGGTGTTCGCGTTCTGCGTCTCGGCGCTCGTGCCCGTCCGTCCCGCCGACCTGCCCCTCGTCGCGACGATCATCGTCGGCTCGGTAGCGTGGGCCTGGCTCGTCGCGATGTCCGGCGCGCTGATCCGGCTCGTCCTGCACCCGCGAGCGCCCCACGTGTTCCGCCCGATCGCACCGCGGAAGCACCGGTCGTTCGCGATCCTGCGCAGTGCGGCGCTGTGGGAGACGGTCGGGCTCAACGTGGTGGGTGCCGTCGTCGCCGGGGCCGTCGCCGAGACGATCCCCTGGCTCGGCCACCCGTACTGGGCCGTCATCGCACTGGTGTCCACGCTGCCGGCGATCCGACAGCGGCACACCGTGGTCCGCGCGGTGCAGCGGTTCGTGGGCACGATCGGCGGCACCGTCGTCGCCGTCGGCATCCTGCTGCTCGAACCCTCGGTGTGGTGGATCGTGGTGATCGCCGTGGTCGGCCAGTTCTTCGCGGAGATCTTCGTCGCGCGGCACTACGCCGTGACGCTGCTCTTCCTCACGCCCCTCGCGCTCGCGGTCTCGTGGCTGAGCGTGCCCGAGGCCCCGGAGCTCCTGGCGGTGGACCGCATCGCGCAGACGCTGCTCGGCGCGCTCGTGAGCGTCGGGCTGCTCGGGGTCGGCCGGGCGATCGAGCGCCGGCGCGGCCGGGCGCTCGGCGCGACGAGCGCGATCCGCACCGTCTGACGCGGGCCACGGGGCGCGGGCGGGGCAGCGCGGGGCGCGGCGCGCTCTGGCGCGCGCACAACCGCGAGCACGTCGCGCCGCGGGATCACGTGGCGCGACGTGCCCCCAGTGGTGCGGGAGAACGTCGCACCAGCGGGCAGCCGCCGGACGGGAGGCGCGACGCCAGCCCGCACCGCGCCTCCCGACCGCAACCGGGTCGCCAGCAACGCGCACCACCGCGAGCACGTCGCGCCACGGAACCGCCTGGCGCGACGTGCCCCGGGTGGTGCGCGAGCACGCCGCACCAGCGGGCAGCCGCCGGACGGGAGGCGCGACGCCAGCCCGCACCGTGCCTCCCGACCGCAACCGGGTCGCCAGCAACGCGCACAACTGCGAGCACGTCGCGCCGCGGGATCACGTGGCGCGACGTGCCCCGCGTTGTGCGGAAGCACGCCGCACCGGCGGGCGTCAGTCGCGCGGCGCCACGTTCCAGGAGTCGATGACCGGGCGGCCGTGCTCGTAGCCGAGCGAGCTCACCGTCGCGGTGCCGAGCTTCAGCACGGCGCCGTCCTGCGGAGCCAGGCGGATCCACGCGGCGCCGAGGGCGCGGAGCACGTGTCCGTGCGCGACCACGATCGCGTCGTCACCCTCGGCGAGCACCGGCCGGACACGGTTCAGGACGCGCTCGACGCGGACCCGGACCTCGGCGGCGTTCTCGCCCGGGGTGTCGCCCGCCGGGACCCCGTCGGTCCAGAGGTCCCACGGCCCGTGCCGCTTGACCTTGATCTGCGGGGTGGTCAGGCCCTCGTAGGCGCCGTAGTCCCACTCGTACAGGTCCTCGTCGAGCTCGGGGTCGACGCCGACGAGTTCAGCGGTGTCCCGCGCACGCTGCAGCGGGCTCGAGAGCGCGAGCGCGAAGGTGCGGTCGGCGAGGTACCGGCCGGCGCGCTTCGCCTGCTCGATGCCGTTCTCGGTGAGTGGGATGTCGGTGCGGCCGGTGTGCTGTCCGCTCTTCGACCACTCCGTCTCTCCGTGGCGGACGAGGACGAGTTCGCCGGGTCGTTCCGAGGTCATGTGTTCCTTCCGATGAGCAGGCCGAGCGCGGCTGCGCCGACCGAGACGACGAGCATCCCGAGGCCGTTCAGGACGGCGGTCCGGGTCTTGCCGGATCGGAGGAGCTGCACGGTCTCGACGCTCGCCGTCGAGAACGTCGTGTACCCGCCCATCATGCCCGTCCCGAGCACCGCGACCACCGGCAACGGCAGCGCACCCGACTCACCGGCACCGGTGACGAGTCCGAGGACGAGCGACCCGGTGACGTTGATGACGAGCGTGCCGAGCGGGAAGCCGCCGAGCACGGTGCCGCGGATCCGGCCCTTCACGAGTCCGTCGAGCCAGAACCGCAGCGCCGCACCGACGCCCCCGCCGAGGGAGACCAGCAGCAGGTCGAGCGCGCTCACCGCGAGTCCCCGGTCGAGGAGCGACGGGCGGTGCGGGAGCGACGGAGGGTCCGGGAACGACGGGCACCGGCAACCCACGCTCCCGCCGCCGCGGCGACGAGCCCGAGCACGACCGAGAGCAGCGCGTACCCGCTGCCGGCTCCCCACCGGCCGACGTCGAGCAGGCGGGCCGTGTCGTCGGCGAGGGTCGAGTAGGTCGTGAAGCCGCCGAGGACCCCCGTCCCGACGAACAGCCGGGTCGCCCGACGCCGACCGAGGTCCGGCCCCGCGTGCGCCAGCGACTCCAGGAGCAGCCCGAGGCAGAACGCCCCGACGACGTTGATGGCGAGGATCGTCCAGCTGATGCCGTCCACGGCGGGGAGCGCGGCAGCGAGCGCCGCACGCACGCCGGTACCGATCGCCCCGCCGAGTGCGACGAGTCCGAGGTACCGCCAGCGCAGGTGTGGGGGCCGGGTGGAGGGCGCGTCGGACACGGCGCTCAGCCCCGCACCGCGGCGACACCCTCGACCTCGACGAGCTGGTCGTCGTAGCCGAGGACGGTCACGCCCATCAGGGTGCTGGGTACGTCGTGGTCCCCCATCGCGGTCCGGACGACCTCCCACACGGCGATGAGGTCGTCCTGATCGGAGGATGCCACGAGCACGCGGGTGTGCAGGAGGTCGGTGAGTCCGGCACCGGCGGCGGCGAGCGCCGTCTCGAGGTTTGCCATGCAGCGCACCGCCTGCGCGCGGTGGTCCCCGATCGCAACGGTGCGCCCCTGCTCGTCGAGGGGGCACGCCCCGGCGAGGAACACGAGTCGGGCGTCGGCAGGCGCGGTAGCGGCGTACGCGTACTCGGCGACGTCGCTGAGTCGGTCGGAGCGGATGAGCTGCACGGCGGTGGTCACCCGGCCAGCCTGGCACGACCGGACCCGCGGGAGCGCGTCCGCCGCCCGCGGGGCCGGTCCGTGCGCGCCGGGGTGAGCGGATCCTCAGCGTGCGATCGGGTTCGGCATGCGCCCGGCCCGGATGAGCGAGTCGGTCTGCGCCGACAGGTCGACCATCTGCAGGGTGTTCCGCAGCTGCAGCCGGTTGAGGCACGAGTGCTCGAAGTCCGGTGCCCGGAGGTCGATCGGTCGCGCTCGTCCCGCCGCGGCGCCGTCCACGCAGGAGCCGACGAGCCGCCAGAACACACCGCTCGGCAGGACCCCGTCGTCGTCGAGGATCGCCGCGAGGTACCGGAGCACCCCGTCGAACACGTCGGTGAAGACGCCGAGCGCCGCCTCGTCGTCGTCGACCGGGTGCACGATCCGCTCGATCCCGGCGGGCACCGGGACGTCCCCGACGACCACGACCTCCTCCCCGATGTCCTTCATGAACACGCGGGACACCGCACCGTCGCGCAGCACGAGCACGAGGTTCTCGCCGTGCGGCATGAACAGCAGCTGGTGCTCGGTGAGGCAGTGCACGACGGGGCGGAGGTACGCGTCGAGGTACCGCTCGACCCACGACGCGGCGTCGAGCCCCGACTCCGCGACGAGCGCAGCAGCCACCGACCGCCCCCGCGCGTCCCGGTGGAGCAGCGCCGCCATGGTGATCGGCCGCTCCCCCGGCTGCAGGCGCGGCACCGGGCTCTCCCGCCAGAGCGCCGCGAGCATCTTCCGCTGCGGTGCGCCCTGCTGCGCGGGCACCGACCCGATCCGGTGCCAGACGTCCCCGGTGAACCCGATCGCCGCGTGCTCGCGCAGCACCCCGAAGCCGGCGTCGGCCAGGACCGGGTCGGCCTCGACGAGTCCCGCGACCCAGTCGTTCACCGCGGGCGCGGTCCGCATGTACGCGGGAGACATCCCGCGCAGGAACCCCATGTTCTGCACGGCGAGCGCCGTCTTCACGTACGACCGCCGCGGGTGCGAGCGGTTGAAGGCGGTGCGGATCGACTGCTGCGGCTGGTGGTCGTCGGGGCCCTCCCCGAGGTCGACGAGGTCCTCCCGCCCGAGGTCCGGAGCGAACGTGACCGCGATCCGGTGCTGCCACTGCCACGGGTGCACCGGGAACCACGTGTACTCCGCCGGGTCGAGGCCGCGTCGGCCGAGCACCTCGTGGAAGCGGGAGACCGTCGCCTCGTCGAGTTCGGCGTCCCAGTGCTGCTCCTCGGTCCGGTCCGCGGCGAGCGCCAGGTGGGTGTGTTCCCGCCGGGCGGCGAGCCACCGGTACCGGAACCGCCCGCCCGACTCGGGTGCGTACGCGTGGTACTCGTCGAGCCCGAACCCGATCCGCCCGTTCGCCGCGACGAACGCCGGGTGCCCCTCGGTCATGGCGGCCTCGGCGTCCTGGAGCCCCGCGACGACGTCACCGTCCGAACGGCCGCGGGCGAGCTGCGCAGCGGACGGCCCGCCGCGCCGGTGCTTCGCGGCGGCGCTGGCGAGCGTCGACGAGATCTCCTCCAGGTAGGTGCCGAGCAGTGCGTCCGGGATCCCGAGCTGCTCGTGCAGCGCGAGGACGAGGTCCTGCGCGTCGAGCGGCGCCGGACGGCCTGCACGGGTGCGGGTGAGCGAGGCCTCGTCGACGACCCAGTGCTCGAGCGTGTGCACCCGTGCACGGAACCGGTAGGTCGAGTCCCCCGCGTCGAGCACCCACCCGGGGCCGTCGGATCGCGGGGTGGTCAACCGCTCGTGGGTGAACTCGGCGATCGCCTTGGCCACGAGGTGCCGCTCGGCCGGTTCCAGGTGCTCCGGTCGCAGGTGTGCCGCAGGACCGTCGTCGTCGGCCGTGCCGATCCGCGCGGTGTCGAGGACCGACAGCAGCGCGCGCTTGCCGTCGACGTCGACCACGCGGAGCGCGCGGAAGCCCACCTCGGCGTTCTTCCGCTGCACCGCCGTGTTGCGGACGTCCGGTTCGACGACGACCCGCCGCGCACCGAGGGCGTCGCGGCAGTGCTCGACCACGGCCCGCATCACGGCGCTCGTCAGTCCGTGCACGCGGCCACCCGCCGCCGGCGGTGGTGCCACGAGCAGGTGCATGCCGACGTCGCCGGGCTGGGCGTCCCACACGTCGGTGAGCAGCACCACCGCCGGGTCGTACGTCTCGGCGTACGCGATCGGCTCGCCGTCCCGCCGCAGCACCCAGCCCGCCTGCGCGGTGTCGTCGTGCACGGACCGCAGGTACGACCGGACGGCGTCGACGTCGTGGTCGGGCATCGCCCACCACGAGGACGCCGGGTGGGCGAGCCACGACTGCACGACGGCGGCGTCGCCGTCCGGGTCCACCGGGCGGACGGACGGGAGGCTCGTGGTCGCGTCCGCGGACGCAGCGACCGGCATCCGGGCGCTCACGATGCGGCCCCGGCGGTCGCGGCCCGGCGGTCTGCCGGGGCGCTCGCCGCAGCGTCGGCGACGGGACCGGTCGTGCCGGCAGGCTCGACACCGACCGCAGCGTCCGCGCCGGGCACTGCAGCGGGGTCCGGCGCCGACCGCCCACCGGGCAGACCGAACTCCTGGAAGGCGATCCGCTCCTCCAGGCCGTACACCGCGCGCCCCGTGACGGACCGGATGATGGATGCGTTCCTCCAGGCGCCCATCCCGAGGTCGGGCGCCGTCAGGCCGTGCGTGTGCTCCTCGGCGTTCTGCACCCAGATCCGACCGCCGATGGTGTCGACGTGCAGGTCGCGCGCGACGGCGAAGCGTCCGCGGTCGTCGCGCGCCACCAGGTGCTCGACGGGCCCGAGGAAGTGCGGCGTCCTCGGCCGGTACCCGGTCGCGAGGACGAGCCGGGCGACCTCGTGCACCGCCTCGGTGCCGAGCTGCGCGTGCCGGAGCGTCAGGCGGAAGCGGTCCTGCTCCGGCAGCCACTCGGCGGCGACGACGCTCGTGTCCGTCCGGAGCGTCGTCGGGACCGGACCCCGGGCGCTGATCCGGTAGAGGGTGTCGTAGACCTCGTCGACCAGGTCGGCGCTGATGCCCTTGTAGAGCCCACGCTGCTCGCGACCGAGACGATCGCGGACGTCGGTCGGCAGGGCGTGGAAGTGGTCGGTGTACTCGGGGCTCGTCATCTCGAGGGTGAGCTTGGTGTCCTCCATCGGGAAGAACCGCGGTGACCGGGTGATCCAGTCGAGGCGGTACCCGCCGTCGCGGATGCCCTCGAGCAGGTCGCGGTAGACCTCGGCGGCGGACTGCCCGCTGCCGATGACGGCGATCGAGTCGGCACCCCGGAGCGCGTCGCGCGCCGGCAGGTAGCCCGCGGAGTGCACGACCGGACCGTCGAGGTCCCGGAGCGCCTCGGGCACCGCGGGTTCGGTGCCGATGCCGAGCACGACGTGCCGCGCCACGTACCGCTCGGGCCCGTCCGGCGTCTCGGCGTGGACGGTGAACAGGTCGGCGTCCTCGTCGTGCTCGACGGCGACGACGCGACGGCCCCAGCGCAGCGTGTCGAGCTGTTCGGCGGCCCACCGGCAGTACGCGTCGTACTCCACCCGCAGGGGGTGGAAGTCCTCGCGGATGTAGAAGGGGTAGAGCCGGCCGGTCTCCTTGAGCCAGGCGAGGAACGAGAAGGGCGACGTCGGGTCCGCCATGGTCACGAGGTCGGCGAGGAACGGCACCTGGATGGTGGCGTCGTCGAGCATCATGCCGTGGTGCCAGGCGAAGCCGTCGGCCTGGTCGAGGAAGACCGCGTCGAGGTCGTCGAGCGGGTCGGTCAGGCAGGCGAGCCCGAGGTTGAAGGGGCCGATGCCGATGCCGACGACGTCGTGGACACGACCGACGTCGGTGGCGGTGCCGGTGCTGGTGCTGGTGCTCGTGCTGGCGGTGGTCATCGGGCCGCTCCCGTCGTCGTGCCGACGTGACCGTCGACGAGGTCGGTGTGCAGCCGCGCCGCGGTGCGGACCACGTGGTCGAGCGATGCCACGACCTGCTCTGCACTCGTGGTGGGGTTCAGCAGGGTGAGCTTGCTGCACGGACGGCCGTCGATCACGGTCTTCGCGACGAGCACCCGCCCCTCGGCGAGCAGTGCCGCGCGCAGCGGGGCGACGAGCGCGTCGGCCTCGGCGTCGGACACCCCGTCCGGCTGCCAGCGGAACAACACCGTGCTCAGCTGCGTCGGCGCGACGAGCACGAGGTCCGGGTGTGCCGTGACGTGCTCGTGCACCCGCTCGGTGACGTCGAGCACGGTGTCGAACGCCTGCCCGATCGCCTCGGCGCCGCTCGCCCGGAGCGTCGCCCAGAGCTTCAGGGCGTCGAAGCGCCGGGTCGTCTGCAGGGACTTGTCGACCTGGTTCGGCTCGTCGGCGTCCTCCGGGTTGAGGTAGTCCGCGTGCCACGAGGCCCGGCGCAGGTCCTCCGGGTCGCGGACGAGCAACGCGCTCGACGACACCGGCTGGAAGAACGACTTGTGGAAGTCGGCCGTGACGCTCCGCGCACGTTCGATGCCGTCGAGCAGGTGCCGACGGGTCGGGGACACCAGCAGCCCGCAGCCGTATGCGGCGTCGACGTGCAGCCAGACGTCCTCGAGGTCGCACACGTCGGCGATCGCCTCGAGGGGGTCGATGCAGCCCCGGTCGGTCGTGCCCGCGGTGGCGACCACGGCCATCGGGGTCCGCCCCTCGCGCCGGGCGTCGGCGATCGCGTGCGCCAGGGCGTCCGGTCGCATCCGGCCCGCGGCGTCGGCGGCGACGTCGACGACGGCGCGCTCCGGCAGGCCCAGCACCATCGCCGACTTCCGCACGCTGAAGTGGCTCGACGCGGTGGCGAACACGACCAGGTCGTCGAGCGCCGGCAGGCGTCCGGCGGGGCCCTGTGGCGCTGTCGTCGCCGCCTGGCGTGCCAGCAGGAGGGCGTGCAGGTTCGACTGGGTCCCGCCCGACGTGAAGACACCGTCCCCGGCGGCGAACCCGATCGTCCCGGTGACCCAGGTCACGACCCGGCGTTCGATCTCGGTGCCGATGCGCGACTGGTCCCAGGTGTCGACCGACGGGTTCACGGCCGCGAGGACCGCCTCCGCGGCCACCGCGGGAACGGCGACCGGGCAGTTGAGGTGGGCGAGGTAGCCGGGGTCGTGGAACCAGACGGCCTCGGCGGTGAAGAGGTCGTCGACCTCGGCGACGGCGGCCCGGGCCGATCCGAGGGGTCGCGCGAGGTCGATCGCTGCGACCCGGTCACGCAGGGCCGAGGCGGGCGTGTCGGTGGTCGGCGTCTCGACCTCCGCGAGCCGCTCAGCCGTGCGGTCGACGGCACCGAGGACGATGTCGCGGTACCGCTCGGCGGCGGCGGAGGTCACGATCTCGAGCAGTGGTGTTTCGCTGTTCACGTTAGGTGAGGCTAACCTAACCGGATCGCGATCGGAACCTCGAACGGGGGAAGACCGCTCGTTCCACCCGGTCGGAGCGTCACCGCCGGTACGCTCGCAGGGTGGACAGCACCGCGGCGGGGAGCGCCACCGTCGCCGTGATCGGCGCCGGTCAGGCCGGCCTGTCCGCCGCGCACCACCTGCGCCGCCGGGGCTTCCGTGCCCTGCAGGACGCCGAGGACGTGGCCGGCGAGCGTTCCGTGGTCGTCCTCGACGCGAACCCTCGGCCGGGAGGCGCGTGGCAGCACCGGTGGGCGTCGCTGCGGATGGCGACGGTGAACGGCATCCACGACCTGCCGGGCATGCCGCTCCCACCCGTCGACCCCGCCGAGGCGGCCCGCTCCGCGGTCCCCCGCTACTTCGCCTCGTACGAGGCACACGAGGACCTCCCGGTGCTGCGCCCGGTGCGGGTCGGGTCGGTGACGCCCCTCGACGACCGCGCCGACGGACCGCTCACGGTGAGGACCGACCACGGCTCGTGGCGCGTCCGGGCGATCGTCAACGCGACGGGGACTTGGAACACGCCGGTGGTGCCGGACGTCCCCGGCACCGCGACGTTCCTCGGCGAGCAGCTCCACGGTCGTGAGTACGTCGGCGCCGAGCACTTCCGCGGGAAGCGCGTGGCGGTCGTCGGCGGCGGGATCTCCGCCGTGCAGCTCCTCGACGAGATCAGCCTCGTCACCTCGACCGTCTGGTACACCCGCCGTGAGCCGGTGTTCCTGCCGGGCGACTTCGTCCACGAGGTCGACGGTGTCGACGTGGAGCGGCGGGTCGCCGCCGACGTCCGGGCCGGGCGTCCTCCGGCGAGCATCGTCTCCTACACCGGACTGATCTGGACCGACGCCCTCCGTGCCGCCGCGCGGCGCGGCGTGCTCGAACGGCGGCCGATGTTCACGCAGGTCCGTCCGCACGGCGCCGTGGAGGCCGACGGCACCGACACCTCGATCGACGTCCTGCTCTGGGCGACCGGCTACCGCCCCGACCTCGACCACCTGGGACCGATGCACCTGCACGGTCCGCTCGGTGGTGTCCCGATGTCGGGCACGCAGGTGGCGGGCGAGCCGCGCGTGCACCTCGTCGGGTACGGCCCCTCGCAGTCGACGGTCGGGGCGAACCGGGCCGGACGAGCCGCCGCCCGCGACCTGGACCGCTGGCTCGCCGTCCACGAGGGCGCACCGGCGCACGACTGACCAGGGACGGCGGGCGCCCCACACCTTGCCTCGCAGCCTCAGGTGGTCGGTACCGGCGGCAGCTCGCGGTCGGTCTCGGCCACGCGGGTGGCCTTCGCCGCGAGGCCCTGCAGCGGCCCCTCGAGCAACACCTTGTCCGCCACGTGGCGCAGGGCGAGGCCGAGCCGGGTGCGCGGGTAGGCGAACCGGACGATGCCGCGTGGGATCCCCTGCACGTCGTCGACGAGTGGTCGCATCCAGTCGTCGAACGCCGCGAGCGCCCCGTCGAGGTCCGCGCGGCTCGAGGTACGGCCCGCCACGGACGCAGCGAGCACGTACCCGCTGGTGAGGGCGAGCGACGCGCCACCCCCGCCCATGGGCGTGACGCACCACGCCGCGTCGCCCACGACGGCGACACGGCCCCGCCGCCAGACGGGCATCCGCACCTGGGTGAGCCGGTCGACGTAGACGTCGTCCGAGGTCGCGAAGCCGTCGAGCACCCGACGCGCCTGCCAGCCGGCGTCGGCGAAGCGTCCCTCGAGCCCGGCCTGCACCCGTGCACGGTCGGCACCGGTCACCCCGCCGTCCTCGCCGGCCCAGGCCAGGATCGCGCGGGTGGTGTCGTACGGGTCCGGACGCAGGTGCACCTGACGACCACCGACCGCGTTGTACCAGCGCCACCGTCGGTCGTCGGAGTCCCTGCGCGGGATCGTCCCGAACGCCATCGTGACGCCGAGGTTCCGTTCGGAGACGTCACCGGGGTGGTCGAACACCAGCGCGCGGGTGGTGGACCGGACGCCCTCGGCGACGACGAGCAGGTCCGCCCGGAGCGACCGGCCGTGGTCGGTGGTGACGGTGACGTGGGCGCGCGCGGTGTCGTCGACGTCGGTGATCCGCTCCCCGAAGACGAAGGCCACCCCCTCGGGCAGTGCGTCGCGGACGGTACGGGCCAGGTCACCCCGGAGCACCTCGAGCTCGGCCGTGGCACCGTCCGGACCCTCCGGCAGCGTCGCGGTGACCCGCCCGTCGGTGTCGACGAGAACGGTCCCGGTCTCGGTGGTGTTCACCGCACGGACGGCGACGGTCAGCCCCATCCGGTCGAGCACCTGCTTCGCGACGCCGCGCACGTCGACGTTCTGACCGCCCTCGCGGAAGGCCCGGGCGCGTTCCAGGACGGTGACCTCCCAACCGGTGTGCCGCAGCCACCAGGCGGCGGACAGACCTGCGATGCTCGCTCCCGAGATCACTGCGTGTGGTGCGGACATGTCCTGCTCCTCGTGTGCTGCGCGGAGGGCCGGGATGCCGTCCGCTTGTGCTTTACAGTAAAGCGACTTGATTGTGGAGGAACCTGTATGTCCGACGTCGACCCGCTCGAGACCGCCTGGAGCGAGGACGAGGTCGCCGTGATGCACCGACTCCGCGACTGGGCGGTCACGTTCGACGAGCTGAACCGGCACCTCGGCACGTGGGTGGGCCTGTCGCCCACCGACGCCAACGCCCTCGGGCAGGTGCTCTGGGCAGAACGAGCGGGCACGCCGCTGTCCCCCGCGCAGCTCGCGCGGCAGATCGGCATGACGTCCGGAGCGACGTCCGTGCTCGTCGACCGGTTGGAGGCTGCCGGCCACGTGAGACGCCACCGGGAGAGCGTCGACCGGCGCCGGGTGGCCCTCCGGAGCACCGAGACCGCCCGGGCGGCGAACGAGGCGTTCCTCGGGTTCGCCGGACGAGAGGTCGCCGGCGCGCTGCGGGCGTCCGACGCCGACGAGGTCCGCGCGGCACTGGCCTTCCTCGACCGCATGACGACGGCGGCGACCGCCGCCAACAGCCGGCTCGCCGGACACGAGCGCGGCGGGCGAGCCTGACGGGGTGCTCCGGAACGACCGAACCCCCTCCGAGCCGAAGCTCGGAGGGGGTTCTGCGGTGGTGACCCCAGCGGGATTCGAACCCGCGTTACCGCCGTGAGAGGGCGACGTACTAGGCCGCTATACGATGGGGCCGCACGTCCCGCTCGGGAGCGGGACACACTCGTTGTCGGACTCGGAGGCTAGCCACCTGTGGTGACCCCAGCGGGATTCGAACCCGCGTTACCGCCGTGAGAGGGCGACGTACTAGGCCGCTATACGATGGGGCCGTTCCGACAACCCGATAAGTATGGCACACGGCTCGCGCACTGCCAAAACGGGGCGTGTCGCCCGGGTGTGCCGCGCCTCCAGCCCGGCGTTCAGCGCCTCAGATCGTGAGTGTCTCCCCGGGCCGGAGCACCACGAGTTCCCCGTCCCCGAGCGCCTCGCGCTGCCGGTCGGTGTGCATGGCGAAGCCGACCTCGGACAGCGTCGCCTCGTGCACCGGGTAGGCGCGCCGGGGCGCCACCGCGGCGATCCAGTCCATCATCTCCCCGACCTTGAGCCACGGTGCGCCGACCGGCGCAGCGAGGACCTCGACGGGGACCCCGGGCACCGTGTACGCGTCGCCGGGGTGGAAGAGACGACCGTCCACGAGCACACCGGTGTTGTCGACGAGGGGCACCGAGGAGTGGATGCGCTGGTGCCGGACCCCGTGGAAGTCGAGCGTGAAGGGGCCGACCTCCAGGTGGTCACCGTCACCGACCACCTGGACCGCGATCCCCGCGCCGGCGAGGGCCGCTCCCACGCCCGACGGCCCGAGGACCACCGCGTCCGGGTTGCGGTCGAGGATCCCGCGCAGCTGGTCCGGGGTCCCGTGGTCCGGGTGTTCGTGCGTGACCACGACGGCCACGACCCCCTCCACGTCGACCGGGCGAGTGAAGCCGCCGGGGTCGATGACGAGCCGCGCTGCGCCCTTCGCGACGACCTGGCAGGCGTGTTCGAGCTTCGTGACCTCCATGCCGGTGACCCTACGCGCGCGGTTGCGGCGTACGGCACGGATCCCGCAACGGTCGACCGCTGCCGCTGCCGCTGCCTCGGAAGGGAACGGCGGCGCGGCGAACTCGATCTCGATCTCCTGCGGAGGTCGGGCGTGTCCTCGCTCGGACGGGGCATGTGCCCGGGAACGGGAAAAGCCCCCGGGATCTCCCGGGGGCTTTTCCTTCGAGCTGGGGTACCTGGACTCGAACCAAGAACGACGGTACCAGAAACCGCTGTGTTGCCAATTACACCATACCCCAAAAGGCCTGCTGGCCTTCCGTTCCCCGTTGTCCGGGGCACGATCAACTACTGTACAGCATCCCGGAGGTCCTCGAGACCACCCACGAGGTCCCGGTGCACCGCGGCGGCCGTCGAGGCACCGTGACCGGCCGCTACGACGAGCTGCTCGGGGCCCGGTGGGGTGACGTCGCCGACGGCGTACAGCCCCGGGACCCCGGTGCGGCCGAGGCGGTCCACGCGGACGAGCCCTTCGGCGTCACGGTCCACGGGCGCCTCGAGCCAGTCGAGGTCGGCGTGCCAGAGCGGGCGCACGAACGCACCCGTGTGCGTCCGTACGTCGCCGTCCGCCAGACGGACGCCGGTCAGGCCGTCCCGGCCGCCCTCGAGGTCGGCCAGTGGCCGCTCGTCGACCGTCACGCCCGCCGCTGCCAGGCGCGCACGGCCGGCGTCGTCGAGCACCGCGGCACCGTTCGTGTAGACGACGAGATCGGCCGTCCACGACCCGACGAGCAGCGCGCGATCGACCACGTCGGACGTCTCGCAGAGGAACGCCAGGGGTTCCCCCGCGTGCTCGTACCCGTCGCACTCGACACAGCTGTGCACGGAGGTGCCGTAGAGGGCGCGCAGCGACGGCAACGCCGGGAACTCCTCACGGAGCCCCGTCGCGACCACCACGGCCCGTGCGCGGGCGCGCAGCTCGGTGCCGCGGGAGGAACCGTGCACGCTCCAGCCGTCGCCGTCCGGTGACACGCGGTCGACGACCGACTGCACCACGGTCGCCTCCGGGTAGGACTCCACCTCGACCCTGCCGAGCTTCCGGAGCTCGAGCGGCGAGATCCCGTCGCGCGTGACGAAGCCGTGCGACCGCAGGGTGGCGGCGTTGCGCGGCCGGTTGGCGTCGACGAGCAGCACCGTGCGTCGGGCGCGGACCAGGTTGAGCGCAGCACTCAGCCCGGCCGGCCCGGCACCGATCACCGCGACGTCCACGGACAGGACGTCGACCGCGTCCTGTCCGCCCGGGTTCGTCACCACGGCGACGTCAGCGGTCCGCGAGCCGACGGAGTCGGGCCAGCGTGGAGTCCTTGCCGAGGACCTCCATCGACTCGAACAGCGGCGGGCTGATCCGACGCCCCGACACCGCGACGCGGAGCGGACTGAACGCGACGCGTGGCTTGAGCCCCATGCCGTCGATGAGGGACGAGCGCAGTGCTGCCTCGATCGCCTCGGTCGTCCAGTCCTCGACACCCTCGAGCGCGGAGACACCCGCACGGAGCACCTCGCCGGCGTCGCCCTTCAGCGTCGCGACGGCGTCGTCCTCGACCACGAGCGCGTCGTCCGCGGTGAAGAGGAAGCCGAGCATCGCCGGTGCCTCGCCGAGGAGCTGCATGCGCTCCTGCACCAGCGGGGCGGCTGCCGTGAGGACCCGCTCCTGCTCCGCGGTCGGGGGTGCCGAGACGAAGTCCGTCAGGTAGGGCAGGAGCCGCTCACGGAAGTCGTCGGCGTCGAGCAGACGGATGTGGTCGCCGTTGATCGCCTCGGCCTTCTTGTGGTCGAAGCGCGCCGGGTTCGGGTTGACGTCGACGACATCGAACGCCGCGACCATCTCGTCAGACGAGAACACGTCGCGGTCCGGGCCGATGGACCACCCGAGCAGCGCCAGGTAGTTGAGGAGTCCCTCGGGCACCATGCCGGCAGCACGGTGGTGGAACAGGTTCGACTCGGGGTCACGCTTCGACAGCTTCTTGTTGCCCTCCCCCATCACGTACGGCAGGTGACCGAACAACGGGACGGAGTCGGTGATGCCGACCTCGACGAGCGCCTCGTACAGGGCGATCTGCCGCGGGGTCGACGAGAGCAGGTCCTCACCGCGGAGCACGTGCGTGATGCCCATCAGGGCGTCGTCCACCGGGTTCGTGAACGTGTACAGCGGCTTGCCGTTCGGTCGGACCACCACGAAGTCCGGGAACGTGCCCTGCTTGAAGGTGATCTCCCCACGCACGAGGTCGTCGAAGCTGAGGTCGCGATCGGGCACGCGCAGCCGGAGCGCCGGCTGACGGCCCTCGTCGCGGAACGCCTGGCGCTCGGCCTCGGTCAGGTCCCGCTCGTGGTTGTCGTAGCCCTGCTTCGGGTCGCGGCCGGCGGCCCGGTTCCGGGCCTCCATCTCCTCCGGCGTCACGTACGACTCGTAGACGTGTCCGGACGCCCGGAGCTTCGCGATGACGTCCTCGTACACGTCGGAGCGTTCCGACTGGCGGTACGGGCCGTGCGGTCCGCCCACCTCGACGCCCTCGTCCCAGTCGAGGCGGAGCCACCGGAGCGCGTCGAGGATCTGCTCGTACGACTCCTCGCTGTCGCGGGCGGCGTCGGTGTCCTCGATGCGGAACACGAGCTTGCCGCCGGTGTGGCGCGCGTACGCCCAGTTGAACAGGGCCGTCCGGATGAGCCCCACGTGCGGGGTCCCGGTCGGGCTCGGGCAGAAACGGACTCGGACGTCGGAGCCGGTGGCTGTGGTGAACGGTGCAGTCATGACGCCACGATCCTACCGGCGCTGGAGTGTCCGGCAGTTGGACTGTGGAACGGGGCGTCAGGCCCCGGAACGCAGGAAACCCCTGACCGGTCACGGTCAGGGGTTTCCTGGTGTTGCTGAAGTTGAGTCCGGCGGCGTCCTACTCTCCCACAAGGTCCCCCTT